>JAMLIR010000009.1 GCA_023954045.1 Burkholderiaceae bacterium | reverse complement strand
TCCCGAGAGCTGGCCGGGCCGCCGGCCGGCGTACTCGGTGAGCCCCACCAGCTCGAGCGCGCGCGCGACCTTCTCGCGAACCGCCGCGCGCGGAAGCCGGCGCTCCTCGAGGCCGAATGCGACGTTCTCCCCCACCGTCATGTGCGGCCACAGCGCGTAGCTCTGGAACACCATGCCGACGTTGCGCTTCCACGGCGGCACCCCGGTCACGTCCTCGCCGTCGATCAGGATCGCCCCGCGCTGCGCGCGGTTGAACCCGGCGATCAGCCGCAGCAGCGTCGACTTGCCGCACCCGGAGGGCCCGAGCAGCGCGAAGAACTCGCCGGGCTCGACGACCATCTCGATGTCGCGCAGGACGACGTTCGTGCCGAACGCGAGGTTCACGTCGCGCGCCTCGACTCTGACGGGACCCTTCACGTTCGCCTCCTCATGAGCCTCTCCTCACGCGCCTCTCCTCACGCACCTTTCCTCGCGACGTTGTGCGCCTGCCGCGACGCGACGAAGTGGTGCGACGCATAGGTGCCCAGCGCGACGACGACGACCGCGATCACGCCGAGTGCCGCCCCCGGCCCGCGCCCGACGATCGACTGCATGTACAGGTAGATCCCGTACGACATCGGCGCGAGGCTCTCGCGGCTGGTGAGAAGGATCGTCTCCGAGATCTCGACCGCAGCGGTGACGAAGCTGGTGACGAAGCCTGCGAGGATGCCTCCCGCCATCAGCGGCACGACGATGCGCCGGATCGTGCGTCCGCGCGGCGCGCCGAGGTTCTGCGCCGCCTCCTCCATCGAGATGTGCACCTGCTGAAGCGCCGCCATGCACGAGCGCAGCGCGTACGGCAGGCGCCGCACCGAGTACGCGAGCACGAAGATCAGCCAGCTCGAGGTGAGCAGCGTCCCGGTGAACGGCAGCTCGACCTCCCGGAACGTGCGCAGGTAGCCGATGCCCAGCACGACGCCCGGCATCGCCAGCGCGACTGTCGCCATGTGGTCGAGCAGCTGCCGGCCGGGCAGCCGTGTGCGCAGCACCAGGTAGGCGATCGCAGTGCCGATCACGACGTCGATCAGCGCGGCCACGCCGCAGTAGAGGAACGTGTTCCAGATCATCCGCGTCGAGTCGGCGAACACCGTCGCGTAGTTCTCCAGCGTGTAGACGTCGGGCAGCACGCTGTAGCTCCACACCTTCGAGAACGACAGCAGCAGCACGCCGACGTGCGGCGAGAGCACCAGCAGCAGGATCGCGCCGATCCACAGGTACGCGAGCGCCGACTGCCACGGGTGCAGCGTGCGGCGCAGCAGCGAGGTGCCGCCGCGCTGCAGCGTGGCGAACTCGCGCCCGCGCAGGAAGAGCGACGAGCCCGCCATCGCCGCGACCGAGAAGCAGACGAGGATGAAGCAGATCACGTAGCCGATCGGGTCCTCGAGCCCGATCGACGTCACGCGCAGGTAGGCCTGCGGCGCGAGCATGTTGGTGACGTTGAGCACCAGCGGCGTGCCGAGGTCGTCGAACACCTTGATGAAGACCAGCGACGCACCGGCGACGTAGCCCGGCAGCGCCAGCGGGAAGACGATCCGCCGGAACAGGCGCAGCCCCGACGCGCCCATGTTCTGCGCCGCCTCTTCCATCGCGGTGTCGATGTTGTTCAGCGCCACCGAAAGGTTCAGCAGGACGAACGGAAAGTAGTGAAGCGTCTCGACGAAGACGACGCCGTTGAGGCCCTCCATCACCGGGATGGTGACGTCGAACCACTCGCCCAGCAACAGGTTCACCGACCCCGAGCGCCCGAACAGCAGCTGCAGCGACGCGGCGCCGACGAAGGCCGGCATGATCAGCGGCAGCACGCCCAGCGTCTGGACGAGGATCGCCCCGCGGAACTGGAAGCGCACCGTGAAGTACGCGAGCGGCACCGCGACGATCGTCGCGCACAGCACGGTCATGCCCGCGACGTACAGGCTGTTGCCGAACGACTCGCGCATCAGCGACAGCGAGAAGAAGCCGGCGAGGTGCGAGAGCGTGAAGTCGCCCTGCGGAGTCGAGAACGCCGACCAGACGACGGTGACGACCGGGACGATCAGGAAGACGACGAGGAAGGCGGCGATCGCCAGCGCCACCGCGGCGATCGCCAGCCCGAAGCGCGGCACCGGCGCTTCCCTAGCGGGCCATCGAGGCCGCCTTGTTCGCCAGCTCGGCGGCGCGCTCGTAGTTGCGGCGCGCCTCGTTGCCCCAGTGCTCCTCGAGCGCGGTCATCTGCTTCTGCTTGGCCGCATCGCGCTTGGTGTCGCGGAACACCGCGACGAAGCCGTCGTCCTTCATCTTCGCCTCGTCGACGACCGGCGTGAAGGCCAGCGCCCGCGCGTCGGCCAGCAGCTTCTCGGCCTCGGCATTGGGCTTGCGCGCGAGCCGCGCGGCGGCTTCGTCGATCGCCTTCGTCGCCGCGACCAGCTCCTTGTGGCGGAACGTGATCGTCTGGTCGAACAGCGACGACACCAGGTAGTAGCGGCGCTCGGAGGCGTTCGAATCGAAGTTGACCTTGGCCTTGATCTTGCCGCCGTACGGATCGGGGAACCCCGCCGGCGCCTTGCGGTAGGTCTCGGGCAGCACCGGCAGCCGGCTGATCTTCGGGTCGAGCAGCAGTTCCTGGCCCGCCGGCGACAGCGTGTACTGGATGAAGCGCTTGCCCATCTCGGGCGACTTCGCGCCGGCGACGAGCCCGATGTTGGCCGGCACGATCGCCGTCACCGACGGATAGACGAAGCCGACCGGAAAGCCCGAGGCCTGCGCGGCCAGCCCGAAGAAGTCGATCACCAGCCCGAGCCCGTACTGGCCGTTGGTGACGCCCTCGGGCACGCCGAAGCTGCGCTCGGTGATCGCCGCGCAGTTCCCGGCGATCCGAAGCATCTGCGACCAGCCCTTCGCCCAGCCCTCGCCCTGCAGGATCGTCTCGACCGTCAGGTGCGTCGTGCCCGAGCGCGACGGCGAGGAGATCGCGACGTGACCGAAATAGACCGGCTTGGCCAGGTCGGCCCACTCGCGCGGCTCGGGCAGCCTGTGCGCCTTCATGTAGCGCGTGTTCCACATGATCCCGTAGCCGGCGAGCGCCTGGCCGCGGTAGTAGCCCTGCGGGTCGTTGATCGGGTAGTTGCCGATCTTGTCCGGAATGCCCTTGACGCCGGGGTCGTATTTCTCGAGCAGGCCGTCCTTGGCCAGCACCTCGAACGCGTCGGGCGCCGAGGCCCAGAAGACGTCGGGGCGGCTGCCCGCCGGCGCCTCGCGGGTGTAGGCGACGCCCGCCGAGGTGCCCTTGTTCAGGATTTCGACCTTCGTGCCGGGATTGGCCTTCTCGAACGCGGCCTTGTAGGCGGCGGTGAGTTCCTTCGGGAACGAGGTGACCACGGTGACCGTCTGCGACCATGCCAGGCCGGGCGCCAGCGCACCGAACGCCAGCGCGAATGCGAACGACGTGCGAATCCGTCCCACGCTCATTTTCGTCTCCCCCGGCGCGCCCATGGCGCCTGTCAGTCTTCCGCGCACGACGGCGCGAGCCGCAGCAGCGTAGCCAGCGGCCGATGGCCGGTCAATCGGGGAGATTCCGCAGGCTGGCAAGAAGCGGGTTCACGAAACGCCGCGATTGGATGCCCGCGTCGGGTCGAAGTCCGGCTTGACCCCGCTCAACCCGCAGTGCCAGCGGCCAGGGGAACAATGGCCCGGCCGCAACGTCGCTCGGCGCTGTTTCGATGCGACGCCAGTCGCGCGGCCGCCCCACCACTGGAGTACCCGATGTTCGCACCCCTTCGCATCCGTGTCCCTGCAGCCATCGCCTGCGCGATGCTCGTTGTCGCGCTCTCGCCGGTCGCCGCACAGACCGCCGGCCCCGGCCTGGCGCCCATCGTCCCCCAGACGCCCGGGTTCACGTCGAAGCCGGTGCTCGTCGCGCCGATCACCGGCGTCGAGGGCAAGGAGCTGGTGCTGATCTCGGTGACGCTCGCCCCCGGCGCCTCCTCCCCGGCCCACACCCACCCCGGCGACTGCTACGGCACGGTTCTGGAGGGAACGATGGAGTTGCGCGTCGCCGGGCAGGAACCGCGACGGCTGACGGCCGGCGAGTCGTACAGCACCCTCGCCAATCCGGTGCACCAGTTCACGAACGTCGGCGACACGCCGGTGCGGCTGCTCAACGCGCTCGTGGTCGAAAAAGGCAAGCCGAGGACGGTCCCGCAGTCGGAGCCGGTCAAATAGGGCGCGGTCGGGGCCCGGCAGCGGACTGGCCGCTCCGGGCCCCCCGCGCTACGTGGATGATCGAGATCGACGGCTCCACTGGCGAGGGCGGCGGCCAGCTGCTTCGCACCGCGGTCGCGCTGTCGGCGATCACCGGCCGGCAGCTTCGCGTCTTCCGGATTCGCGCGCGGCGCGAGCGTCCCGGGCTGGCCGCCCAGCACGTTGCGGCGGTGCGGGCCGTGGGCGCGCTGTGCGAGGCTCGCATCGACGGCCTCGAACGGGGGTCGCAGACGATCGAGTTCGATCCCGGCGCGCCGCGCGCCGGCACGCACGTGTTCGAGATCGGCACCGCGGGCAGCGTCACGCTGGTGCTGCAGGCGCTGATGCCGGTGATGCTCGCGGCGCCCGCGCGTACTGCGGTTCGCGTGACCGGTGGCACCGACGTGCGCGCCGCGCCGCCGTTCGACTACCTGCGCGAGGTGCTGTTGCCGCTGCTGCATCGCATCGGCGTGCGTGCGCGCGTCGACGTCGCGCGCCGCGGCTACTACCCCGGCGGCGGCGGCGAAGTCGAATGCGAGGTCGAACCCTCGACGCTGCAGCCCGTCGATCTCGGCGAGTCCGGACCGCCTGCGTCGATCGAGGCGTTCTCGCACGTCGCCAACCTGCCCGGGCACATCGCCCAGCGAATGGCGTCGGCCGCGCGGGATGCGCTGGCCGGCTTGCCCGAGCCGCTGCTGCACGTTGCGGTGCATGGCCCGGAGCAGGCCGTCGGGCCGGGCGGGGCAATCGTGCTTCGCGCGCGCACTGCGCACGGCCTGATCGGCGCAGGCCGGGTCGCACAGCGTGGCGTTCCCGCCGAGCGGCTCGGCGCCGAAGCGGCCGCCGAGCTCCGCGAGGACCTGGCGTGCGGCGCCGGCCTCGACATCCACGCCGCCGACCAGCTGCTGGTCTACCTCGCGCTGGCCGGTGCCGGATCGCGCTTCACGACGCGCGCGATCACGAGCCACGCGAGCACGGCAATGTGGCTGATCGAGCGCTTCCTGCCGGTGCGCTTCGAAGTGGACCGGCAACCCCCGCTCGCCACGGTCCGCGTCGTCCCGGCGTGGCAGGAGGGCGCCCCGCGATGACCCCGCTTCACGAACTGCTGTCGCGAATCCGCTGGGACCCGCAATTCGGGCAGGGCGAGTTCGCTCTCGGCTATTCGGACCGGATCCTGCGGCGCATCGTCGTCGTCCCCCTGCGCGAGGTCGTGCTCGACCCGCACGACCACTTCGCGTTCGAAGTCACCGACGACGAAGGCACCGTCCATCGCGTGCCGTTCCACCGCGTGCGGCAGGTGTTCCGCAACGGCGTGCCGATCTGGGAGCGCCCCGACGACGGCTACCGGAAATAGGCCTTCCTCACGTACTGGTCGACCATCCGCTCGGTGTTGAAGAACGAGCCGTTCAGCGCGATCGCGTGGCGCATCACGTCGATGTAGCGGTCCTGGTCGCGGTAGAACATCGGCAGGATCACGGTCTCGAGCTTGTTGTACAGCGACTCCGCGTCGATCGCGCGCTCGTCGATGCCGCCGCCGTTTCCCGTGTTTCCGTCGCCGATCGCCCATCCGGTCACGTTCTCGATGCAGCCCTCGATCCACCAGCCGTCGAGGATCGACAGATGCGGCACGCCGTTCATCGCGGCCTTCATCCCGCTGGTGCCCGAGGCCTCCAGCGGCGGTTGCGGCGTGTTCAGCCACAAGTCGACGCCGGCGACCAGGCGCCGCGCGGCGGCGATGTCGTAGTCCTCGACCCAGGCGACCGAGAGCTGGCCCTTCAGCTTCGCGATCTGCGCGAAGATCTGCCGGATGAGGTCCTTGCCGCCCCCGTCGTGCGGATGCGCCTTGCCGCCGTAGACGACCTGGATCGGCCCGGCGCTGCGGTGCAGCGCGAGCAGGCGCTGCAGGTCGTGGAACAGCAGGTCGGCCCGCTTGTAGGGCGTCGCACGACGGGCGAAGCCGATCGTGAAGGTGTTCGAGAACAGGCTCGCGCCGGTGCGCTGGTTGACCCAGGCGACCAGGTCCTGCTTCGCCGACTGGTGCGCCGCCCACAGCTCGTGCCGCGGAATGCCCAGCGCGTAGCGCAAGCTCGCGTTGTCCTCGCGCCAGCCCGCGATGTGCCGGTCGATCACCGCCTGGATCTGCGGCGCGATCCAGGTGCCCGCGTGCACGCCGTTGGTGATCGAGTCGACCTTGTACTGGCCGAACATCTGGCGCGAGATCTCGCCGTGCTTCTTCGCCACGCCGTTGACGTAGTGGCTGTTGTCGAGCGCGAGGTAGGTCATGTTCAGCACGTTGTCGAGGCAGAACTCGACCGCGCGCCGGTTGTACGCGTCGCCGTAGTCGGTGAGCACCCGGCGCAGCATCGAGAGCGGGAACTGGTCGTGCCCGGCGGGCACCGGCGTGTGCGTCGTGAAGACGCACATCGGCTTGACCGCCACCGCGACCTCGCGGGTCACCTCGTCGAGTCCGCGTCGCTTCATCTCTTCGAACCCGAGCTCGAGCACGAGCAGCGCCGCGTGTCCCTCGTTCATGTGGAAGCGGCGGATGCTTTCGTAGCCCAGCGCGCGCAGCATGCGCACGCCGCCAATTCCGAGGACGATCTCCTGGCAGAGCCGGTAGCGCTCGTCGCCTCCGTACAGGTGGTCGGTGAGGCGCCGGTCGGACTCGGCGTTCTCCGGGAGGTCGCTGTCGAGCAGCAGCACCGGCAGCGTCACGCCGCCGGCGCCGCGCACGTCGTAGCGCCATGCGCGCAGCGCGACTTCGCGGCCTTCGATGCTCACCTTCGAGCGCGCCGGCATCTCGGTCAGCAGCGCCTCGGGCGACCACGGCTGCGGCTCCTCGGTCTGGCCGCCGTCGGCGTCGAGCCGCTGGCGAAAGTAGCCCTTGCGATGCACCAGCGTGACCGCGACCATCGGCACGTCGCCGTCGGCAGCCGAACGCACCGTGTCGCCGGCGAGCACGCCGAGGCCGCCGCTGTAGGTCGGCATTGCCTCTTCGAGGCCGATCTCCATCGAGAAATACGCGATCGTGTCGGAGCCGGGCATGGTGCGCTTGCGCCCTGGGACGGTTGGCGGAAGGCATCAGGGTACGTCAGGATGGCCCTCCGGCACCGCGCGGGTCTTGCGCACCGTCAAGCGCCGGATTCGCGCCCTGGCTCGCCGCGCTGCTACGATGGGCGTCCCTCGCCATGAGCCGGAGCTTCGTCACCCCCGTTTCGCGCCGCCGCTTCGCGTGGCTGCTCTGGCTCGCGCTGCTGACGCCGCTCGCGCAGGCCGCGGCCGCCTGGCACGTGGTCGCACACGAGAGCGCGCAGGCGGGCAGCGAGGACGGCAAGCACGGGCCCGCCCACGCGCAGTGCGAGTTGTGCCTGGCGGCGGCTGCGCTGGGCAGCGGCGCGCTGCCCGGCAAGCCCTCCGCGCTTGCGTGCCCGGCCTGCACCCAGGAGGCGCCGGGCGCCGATTCGGGCACGGCCGCGCTCGCCCAGCCTGCCACCGCCTACCGGAGCCGCGCGCCGCCCTCGGCCCAGCACTGACCGTTGCAGCACGGCGCCAGGCCCGCGCAGCCCGCAGGCCCGGCAATCGAAGGTCTCCAGCTGGAGCCGGATCCCATGCATAGACTGTTGCGGGCGAGCGTCGCGCTCGCCCTCGCCGCGCCGGTGGGCGCGATCGCCGATACGCCTTCGGAGATCAGGGCGCTTCGCCAGGAACTCGAAGCGATGCGCAGCGCCTACGAGGCGCGACTGCAGGCGATGGAGCAGCGCCTGAAGGCGGCCGAGGCTGCCCAAGCGGCCGAGGCGGCCGCTGCATCGGCCGCGCAAGCGCCGGCGCCGCCATCGCCCGCGCCCGTCGCGGCGGCGCCTGCCGCCCCGCCCCCCGCAGGTGCCAACGCCTTCAACCCGGCGCTGTCGCTGATCCTGTCGGGCACCTACACGCGCACGTCGCAGGATCCGGCGCGCTACGCGATCACCGGCTTTCCGCTGCCGGCCGATGCCGAGATCGGCCCGGGCACGCGTGGCTTCGGCCTGGCCGAGTCCGAGTTGCGCTTCTCGGCGAGCATCGATCCGTGGCTGCAAGGCGCGGCGAGCGTTGCGCTGGATCCCGACGACAGCGTGTCGGTCGAGGAGGCCTGGGTGCAGACCACGCGCCTCGGCCACGGCTTCTCGCTGAAGGCGGGCCGGTTCTTCTCCGGCATCGGCTACCTGAACCCGAAGCACGCGCACACCTGGGACTTCGTCGACAGCCCGCTCGCCTACCAGGCGATGCTCGGCCGCCAGTACGGCGACGACGGGGTGCAGCTGAACTGGGTCGCGCCCAGCGAGCTGTTCGTCGAGCTCGGCGCCGAGCTCGGCCGCGGTCGCAGCTTTCCGGGCGGCGGCGACGCGTCGCGCAACGGGGCGGGCATGCGCGCAGTCACCGCGCACGTCGGCGGCGACGTCGGCGACAGCCACAGCTGGCGCGCCGGGCTGTCGATGCTCGACGCGAAGGCGCGCGACCAGGATCTGCTGGCGACGGATCCGGCGGGCAATCCCGTGAGCAGCGCGTTCGGCGGCGACACGCGCGTCTGGATCGCCGACGCGGTCTGGAAGTGGGCGCCCCACGGCGACGCCACGCGCACGAGCATCCAGCTGCAGGGCGAATACCTGCGCAGCGCGCGAGACGGCAGCCTCGTCTACGACGTGGGTGGCGCCGACAGCGCCGGGGCCTACCGGGTCGCGCAGTCGGGCTGGTACCTGCAGGGGGTCTACAAGTTCATGCCGCGCTGGCGCGTCGGCCTGCGCACCGAGCGGCTCGACCCCGGCACGCCCGACTACGGCGCCAACGCCGCAGCCCTTGCGACCCCCGACTACCGCCCGCGCAAGAACAGCCTGATGCTCGACTACAGCCCGAGCGAGTTCTCGCGCGTGCGCCTGCAGTTCGCGCAGGACCGCGCGCGCCAGGGCTTCGTCGACCACCAGCTGTTCCTGCAGTACCAGATGAGCCTCGGCGCGCACGGCGCGCACGAGTACTGAAATCCGCGAAGGAACCGACGATGAACCGCAAGACCTTCGCCGCGCTGGCGGCCGCGGCACTGGCCCTGTTCACGCTGCCTGCGCACGCCGCGCTGCGCGTCCTGGCCTGCGAGCCCGAGTGGGCGGCCCTCGCGAAGGAACTCGGCGGCGACCTGGTCGACGCGACATCGGCCACCAGCGCACTGCAGGATCCGCACCGCATCCAGGCCCGGCCGAGCCTGATCGCGCGCGTGCGCAATGCCGACCTGGTGGTGTGCACCGGCGCCGAGCTCGAGATCGGCTGGCTGCCCGCGCTGCTGCAGCAGTCCGGCAACGACCGCGTGCAGCCGGGCCAGCCCGGCAATTTCGCCAGCGCCGACTTCGTGCGCAAGCTCGACGTGCCCGCGCGGGTCGACCGCTCGCAGGGCGACGTGCACGCCGCCGGCAACCCGCACATCCAGACCGACCCGCGCAACATCGCGCTGGTCGCCACGGCGCTCTCCGCGCGCCTGCGGCAAGTCGACCCGGCGCACGCGGCCGAGTACGCGCGGCGCGAGGCCGACTTCTCGCGGCGCTGGCAGCAGGCGATCGAGCGCTGGACCACGCAGGCCGCGCCGCTCAGGGGCGCGCCGGTCGTGTCGCAGCACAAGGCTTTCGTCTACCTGTACGACTGGCTCGGCATGAAGGAGCTCGCGGTGCTCGAGCCGAAGCCCGGCGTCGAGCCGACGGTCTCGCACCTGCAGTCGGTGCTCGCGTCGCTGAAGGCGACGCCGGCGCGCATGGTGCTGTACGCGGCCTACCAGGATCCGCGGCCGTCCGAGTGGCTGCAGCGCAATGCCGGTGTCGCCGCCGTGAAGCTGCCGTTCACCGTCGGCGGAACCGACGGCGCGAAGGACCTGTTCGGCCTCTTCGACGATACCGTCGCGCGCCTGCTGGCCGCCGGAGCCGCCAAGTGAACTGGACCGCGCTGGACTGGAGCATCCTCGGCCTGCCGCTCCTCGCGGGCCTGCTGGTGCTGGCCACGCACGTGCCGCTGGGCAGGCAGGTGCTCGATCGCGGCATCGTCTTCGCCGACCTCGCGATCGCGCAGATCGCCGGCCTCGGCGTCATCGCCGCCGATGCGCTCGGCCTGCCCGACGGCGGGCTCGCGGTGCAGGCCGCGGCGGTGTCGGCCGCACTGCTGGGTGCGCTGCTGCTCACCTGGACCGAGCGGCGCGCCCCGCAGCAGCAGGAGGCCCTGATCGGCGTGATCTTCGTGCTGGCCGCCTGCGCCGGACTGCTGCTGCTTGCCGGCAACCCGCACGGCGGCGAGCACCTGAAGGACCTGCTGGTCGGGCAGATCCTGTGGGTCGATGCCCGGCAACTCGCCTGGCTCGCCGCGGTCTCGGCGCTGCTGGTGGCCGCGCTGTCGCTCGGCTGGGTGCAACGCGCGGGCCGCTTCGGTTTCTATGGGGCGTTCGCGCTCGCCGTCACCGCATCGGTGCAACTCGTCGGCGTGTACCTGGTGTTCTCGAGCCTGATCATTCCGGCGCTCGCGACGCAGCGGCATCGCGGCGCGAGGCGGCATGCCTTCGCCTACGGGATCGGCGCGGCCGGCTACGCGCTGGGGCTGGCGCTGTCCGCGCTGCTCGACGCGCCGTCCGGCGCGGTGATCGTCCTGGCGCTCGCCGGCTGCGCGATCGCCGGCGCGGCGGCCCTGCGCCCGGGGGCTGCGGGCGCCTGACAGGCTGCGGACACCTGATATCTTCGCGGGCCATGGAATCGCTCCTCGTCTCGACCTCGGTCGTCGCGCTCGCCGAGATCGGCGACAAGACCCAGCTGCTCGCGTTCATCCTCGCCGCGCGCTTTCGCAAGCCGCTGCCGATCGTCGCGGGCATCCTGTGCGCGACGCTGGTCAATCACGCGCTCGCCGGCGCGCTCGGCGCGTGGATCACCTCGGTGCTCAGCCCCGAGGTGCTGCGCTGGGTGCTGGGCCTGTCGTTCCTCGCGATGGCCGCCTGGACGCTGATTCCCGACGAGATCGAGGAGGACGAAACGAAGGTGGCGCGCCGTCTCGGCGTGTTCGGCGCGACGCTGGTCACGTTCTTCCTCGCCGAGATGGGCGACAAGACGCAGATCGCCACCATCGCGATGGCGGCGCACTACGCGAGCCCGCTTCTGGTCGTGATCGGCACCACGCTCGGGATGCTGATCGCCGACGTGCCGGCGGTGTTCGTCGGCGACCGCTTCGCCGCGAAGATCCCGATGAAGCTGGTCCACGCGATCGCGGCCGCGATCTTCGCGGTGATGGGCCTGCTGGTGCTGTTCCGCCTCGACGCGGCGTTCTAGGAATCCGCCGAAGACGCCGGCGGACTTCCGGCGGCCGGCCGCGCCCGGGCGCTGCCGCCCAACTCGAAGCGCTGCTCGTTCACTTCGGTGCCCCACTGCCGGCCACGCTGCTGCTGCGCGAGCCCGAAGCCCGCCTTCTCGTACAGGTACCGCGCTGCGTCCAGCCCCTCGAAGGTCCACAGATGGACGCGTTCGTAGCCGCGCGCGCGGCAGAACGCCATCGCCGCATCGAGCAGCCGGCCGCCGACGCCGCGGCCGCGCACGGCGTCCGAGACGATGAACCAGCGCAGGTGCGCGCCGTCGCGCGCGGCGTGCGAGCCGTCGATCGCGATCGACCCCTCGATCCGGCCGTCGGCGAGCGCGAGCCACAGCCCGTCGCGGCCGGCGACGTAGCGCTCGCAGAAGTCGGCCAGCTCGCGCGCGACCTTGCTCTCGAAAGCGAGGCCGAAGCCGGCAGCGCGGTGGTAGTACGACGCGTGCAGTTCGGCGATGCGGCCGATGCAGCCGGGAACGTAGCCTTCGCGGATCGTCGTGCTCATCGGCGCGGGAGCTTACACGAGGACGTCCACGTCGGCTCTCCGGCTCGCGCGCCGATCGCCCGATCCTGCGCCGGCGTGCGCACCGTCGGCCGGGGATCGGCGATGATCGCAACCGATGGACACCTCCGTCATCCTGTTCGGCGCCTTCGACCGGCACAACTTCGGCGACATGATGTTTCCGCACGTCGCCGCGGCAATGCTGCCCGACCGCGAGCCGATCTTCGCCGGGCTGGCCGAGCGCGACCTGCGCGCCGAGGGCGGCCATCGGGTCGAGGCGCTTTCGGCGGTCGCAGCGCGGTTCGGCGACCGCCCGGCCACGCTGATCCACGTCGGCGGCGAGATCCTCACTTGCGACGCATGGCAGGCGGCCGTCATGCTGGCGCGGCCGGACGAGGCACGGCGGCTCGTCGCCGGCCTCGACGGACGGCCGCGCGAGCAGCGCGAGTGGGCGGCCCGGATGCTCGGCACGCAGGCGCGCGCGCCGTACGCGACGGTCGCGCGCGCAGCGCTGCGCGGGCCGCTGCGGGTCGCCTACCTCGCGGTCGGCGGCGTAGAGCTCGACGCCTGCGACGGCGAGCTGCGCGCCGAAGTGCTGGCGGCACTCGCCACGGCCGACGACCTGAGCGTGCGTGACCGGCAGACACAGGCGCGGCTGCGGGCCGCCGGCATCGCGGCGCGGCTCGCACCCGACCCGGCGGTCATGATCGCCGAGCTGTTCGGCGCCAAGCTGCGCGCGCGCGCCGGCCACGGCGAAGTCGCGCGGCTGCGCGACGCTTTCCCGCAGGGCTACCTCGCCGTGCAGTTCAGTGCCGACTTCGGCGACGACGAGACGCTGGCCCGGCTGGCCGCGCAGCTCGATCGCGCCTGCGCATCGACCGGGCTCGGCGTGGCGCTGTTTCGCGCCGGCGCGGCGCCCTGGCACGACGAGCTCGACGCCTTGCAGCGCGTCGCCGCGCGGATGCGCGGCGGCACGGCGCAGGTCTTCGAGTCGCTCGACCTCTGGGACATCTGCGCGCTCGTCGCCGCCGCGCGCGGCTACTGCGGCAGCAGCCTGCACGGCCGGATCGTCGCGATGGCGTTCGCGCTGCCGCGCGTGAACCTGCGCCACCCGTCGGCACGCGCGCGCACCGGCAAGCAGGCCGCTTTCGCGTCGACCTGGGATCTCGCCGAGATGCCATCGGTCGTCGACGTCGACGACGCGGCGGCCGCGATCGAGCGGGCGCTCGCGGCAGACCCCGCACGGCTCGCGCACGCGGCCGCGCAACTGGCGGCGCGCTTTCGCGAAACGTTCGCAGCGATGCGCGAGCGCCTCGGCTGAACGGGCCACCCGCGCGCGTGTCGCGCCGGCCTCCTGCGCGCGAAGTACGTCATCATCGCGCATGCCTGCCGCACCGCCGCTTCGCCGACGCATCGCCCACCCGCTTCGCTGGTTGCTGCCCGAAGGCGCCGACCCGGCGGCGCTTCCGTTGCTGCTCGCGCGCGCGCTGCGCGCGTTCGCCGACGGCTACGTCGCGGTGCTGCTGCCGGCCTACCTGCTGGCGCTCGGGATGGGCACGCTCGAAGTCGGCATCCTCAGCACCTCGACGATGCTCGGCTCGGCGCTCGCCACGCTGGCGGTCGGCGCCTGGGGCCACCGCTTCGCGCGACCGCGGCTGCTGCGCGCCGCCGCGCTGCTGATGCTCGCCACCGGCATCGGCTTCGCGTCGATGTCCTCGTTCTGGCCGCTGCTGGTCGTGGCGTTCGTCGGCACGCTCAACCCGAGCTCCGGCGACGTCAGCGTGTTCCTGCCGCTGGAGCAGGCGTCGCTCGCCGGCGCGGCCCGCGGCGACGCGCGCACCGCGCTGTTCGCGCGCTACAGCGTGACCGGCGCACTGTGCGCCGCGGTCGGGGCGCTCGCGTCGGCCGCGCCCGACTGGCTCGCCGGCCATCTCGGGGTGGCGCGCCTGGACGCGCTGCGTGCGATGTTCGTCGCGTACGGCGCGATCGGCGCCGGGGTCTGGTGGCTTTACCGGCGGGCGCCGCTGCGCGCCGACGAAGCCGCGGCGCCCGCCGCGCCGCTCGGGCCCTCGCGCGCGGTCGTCGTGCGGCTCGCGGCGCTGTTCAGCCTCGACTCGTTCGCCAGCGGCCTCGTCGTCAACGCGCTGCTGTCGCTGTGGCTGTTCGAGCGCTACGGGCTGAGCCTCGCGCAGGCCGGCCAGTTCTTCTTCTGGGCCGGACTGTTGAGCGCGACTTCGCAGCTCGCGGCGCCGGCGGTCGCGCGCCGCATCGGGCTGCTGAACACGATGGTCTTCACGCACATCCCGGCCAACGTCTGCCTGGCGCTTGCCGCTTTCGCCCCCAGCATGCCGGTCGCGCTCGCGCTGCTGCTCACGCGCAGCGCGCTGTCGCAGATGGACGTGCCGCCGCGCACCGCCTACGTGATGGCGATCGTAACGCCCGCCGAGCGCGCCGCAGCCGCGAGCTTCACCGCGGTGCCCCGCAGCCTGGCCGCGGCAGTCAGCCCGTCGCTGACCGGCGCGCTGATCGCCGCCGGCTGGCTGTCGGCGCCGCTGCTCGCGAGCGGGGTGCTGAAGCTGGTCTACGACGTGACCTTGTGGCGCGCGTTTCGCGCGCATCCGCCGCGCGAGCCTTGAGCCGGCGCCTGCCGCGCGGCCGCCGGACTCGCGCCGGCCTGGCGCGGGTTCAGGCCACCGCGTGCCGCGCGCGCAGCGCGTCGATCCGGGCAGGCTCGTAGCCGAGGCCTTCGAGCAATTCCTGCGTGTGCGCGCCGAAGCGCGGCGGGTCGAGCCTCACCGGCAGGCGCGCACCCTGCAGGGCCACGGGCAGCAGCGTCGTCTTGACGGACTGCCCGGCCTTGTCGCCGTCGGGCAGCACGACGTCGGCGAGGCCTCCGGTCGCCCGCAGGTGCGGGTCGTCGTAGAGGTCCTCGGGCTTGCGGATCGGCGCAAACGGCAAACCGGCCTGCTCGAACAGCGTCGCCAGTTCCGCCGCCGAACGCCGCGCGAGCCTCTCGCGCAGCACCGGCATCAGCGTCGCACGGGAGCGCACGCGGTCGTTGTTCGTCGCATAGGCGGGATCGGCCTTCAGGTCGGCGAAACCGAGGACTTCGCAGAAGGTTGCGAACTGCGCGTCGCTGACCGCGGCGAGGAAGATCTGCTCGCCGTCTTTCACCGTGAAGACGTCGTAGACCGCCCAGGGGCTCTCGCGCGCCGGCATCGGCGGCGGCGGGCGGCCGGTCATCGCGTACTGCAACATGTGCTGGCCGACGAGGAACACGTTGTTCTCGAACAGCGCCGACTGCACCTCCATGCCCTTGCCGGTGATGCCGCGCTGGATCAGCGCCCCGAGCGCGCCGATCGCGCCGAACAGGCCGCCCATGATGTCGTTGACGCTGGTGCCGGCGCGCAGCGGATCACCCGGACGCCCGGTCATGTAGGCGAGCCCGCCCATCATCTGCACTACCTCGTCCAGCGCGGTGCGGTGCTCGTAGGGGCCGGGCAGGAACCCCTTGTGGCTCACGTAGATGATCCGGCCGTTGCGCTGCGCGAGCGACGCATAGTCGAGTCCGAACTTCTCCAGCGCGCCGGGTTTGAAGTTCTCGACGACGACGTCGGCGCTCGCGGCCAGCCGCCGCGCCGCCTCGGCGCCCTCGGGCTGGCGCAGGTCGATGCCGATGCTCTTCTTGTTGCGGTTGAACATCGGGAAGAAGCCCGCACCGGCGCCGAGCAGCCGGCGCGTGTTCTCGCCGCCGATCGGTTCGACCTTGATCACCTCGGCGCCCATGTCGGCAAGCACCAGCCCGCAGGTCGGGCCCATCACCATGTGGGTGAACTCCACGACGCGCACGCCCCTGAGCGGCTGCGGCGCGGCCGTATCCTGGCCGGATGATCGGCTCATGACAGGATCCCGGAACCGGGGCGATGGCGCGTGGTTGCGGCGCCGCGCATCACGGCACCGGCGGCTCGAAGTGCAGCGCCCCCGCAATCCGGTTCCAGGCGTTGATCGCGCCCACCGAGGCGGTCAGGAACGCGATCTCGGAGCGGGTGAACTGTTCCTGCACCTGCGCGTACGTGGCGTCGGAGACGCTGTGCCGGTCCATCCGCGTGAGCGCCTCGGTCCAGATGAGCGCGGCACGCTCGCGCGCCGTGTAGACGCCGGCTTCGCGCCACGCCGCGAGCAGGTCGAGTTTGGGCGCCGCGACGCCGAGCTTGCGCGCCACGTTCAGGTGGTACTGGATGCAGAACGCGCAGCCGTTGATCTGCGACGCGCGGACCTTGATCAGCTCGGTGAGCGGCTTCTCGAGCCCCGAGTCGTCGACCGCCTTGCCGAGCGCGCGCAGCGCCGCGACGGCGGCCGGCGCGAGTTCGTCGTAGTCGGCGCGGCTGATGCGCGGGGCGTGAGCGGGGGCGGTCATGGGGCGGATCCTGGACGCGGCGGCCGGGGCGCCAGTGTAGACGCGCCCAGGCTGCGCAGTCGAATCGCCCCGATGCACGCGCGGCCGCGCTGCGCGCGAGCGCCTGCGCGCCCGGCGTCGCGATGCCTGCCATGACGGCCGTCGCGGCGCGCTACGGACGCCGCGCGGTGATCGTGCCGCCATCGGCCGCGTGCAGCACCAGCGCGCCGGTCGGCTCGATCGTGAACCGGCGCACCTGCGCCAGCAGGTCGAAGAACAGCCGCTCCTGCTGCATCAGGGCCGGCGCGCAGGCCATCATCGTCGCGGCCGGCCTCGAGATCGTCAGTCCCTCGCCGGTCAGCGCGTACGAGGCGGTGAACCGGTTGCACGAGCCGCGCCCCGAGACGCGCCCGTCGGCCCCGAACGCGAGCGTCGGGCGCGATCGGTCGACGACGCCGCCGCCGCGCAGGTCTTCGACCACCCACTCGTCGCCCCGCAGCAGCGTCGCGGGATCGCCGCCGCACCCGTTCAGCGTGCGGCCCGCGAATGCGACGCTGACCGTGTCCGGATAAGGCATCCCGGTCATCGAGTCGGCACAGCGCCGCTCGAAGATCGTCGCCACCAGCCCCACGCCGGCAGCGGGCGCGCGAAATCGCGTGAAGCCTTCGCCGGGCTCGGCGAGCGGCGTCGGCGCCTCGATTCGCGTGCGGCCGTCGTCGGCCAGCAGCGTCATCGTGCGCGCGGTGATGTCGAGCCGCCAGCCCGGCTCGTTCCCGGTGGCGCGATAGGGCAGGCTGGGCGCGCGCTCGGGCACGCACTCCGGCCAGGCCTGGCCGTGCACGACGACGGTCGCGCGGTCGCCCTTCGACCAGAAGCTCGTCGACGGGTCGCCGGCCGCCTCGTAGCGCGCGCCGGAGGCCGAGCGCACGGGGCGCAGGTCGAAGGACTCGTCGCCGGCCTCCATCCGCATCGTGGCGCCGACGTGGCCGACCGTGACACTGCGGTCGCCGCAGACGAGCGTGCTCGCGAACGCCAGCGGCTGGGCGCGCGCGAGCCGCAGCAGGCCGACGTCGATCGCCGCGGACGACGGATCGATCGCGGCCGGCTCGGTCGCCCATGCCGGGCGCCCGCCGACGACGATCGCGCCGCGCAGCGAATGGCGCGCCCCGGCCACGAGCTTCGCGCGATCGACGCTCAACTCGAATGCGACCGGCACCTGCCGGCCCTTCAGCGCCGTCCGCGACTCGGCCACGACGCGGCCCTCGGCACCGGCACCTTCGCGCAACTCGACGACGGCCACCGCGTCGGGCGGGAGCGCGATGCGCTCGCGGTAGGCCATCGTGCCCCTGACGACGAGCGGCTGGGCGCGCTCGGCGGGAGGCTGCGGACGTTCGGGGCGCGTCGTCGGGCGCTCTTCGCGCGAGGCCCCCGTACCCGAGTCGGCCCGGGTGGCCACCCCTTGCGCGCAAGCACCGAGCACGAGCGCCGCTGCAAGCGCGATCACGAGCCTGAAGTGCATGGAGTCTCCGGGTCGGGCGATTCCGGTGAGGCCCTTCGTTGCGAAGGTTCGCGCCGCCTTACTTGACCGGGATCGGCGTCGCGCGATCCACCGGCACCGCAGTGACCGAATTCTGGGGCGAACCCTCGATCAGCCGTTCCGCGTAGGTCAGGTAGACCAGCGTGTTGCGCTTGCGATCGACCATCCGCACGATGCGCAGCTTCTTGAACACCAGGCTGATCCGCTCGCTGAAGACTTCTTCCTGCTCCGGCAGCGGCTTCGCGAACGAGATCGGGCCGACCTGCCGGCAGGCGATCGCCGCCTCAGAGCGATCTTCGGCGACGCCGAGCGCGCCCTTGATGCCGCCGGTCTTCGCGCGCGACGTGTAGCAGGTGACGCCCTGCACCTTCGGGTCGTCGTGCGCCTCGACGACGATCTTGTGGTCCGGGCCGATCCACTTGAAGACGGTGTCGACTTCGCCGATCGGCTCGGCCTGGGCGGTCGCGAAGGGGGCGAGGAGCAGGGAGAGGAGGATTCGTCGCATCGGGTGCCTGCACGGGTCAGCGGCTCGCTGCGACTATAGCGCCTTCGGTCCCGCGCCTCGACGTCGACCTGCCGGACGATCCTGCCGTCGGCATGGCGGACGTTCGCGTGCTCGACGAGGCGGCGGCCGTCGCGCAACGCGTCGGCAGCGCGGTCGTCGGGTGATAGATACGAGCGCGCGCTCGCCGGCGCGCGCGACGCGGCGCTCGGGGAGATGGTTGCCGCTGCCAGAGAACTGGGCGCCGACGGCGTGGTCGGCATCGACTTCGACTACGAGGTGCTCGGCGAGACGAACGGGATGATGATGGTGTCGGTGAGCGGGACGGCGGTGAAGATGGTGGCGGGTTAGTTCGTGACGGCGTGTGCGGCGTAGCGCTGTTCTCATAGCTCCATGAGCGTGTCGAGCCTCCGTGCCACCGCGCCACAGGCGTCGATCAAATCCGTGACCAGCCGTTCGGTCACCTCCAGATCGCCCTGGTACTCCCCGCGGTTCCGGATGTCGTGGCACTTGGCCAGCACCCGCCAGACCTCCGGACCCAACCCGAGGGTGTGCGGCAGTAGCTGGAACACGATGTAGCGGTTCGCCGACCGATAGCCGTGCCACCGAAGCGCCGCCAGGCACAGCGCATGCGCAGCGTTGTAGGCGAGATCGAACCGGCCCTCCAGGGATAGGTTGGCATTCGTGGCGTCGCCCAGCCGGGCGGACGCCGATCGGCGAAGCCCCGCGAACTCCGCGGCGTCCGGGGGCTCGGGCTTCAACGGCTTACCCGGGCCGCTCAGGTTGTCGAGCGCCGACGTCATCATCGCTCCCGATCACCCACACCTTCGGCTGTGACCACACGCGCACGGTGAACGCATCCTCCTTCTCGAAGGCGGCTGCGAGATCTTTCGTCGTGAGGATCGTCGGATTCACCTGGCGACCGAGCACCGCGCTGACATCTTCCAGCGCCGCGTAGGTGTCCGCATAGCTGACCGTATCGCTGACGACCATCAGGTCTATGTCGCTGGCCGCCGTATCGGCGCCCTTCGCGACGGATCCGTAGACGAAGGCGGCACGGATCCTCGAGGCCAGCGGTGCGAGCGCTTCGCGCAGAGGCTCGGCGAGGCCGAAGGTCTTGCGAACGATTCCGCAGAGCTCGGCGTAGATGGGGGACTCGGGGTTGGCCTGGTAGTGCTTGCGATTGCCGACGGCGCGCACCGTCACCAGGCCGCTCTCCGCCAGACTGGCGAGCTCGCGCTGGACGGCGCCCGACCCCGACGCAGCGAGCGCGATCAACTCCGTCGCGTAATAGCTGCGCTCGGGCTGGCCGAACAACAGGCGCAGAACGCGCTGGCGGGTGCCGGAAAACAGCGCGTCCGCCAGGCTGGTCGGGGGCGGCTGGGCGGCGAGGGCCTTCTTCATACCCATATCGGGTATGTTAATGCCCAATATGGGCATGTCAAGCCTGCGCCTCGCCCAATGGCGATTGGCGTTAGACGAGCGTCTCTGCCTTCCCGCGCAGCAGATCGACCGAGAGCCCGCTCGATGCCGTCGAGAAGAACCGATCGATCTCATCGATCGTCTCGTAGGGCAGAAAGCGCACCTTGTCGCGAAGGTCCAGCTGCCGGAAGACAGGCCGCAGCAACTGCTCGCGCACGCGATTCCGTCGCTCCCGCGGCGCGACGATGAACATCGGATAGAGGGTGTTCGGCGCCACGATGCTCAGGTCGGCGAACCGCAGCAGCCCTGAGTAGATCGCAGTCGAGTTCTCCACTTCGAATGCGGCGTCGATCCGGAACTCGTCCTTCCAGACCACGTCGATATTCTCGAAGTAGTTCTTCGGGAGGTCGATTCCGGTTGCGAACTCGGGTTCGAACGCGCTGAAATCAAAGGCGGCCCGCAACTTGCCCTGGTCGGCAGGAGGCACCCATATCTTCTCGCCGGCCTTCAGGCCCAGGCTCGCGATCTTCCACTGCATCTTCACGTGATCGGAGACCAGATCGCTGCGCAGCACCTGGGCGACGTCCTCTGCCTGAATCTCGACGAGCCGTTCGGGCAGCTTCTCGATCTCGGACGGCGCAGCCTTCCGAACGATCGGCTCCCCGGCCCGGATCCGCATCAGGATCGAGTAGAGGTCGTCGTACCGGTCGTAGAACTCCCCGAGTTTGTCGCCGCCCACGGTCGTGAATCCACGCAGTCGATAGCTCGGCTCGTAGCCGAACAGCGCGCAGAATTCCCTGAACGGAACGTCGATCTCGACCGGATTGGCGATGAAGTAGATCAGGTTCCATCCGTCCGGAGTCGCGGGATTCAGGTTGCGCCAGAGCTCGCGGGACAGATCGGCGTTGACGGTCTTCAACGCGATTTTCCCCATGAGCCGGATCGTTTCGTCCTCGACGATCAGCAGGTCGTCGCCCTCGGCCATCTTTTCGAACTTGCTGCGGTTCGACCTGCCGTCGCGCGACCCCCAAACCGCGATCGGACGCTCGCCGAAAATGTTCCGGAGTCGAGACGCGACGTCGCGCGATACGTGGGGCGCGATCCGCTCGAACGGTACCTTGCTGTGAATCGTGTCCTGGTAGTGCGTCATCGCCTCCAGGTTGTTCGGCGGCATGTACAGCAGGAAGATGTTTCGCATCGCTTCGGTGCCCGTCCACGTTGCGGATATCTCGTTACAACTCGCGTTTGCCTCAGGCCACCCGATCCGCAGCCGTCCCCGCCAGCTCCGGAAACTCCGCCAGCTTCTGGTACAGCGTCGCGCGCGCGATGCCGAGCCGGCGCGCGGCCTGCACGCGATTGCCGCCGGTGGCGCGCAACGCATCGCGGATCGCCGCGCGCTCGAGCGCGGCGATCCGATCGGGCAACGTCAATGCGCTGTCGTCCGGCTCGCCGATCGCGGTCGCATCGGTCGATGGCACCGGGGGCGCCTCGAGCGCACGGCCGCTCGCCGGCTGACCCTCGACGTCCGCGCCCGGCGAGGCGCGCAACGCGGCAGTCTCCTGCCGCACCGCCACCGCGTCGATCTCCGGCAGCACCTCGCGGAACGCCTCCATCGTCAGCCGCATCCCGTCCCACAGCGAGCACGCGCGCTCGAGCACGTTGCGCAGTTCGCGCACGTTGCCGGGCCACGGCATCATGGCCAGCGCCTCGAGCGCCTCGCGGTCGATCTCCTTCGGCAGCATCTCGTGCTCGAGCGCCAGCTGTTCGAGCAGGTGCTCGCAAAGCGCCTCGAGATCGCCGGGCCGCTCGCGCAGCGGCGGCAGCCGGATCGGCAGCACGTTGAGCCGGTAGTACAGGTCGCTGCGGAAGCGCCCGTCGGCGACCAGCGTCGCGAGGTCGACGCTGCTCGCCGCGATCACCCGCACGTCGACGCGCGACACCGCGTTCGAGCCCAGCGGCTCGACCTCGCGTTCCTGCAGCACGCGCAGCAGCTTGGCCTGCAGCGCCAGCGGCATGTCGCCGATCTCGTCGAGGAACAGCGTGCCGCCGTCGGCCAGCTTGAACTTGCCGTCGCGCCCGCGCCGGTCGGCGCCGGTGTAGGCGCCGGGCGCGACGCCGAAGAACTCGGCCTCGAGCAGCGTCTCGGGAATCGCGGCCACGTTCACCGCGATGAACGGATGGCGCGCGCGGGTCGAGGCCGCGTGGATCGCCTGCGCGAGCAACTCCTTGCCGGTGCCGGTCTCGCCGAGCAGCAGCACCGTGGTGTTGAGCACCGCGGCGCGCCGCGCACGGCTCTTCACTTCGAGCGCGCGCTCGCTGTTGCCGACGAAGTTCGAGAACGTGTAGCGGGTGCGGCGCTGGCGCGCGAGTTCCTTCTGCGCCTGCGCAAGCTCGCTCTGCAGCCGCCCCATCTTGCCGAACAGCGGCTTCAGCGTCTCGATCTGGTCGTACAGGATGAGCCCCACCGCGCCGATCACCTGCCCCGAGTCGTCGTGCAGCGGGAAGCGCGAGACGAGGTAGGTGCCCGCCTTGTTCTCGAGGATGTCGAGCAGGATCGGCTTGCCGGTCTCGACGACGTGGCGCATCAGCGTGTTGGGCACCACTTCCTCGACCGGGCGGCCGATGATCTCGTCGGCGTTCGAGAAGCCCAGGCTGGCGATGTTGCGCTGCCAGCGGTCGTTGACCCAGACGATGCGCGCCGACTTGTCGACCACCAGGATGCCTTCGCACATCTCCGACAGGTGGTCGAAGAAGGTCTCGGCCGCGAGCCGCAGCACGCGGTCGGAATCGTGGAAGGCGTCGAGCGAGCGGGGCATCGGGCGATCATAGCCCACGGGCATAATCCGGGGATGCCGAGCATCCCCGTCCGCGATGCGCACGAGCGCATCTACGAAGTGCTGACCGGCGAGGACCAGGGCCGGGTCTGCCGCGACATCCCCGAAGAGGCCTGCAGCGAGCAGCCGCGCAACTTCCTGACGCACGTGGCGAGCCTCGCCGCGACCAAGACCGCCGACGGCCTGCTCGACCCGAAGCTGGTGCTCGCGTGGCTGCTCGGGGCGCTCGGGGCCCCGCTCTTCATGGTCGGCCTGCTGGTGCCGGTTCGCGAGGCCGGCGCCCTGCTCCCGCAGCTGGTCATCGCTGCAGGGATCCGGTCGCTGCCGGTGCGCAAGTGGGTCTGGGCGGCCGGGAGCGTGGTCCAGGGGCTGTGCGCGGCCGGCATCGCGCTGGCGGCCGCGACGCTCGAAGGCGCGCCGGCCGGCTGGACGATCCTCGCGCTGCTGGCCGTGCTCGCGCTGGCGCGCAGCGGCTGCTCGATCGCGCACAAGGACGTGCTCGGCAAGACCGTGTCGAAATCGACGCGCGGCACCGCGACCGGCACCGCGAGCACCGTCGCGGCGCTGCTGCTGCTCGGGTTCGGTGCGCTGCTCGGCAGCGGGCTGGTCGAGCGCTCGGTCGGCGTGATCGCGGTGGCGCTCGGGGTGGCCGGCGCGCTGTGGATCGGCTCGGCGCTGCTGTTCGCGTCGCTGGCCGAGCAGCCCGGCGCGACCGAGGGCGGCGGCAACCCGCTGGCGGTCGCGATCGCGCAGTTCGGTCTGCTGCGCGAAGACCCGCAGCTGGTGCGCTTCGTCGTGGTCCGCTGCCTGCTGCTGGCGACCACGCTGGCGCCGCCGTTCCTGCTGGCGATGGGCGGGCGCGCGTCGGGCGGGCAGGCGGCCGGCCTCGGCCCGTTCGTCATCGCTTCGGCGCTCGCGACGATCGCCAGCAGCTACGTCTGGGGCCGGCTGGCCGACCTGTCGAGCCGGCGGGTGTTGCTGGTCGCGGGGTCGATCGGCGCCGCGGCGCTCGCGATCGCCGCGGCCGTCGGCGCCGGCCGCGGCGCCACGGCCGGATCGATGCTCGCGTCGGCCTGGGTGCTGCCGGCGCTGGTGTTCGCGCTGACGATCGCCGAACAGGGCGTGCGGCTCGGGCGCACGACGCACGTGGTCGACATGGCCGATCCGCAGCGACGCGCCGCGTACACCGCGCTGTCGAACACGATCACCGGCATCGTGATGCTCGGCGCCGGGGTGTTCGGCGCCGTGGACCAACGCTTCGGCGAGGTCGCGGTCGTCGCGCTGTTCGCCGCGATGTGCGCGCTCGCGGTCTGGGCCTCGTTCGGGCTGGACGACGTGCAGCAGGCCTGAGGCCGGCGCGAGCGTCCGAGTCGGGCTATCCTCTCCCGGTCCGCGCAAGACGGAGGCCCGGCGATGAAGCCCATGAAGAAGAAGGACTACGAGGCGGCGCTCGAGCCGCTGCAGCTCGAGTTGAACGACCTCGCCCACTGGCTCGCCCACACCGGCAAGCGGATGATGGTGCTGCTGGAGGGCCGCGACACCGCGGGCAAGGGCGGCGTGATCCACACGATCGCCGAATACCTGAATCCGCGCCAGGTGCGCATCGTCGCGCTGCCCAAGCCCACCGAGCGCGAGGCCACCCAGTGGTACTTCCAGCGGTACGCGGCGCACCTGCCCGCAGCCGGCGAAATGGTGCTGTTCGACCGCAGCTGGTACAACCGCGCGGGCGTCGAGCGGGTGATGGGCTTTTGCACCGACGAGCAGTACCGGCTGTTCCTGAAGCAGGTGCCGGTGTTCGAGAAATTGCTCGTCGACGACGGCATCCTGCTCTACAAGTACTGGCTCGCGGTCGACCAGGTCTACCAGGAAGAGCGCTTCGCCGAGCGCGCCGAAGACCCGCTGAAGCGCTGGAAGCTCTCGCCGATCGACCTGAAGTCGCGCGAGCACTATGGCGACTACGGGCGCGCGCGCGACGCGATGTTCGAGGCCACGCACACGAAGCACGCGCCCTGGCACCTGGTGAACTTCGACGACCAGCGCCGCGGGCGGCTGAACCTGATCCGCCACCTGCTCGACCAGGTGCCCGACCGCAAGGTGCCGATCGAGCAGCTCGATCTGCCGCCGCTGAAGGGCAAGCCGGGCACCGAGCGCTTCGGCGGGCCGGTCAAGCCGATCAAGGAGAAGTTCTGATGCGCCCCCGCATCGCGGTCTGCGACGACTACGAGCGCGCGGCCTTCTCGTCCGCCGACTGGACCGCGGTGCGCGAGCGCGCAGACGTCGTCGTCTTCGAGCAGCCGTTCGGCAGCGCCGGGCACGCGGTCGCGGCGCTAGCCGATTTCGACGCGGTCTGCCTGATGCGCGAGCGCACGCCGTTCCCGGCGTCGGTCATCGACGCGCTGCCGCGGCTGAAGTTCGTCGTCTTCACCGGCGAGCGCAATGCCGCGGTCGACCACGAGGCGGCGGCGCGCCGCGGCATCCCGGTGTCGTTCACGCCCGGAGGACCGTCGAAGGCCTCGACCGCCGAGCTGACCTGGGCGCTGATCCTGGCCGCGACCAGGCGCCTCGTGCAGGCCGACGCCGGCACGCGGCGCGGCCACTGGCGCGGCGACGCCGAGGGGCGCGGCTACCCGCTGCCCGCGAACCTGGCCGGCGAGCGTCTCGGCCTCGTCGGCCTGGGGCAGATCGGCGCCCGGGTCGCCCGCGTCGGGCAGGCCTTCGGCATGGACGTGGTCGCGTGGAGCCAGAATCTCGACGACGCGCGAGCGGCCGAGGTCGGCGTGCGCCGGGTGCCGAAGGAGGAGCTCTTCGAGACCAGCGCCGCGGTGTCGCTGCACCTCGTGCTGTCGGCGCGCACGCGCGGCATCGTCGGCGCGGCCGATCTTGCGCGGATGCGCTCCGACGCGGTGATCGTCAACACCTCGCGCTCGGGGCTGTTGGACGAGCGGGCGCTCGCCGAGGCGCTCGCCGCGGGCCGGCCGGGTGGCGCGGCGCTCGACGTCTTCGACGCGGAACCGGTCGCGGCCGGCCACCCGCTCTTCGGGCTGCCGAACGTCACGATCTCGCCCCACCTCGGCTACGTGAACGCCCAGGTGTTCGCGGCCTTCTTCCAGGGCATCGTCGACGCGCTCGCCGCGTGGCTCGACGGCGCGCCGATCCGCGTGATCAACGCACGTTGATGACGCGCATGCCCTGCAGCGTGCCGCCGGGCCGGTCGAGCACGCGGATCGTGGCCTGGCGCCCCGTGAAACCGGCCGGCAGCGGCAGGCTTCCGCTGAGGTGCTGGTAGCCGGCGAGGTTCACGTCCACCGGGCCCAGCGTGATCGTCTCGTTGCGCCCGCCCCGGTCGCCGGCGACGGCCAGCTCCATCACGCCCTTGAACGGCTTGCCGCCCTTGCGCTCGCGGGTGACCAGCACGTGGTAGGCGAGCTGCCCGTTCTCGTTGGCGAACTTTGCCCCGCGCACCGCGATCGCTCCGCCTCGGGGGTCCGGCGGCATCACGTCGTCGAACAGCGCGACGTCCTTCTGGAGCCGATCGACCGACTGCCGGGCTTCGGCCAGTTCGGCGGCGAGCCGCTCGCCGTCGGCGCGCGCTGCCTTGGCCTCGGCGGTGGCCTGGTCGAGCGCCAGCTTCAGCCGCTGGCGCTCGGCGGTGACCTCGTTCAGGCGTGCCTGCAACTGCTGCGACTCGGCGGGTGTCAGGCGCGGCGGCAGGTACTCCTCCTGGGCGTAGAACAGGCCGCCCGCCCCGATCGCGATGCCGGCGAGCAGCAGCAGCAGCCAGCGCGGCACGGTCCATGAGCGCCGCCTGCCGTAGGCGTGGCGCTCGAAGACCACCGGCCCGCTTCGTCGGAACAGTCCCATCGTGAATTGGTCTCCGCTGGAGGGCTCGAGGAGATGCGTCCAGCCGAAGGATAGACCGAGATTGGCGGATCGCCATACTGCCGAGGCTGGCGCGGGCAAAAGTGCGGGCCACGCCCGCGGGCTCAGCGCGCCCTGGAACCGGCGCCCGCTGTCAGCAGTTCCCGCAGCCCCGCCAGTCTTGCCTTCGCGGCGTCGGCGCTCACGGTCGCGCCGGGCTTCGGCCGGGCATCGAGCTCCATCTCGGCCAGGAAACGCGACGGCATCTGCGCGTATTTCTCGCGCCCGCGCTTGCGCTCGCGGCACCAGGTCAGCGTGAGGCTGCGCTGCGCGCGGGTGACCGCGACGTACATCAGGCGGCGCTCTTCCTCGATGCGCGCGGCGTCGGTCTGCGCGGAAGCGGCGCCCGCCGCGTCGTCGGCATCGTCGCTCGGCGCGGCCGCGGCGCCGCCGTGGTGCGGCAGCAGCCCCTCCTCGCAGCCCACGACGAATACGTGCGGGAACTCCAGCCCCTTCGACGCGTGGATGGTCGTCAGCCGCACGGCATCGACCTCGCCGTCCTTGCGATCGAGCTGCGACAGCAGCGACACCGTCTGCGCAAGCTGCACCAGCGTCGAGCCGTCTTCTTCGGCGCGCTTCTTCAGCCAGTCGACGAAGTCGGACACGTTCTGCCAGCGCGCGGCTGCGACCTTGTCGTCGGCGGTCGCGAACAGGTGCGAGCGGTAGTCGATCGCTTTCAGCAGGTCGTCGAGCACCTGCGCGGCGGGCTCCTTCGCGGCGCGCCAGCCGATGCGGTTGACGAAGTTGCCGAACTCGCGCAACGGCTCGAGCTGGCGCGGCCCGATCCGCTGCTCGGCGCCCGACTCGAACAGCGCCGCGAACATCGACACGTGCCGCTCGCCGGCGTAGGTGCCCAGCGCCTGCAGCGTCGTCGTGCCGACGCCGCGCTTCGGGGTGGTGATCGCGCGAATGAACGCGGGGTCGTCGTCGTCGTTGGCGACGAGCCGCAGGTAGGCCATCAGGTCGCGGATCTCGGCGCGCTCGAAGAACGACTGCCCGCCCGACAGCACGTAGGGAATCTTCTCCTTGCGCAGCACCTGCTCGAACGTGCGTGCCTGGTGGTTGCCGCGATACAGGATCGCGTAGTCCGAGAACTTCGTGCGGCGCTCGAAGCGGTGCGCCTGCAGCCGCATCACCACCGACTCGGCCTCGGCCTCGTCGTGTTCGCACGGCACGACCTGAACGGGATCGCCGATGCCGTGCTCGGACCACAGCCTCTTCTCGTGCAGCTTCGGGTTGTGCGCGATCAGCCGGTTCGCGGCGGTCAGGATGCTCACGCTCGAGCGATAGTTCTGCTCGAGCTTGACCACCTTCAGCCCCGGATAGTCGGTCGACAGGCGATTGAGGTTCTCGAGCGTCGCGCCGCGCCAGCCGTAGATCGACTGGTCGTCGTCGCCCACCGCGGTGAACGCGGCGCGCGGGCCCACCAGCAGCTTCAGCAGCTCGTACTGGCAGGCGTTGGTGTCCTGGTACTCGTCGACGAGCAGGTAACGCAATTTCTCGCGCCAGGCCTGCGCGACCTCGGCGTGCTCGCGCAGCAGCTGCACCGGCAGCCGGATCAGGTCGTCGAAGTCGACCGACTGGTAGGCCGCGAGCGTGGCCGCGTAGTCGCGATACGCGCGCGCGATGCCGTGCTCGATGCCGTCCTTCGCGTCGGCCGCCGCGCGGTCGGGATCGACCAGCGCGTTCTTCCACAGCGAAATCCGGTGCTGCGCCGCGCGCGCGACCTTGCGGTCGGTGGTGCCCAGCGCCTGCTGCAGGATGTTGGCCGAGTCGTCGCCGTCGAGGATCGAGAAGTTGCGCTTCAGGCCCAGCGACTGGCCGTCCCGCCGGAGCATCTGCACGCCCAGCGAGTGGAAGGTGCTCACCAGCGGCCGCTGCCCCTCGGGCAGCTTCACCATCTTTCCCAGCCGCTCCGCCATCTCCTGCGCGGCCTTGTTGGTGAACGTGATCGCGCCGATCGCCTGGGGGCTGAAGCCGGCCGAGATCAGGTGCGCGATCTTCTGCGTGATGACGCGCGTCTTGCCGCTTCCGGCGCCGGCGATGACGAGGCAGGGACCATCGAGATAGCGGATCGCTTCGCGCTGCGCGGGATTGAGCTGGGCGGACATCGGGGAGCTGCGGGGGCGGAGCCGGATTCTAGCAACATGCTAGCGAGCCGGATTCGCGGCCGTGGCGCACTTCGCCTGCCCGAGGTACGCGATCAGGTCAGCGCGCTCGCGCGCGTCGGCGATGCCCGCATATCCCATCGTGGTGCCCGGCACCGCGCCGAGCGGGTTGGCGAGGAAGCGGTCGAGCGTCGTCGCGTTCCACACGATGCCCGAGCGCTTCATCGCCTCCGAGTAGTCGAAGCCCGGAACGCTGCCTGCCTTACGACCGAACAGCCCGCAGTGCCGCGGACCGGTCCGGTCGTATTGCAGCGCGTGGCACGCCAGGCAGCGCTCGTAGATCCGCGCGCCGTTCGCGGGATCGCCGCGCGCGATCGCGCCGGACCTGGCGCCGGACCTGGCGCTGGTGGTCGCGACGCCGGTGGCCTCGGCGACGGCGGCCGCTCGCGCGGGCGCACAGAGCGCCGCGGCGAAACCGGCTGCCAGCGCCAGCGCAGCGACGCGCGAACCCACGAGCGCGCTCACGACACGAACGCGGACGGCACGGCCACCTCGCCCACCGCATTGCGCAGGATCGCCCAGTGCATCGCCTCGTCGCCGAGGATGCTCGCCGCCGCTTTCGCCAGGTCGCGGTTGCCGAACACCGGCACCGCTCCGAGGTAGGCGCTGACCGCGCCCTTCTCCAGTGCGGCCGCGAAGCGCAGCACGTCGGCCTGCGTCTTCAGCGTGTCCGTCGGGAACGTGTACTTCGCCTTCGCCGTCACGGCCTTGCCGCCCAGCTTCGCGACGGTCTTCGCCAGCACGTCGGCGTGCTCCTTGTGGTGGCCCTGGAAGGTCAGCGCGAGCTCGCGCACCGGCTTCTGCAGCAGGCCGCTGTCGGCGCCCAGCTGGTAGGCGGCGATCGCTTCGAGCTCCGCGCCGAGCGCGGTGTTCAGGATGCGCACGTCCTGGCTCGCTGCGTCGTTGGTCTCGGCGGCCAGCGACCCGCGGCCGGCCAGCAACGCGACGGCGGCGCCGGACAGCAGCCGGGCCGACTGGCCGAGCAGCGCGCGGCGGCCCGCGGGAGCGATGACACCATTGCAATGGACGAAGAAGGACATGATGGACTCCATCGAGCAGAAGGGGGGAAGGAGCCGGCCACCGCGATGGCCGGGGGCGCGATGCGCCCGGTGCACGACGCGGGCCCGGCCGGGCCCGCCGCGTCAGCCGCCGTCGGGACGTTCGGCGTCGAGCCGTTCGAACACGCGCGCGCTGATGCGATCGCAGCGCGCGCCGGCGAAGGAGAAAGCATCCGCGACCGCGAGGTCGATCCCGCGCGCGAGCGACGCGCGCAGCATGGCGCGCGCGCGGAAGTGCCGCGTGCGCACCGTCGCCTCGGGCAGGCCGAGACTGGCGGCGGCCTCCTCGACGCTCATGTCGTGCACGGCGCGCAGCACGAACACCGTCCGGAATGCCACCGGCAGTTCGTCGATGCAGGCTTCCAGGATGCGCCGCAACTCGGCGCGCTCGGCGATCGACTCGGGCCGTTGGGCTTCGGGCTGCTGCATGGTCGTCTCCGCCGCCAGCAACTCGGCGTCGTGGGTCGTGTCCAGAGGAATCACGTCGGCGCGATGGGGCGCGGCGCGCAGGCGACCGAGCGCCTCGTTGACCGCGATCCGCACCAGCCAGGTCGACAGCCTCGCCTCGGCGCGAAAACCGTCCATGGCGCGCCACGCGTGCAGCCACGCGTCCTGGACGGCGTCTTCGGCATCGGCATCGTCCCTGAGGACGCTGCGGGCCGTCCGGTAGAGCAGCTGGTTGTAGCGCTTCATCATGACGCCGAACGCACCGCGATCGCCGGCCGCGACGGCCCGGGCGAGCTCCGCGTCGGAGTAGCGATTCGGGTCGGGCACGGCGGCGGCGGCGAGGTTCATGACGACTCCCGGGAAGCAGTGAGCGGGACGATTCGGGTCTCGTGCATTGGATGCGCCGGCCGTGCGTTTCGTTCCCGCGGCATTTGCCGTTCTTGCGGGCCCGACCGCGGAATTTGACCCCGGCCCTTCGCCGTCATAGCCTTCCCGCCATGATCGATCTCGCAGACCTCCACGCGCGGCTCGCGCCGCTGTTTCCGGGCCTGATGGGCGTCGAGCTGACCGAGGCCGCTCCCGATCGCGTCGTCGCGCGCATGACGGTACGCCCCGACCTCTGCACCGCCGGCGGTATCCTGCACGGCGGCGCGGTCATGGCTTTCGCCGACACGCTGGGTGCGGTGGGCACCGTGCTGAACCTGCCGCCCGGCGGGCGCACCACGACCACCGACTCGAGCACCAAGTTCATCACCGGCGCGCCGGCGGGCAGCGTCGTCACCGGCGAGTGCACCGCGTTCCACCGCGGCCGGTCGACGATGGTCTGGCAGACGCTGGTGCGACTGGATTCCGGCAGGCTGTGCGCGGTCGTCACCCAGACCCAGCTGGTGTTGATCGACCGCTGACCGAAGATGGAATTCCGCGACTATTACCAGACGCTGGGCGTCGCGCGCGGCGCGTCGACCGACGAGGTCAAGAAGGCCTACCGCAAACTCGCTCGCAAGTACCACCCCGACGTCAGCAAGGAGTCCGACGCCGAGGCGCGGATGCGCGAGGTCAACGAGGCCTACGCGGTGCTGTCCGACCCCGAGAAGCGCGCCGCCTACGACGAGCTCGGCAACCGCTACGGCGCCGGACAGGAGTTCCAGCCGCCCCCGGACTGGGGAGCGGGCTTCGAGTTCTCGGGCGCCGACGGCGGCCCGGGAATGCGCGACGAGGCGTTCAGCGACTTCTTCTCGAGCCTGTTCGGGCGCGCTGGCCGCGGGCGCGGCGCGGGCGGCACCGGTGCGCACCGGATGCGCGGCAGCGACCACCACGCGCGCATCCTCGTGGACCTGGCCGACGTGTACGGGGGCTCCACGCGCGCGATCACGCTGCGCGGCGCGCGGCTCGACGACGCCGGGCGCGTGGTCACCGAGGAGCGCGTGCTCGACGTACGCATTCCGAAAGGACTCGCCGAGGGCCAGCAGATCCGCCTGGCCGGGCAGGGTGCCCCCGGCCTCGGCGGCGGACCGCCCGGCGACCTCTACCTCGAAGTGCAGTTCCGCCCTGACCCCCGCTACCGGATCCAGGGTCGCGACGTCTTCGAGACGATTCCGGTCGCGCCGTGGGAAGCGGCGCTCGGCGCGACCATCGAGGTGCCGACACCTTCGGGACGCGTGCAGGTGAACGTGCCGGCCGGCTCGCAGACTGGCCGCAAGCTGCGCCTGAAGGGGCGCGGCATCCCCGGCGATCCGCCCGGATCGCTGTATCTGCAACTCGAGGTCGTGCTGCCGCCTGCCGACGACGAGACGGCGCGCAAGCTGTACGAAACGATGGCGCGCGAGCTCGCCTTCGATCCGCGCCGGCACCTCTGAACGCGAGCGGAGCACCGAGCGATGACCCCCGAAGACATTCCGAACGCCGTCGCGGTCGACGAGGCGATGCTGACGCTCGACGAGCTCGCGCTCGCCTGCGCGGTCGAGCCGCGCTGGATCGAGCTGCGCGTCGAGGCGGGCCTGCTCGAATGCGCGCCGGGAGCGACGACCCCGTTGCGCTTCGCTAGCGCGCAACTGGTGCGCGCGCGGCGCATGGCTGCGCTCGAGCGCGATTTCGAGGCCAACGAGGAACTCGCGGCGCTGGTCGCCGACCTGATCGAGGAGGTCCAGCGACTGCGGGTGCAACTGAAGGCGCTCGGCGGCGACTGAGCCCGCGGCGGCTTACCTCCGCTTACAGCCTTTACCGCTGCGGGCCTGTGCCCGGCGGCGGCATCGGCCTAGATTGGCTCCACCTCAACCCACGGAGCCCGTCATGCTCAGGAATCTCGCCATTGCAGGTCTGCTCGCCGCCGCCACCGGCGCCGCATTCGCGCAGGCCAATACCCCCGGCGTCGAACAGCGCCAGCTCAACCAGGAACGCCGCATCGAGCAGGGCGAGCGCTCCGGCGCGCTCACGGCGCGCGAAGTCAATCGCCTCGAGGCCGGGCAGGCGCGCGTCGAACGGATGGAAGACCGCGCGAAGTCCGACGGCGCGGTCACGCGCGCCGAGCGCGCCCGCCTGCACCGGGCGCAGGACGTGCAGAGCGCGCGTATTGCGCGCCAGAAGCACGATCGCCAGCACGACTTCGATGGCGACAGGCGCGTCGACCGCCCGCGCCGCCGCTAGGCGCGAGCCGGCGGCCGGCCGCCGGCTCAGATTTCCAGCGGATCGACGTCGAGCTGCCAGCGCACCTGCGAGCGCAACTCGCGCAGCCCGTCCAGCCACGCGCGCAGGAACGCGTGCAGCGGCGGGCGCGCGCTCGCCTCGATCAGCAGTTGCGCGCGCTCGCGGCCGGCGAGCCGGCTCATCGCCATCGGCACCGGGTCGAGCAGCGCGACCGCGCCGTCGCGCAGCGAATCGGCCGAGGCGCGCGCGAGACCGGCGGGAGTCGCCGAAGGCAGCAGCGACTCGCCGAGCGCCCTGGCCTGCGCGAGGAACGCGAGCGCCTCGGCCTGAGTCACCGCTTCGGCGCGCAGCAGCACCTGGAAGCGGTACGGCGGCAAGCCCACCTCGCGCCGCTCGGCGAGCTGCGCATCGGCGAAGCCCGCGTAGTCGTGACGCGCGAGATACTCGAATAGCGGATGGTCGGGAAAGCGCGTCTGCACGATGACGCGGCCGAGCCGCTGCGCGGCCTCGCCGCGCTGCGGCTCGCGCCCCGCGCGCCCCGCCACCTGCATCAGCGTCGCGAACATCCGCTCGGGCGCGCGGAAGTCCGACGAGAACAGCCCGCCGTCGCTGTCGACCGCGACCACCAGCGTCAGGCGGCGGAAGTCGTGGCCCTTGGCCAGCATCTGCGTGCCGACGAGAATGTCGACGTCGCCCGCGTGCGCGGCGTCGATCACCTTCTGCGCCGCGCCGCGCGTGCGCGCGACGTCGCGATCGAGCCGCGCGATGCGGTGGCCGGGGAACAGCTCGGCCAGCCCTTCCTCGAGCCGCTGGGTGCCGCGCCCCAGCGCGGTCAGGTCCACGTTGCCGCAATCGGGGCACGCGCGCGGCACCGGCTGCTCCGCGCTGCAGTGATGGCAGACCAGCCTGTAGCGGGCCGGCCGTGCAGCACCCACGCGATGCAGCACCCGGTAGGCCGAGCAATCGCTGCAGCGGCTCAGCCATCCGCAACTCTCGCAGGCGAGCACCGGCGCGTAGCCGCGCCGGTTGATGAAGACCAGCGCCTGTTCGCCGCGCGCGAGCGCGGCGCCGATCGCCTCGATCGACTCGGGCGCGAGCTCGTGGCGCAGCTTGCGCCCGCGCAGGTCCACGCGCTCGAGCGTGGGCAGCTGCGCGCCGCCCACGCGCTCGGGCAGGGCCAGCAAGCGGTAGCGGCCGCGGCGCGCGGCGTGCCAGCTCTCGAGCGACGGCGTCGCCGAGCCGAGCGCGATCGGCACCTTGCGCTGCGATGCGGCGACGATCGCCAGGTCGCGCGCCGAGTAGCGAACGCCCTCCTGCTGCTTGTACGACGCGTCGTGCTCCTCGTCGACGACGATCGCGGCAAGCGCCGGCAACGGCGCGAGCACCGCGAGCCGCGTGCCGATCACGACCCGCGCGCGGCCCTCGACCGCCGCGAGCCAGTGCGCGGCGCGGTCGCTGTCGGCCAGGTCGCTGTGCAGCACCGCGACGCTGTGCGCGGGAAAGCGCGCCGCGACCTGCGCGGCCAGTTGCGGCGTGAGCGCGATTTCGGGCACGAGCAGCAGGACCTGGCAGCGCGCGTCGCGCGCGAGGACCTCGTCGAGCCAGTGCAGGTAGACCTCGGTCTTGCCGCTGCCGGTGATGCCGTGCAGCAGGAACACCGCGAAACCGTCGGCCGCCCGCAACGCATCGAGCGCCGAGCGCTGGGCCTCGTTGAGCTCGGGCGGCACCGACGCGGCTCGCGCCGACGCCGGCGGGGCGAAGCGCTCGCGCGCGCGAGCGAACGCCGAGCCGCGCGGTCGCGCCGACGGCGGCGTGCGCAGCAGCTTCGGGATCGCGGGCAACGTCACTTCCCCGATGCCACGGTGATAGTAATCGGCGCAGAAGCGCGCCAGCTCGAGCCACGACGCGGGCAGCAATGGCGCGTCTTCGAGCACCGCCAGCAACGGCTTGACGCGCGCCGCGTCGATCTCGCAGTGATCGGACAGGCCCGCCACGACGCCGACGCGGCGTCCCTGCCCCCAAGGCACCACGACCCAGCTCCCGACGGCCACGACACCCGCGAACGCTGCCGCGATCGAGTAGTCGAACAGCGACGCGCCCAGATGCGCCATCGGCACGTCGAGCGCGACCTGGGCGAAGCGATTCGGGGCGATGTCGGACACGGACGATGCGCGGGTGGGCGGTCGATTCTAGCGGCCCGGAACTCGTCCGGACGGCCGGGGCTTGTGAGATTTTGGTTTAAGTTCTGACCTTAAGACCCGGCACTCAAAGCGCTTTTGGAAGTCGTTCACAAAAGCTGTGGATAAAATTGTGGGCAAGCCGTCCACATCGACCGCAAGTGCCCGCCAGATCACGCACTGCGGTCGTTTGCCCGTTTTTTGGTCAGACCTAACCCCATATAAATCAAGGAGTTGCGCCACGCGGCCGGAACCCGGCAAAAACCCTGTGCGCCGCTGGGCGAGCGGGCGGCCACTGTGCATAAGTCAGCGGTTGCCCGCTTCGCAAACCACATTTTTCGCGGCTTCGCAAGCCGCGCCGATGCTGCGCCGGGCCTAGAGTGAGGGCGCGCTCACGTCGGGTCGCCGCAGCTTCCGGCTGTAGGCGTGCACCGTTTCGACCAGCACGGCGACGTTCTCGGGCGGCGTGAACTGCGAGATGCCGTGGCCCAGGTTGAACACGTGGCCCGCGCCCGGACCAGGCGCCCCGAAGTCGTCCAGCACCCCGATCGCCTCGCGGCGCACTGCGTCGGGCCCCGCCATCAGAACCATCGGATCCAGGTTGCCCTGGAGCGCGCAGCGATCGCCGATACGCGCGCGCGCGCGGCCGAGGTTCACGGTCCAGTCGACGCCGACCGCGTCGCAACCGATGCCGGCAATGTCCTCGAGCCACAAGCCGCCGCCCTTCGTGAAGACGATGACCGGTACGTCGTGCTCGCGCCGCAGCGCGGCGACGACCCGCCGCATCGGCTCGAGCGAATATCGCTGGTAGGCGCCGTCGGCCAGCGCACCGCCCCACGAATCGAAGATCATCAGCGCCTGCGCGCCGGCCTCGACCTGCGCGCCGAGGTAGGCCGCCACCGCCTGCGCATTGACTTCGAGAAGGCGCGACATCAGGTCCGGTCGCCGGTACAGCATCGTCTTGACTTCGCGGAAGTCGTCGCTGCCGCCGCCCTCGACCATGTAGCAGGCGAGCGTCCAGGGGCTGCCGGAGAACCCGATCAGCGGTACGCGTCCGGCGAGCGCGCCGCGGATCGTCCGCACCGCGTCCGTCACGTAGCGCAGCTCGTCCGACGGGTCGGGCACCGCAAGCTTCGTCACCGCCGCCTCGTCGCGCACCGGGCGTTCGAACTTCGGGCCCTCGCCGTCCGCGAAATAGAGCCCCAGCCCCATGGCATCGGGCACCGTCAGGATGTCCGAGAACAGGATCGCGGCGTCGAGCGGATAGCGTTCGAGCGGCTGAAGCGTGACTTCGCAGGCGAGTTCGGGCGTCTTGCACAGCGCGAGGAAGCTGCCGGCGCGCTTGCGCGTCGCGTTGTATTCGGGCAGGTAGCGGCCGGCCTGGCGCATCAGCCAGACCGGCGTGTAGTCGGTGTGCTCGCGACGCAGCGCGCGCAGGAAGGTGTCGTTGGCGAGGGTGCTCACGCGGGCGATTCTACCCGCGCGACCGGCGGCGCCGACCCTGGGGACGGTGGATCCGCTCAGCCGCTGTACAAGTCCCTTTGCGAACGCGAGCCGGACCGGCCGCCGATGTGCCGGTCAGGCCTCTTCGGTGGCCACGGCCTGCGTGCGCGTGTGCGCCCAGGCTTTCGGCGTCGCGCCGGTGCGCGTGGCGAACACCCGGCCGAGCGCGGCCGGGCTCGCGTAGCCGACTTCGCCCGCGACCTCCTTGACCGGCCGCCCCTGCTGCAGCAGGTGCTGGGCGAGGCTGATCCGCCACCGCGTCAGGTACTCGCCCGGCGCGATGCCGACCACCTGCTTGAAGCGCGCCGCGAAACGCGCCCGCGACATCCCGGCGCGCGCAGCGAGGTCTTCGAGCTTCCAGTCGCGCTCGGGCTGGTCGTGCAAGGCACTCAGTGCCTTCGACAGGCGCGCGTCGGCGAGCCCGGCGAGCATGCCGCTGCTGGCGAGCGAACGGTCGATCACGTGCCGCAGCACCTGGACCAGCAGCAGGTCGCAGAGGCGATCGAGCGCGATGCGGCGCCCGCAGCGGGCGGCGTCAGCCTCGTCGAACAGTTGCTCGAGCGTGGTGCGCGCGTCGACGAGCACTTCGAGCGGCAGCACCAGCAGCGGCGGCAGCGCCGCCGCGAGCGGGCTGACCGAGCCGCCGTCGAAGCGGATCCCGGCGCTGACCAGGCTGACCGCCGGCCCCGGGTCGGGCTGCAGGCGATGCGCGAACGGCCGCGGATAGAACAGCAGGCTCGGCCGCGACAGCTTCAGCGGCGACCAGCCGGCATGCAGCACCTGGGCCGCGCCGCTGCGCAACAGGTGCAGACGTCCCGCGTCGTGTGAGGCGTCGAAGGACGCGGCGTGGTGCAGGGCGCCGGTCCGGTCGACGTGGGCCGCGGCGCTGAAACGGGCGAGCAGGTTCGACAGGCAATCCGCCATGCTGAGACGATCCGGGTTGGAATCGGCATTCTATGCCACGGAGCGGCTCATCCCAAGCTCGCGTGCCCGGCGATCGGTTCGCCTGGACATTCGCGGCCGCGCCGGCGGACCTCGCGCACCGCCCTCAGCTGCAGCGCAGGTGGCGCTCGCGCGCGATCCGCAGCACCTCGTCGGGATCGCGCTGCCACCAGCGCGTCGACAGGATCTCGACCTCGTGGAAGCCGCGATACCCGTGTCCCTCGACCAGCGCGCGCAGCGCCGGCAGGTCGATGACGCCATCGCCCATCATCCCGCGGTCGAGCAGCAGGTCGGTCGTCGGCACCAGCCAGTCGCAGATGTGGTAGGCGAGCAGCCGCTCGGGGCGTGCGCGCTCGAGCGCCCGCGCCAGGTTCGGGTCCCACCAGACGTGGTAGGCGTCCACCGCGACGCCGATCGCGCCGGACGGCGCGGCGCCCGAAGGCGCCGGGTCGAGCCCGTCGCAGATGTCGAGCGCCTGGTCGAGGGTGTTCACGCAGGCGCGGTCGGCGCAGTACATCGGGTGCAGCGGCTCGATCGCCAATGGCACGCCGCAGCCACGCGCATGGTCGAGGACCTGCGCGATTCCGTCGATGACCATCTGCCGCGCGCCGGCGAGGTCCTTCGAACCGGCGGGGAGGCCGCCGACCACCAGCACCAGGCAGCGCGCGCCGATCGTCGCCGCATCGTCGATCGCGCGCCGGTTGTCGTCGATCGCCGCGCGACGCCCGGCGGCATCGGCCGCCGGGAACATCCCGCCGCGGCACAGGCCGGTGACGGTCAGGCCGTGCTGCCGGATCAGCCGCGCGGCTTCGGCCGCACCGAGCTCGTCGAGCTTGTCGCGCCATGGCGAAATGCCGCGGATGCCGTGCCGCGCGCAGCCCTCGATCATCTGCCGCAGGTTCCACTGTTCGCGCACGGTCGCCGTATTGAGCGACAACAGCTCGGGCGACGGCGCGCTCATTTCGCCACCCGCGCGTCGATGCCCTGCGTGCCCAGCAGCTGCGCCATGCGCGTGCAGGCGCGCTCCGGGTCTTCGATCAGGCCGGCCGCGTCGGCGAGCCGGAACAGCTCGGCCAGGTGCCGGATGTTGCGCGTCGACTGCTGTCCGCCGACCATCACGAAGTGGTCCTGCTGGCCGTTCAACCAGGCCATGAAGACGACGCCGGTCTTGTAGAAGCGCGTCGGCGCGCAGAAGACGTGCCGCGACAGCGGCACCGTCGGGCCGAGGATCTCGTGGAAGCGCGCGGTGTCGCCGCGAGCCAGCGCGGCGAGCGCTGCCGACGCCGCCGGCGCGATCGCATCGAAGATGCCGAGCAGCGCGTCGGAATGCCCCTGCTCGTCGCCGGCGATCAGCTCGGCGAAGTTGAAGTCGTCGCCGGTGTACATCCGGATGCCGGGCGCGAGGCGCCTGCGCATCGCGATCTCCTTGTCCTTGTCCAGCAACGAGATCTTCACGCCGTCGACGCGCGCGGCGTTGCGATTCAGGATGTCGACCGCGACGTCCATCGCCGCCATCGGGTCGGCGTGGCCCCAGTAGCCGGCCAGCGCCGGGTCGAACATGTCGCCGAGCCAGTGGATGATCACCGGCTCGCGCACCTGCGACAGCAGCCTGTCGTAGACGCGGCCGTAGTCGTCGGGCGACGTGGCGCAAGCGGCCAGCGCGCGGCTCGCCATCAGGATCAGTCGGCCGCCGAGCGCCTCGATCGCCTCCATCTGCGATTCGTAGGCCGCGATCACCGCGTCGATCGACATCGACGGATCGGGCGCGACGTGGTCGGTGCCGCAGCCCGACGCGACGAGCGCGCCCGGGTGGTCGCGCGCCGCGTCGATCGAGCGGCGGATCAGCTCGAGCGAGGTCGGCCAGTCGAGGCCCATCCCGCGCTGCGCGGTGTCCATCGCTTCGGCGACGCCGAGCCCCAGCCCCCACAGGCGCTTCCGGTACGCGATCGTCGTGTCCCAGTCGATCGCGCAGCCGATCCACGGGTCGACCGGCGACAGCGGATCGGCGACGACGTGCGCGGCCGAGTAGGCGATCCGGTTGAACGGGCCGGTTGCGCGCAGCGCGTAGCCCCTCGGCGCGGACAGCGTGAACGGGCGCAGCGCGCCGTCGACGGCGGGAAGGATCAGCGTCGGCATCGCGATCCCCGTCACGCGGGCAGCGCCCCGAGGTCGACCCAGCGCCGCTCGCGCCACGACTGCAGCCCGGCCTCGACCAGCTGCACGCCCTTGGCGCCCTCGCGCAGGTTCCAGGGGAACGGGGCGTCCTCGACGACGTGGCGGATGAAGAGCTCCCATTGCGCCTTGAACGCGTTGTCGAACGCGACGCTGTCGGGCACTTCCTGCCAGCCTTCGAAGAAGTCGATCGGCTGCGGAAGGTCGGGATTCCACACGGGCTTGGGTGTGTTCACGCGCGGCTGCGTGCGGCAGCCGCGCAGCCCGGCCACCGCCGAGCCGTGCGTGCCGTCGACCTGCAGCGTGAGCAGGTCGTCGCGACGCACGCGTACGCACCACGAGCTGTTGAAGTGGGCGATGACGCCCTGGTCGGTCACGAAGGTCGCGTAGGCGGCGTCGTCGGCGGTGGCCGTGTACGGCTTGCCGTGTTCGTCCCGGCGCTGCGGGATGTGCGTCGCGCCCAGGCACGAGACGCTCTTCACTTCGCCGAACAGGTTGTCGACCACGTAGCGCCAGTGGCACAGCATGTCGAGGATGATCCCGCCGCCGTCTTCCTTGCGGTAGTTCCACGACGGCCGCTGCGCGGGCTGCAGGTCGCCCTCGAACACCCAGTAGCCGAACTCGCCGCGTACCGACAGGATGCGGCCGAAATAGCCCGAGTCGATCAGCATCTTCAGCTTCAACAGCCCCGGGAGCCACAGCTTGTCCTGCACGACGCCGTGCTTGACGCCCGCCTTGCGGGCCGCCTCGTAGATCTCCATCGCCTCGGCGAGGTTGGTCGCCGACGGCTTCTCGCAGTAGACGTGCTTGCCGGCGGCAATCGCCTTCTTGACCAGCGTCGGGCGCATCTGCGTCGTCGCGGCGTCGAAGAACACCGTGTCGTCCGGATTGGCCAGCGCGCGATCGAGATCGGTGCCCCAGCGCAGCCCGCCGTGCGCCTTCGCGAGCGCCTCCATCCGCTCGGCGCCGCGTCCGATCAGGATCGGATCGGGCATCACGCGGTCGCCGTCGGCCAGCCTCACGCCGCCCTGCTCGCGGATCGCGACGATCGAGCGGATCAGGTGCTGGTTCATCCCCATGCGGCCCGTGACGCCATGCATCACGATGCCGAGTCGTCGAGTGCTCATGAGTTGCTCCGGTTCGGGCGATGCGCCGCCTGGTTCTGTTGCCAGGCGTTTGTAACTTGTTGGTTAATTAGTCTACGGCCGCCGGCGGCGCCCCGTCAAGGCAGCTTGAAGGCCACGGACCGGCGCGATACCATCGACTTGTCACCATTCGGTTAACAAACGACGCCCAGATGCCCAGAATCCGCACCACCGTCGTCGGCTCGTATCCCGTGCCCGACTGGCTCGTCGCGAGCCCCTCGGAGCACGCGCTGCTCGACGCCACGCGCGTCGTGATCGGGATCCAGGAGCAGGCCGGCATCGACGTCGTCTGCGACGGCGAGCTCTCGCGCTTCGACATCAACCATCCCGAGACCAACGGGATGATCGAATACTTCGTGCGCCCGATGGATGGCGTCACGCAGCGCTTCTCGTTCGACGAGCTGATCGCTTACCGCTCGAAGAGCGGCATGAAGTTCCGCACGCGCCCGCCGGGCACCGTGGTCGGGCCGCTGGGCCACGGCAGTCTCGACCTGCCGCTGGCCTGCGCGCGCGCCAAAGCGCTCGCGACGAAGCCGTTCAAGTTCACGGTCACCGGCCCGCACATGCTGGCCAAGACGCTGATGGACAAGCACTATCGCGACACCGCCGAGCTCGCGCACGCGCTCGCCGACGTACTCGCCTCGCAAGTGCGGCACCTGGACGCCGACGTCGTGCAGGTCGACGAGGCGAACCTGCCCGGCCACCCGGAGGAATGGGAGTGGGCGGCCTCGGCGATCAATCGCGTGCTCGACGCGGTCAAGGGCATCCCGGCGGTGCACCTGTGCTTCGGCAACTACGGCGGACAGTCGGTGCAGAAGGGCACCTGGGACAAGCTGATCCGCTACCTGAACGCGCTTCACGCCGACCACGTCGTCCTCGAGTGCGCCCACCGCCCGCCCGAAGAGCTGAAGGCCTTCGCGGACCTCGATCCGCGCATCGGCTTCGGTCTCGGCGTGGTCGACATCAAGACGACCGACGTCGAGAGCGCCGACGACGTGGCCCGCGCGATCGAGCGCGCCGAGAAGACGCTGGGCGCCGGGCGCGTCCGATACATTCATCCCGACTGCGGCTTCTGGATGCTCAAGCGCTCGATCGCCGACGCGAAGATCCGCGCGCTGGCGGCCGGTCGCGACCGGTTCGAGGGGATCACGAGGCACAATTCCGCCTGATCCGGCTCCGGGCGCGCCGCGCGCCGCCGCAACACTTCCAGGAGACCCCGATGTCCGCTCTGCCGAAGCGCTTCGACGATGTCGAGGCGCTCGAGACCTTCATGAGCGAGCCGACGCCGGCGCTCGTGGCCGACCTCGAGCGCGTCGACGGCGACATCATGGTGCTCGGCGTCGGCGGCAAGATGGGCCCGACGCTGGCACGGATGGCGCGCCGCGCCGCGCCGGGTCGCCGGGTCATCGGCGTCGCGCGCTTCTCCGACCCGAGCCTCGTCGCCTCGCTCGAGCGCCACGGAGTCGAATGCATCGCGTGCGACCTGCTCGACCGCGCGGCCCTCGAGCACCTGCCCAACGTCGGCGACGGCGTGCGCAACCTGGTCTTCATGGCCGGGCACAAGTTCGGCGCGGCCGACAACGCCTCGCTCACCTGGATGATGAACGTCGGCGTCCCGATGATGGTCGCCGAGACGTTCCGCGAAATGCGCATCGTCGCGTTCTCGACCGCCTGCGTGTACCCGTTCGTGCCGGTCGACGGCCCGGGCGCCGACGAGCGCACGCCTGCCACGCCGCCGGCGGGCGACTACGCGAACTCGTGCGTCGGCCGCGAGCGGATGTTCGAGTACGGCTCGCGCAGGTACGGCACGCCGGGCCGGCTGGTGCGCCTGTCCTACGCGATCGACATGCGCTACGGCGTCCTGTTCGACGTCGCGACCGCGGTGTTCGGCGGCACGCCGCTCGACCTGACGATGGGCCATGCCGACGTGATCTGGCAAGGCGACGCGAACGAGCAGTCGCTGCGCCTGCTCGCGCACTGCACGACGCCCACGTCGCCGATCAACGTCACGGGCCCCGAGCACACGAGCATCCGCTGGCTCGCCGGCGAGTTCGGCAAGCGCTTCGGGCGCGCGCCGGTGCTCGTCGGGCAGGAGGCCGCGACCGCGTGGCTCGAGGACACCCGCGAATCGCAGCGGCTGTTCGGCAAGCCGCGCGTGCCGATCGAGCAGATGATCGACTGGGTCGCCGACTGGGTCGAGCGCGGACAGCCGAGCCTGGGCAAGCCCACGCACTTCGCGACTCGCGATGGGAAGTACTGAGGATCGCCGCGAGCGCCGGGCCAGGCGCGCGGTCGTCGGGCCGGCGAACGGGACCGGGGCGCCCGGCCAGCCCGACGCCACGCCGATCGTGCCGCTCAGCGTCGCCGACCTGGCCGGCGCGATCGAACTGTCGGCCTCCGCATCGTGGAACCAGAACGAGGCCGACTGGCGGCTGATGCTGACGCTGGGGCGCGCCTGGGGCATCCGCGCGACCGACGCGGCGGGGCGCGAGCGGCTCGCCGCTTCGGTCGTCGCGCTGCCCTACGGCAGCGAGTTCGCGTGGGTCAGCATGGTGCTGGTGCTCCCCGAGTTCCGCGGCCGCGGCTACGCGTCACGGCTGCTCGCCCACGCGCTGAACGAGCTCGCCTGGCGAGGCATCGGGGCCATTCTCGATGCGACCCCGGCAGGTCACCCGATCTATGTGCCGCTCGGGTTCGTCGACAGCTGGGGCTTCCGTCGCTATCGCCGCGAGGCGCCCGCCCCCGCGCCCGCGGCGCCGCCGCCCGCCGCAGCCGCGCGTGCGTCCGGTCGCGAGGCGCCCGCAGCCGCCGTGCGCGCGCCAGGCGATGCCGACTGGCCCGCGATCCTCGGCATCGATCGCCCCGCCTTCGGCGCCGACCGCGAAGCGCTGCTGCGCTCGCTTGCGGCACGCCTGCCGCGCGCCGCCCACGTCGCGGAGCGCGGCGGCCGCCTCGTCGGCTTCGTCTTCGGCCGCGACGGCCGCGAGGCGACCCAGATCGGCCCGCTGGTCGCATCCGATCTCGCGACCGCCGGCGCGCTGCTCGAGGCCGCCCTTTCGAGCGTCTCGGGCCCGGTCTACCTGGACCTCGCCGACCGCTTCGCCGAACTGGTCCCGTGGCTGCAGGCCCGCGGCTTCGCCTACCAGCGCCCCTTCACCCGGATGGTGCGCGGCCTCAAGACCGCCCCCGGCGACCCCAGCCGGATCATCCTGGTCGCCGGCCCGGAGCTCGGCTGAAGCTCACTTGGCCATCTTGATCGAGCGATCCAGGAACTCGTTCGTGTACACCGTCTTCACGTCGAACGGCTTGTCCAGCCCGATGTACTCGCGCACCAGCTCGTAGTCGGCCTTCATCCGGCCGTCTTCGTGGATGCCCAGCGCCATCTCGCGCGAGAACTTGTCGCTCATCAGCACCTCGACGAGCTTCCAGTTGGTGAGCTCGTTGTCGAACTTCAGCGCCCCGTTGGCGTCGACCAGTGCCTGCACGCAGGGCTCGGGCTCCTTCACGCAGGCGGCGAACGCGCGCTGCGTGACCTTGACGAACTTGTCGATCGTCGCGCGGTTCGCCTCGAGGAACTTCGCGTTGACGATGATCGAGTTGCCGTACGGGTTCAGGCCCGCGTCGCGCCAGGCGAGGAAGCCCATGTCGTCGCCGAGCTCGCGCTGGAAGACGTGGTGCAGGTTGTAGAACGAGGTCGTCACGTCGATCGACTTCGCCTTCAGCGCCGCCAGCTTCGCGTTGGCGTCGATGTTGACCCAGGTGACCGACTTCGGGTCGATGCCGTTGGCCTTGGCGAGCGCCGGCCACATCACGCGCGCGCCGTCGGCCGCCGGGTTCCCGATCTTCTTGCCGACGAAGTCCTTCACGCCCTTGATGCCCGAGCTCTTCAGCCAGTACATGCCCTGCGGCGAGTTGGCGTAGACGTTGTAGACCGCGACCGTGTCGGCGCCCTTGCCCTTGGCGACCAGCACGCCGGCCATGTCGGCGAGGCCGACCGGATTGGCGCCCGCGCCGACCTTCTGCGTGGCCAGCGCCGAGCCCTTGCCGGGCTCGATGTTCAGGTCGATGCCTTCCTTGGCATACCAGCCCAGCTTCTTCGCGTAGTAGTACGGGGCGTGGTCGCCGCCGGGGACCCAGTTGAGGATGAAGTCGAGCTTCTGCTGGGCCTGGGCCGGCGCCGAGGCGAAGGCGATGGCCGCGACGGCAGCCGTTAGGATCGTTCGCGCGAACATGGTGTCTCCTGGGTCGAGCGCGGCTGTGCAATGCCGATGTGACGGCGATGTTATCGGCGCGCTCGAAGCATCGTCAACGCGCCGCAATCGTTGACGCTGGAGGGCCGCTGCGTTAGAGTAAATTAACTGTCTGGTTACATCGTCGATCAGTATAGCCGAACGCCCGGCCCGATAGAACACCTTCCCGTCATGCCCCTTCACCGGTCGGAGCTTCCCGCCGAGGTGCTCGCGCTGCTGCGGCGCGGCACCGTGATCCCGGCGCATCCGCTCGCGCTCGACGCCGCCCGAAAACTCGATCGACTGCGGCAGCGCGCGCTCACCCGGTACTACGTCGACGCGGGCTCGGGCGGGCTGGCCGTGGGCGTGCACTCGACGCAGTTCGCGATCCGTGACGTCGGCCTCTACGAGCCGGTGCTCGAGCTCGCCGCCCGCACCGCGCGCGAGGCCACCGACCGGCCGCTGGTCATGATTGCCGGACTCGCCGGGCGCACCGGGCAGGCGTGCCGCGAGGCGCAGGTCGCGCTCGGCCACGGCTACCACGCGGGCCTGCTGTCGCTTGCCGCGATGAAGGGCGCGTCGATCGACGAGCTCGTCGCGCACTGCGAGGCGGTCGCGCGCGTCATTCCGCTGGTAGGCTTCTACCTGCAGACCGCGGTGGGCGGCATTGCGCTGCCCGCCGAGTTCTGGCGCCGCTTCGCATCGATCGACAACGTCGTCGCGATCAAGATGGCGCCGTTCGATCGCTATCGCACGCTCGACGTGGTGCGCGGCGTGGTGGCGGCGCGCGCAGAGGACAGGGTGACGCTGTACACCGGCAACGACGACCACATCGTGCTCGACCTGCTGGCGCCGTTCGTCGTGCGCCGCGGCGACGAGGAGGTCACGGTGCGCATCCGCGGCGGGCTGCTCGGCCACTGGAGCGTCTGGACGAAGGGCGCGGTGGGGCTGCTCGAGCGGATCCACGCCGCGATCGCGGCCGGGCGCGTCGACGACGAACTGCTCGCGCTGGATTCGCGCGTGACCGACTGCAACAGCGCGTTCTTCGACGTCGCGCACGACTTCGCCGGATGCATCCCCGGCTGCCACGAAGTGCTGCGGCGCCAGGGTCTGATGGCCGGCACCTGGTGCCTCGATCCCCACGAGACCCTGTCGCCGGGGCAGGCCGACGAGATCGACCGCGTCTGCCGCGAGCACGCCGACCTCTCGGACGACGCGTTCGTCGCGGCCAACCTGTCGAAGTGGCTCGCCTGAGGGGCCTGCGCACGATGGACCGCCTCCACACGACGCTGGGCCGCTACGCGCTCGCGGTGCTCGCGCACCTCGGGCTGCTCGTCGTCTGGTACCTGTTCGTGCGCCTCGGCGACGTGCCCAAGTTCGTGATGCCGTCGCCGGGAGCGACGTTCGAGGCGCTGCTCTCGCCCAGCTACGACTGGTGGGCGAACGTTTCGGTGACCGCGACCGAGATCTTCGGCGGCTACTTTCTCGCGCTGGTCATCGGCGTCCTGCTCGCACTCGTCTTCACCTGGTCGAAGACGCTCGAATCGCTGTTCATGCCGATCCTCGTCACGCTGAACATGATCCCGAAGGTGGCGCTCGGCCCGCTGATCATCGTCTGGTTCAAGTACGGCGTGTTCCCGAACACGATCATGGCCTTCTCGATCGCGGTGTTCCCGATCCTGCTGACTACCGCGCGCGGCCTGCGCGAGATCGAGCCCGACCTGCTCGACCTGGTCCGGTCGCTGCGCGGCTCGCGCTGGCAGCTGTTCACCAAGATCCAGCTGCCCGGCTCGCTGCCCTACATCTTCGCCGGCATGAAGGTCGCCGCGATCCTCGCAGTCGCTGGCGCGATCGTCGGCGAGTTCCTCGGTTCCGACAAGGGGCTGGGCTACCTGATGCTGCAGGTGCAGGTCACGCTCGACACGCCGGCGATGTTCATGGCGGTCATCCTGATCACGCTGCTCGGGATGATCCTCTACGGGCTGGTGCTCGGCATGGAGCGCCTGCTGGTCCCGAAGGACGCGCGCGTCGGATGAGCGTCGAACCCTTCATTCACCTATCGGGCGTCACCAAGGTCTACCGCACCGGGCGCAAGGAGCACCTCGCGATCTCGGACGCCAGCTTCGACGTGATGCCCGGCGAGCTGGTCGCGCTGGTCGGCCCGTCGGGCTGCGGCAAGTCGACGCTGCTGAAGATCCTGGCCGGGCTGCATCCGCACGACGGCGGCGAGGTGCGCATCGGCTCGTCCACCCACCCGTTCGACCCGGCGCGGGACATCGGCATGGTGTTCCAGGCGCCGCTGCTGCTGAAGTGGCGCCGCATCCTGGACAACGTGCTGCTGCCCGCGGAACTGCTCGGGCTGCCGATGGCCGAGGCGAAGCGGCGCGGCCGCGAGCTGCTCGCGCTGGTCGGGCTCGCGGGCTACGAGGACAAGTACCCGTACGAGCTCTCGGGCGGGATGCAGCAGCGGGCGGCGATCGCGCGCGCGCTGGTCCACGATCCGAAGCTGGTATTGATGGACGAGCCCTTCGGCGCGCTCGACGCGCTCACGCGCGAGAAGATGAATCTCGAGCTGCTGCGGATCTGGAAGGAATCCGGAAAGACGATCATCTTCGTCACGCACGGGATCTCCGAGGCGGTCTTCCTCGGCAGTCGCGTGGTGGTGTTCACCGCCGGTCCTGCGCGAATGGCCGACAACTTCGAGATCGACCTGCCGCATCCGCGCACGCTCGACATGAAGACCAGCGAGCGTTTCGGCGCCTATACGCGGCGGATCTACAAGCTGCTCGGAATGGACTGAGCGGCGCTCAGTCGCGCACCAGGTAGCCGAGCACCAGGTCGGTCATGTGCGACAGCCGTTCGACCTTCGCCTTCGGCGACATCAGGTCGCGGTCGAAGATCGTCGACAGCGTGAAGTTGTTGCTCAGGTAGAAGTACGACAACCCGGCGATCGAGATGTAGAGCTGCACCGGGTCGACGCCGGCACGGAACACGCCGGCCGTGCGTCCGCGCTCGAGCACTTCGGCGATCGAGGCGACGAACGGCGAGTGCATCGTGCGCACCTTCGACGACTTCTTCAGGTGGCGGGCCCGGTGCAGGTTCTCGGTGTTCAGCAGCGTGAGGAACTCGGGGTGGGCGATGTAGTAGTTCCAGGTGAACGCGACCAGCCGGCGGATCGCCTCGGTGGGCTCGACCTGCGCCAGGTTCAGCCGATGCTCCTCGTCGCGGATCCGGTGGTAGGCGCCTTCGAGCACGGCCAGGAACAGGCTCTCCTTCTGGCCGAAGTAGTAGTACAGCATCCGCTTGTTGACCCCGGCGCGTTCGGCGATTCGGTCGACGCGCGCGCCGGCGAGGCCGTGCTGGGCGAACTCGTCGGTGGCTGCGGAGAGGATGGCCTCGCGGGTGGCGTCGGGATCGCGGGTGACCGTCCGGTCCCGGAGAGGAGCGGGCTTGACCATGGCCCGGATGCTACCGGATCCTCCGCCCGCGTCCAGTAGACTCCCGAATCACCATCGCAGGAGGCGAGACAGCATGGACGACACTTCCGACGATCGACCGTTCAACCGCTCCGACTGGCGCCGCCTGTTGCGAAGCCTGCACGAGGACCCCGACCGGCCGGGCCTGCGCGAGACGCCCGCGCGGGTCGAGCGCGCCTGGGAGCACTGGACCTCGGGCTACGCGCAGGATCCGGCCGAGATCCTGAAGGTGTTCGAGGACGGCGCCGAGCAGTACAGCGAATTGATCGTGGTGCGCGGCATCCCCGTCTACAGCCACTGCGAGCACCACCTCGCGCCGTTCTTCGGCACCGCCACCGTCGGCTACGTGCCCAAGGGCGCGATCGTCGGCCTGTCGAAGCTCACGCGCCTGGTCGACTGCTTCGCCAAGCGGCTGCAGGTGCAGGAACGACTGACGCGCCAGATCGCCGACGCGCTGATGACGCACCTCGAGCCGACCGCGGTGGGCGTGGTGATCCGCTGCCGCCACATGTGCATGGAGAGCCGCGGCATCCGCGCGATCGGCGAGGAGACCGTCACCTCGGCGATGCTCGGCGAGCTGCTCACGAACCTCGGGATGCGCACCGAGCTGCTGTCGCTGGAGCGGGCACGCTGAGCCTGCAATGAGCTCGTCGCGCGCCGAGAACCAGGACATCGCGCAGCGGCTGCGCGAGGGCGCCGACCTGCTCGAGGCGCAGGGCGCGAACCCGTTTCGCGTCGGCGCCTACCGCAAGGCCGCCGACGCGGTCGCCGCGCACCCGCAGGAGCTGCGCGAGATCTTCGAGGCGCAGGGGTTGCCGGGGCTCGATGCGATTCCTCACGTCGGGCCCGGCATCGCGGCCGCGATCGCCGAAATGCTGACCAGCGGCAGCTGGAGCCAGCTCGACCGACTGCGCGGCACGATCGACGCGGTGCGGCTGTTCCGGACGATCCCCGGCGTGGGCGCGCAGCTCGCCGCGCGACTGCACGACGGCCTCGGAGTCGACACGCTGGAGGCGCTCGAAGTGGCCGGGCACGAAGGGCGGCTCGCCGGGGTGCCCGGCGTCGGTCCGCGACGCGCGGCTGCGATCCGCGACTCGCTGACCGCAATGCTCGATCGCTCGCGCCGGCGCAGGCGCGGGCCGGCGCCGCCGTCCGGCGTCGAGCCGCCGGTGTCGGTCCTGCTGGAGACCGATCGCCGCTATCGCGACGAGGCCGGTGCGGACAAGCTGCCGACGATCGCGCCGAAGCGCTTCAACCCCGAGGGAAAGGCCTGGCTGCCGGTGCTGCACGCGACCGAGGACGGCTGGCACGTCACGGCGCTGTACTCGAATACCGCGCGCGCCCACGAACTCGGCCGCGTCTTCGACTGGGTGGTGATCTACTTCCACCGGGACGCGCAGCCGGAGTTGCAGCGCACGGTCGTCACCGAGACCCGCGGCCCGCTCGCGGGCCGGCGCGTCGTGCGCGGGCGCGAGGCCGAGTGCCGCGACTGGTACGAGCGCGCGCCCGGGCGCTGATCGTCACGCAGCGGGCGGCTGGGCGATGAAGCCGGCGCGCATCAGCGCGTCGGTGGCGCCTCGCGCCGCCGCGATCGCCTGCGCAGCCCGCGCCAGCAATTGCTCGCGACCGAGGCGCAGCCGCGCCACACCCTCGGCCTGCGCGGCCAGCGCGGTAGCGGCGGCCACCCTCGGATAGAGGTCGGGATCGTCCATCCGCGGCACGATGCGCTCGGCGGACAGCCCGCGCTCGCGCGCGACCGCGGCGACCTCGCGCGCCGCCGCGATCGCCATCGCGTCGGTGATCGTCGTCGCGCGAACGTCGAGCACCCCGCGGAACACCGCCGGAAAGCACAGCGAGTTGTTGACCTGGTTCGGGAAGTCGCCGCGGCCGGTGGCGACGATCCGCGCGCCCGCCTCGCGTGCCGCCAGCGGCCAGATCTCGGGCACCGGGTTCGCGCAGGCGAACACGATCGCGTCGCGCGCCATCCCCCCGACCCAGGCGGGCTCGATCGTCCCTGGTCCGGGCGTCGAGAACGCGAGGCAGACGTCGGCGCCGCGCAGCGCCTCGGCAACGCCGCCTTCGACACGGTCGGCGTTCGATTCGCAGCAGATCGCCCACTTCCGGGCCAGGTCCGGCTGCTGCGCCTCGATGTCGCGGCGCCCGCGATGCAGCGTGCCGCGCGTATCGCAGGCGACGATGCGCGCCGGGTCGGCGCCGCAGGCCTTCAGCAGCCGGTAGCTGGCCGTGTTGGCCGCCCCGATTCCGACCAGCGCGATGCGCGCCCGCTCGAGCGGCTTGCCGACCACCTCGAGCGCATTGAGCAGTCCCGCCAGCACCACGACCGCGGTGCCCTGCTGGTCGTCGTGCCAGACGGGGATCTTCATCCGCGCGCGCAGCGCCTCGAGAATCCGGAAGCACTTGGGCTGCGCGATGTCCTCGAGGTTGATCGCGCCGAACGAGGGCTCGAGCATCTCGACCGCGCGAATGAACTCCTCCTCGCTGCGGCTGCGCAGGCACAGCGCCACCGCGTCGACGCCGCCCAGGTACTTGAACAGCAGCGCCTTGCCTTCCATCACCGGAAGCCCTGCCTCGGGCCCGATGTCGCCGAGCCCCAGCACGCGGGTTCCGTCGGACACCACTGCGACCAGGTTACCCCGGTTCGTGTGCTCGAAGACGAGATCGGGCTCGCGCTCGATCGCCTTGCACGGCGCGGCCACGCCCGGCGTGTACCAGACCGAGAAATCGGCGAACGAGCGGATCGCGCACTTCGGCAGCGTCTGCATCTTGCCGCCGTAGAACGGATGCAGCCGCATCGCCTCGTCGGCGGGCTGGTTCACCTTCGCGAGGCCCGGTTCTGCTTCGCTCATCCTTTGCTCCGTTCGGGGATTCGATGCTCGATGCCGTCCGCGGCCAGCGCCGGGCGCGCTGCAGTTTTAACGCCGAACCCGGCGCGAAGCAACGGGACTGCGGCCCGCGGACGGCCCGGCGCGAGCGCCAGCGCGAGGGTGGGCGCGGTCGTCGCGGGAAAGTCGAGCGGCCGTGCGCTCCGCGCGCACCCGGGTCTCAGGACCGCAACAGCGCGGGCAGCAGCGTCGCTGCGGCGATGCCCGCCGGCGCGACGTAGCGCAAGAGCACGCGCATTGCCAGCGTCGCGCGCGGCGCGAGTCGCAGCTCGTCGGCGAGCGCGCGCACGGGCACCGCCCAGCCCGCGAAGGTCGCGATCGCTAGGCCGCCCAGCGGCAGCAACAGGTTCGAAGTCAGCTGGTCGATCAGGTCGAAGGCCGTCGCCGAGGATTCCAGGCCCAGGTCCGCCAGCGGATGCCAACCGGCCCAGAGGTTGAACGACAGCACGGTGACGATCCCCGCGGCAAAGCAGCCCGTCGCTGCAGCCCCGGTCGCCGTCGGCCTGGACCACCGCAGCCGCCGCACGCAGTACGCCACCACCAGTTCGAGCAGCGAGATCGCCGAAGCCAGCGCCGCGACGAACAGCAGCACGAAGAAGGCCACCGCGGCCGCGGTCCCGAACGGCATCCGCGCGAATGCGATCGGCAGCGTCACGAACACCAGCCCGGGGCCTCCGGCCGGGTCCAGTCCGTGCGCGAACACGATCGGAAACACGGCGAGCCCCGCCAGCAGAGAGATCACGGTGTCGGCGATGACCGAAGCGCCCGCCACCTGCTTCAGGTCGATCGTCGCGTCACTGTAGGCGGCGTAGGTGATCATCATCCCGAGGCCGACGCCGATCGAGAAGAACCCCAGACCGAGCGCCTCGAGTGCGGTGCGCGCGTTCAGGTACGCGGCGTCAGGCTTCAGCAGGAAGCGCAGCGTCGCCGCGAGGTCGCCCTCGATGGCCGAGTAGGCGGCCAGGGCCAGCATCAGTGCGACGAGCAGCGGCATCAGCACCATCGACGCAGTCTCGATGCCGCGGGCCACACCGCGCGCGACGACCGCCGCAGCGGCCGCCATGAACAGCGCGTGCCACGCGAGCATCCGCCACGGCGATCCGAGGAACGCGTCGAAGCGCGCCTGCGCGGCCCGCGCGTCGGCGCCCGGCAATCCCTGGCGCAGCGTCTCGACCGCGTAGCCGATCGTCCAGCCGCCGATGACCGAATAGAAACTCAGGATCAGGAAACCCGTGAGCACGCCCGCGGCGCCGGCCAGCGCCCAGTGACGACTCGCGCCCTCGGCGATCGCGACCGCGGCGATGCTGCCAGCGGGATCCGCGCGCCCGCGCCGGCCGATCGCGAACTCCGCCAGCATCAGCGGAACGACGATCAGGACGAGTCCGGCGACATAGAACAGCACGAACGTGCCGCCGCCGTTGGCGCCGACCTCGTACGGGAACTTCCAGATGCTGCCGATGCCGACGGCCGAGCCGACCGTCGCGAGGATGAAGCCGGCCCGTCCGGACCAGGAGTCGGAGTGTGCGGTCATGCGGGCGCGGCCCGAAGCTTTGCCCCGCACTTTAACCGATGCGGCCGCGCGCGCGGCGCGCGGCGCGCTCAGCCGCGCCAGTACCCGTTCGCCGCCGCGATGGTCTGGAAATTGATCGCGATCACCTGCGACGCCGCGGTCAGGCTGTCGGCGCTCTCCGCGTATTCCGGGCGCAGCTTCTCACGCACCTCGCCGGAAGGCTGGGTGTACTTGACGCCCATCCGCGAGAGCTTGATCGCGAGTTCGAAGCCTTCCTGTGGGCCGCTGGTCAGCAGGCTGGTCAACCATTTGTCGGACATGTCGTCTCCCGTGGCGAGCGGCGAGTCTAGAGCCTGACGCTCCCGCCGGGCCGATAACACCCATCCCCGATATTGGTTTGCGAGACCGATCCGGCCCGATGCTCAGCTGAGCTCGGCCTCGAGCGTGATCGCGAGCCCGTTGCGCAACAGGTTCGACACCGGGCACTTCTTCTCGGCCTCTTCCGCGAGCCGCCGGAAGTCGGCGGCGCCCAGCCCGCTCACGCGGCCGCGCGTACGCAGCCGCATCCGGTTGATCGAGCCGTTCTCGAGCGAGATCGTCGCCTGCGTCTCGATCGACTCGGGGACGTGTCCCTGCTGGCTCAGGTAGTTCGCGAACGCCATGCTGTAGCAGGCGGCGTGGGCGGCGGCGATCAGCTCTTCGGGATTGGTCCCCTTCGCATTCTCGAACCGCGTCGCGAAGGTGTAGGGCGTCGCGTTCAGGACGCCGCTGGTCGCGTCCATCCGCCCGGTCCCGCCCTTCAGGTCGCCTTTCCAGGTTGCCGATGCGCTGCGTTCGATCGCTGCCATGATGGGCGCTCCTCTTCGGTGCAAGGCGCCCGATCGCGAGTGGGCGCCGGACTCGGATTCATCGTGGGCCCGCGTCGGGCCCGTGCCCAGCCGCGCATCGCCCCGGAGTACTTGCCGGGCAGGTTACTCCGCGAGACCCGCGGCTCGCAAAGCTTGACCTTTGCAGCGTCGGGGATTCGCAGGCATGCCGGAGCTCGTGGAGCGGCCGCTCGCCATGCGCTATCGTTTGCGCCCATGCACTTCGGCCACGTCCAGCCGGTCGGCAAGCTGCTGCGCGAGTGGCAGACCCGCCGTCGCGCGAGCCGGATCGACGCGATGGCGCCGGAGCCGGCCGTCCCTGGCCGATGACCGCGTTGCGCGCGCTCCGTGTGCTCGGGCGTCAGGCGCGCTGGGCGCTGCCCGTCGGCGCCCTCGTCGGCGTCGTGCTGCCCGGCCTGGCCGGAATGCTTCGCCCGCTGCTGACCGCCGCCGTCATCGGCACGCTGACCACGACGCTGCTGCGGCTCGACTGGGACCGGCTGGCCGACAGGACCCGCAGGCCGGCCCTGCCCGCTGCGATCGCGACCTGGCAACTCGTCGTCTCGCCGCTGCTGGTCTGGTTCGGCACGGCGCTCGCCGGCCTGTCGCCCGAATTGCGACTGGCGCTGGTGCTGCAGGCGGCCGCGCCGCCGATCGGGTCGGCGGCGGTGTTCGCGCTGATCCTCGGCCTCGACGGCATCCTCGCGGTGGTCGGAACCGTCTCGACGACGCTGCTGCTGCCGTTCACGCTGACCCCGCTGGTCGGCGTGCTGCTGCCGCAGGCGGGCGTCCAGGTCGACCTCGCCGCGTTCTTCGGGCGCGTCGCGCTGCTGGTCGCGGTTCCGTTCGCGCTCGCCTGGGTGTTGCGGCGCGCCGTCGGCACCGAGCGGCTCGCGCGCCACGACGAGGCGATCGGGGGGCTGAACGTGGCGCTGCTGGTGGTGTTCGCGATCGCCGTCATGGACGGTGTGACCGCTCGCCTGTTGCGCGACCCGGCCTTCGTCACGGGCCTGCTGCTGATGGCCTGCCTGTCGACCGCGGCGCTGCACGCCGCCGGCTACGCGCTGTTCCGGCGCGCCGGCGTGTCGTCGGCCTACAGCGCCGCGCTGATGAGCGGCAACCGCAACATGGGGCTGATGCTCGTGATCACCGCAGGCACCGCCGGCGAGGCCTTCTCGCTGTACGTCGGCATCACGCAGATCCCGATGTACTTCGCGCCGCTGGCGCTGACGCCGTTCCTTCGGCGCAGCTTGCGTCTGCGCTGAGCGCCGGGCGAGCCGTCGACCGCCCGGGACGCGGGCGCCGCCACTCGTCGGCGCCCGTTGCAGGCCATCGTCGAAAGCGTGCCGGTTTTCTTGGCGCGGCCTGCCGCGTTGCCTACCATGGCCGGAGACCGAACCGCACCGCAACGATGTCCGTTCCGCCCACGCCCTCTTCGCTGTCCAGGGTCCGACTGCCGGTAGGCCGGCTCGACTACGGGATGTTCGTCGCGGAGCTCGACCGCCCCTGGCTCGACACCCCTTTCGTGCTCGAAGGCCTGCTGGTGAGGGACAAGGCGCAGCTGAGCACGCTGCGCCAGTACTGCCAGTTCGTATACGTCGACCTCGAACGCTCGACCGGCGCGGCCGCCGGCGAGCTGCGCCGCGCCCTCGCCGACCGGCGCGCGGCGAAGGCGCGCCATATCGTGCCTGCGGGGCCGCGGCGCACCCCGGCGGGCAGTGCGGCCGCCGACGAAAGCGCGTCGGCGTTCGGCCGACTGTTCGGCTGGCTGCGTGGCCGCGGCGCGCGCGGCAGCGGCGCCTGCGAACGCATCGACGAGCCGAAGGCCGAGATCGCCGCCAGCCTGCAACTGCCGCCGGCCACGAGGCTGCAAACATACGCCGAACCGGTTTCGATCGAGGCCGAACTTCCCCGCGCGAGCCAGTCCTGGTCGCGCGGCGCCGAGACGCTGCGCGCGCTGATGGACGACCTGCGCGAGGACGCGCACACCGAGCTGCGCGACGTCGACGAAGTCGCCGAAGGTCTCGTCGAGAGCATGGTCGAGACGCCGGACGCGATGCTGTGGGTCGCACGCCTGCGCGACCAGGACAAGAGCACCTACCACCACTGCCTGAAGGTCGCGATCTACCTGATCGCGCTCGGCCGCCACATCGGCTTTCCGCGCGACGACCTGGTCCGCCTCGGGCAGATCGGGATGCTCGCCGACGTCGGCAAGATCCGCCTGCCGCGCGCGCTGCTCGAGAAGCCGGGGATGCTCACGCCCGCCGAGCACGCGGTGGTCAAGCGCCATGTGCAGATCGGTGTCGAGGCGCTGCGCAAGAGCATGTCGCTCGACCGCGTCGTCGAGCAGGGGATCATGCAGCACCACGAGCGGCTCGACGGCTCCGGCTATCCGCACGGGCTCAAGGGCAAGGAAATCGGCATCTTCGGACGCATGACCGCGATCGCCGACTGCTTCGCCGCACTGATTTCCGACCGGCCGTACGCGAGGGCGGTGTCGCCGCACGACGCGCTGATGCAGATGTACCAGTGGTGCGGCACGTCGTTCCACGAGCCGCTGCTCGAGCAGTTCGTCCAGGCGATCGGCGTGTTCCCGGTCGGCAGCCTGATCGAGCTCTCGAACGGCGAGGCGGCGATCGTGCTGGCGCACAACCGGGTGCGCCGCCTCGAGCCGCGCGTGCTGGTGCTGACCGATACCAAGGGAAACCAGCTGGACGAGCCCTTCGAGCGCGACCTGCTCAATGGCCCGGTCGATGGCACCGGGCACCCGGTCCGCATCGCCCGCGGCCTTCCGAGCGGGGCACGTGGGCTTCGCCCCCGCGAATACTATGCGGACGAGAGTGCGGCCCCCGAGGAGTCGATCCTTGCGCCGGCCTGAGCGCGCATCGCCGCGGCTGCGGCCGGGCGAGTTGCTGCGGCTTCTCGGAGAGCGGACGGCGCGCGCCGACGGCGCCCGCACTGCGCTGCTCGCGATCGAATTGAGCCCCTCGGACCGGCTGCTGGCGATCGGCCGCGGTCGAGTCGAGCGCGCCGTGCTCGCCGAGGTGGAGCGCCGGGTCGAGGCCGTGCTGCGTCCCGCCGATCGCTACGCGTTCGCGTCGCGCGAGGAACTCTGGGTGCTGCTCGCCGACCTCCCGAGCGAATCGCTGGCCGAGCTTGCCGGCCGCACGCTGCTCGAGCGGCTTCGCCGGCCGATCACGGCGCCTCATCCGCAGCACCCCGCCGCGTCGATCGAGCTCGACCCTTCGGTCGGCATCGCCTGGGTCGCGGCAACGGACGACATCGACGCGCTGTCGGTGCTCGCGGTTGCGACCGAGGCGAGCGCGGCGCGCGCCAGCCACGGCGACAGGCGCATCCAGGTGCGCCGCGTGCGCGCGACCCGCGACAACGCGCCGATGCAGAGGAAGCTCGAGCACGACCTGGCCCGCGCCCTCGACGGCAACGATCTCGAAGTGCACTTCCAGCCGCAGGTCGACCTGCGCAGCGGGCAATGTCGGTCGGCCGAGGCGTTGATCCGCTGGCGGCATTCCGACGGCCGCGCGGTCAACCCGGAGTCCATCGTCGCGATCTGCGAGAAGCGCGACCTGATCCTGCAGCTGACCCGCTTCACGCTTCACACGACGCTGCGACAGATGTCGGGCTGGGACGCGCTGGGACTCGACGTCGCGGTGGCGGTCAATCTCTCGGCGGCGACGCTCTCGGACCCGAGCCTGCCGCTGATGGTGTCGCAGGCGCTCGACACCTGGGACATCCCGGCCGGCCGGCTGACGCTCGAGCTGACCGAGAGCGCGCTGATCCGCAACCAGCAGGTCGCCCGCGAGACGATGAACCAGCTCAAGCGGCTCGGTTGCAGGCTCTCGATCGATGACTTCGGCACCGGATACTCGCCATACACCTACCTGCGCCAGTTCTCGTTCGACGAGCTGAAGATCGACCAGTCGTTCGTCCGAAGCGTGAACTCGGAAGCGGCCGACCTGCGCATCGTGCAGTCGCTGGTCGACCTCGCGCATACGTTCGGGATGCACGCAGTCGCCGAGGGCGTCGAGGACGAGGCGTCCGAACAGGCGCTGCGTGCGCTCGGGTGCGACATCGCGCAGGGCTGGTTCGTCTCGGCCGCGCTCGCACCCGGCGACTTCGCGACCTGGTGCCTGGCGCGCGGTTCCGGCGCCGGCAAGCGGCACCCGGCGACGGTCGGGCGCTGATCGCCGGCCCTCGCAGGGGACGGGGCCGCGCCTAGCGCGCGCGCAGCCGGGGCGAGACGCCAGGCTGTCCCCGGAAGTGCGCGTGGCACGCCACGCAACCGGCGGTGACGGTGCCGAAGTGCTGCGCGGCCGCTGCCATGTCGCCCCGCTCGGCGGCCGCCGCCAGCTGGCGCGCGCCGCCCTCGACCGCCTCCTCCATCGCCGGAAGCACCGACAGCGCCTGCGTCGACACCTTGTCGATCGGCAGGTAGGGCAGCATGCCGCCGCGCGGCAGCCGGTGATCGGCGATTCGACGCGCAGCCTCCGCTGCGAGCTCGCCGTTGTCGACCGCGATCGCAGCGCCGACCGCCTGGTAGTCGGCGAGGATCTCGTGCATCACCTGCCTGAGCGTCAGCCGGTCGCTCTGGCGGGAATGCTTGAGCGCCACCTGCATCAGGAACTGCTTGATCTCGGGCGAGAGCGCGTTGGCCCGTTCGGCCAGCTCGGGCGTCATCAGCGCCATCTGCCCCTGCAGCAGTTCCATGCCGCGCCGCATGCCGGCCATGTCGACCGCTTGCGCCTGTGCCTGCGCCTGCGCGGTCGAACCCGGGGGCAGGCCCGCGAGGGCGGCCGCGGTCGCCGCGGCAATGATCGAAATCAGGACAATCGCTCTTCGGTTCACTCGCTCCTCCTCGCCGTGCCACGGCCCGCAGGCGCCAGCCTACGACGATCGGCGGGCGACTGCCGCGGTGATTCGCGCACTTCACACCCGCCGACGCATCCACTACCATGCAGCCAAACGATCGCCCCTCCCGATGACCGCGCACGCGCCGCTCTGGGGGCGCAACGACAACCAGGAGGGGACCATGGCCGGCAGCGCGCCCGGCGTGCCCGTCGTCGCCGACCTCGGCGCGATCATCAAGACGCTCGACCGGCGCGGGCGGCTGGTTCGCGTTCGCTCCGAAGTCGACCCTGCCTGGCAGCTCGCGTCGATTGCCGCGCATTTCGAGGGTCGGCCGCAGGCGGTGCTGTTCGAGAAGGTGAAGGGCAGCCGCTACCCGGTCTTCACCGGCCTGTACTGGTCGCGCGAGCTGCTCGCCGATCTCTTCGGGCGCCCCGAGCACGCGCTGCCGCAGCACGTCTCGCAGTGCATCCGCAACTGGCAGCAGCGCCCGGTCGATCCGGTCGTCGTCGACACCGGGCCGGTGCTGCAGGTCACCGAACCGGGCGTCGACCTGTCGAAGCTGCCGGTGCCGATCCACGCCGAGCAGGACGGCGGGCCATATTTCGATGCGGCGGTGGTCATCGCGCGCGACCCCGAGACCGGCGTGCGCAACGCGTCGATCCAGCGCTTCATGGTGATCGGCAAGGACCGGCTGGCCGTCAACATCGACGCCGGCCGGCACCTCGAGACCTACCTCGAAAAGGCGGCGCGGCTCGGGCAGTCGCTGCCGTTCACGCTGAACGTCGGCGTCGGCCCGGGGCTGCACTTCTCGGCCGCCACGCCGGCCGAGGCCGCGCCGATCGACACCGACGAGCTGGGCATCGCCAGCGAGTTCCACGGCCAGCCGCTGCAGCTGGTGCGCGGCACCACGTCGCCGGTCGAGATGGTCGCGCACGCGATGTTCGCGCTCGAGTGCGAGATGGTGCCGGGCGAACTGCACGACGAAGGGCCGTTCGCCGAGGTCACCGGCTACTACGCCACCGTCGCGCCGCGGCCGCTGGTGCGCGTGCACCGCATTCACCGGCGCCGGCAGCCCGTGTTCCAGACCATCCTGTCCGGCGTCGAGGTCTACAACTCGGTCGGGCTGCTCGGCGAGGCGAACGTGCTGGCGCTGCTGCAGAAGCAGGTGCCGGGCGTGAAGGACGTCTACTTCTCGCACGGCGGCTGCGGCTTCTACCACGCGGTGGTGCAGATCGCACACAAGCGCGCCGGCTGGGCGAAGCAGGCGCTGATGGCGGCTTTCGCCGCGTTTCCGCCGCTGAAGATGGTCACCGTCGTCGACGACGACGTCGACATCCGCGATCCTGCCGACATCGAGTGGGCAATGGCGACCCGGCTCGACCCGGCGAAGGGAATCATGGTGATCGACAACGTGTTCGGGCACGGGCTGAACCCGTCGTTCCCGAACTACCTCGGCGCCAAGGTCGGCTTCGACGCCACGCGCCCGTTCCCGCACACGCCCAACTACGACCGCGCCAGGGTCAGGCCGACGAGCCTGGACGGCGTCGACCTGGTCATTCCGCCAACCGCTTCGACCCGACAACAGTGAGGTGAGACCATGATCCGCATGCAGTCGCTACCGCTTTCCGCGCCCGGCCCCATGACGAGGCGCCTCGCCGCGTCGCTGGTTGCCGGCGCCATGGCCCTGGCCGCGCCGCTGGCCGCGAAGGCCGCCGAGATCAACCTGACCTACGCGTTCTTCGCACCGGCCGGCACCTTCCCCGGCAAGCAGATGGCGCACTGGGCCGAAGAAATTACCAAGCGCACCAACGGCAAGGTCGCGGTGAAGACCTTCCCCGCCGGCACGCTGCTCGGCGCGCGCGAGATGTACGACGGCGTGACCAAGGGCGTGGCCGACATCGGCCTTGGCGCGCCGTCGTACGATCCGGGCCGCTTCCCGCTGACCTCCGGCGTCTCGCTGCCGGTCGGCTTCCCGAACGCGACGGTGGCCAGCCGCGTGCTGTGGGAGATCACGAAAGAGTTCCAGCCCAAGGAATTCGAGAACTTCAAGGTGATCGCGATGTTCACCACCGAGCCGGGCTACATCCAGTCGCGCAAGCCGGCAGGCACCGCAGCCGAGCTGGCCGGCATGAAGCTGCGCGCCGCGGGCACCGGCGTGCCGGTGCTCAAGGCGCTCGGCGCGGCACCGGTCGGCATGCCGATGCCCGAGGTGCCGCAATCGGTGCAGACCGGCGTCATCGACGGCACGATGACCTCGCGCGAAGTGCTGCAGGATTTCAAGCTCGCCGAGACGCTGAAGTACGTGACCGACTACCCGACGGTGGTCGTGACCTTCGCCGCGGTGATGGATCGCAAGCGCTTCGACGCGCTGCCGGCCGACGTGAAGAAGGTGATCGACGAGCTCGGCCCCGAGATGGCCGTCTGGACCGGCCAGTATCACGACAAGCAGAACGTCGGCGGCGCGCTCGAGTGGGCGAAGAAGACCCACAACCTGCAGATCGTTCCCGTCTCCGCGCAGGAGCGCGCGGCCTGGGACGCCAAGCTCAAGCCGATGGAAGACGAGTGGGTCAAGGAGATGAGCGCCAAGGGCCTGCCTGCGGCGAAGTACCTCGCGCGGATGCGCGAGCTGCGCGACCAGTACATGAAGCAGTGAGCGGGTGCGCCCGCGGATGTCCTGGCTCGAGAGGTTCGACGCGTTCGTGAACCGGGGGCTGGCCTGGGGGGCCGGCCTCGCGCTGATCGCGATGATGGTGTTCACCGTCGCCGACATGGTGCTGCGCGCGCTCGGGCGACCGGTAGCGGGATCCTACGAGATCATCGGCTGGCTGTCGGCGGCGGCGATGGCGCTCGCGCTCGGCTACACCCAGCAGCACCGCGGGCACGTCGCGATCGACCTGCTGACCACCCGCCTGCAGGGCCGCGCGCGCGCCGCCGTCGAACTGCTGACGAGCCTGCTCGCGCTGCTGCTGTTCGCAGCCCTCGCCTGGTACCTCGCGCGCTACGGCCGGGTGCTGCACGAGACCGGATCGCTGTCGGAGACGCTGAAGGCGGTCGTCTATCCGTGGGTCTACGTCGTGGCCGCGGGCGCTGCAGGGCTTGCGCTCGCGCTGCTGGTCGACTTCCTCCGGTCGGTGGCGCGGCTGCGGGCGGCGCAGCGCCAGAGCTGGTAGGCGGCATCGGGGCCGCGACGAGGAGAACGATGGACCCGGTCACGATCGCCGTCATCGGCCTGGTGGTGATGTTCGCGCTGATGCTGTTCGGCATGCCGATCGGCTTCGCGATGCTGCTGGCCGGCGTGCTCGGCAACGCCTACCTGCTGTCGGTGCCGGCCGCGACGCACCTGCTGTCGACCAACGTCTGGGAGCAGTTCTCGTCGTACGGGCTCAGCGTCGTGCCGCTGTTCGTGCTGATGGGCCAGTTCGCCTACCGCGCCGGCGTCACCGAGCGGCTCTACGACGCCGCCTACAAGTGGTTCGGGCGCATGCCGGGCGGGCTCGCCTGCACGACGATCACCGCCTGCGCCGGGTTCTCGGCGATCTGCGGCTCGAATTCGGCCACCGCGGCCACGATGGGCACGATCGCGCTGCCGTCGATGCGTCGCTACGGCTACGACCGCGCACTGGCCACCGGCGCGGTCGCGGTCGGCGGCACGCTCGGCGTCGTGATCCCGCCCAGCGTCGTGATGATCGTGATCGCGGTGCAGACCGAGCAGTCGCTGCTGAAGCTGTTCCTCGCCGGCATCGTCCCCGGCCTGATCCTCACCGCGCTGTTCCTCGCGACCGTGTTGTGGATGTGCGTGCGCCGGCCCGAGCTCGGCCCGCCCGGACCGGCGACGTCGATGCGCGAGAAGCTCGCCTCGCTGTCCGGCGTCGTCGAGACGCTGATCCTGTTCGTGCTGGTGATCGGCGGGCTCTACGTCGGCTGGTTCACGCCGACCGAGGCCGGCGCCGCCGGCGCGTTCGGCGCGCTGGTGATCGGCGTGGCGCGGCGCCGGCTGTCGCTGAAGGAGATCGTGCTGTCGGCGTCGGAGACGCTGCGCATCTCGTCGATGGTGGTCCTGATGATCACCGGCGCGGTGCTGTTCGGCCGCTTCCTGACCGTCTCGCGGCTGCCGTTCGAGCTGGCCGACTGGGCGGCGGCGCTGCCGGTGCCGCCGCTGGCGATCATGATGGTCGTCGTGGCCATCTACCTGGTCGGCGGCTGCCTGATGGACGCGCTGGGGTTCCTGGTCGTGACCGTGCCGATCTTCTTCCCGATGGCCGCGGCGCTCGGCTACGACCCGACCTGGTTCACGATCGTGCTCACCGTGGTCACGACGATGGGCGCGGTCACGCCGCCGGTGGGGGTCAACGTGTTCATCGTCAACGGCCTGGCGCCCGACGTGCCGATCCACACGATCTTCCTCGGGGTTGCCTACTTCATGCTGGCCTACGTCGCCTGCCTGGCGCTGATGTGGGTCTTCCCCGAGACGGTGCTGTTCCTGCCGAAGGCGCTGCTGTAGCGGCCGTCGGCGCCCTTCGGCGCCCGCTCACACGCGCCGATGGCGCGCCACTTTCTGCAGCAGCTCGACGAGGATGCCGCGCTCCGCCTCCGTGAGGTGGCGCAGCACGTCGAGCTCCATCGTGCGCGACACCTCGGTCGCCTTGCGCGCCAGCGCGCTGCCCTTGCGCGTGAGGTGGATCTCCTGGGCGCGCCGGTCGGTTTCGCTGCGCACGCGCGTCAGCAACTCGCGCTGCTCGAGCCGGTCGAGCAGCGTGGTGATGTTCGGCGCCGACACTGCCAGCGCCTGCGACAACTGCTTCGGCGTGACGCCGCTGTTGTGCGCGACCAGCGACAGCACGGTGAACTCGACGGTGCTCAGCTGCAGCGGCTCGCCGATGTGCTTGACGAACACCTTGCGGATCGGGACGTTCGCCTGCGCGAGCTGGTAACCCAGCACGTGCTCCAGGCACGACTGGTCGAGTCCCTGCTTCGCGTCGGGCAACTCGGCGGCGCCGGCGCGGCGGGCGGTCATGCCGGCCCCCAGGGCAGCGGCGCGTCGGCGGCCTGCACGCGCTGCAGGCGCCAGTCGATCTCGGGCAGCAGCCAGCGCAATCCGAAGCGCGCCGCGTCGAGCCGCGCGGCGTACCAGGCGTCGCCGGCGCGCGGCGCCGCGACACGGGCCGTCCGCGCCCAGGCCCAGCCCATCAGCAGCAGGCCGGTCGCGCGCAGGTAGTCGTCGGCGACGCGGTACGGCCACTCGGGATCGGCCTCCCGGCCGGTCTCGAGTTCGACCGTCGCCGCGGCCAGGGCGTCGGCATGCTCGCGCAGCGCGCGCCCGAACTCGGCGACCGCCGGATCGGCGTCGCACCGGGCCGCCTCGTCCTCGAGCTCGTCCATCAGCAGCGCGAGGCGCTGCCCGCCGCCGTCGAGCACCTTGCGCAGCAGCAGGTCGATCGCCTGGATCTCGTTCGTGCCCTCGTAGATCATCGCCACGCGGCTGTCGCGCACCGACTGCTCGATGCCGTATTCGCGGACGTAGCCGTGGCCGCCCCAGACCTGCAGCGCCGCGTCGGCGCCAAGGTGGCCGGTCTCGGTGCAGAACGCCTTGAGCACCGGCGTGAGCAGCGCGACGAGCTCGTGCGCGCGGGCGCGCTGCGCCGCGTCCGGATGATGCTCGGCCTCGTCGAGCAGCTGCGCGGTCCGGTAGGCGATCACGCGCTGGCCTTCGGCGAGCGCCTGCAGCGTCCACAGCGCGCGCCGCACCGCCGGATGCAGCGCGATCGGGTCGGCGCGGCGCGGAGCCTGTCCGGGCGGGCGCTGCGGCGCGCGCGACTGCATCCGCTCGTGCGCATAGCGCCGCGCGTTCTGGCTGGCCATCTCGAGGTGGCCGAGCCCCTGCATGCCCACCAGCAGCCGCGCGGCGTTCATCATGACGAACATCGCCGGCAGCCCGCGATGCGGCTCACCGACCAGCCATCCGGTCGCGGCGTCGAAGCGCAGCACGCAGGTCGCGCTGCCGGCCAGGCCCATCTTCTTCTCGATGCCGTCGCAGTGCACGCGGTTGTGCGTGCCGTCGGTCAGGACCTTGGGCACGAGCACCAGCGACAGGCCCTTGCTGCCGGGTGGCCCGTCGGGCAGCCGCGCGAGCACCAGGTGCACGATGTTGTCGGTCAGGTCGTGCTCGCCGCCCGAAATGAAGATCTTCGTGCCGCTGACGCGCACTTCGCTGCCCGATCGCGGCTCGCCGCCGACCGGGTCGGCGCGCGTGCGCAGCAGGCCCAGGTCGGTGCCGGCGTGCGACTCGGTCAGGCACATCGTGGCCAGCCACTCGCCACTCACGATCTTCGGCAGGTAGCGCTGCTGCAGGTCGGCCGTCGCGTGCGCGCGCAGCGTCTCGTAGGCGCCGTGCGTGAGCCCCGCGTACATGTTCCACGCGTGATTCGCGCTATTGAGCATCTCGGTCAGCGCGACGTGGAGCAGCAGCGGCAGCCCCTGGCCGCCCCAGTCCGGATCGCAGGCGAGCGCCGGCCATCCGCCGTCGCAATACGCGCGGTAGGCCTCGCGAAAGCCCGGCGGGGTGGCGACCCGGCCCTCGTCCCAGCTGCAGCCGTGGCGGTCGCCGTCGGCATTGGTCGGCGCGAGCACTTCGGCGGCGAAGCGGCCGGCCTCGGCCAGCACGCTGCGCGCAGTGGCGGCGTCCAGGCCGGCGAAGCCCGGAACCTGTGCCCACTGCGCCGGAGCCCCGAGCAGGTCCTCGATGACGAACTGCATCTCGCGCAGCGGCGGCTCGTAGCGCCACATCGGCTCGTCACCCGGCGCGCGCGGCGCCGGCCCCCAGGTAGGTTTCGACGATCCGCGCATCGCGCGCCAGCTCGGCCGCCGGCCCCTCGAGCACGATCTCGCCGGTCTCGAGCACGTAGCCGTAGTCGGCCACCTCGAGCGCGGCGCGCGCGTTCTGCTCGACCATCAGGATCGTCACGCCGGTCTCGCGCAACCGGTCGATGGCCTGGAAAATGTCGCGCACGACCAGCGGCGCGAGCCCCAGGCTGGGCTCGTCGAGCATCAGCAGCCGCGGCTCGCCGATCAGCGCGCGCGCGATCGCCAGCATCTGGCGCTCGCCGCCCGACAGCGTGCCGGCCAGCTGCGTGCGACGCTCCTCCAGGCGCGGGAACAATTCGTAGGCGCGCGCCAGGCCTTCGTCCGGGCGGCGCCGGCTCCCGCGCAGCCGCCAGCCGCCGAGCAGCAGGTTGTCCTCGACCGGCATCGAGCCGAACAGCGCGCGCGTCTCGGGCACCAGCGCCATGCCCAGCGCCACCCGCTCCTCGAGCGAAGCGTCGCCGAGATCGCGCCCATCGTATGCGACCCGCCCGCGCGAGGGCAGCACGCCCATCATCGCGTTGAGCAGCGTCGACTTGCCGGCGCCATTGGGACCGATCACCGTGACCACGCTGCCCGGCGCCGCACGGAGCGAAAGCCCGAGCAGTACCTCGGCCTTGCCATAGCCGGCGTGCAGGGCTTCGACGCGCAGCAGGTCGTGGCTCATCGAGCGCCCTCAGTGCTCGGTGCCGAGATACGCGGCACGCACCGCGGGACTGGCCTGCACCTCGACGGGCGTGCCCTCCATCAGCTTCGTGCCGAACTCCATCACGACGATCCGGTCGGTCAGGTTCATCACGAAGTCCATGTCGTGTTCGACCAGCAGCAGGCTCACGCCTTCGGCCTTGAGCTGCCGCAGGACGTCGGCGAGCGCCTGCTTTTCGAGGTGCCGCAGGCCGGCGGCGGGCTCGTCGAGCAGCAGCAGCACCGGGTCGGTGCACAGCGCGCGCGCGATCTCCATCAGCCGCTGCCGGCCGAGCGCGAGGTTGCCGGCCAGCTCGTGCACCTGCCCGGCCATGCCGATGCGGGCGAGCTGGCGCTCGGCCTCGCGAAACAGCCGCCGCTCCTCGGCGCGGTCCAGGCGCAGCATCGCCCGGATCGCGCCGCTGCGGCCGCGCTGGTGCCCGCCGAGCGCGACGTTCTCGAGCACCGTCATCCCGGGCATCATCCTCACGTGCTGGAACGTGCGCGAGAGGCCGCGCCGCGCGATCTCGCGCGAGCGCAGCGCAGTGATGTCCTCGCCGCGAAAGCGCACCGTGCCGCCGCTCTTGGCGAGCACCCCGGTGACCAGATTGAAGGTCGTCGACTTGCCGGCCCCGTTGGGGCCGATCAGCCCGCAGATCTCGCCGGCGCGGATCGCGAAACTCACGTCGTTGACCGCGACCAGCCCGCCGAACTGCTTGCGCACCATGTCGACCTCGAGCAGCGCCTCGCCCGGCGCCGGCCGCGCGCGCTCGGCCAGAAGCGGCGCCTCGGCCCAGTCACGCGCGCGCCGCGGCGCGGGCACCCAGCCCGACACGTACGGCCACAGGCCTTGCGGCGCGTACTTCAGCACCAGCACCAGCGCGATTCCGAAGACGACGATCTCGAAGTTGCCGGCGGTGCCGATCAGGCTCGGCAACAGCACCTGCAGCTGGTCCTCGATCAACTTGACCACCGCCGCGCCGGCGAATGCGCCCCAGACGCTGCCCACGCCGCCGATCACGGCCATGATCAGATACTCGATCCCCCACTTGATGCCGTAGGGCGACGGGTTCACGGTGCGCTGGAAGTGCGCGAACAGCCAGCCCGAGACGGCCGCGAGCAGCGCGGCGATCACGAAGACCTGCACCTTGTAGCGGAACGTCGAGACGCCCATCGCCTCGGCCATCACGACGCCGCCGTTGAGCGCGCGGATCGCGCGCCCGGCGCGTGAGTCGAGCAGGTTCACCAGCGCCACCGCCGCGGCGAGTGCCGCGCCCCAGATCAGGTAGAAGATGTTGCGGCCCTCGGTGAAGTCGAGCGCGCCCAGCGTGATCGGCGGCACGCCCAGGATGCCGTCGAACTTGCCCAGCCACTCCATGTTGGCCATCGTGTAGTTCAGCGCGAGGCACCAGGCGATCGTCGCCAGCGGCAGGTAGTGGCCGCTCATGCGCAGCGTGATCCAGCCCAGCACGAGCGCGCTCAGGCAGGTCAGCGCCAGGCCGACGAACAGGTTCAGCCACGGCGACAGGCCGAGCGACGTCGACAGGTACGCGGTCGCGTAGGAGCCGATCCCGACGAAGGCGGCCTGCCCGAACGAGGTCAGGCCGGCCACGCCGGTGAGCAGCACCAGCCCCATCGCGACCAGCGCGTACAGGCCGATGTAGTTCGCCTGCGTGATCCAGAAGTCGGGCACCGGCAGTTGCGGCAGCACGACCGCCAGCGCGACGAAGGCACCGAAGATCGCGGTGCGCAGCGGCACCCCTGCCGCCCGCCCGGCGCCCGGCGCCGCCGATGCCGGCTCCACGCGATCACTCCTCATCGGCGTGCGGGTCGCGCAGCGAGCGCCACAGCAGCACCGGCACGATGAAGGTGAAGACGATCACCTCCTTGAACGCGCTCGCCCAGAACGAGCTGAACGCCTCGAGGACGCCGACCAGCATCGCGCCGGCCATCGCGGCCGGGTAGCTGGCCAGCCCGGCGAACACCGCGGCGACGAAGCCCTTCAGGCCGATCAGGAAACCGCTGTCGTAGAAGATCGTCGTGGTGGGCCCGATCAGCAGGCCCGACAATGCGCCGATGAAGGCGGCCATCGTGAACGACAGCCGCCCTGCCGTCTCGGTCGAGATGCCCATCAGGCGCGCGCCCAGCTGGTTCACCGCCGTGGCGCGCAGCGCCTTGCCGTGCAGCGTGCGCTCGAAGAACAGCCAGAGCATCACGATCAACGCGGCCGTCGCGGCGAAGATGATCAGCGCCTGGCCCGACACCGACAGCGCGCCCAGCGCGAAGCGTGCGTCCCAGAAGCTCGGATTGCGGAACCCCTCGGCGCCGAAGAAGAACAGGCCCAGGCCGGTGAGCGCGAAGTGCACGCCGACCGAGACGATCAGCAGCACGAGTACGCTGGCCTCGGCCAGCGACCGGTACGCCAGCCGGTACACCAGCGGCCCGAACGGCGTGACCAGCGCAAGCGTGAGCAGGGCCTGCACCAGCAGCGGCGGCTTCTGCGGCGCCAGCCATATCGCCAGCGCCGACGCCGCCACCGGCACGGCCAGCGTGCGCAGCGCGCGCCCGGCCGCTCGCGCGGGCGAGCGGCGTGCCCGCAGGTCGGCGACCAGGTCGAGCAGCGCCGCGACGCCGGCCATGCACAGCAGGAACCAGACCGTGCCCGGCACCTGCCCGGCCTGGAAGAGCCCGACGGTGAGCGCCCCGAACGCGACGTACTCGCCCTGCGGGATGAAGATCACCCGCGTGACCGCGAACAGCAGCACGATCGCCATGGCCAGCAGCGCGTAGATCGCGCCGTTGGTCACGCCGTCGAGCAGCAGGATGCCGGCGATCGAGATGTCCATGCGTCGGGCCGCTCGCGGGGCCGGAGCGCCTGCCGCCCTACTGCTGGACCTCCCAGTCGCCGTTGACGACCTTCAGCACCACCGCGCTGTCGTTGGTGAAGCCCCAGTGGTCGGTCTTGGTGAAGTTCAGCACGCCCTGCGACACCGGCAGCGGCCCGAAGTTCTCCATCGCGTCGCGCAGCGCGGCGCGGAACTCCTTCGTGCCGGGCCTGGCCTTCTGCAGTGCCATCGGCACCACCTTCTGCAGCACCAGCAGCGTGTCGTACGAATGCGCCGCGAACTGGTTGCGCATGCCGGCGCCGTAGATCCTGTCGTACTTCTGCACGTAGTCGAGCGCCGCCTTCTTCGACGGATTGCTGTCGGGCAACTGCTCGGCCACCGTCGCCGGGCCCGAGACGACGTAACCGCCTTCGACGTCCTTGCCGCCGACCCGCATCAGGTCGCGCGACGCGGCCGCGTGCGTCTGGTAGATCTTGCCCTTGTAGCCGCGCTCGACCAGCGCGCGGTGCGGCATCGCGGCGCCCGAGCCCGAGGCCACGACCAGGATCGCATCGGGGTTCGCCGCGACGAGTTTCAGCGCCTGGCCGGTGACGCTGGTGTCGGTGCGCTGGAAGCGCTCGACCGTCGTGATCTTCAGGCCGGCCTTTTCGGCGACCGCGCCGAACTCCTTGAGCCAGCTCTCGCCGTAGGCGTCGATGTAGCCGAGGAAGCCGACGGTCTTCACGCCCTGCTTCTTCATGTGCGCGACCATCGGGTGCGCGATCACCGTGGCCGAGTGCGCCATCCGGAAAGTCCAGGTGTCCTTGCCGGGCGGCAGCGGCGGCGGCGAGATCGCGATCTGCAGCGTGCCCGATTCCGCGGCGACCTCGGCCATCGCCACCGAGATCGGCGTCGTCGACGAGCCGAGGATCACGTCGACTTTCTCGTCGGTGACCAGGCGGCGCGCGTTCTTCACGCCGGTGGACGGATCGGTGGCGTCGTCGAGGACGACCATCTTCACCTTCTCCCCGCCGATCGTGTCGGGCCAGAGCTTGAAGCCGTTGTTGACCGGAATGCCCAGCCCGGACGCCGGGCCGGTCAGGGACAGGACGACGCCGATCGTGAGCTCGGCGCGTGCGCTCATCGCGACGCTGGCCACCAGGCCGGCGGCGAGCAGCTTCAGTGCGGTTTTCATGCCTCGTCTACCTCCGTGTTGCGGGTCGTGCGACCCTTCGTGATTCATCCGGTCCGCGGCAGCAGGATGCCGTCGTCGGTTCCTGCGTCGCGGTACAGCGCCTCGACCAGCGCGGCGCGATGGCGCAGCACCGCCTGCTGGTTGATCGAGCCCTTGTCGGTGACCTCGTCGCGGTCGATCGAAGGCGGCACCGACATCACGTGCGCCCGGGCGACGCGGCTCGCGCTGCCCGTCCCCTCGCGCCACATCCGGTCGACCAGCGACTGGAAGTGCGCGCGTACCGCCGGGTGGCGCAGCACCGCGTCGGCGCCGACGTCGTCGCCGAGCCCGGCGAGCTTGCGGCACTCGTCGAGGCGCGGAAACACCAGCATGCCGACGTCGTCGCGATCGATGCCGGTGATCACCGCGTCCTGCACGCAGGGCGCGCCGGCGGCGATGATTCGCGCACGCAGCGGGCCGACGCTGACGAAGGTGCCGGTGGAGAGCTTGAAGTCTTCCGCGATGCGCCCGTCGAACATCAGGCCCTTGCGCGGATCGCCCGGATCGATCCACTTCACTGCGTCGCCGGTGCGATAGAAGCCCTCTTCGTCGAACGCGTGCACGCTGGCCTCGGGCAGGCGCCAGTAGCCGGGCATCACGTTCGGGCCGCGGAAGCGGATCTCGGTCTTGCCGCCGGCGGGCACGAGCTTCACCTCGACGCCCGGGCACGGCAGTCCGATGTGGCCCGAGCGCACCTCGCCGGCGCGCAACGCGAACGTGCACGACGGCGCCGTCTCGGTCATGCCGAGCCCGGTGATCATCGGGACGCGCTCGCCGATCGTCTGCTCGGCGATGCGATCGAGTTCGTCCCAGACCGGCTGCGACAGGCCGGCGCCGGCGAACATGAACGCCTTCACCCGCGCGAACAGCGACTGGCGCAGCACGTCGTCGGTGCGCATCGCCGCGACGATCTCCTCGAAGCCCTTGGGCACGTTGAAGTAGACGGTCGGCGAGATCTCGCGCAGGTTGCGCAGCGTCTCGCCGATGCCCTGCGCGGTCGGCTTGCCGTCGTCGATGTAGAGGGTGCCACCGTTGTAGAGCGTGATGCCGGTGTTGTGGTTGCCGCCGAACGTGTGGTTCCACGGCAGCCAGTCGACCAGCACCGGCGGCTCGTCGGCGAGGAACGCCATCGCCTGGCACAGCATCTGCTGGTTCGCGCAGAGCATCCGGTGCGTGTTGATCACGCCCTTGGGCACCCGCGTCGACCCGGAGGTGAACAGGAACTTGGCGATCGTGTCGGGACCCACTTGCGCGTGCGCAGCGTCGACCTCGGCGCCCGGCGCGGTGCCGAGCAGCGCGGCGAACGGCGTGACCGCCCGGCCCTCGACGCGGCCCTCGGTCATCACCAGTTCGATGTCCGGATCGGCCACCGCGCGGATCGCCTTCGCGTATTCGGGGCCAGACGCGAACAGCAGGCCCGGCGTGATCGAGTTCAGGACGTGGCGCAGCTTGCCGTGGTCCTGCGAGAGCAGCGAGTAAGCGGGCGACACCGGCGCATACGGCACGCCGGCCCACATCGCGCCGAGCGCGAGCGACAGGTGCTCGAGGTCGTTGCCCGAGAGGATCGCGACGGGCCGCTCGGGCGAGAGTCCGCGCTCGACCAGCGCCTGCCCGATCGCGCGTGCGCGCTCGAGCATCTGCGCATAGCCGATGCGCCGCCAGTCACCGCCGCGCTCGCGCCGGGCGACCAGCGTGCGATCGGGCGCCAGGTGGGCCCAGTGCTCGAGCCGGTCGGTGAGCCGGCCCGGGTAAGGCCCGAGCGCGACGGTCGAGCACAGCCGCTCGATGCCGTCGGCGCCGCGCGCGTACTCGGCGTCGAGGCAGGCGGCGACCCGCGCGTCGCGATAGCCGCTCATGCCTTGCGCACCTTGCGGGCCCGGCCTTCGAGGAACGCGCGCATGCGGTCCTTGGCGGCCGGCTCGGCCTGCGCGATCGCCGCCATCAGCGATTCGACGAACAGGCCGTCGGACTGCGACATGTCGGCGATGCGCGGCAGCGCGTGCATCACCGCGAAATTGGACATCGGTGCGTTCTCGGCGATGCGGCGCGCGAGCTCCATCGCCCTGCCCATCCCCTGCCCTTGGGCGACCCGGTATTGCGAGAGCCCCGCTTGCTGCCCCTCGTCGGCGTCGAGCACCCGTCCGGTGAGCATCATGTCGGCCATCCGCGAGAAGCCGATCAGCCGCGGCACGCGCGCCGAGCCGCCGCCGCCGACGAACAGCCCGCGCTGTCCCTCGGGCAGCGCGTAGATCGCGCTGTCCTCGGCGACGCGGACGTGCGCCGCGCTGGCCAGTTCGAGCCCGCCGCCGACCACCGCGCCGCGCAGCACCGCCACGACCGGCGCGCGGCCGAACTGGACCTGGTCGAACGCGGCGTGCCAGAAGCGCGAGTGCGCGATGCCGCCCGCCACGCTGTGCTCCGAGAGCTCCGACAGGTCGAGCCCGGCGCAGAAGTGCTCGCCCTCGCCGCTGAGCACGATCGCGCGCACGCTGTCGGGCAGGTTGACGAAGCAGGTGTGCAGCTGCGCGATCATCGGGTCGCTGAGCGCGTTGCGCTTGGCCGGCCGGTTCAGCCGCACCGACGCGATCGCGCCGTCGATCTCGATTTTCAGCAGCTCGAGGCGCTGCAACAGCTCGGGTTGACCGGATGTCGAGGCACGCATGGACGTTGGGGCGCCGGGAGGGTGGTCGGGGACGGTCGGGCGAATTCGCTTATGAGTATTAACTATTTTCGCGGAACCAGAACTGGGGTTTTCCCGTACCCGCCCGGTCGCCCGGCGCGAAGGGCCCCGGCTACGGTGCATCATCGGGGACATCCCGCCGCGGGCGCCGCTCGCGCAGCCGATGCTTATTGTTTGTAACCATTCGCCGCCGCGATCGCGGCGGCCGGGAGCCTGCCGTGAACACCGCCGACCTGGTCGCGATCGACATCCACACGCACGCCGAGGTTTCGTGCTGGAACCCGTTCGACGCCTACGGCGAGGAGTACGACCGCGCCGCCGACAAGTACTTCCGCTCGAACCGGCGCCCGACGATCGCCGAGACGATCGCCTACTACCGCGAGCGCAAGGTCGGACTGGTGATGTTCACCGTCGACGCGGAATCGCACCTGGGGCGGCGGCGCATCCCGAACGAGGAGATCGCCGCGGCGGCCAGGGAGAACGCCGACATGATGATCGCGTTCGCGAGCATCGATCCGCACAAGGGGAAGATGGGCGCGCGCGAGGCGCGCCGGTTGATCGCCGAGCACGGCGTGCGCGGCTTCAAGTTCCACCCGACGGTGCAGGGCTTCCACCCGAACGACCGGATGGCCTGGCCGCTCTACGAGGTCGTCGCCGAGCACCGGATGCCGGCGATTTTCCACAGCGGGCACTCGGGGATCGGCTCCGGGATGCGCTGCGGCGGCGGGCTGCGCCTGGAGTACTCCAACCCGATGCACCTGGACGACGTGGCGATCGCTTTCCCCGACATGCAGATCGTGATCGCGCATCCGTCGTGGCCCTGGCAGGACGAGGCGCTGTCGGTCGCGATGCACAAGCCCAACGTCTGGATCGACCTGTCCGGCTGGAGCCCGAAGTACTTCCCGCCCCAGCTGGTGCAGTACGCCAACACGTTGCTGCGCGACCGGATGCTGTTCGGCTCGGACTTTCCGCTGATCACGCCGGAGCGCTGGATGAAGGACTTCGACGAGGCGGGTTTCCGCGACGAGGTGAAGCCGCTGATCCTCAAGCGCAACGCGATGCGGCTGCTGGGGCTCGACGCCTGACATCGGCCGGCGCCTGGTGCGGGGCGGCGCCCGGCCACGGTCCCACTCGGGCCGGACTGCTCAGTCGGCCGGCCTGGCGTGGGGCCGGCCGCGCAGCAGCAGCACCAGCGGAAGCGCCGCGAGCGTCACCCAGGTCATCATCCGGAAGTCCTGCAGGTAGGCGAGCGTGGCCGCCTGCCGCGTGACCTCGGCGTCGAGCAGCGACAGGCCCAGCGGCGAACCCGGATCCACCGCACCGCTCGCGGCGGCCTGCCGCAGCGCGAAGCTGAACGGCTCGATGAACTGCGCGAGCCCCGCGTGGTTGGCCTGCAGGTTGCTGGACAACATCGTGATCACGACCGAGACGCCGATGCTCATGCCGATGTTGCGCACCAGGCTGAACAGCGCCGTCCCTTCGGTGCGCAGCCGCGGCGCCAGCGTCGAGAACGCGATCGTCGACAGCGGGACGAACAGGAAGCCGAGGCCCAGGCCCTGGACGACGCCGGTGCGCACCACGTCCCACCCGGTGATGTCGAGGTCGAACTGCGTCATCTCCCACTGCGAGAACGAGGCGAGCAGCAGCCCGAGCACCAGTTGCAGGCGCGCGTCGACGCGCCCCGAGAGCCGGCCCACGACGAACATCGAGACCATCGTCCCGACGCCGCGCGGCGCGAGCAGCATGCCCACGTCGACGACCGGATAGCCCATCAGGTTCTGCAGGAACGGCGGCAGCAGCGTCATCGTGGTGAGCAGGATCATCCCGACCACGAAGATGAAAAGCAGGCCGACGCTGAAGTTGCGGTCGCGAAACAGCGCCGGCTCGATGAACGGATGCTCGTGCGTGAGGATGTGCGCGATGAACAGGTAGAGCCCCAGCCCCGCGAGCATCGCCTCGACGACGATCTCGGTGCTCGCGAACCAGTCGAGCGTGCCGCCGCGGTCGAGCATCATCTGCAGCGCGCCGATGCCCAGGCTCAGCATCGCGAAGCCGAGGAGGTCGAAGCGACGCGTCGCGTCGACCTCGGTCTCGCGGACGTACAGCCCGAGCCCGAACCACGCGAGCAGGCCGAACGGCAGGTTGATGTAGAACACCCAGCGCCAGTCGTAGTACTCGGTCAGCCAGCCGCCGAGCGTCGGACCGAGGATCGGGCCGACCATCACGCCGAGCCCCCACAGCGCCATCGCCGGGCCGTGCCGCTCGCGCGGATAGGTGTCGAGCAGCACCGCCTGCGACAGCGGCACCAGGCTCGCGCCGAACACGCCCTGCAGCAGCCGGAACAGCACGATCTGCGTGAGGTTCATCGCGGCGCCGCACAGCATCGAGGTGATCGTGAAGCCGACGATCGACGCCATGAAGACGCGCTTGCGGCCGAAGCGCGCCGACAGGAAACCGGTGAGCGGCATGACGATCGCCGCCGCGACGATGTACGAGGTCAGCACCCACGAGATCTGGTCGTAGGTGGCGCCCAGCGATCCCTGCATGTGCGGCAGCGCGACGTTGGCGATCGTCGTGTCGAGCGCCTGCATGATCGTGGCCAGCATCACCGAGACGGTGATCGGGCCGCGATGCGCCGGCGCGTGCGGCACCGCGCCGGCCGACGCAACGGCGCTCATGCGGCTGCCCTCATCCCGGCGGCCCTCAGCTGGCCGAGAAGCCGAACAGCGTCCGGCGGTGGCCGGTGTCGATGCGCACGATCGCGCTCAGGCCGGCGCGCAGCCGCGGCATGTCGGGCTGCGGATCGAGCCGGATCCGCAGCGGCAGGCGCTGCGTGATCTTCACCCAGTTGCCGGTGGCGTTCTGCGCCGGGATCAGCGAGAACTCCGCTCCGGTGGCCGGGCTCAGGCTCTCGACCTCGCCGCGCCAGACTCGTCCCGGATAGGTGTCGATGCGCACTTCGGCCCGCTGGCCCGGACGCACCCAGGTGAGGTCGGTCTCGGGGAAGTTGGCCTCGATCCACGGCGCCTCGTCGGCGACCAGCGCGGCGGCCGTGGCCCCGGCCGCGACGTACTGGCCCGGCTTCGGCAGCCGGCTCGCGGTGCCCGCCAGCGATGCGCGGATTTCGACGCGGGACAGGTCGAGTTCGGCCTGGCGCAACTCGGCCAGCGCGGCGAGATACGCCGGGTGGCGCTCGACCGGCACGTCGGGGCCGCCGCCCAGCGCGGTCGCGATCCGCTCGAGGTCCTGCTGGTCGGCGACCACCTGCTCGGCTGCGAGCTGCCTGCTCTGGCGCGCGTCGTCGAGCTTGGACGCCGAGATGAAGTTGCGCGAGGCCAGGTCCGCCTGGCGCTGCTGCTCCTTCTCGGCGAAGGCCAGCTTCGTTCGGGCCAGCGCGATCTGCGCCTGCCGCTCGCGGTAGCTTGCCTTCATCGCGGCAATGTCGGTGCGCGCCTGTGCGAGCTTCGCCTCGGCCTTGGCGACGGCGACGCGGAACGGCGCCGGATCGAGCCGGAACAGCGGCTGGCCGGCCGCGACGACCTGGTTCTCCTGGACCAGGACCTCGGCGACCGCGCCCGAAACTTCGGCGCTGACCGGAACCTTGTCGGCCTTCACGTAGGCGTTGTCGGTCTCGACGAAGCGCCCGCCCTGCAACCAGACGATCGCGACGACGAGCGCGGCGATCGCAGGGACGACGACCAGCAGCAGGATCCGCAGTGCGCGCCGACGGCCGTTGGCGCGGCCGTTGGCCGGCGCGTGCGCGGATTGCCGCGAAGGCTCGAGCACGAGATCGGGCACGTCGCTCATCGCGCTTCGACGCGCGCAGCGTCGCCTGCGTTGGTCGCGAGGTTGTCGCGCATTCGGCCCAGCGTCGTCGACAGGGCGCCGGCCTGCACGGCATCGATGTCGCGAAGCGCGCGCGCGCGCACCGAGGCTGCGACCGTCCGGATCGCCGCCAGGTGCGGCCGGGCTGCCGGGGTCAGGAAGAGCCGGTGCGCGCGGCGATCTTCGGGATCGGGCCTGCGCTCGACCAGGCCGCGCGCGTCGAGCTGGTCGACAAGGCGGGCCAGCGTGATCGGCTGCACCTCGAGCAGGTTGGCCAGCTCGATCTGGCGCAACCCTTCCTCCCGCGCCAGGTGCACGAGGACGCGTGCCTGCGCGAAGGTGAGCGTCGAGATGCTGTCGCCCATCCTCTGCGCGAATTCGCGCCGCATCAGGCGCGAGACTTCGGCCAGCAGGAAGCCGAGGCCGTCGTGTTGAGAGTGCATCGCTGCCAGGTCCGGAGAATTAGTAAGCAATGCTTATTATACGCCAGGCTCGAGGGCACCCAGCGGGGACGCGCGCAAGGGGCCGCGGCACCGCCTGGCCGGGGCGCGCCCGGCGGCCCGGACCGACCGTTCGAGATGCCGGGACAGCGTCGGTCGTCCGTGTCGGCGACGCCGCGTCCGACAATCGACGCACCGATCGACGGAGTCCCCACGCATGAAAAGACTGCTGTTCGCCTCGGCGCTGGCCGCGCTTGCCGCGCCGACCCTCGCCGCCGACGTCGGCGTGTCCGTGTCCATCGGACAGCCCGGCTTCTATGGACAGATCGACATCGGCAACTACCCGCGCCCGCAGGTGGTCTATGCGGAGCCGGTGGTGATCCAGCCGGTGCCGGTCGGTGTCGTGCGCCAGCCGGTCTACCTGCACGTGCCACCCGGTCACGCGAAGAACTGGCGCAAGCACTGCCACCGCTACGGCGCCTGCGCGCGCCCGGTCTACTTCGTCCAGGAGGGCTGGTACAACGAGGTCTACGTGCCGCGCTACCGCGCCGGCCCGGTGGTCTATCGAGAGGACGACCGTCGCGGCGACGACCGCGGTCGCGGCCAGGGCCACGGCAAGGGCAGGCACCGCGACTGATCCGGTCGGGCGCGGCGTCGGCCCGATCCTCGCCTGCCCGGCCGGGCGGAGCGCGCGCCTGGGGTCCGCTCAGCGCCGCGCGTCGGCCGATTCGTCCGGCGGCGGGCTCGCGGCCCGGTGCAGGCGGCGCGCTCGCACCAGCAGCGCCGCGGCGCTCCAGGCCGCCAGCAGCCCGAGCGGCCAGGCCACGACCTTCGGCCAGAGTGCGGCCACCAAGGCGATCGCGGCCAGCGCGATCGCTGAGAGCGCCATCGTCTTGGCCTCGGCTGCGCCGAGAACGCGCCGGTTCGTGATCGCTGCCCCGAACGTGTTGCCGACGCGGATCGCGCCGGCGGCGAGCTGTCCGGCGCTGCCCCGCGCGCCGCGTCCGCGCGTGCCCCGCGGCCCGCGCGCGCCCGATGTTCCGCCCGATGTTCCGCCCGATGTTCCGCCCGATGCTGCACCTGCGGTAACGCCGCCGGACCCCGCGCGGCGCCACCGCGGACGCGCGCGGTCAGTCCCCGCGCAGCGCACGCGGTTGCGTTCGACCAGCAGGATCTCGGTGGCCCGTTCGAGGTCGGCCAGGTACGCCCGCTGCATCTGCTGCGCGAACGCCGCATCATCGGCCGCGACGTCGAGCTCCCAGTTGCCGAGCCAGCTGGCCACGTTCAGGTTGCTCGAGCCGACCCGCGCCCAGCGGCCGTCGGTCACCGCGGTCTTGGCGTGCAGCATCGGGCCGTTCCACTCGAACACCCGCACGCCCGCCTCGAGCAGGGGCCGATAGCCGCTGCGCGTGATCGGCGACAGAATCGGCACGTCGCTCGCGCCGGGCACGAGCAGGCGCACGTCCACGCCGTCCATCGCGGCCTCGCGCAACGCCTGCACGTAGCTCGCGGTGCCGACGAAGTAGGCGTCGGTGAGCCAAAGGGTTTCCCGCGCGAGGGCGGCGATCATCTGGTCCAGCCGGTACAGGCCCGCGACCGAGGGCATCGTCGCGAGCACGCGCAGCTCGACGTCGCCCGCGGCGGCGATCGCCGCCGCGTCGGGCAGCTCGCCCGGCGGGATCGAGCCGCCGGTCTCGGCCCACGCGCGCGCGAACGCATGCGCGACGTCGGCGACCGCCGGGCCGCGCACCTCGACGCCGGTGTCGCGCCAGGGCTCGGACCCGCGCTGCGGATCGCCGACCCAGCGCTGCCCGACGCACAGCCCGCTGACGAAGGCGACGCGGTCGTCGACGCACAGCGACTTGCGGTGGTTGCGGCTGAGCCAGCCGAGCGGCGCGTCGAAGCGCGGCGGATTGAACCCGCGCACTTCGGCGCCGGCATCGCGCAGTCGCTCCCAGAAGGCGCGCGTGGCGGTGCCCAGGCAGCCGAACCAGTCGTAGATCACGCGAACCCGCGCGCCCTGGCGCGCCTTCGCCGCCAGCGCGTCGGCGAAGCGGCGACCCACGGCGTCGTCGTGCACGATGTAGTTCTCGAACAGCACCGACTGGTGCGCCGACTCGATCGCATCGAGCCAGGCCGGATAGTTCTCGCCCGCGTCCCTGAGGAGCCGGATCGCGTTGCGCCCCACCAGCGGGGCGCCGGCGGCGCGCGAGAACGCCTGTTCGGCGAGCATGCGCAGCGCGGGGGCGTCGGGTCGGACCGTGGTCATGGGAGCGGCCTGGGTACGGACGGGAGCGTCGCTGACCGCGACGATAGCCCAAAGCCGCGCGCCGCAGGCCGTCGATCCGGTATGCTGCGGCGCCGATCGCCGCCCGGAAGCCCTCGTTGCCGTACCTCGCCCGACTGCTGACACGCAGCCGCCGACTGTTCGTCGCGCTGGCCAGGGTCATGCTGCCCGTCATGGTCGTCGTGGAGATCGGCAGGCAGCTCGGCTGGGTCGGTGCGCTGGGGCGGGCGATCGCGCCGGCGATGGCGTGGATCGGACTGCCACCCGAGGCCGGAATCATCTGGATCACCGGCGTCTTCATCGGGGTCTACGGCGCGATCGCTGCGCTGATCGGCCTCGCGCCCGTGCTCGAGATCAGCGCCGGCCAGTTCAGCGCGCTGTGCGCGATGATCCTGTTCGCGCACGCGCTTCCGGTCGAGCAGGCGATCGTGCGTCGCGCCGGCAGCAGCTTCTGGGCGACCGCTGCGCTGCGGATCGGCGTCGCGCTCGCTTACGGAGGCGCCGTCGCCTGGGGCTGCACGCTGTCGGGGACCCTGACCGAGCCACTCGCGCTCGACTGGCTGCAGGGCTCGGCGCTGGCAGACGACCGCAAGGACGCCGGAATCGTCGGCTGGATCGCAGGCACCGCGTTCTCGCTCGCGGTCACCTTCGCGATCATCGTCGGCCTGCTGGTGCTACTCGATGCGTTGGAGCGCAGCGGCGCCACGCGGCGGATCACCGACGCGCTCGCGCCGCTGCTGCGCGTGTCGGGGCTCGATTCGAGCGCCGCCCCGGTGACCACGGTCGGCGTGCTGCTCGGGCTCACCTACGGCGGCGCGCTGATCATCGAGGAGGCCGAGCGCCAGCGCTTCCCGGCGCGAACGCGCTTCCTCGCGCTCGCGTGGCTGTCGCTGTCGCACGCGCTGATCGAGGACACCGCGCTGATCGTCGCGCTCGGCGCGAACATCTGGATCGTGCTGGTGGGCCGCGTAGCGGTCACGCTCGTGGTGATCGCCGCGCTGGCGCGCCTGCTCGATTCCGACGATCGACGCGATGCGGTGCCGGGACCGAACGCCGGCTGAAACGCGTCGGGCGACGCCCGCTCAGCCCCTTGGCGCCTCGCCGCCGATGTGCGCGACCAGCGCGCTGGTGTCCAGTGCGCCGAAACCGGCGCGGCGCGCAGCCTGGAACTGGCTGCGCACCAGCGAAGCCATCGGTGCCGGCCGGTCGACCTGCTGGGCCAGCGCCAGGAAATAGCGCAGGTCCTTCTCCATCAGCGCCAGCTGGAACTGCGCGGAAAAGTCGCGCCCGAGCATCTTCGGCAGCTTGGTGCGCAGCAGCCTCGACGCGACCGGCCCTTCGGCCAGGACGGCCTGCGCCGCCTCCGGATCGACGCCGGCCGCCTGCGCGATCGACACCGCCTCGGCCATCGCCGCCGTCATCGTGCCCGACAGCATGTTGTTCACCAGCTTGATCGTCGCGCCCGCGCCGCTCGCGCCGACGTGCACCGTCATGCGTCCCATCGCGTCGAACAGCGGACGCGCCGTCTCGATCGCGACCGCGTCGCCGCCCACCATGAACACCAGCTCGCGATTGCGCGCCTGCGGCACGCTGCCCGACACCGGCGCGTCGAGGTAGACGAGGCCGCGCACCGCTGCCGCCTGCGCGACTTCGCGGGCCATCGCCGGGGTGTTGGTGCTGCAGTCGACGATCACGGTGCCGCGCGCAGCGCTGGCGACGACGCCGCGCTCGCCCAGCATCACCGCGCGCGTCGCCTCGTCGTCAGCGACGATCGAGACGACGAATCGCGCGCCCTGCACCGCCTCGGCGATCGACGCGCAGACCGTCGCGCCGCGCTCGGCGAACGGACGCGCGCGATCGGCGGTGCGGTTCCAGGCGCGCAGCGCGAAGCCTGCCGCCTGCAGGTTGGACGCCATCGGCGCACCCATCGCGCCCAGGCCGATGAAGGCGACGGTGTCGGGCATCGGAATCTCCGCTCGTGATCGGGAACGCCGATTCTAAGCGTGGAGCGGCGCGCCCGCGCACCGGGCGCGCCGCTCGCAGGATCACGAAGTCGTCGTCACGGCATCAGTTGCGCGCGCACTTCCCCGCCGGGGTGCTGCGCGCTGTGCACGTTCACGTACAGCTTGCCGGCCTTGAAGGCCGCGTATTGCGCGTCGTTGAGCTTCGCTCCGGCCGGCACGGCCCACTTGCCGTCGCCGTCCTGCACCAGCGGAATGGCCACCGGGCCGTTGGCGCCGGCCGCCCCCTCGTGGATGTGCGCCATCGTGCCCTTCATGCCGGTCGTGGTCACCGAGCCGCTGATCGACTTGTCGGCGCCGACGGTGATGGTTCCGGAGCCGGCGGCGGCCGTGGTGACCGGCGGCACTTCGGCGGCGCCGCCGAGCTTCAGGTTCATCTGCTGCGCGAGTGCGCCGGTCGAGAGCGCGAGCGCCGCGGCCGCGGCGATGATCGGGAATGCGGATCTGCGGAGTATCGCGAGTGTGCTCATGGCGAATCCCTCAACTGATCGAGGTTGATCGGACGACCGCCGGCGCAGGCGACGCCGCTCGAGCGGCCGGTTCGATTCTGCGCCCGTTCTCGAGACGGGGTCGGCGGGCCGGGCGCTGCCCGCGGCCAGGCTGCGACGGAAACCCGAACGCCTCAGCGCTTCGCGTCGTCGCCGCGATCGCGTGCCGGCAAGGCGTCGCGAAACACGTCGAACGTCTTCCACGCAGGCACCGGCGGCTCGTAGTCGGGTCGAGGCGAGTACACCGACGGCTCGACCAGCTGCATCCGGTGAAGGTTGCGCGGGCAGTTGGGGAAGATGCGCGTCGCGAGGACGCGGACGATGAAGACGGCCCCGGGAAACGCGTCGCGCAGCGGATCGTCGGCACTGATCGATGCCGTGCCGTTGACCCGGAGTCGCTTCGGATGCTCGAAGTCCGGAAAGAGCAGGCCGACGTGCGGGTTGACGACGACGTTGCCCCACGAGCGGTACATGCCGTTGCCGTCGTAGTCGGGAAAGGCGATCGTCCGGTCGTCGAGCACGCGGACGAATCCGGGCAGGCCGCCCTTGTACGAGCAATCGGGGCGACCCTGCTCGTCGGCGGTCGCCACGAAGAACGCCGGGCGCGATTCGATGAACGCCCGATCCTCGTCGGTGAACGCCGTGCGGACGGTGACCTGAGCGAGCCGGTCGGCGATCGCCCGCGTGTCGCGGGCGTCCTGAAGCCGGCGCATCCCGTCGTGATACAGGGAATCGTCGATCATGGCGGCCTCCGTTGGAGTCCTTCGTGGATGCTACACCTCGGGCGGCCGGTCATCGAGAGGATCCTCGCCCGCCTGTGGCTGGATGCGCAGCCGCATTGGCGCTGCGCGCATCTTCCCCGTCGCGTTGCGGCTACGGGCATCGCACGTCTTGCGCGCCGTCAACCCGATGACGCTCGCCGATCGCAGAATTGACGACACTCATGCACGTCATACCTGTTCAGGCAGCCGACGCCGACACGCGCACTCATTCCGAGCTGCCGGCGTTCGCTCGACGGCACGCGGGGCGAGTCGTCGAACGCAAGGACCAGGCGAAGCGCGCTGCGCTGGCTTCATTGTGCTGTGCGCTGGTCTTGCAGGCCGGATGCGTATTGCTTCCGATTCCCATGCAAGAGCGCAAGGTGCTGGCCGGGACACCGGTATCCGAGGAACAACTGCTTTTCCTGTCCCCCGGCGTCACGACGAGGAGCGAAGTCATCGACCGCCTGGGTGATCCGGATGTCATCTGGGAAGAAGCTCGCGTGTTCGCCTACGACTGGGTGATGCGGCAGGGAATCCTGATCTGGGCAGTAGGCGGCGGTTATTCCGGAGCCGTCGGCGCGACGGACCTGCCCAAACGGTACATGCTGCTCATCCGGTTCGATGACGAGGACCGGGTGCAGCGCTTCGAGAGAACGGTTCGGCCCTCGAACAAGGGGTATGGAGACTTCCTCGAGGAGTGGGTGCGCGGTTCCGGGGCGAAGGCGTCCGAGGAATCGAACCGGGGACAGCATTGACGGCCAGGCTCTTCCTCGTCGCGTTGCTCGTCGGCTTTCTTTCGGGCTGCGCCTCCACCGGCTTGCCGACCGAAGAGGAAAGAACAGCGATCGGCGCGGGCAAGAAAGCGATCGTGCTGCTGAGGGTGCAATGCACGATCGAGAACGGGCAACCCTACGAACCGTTCAGCCGCGAAGTGGTGGACGACAACATCAGTTTCGGCATGGGATCCTTCAGGACCGGCGGTGAACCCGAGCGCCTGCCGTCGCTGCGCTTCCTGTCGCCGGAATCGCGCAAGAACGGCTGGACGTACTTCGTCCTCCCGCCTGGAACGCACTATCTCGCTGTCTACCCACCCCGACGATCGGACGTGTTTACGTACGCACGATTGACCAAGAGCGCTCCTCGTTGGCGGCTCGACATTTCGGAAGATGCCCGACTCGTCTATGCCGGCACGCTGCACATCACCGGCCAGAGTGACCCGTTGATCATCGGCGGACGGATCATGAGATCGATCCAGAACGACGAAACGAGCATAACGAACGAGGAAGATCTCGCGCGCACGCTCTCGGCGGAGGAATTGCCTGGCTCCGGTGAAGTGCGCACCGTACTCCTGAAGCTCCAGGAAGGGCCGACCATCCTGCATGCCCCGTTGCCGTCGCCGACCCGGTAGCGTGCGCACCATGTCGGCTCGCGGGCGATTCTGCGCACGCTTGCCGAGCAGAACGCGGCCGGGAGCCGGTTTTGCATCGAAGCGGCGCTGGCGCAGCTGCAGGAAGAAGGGTGGCGTCACGGCGCACGGACACCAGCCCGCCTTGATGCGCGCCCTCCGATCCGGTCCGTGCACCACCTTCAGCGAAGCGGCCGGCGCGAAGACGTCCGTGCTGTGGCCCCGCGCTTCGCCGGGACGGTAGGCCTGACCAGCACACCTGAATCGTGCTTCGCAGCGCCCCGCCCCCCCTTGGCGGCTGGCGCCGAGCGCCCGGGAGGCTCCGCCGGCGGCGGCGTCATGGTCGCGGCGATCCGCGATGCCGCCTTCCGCAATGCCGGCAGATACCGCATGCAGCTCTCGATGCTTTCGCGCGACGATGGCGCATGGACCGCGACGGCGGCATAGATGTAGCCCGCCGTATCGGCAATCGGAACCGCGATCGCCACCGAATCGTCGAACAGCTCGCAGTCGTGGGTCCCGACCTGCGTTCCCAGTACTCGCGCGAGGTCCTCGAACAGGTCGGCGTAGCGGGTAATCGTCTTGTCGGTGTGGGACTCGAGCGGCTCAGGGCCGAGTAGCCGCCGGATCTGTTCGCGGCTCATCTGGCACAGGAACAGCTTGCCGCTGGCCGTGCAGTGCAGCGGAACACGCGTCCCGGGTTCGAGGTGCAGCCGAAGCGGTCGGCGCGTCTCGACCCGGTCGAGATAGAGCACCTTGTCGCCCTCGAGGATCGTGAGATTGCAGCTCTCGCCGATCTCGTCGACCGCTTCCTCGAGCGCACGGTGCCACTGGACCCGCAAGGTCGACTGGCGCCAGAGATCGAGCGCGAACGCCGTCAGGCGGGGACCGACCGTATAGCGCTTCGTCAGCGGCTCGCGCCGCAGCAGATCGGCCGACTGCAGCAGGCTCAGAATGCGGAACGTGGTCGGCTTCGGCAGCCCGCGGGCGTGCGTCACTTCGTCGAGCGACATCGGTGCCGCGGCGCGCACGACCTCCTCGAGCACCGCGAAGGCTCGAAGGGCGATCGACTCGGTGGGAGCTTCGTGGCGCTGCTTGGCCATCTAGCAGGGACCGGCCCCGACGGCGCGCCGGCGAAATCGCGATGCACTCATTGTACGTCAGGCCAACAGGACGAAAGTCGAGACGAGCAGCATGAATACCATGGTGAGCCGGCGGAAGCGCTGGTCGCTCAGGTAGGCGAAGAAGCGCGAACCGGCGATCACTCCCGCCATGAATAGCGGGGCCATCGCTGCCGCGAACATCATCACGCGCTGATCGATCACGCCCCGGAATGCGAGGGAGAGGAGTCCCACCGCGGAGATCACGACGACGTAGAGCGTGAGGTTCGCCCGGGTGACGTGAACCGGCTCGGGTCCCGCGAGCAGGTAGAGGATCACCGGGGGCGCGCCGATGCTGGTGGCTCCCAGCATGGTTCCACTGAGGCTGCCGAGTCCGACCGAGGTCGAGATGCGCTGCCGTCCGTGGTATCGGGCGCCGCTCAGCAGCAGCAGCGAAAAAACGATGACGATCAACGCGATGGCGCGCCGCAGCGGATCCGGCTCCGCCGTCGCGAGCACGTAGGCCCCGACAGGCACGAACGCCACGGCTGCCACGGAGATCGGCGCGAGGACCCTCCACTGCGCGATGCGCGCAGCCCCAGGCAGCATCGGCGCCGCCGCGAAGGTCTCGAGCATCAGGGTGACGGGGACCGCGAGTTGCGGACCCAGCATGAGGCTGAGCGGCGGCGTCATCACCATCGCCGCTCCGAATCCCGTAACGCCACGAATCCATCCCGCCACGGCGCCGATCGCCACGGCCGCCAGCATCTGCACACTCAAGAGCTCGTCCAGCATGATGCCCCCCGCATCGTTGCAGCCTCGCTCAGGTCACTCGCTCCGACGGCACCGTGGTGCGTGCCGCTCGCATGCCGGGAAAATGCACGCTCAGGCTCGGGTGTGCGCCGATCGCGACTCGGCGTAGAGCTCTTCGTGGATCAATTGCCGGATGTGCCGTCGCAACTCGACGAACCCCGGCTGGTCCTCGTCGCGCGGCCTCGGCAGGTCGACGCGGATGTTCTCCTTGACGCGCCCCGGGCGACTCGACAGTACGATGATCCGGTCGGACAACAGAATCGCCTCCTCGATGCTGTGCGTGACCAGGACCATGGTCTTGCGCGCAGCCGGGTCGGCCTCGGCGAGGATCCGCCCCATTTCCTCCTGCATCATCGCGCGGTTCTGGGCGTCGAGCGCCGCAAACGGCTCGTCCATGAGCAGGACTTCGGGATCGACGGCCAACGCGCGCGCGATGGACACCCGCTGCTTCATCCCGCCGGAGAGCTGGTGCGGGTAGCGCTTTTCGAAGCCGTCGAGGCCGACGAGACGCAGATTGCGCTCGACGATCGCGCTTCGCTGCGCCGACGGGATCTTCTTCATTTCGAGGCCGAATGCGACATTGCGCTCGACGGTCAGCCACGGGAACAGCGCGTAGTCCTGGAAGACCACCGAGCGGGTCCATGAGGGACGGCCGACCGGCCGGCCGTCGACGAGAACGCGACCTTCGGTCGGTTGCTCGAATCCGGCAAGCATGGTCAGCAGCGTGGTCTTGCCGCAGCCGCTGTGGCCGAGGATCGAGCAGAACTCCTGATCCTGGATCTCGAAACTGACGTCGTCCAGCGCCAACACCGGCTCGTCCTTGGCGTCGTGGCCCGGAAAGATCTTCGTGACGTGCTCGACGCTGACGTCGCTCATGGCGAACCCCTCACTGTTGCATCGCGCGCGACCACGGGAGGACCCGGCGCATCACTTCGCGGATCGCGGCGTCGATCAGGAGGCCGACGATCCCGATCGTCGCCATCCCGACGATGATGTAGTCGGTACGCAGGATCGTCCGGGCGTCGTTGATCAGGAAGCCGAGGCCGGAACTCGCGCCGACCAGTTCGGCCGCGACGAGCGCCATCCATCCCACCCCGAGGCCGATGCGGATGCCCGTGATGATCTGCGGCAGTGCGGCGCGCAGCACCACGCGCGACAGGATCGCCCACTCGCTGGCGCCGAGGCAACGCGCGGCGCGGACCAGGTTCGGCTCCACACCGCGCACGCCCGTGATCGTGTTGAGCAGGATCGGGAAGAAGATGCCGAGGAAGATGATGAACTGGTTCTGCGTGTCGCCGATTCCGAACCAGAGGATCGAAAGCGGAATCCAGGCGAGCGGGGGAATGGGGCGGAGGACTTCCATCAACGGATCGAACTGCTCGTCGACCGCCTTCCACCATCCCATCGCGACGCCGAGCGGGATCGCGATCGTGGCCCAGAGGAAGGCCACCGCCTCCCGCTTCAGCGAGTCGCCCAGGTGGCGCCACAGATCACCCGAAACGATCAGTTCCCACGCCGCCGAGAAGATGGCCATCGGTGGCGGCAGAAGTACGCGCGCGGTCTCGTCCAGCACCGAGGTGCTGACGTACTGCCAGACGACCAGCAGCAACGCGACGAGCCCCAACCGCCTGACCCTTCCAAGAAGCCTGGCGGCAAGGCCCGGTGGCCGCGGAAGGGCGGCACCGAGCGCTTCGGCGGACCGCCGCGTCGCAGACGCGGTGCTCCGGCCAGCGGGTTCGGCGGCGGCGCCCTTGCCGGCCATGACGTCATTCATGAGCGAGCCTCCACCGGCGGCGGCAGACGCTCGCCGCCGGGCACGGATTCATGGTTGGAAACTGCGGCCCGCGAAACTCCACGGCTTCGTCAGGTCGCCGGCCTCGGGAAACGGCTGCGGCTGCTTGCTGTTGAACGCGTGCACGTACTCGGGATACGGAGGCTTGTTCGCCTGCCCCTTCCAGTCGGCCGGCAGGAACGGCGGCTGCTTCGGCACCGCCCATCCGAGCTTGCCGAACGTGGTCCGCATGAACCGCTCGTCGACCGCGTCGGCGAAGTCACCTGCCTTCAGCGGTCGCGTGATGCGCTTCTGCGCGAACAGCCAGTCGAAGATCGGCTCGTTGGCCTGCCCCCAGAACTGCGCGTGCGGGTACAGGTAGGTCGGCTTGTACAGGTTGTTGTAGGCCTGGATCTGCTGCAGCAGGATGGCCTTCGAGAAGTGGCGAAGGTTCGGATCTTCGGCCATCACTTCCGCGGCTTTCTCCGGGTTGCGGCGCGTCCAGAGGGTCGCCTCGGCGAGTGCATCGGCGAACGCCTGCGCGACGTCGGGAACATTTTCGATGATCTCGCTGCGCAGATAGAACTGGCCCTCGTACATGTTGTACGGGAAGATCGTGTCGGCGATCCGGCCGGTCTTGCGCTCGGACACGATCAGTTCGGGCGTGGGGTCCCACGAGACGACCCCGGTCACGCCTTTGGGCATCGCGATCTGTTCGCCCGGCGGCATGTTCTTCAGGATGATGTCCTTGCCGACCTGCAGGCCATTGAGCTGGATCGCCATCTGGAAATAGAACTCCGCCGACGAACCGGTGACCAGTCCGATCGTGGCGGGCGGGTTCGAGCCCTTCAGGTCCTTGATGCTCCTCAGCGGCGAGTCGCTCGGAACCACCAGTGCGTGCAGCAGGTTCGGACTGACGATGCCGATCGCCTTCACCGGGATCTTCCTGTCGACCAGCGAGGTGAACGGGAAGTTGCCCCCGTTGCCGACCTGGTAGCGGCCCGAGATCAGCACCTCGTTGATGGCCGGGCCCGACGGGAACGCAGTCCACTTGGCCTCGACGCCGCGCGCCTTGAGCAGTCCCATCCGGTCCATCACGATGTTCACCGTGTTCTGGCCCGACCACGGCGCCTGGAACGCGACCTGGATCGGCCACCAGCCCTTGTCCTTCAGCCACTGGACCGACTTGTCCGAGACCTTCTCGTAGGGCTGCGGCCAGCCCCAGTCGTTGAACTTGTCCTGCGCGAAGGACGCGGCCGGCAGCAGAAGCGCTGCTGCGCTCGCCATCGCCGCCAGAACGCGGCGACGGGGCCGCGCGATCGTTCGTGTATCCATGCGAGAGTCTCCTCGGTAAGTTTCGGGCGTTCGAGGCCGTGGATCCGGCTCTTGTTGGGGTTCGTGCCGACGCACGGTGTCTGGCGATCGGCTCAGCTCGACAAGGTCATCTCCGTTTCGCCGAAGCGGATTCGGGTCATTCGCAGGTCCTTCAACGATCCGACGTACCGGATCAACTCCATCAACGGCGTCGTCCTGAACTGGTACGCCGGCTGCGGCTTGCGAAGCGGGGCCAGCAGCTCCGGCGCATAGAACGCGGCGAGCAGCAGGTCCTCGTCGGAAGCTCCCGAGCCGAGCTGCGCCCGAAGTGCCGGCAGCGCCGGCGCGAGGTGCGCAGCCGGCGGCTCGTCGGAGATCTGATCCGGCCGGATGCCGGCCCGCTCCAGGAACTCGTCCGAAGGCGCCGCAGCCAGCCTGCCGTAGTGTCCCATCGCGTACTTGCGCACCTCGTCGGGGATCGTCTTGTAGCGCTCGCCCTGGACGACGTTGAGCACGGACTGCGTGATGATGTATTGCGCGAACGGGCTCACGAGGATCGGATAGCCCAGGTCGCGCCGCACCCTGGCGGCCTCTTCGAGGATCTCCGGAAGCCGGTGCTCCATGCCCATCGTCGCGAGCTGCGAGCGCAGGTTCGAGATCATGCCGCCAGGCACCTGATGCTCGTAGAGCGCGGGGTCGTATTCCGTGACCCGGCCCCTCGGCTTGCCCTCGCGTTCCGCCAGGCAGGCGAAGTAGCCCGACACCTCCGCCAGGGCCGACCTGTCGATTCCGGTGGTAGCCCCGAGCGCGCGCGCGCGCTCGTCGATCTCCTCGGTCGAAGGCAGCGAGGCGCCGTTCGCAAGCGGCTCCGACGCGGTATAGCCGTACCGGAAGCCGGATTCGACCGCGATGCCGTAGACCTGCGGCGCGAGCCCGGACTGGCAATGCGAGTGCAGCTGCACCGGCGTGCCGGCGGCCGCCTGGACGACGGCCGGGAAGAGGGTGAGTGCCCGCTCGGGCGTCAGCAGCCCGGTCGGATCCTTGATCGAGATGAAGTCGGCCTTCAGCGCGACCAGTTCCTTCGCGCGCTCGACGTAGTACGCGTCCGTGTGCACGGGCGAGAGCGTGTAGGTCATCATCGCGTTGACCTGCATTCCCGCCTCGTGCGCCGAGACGACCGACGACACGATGTTGCGGTTGTCGTTCAGCGCGTCGTAGACGGTCAGCACCTTCACGCCGAGCCGTGCCAGCACGTACGAGTTCAGCGCCACCACGTCGTCCGGAAACAGCTCGAACGTGTACAGGCTCTGCCCGCGCGTGAGCCCGTCGCACGGCGTCTTCAGCCGATCGCAGAGGAGCGCCACGCGTTCCCACGGGTTCTCGTGCAGGTAGCGCACGCAGACGTCGAAGACGGCGCCACCCAGGATGTTGATGTACGAGTAGCCGACGCGATCGATCGCCTCCAGGATCGGCGTCATCATGGCGGTGGTCATCCGGGTCGACCACAGGCACTGGTGTCCGTCGCGCAGCGTGACGTCGATCAGGCCGAACGGCCGCGACGCCGCTGCCCCCGGCTTCTTCCTGCTCATCGTGACTCCCTCAGGAATTGCTCGACGAAGCGCGTGTGGACGTCGCCGCGTCGAAAGTCTTCGGATCGCAACAGTCGCTGATGGAACGGCGCGGTCGTCTTGACCCCGTCGACGCGAAGCTCGGCCAGCGCGCGTGCCATCCGCGCCATGGCCTCGGTGCGATCCTTCCCCCAGGCGACGAGCTTGGCGAGCAGCGAGTCGTAGTAGGGCGGAACCCGATAGCCGCGGTAGACGTGCGAGTCGACCCGGATGCCCGGTCCGCCCGGCCAGTGCACGTCGGAGATCACCCCGGGCGCCGGCGCGAAGTCGGCGTCGGCATCCTCGGCGTTGATCCGGCACTCGATCGCGTGGCCGGCCAGCCGGACGTCCGCCTGGTCGAGGCGGAGCTTCTCGCCCTGGGCGATGCGGATCTGCTCCTTGACGATGTCGACCCCGGTGATCATCTCGGTCACCGGATGCTCGACCTGGATCCGCGTGTTCATCTCCATGAAGTAGAACTCGCCGGTCTGCGGGTCGAGGATGCACTCGATCGTGCCGGCGCTGCGATATCCGGCGTGCCGGCACAGGCGCACCGCTGCTTCGACGATCCGTTCGCGCAGCCCGGGGTCGAGCACCGGCGAAGGCCCCTCCTCGAGCAACTTCTGGTTGCGCCGCTGCACCGAGCAGTCGCGCTCGCCGAGGTGCAGGACGTTCTCGCCGTCCGAGAGGATCTGGATCTCGATGTGCCGGATCCGCGTGAGGAACTTCTCGACGTAGATCGCGTCGTCGCCGAACGCCGCCTTGGCCTCTCGGGCGGCGTTCTCGTATTGCGAGGCCAGGTCTTCGCTGCGGTGGACCTCCCTCATCCCGCGGCCGCCGCCGCCCGCCGCGGCCTTCAGGATCACCGGGTAGCCGAGCGAGTCGGCGATCGCCCGCGCCTGGATCGGGTCGCCGACCGTGCCGCGCGAGCCGGGCGTCGTCGGGACGTCGGCTTCCTCGGCCACCGCGCGCGCGCGCGCCTTGTCTCCCATCATCGCGATGACGTCGGCCGATGGCCCGATGAACGCGATGCCCTCCTGCTCGCAGGCCCTCGCGAAGCCGGCGTTCTCGGAGAGGAAGCCGTACCCGGGGTGTATCGCTTCGGCCTTGAACATCGACGCAGCGGACAGGATGAACTGGCCGTTCAGGTAGCTCTGCGCCGAACGCGCGGGGCCGATGCAGACGGCGTGATCCGCGAGGCGTACCGGCAGGCTGTCGCGGTCGGCCTCGGAATAGACCTGGACGGTCTCGAGACCCAATTCGTGGCACGCGCGATGGATCCGCACGGCGATCTCGCCGCGATTGGCGATCAACACCCGCCTGAAAGGCCGGACTGCGTGATCGTCGTGCTTCATCGGTGCCGGACCGCCGGGCGCTCGCGGTTCATGCGTTCAGGCCGGGGTGATGACGATCAGGGGCTGGCCGTACTCGACGGCCTCGCCGTCGCCGACCAGGATCTCGGCGACCGTTCCGCGACACTGCGCCGGAATCGAGTTCATCAGCTTCATGACCTCGATGATGCAGACCGTGGTGTCGGGCGCCACGGCGGCGCCCACCTCGACGAATGGCCTGGCGCCGGGCTCGGGCGCGCGGTAGAAGGTGCCGACCATCGGGGACTTGATCACGGTCGCGCCTTCGGGAAGTTCACGGACCCCCTTCGCTGGCGCAGGCGCCGAGGGGCGCGCCGCGACGGGCGCCGGCTCGCTGGCCGCCGGCGCGGGGTCCGCGGTCGGGGCGGGCGCGGGAGGCGCGGAATGGCCGTTGAGCGGCGCATCCGCACGCGAAGCGGGCGCGACCGGCGCATCGGGACCGCCACGGCGCAGCTCGAGCTCGAGGTCGCCCGAGCGCAAGCGGAACTCGCGGAACTGGGACGACGACTTGATCAGCTCGACCAGCTGCAGCAATTCCTGGTAGCTCAGGCCCTGCATGCCCACGTTGTCTCCTTTCGGAATCTCGTTTCTTTGAACGAGACAAATTGTTTCATCGGTAGAAATAATTGCACGGCCGCGCTAGAATTGCAATAATGAAATTCATCATTTCGACCATCGAAATTTCTGCCCGAGACGCGCGCCGAGAGAGGAGACCATGACGACACCCACCATCATCACCGTGGCGATCACCGGCGCGTTGCCGCGCAAGAAGGACAACCCCGCCGTGCCGGTGACCCCGGCGGAGCAGATCGAGTCGACGCACGAAGCCTTCGAGGCGGGCGCCTCGCTGGTGCACGTTCACGTGCGCGCGCCCGACGAGTCGCCGAGCTCGGACCCGGAGCTCTTCGCCCGCGTCCAGGAGGGCGTGCGGAAGTATTGCCCCGGCATGATCATCCAGTTCTCCACCGGCGGCCGCGGCCGCGAGCAGGCGGCGCGCGGCGCGATGCTGGGGCTTCGACCGGACATGGCGTCGCTGGCGACGGGCTCGGTCAACTTCCCCGCCAGCATCTACGAGAACCCGCCCGACTTCGTCGAGGGCCTGGCGAAGACGATGCTCGAGCTCGACATCAAGCCCGAGATCGAGGTTTTCGACGTCGCGATGCTCTACAACGCGGTCCAGCTCGCAAAGAAGGGGCTGCTCAGGACGCCGCTGCACGTCCAGTTCGTTCTCGGCATCCAGAACGCGCTCCCGGCCCGTCGATCCGTGTTCGATTTCCTTCGCAGCGAGCTTCGCGAGCTGATGCCCGAGGCGACTTGGGTCGCCGCGGGGACCGGCCGTTTCCAGTGGGAAGTCAACCAGTGGTGCCTGGAGACCGGCGGCCACTGCCGCACCGGGCTCGAGGACAACGTCAAGTTCGATCCGACGCGGCTGGCTGCCAGCAATGCGGAGCTCGTCAGGAAGATCGCCGACGTCTGCGGGCAGTACGGTCGACACGTCGCGAGCCCCGCGGAGGCGCGCCAGTTGCTCGGCCTCGCGCCCGTGGCCGCAATCCACTGACGGCAAGACGAACGGCTCCCCGCTGAACCCCTCTGCGAGACGCAACCCATGTCGGCAAACCCTGTCCAGGACCCCCGCGCCGCGGAGGCGAGTGCGGTGGTCGCAGCATTGATCGCCAGGGCGCGCGCCGCCCAGCGCGACTACGAGCGCTGCAACCAGCAGCAGGTCGACGAGGCGGTGCTGGCCGCCGGGTGGGCGATCATCGAGCCCTCGCGCAACCGGGAACTTGCCGAGATGGCAGTCCGCGAGACGGGGCTCGGGAACGTCGAAGACAAGGTCGTCAAGAACCACCGCAAGACGCTGGGACTGCTGCGCGACCTGCAGGGCGTCCGGACCGTCGGAGTGATCTCCGAGGATCCGGCGCGGGGGCTGCTCGAGATCGCGCGGCCGGCCGGGGTGGTGGCGGCGATCACGCCATCGACGAATCCGGCCGCCACGCCGGCGAACAAGATCATCAACGCGCTGAAGGGCCGCAACGCGATCATCCTCGCGCCATCGCCGAAAGGGCTGGGCACCTGCATGGCGCTCGTGGGCTACGTCCGGTCCGCGCTGAAGCAGCTCGGGCTGCCGCCCGACCTGGTGCAACATCTGCCGGCCCCGGTGACGAAGGCGACGACTCACGAACTGATGCGCCAGGCCGACCTGATCGTCGCCACCGGCTCGCAGAGCAACGTCCGGGCGGCCTATTCGAGCGGCACGCCGGCCTTCGGCGTGGGCGCGGGCAATGCCGCCTCGATCATCGACGTCTCGGCGAACCTTCGCGACGCGGCGCAGGCCATCGCCGCATCGAAGGGCTTCGACAACGCGACCAGCTGCTCGTCCGAGAACAGCGTCGTCGTCCTGGACGCGGTCTACGAGCAGGCTCTGGCCGCGCTCGAGGCGGCCGGCGGCGTGATGCTCGACGCCGACGAAAAGCGCCGCCTGCAGACGACCATGTGGCCGCAGGGCAAGCTGTCCTCGACGATCACCGCCCAGTCCGCACCGCGCATCGCCGAACTCGCGCAGCTGTCGCGCCCGCAACTCGCGGGCGCGCGCTTCCTGATGGTCGAAGAGTCCGGCATGGGGCCGGACTGCCCGTTCTCCGGAGAAAAGCTGTCGCCGGTGCTGGCGGTCTACCGTGCGCGGGACTTCGACGACGCGTGCCGCATCGTCGGCGAGATCTACTCATACCAGGGCGCGGGCCACTCGGTGGGCATTCACTCGGCAAGCGACGAGAACATCCTTCGGCTCGGCCTCGAGCTGCCGGTGTGCCGGGTAATCGTCAACCAGGCCCACTGCTTCGCGACCGGTGGCAGCTTCGACAACGGCTTGCCGTTCTCGCTGTCGATGGGCTGCGGCACCTGGGGCGGCAACAGCTTCTCCGAGAACCTCGACTACCGCCACTACCTGAACATCACCCGGATCGCGCGGCGAATCGCCCCGCGCGAGCCGAGTGTCGACGAGATCTTCGGCGACTACCTGGCCAGGCACGGCAGATAGGGCGCGCCGTCGCGGCGCGCCGCGCCCTGCCCCGGCGCCGCCTCAGAGGCCCATCGCCTTGCCGATGATCTGCCGCTGGATCTGCGAGGTGCCCGCGCCGATCGTCGCGAACTGGCAGTCGCGCAGGTAGCGCTGCGCGTGGTATTCCATCGCGTACGAGTAGCCGCCCAGCACCTGCATCATGTTCCGGGTGAGGCGCACCACCAGTTCCGAGGCGAACAGCTTGGCCATCGAGGCCTCCTTGCGGCACTCCTTGCCGGCGTCGAACATCTGGGCGGCGCGATAGGTCAGCAGCCTGGCCGCGTCCAGCTCGGTCTGCATCTGGGCGAAGATTTCGCGGATCTCGGCGAACCGGCCGATCGACCTGCCGAACTGCTTGCGATCGCTCGCGTAGGCGAGCCCGTAGTCGAGTGCCTCCTGCCCGACTCCGACCCAGCGGGCGGCAGCGCCGATGCGATCGAGCTCGAGGCTGTGGCTCACGACGCCCCAGCCCCGGTCGACCTCGCCGACGACGCGTTCCATCGGCACGCGCACGTCGTCGAAGAAGACCGCGCAGTAGGAACTGGCCTTGACGCCGAGCTTCGGGATCGGCCGCACCTCGACGCCCTTCGCCTTCGTATCCACGATGAACGCGGTGATGCCCTCGCGGTCCGGCACGTCGCGGTTGCTGCGCGTCGACACGAGCATGTGGTCGGCGATGTCGGCGCCGGTGATGAAGATCTTCTGCCCGTCGATCCGGAAGCCGTCGCCGACACGCGTCGCGGTCGTGCGGATCGACGCGGCGTCGCTGCCCGCGTCCGGCTCGGTGTAGGCGATCGAGAACCGGGTCTCGCCGCGCGCGAGCGGGGGCAGGAATTCCTGTTTCTGCGCCTCCGATCCGAGGTCGAGAATCGCGACGCCCGCAGCGAGGATCGAGACCTGGAAGCTCATCTGCAGCGGCAGCAGCCGCTTGCTCAGTTCCTCCTGGAAGAGCGCCGATTCGACGCAGCCGAGCCCGGCGCCGCCATAGCGCTCGGGTAGCGGGATTCCGATGAACCCGAGCTCGCCCATCCTGCGATAGAGGTCGTGCGGGTAGTACGCCTCTTCGTCCATGCGCCGGAACAGCTCTTCGGTGCATTCGGTGCGCGCGAAGCGCGCGACCGAATCGCGCAGCATCTCCTGTTCGGCCGTCAACGAGAAATCCATCGGCAAAGCGCTCCCTGGTGTTCGGGCCGGGCCCGCCCGGCCCCCGATTCCTCTAGCCCGCGCGTTCCCGTCGCCGCAGGATGCCGCCGGGATCGACCCGGCCGCGCAGCAGCCGCAATTCCTCCTCGGTGGGCGGTTCGGTCTGCGGGACGTGCGCGGGAACGATCGGCTCGAACCCGGTGTTGCGCAGCACGTCGTCGACGCTGACGCCGGGGTGCAGCGAATGCAGCCGCATCCGCTTGCTCTGCTCCTCGAAATCGAAGATGCACAGCGGGGTGATGCAGAAGCGCGGCCCGCCGCCGGGGAAACCAAGCCGCTTGCGGTGGTCGCCGCCCTCGCCCCAGCCGAAGGTCGAAACGAAGTCGCATCGCTCGACGAAGATGCGCCGGTCGTGCGACGCGACGTAGAGGTAGTAGCGGCCGATCGAGGTCGCCGCGCTCGGCGTTCCCACCGCGCCCGGGCCGCGGAACTTCAGCTGCCGGTAGTCGTCGCCGACACCGATCAGGTTGGCGTTTCCGTACGGATCGATCTGCAGCGCGCCGACCGCGAACAGGTCGGTGATCTTGTCGAACGCGTCGAAGACCTCGTAGTGGATGTACTGCGACTCCGCCCAGCGCGACTGTCGCCAGTCCGTCAGCGAGGCGAAGTCGGGCAGGACCGGTTCGTCGTAGAGATTCGTGCGCGTGTGCGCGAGCATCACGATCATGTTCGGACCGTGGTGCAGGTGTGCCAACAGTACGCCGGCGCGCGGCACCGGTACGTTGGCGCCGACGAGTGCGCGCTCGCCGTCGGCGATCTGCCGGGAAAGGAACACCGCGTTCAGCTCGTCGATCGTGCAGGGGCGCTCGGTGGCGTTCATCGCGTTCGCGCAGGCGCGAAAGTCAATACTCGGAGAGCGACAGCAGGCGCCGCAGGCCGACCACCTCGAGGTAGTCGACGTGATCCTCCGGCCGGTGGACGTAGCGCTCGAGGTACGCCTGCAGCGGGCCGTCGTCGTCCGTCCGGACGAGCACATTGCAGGCCGCGAGGTACTCGCGCAGGTGCGCGTCGTCGCTGAGGTAGAAGCCGGGGCTCGCGAACGGGTGAGAGCCGAACGGCGCGCGCACCACGGCGTCGGCGCCGGGAATCGAGGTGCGCGCGGCGTCGCGCCGGATCTCTTCGTTCGAGACGATCTTCTCGACGAAGACCACCGTGCGCTCGGAAGCCCGGTACAGGGCGCGGTCGCCGTAGCTGGTTCCGACGTGCTGGACGTTTCCGAAGACGTCGGAGAAGCCCGCATGGAGGAACGCCACGTCGGGGCGAATCGCCGGAATCGCGAGCAGCGGCTCGCCAGCGATCGGATCGCGGAATTCCTTCAGCGCGGGATTGACGGCGGGAAAGCTCGTGCCGACGCCGGCGCGGGTCGGCAGGAACGGCAGGCGCTGCGCCCCGGCGTGCAGGGCCGCGTAGTACATCCCCTCGTCGCATTCGAAGATCTCGAGCTCGCCGCGTTCGGCCGCCCGCTTGATCATCGGCGAGATCGGCGCGAGCGTCTCGGCACCGAAGTAGCAGCTCACGAGCTTGCACACGCAGCCGCCGGCGACCAGCAGGTCGAGGTCGAGCCCGCCCGACGCGGGGCCGATGACGGTGAGGTTCCGGCGCTTGCGCCGGATCAGCTCCCGCACCAGCGGCATCGGGTGGCCGCTGTTGATGAAGCCGCCGAGCGCGATCGTCATGCCGTCGCGCACGAGGTCGGCGGCCTGCGCCACCGAGGCGAGCTTCTCCTGCCTCTTCGGGGCCTGCGTCATCCGCGGCCCCCGTCTCCGGGACGAATCAGATACGGGCCGCAAGGAAGCGGTGCGTCGCCGGTCATCCGCAGCGCATCGCCCTCGCCGAGCGAGGCTCGCGAAACGACGCCGGTCTGCAGATCGGTGACGACCACGCCGGCGCCGGGCCGCAAGAGCCCGGCCGGCAGGCCGGTGACCATCCCGGCGGCCTGCGGGTCCTCGGGCAGCACGAGCGCGACCGGCTCGCCGTCGACACGCGCCAGCCGCAGCGACGAGAGCGCCGCACCATGACCGGCGAGTGCCTCGATCCGCCGCCCGGCCAGCGCCGCGTGCAGGTTCGCGTACACGCGGCTCGCCGGGCGCGGGTCGTAGCGCCGGTCGATGAAGCCGCTTCGCGGAAAGTAGCCTCGGTCGACGTCCATGAACGTGTCGAAGAACACGCTGACCGCCGGTTCGAGCAGGTTCGCCAGGACGGTGTCGGCCACGCGGCAGGAGTTGGCGTGATCGTCGGTGTATGCGTCGGCCGGGCTCTCGCCGGCGAGGCGCACGTGCGCGAGGACGCCCGAATCGAGTTCGGCGCCCAGCCTTGCGAGCGCCGGCAGCGCCTGCGCAGGGCTCTCGCGACGCGCCACGCGGAACGCGAGGCCGTCGACGGCGCCGCGCAGTCCCTTCGCGTCGAGCAGCTCGGCCATCTGCTCGCGCTCGGCGGCGACGAAGCCGTGGTTGATGAAGTGACTGAACTTCGAGCCGTCGAACTTCGCGTCCTCGTGCATCCGCAGCTTCGACAGGTACACCTGCGCACCCGATCGCTCGCGCAGTCGCGCGAGGCCCGCTGCCGCCGCCGGCATGTGGGCGCGCGCCAGCACGATCTCGAAGGCGCTGACGAGGCCGGTTGCCGCGTCGAGCAGTCGCAACGCCTCGGCAGTCGGAAGTCCATAGCTGTAGACGAGGAACTCGTGTCCCATGTCTCGCAACAACCGCATGCGCGCGCGCACCCGGTCGTCGAGCCAGTCCTGGATCGGCACGCGCAACCGGCGCACGCCCATCTCCCAGAGCGCGAGCAGCGGATAGTCGTTGCGGGCCAGCTTGCGCTCGAACTCCTGCACGCCCCCGGTGGCGGCGATCTCGACCAGTTCGGCCCAGGGATGGCGCAGGTCGACGCCGACCGTCGCCCGCAGGTTGGTCCGCGTGTGCACCGCGGGCAAGCGCTCGCGCGGCGCCCCGAGCGTCTCGCCAGGGGCGAGTTCGGCCCCCTGGGTGCGCACGCAATGCGCGACGTGGCCATTCTCGTGCACGTCGACGAGGAAGTAGCCGAACTTTCCGGCGTCTCCCCGCCCGTACTCGCGCGCCGGCGCGACCCGGTAGAACTCGGTGTAGTCGTGCCGCAGGAACGACGTGGCGGGCAGCAGGTACATCGACGTGTCGCCGATCGCGTCGTACCAGAAGTTGTGGACGTGGCCGGCGAAGAGCGCCTCGGGGCGGTGCTTCGCGACCAGGTCCAGCAGCCACGACCGCCCGGGTTCGTCGATGTTGTCGTAGGTGCCGCGCTCGTTGCGGTCGGTGACGTACGGCGGGTAGTGAAGGCACACGAAGGTGCGCTGCCCGGCGCAGGACGACAGTTCGCGCTCGAACCATTCACGCTGCTCGCGCTCGGCCGGCAAACCCGAGTTGATCAGCTGCGCGTCGAGCGCGAAGAACCGGCAGCCGTGCGACTCGAACGCGTAGTAGTCGGGGCCGAAGTGCTCCCGGTACTGCGCGACGTGCTCGCTGGTGACCGTTCCGGCGGGCATCCAGTCGACCCGCTTGTCCCCGACGTCGTGGTTGCCGGGCAGCACGTGCAGCGGACATCGGGTGACGGCCGACAACGCCTTGAACTGCTCGACCGCGGGCACGAAGCCGGGCAGCTCGGGCACAGGATGGACGATATCGCCCAGGTGAATCACGAAGGCCGGCTGCGGCTCGAGCTGCGCGATCGACGCGAAGACGTGGCGCGCGCGGGCATTGGCGCGCGCGTTGGCTTCGTAGGGTGACGACGAGTGCCCGTCACGCTCGTTGACGTGCGTGTCGGCCACGAGCGCGAACTGGAACAGCCGCCGCCCGAGCCCGGCTCGAGTCTGTGCGGGCACCGCCGGCGGTCTCGCCATCGGATCCTCCTCGGTCAGGTGAACACGGGCGCCGGCTAGCTTTCGCGGACGACCATCAGCGCGTCGAGCGGAATCGCACCGCGGCCGCGCTCGAACACGCGCAGCGGGTTGATCTCGATTTCCGAGACTTCCGGATGCTCGAGCATCAGGGTCGCGACCGCCTCGACGCAATCGGCCAGCGCGTCGACGTCGGCCGGCGGCTTGCCGCGCGCACCGGCCAGCAGCGGATGGATCCGCAGCGAACGAATCAGCGCGTGCGCCTCGCCGGGCGCGAGCGGCAGCACGCCGATTGCCGCGTCGTGCAGCAGCTCGGTGTAGATGCCGCCCGAACCGACCATGACGACTGGTCCGAAGACCGGGTCGCGGCGCGCGCCGACGATCACCTCGATTCCGTCCCCCGCCATCGGCGAGACGAGGACGCCTTCGACGGCCAGGCCCGGCGAGTACCTGAGTGCGCCTTCCAGGATGCGGCGGTAGGCGACGCGAACAGCCGCGTCGTCGCGCAGGTTCAGCGCCACCGCTCCCGCCTCGGTCTTGTGCATCAGGTCGGCTGCGCAGACCTTCAGGACGACCGGGAAGCCGATCGCGCGCGCTCGCGCGACCGCCTCGTCCTCGGACCCGACCAGCGCCTCGTCGAGCCGCCGCATTCCGTAACGCTGCAGCAGGGTCTTGGTCTGGGCCTCGGAACACCGCCCCGCGCCGCCTGAGGCGACGATCGGGGTCGCCGCCGGTGCGGCCAGGGAGAACGAGCGCGTCGGCCTCGTGCACGCCTCGCCGAAGCGTGCCAGCGCGCCGAGCGCGCGGACGGTGCGCGTCGCGCTCGGCAGCACGGGAACGCCCTCGCTGCGCAGCTGCGCGATGATCGGCGCAGGTCCCGCGATCCACGCCACCAGCACCGGCTTGCTCGCCGCCGCGGCGACCTCGCGCAACGTCTGCGCGATCTGCTCGCCATAGCGTCGGCCCAGGCCGAGAAAGAACACGACTGCGTCGACGTTGGCATCGCCCAGCAGGCAGACGAGCGCAGCCCTGAGCATCCCCGGCTCGCTCAGGAACTGGCCTGTCAGATCCACCGGATTGCGCGTCGAGCCGAACTCGGGGACGATCCGCGCGAGCTCGGCCTCGGTCGCGGGATCCAGCCGCGCGAGTTCCAGACCGTTTCGATCGAGCGCGTCGGCGATCAGCACGCCGGCGCCGCCCGACATCGTCAGCACGCCGACGCGGCGCCCGCCCATCGTCTTGTGCGAGCGCATCAGGCCGACGATGTCGAGCATCTCCTCCTCGTCGTCGACGCGGATCGCGCCGGTCTGGCGGAACACGGCCTGGTAGACCTCGTCGGCGCCCGCGATCGCCGCCGTGTGCGACATCGCCGCGGCGCTGCCCCCCGGCGTGCGGCCGGTCTTGATCAACAGGACGGGCTTGCCGGCGGCGCGGGCCTTCTCGCAGGCGTCGAGGAACCGCCTGCCGTCGCGTACGCCCTCGACGTAGCCGGCGACCAGGTCGATCTCGTCGTCGTCGACCATCGCGGCGATCAGCTCGCTCACCGTGATGTCGGCCTCGTTGCCGGTGACGGCGAAATACTTGAAGCCCAGGCCCTGCTCGGCGCTCAGCGTGAAGATGAACGTGCCGAAGGCCCCGCTCTGCGACACGAACCCGGCGCGCCCCGAGCGCAGCACGCCGCGCGGCAACTCGAACGCCTGGCCGAAGTTGGCGATGAACCCCGACGCGAGGTTGGCGATGCCCAGCGAGTTGGGGCCGAGCAGACGCGTACCGCTGCCTTCGATCGAGCGCATCAGCGCCTGCTGGCGGACCGCGCCGTCGGCTCCGGTTTCGGCATATCCGGAGCTGAACATCACGACCTGGCGAACACCCTTGCGCACGCACTGCTCGACGACCGGCTGCGCATGCTGGTACGGGACGGCGACGATCGCGACGTCGACGGGGCCCCCGATCGACTCGAGGTCGCGGTAACAGCGGTGTCCGCCGATCTCCTCGTAGCGCGGGTTGACAGGGTAGATCCGGCCGCCGAAGCCGAACTCGCGCAGGAAGCGCATCGGCTTGCCGCCGATCTTGTTGTCGTCGGGCGATGCGCCGACGACCGCCACGGTCCGGGCATCGAGCAGGATGGGCCCCTTGCGGGTGCCCGAGGTCAGGTCGTCCATTCCAGTCACGTTTCGAAGGTCGGTGCGTGGGCCCGCGATCTCAGGCGGTGAACGCCTGGATCCCGGTCTGGGCGCGACCGAGGACCAGCGCGTGGATGTCACGGGTGCCCTCGAGGGTGTTGACCACCTCGAGGTTCATCATGTGGCGGACGACGTGGAACTCGTCCGAGATCCCGTTTCCGCCGAGCATGTCGCGCGCCTCGCGCGCAACCTCGAGCGCCCTCGCGGCCGAGTGGCGCTTCACCAGCGAGATCATCTCGGGCGCTGCCTTGCCCTCCTCCCGCAGGCGGCTGATTCGCAGGGCGGCCTGCAGGCCGACCGCGATCTCGGTCTGCATGTCGGCGAGCTTCTTCTGGATCAATTGGCTCGCGGCGAGCGGCCGACCGAACTGCTTTCGCTCGAGCACGTACTGGCGCGCCGTGTGCCAGCAGAACTCGGCCGCGCCCCAGACGCCCCAGCAGATGCTGAAGCGTGCGTTGTTCAGGCCGGCAAACGGACCCTTGAGCCCGACGGCGCCCGGCAGAACGTGATCCTCCGGCACGAACACCTCGTCCATGACGATCTGCCCGGTCGGCGACGCGCGCATCGCGAACTTCCCCTCGATCTTCGGGGTCGACAGACCCTTGGCACCGCGTTCGAGGATGTGCCCGCGCACCGCGCCCTCCTCGTTCCTGGCCCAGACGACGAAGATGTCGGCGACCGGCGCGTGCGTGATCCACGTCTTGGTGCCGCTGATCAGGTAGCCCCCTGCGGTCTTGCGGGCGCGGCTGCCCATGCTGGCCGGATCCGAACCGTGGTCGGGCTCGGTGAGGCCGAAGGCGCCGATCCACTCGCCGACGGCCATTCGAGGCAGGTATCTCGCACGTTGCTCGTCGCTGCCGAAGTTGTAGATGACATCCATGACCATGGTCTGGATGTTGGCCGACGAACGATAGGCGGTATCTACCCGCTCGAACTCGCGCATGATCAGGCCGCTCGCCACGAAGCCGATGCCGGGGCAGCCGTAGCCATCGATGAAGGCGCCGAGAAAGCCCAGCTCGCCCATCTCGTTCAGCACCGCGCGATCGAATCCCTCGTGCCGATTCTGCATCAGGATCCGCGGCATCAGGCGCTCCTGCGCGTAGCGGCGCGCGGCGTCCCGGATCATCCGCTCGTCGTCGGTGAGCTGGTCCTCGAGGAGCAGCGGGTCCGCCCAGTCGAAGCGCCCCGAGACGAGGCGCGAAGGTCGTGCTTGCGAAGAGGCGCTCGTGGCCGGACCGTTCATGCGAGGTGCTCCCGATTCGATTGCGACGATTTGCCGGGCTGCCGCGTGCCGACGCTATGCGATCAGCGACGAACGGCCCGCGCCGACCGATCCGGCGGCGGAGCCGGGCGCAGCGGCCCCGGCGCGCCTGGCGCGCAGCTGCATCCTGAGCAGCACCACGAACGACGCGCAGCCCAGGGCGAGCATCGGGTACTCCAGCGGAAGCTGGTCGATGTGGCGGAACATCGAGTATCCGAACATCATCGCCGCCGTGAAGTACGCGAGCGAGCGCTCGAGGCGCGTGAACACGGTGAGCCCGCAACCGTAGAGGGCTGCCGTGAATGCGGTCATGCCCAACGGGACCGCGATCATCGATCCGACGGCCCACAGCCAGTCGTTCGGGCGCAGCACCACGACCGGGTTGAAGATGATGACGAACGGAATGATGAAGCCGGAGATCGCGAGCTTGAACGCACTCATCGACGTCCTGAAGTAGTTCGCGCCCGCGATCCCTGCCCCGGCCAGGGCGGCGAGCGCGACCGGCGGCGTCAGCGCCGAGATCACCGCGAAGTAGAACGCGAAGAAGTGCGCCGACAGCGGGTCGACGCCCATCTTGATGATGATCGGCACCACGACGATCGCGACGAGGCTGTACGCGGCGGTGGTCGGGACGCCGCAACCCAGCACGATCGAGACGAGCATCGTGACGATCAGCGCGATGACCAGGTTGCCCGCGCTCAGCAGTTCGACCAGGCCGGCGATCTTGGTGCCGAGGCCGGTGGTGATCAGCGTCTGGGCGATCAGGCCGACGATGGCCAGCGAAACGCCGATCTGCGCGCCGACCAGCGCCCCGCCGGCCAGGCACTTCAGCAGGTCCATCAGCCTGGGCCGGGTCTCGCGCCCGACGTAGCTCAACGCGATCGACAGCAGGATCGCCCAGAAGGCCGCATTGGCGGGGCTGTATTGCATCAGCAGCATGGCCACCAGCACACCGAGCGGCAGCACGAACAGCGGCAGGCGCCTTGCGATCAGCCCGTAGTCGATCGACTCGGAAGGCGGGTGGATGCCCTGCCTGACGGCGAGGAACTGGACGCCGAGCATCACGCCCCAGAAGTAGAGGATCGCCGGAATGATCCCGGCGACCATGACTTCGGCGTACGGAACGCCGAGGAACGAGGCCATCATGAATGCGGCGGCACCCATCACCGGTGGCATCAGCTGTCCGCCGGTGGAGGCGGTGGCCTCGATCGCGCCCGCATGCTCGGGCGTGAACCCGACCTTCTTCATGAACGGAATCGTGAACGCGCCGGTGATGGCGACGTTGGCGACCGCGGCGCCCGAGACCATGCCGACCAGCGCGCTGGAGACGACAGCGGTCTGGCCAGGGCCGCCCTGCATGACACGCCCGGGGATCTTCCCCGCCTCGAAGAAGAAGTCGTTGACCCTGATGACACCGAGGAGCGCGCCGAACACGACGAAGAGGAATACCTGGTTCGCCGAGATCGACAGGAAGGTGCCGTAGATTCCGGAGAGCCCGATGCTGAGGTAAGAAACGATGTACTCGATCGTGAATGGCTTGTGGTACAGCTGCCCGGGCAACAGATGCCCGAACACGAAGTACGCGACGAAGAGGGCGGCGACGATCGGGAGCGTGACCCCCCAGGCCTGGCGGGTCGCCTCGACGACCAGCACGATCAGAAGAATCCCTACGAGCAGATCGGTGCGCTCGGGATAACCGATGACCTCCTCGAGGTGACCGATGTTCAGGTAGACGTAGGCTGTCCCGATCAGGCTGAGCACGACGAGCCCCCCCTGCACGGCTGCACTCCATCTCGTCTTTGCGGTCCTCATGCCGTTCAGGAACAGCAGGACCAACGTGAACGCCAGGTGCACGTTCTGGTGCTCGTATGCCCCGAAGAAGAGGTACTGCGTCGACACCAGGTGGTAGGCCAGCATGCCGAGGCCGAGGATCAGGAGCATCCATTCGACGCTCTTGTCATACCGCTCGTTCATGAACGCGTCTCCTCACGTTGCCCGCCTGCCGCTACGGCCCACCCGGGCTCGTGCCGCCATTGTTCTGGCATCCCGCCCTGGCTGAAACGAGGCTCGATGCGCTGGTGCACCGGACACTTCGCAGACAAGGGCCGCGATCGATTTCGCCCGCCTGACCGGGGCGTCTGTCGCACCGACATCGCCGACCGCAGCCGGCCCTGAGCCGGCTGCGGCGTGCACGCCTCGCTTACTTGATGATTCCGGCTTCGCGATACGCGCGCAGCGCGCCCGGGTGAATGTCCTTCGGGTCGGCTCCGTACGGCATCGCGGCAGTCGACATCAGCTTGCCGAGCGCGTGTACCTCGGCGAAGGCCTTGATGTTGTTGATGATCAGCTTGGTCGTCTCGTAGGCGAGGTCGTCGGGGAACTCGGGCGCGACCATCCACGCCGCGGTGTCGGCGAAGATCTCCATCGGGGCGCTGACGCCGGGAAGGGTGTTCGCCGGAATGGTCACGGGCACCATGTTCATCCCCTTGGCAATGGTCTTCTTGACCGCGTCGGCGCCCCAGGCAAGGTGGTACACCTTGCGCCCCGACGCCAGGAATTCGACCGTCTGCGGGCTGAGCTCGAGCTTGTTCGTCAACGGATCGAAGTAGCCGCCGACGACCGCCGCATCCACCGTGCCGTCGAGCAGCGCGTCGACGGCCTCCTTCGTGCCGACGTATTGCACCTTCACCTGGTCGGCCGGAATCCCCCAGCCATAGCGGATCGTCCATTCCGGCTGCACCGCCCAGTTGATCTGCGGCGCGCGTCCGAGCGCGATCTTCTTGCCCGCGAGGTCCTTGATCGACTTGATGTTCGGGTCGAGCGTCGCGAGCCAGACGGCGGTGAGGTTGTAGTTCGCCAGCAGCTTCAGCGGCGGATACTTCTTGTCGAACGGTTTTTCCCCCACGGCGGCAAGGCCGGCGACGCCGGCGCCGGAACCGACGATCATGGTCTTCTTCAACTCGGGCTCGCGATCGAGCTTCTTGATGTTGAAGACGAAACCGGGACTCTCGGCGTGGCTCACGCGCAGCCACGGATGGTGTTTCTTCGAGATCTCCTCGAGCGCCGATCCGAGGACGTACGAGCCGGTGCCGAACGGCGCGCTGATCAGGCTCACCGTGACCGGCGGGTGATCGGCGGCGACCGCGTTGCCCGCGCTCGCGGCGGCGAGCGCCGCGGCGAAGGCAAGGCCGATCGTCGCCGTGCGGCGCGAGTGCGAGATGCTGTGCTTCATGGTGTCGTCCTCCTGTCGTTGGGCGGATCGCCCCTTCTGTTTTCCGGTCCGAACGCGCGCATCCGTCAGGCGGGCCGGAACACCGGAACGCCCGCCTCGTCGCTGATCCTCTCGAAATACGCCTGCACGCGCATGCCGATCTTCACCTCTTCGGGCTTGCAGTGGGTCAGGTGCGCGTACATCCGCGGTCCATCGTCGAGATCGACCAGGCACAGGGTGACCGGCAGGTCGTCCTTCCAGCCCGGCAGGTTCATCATGACCGTGGTTGCCGTGGTGTGCGAATAGACGGTGCCGGTCGGCCGCACCTCGGTCCACTCGAGGCGACGGTCGCCGCACTCGATGCACCAGGGCTTCGGATGGAAGTTCATCGTCCCGCATCCGGCGCATTTCTGCATGACCAGCTTCGAGTCGCGCGCGGCCGCCCAGAACGGACGGGTGAGGTCGGTAATCTCGGGCAGCGGCTTGCCCTGTGCCGATTGACGCATGCTCGTTACACCTCCGTGCCGAAGATCATCGTGACGCAACTCCTGCCGGGGCGGCCATAGGGGATGCCCCCGAAGCCCAGCGCGACCGCGGTCGTCGCGTCCCTGACCTGCCTTTCGCCGGCCTCACCGCGCAGCTGCGTGGCCGCCTCGACGATCGGCGCGAATCCGCCGATCGCGCCCCCCGGCTGTCCGCCCGAGAGCTGTCCGCCGTCGACCGAAAGCGGGAAATCGCCGTCGAACCTCAGGTTGCGCTCTTCGACGAACCTGCCGCCCTGCCCCTTCCTGCAGAAGCCGCAATCCTCGAGCTGCATCACGACCACGAAGGGGTAGTCGTCGTACGGCTGGAACAGGTCGACGTCGTCGTGTCGAACACCGGCCATCCCGAACGCTTCCGGCGCGCACTGCGCGAACCCGGTGTAGGTCACGTCGGGGCGCGAGCGCGAACCGCGGTAATAGTTGTTGGCTTCGCCGAATCCGAGCAGATAGACAGGGCGGTCCGTCACCTTCCGGGCGGTTGCCGCCGACGTCACGACGTAGGCCATTCCGCCGTTGACGATCGGCACACAGTCGAGCAGGCGCAGCGGCGACGACAGCACGCGCGAGTTCAGATAGTCGTCGACGGTGATCGGAGTGCGGTAGATCGCACCGGGGTGCAGCGAGGCGTGGAACCGCGTCGTGACGGCGATTTTCGCGAGCTGCTCGTCGGTGAGTTCGTGCTCGTGGCGGTAGCGGGTCTGGATCAGGCCGAACTGGCCGGTCGCGCCCATCACACCGAACGGTCCCTGGAAGTCCCAGAACACGCCGCGCGATCGCTCCGGAGAAAGCGGCAGGCCGGGGGCGACCGAAGGGATGTTCAACGGCGTATCGGCGCCGATGACCAGCACCCGGTCGACGATCCCGGCGTGAATCATCGCGGCGGCGCGGATCAGCAGCGAGCCGGCGGAGGCACCGCCCTGGTCACCCCGCAGCAGGACCTTCGGCGAGATTCCGAGGTTCTCGGCGACCGCGGCACTCCAGTTGACCGTGTGCGCGACCTCGGCATGCGATACCGCGAGACCCTGGCCGTCGAAATCGCTCTTGGTCATGCCGGCCCGCTGCAGCGCGAGGTCGGCGGCCCAGGCCAGGTACTCGTCGACCGTCACCACGGGCTCGCCGGGCTTGGCCCGGCTGTAAGGGGTCCGGCCGTAGCCGACGATCGCGACTTCTCCGCGCATGCATGCACCTCCCTAGGTTGGAATCGCCTGGACGCCCGTGAATTTCGGTCGCCGCTTCTCGAGGAAGGCGGCCACGCCCTCCTGCTTGTCGGGACTGGCCAGACAGATCTGGAACCAGCGGTGCTCGTTCTCGATCGCCTGTTCGACCGTCATGTCCTCGCCGCGCGTCACGCAGTCGATGACGGCACGGGTCGCCACCGGCGGCAGTTGCGCAAGCCGATCGGCGAGGGCGTCGACGCGCTGGTCGAACTCCTGCGCGGGCACCACCCAGTTGACGAGCCCGAGCCGCTCGGCCTGCGCGGCGTCGACCTGCTCGCCGAGAAGGATCAGCTGAAGGGCGCGCGCCCGGCCGACGAGTCGCGCCAGCCGCGCCGTCCCGCCGTTGCCGGGAATGATGCCGAGCCGTGTCTCGGGAAGCCCGACCTTCGCGGTGTCGCTGGCGATGCGCAGGTGGCAAGCCAGGGCGAGCTCGAAGCCGCCGCCCAGCGCGAAGCCGTTGATGGCGGCGACGGTCGGAAACGGCGCGCTCTCGATCCTTCGCGCGAGTTCACGACGCGGGCCGAAGTCGAGGTCGGTCCACAGCGTGCGCTCGCGCATCTCGGCGATGTCGGCGCCGGCCGCGAACGCCCTTTCACCCGCGCCGCGAAGAACCAGCACGCGGGTGTCGGCGGCAATCCGGCCGAACGCATCGAGCGCTTCGTCGATCAGCTGGCGGTTCAGCGCGTTCAGGACATCGGGACGGTCGAAGGTCAGGGTCGCTTTCGGACCCTCCTGCTCGAACGAGATGCAGCGGTAGTCGGCGCCAGCCATGAGTCTCCCACTCGCACTTTTCCTGGTGGGCCGATCCTAGATGCCGTATTCTCTTCGGTCCAATGGATTATGGTGAAGACCTTTATTGACGACATGAATCTGCGCAGCATCGACCTGAACCTGCTGACGGTCTTCGACGCGATCATGGCCGAGGGGAACCAGTCACGCGCCGCGAACCGGCTCGGCATGAGCCAGCCGGCGATGAGCAACGCCCTGGCCCGCCTGCGTGCCGCGCTCGACGACCCTCTCTTCGTCCGTACCGCGCAGGGCATGACCCCCACCCCTCGCGGACGCGCGCTGGCCGAGCCCATCCGCCAGGCCCTCGACCTGGTGCAGGCCGGGCTGGAGCGCAGCCGGCGCGACAACGAGTTCGACTACCGATCCTCGACGCGCTCGGTGGTGATCGTCGTCGACGACTACGGCGACACCGTGATCATGCCGCGCTTCATGCACTGGCTGATGCAGACCGCTCCCGGTGTGCGAGTGCGGATCCGGCGTGATCCACTCGGTGCCGCGCTGTCCAAGAAGCTGAGCGACGGCAGCGTCGACCTGGCGATCCGGTACTTCCGGCAACGCGACGGTGAATTGCAGGACAAGCTGCTTCTCGGGGAGGAATTCGTCTCGATGGTCAGGCAGGACCACCCCGCGATCGGCGACAGCCTGAGCCTGGCGCAGTACCTCGCGCTGCCCCACGTCGTATTCGGGCGCCTGGGTCGCCGGGGAATCAGGAACTCGATCGTCGACCGGGAGCTCAGGCGGCTCGGCCTGACGCGGCACATCGCGCTGCAGGTACCCGGCTTCCAATCGATGCCGATCATCGTGCAGAACACCGATTTCGTCTGCACGCTGCCGCGGCGCATGGCGCAGGCCTACGCGCACCAGCTGCGCCTGAAGACGCTGAAGACGCCCCTGGATCTGCCTTCGCTGCCGCTCTACATGGTGTGGAGCAAGTCGATGGAACACGACCCCGCGCACAGCTGGCTGCGGGACTCGATCTACGAGTTGTGCCGCAGGCTCTAGTCGCGGCCCGTCGTCGCGCTCACGCGGCGGCGGCGATCCACAGCGGAAGCGTGACCATCGCGAGCAGCGTGCTGGCCGAGATCAACCGGGCCGTCGTCGGGCCGTCGCCACCCATCCGCACCGCGAGAATGTAGGCCGACGGCGCGATCGGCAGTGCTGCAACCAGCAGCGCCGCTGCGAAGTAGACGCCCTGCAGCCCGAGCACCGTTGCGGTCATCCACGCCACCGCCGGCACCGCGAGCAGCTTCACCGCGAGAATCCAGGCGGCGGCGCCGGCGTGTCCCCCGGAGGCGCCGCGCAGCTCGAGGGCGGCTCCGACTGCCAGCAGACCGAGCGGAATCGAAGCCTCGCTCAACCTGCCGAGCACCTGCTGCGGCAGCGCAGGCAGCGTCAGGCCGGCGAGATTGAACACGACGCCGGCCACCGTCGACAGGACCAGCGGGTTGCGCACCAGCTCGCGAAAGACGCCGAGATTGCCGTGGCGGGCGAGCATCCACACCGACGCCAGGTTCGCGTACGGAATCACCGCGCCCATCACGATGCCCATGGTCGCGATACCCGGTTCGCCATACAGCTTTCCGATCGCGGCCAGGCCGATGTACGAATTGAAGCGGAACGCACACTGGAACTGCGACGCGAAGGCCAGGTCGGGCTGGCGGAACAGGGGCCGCGCGAGCAGGCCGAGGGCGATGCCGGCGGTGATCGCGATCACGCCCGTCGCGACCAGCGGGCCGGCCGCGCCGATGTCGATCGGGGCGCGGGTCAGCGCGCGGAAAAGTAGTGCCGGGAACAGCACGTAGTAGACGAGTCGTTCGAGCCCTGCCCAGAAGCGGTCTTCGAAACCGAGATGCCTGCGCAGTACGTAGCCGAGCAGGATCATCGCGAAGTCGGGAACCAGCAGCAGCGCGCCGTTCGTATCCATTCGGGGGGGCGTCGGGGGCGGGGAAGGAGCAGGGCGAGTCTAGCGCCAAGGCCGGAACCGACGGCCTGATGGATACAGGCTCCGGCCGCAAAAACGAAACACCCGCACGAGGCGGGTGTTCGATGTCCGGCTCGTGCGCGCGGACGCCAGGCCGGGACTGCGTCCCGGCAGCTACTTCCGTTGCCTGAACTTCCTCAACGCCGCGATCTGCGCGATCGCCGCCGCCAGCTCGGCCTGCGCCTTCGCGTAGTCGATCGCCCCGGTGCGGTTGGTCAGCGCCTCCTCCGCCGCGCGCTTGGCCTCCTCGGCCTTCGCCTCGTCGAGGTCGTGGCCGCGGATGGCCGTGTCGGCCAGCACGGTCACGCGGTTCGGCTGCACCTCGAGGATGCCGCCGGCCACGAACACGAACTCTTCCTCGGCCTGGCCGGCGACCTTGATGCGCACCGCGCCCGGCTTGATGCGGGTGATCAGCGGCGTGTGCTGGGGGTAGATGCCCAGCTCGCCCGCTTCGCCGGGCAGCGCGACGAACTCGGCCTGCCCTTCGAAGATCGAGCGCTCCGCACTCACCACGTCGACGTGAATCGTGTGCATGATGGCCGCCTTACTGGAGCGTCTTGGCCTTCTCGAACGCTTCCTCGATCGTGCCGACCATGTAGAACGCCTGCTCGGGCAGGTGGTCGCATTCGCCGTTGACGATCATCTGGAAGCCGCGGATCGTGTCCTTCAGCGCGACGATCTTGCCGGGCGAGCCGGTGAACACCTCGGCCACGTTGAACGGCTGCGACAGGAAGCGCTGGATCTTGCGCGCGCGGGCGACCGCCAGCTTGTCTTCGGGCGACAGCTCGTCCATGCCGAGAATCGCGATGATGTCGCGCAGTTCCTTGTAGCGCTGCAGCGTGGCCTGCACCTTGCGCGTGGTGTTGTAGTGCTCCTCGCCGATCACGTGCGGGTCGAGCTGGCGCGACGTGGAGTCGAGCGGGTCGACCGCCGGGTAGATGCCCAGCGCCGCGATGTCCCGCGACAGCACGACGGTGGCGTCGAGGTGGCCGAAGGTGGTGGCCGGCGACGGGTCGGTCAGGTCGTCCGCGGGCACGTAGACGGCCTGGATCGACGTGATCGAGCCGGTCTTGGTCGAGGTGATGCGCTCCTGCAGGCGGCCCATCTCTTCGGCCAGCGTCGGCTGGTAGCCCACCGCGGACGGCATCCGGCCGAGCAGGGCCGACACTTCGGTGCCGGCCAGCGTGTAGCGGTAGATGTTGTCGATGAACAGCAGGATGTCTCGGCCCTCGTCGCGGAACTTCTCGGCCATCGTCAGGCCGGTCAGCGCGACGCGCAGGCGGTTGCCCGGGGGCTCGTTCATCTGGCCGAACACCATCGCGACCTTGTCGAGCACCTTCGACTCTTCCATCTCGTGGTAGAAGTCGTTGCCCTCGCGGGTGCGCTCGCCGACGCCGGCGAACACCGAGTAGCCGCCGTAGCTCTTCGCGATGTTGTTGATCAGCTCCATCATGTTGACGGTCTTGCCGACGCCGGCGCCGCCGAACAGGCCGATCTTGCCGCCCTTGGCGAACGGGCAGATCAGGTCGATGACCTTGATGCCGGTGGGCAGCAGCTCGACCGAAGGCTTGAGCTCTTCGAAGGTCGGCGGCTTCTGGTGGATCGCGCGGCGCTCTTCGGTGGCGATGGGGCCGGCCTCGTCGATCGGGCGGCCCAGCACGTCCATGATGCGGCCGAGCGTGGCGGTACCGACCGGCACCGAGATCGGGCCGCCGGTGTTGCCGACCTTCATCCCGCGACGCAGGCCGTCGGACGACCCCATCGCGATCGTGCGCACGACGCCGTCGCCGAGCTGCTGCTGCACCTCGAACGTCAGGCCCTTCTCGGCCAGGCTGGTGCCGGTGTCTTCGAGCACCAGCGCGTCGTAGATGTGAGGCATCGATTCGCGCGGAAACTGGATGTCCACGACGGCGCCGATGCACTGAACGATTTGACCTTGTGCCATTGCTCGTATCCCTGTTTGCCTGATGTGTTCCGCTGCGCTGTTCAGACGGCCGCGGCGCCGCCGACGATCTCGGACAGCTCCTTGGTGATCGCGGCCTGGCGCGCCTTGTTGTACGACAGCTGGAGTTCGTCGATGACCTTCTTCGCGTTGTCGGAGGCGGACTTCATCGCGACCATCCGCGCGCTCTGCTCGCTCGCCATGTTCTCGGCCACCGCCTGGTAGACCAGCGACTCGATGTAGCGAAGCAGCAGCTCGTCGAGCACGCTCTGCGCGTCGGGTTCGTAGAGGTAGTCCCACGAATACTCGCGCGAGTCTTCCTGCAGCCGCTCGGCCGACAACGGCAGCAGCTGTTCGAGCACCGGCTCCTGCTTCATCGTGTTGATGAAGCGGGTGTAGGCGATGTAGACCGCGTCGATCTCGCCATTGGCGTACGCGTCGAGCTGGATCTTCACCGGGCCGATCAGCTTCTCGAGGTGCGGCGTGTCGCCGAGCTGCACGACGTGCGAGACGAGCTTCGCGCCGATCCGCTGCAGGAAGCCGAAGCCCTTGTTCCCGATGGCCGTGGCCTGCACGCCGACGCCGCCGCGCTCGAGCTCGCGCAGCTTGTTGGTGACCGCACGCAGCACGTTGGTGTTCAGGCCGCCGCACAGGCCCTTGTCGGTGGTGACGACGATCACGCCGGCGTTCTTCACCGACTCTCGCCCCACCAGGTACGGGTGGCGATATTCGGGGTTCGCGTCGGCCAGGTGCGCGGCGATGTTGCGCACCTTGTCCGCGTACGGACGGGCCTGGCGCATCCGGTCCTGCGCCTTGCGCATCTTGGATGCGGCGACCATCTCCATCGCCTTGGTGATCTTGCGCGTGTTCTGCACGCTCTTGATCTTGGTGCGGATCTCTTTGCTGCCCGCCATGTCGTTTCCCGTTTGAGCCCAGCCGCCGGCGAACGGTCAGTACGCGCCGGTCTTCTTGAAGTCCTTCAGCGCTTCGTGCAGCTGCGCCTCGACTTCCTTGCTGAACTTGGCGTCGCGGGCGATCGTGTCGACCAGCGACGCGTACTTCGTCTTGACGAACTCGCGAAGCGCGCGCTCGGCGTCGAGCACCTTGGCGACGTCGATGTCGTCGAAGTAGCCGTTGTTCACGCCGAACAGCGTCAACGCCATCTCCCAGACCTGCAACGGCTGGTACTGCGGCTGCTTCATCAGCTCGGTGACCAGGCGGCCGCGCTCGAGCTGCTTGCGGGTGGCTTCGTCGAGGTCGGAGGCGAACTGGGCGAACGCTGCCAGCTCGCGGTATTGCGCGAGCGCGAGGCGCACGCCACCGCCCAGCTTCTTGATGATGTCGGTCTGTGCGGCGCCGCCCACGCGCGACACCGAGATGCCGGCGTTGATCGCGGGACGGATGCCGGCGTTGAACAGATCGGTTTCCAGGAAGATCTGTCCGTCGGTGATCGAGATCACGTTGGTCGGCACGAACGCGGACACGTCGCCGGCCTGTGTCTCGATGATCGGCAGCGCGGTCAGCGAGCCGGTCTTGCCCTTGACTTCGCCCTTGGTGAACTTCTCGACGTATTCCTCGTTGACGCGCGCCGCGCGCTCGAGCAGGCGGCTGTGCAGGTAGAAGACGTCGCCGGGGTAGGCTTCGCGGCCCGGCGGGCGGCGCAGCAGCAGCGAGATCTGGCGATACGCCCAGGCTTGCTTGGTGAGGTCGTCGTAGATGATCAGCGCGTCCTGGCCGCGGTCGCGGAAGTACTCGCCCATCGTGCAGCCGGCATAGGCCGACAGGTACTGCATCGCGGCCGAATCGGACGCGCTGGCCGCGACGACGATGGTGTAGGCCATCGCGCCGGTCTCTTCCAGCTTGCGGACCACGTTGGCGATCGTCGAGGCCTTCTGGCCAATCGCGACGTAGACGCAGATCAGGTCCTTGCCCTTCTGGTTGATGATCGTGTCGACGGCCACCGCGGTCTTGCCGGTCTGGCGGTCGCCGATGATCAACTCGCGCTGGCCGCGGCCGATCGGCACCATCGCGTCGACCGATTTCAGGCCGGTCTGCACCGGCTGCGACACCGACTTGCGCGCGATGACGCCGGGGGCGACCTTCTCGATGATGTCGGTCATCTTCGCGTTGATCGGGCCCTTGCCGTCGATCGGCGTCCCCAGCGCGTCGACGACGCGGCCGATCAGCTCGGGGCCGACCGGCACTTCCAGGATGCGACCGGTGGCCTTGACCGTCATGCCCTCGGAGATGTGCTCGTACGAGCCCAGCACCACGGCGCCGACCGAGTCGCGCTCGAGGTTCAGCGCCAGCCCGTAGGTGTCGCCGGGGAACTCGATCATCTCGCCCTGCATCACGTCGGACAGGCCGTGGATGCGGCAGATGCCGTCAGTGACCGTGACGACCGTCCCCTGGTTGCGGGTGTCGGCCGCGACGTTCAGGTTCTGGATCTTGCTCTTGAGGAGTTCGCTGATCTCAGCCGGATTCAGTTGCATGGGGTTCCCCGTATTCCTTAAAGCTTCAACGCGCCGGCCATCTGGGCCAGCTTGCCGCGCACCGAGGCGTCGATCACCTCGTCGCCGATCCGGATCGACACGCCGCCGATGAGGTCGGAGTCGACATGGACCGTGGCCTTGACCTGCTTGCCGTACTTGTCCTTGAGCGTCGCGACGATGTCGGCGACCTGCCGCTCGTCGAGCGGGTACGCCGAAGCGATCTGCGCGTCGAGCACGCCTTCGTGGCCGTTGCGCAGTTCGTCGAACAGCGCCGAGATCTCGGGCAGCACGGCCAGGCGCTCGTTGTCGGCCAGCACCTGCACGAAGTTCTTCTGCTCGGCGGCGAGCTGCCCGGCGGCGTCGGCGACGACGGCGGCGACCTGCGTGCTCGACAGTTGCGGATTGCCGATCAGGTCGTGCGCGACGTCGGTGCCGGCCACGACGGCCAGCCGCGCCAGCGCGTCTGACCACGACGGCAACGACTTCTGCTCGAGCGCGAGCTTGAACGCGGCTTCGGCGTACGGCCGGGCGATCGTCAGCGACTCGGCCATGGTCTTACTTCAGCTCGTTCTTCAGGTTGGCCAGCAGGTCGGCGTGCTTCGCTGCGTCGACTTCCTTGCGCAGGATGCGCTCGGCGCCGGCCACGGCCAGCTGGGCGACCTGGTCGCGCAACTGGTCGCGGGCCTTCTGCGCCGCGAGCACGGCCTCGTCTTCGGCCGACTTGCGCGCGGCGGCGATGATCGCTGCAGCCTCGGCGCGGGCCTTCTCGACGATGCCGGCAGCCTGCTTCTCGGCGCCGGAACGCACTTCGGCGGCGCCTGCGCGGGCCTGCTGCAGCTCCTGCTCGACGCGGCGCTCGGCAGCGGCGAGTTCGGAGCGCGCCTTGTCGGCGGCGGCCAGCCCGTCGGCGATCTTCTTCGAGCGCTCGTCGAGCGCCTTCGTGATCGGCGGCCAGACGAACCGGGCGGTGAACCACCAGAGCGCCAGGAAGACGATGATCTGGACGATGAGCGTCGCGTTGAGATACACGCTTTGCCCCCTTCTAACGGAGTGTCAACTGACTGGAACGACCCGCTGGCCCCGATGGCGCCACCGCGGCCGCGCGGACGTCGGCGTGGCTCAGCCCTGGAACGGGTTGGCGAACGCGAACATCATCGCGATGCCGACGCCGATCAGGAACGCCGCGTCGATCAGGCCGGCCAGCAGGAACATCTTGGTCTGCAGCTTGTCCATCAGCTCGGGCTGGCGCGCCGCGCCTTCGATGTACTTGCCGCCCATCATGCCGATGCCGACGCAGGCACCGAGGGCGCCCAGGCCGATGATCAAACCGCAGGCAATGGCGACGAGAGCAACGTTGGTCATGATTGTTCGACTCCTGGTGAAAAGTGCTCGAAGCGAGTTGTGAAGAGCTGGTTGGAAGAGGACGCGTTCAGTGGTGCTCGTGCGCCTGGCCGATGTAGACCAGCGTGAGCATCATGAAGATGAAGGCCTGCAGCGTGATGATCAGGATGTGGAAGATCGCCCAGCCCAGGCCGGTGAGGAAGTGCAGGCCGATGCCCCACCACATGGCCGTGCCGCCGAGCAGCGCGATCAGCAGAAACACCAGCTCGCCGGCGAACATGTTCCCGAACAACCGCATGCCGAGCGAGACGGTCTTGGCTGCGTACTCGATGATCTGAAGCAGCAGGTTGAACGGCGCGAGGAACCACTGCGCGCCGAACGGCGCGGTGAACAGCTCGTGGACGAAGCCGCCGCCGCCCTTGATCTTGATGCCGTAGTAGATCGATGCGCACAGCACGACGATCGACAGCGACAGCGTGCCGTTCAGGTCGGCGGTGGGCACGGCGCGCATGTAGTGCAGGCCGAAGAGCTGGCCGATGCGCGGGAACAGGTCGACCGGGATCAGGTCGATCGCGTTCATCAGGAAGATCCAGATGAACGTCGCGAGCGCCAGCGGAGCGATGTAGCTGAGGTCGCCCTTGACGATCGAGCGCGCCTGCTCGTGGACGAACTCGACCAGCGATTCGATCGCGCCGACGAAACGGTTCGGCACGCCGGCGTGGATCATCCGCGCCGCGCGGTACATCAGCCAGGCGGTGAGCGCCGCCGTGAGCACGGAGTAGAAGACCGTGTCCCAGTTGACGATCGAGAAATCGACGATGTTCTTCTGCTGCGCGCCGGAGGAATTCAGGTGCGCCAGATGGTGAACGATGTATTCGGAAGCGGTCGGAGCGTGCGAGCCGGCGGCCATGGTTTCCCGATTCTGTCGCGTTGGCGGTTCGTGTCAGTGCGGCTTCAAAGCGTGTTGCCGTTAGCCTCGCCCTTCGCCGCGGTCACGGAGCGCACGAAGGCCAGTGCGAACAGCGGCGCCTTCAGTGCGACGATCAACCCGATCAGCAGCGGCAGCCACCGGATGTCCGGCACCGACTTCACGATCCAGGCCAGCAGGCCGACCGTGAGGCCGAGCTTGGCGAACTCGCCCAGGAAGAAGACCACCGGGTAGGACTCCGGGGGCCGCTTCCGGTGCAGCGACAAGCGCAGCGCGAACAACGCATTCGGGACGATCGCCACGGCGCCACCCAGCAACAGGAACCGGGCGCTTTCCATGCCTGTCGTCAACCCGGCAACGAGTGCCAGGACGGCGACGGCGGCGATCTGCAGTCCGACGGCGGCCAACATGTTTCGAGCGTATCGGCGGCGCCATCGGCCCGCAATGGGCAAAGACGCCGGATTCTAGCGTCCGGTCAAAGGAGGGTCAAACGATCCGTTGCGGCGCAGCATCGGGTCGGGACCGGGGATGCCCGCGGGGCGGGCGTCCGTCGCGAAAGCATGATCTGCGTCAAGACGACCGAGCGATCACCGCGCGCGCCGCCCGATCCGGTACCGAGCACTCTCGCGCAGTGACGGTCGTCGCGCCGGCGCTCGCCGGGCTCGCGCTTGCTGCGGGCGCACACCCGGGAGCGGTCACCGGAGCCGGCGTCGCGGCCCCGTTGGCGGCTCCTCAGTCTTCGGCGGGGACGCCGAGACGGTCGAGCAGGCCCTGGAACTGCTCGTGGCTCGAAAACGAGATCGTCAGCTTGCCGCGACCCTTCGCGTTGGCCCTGATCGTCACCGGCGTCGCGAGCGCGTCGGCGATGCGCTCCTGCAGCCTGAGCACGTCGCGATGCTGCGCGGCGCGCCGCTGCGCCGGCGGCAGCTTCGCCTCGGCGGCGGCCCGCTGGACCAGTTTCTCGGTTTCGCGCACCGTCAGCCTTCGCTCGGCGACCCGGTGCGCCAACATGATCTGCTCGGCGCGCTCGAGCGGCAGCAGCGCACGCGCGTGTCCCATGTCGAGGTCGCCGGCGAGCAGCATGGTCTGCACCGGTTCGGCGAGGTTGAGCAGCCGCAGCAGGTTCGAGGTCGCGCTGCGCGAGCGGCCGATCGCCTCGGCCGCCTGCTCGTGCGAGTAGCCGAACTCGTCGATCAGGCGCCGGATCGCCTGCGCCTGCTCCAGCGGATTGAGGTCCTCGCGCTGGATGTTCTCGATCAGCGCGAGCGCGAGCGCCTGCTCGTCGGGCACCTCGCGCACCACGACCGGCACTTCCGCCAGGCCAGCGATCTGGGCCGCGCGGAAGCGTCGCTCGCCGGCGATGATCTCCCATCGCCCCGGGCTCACCGGCCGCACGACCAGCGGCTGCATCACGCCGTACGTGCGGATCGACGCGGCCAGGTCGCGCAGCGACGACTCGTCCATTCGGGTGCGCGGCTGGTAGCGGCCGGGCTGCAGGTCGGCCAGCGCGAGCGCGGTGATCGCCTCGCCGTTGCGGGCGGCACGCTCGTCGCTGCCTCCCAGCAGCGCCTCGAGGCCGCGGCCTAGTCCTTTGGGTCGGGGCTTGCTCATCTGGATCGGTCGTCCTGGGAGGTCGGTCGGTGGGCGGCGCGGCGCGCCTCGTCGATCGCGCGGACGCGCTCGATCAGCTCGGCGCCGAATTCGAGGTAGGCGCGGGCGCCCTTGGCCTGCGGGTCGAAGACCAGTCCGGGCAGGCCGTAGCTGGGTGCCTCGGCCAGGCGCACGTTGCGCGGGATGACCGTGCGGAACACCTTGTCGCCGAAGTGCTGCTCGAGCTGGGCCGATACCTGCTGGGCGAGCGTCACGCGCGGGTCGAACATCACCCGCAGCAGGCCGATGATCTGCAGGTCGGTGTTGAAGTTGGCGTGCACTTTCTTGATGGTGTTGACCAGATCCGACAGGCCCTCGAGCGCGAAGTACTCGCACTGCATCGGGATGATCACGCCGTGCGCGGCGCAGAAGCCGTTGAGCGTCAGCAGCGACAGCGACGGCGGGCAGTCGATCAGGATGAAGTCGTACTGGGGGTCGACGAGCTTCAGCGCGTCCTTCAGGCGGGTCTCGCGCTCCTCGAAGTCGACCAGTTCGAGCTCGGCGCCGGCGAGCTCACGGTTCGCGGGCAGCACCGAGTACCGCCCGCCTTCGGACCACTGGGTCGCCTCGACGACGTCCGACAAGCCGATCAGCACCTGGTAGACCGAGCGCTTCAGCGTGCGCTTGTCGATTCCGCTGCCCATCGTCGCGTTGCCCTGCGGATCCAGGTCCACCAGCAACGTGCGCTGGCCGTGTCGCGCCAGCGCGGCGGCGAGGTTCACGGTCGTGGTGGTCTTGCCGACTCCGCCTTTCTGGTTCGCGACGACGAAGATCTTGGCCATGGGTGGGAGCTCGGGTCGGTGGGCAGTCAGGGATCGCTGGGGGCAGCCGGCGGGTTTCGGGGCTTGGGGCAGGAGACGGAAAGTGGGCGACTACTGCGCGGGATTGTCCATGCCGGCGCGTGAGTGGCCGTCACGATCGGCGCGCTCATCGATCCCGTGCTGCATCAAGACCAGGTGGCGAGCGGCCTCCAGTTGGGGCACGCGCAGGGGCAGCACGTCGGTGACGGACCATCCGGCGGGAAGCGCGGCGATCTCGTCGCCTGGCACCGCGCCTTTCATCGCGGCGGCCAGGGTCGCCGGTCCGGCGAGCCGCGCGATCGCGGCAGCGAAGTCGGCCAGCGACGCGAACGCGCGGCAGACGACGAGATCCGGGGCCTGGCCGGGCGCCGGCTCGGGCAGATCTTCGACGCGGCTTGCGGCGACGCTCACGTTGGTGAGCGCAAGCTCCGCCTGGCACTGCCGCAGAAAGGCCGCCTTCTTGCCGATCGGCTCCACCAGCAGCACCTGGGCCTGGGGCCAGGCCAGCGCCAGCACGATGCCGGGAAGGCCGGCGCCGCTGCCGACGTCGACGACGCGCCCGCAGGGCGCGCCATCGCGTCGAGGGAGTCGGGCCGCCAGCGGGACGACGATCGACAGGCTGTCGAGCAGATGCTGGCGCAGCATCTCGACCGGCTCGCGAACGGCCGTCAGGTTGTAGACGCCGTTCCACTTGACGAGCAGCGCGAGGTAGTCGAGCAGGGGCGATGCAAGCCCGGCGTCCAGGCCCAGCGAGTCCAACCCCGAGAGCATGCGCTCACTCAGAAGGGCGCGGTCGAAGCCGTTTTCCCGGCGCAGGTCGGCGCCGCGCGGACTGCTCCGGTCCGCCGCGGGATGCGCAGGCTTTCTGCCCGGGCGGCCCCGGGCCCCGGCGCGTTCGGGCGGCCTGCGGTTCACGACCGGATCAGGCTGCACGCTGGCCGTCGCCCCCACCGGGCGAGGAAGTGCCGCGCCGCTTCTTCAGGTGGACGAGCAGCAGCGAAATCGCTGCGGGCGTGACCCCTGAAACGCGCGCGGCCTGCCCGACCGTTTCGGGGCGCAGCTGCGCGAGCCGCTGCCTGACTTCGACCGACAGTCCGCGCACCTGGGCGTAGTCGAAGTCGGCCGGAATCGCCAGCGCCTCGTTGTGGCCGTGGCGCGCAATCTCGACCTGCTGGCGCGCGATGTACCCGGCGTACTTCAGCTGGATCGCGACCTGCTCGAGCACCTGCGGATCATCAGGGGCGGGGCCTCCCAGCTCGACGATTGCCGGGTAGCTCACGTCGGGACGGCGCAGCAGGTCTGCCAGTGAGTGCTCGCGCTCGATCGGCTGGCCGATCAGCGGCACTGCGCGCTCCGGTGGCAGCGTGCGCGGATTCACCCAGCTGGTGCGCAAACGCTGCAGTTCGCGCTCGATCGCGTCACGTTTGCGGGAGAAGGCGTCCCAACGCGCGTCATCGACGCAACCGAGCTCACGCCCGATCGCGGTCAGGCGCAGGTCCGCGTTGTCTTCGCGCAGGCTCAGCCGGTACTCGGCGCGGCTGGTGAACATCCGGTACGGCTCGGAGACACCGCGGGTGACCAGGTCGTCGACCAGGACGCCGAGGTACGCCTCGTCGCGCCGCGGGCACCAGGGCTCGCGCCCGCGCACCTGCAGCGCGGCGTTGATGCCGGCCAGCAGGCCCTGCGCGGCCGCCTCTTCGTAGCCGGTCGTGCCGTTGATCTGGCCTGCGAAGAACAGGCCGGCGATGGCGCGGGTCTCGAGCGAGCGCTTCAACCCGCGCGGGTCGAAGTAGTCGTATTCGATCGCGTAGCCGGGACGCAGGAGGTGGGCCTGTTCCAGGCCGGGGATCGAGTGGATCAGGTCCAGCTGCACGTCGAACGGCAGGCTCGTGGACACGCCGTTCGGATAGAACTCGTGCGTCGTGAGGCCCTCCGGCTCCAGGAAGATCTGGTGCGAAGCCTTGTGGGCAAACCGGTGGATCTTGTCTTCGATCGACGGACAGTAGCGAGGGCCCACTCCCTCGATGACGCCCGTGTACAGCGGGCTGCGGTCGAGTCCGGCGCGAATGATTTCGTGCGTGCGAGCCTGTGTATGGGTGATCCAGCACGGCAGCTGGCGCGGGTGCTGCTCGGCGCGGCCGAGGAACGAGAACACCGGCACCGGGTCGAGATCGCCCGGCTGCTCCTCGCAGCGCGAGAAGTCGATGGTGCGGCCGTCGATCCGGGGCGGCGTGCCGGTCTTCAGCCGCCCCTGCGGCAGGTTCATCTCGCGCAGCCGCTGGGCCAGCGAGATCGACGGCGGATCGCCGGCGCGTCCCGCCGGGTAGTGGGAGAGCCCGACGTGGATCAGGCCGTTCAGGAACGTGCCGGCCGTCAGCACCACGGCGCGTGCGCGAAACCGCAGGCCGAGTTGCGTGACCGCCCCTGCGACCCGGTCGCCTTCGAGGATCAGGTCGTCGACCGCCTGCTGGAACAGCCAGAGGTTGGGTTGGTTCTCGAGCCGGGTGCGGATAGCCTGGCGGTAAAGCACCCGGTCGGCCTGCGCGCGGGTCGCGCGGACTGCGGGACCCTTGCTGGAGTTCAGGATGCGGAACTGGATCCCGGCCTCGTCGGTCGCGGAGGCCATCGCGCCGCCGAGCGCATCGATTTCCTTGACTAGATGGCCCTTGCCGATCCCGCCGATCGACGGGTTGCACGACATCTGGCCGAGCGTCTCGATGCTGTGCGTCAGCAGCAGCGTGCGACTGCCCATCCGCGCGGCGGCCAGCGCCGCCTCGGTGCCGGCATGGCCGCCGCCGACGACGATGACGTCGAACTGCTGCGGGAAGTCCATGCCTGCCATGGTAAGCGTGATCCAGTCGGAAGTGGGCAGCGGCGGCCTTCGGCAAGGACGTGTGGCGCCCGAAGTCGGGATGCGAGCCGACGAGGATCGGCAGCCAGGCCCTCCTCGCGGGAGCGCGGATTATAGACCCGGCCGGTGCGGAACTGAAGGCCGAGCGGTGCCGGATGTTTCACGTGGAACGTCGACTCCGTCTCAGGATGCCGGGGCGGGACAGCGGCGGGCCTTTGTCCTACGATGGGCGCATGCACGACGCCGCCGACCAGCTCCTCGCCGCTTACCCCTCCCTCCGAAGCATCCCGCAAGAGCGCTTCGCCGAGACCGCGGCGCGCCTGCGGGTGATCAGCGTCGAACCCGGCACCGAGTTGTTCGCCGAGGGGCACGCCTGCCAGGGCTTCCCCTGCGTGATCGCGGGCCAGGTGCGCGTCGCACGCGGCTCCGCCGACGGCCGCGAGCTCGAGCTCTACCGGGTCGGCCCCGGGGAGGTGTGCGTGGTGTCCGCCGGGTGCCTGTTCGGCGGCACGCCGATGACCGCGCACGGGCACGCCGTGACGCGGACCCGGCTCGCCCTCGTCGATCGCGACACGCTGCTCGAATGGACCGACGCCCGGTCGTGGCGCGTTTTCCTGCTCGGCCTGATGGCCGAGCGAATGGCCGAACTGACGGCCCTGGTCGAGGCGGTCGCGTTCCAGCGCCTGGACCAGCGCTTGGCCCGTAGCCTGCTCGGTCATGGGCCGACGCTGCAGACGACCCACCAGAGGCTGGCCGACGAGCTCGGCACCGCCCGCGAGATCGTCTCCAGGCTCCTGGGCCGATTCGAAGCGCAAGGGCTGGTACGGCTCGGACGGGAGAGGATCGAGCTCGTCGATCTGACCGGCTTGCGGCAGCTGGCCGGCGGTCTGTAACCGCAGTCACAGACCGCACCCGGGCGGCCGCGTTCGAATGTGACGCACACACCCATTCGGGCAGGCATGCCCAGTCAACCGGAGAGTGAGGATGAAAGTGAACGTCGGAGGCCCGGACCGCGCCGTGCGGATCATCGTCGGCCTGGTGCTGATCGGGCTGACCCTGAACCACACGATCGGCGTCTGGGGGTGGATCGGGATCGTGCCGCTGGCGACGGGGCTGTTCAAGACCTGCCCGCTCTATTCGATCTTCGGGTTCAGTACCTGCCCGATGGACAAGAAGACCACCTGAGCGCCGTCGCTGCGAGAGCGCGACGACGGCGGCGGCGCCGGATGCGGGCGCGGGGCCCGGATCCTGCTGCGAGAAGCTCGATCGCCGGCACCCGGAGTCCGTGACTGCGGCCAACGCCTGCCGGTCGACGAACAGCACGCGGTGGGCCTGACCGCGGGGCACGGGCTTTGGACGACGGCATTGAGGTGCCGCGTCTGGATCCGGCGCCCGTCGGCCCAGCCCGAGCGCGAATGTTCCACGTGAAACGCGAGCGCGCGCGATGTGCGTCGCGCCGGATCAGCCCGACGCGTCGAGCGCCTCCCGGACCCGCTCTGCGATCGCCAGGCAGCCGGTCAGGCCCGGGGACTCGATCCCGAACAGATTCACCAGCCCTGCGGCGCCGTGGACGTCTGCGCCGTCGATACGGAAATCGGCAGCCGGCGCGTCCGGGCCTACCAGCTTCGGGCGCATCCCGGCGTAGGCCGGCCGCAAGGCGCCGTCGGGCAGGTCCGGCCAGTAGGTACGGATCTCGGCATAGAAGCTGTCACCCCGCCGCGGATCGACGTCGTAGCCGATCTCCGACACCCACTCGACGTCGGGCCCGAATCGACCCTGCCCCGCGAGGTCGAGCGTCAGGTGCACGCCGAGTCCCGCCTCGTTCGGAATCGGGTAGACCAGTCGCGAGAACGGGCAACGGCCCGCCAGCGAGAAGTAGTTGCCCTTGGCCAGGTGCAGTGGCGGCACGCTGCCCGGCGCGAGGCCCTCGATCCGGTCGGCGACCCGCTGCGCGCCCAGCCCCGTCGCGTTGACGAGCTCGTGGCAGCGAAGCCGTGTCGGCCCGGCGTCGCTCGAGACCTCCAGTTCGAACCCGTCGCTTCGAACCGCGGCGCGCGTGAGCTCGCTGAGCAGCGCAAGCATCGCCCCGTGGTCCTCGGCGTCGCCGAGCAGCGCGAGCATCAGCCCGTGGCTGTCGACGATGCCGGTGACCGGCGACAACAACGCGTGCCGGCAACGCAGCGCCGGCTCGAGCAATCGTGCCTCGGCGCCGTCGAGCCAGCGCAGCGTGTCGACGCCCGCCGCGCGCGCGCGCCGTTCGATTCTCTCCAGGCCGGCGCGCTCCGCGTCGCCGGCAGCCACGATCAGCTTCCCGCAGATCCGGTGGCCGACACCGTGGCTGCGGCAGAACTCGACCAGCCGCTGCCTGCCCTCGACGCAAAGACGCGCCTTGAGCGACCCTGGCTCGTAGTAGATCCCCGCGTGGATCACCTCGCTGTTGCGGGCGCTGGTGACCGTGCCGAACGCGTTCTCGCGCTCCAGGATCACGACCTCGCGACCGGACCGCGCGAGTTCACGCGCGACCGCCAGACCGACCACGCCGGCACCGACCACCACCGTCTGCACGCTCTCCATCGACACCTCTTCAGTGCTGGCGCCGGTCGGCCAGCATCATCCCGGCGGCCTTCTCGGCGATCATCAAGGTCGGCGCATTCGTGTTGCCCGAGGTGATGGTCGGCATCACCGACGCGTCGACGACCCGCAGGCCCCGTACCCGATGGCAGCGCAGGCGGGCGTCGACGACCGCCATCGGATCGCTGGCCGGTCCCATCTTGCAGGTCCCGACCGGGTGGAAGATCGTCGTGCCGATCTCGCCCGCCGCCCGCGCCAGCTCCTCTTCGGTCCGGTACGAGGGTCCCGGCTTGATTTCCTCCGGTTCGAACCGGCGCAACGCGTCCGCGCCCACGATCCGGCGCGTCAGCTGCAGCCCCCGCGCCGCCACCTGCCGGTCGCGGTCCGTCGACAGGTAGTTCGGGGCGATCAGGGGCGCCGCGAACGGATCGGGCGAGGTGATCCGCACCTCGCCCCGCGACGTCGGCCGCAGGTGGCAGACCGACGCGGTGAACGCCGGAAAGCGGTGCAGCGGCTCGCCGAAGCGGTCCAGTGACAGCGGCTGGACGTGGTACTCGAGGTCCGGGCTCGCCTCGTCGTCGCCAGAGCGCGCGAAGGCGCCCAGCTGGCTCGGCGACATCGACATCGGACCGCTCCGGAACAGCAGGTACTCCAGCCCGATCCTCGTCTTGCCGAACAGGCTGTTCGCCTGCTGGTTCAGCGTCCGGACGTGGCGCACCTTGTAGATCATTCGCAGCTGCAGGTGATCCTGCAGGTTGGCGCCGACGCCCGGCAGTTCGACCTGCGGCGTCACTCCCGCCTCGCGCAGCCGGGCACCCGCGCCGATTCCGGCACACTGCAGGATCTGCGGCGACCCGATCGCCCCGGCCGCAAGCACCACTTCACCATCGCACAGTGTGCGCTTGCTTTCTCCAGAAGTGCCGCCAATTCGATATTCAACGCCTTCGACACGGCCGGACCCATCGTGGCGCCGCAGTAATCCAGTCACCTGAGCGTGAGCAACCACTTTCAGATTGGGCCGGTGCAGCACCGGGCGCAGGAACGCCTTCGACGCGTTCCAGCGCACCCCCCGCTTCTGGTTGACCTCGAAGTAGCCGCAGCCGAAGTTGTCGCCGCGATTGAAGTCCTCGCTCGGCGGAATGCCGACCTGGGCGGCCGCATCGCGGAACGCGTCGAGGATCTCCCAGGTGACGCGGGCCCGCTCGACCCGCCACTCGCCGCCGTGGCCGTGCAGCGGATCGCTGCCCCCGGCGTCGAGCCTGTGGTGGTCCTCGTGCCGCAGGAAGTACGGCAGCACCTCGTCCCAGTGCCAGCCCGGATTGCCGGCGGCGGCCCAGCCGTCGTAGTCGGCGCGCTGGCCGCGCATGTAGATCATCCCGTTGATCGACGACGAGCCGCCAAGGACCTTGCCGCGCGGGTACCCGATCGAGCGCCCTCCCAGGCCCGGCTCCTCGACCGTCCGGAACAGCCAGTCGGTGCGGGGATTGCCGATGCAATACAGGTATCCGACCGGGATGTGGATCCAGATGTAGCGATCCTCGTCCCCGGCCTCGAGCAGCAGCACGCGGTTGGCCGGATCGGCGGACAGGCGGTTCGCGAGCAGGCACCCTGCGGTGCCCGCGCCGACGATCACGTAATCGAAGCGCTCTTCGCTCATCTCCTGCCTCGTGCAGCCCGATACGCCGGCCAGTTCGTCGATCCGCGCGCTACGGCGCTCGATCCATGATGACGACCTGCCGGATCGACTCGCCGCGCGCAAGGCGATCGAGCGCCGGGTTGATCTCGTCGAGCCGGATCCGCTCGGACAGCAGCCTGTTCACCGGCAACGAGCCGCCGCGGTACATCGCGATGAAGCGCGGGATGTCGCGCGAAGGCACGCACGAGCCGACGTAGCTGCCCTTGATCGTGCGTTCCTCGGCGATCAGCGATACCGCCTGCAGCGCCCACTTCGCGCTCGGGTTCGGCAGGCCCGCGGTCACCGTGGTGCCGCCTCGGGCGGTGATCCGGTAGGCGAGCTCGAGCGCGTTGACGTTGCCGGCCATCTCGAACGCGTAGTCGACGCCGCCGCCCGTCGCGTCCTTCACCTTCGCGATCACGTCGGGATCGGCCGCGCTGAAGCACTGCGTCGCGCCGAGCTCCCGCGCCTTGGCGAGCTTCGAGTCGAGCATGTCGACCGCGACGAGCTCGCGTGCCCCGATCGCGTGCGCCGCCAGCAGCGACGAGAACCCGACGCCGCCCAGCCCGACGACGGCGACCTTCGATCCCGCCTCGGCCTTCGCGGTGTTCAGCACCGCGCCGGCGCCGGTGATCACGGCGCAGCCGAACAGCGCCGCCTCGTCCCACGGCAGCGCGGCATCGATCTTCACCGCCGAACGGCGCGAGACCGTCGCGTACTCGGCGAACGCGGCGCAGCCGAGGTGATGGTGCAGCGGCGAACCGGGCCGGCCGTCGATGCCCGGGCCGGACACCGAGCGCAGGCGCTTGTAGCCGCCGAGCAGCGAACCCGCGGCGTTCGACGCGCCACCGGGCTCGCACAGCGCCGGCCGCCCCACCGCGCAACTCGGGCACGCGCCGCAGCTCGGCCTGAAGACCAGCGCCACGTGGTCGCCGACCGCAAGGTCGTCGACGCCTTCGCCGAGCTCGACCACCTCGGCCGCCGCCTCGTGGCCGACCACGATCGGCATCGGCCACGGCCGGTCGCCGTTGATTGCCGAGAGGTCCGAGTGGCACAGGCCCGCTGCGCGGATCTTCACCGTGATCTCGCCGCGGCCCGGCGGCTCGAGCGCCACCTGCTCGATCGACAGCGGCCGGCTCTGCGCGTACGGCGCAGGCAGCCCGATCTCGCGCAGCACCGCCGCGCGCATCGTTCTCGTCATCGCGTCCCCTCCGCTCTGCGCGCCTGCGCGCGCCTCCCTGCGCGCCCGCGCGCTACACCCTCCGCGCGCCCGCGCGTCACAGCCCCGCGAGGCACAGGTATTTCACTTCCAGGTACTCGTCGATCCCGTACTTCGAGCCCTCGCGCCCGAGGCCCGACTGCTTGACGCCTCCGAACGGCGCCTCGGCGGTCGAGATCAGGCCGGTGTTCACGCCGATCATGCCCGATTCGATCCCCTCTGCGGCGCGGAAGATGCGGCCGATGTCGCGCGAATAGAAATACGCCGCCAGCCCGAACTCGGTGTCGTTGGCCATCGCGATCGCCTCGTCGTCGGTCCCGAAGCGGAACAGCGGCGCGACCGGTCCGAAAGTCTCCTCGCGCGCGACGCGCATCTGCGGCGTGACGTCGGTGAGGATCGTCGGCTCGAAGAACAGGCCGCCGCGCGCGTGCCGCTTGCCGCCCAGCGCGAGCTTCGCGCCCTTGGCCAGCGCGTCGGCGACGTGCTCTTCGACCTTGGCGATCGCGGCCGGCTCGATCAGCGGGCCGATCGTCACGCCCTCTTCGGTGCCCGCGCCGACCTTGAACTGCCCGACGCGCGCCGCCAGCTTCTTCGCGAATGCGTCGTAGACGCCGTCCTGCACGTAGAGCCGGTTCGCGCAGACGCAGGTCTGTCCGGCGTTGCGGTACTTCGACGCGAGCGCGCCCTCGACCGCCGCGTCGAGGTCGGCGTCGTCGAACACGATGAACGGCGCATTGCCCCCGAGCTCGAGCGACAACTTCTTCACCGTGTCGGCGCACTGGCGCAGCAGGATGCGGCCGACTTCGGTAGAGCCGGTGAACGACACCTTGCGCACCACGGGGTTGGTGCACATCTCGAGGCCGATCTCGGGCGACTTGTCGCCGTTGCCGACGATGACGTTGAAGACGCCCGGCGGGAAGCCCGCCTGCTCGGCGAGCTCCATCAGTGCCAGCGCCGACAGCGGCGTCGCCTCGGCGGGCTTGGCCACCACGGTGCACCCGGCCGCGAACGCCGGCGCCACCTTGCGGGTGATCATCGCCACCGGGAAGTTCCACGGCGTGATCGCCGCGCAGACGCCGATGCCCTGCTTGATCGCCAGCAGCCTGCGGTCGGGCGCGATCGTCGGGATCACGTCGCCGTAGGCGCGACGCCCTTCTTCGGCGAACCACTCGACGAACGACGCGCCGTATGCGACCTCGCCGCGCGCCTCGGCCAGCGGCTTGCCCTGCTCGGTGGTCATCAGCAGCGCCAGGTCCTCGGCGTGCGCGAGGATCAGGTCGTACCACTTGCGCAGCACCGCGCCGCGCTCCTTCGCGGGCCTGGACCGCCAGCCGGGCAGCGCTCGCTGGGCGGCATCGATCGCGCGCCGCGTCTCGGCCGCTCCCATGTCGGTGACCTCGGCGATCTTCTCGCCGGTGGCCGGATTCGTGACCGCGAAGCTTCCGCCCGCGTCGGCGTCGACCCACTTGCCGTCGATGTAGCCCTTGCGCTTGAGCAGTCGCATGTCCTTCAGTTGCAGCGTCATCGTGTTCCCCTCGATCGATTCGCGAAGGCCGGCTCAGGTGGCATCGCCGGCGAATTTCAATCCCAGCACGCCCAGTACGATCAGCGCGATGCAGGCCAGCCGCACCAGGTTCGCCGATTCGCCGAGCAGGGCAATCCCCAACAGCGCCGTTCCCGCCGCGCCGATGCCGGTCCAGACCGCATATGCAGTTCCGGCCGGCAGCACCCGCATCGCGAGCGCCAGCAGCCAGAAACTCGCCGCCGCCGCGACCACGACCACGACCGACGGCCACGGCTTCGAGAATCCGTCGCTGTACTTCAGCCCCAGCGCCCAGACGATCTCGAACAGCCCCGCGACCACCAGCACCGCCCACGCCTGGCCCACCGACACGTTCATCGTCCGCTCCTCGTCCCCGCAAGCGGCGCCCGAACGGCGCCCACGACCCCACGCCCGACCGACGCGCCCCTGAACCCGGCGCCCCCCTGCCGACCGTGCCGCGGCCCGATCGCCGCGCTCATCCGGCAGTCCGCCAGGACACCGGCGGAGTCCCGAATCGTCCCAGTCACCCTGACCGTCTTCCTTCATCTCGGCGTAGCGAGCGTGCGCGGCGCGGGGCAGCCGAGGGCGCGGGCGGAGCTCACTTCATGGTGGGCATCACGAACTCTGCGCCCGCCCGGATGCCCGCCGGCCACCGCTGCGTCACCGCCTTCAGCCGCGTGTAGAACCGCACCCCTTCCGGCCCGTGCATGTGGTGGTCGCCGAACAGCGACGACTTCCAGCCGCCGAACGAGTGGAACGCCATCGGCACCGGGATCGGCACGTTCACGCCGACCATGCCAACCTGCACGCGGTTGGCGAACTCGCGCGCCGCGTCGCCGTCGCGGGTGAAGATCGCGCAGCCGTTCCCGTACTCGTGCTCGTTGACCAGGCGCAGCGCGGTCTCGAACGAATCGGCGCGCACGATCGACAGCACCGGGCCAAAGATCTCCTCGTTGTAGATGCGCATGCCGGGCTTGACGCCGTCGAACAGGCAGCCGCCCAGGAAGAAACCCTCCTCGTGGCCTTCGACCTGCAGGCCGCGGCCGTCGACGACGAGCTTCGCACCCTCGGCGACGCCGGCGTCGACGTAGCCGCGCACCTTGTCCAGGTGCGCGCGCGTGACCAGCGGGCCCATCTCGGCGGCGCGGTCCATGCCCTGCGTGACGCGGATCCTCGGCACGCGCTCGGCAAGCCGCGCGACGAGCCGGTCCGCGACGTCGCCGACCGCGACCGCCACCGAGATCGCCATGCAGCGCTCGCCGGCCGAGCCGTAGGCCGCGCCGATCAGCGCGTCGACCGCCTGGTCGAGGTCGGCATCGGGCATCACGACCATGTGGTTCTTCGCGCCGCCGAGCGCCTGCACCCGCTTGCCGTGGCGCGACGCGGTCGCGTGGATGTATTTCGCGATCGGCGTCGAGCCGACGAAGCTGACCGCGGCCACCGACGGATGCGTGAGCAGCGCGTCGACCGCTTCCTTGTCGCCCTGCACGACGTTGAACACGCCGTCGGGCAGCCCCGCCTCGCGCAACAGCCGCGCGATCAGCAGCGACGCCGACGGATCGCGCTCCGAGGGCTTGAGCACGAAGCTGTTGCCGCAGGCGAGCGCCACCGGGAACATCCACATCGGGACCATCACCGGGAAGTTGAACGGCGTGATGCCGACGCAGACGCCGAGCGGCTGGCGGATCGAGTACATGTCGATCCCGGTCCCGACCTGCTCGCTGAACTCTCCCTTCAGCAGCTGCGGGATCCCGCTCGCGAACTCGACCACCTCGAGCCCGCGCGTGACTTCGCCCTTCGCGTCGCTGAACACCTTGCCGTGCTCGGCGACGATGCACGCCGCGAGCTCGTCGGCGTGCTGCTCGACCAGCTCGCGGAATCGGAACATCACGCGCGCGCGGCGCAGCGGCGGCGTCGCCGCCCAGCCGGGGAACGCCTTCGCTGCGGCGCGGACCGCCGCATCGACCTCGTCGGCCGCGGCCAGCGCCACCTGCCCGGTGACGGCTCCGGTGGCGGGATTGAACACCGGCGAGCGGCGCGCGCCGGCGACCGGCGCGGCCACCTGCCCACCGATCCAGTGACCGATCTCGGCCGGCTCGGCGGCGGCCGCGGAGCGATCGGTCCCGGTGGCCAGGGTCGTGTCGAAGCTGTCCACTTGCGCCTCCTGCATCGATGATGGACAATGCGATTGTTCAGCCGGCTGAACCATCGTTCAGCGCGAAGAACACGAGTGTAGCCCACGACGCCGCGATGTCAACCCGAGTGGCCAACGGATCGAAACCGGCCGCGCCCGCCGCGCGCGAGGCGGCGCCCGCCCTGGTGCCCGCGGTCGAGCGGGCGGTGCGCCTTCTCGATCATCTCGCCGGGCTGCGCAGGCCGCAACCGCTGGCCGAGCTGTCGAAGGCGCTCGACATGCCCAAGAGCAGCCTGCACGGCCTGCTGCACACGATGGTCGCGCTGGGGCTGGCCACGCGCAGCGACCGCGGCGAGTACGCGCTCGGGGCGAAGCCGGTGCAGTGGGCCGGCGCGTTCGGCCGGCAATCCGGCGTGGTCGAAGCCTTCGACGCGGTCGCGCAGCAGCTGCCGGCGCTGCGCGAGGAGACGATCATGCTGGCGGTGCTCGACGGTGCCGAGGTGCTCTACCTCGCCTGCCGGCCCGGCACGCGCGCGCTCGCGGTGAACTTCCGCGTCGGCGGGCGCTTCCCGGCCAGCTGCACCTCGTCCGGCAAGGCGCTGCTGGCGACGCTCGCGCCGGAGCGCGTCCGCGAGCTGCTCGCCGGCCGGCCGCTGCCGCGGCTCACGCGCCACAGCGTCGGCAGCGTCGCCGCCCTGATCCGCCAGCTCGACCAGTGTCGCGCGCAGGGCCACGCAGTCGACGACGAGGAGACCGCCGAGGGGATGCACTGCTTCGGCGCGCCGGTGTTCGCGGCCGGTCGCAGCGAGGCGGTCGCCGCGGTCGCGGTCAGCCTGATCAAGGCCTCCACCAGCGCGCGGCGCCGCGACGAAGTGGTGGCGGCGATCCGCGAGCTGGCGGCGCGGGTGTCGCAGCGCCTGGGCGCCTGAGGTTCCGCGAGCCCGAAGCAGATCCCCGTCGCGCCCTGCCGAAGGCAAGGCATCTGCGCAGCGGGGCCCTCGTATGGTCGCAATCGTCAAGAGTAGTCAGGTTCTGGGTTTGCAGATCGATGGGGTGATGCGACTCGGACGATGCAGCGACGATGAATCAGACTCGTATGCGTGGGTTGGGTACCACATTTCACGGATTCGTCGTGTGGGCTGCCTCGGTCTAGAGCCGCGGGTCAGTCCTTTCGGAGTGCCGCTATAGGGCCGGCGAGGGTTTCCACGATCGTGGTCCGGATCGCATCGCCGCATCGATCTGCATGGTTCATGCCGTGTTCTCCTGTGTCACCGGGGTTGGGCGCAGTTGGCTTGCGCGATTGCCCAGACGAAGCCGGCGAGTTCGCGCGCCACCGCCACGCACACCTTGTTGTGGTGTACGCCCCTGCCGTTCAATCGTGCGTAGCGCCCGCTCAGCCGCAGCTGTGCCTTCCAGGCGATGGACTTGATCGGTTCGGCCAGTGTCTCCTGGCGCGCCTGCGCGGCCCGCCCGATGCGCGGGGTGAACCGATAGTTCCACGCCGCCTCGGTGAGCAATCGTCGTGCGTGCGCGTTGCCGGTCTTGGTGATCGAGCCCTTGCGCACACGATCCCCGCTGGAGTGCTCCGAGGGCACCAGCCCCAGGTAGGCCATCAGCTTGCGCGGATGGTCGAAACGTGCGATGTCCCCGATCTCGGCCACCAGCCCGATTGCCGAGACCACGTCGATGCCGCGCAGCGCCTGTAACGCCTGCACCACCGACTCGAATCGCCAGCCCGATACCGAGGCGGTCAGCGCCGTGGTCAGCCGCTGCAGACGCTGGTCGGCCGCCTGCACCGCGAGGTGGTACTCGGTGAACGCCACCTGGCTGCTGGGATCGCTGAAGTTCAATTCCCCCAGCCAGCGGTAGAACGACTTGGTCCATGCCGTCTTGGCCCCGTAGCGGATCTCGTGGCGCAGCAGAAACGCCTTGAGCTGGTGACGGGCCTGCGTGCGCGAGTTCACCGCATCCTCGCGCGCCCGCGACAGGTCGCGGATCGCCTCGTCGCCTCGGTCTGGAATCCACACCGCGCGCAACTCGCCGGCGCGCGAGAGCTCGGCCAGGCGCAGGCAGTCGCGCCGGTCGGTCTTGACGCGATCGCCCGCGCGCCGCGGGATCAGCGACGGGGCGATGACCTCGCAGCGGTAGCCCTTGGCCGAGAGCGTGCGCTGCAGCCCGTAACCGGTCGGACCCGCCTCGTAGATCACGTGCACCGTATCGGGTTCGCCCAGCCGCGCCAGCGCCTTGAGCAACTTGGGAACGTCGTGGGCGATCTGACCGATCAGCCGCCCCGGGCTTCGGCCCGCTTCAGCCACCGCGATGGCGATCGAATCCTTGTGCACGTCCAGTCCGACGTGAACCTTGATAACCTGTTCCATGGCCGGTCTCCGTTACGTTTGCCGATGACTCGTTCTCGGCATGTAGCTCGGCGCGGCTCGCCGCGCAACCTACGACTCAGGAGACCGGCCGCCCGCAATGACGCGGGCGACCATGGTGTCTAGAATCGGCTACGGTCGCCATCGAGCGCGGCCGCGAAAGCGCACGAGACCCGATGGCCACCCACTCGCCCCACCGTGCCGGACCCGGCACCCAAGCCGGCGCCCGCGATCCGCGACCGATCGCGGTCACGCTCGGCGACCCCTGCGGGATCGGCCCCGAGATCGTGCTCAAGGCCTGCGCCGACCCCTCGCTCGCGTCGCCGCTGCGGGTGATCGGCGACGCCGGCCTGCTGCGGCGCGAAGCCGCGCGTCTCGGGCTGCCGATGCCGGCGCAAGTCGACTCGATCGTGGAGCTTGCGGCCGACCTGCCGGTCGGCCGCATCGACGCGCGCGCGGGCGACGCCGCCTGGCGATTCATCGTCCACGCCGCGCACCTGGCGCTGCGCGGCGAGGTGCGCGCAATCGTCACCGCCCCGATTGCCAAGGAGGCGATGCACGCGGCCGGACACGACTTCCCCGGGCATACCGAATTGCTGGCCGACCTCGCCGGCGGCGTCGACGTGCGGATGATGCTGGCCAACCCGGAGCTGCGCACGGTGCTGGTCTCGATCCACCTGTCGCTGCGCGACGCGCTCGACCGGATCACGTTCGACAACGTGCTGCAGACGATAGTGATCACTGACACCGCGCTTCGGGGCGCCGGGATCGAGCGCCCGCGCATCGCGGTGGCGGGACTCAATCCGCACGCCGGCGAGGCCGGCATGTTCGGCCGCGAGGAGATCGACACGATCGCGCCCGCCGTCGCGGCGGCGCGCGCCCGGGGGATCGAAGCGAGCGGCCCCTTCCCGCCGGACACCGTGTTCATGCGGGCTCGCGGACTGCGCGACTTCGACGTCGTGGTCGCGATGTATCACGACCAGGGCCTGATCCCGGTGAAGTACCTGGGGATCGACGACGGGGTCAACGTCACGCTGGGCCTGCCGTTCGTGCGCACGAGCCCCGACCACGGCACGGCCTTCGACATCGCGGGTCGGCCCGGGCCCGACGGCCGCGGACTCGCCAGCGCGCACAGCCTGCTCGCGGCGATCCGCGAGGCCGACGCGCTCAGCGCCGCCGCCCCTCGCGGTCTATAGGGAAGCAGGCGCTCACATGCCCGTGGAAGGCCTTCCTGCGGGCGTCGGCTGGCTGGCGATCGCGCTCACGGCGGTGCTCGTCCTCGACGCCGCCCGGCGCGCCGACTGGTCGGCTCCGACCCGCGAGCATGCAATGTGGGCGCTCGCTACCGCCGGCATCTTCCTCGCCCGGCAGATGACGGTCACGATGCCGGGCGGCCTGTCGCTGCAGTACATCGGGTCGGCCTGGCTGGCGCTGCTGCTCGGCTATCCACGGGCCGTGCTGTCGATGTCGCTGATCGCCGTCGCACGCGCCCTGCAGTTCGACCTGCCGGTCGCCGACCAGGCGCTGCCGCTTCTGGTGCTGGGCGTCGCGCCGGCGTGGTTGATCTGGCTGATCACCCGCGGGCTGCGGCGCTGGCTGCCGCCGAACCTGTTCGTGTTCCTGCTGGGCGCCGGATTCCTGGGGTTGTTCGCCGCCTACGCGCTGCCGCTGCTGGCGGCCGCCGCGCTCGGCGCCTGGGCGCTGGCTGGCGCCTCGGGCCCTCCGCTACGCACGCAAGCGCTCACCGACTACTGGGCGATGATGCTTCCATACGCGCTGCTGCTCGCCGGCGGCGAGGCCTGGCTCGAGGGAATGCTGACGACGCTGCTGGTCGTCTTCGCCCCAGGCAGTGTGCGGCTCTTCGACGAGCGCCACTACCTGAGGCGTCGATGAGGCATGGACGGGCCCCCGGGCGGCCCGCTCCGGCCGCCCGCCGCAGCGGCCCTCAGGCGGCCAGCCGCTTCTCCAACTCGGCCTTCGTCGCCGCCAGCGCCTTCGGCAGCCGGGCCGCGAGCTTGTCGAACAGCTCGGCGTGCAGCACGAACTCCTGTTCCCATGCGGCGCGGTCGATCGAGGTGATCTTCGCGTAGTCGCCGGCGCTGAACTCGAGGCCCTTCCAGTTCAGGTCTTCGTAGCGTGGCGTCGTGCCGAACATGTGCTCGACACCCCCCGCGCGGCCTTCGATCCGGTCGATCATCCACTGGAGCACGCGCATGTTGTCGCCGAAACCCGGCCAGACGAACTTGCCGTTCTCGTCGGTGCGGAACCAGTTGACGCAGTAGATCTTCGGCAGCTTCGCGCCGCCGGCCTGCAGCCGGTGACCGAGGTCGAGCCAGTGCGCGAAGTAGTCGCCCATGTGGTAGCCGCAGAACGGCAGCATCGCGAACGGGTCGCGGCGCACGACGCCCTGCTTGCCGGCCGCGGCAGCGGTCGTCTCGGAGCCCATCGTCGCGGCCATGTAGACGCCCTCGACCCAGTCGCGCGCCTCGGTAACCAGCGGCACCGTCGTGGAGCGTCGGCCACCGAAGATGAACGCGTCGATCGGCACGCCATCGACGCTGTCCCAGCGCGGGTCGATCGACGGGCACTGCGCGATCGAGACGGTGAAGCGCGAATTCGGATGCGCCGCCTTGCGTCCAGCCTTTCCGTCGGCCGGCGTCCAGTCGCGGCCTTGCCAGTCGATCAGGTGCGCCGGCGGCTCGGACAGCCCTTCCCACCAGACGTCACCGTCGTCGGTCAGCGCGACGTTCGTGAAGATCGTGTTCTCGCGCAGCGACGCCAGGCAGTTCGGGTTGGTCTTCTGGCTGGTGCCGGGCGCCACGCCGAAGAAGCCCGCCTCGGGATTGATCGCATAGAGCCGGCCATCGGAATGCGGCTTGATCCAGGCGATGTCGTCGCCGATGGTGGTCACCGTCCAGCCCTCGAAGCCCTTCGGCGGCACCAGCATCGCGAAGTTGGTCTTGCCGCAGGCCGACGGGAACGCCGCCGCGACGTGATACTTCTTCCCTTCGGGCGAAGTGACGCCGAGGATCAGCATGTGCTCGGCGAGCCAGCCGATGCCGCCCGCCTGCACGCCCTGGCGCCCCATGTTCGACGCGATCCGCAGCGCGAAGCACTTCTTGCCGAGCAGCGCGTTGCCGCCGTAGCCCGAGCCGAACGACCAGATCTCGCGCGTCTCGGGATAGTGGACGATGTACTTGGTGGGATTGCACGGCCAGGGCACGTCGGCCTCGCCCGGCGCCAGTGGCTTGCCGACCGAGTGCACGCAGGGCACGAAGCCGCCGTCTTCGCCGAGGACGTCGAACACCGCGCGGCCCATGCGCGTCATGATCCGCATGCTCGCCGCCACGTAGGGGCTGTCGGTGATCTCGATGCCGATGTGCGCGATGTGGCTGCCGATCGGGCCCATCGAGAACGGGACGACGTACATCGTGCGTCCGCGCATCGCGCCGTCGAACAGCTGGCCCAGCGTCACGCGCATCTCGTCGGGATTGACCCAGTTATTGGTCGGCCCCGCGTCGTCGCGGTGCTCCGAGCAGATGAAGGTACGGTCTTCGACGCGCGCGACGTCGGTCGGATCGGACAGCGCCAGGAACGACCCGGGCCGCTTGGCCGGATTCAGCTTGCGAAGCGTGCCGGCGGAGACCATCTGCTCGCACAGCCGGTCGTATTCCTCCTGCGAGCCGTCGCACCAGTGGATCCGGTCGGGCTTGACCAGCGCGGCGATCGAGCCGACCCACTCGATCAATCGCGAATGCCGGACCCATTCGGGAGCCTGCAGCGGCGTGGCGCCGAACCCGGCCGCGAGCGAAGCAGCGCCTTGGCCCCCGGTTGCGGTCATGGCCGCCTCGGCACGAGCGTGGGACATGGAAAAACCTCCGTGATTGGGAACCGGCTGCATCGGCGCGGGCCCGGCCGCGCGCGCGCCCGTTGCCTGCGGCAACCGGGCTGCTGTGCGAATTCGTGCGACTGCTTCGGCATGTCTCCCCCGCCGGTCCTGTGTCGGTTCGCGCGACGGGGGCCTGTCGCCGGCCAGGCGGCCGGCCGGCGCGGGTCGCGGCCACGGCGGGGGGTCGAGTGTACACCCAGCCCGGGAGGGCCTGACGTGACAAAGGGCGTGTTCAGCCGGCGGGCGGATCGTCGAAGAGGCGCCCGAACGCCGCGGCGGGAGCGAGGCCTGCGAGCGGAGCGCCGGCGGCTGCGGCCAAACCGTGCCGGCGAGCGCGAAGGCGCCCGCCGGGGATCCGGGAGCCGCCGCCGCGGCCCGTCAGACGTAGTCCTTGTACTTGTCGAGGAGGCGCACCGGCCTGGACAGCGCGTCGCGGCGGAACGGGTCGCCGAGCTCGCGGGTGCACATGATCTCGAGCACGCAGGTCTTGCGCCCGTTCATCTGCATGTCGACCGCCTTCTTCAGCGACGGGCCGACGTCCTCGAGCCGGTCGACGACGATGCCCTCGGCGCCCATCGCCTTCGCGATGCCCGCGAAGCTCGGGCTCTCGAGCTCGCCGGCGACGAAGCGACGGTTGTAGAAGTCGACCTGGTTCTTCTTCTCGGCGCCCCACTGCCGGTTGTGGAACACGACCGCCGTCACCGGGATGTCGTGGCGCACGCAGGTGAGGATCTCGCCCATGCTCATCGCCCAGGCGCCGTCGCCGGCGTACGAGATCGCCGGGCGGTGCGGCGCGGCGACCTTCGCGCCGACGATCGTCGGGAACGCGTAGCCGCAGTTGCCGAAGCTCATCGCCGCGAACATGCTGCGCGGCTCCTCGAAGCGCAGGTAGCTGTTGGCCACCGAGTTGATGTTGCCGATGTCGGTGGACACCATCACGTGCGCCGGCATCGCCTTTTCGAGCTCGCGCAGCACCTGGCGCGGATGCAGCCACTTGCCGCCCTCTCGCTTCGCCTCCTCGATCATCTCGAGGCTGAACGGGTCGCGCTCGTGCGTCCAGTCGGACAGCTCCTTCTCCCAGGCGGCCTTCTCGTCGGCGACCTGCTTCGCGCGCTCGGCCTTGTTCGCATCGCAGGCGAGCGTCTTGCCGGCCAGCCGCTGCACCAGCGCCGCGGCGGCGGCCTTCGCGTCGCCGCAGATGCCGACCGAGATCTTCTTCACCAGGCCGAGCATCTTGTGGTCGGCGTCGATCTGGATGATCTTCGCGTCCTTCGGCCAGTAGTCCATCCCGTGCTGCGGCAGCGTGCCGAACGGCCCGAGCCGCGAGCCGAGCGCCACCACCACGTCGGCACGCGAGATCAGCTTCATCGCCGCCTTCGAGCCCTGGTAGCCGAGCGGGCCGCACCACAGCGGGTGGCTGGCCGGGAACGAATCGTTGTGCAGGTAGCTGTTGACCACCGGCGCGCCGAGCCGCTCGGCCAGCGCCTTGCACTGCTCGACGCCGTCGGCCATGACCACGCCGCCGCCCGAGATGATGACCGGGAACTTCGCCTTCGCGAGCAGCTCGGCCGCCTCGTTCAGGCTCTGCTCGCCGCCGGGCCCGCGATCGAGCCGCTGCGGCTTCGGGATCTCGCACTGGATCTCGCCGTAGAAGTAGTCGCGCGGGATGTTCAGCTGCGTCGGCCCGATTTCGGACATCGCGCGGTCGAAGCAGCGGGCCGTGTACTCGGCCATCCGCTTCGGGTTGTTCACGTGGCCCTGGTACTTGGTGAACTCCTGGAACATCGGCAGCTGGTTGCACTCCTGGAAGCCGCCCAGCCCCATGCCCATCGTGCCGGTCTCCGGCGTGACGATCACCACCGGGCTGTGCGCCCAGTAGGCGGCCGCGATCGCGGTTACGCAGTTGCTGATGCCGGGGCCGTTCTGGCCGATGACCACGCCGTGGCGGCCGGACACGCGCGCGTAGCCGTCGGCCATGTGCGCGGCGCCCTGCTCGTGCACGACCGGGATCAGGCGGATGCCGGCCGGCGCGAAGATGTCCATCGCGTCCATGAAGGCCGAGCCCATGATGCCGAAGATGTCGGTCACGCCGTTGGCGACCAGGGTTTCGACGAAGGCCTCGGACGGGGTCATCTTCTGGACGCCGCTCACGACGGTGCGGGCGGCGATGGGGGGTTGCTTGCTCATGGCATCGGTCTCCCGGGGTGGATGGGGTATGTCCGAATCGTAGCCGATGGTTCCGGAATCCGGTACGCGATATACGAATAATCGGAACACCGGCTATCATGGGGCCCATGAAGCTCGTCGCCGCGCCCAGGCCCCAGACCGTCGAAGTCAATGGCGACACGCCGGCGATGCGGCTGTTCGCGCTGCTCGAGGTGATCGCCGAGCGCGACCAGCTGGTCTCGCTGCAGGGGCTCGTCGAGGAGACCGGACTGCCGAAGCCGACGCTGCACCGCATGCTGCAGCAGCTCGAGGCGGGCGGCCTGCTGCAGCGCGAGGGCGACGGCCGCCACTACAGCACCGGCGTGCGGCTGCGCCGCCTGGCCGAGAACCTGTTGCTGAACAACAGCTGGCACGGCGCGCGCCACGTCGTGCTGCGCGCGCTGGTCGACGAGATCGGCGAGAGCTGCAACCTGACCGCACTGTCGGGCAGCGAGGTGGTCTACCTCGATCGCGTCGAGACGCCGGCCCCGCTGCGCTTCTACCTGCACCCCGGCTCGCGGGTGCCGGTGCATTGCTCGGCCAGCGGCAAGATGATCCTGTCGCAGATGACGCCGGCGCAGCGCCGGCGGCTGCTGGCGCACGCGCCGCTCGAGCGCTTCACGCCGGCTACGCTGACCGACCCGGCGCGCATCGACGGCGAACTCGAGCGCGTGCGCCGCGATGGCTACGCGATCGACAACGAGGAGTTCCTCCCGGGGCTGCTGTGCCTGGCCGTGCTGGTGCCGGCGCCGTCGGGGCGCTCGAACCTGTGCGTGGCGGTGCAGGCACCCAGCATCCGCCTGACGCCGAAGAAGGCGCTGACGCTGCTGCCGGCGCTGCGGCGCGCGGCGAGCGCGATCGCCGACATCGGCGACGCCACGCCGCCGGCCGCGGCGAAGGCGCGCGCCTGATCGCCGGCGCCGCGCGATCGCGCGCGAGCGTCGACCGAACGAAGCCCTGCCCGAAGGAAGTTGCCTTGACCGACATCTCCACGATCCATCCCGACCGCACCGTCGCCGTGCGCGAGGTCTTGGGCATCGACAGCGACCTGCGCGTCCCGGCGTTCTCCGAGCGCGACGACCACGTGCCCGAAGTCGACGAGGCCTACCGCTTCAACCGCGACGTCACGCTGGCGCTACTCGCCGGCTTCGCGCACAACCGGCGCGTGATGGTCCAGGGGCTGCACGGCACCGGCAAGTCGACCCACGTCGAGCAGGTCGCCGCGCGGCTGAACTGGCCGTGCGTGCGCATCAACCTCGACGGCCACATCAGCCGGCTCGACCTGGTCGGCCGCGACGCGGTCGTGCTGCGCGACGGCCAGCAGGTGACCGAATTCCAGGAAGGCATCGTGCCCTGGGCGTTGCAGCGGCCGGTGGCGCTGATCTTCGACGAGTACGACGCCGGGCGCCCCGACGTGATGTTCGTGATCCAGCGCATCCTCGAGCGCGACGGCAAGTTCACGCTGCTCGACCAGAACCGCGTGCTGCGGCCGCACCCGTATTTCCGTCTGTTCGCGACGACCAACACGGTGGGGCTGGGCAACCTGAACGGGCTCTACCACGGCGCGCAACGGCTCAACCACGCGCAGATCGACCGCTGGAACATCGTCGCGACGCTGAACTACCTGCCGCGCGACGAGGAGATCGCGATCGTGCGGGCACGCGTGCCGCAGCTGGCGGGCGCGTCGAGCCGGCCGCTGCTCGAGTCGATGGTCGCGGTGGCAGAGCTCACGCGCAACGGCTTCGCCGCCGGCGACCTCTCCACGCTGATGTCGCCGCGCACCGTCATCACCTGGGCCGAGAACATCGGCATCTTCGGCGACCCCGCGCTGGCGTTCCGGCTATCGTTCGTCAACAAGTGCGACGAGGCCGAGCGACCGATCGTCGCCGAGTACTTCCAGCGCTGCTTCGACCGCGAGCTCGACGAGTCGGTTCGTGGGTGAGGCGCAGGCGCTCGCCCGCCACCAGCAGAGGATCGAGGAGCTCTGCGCGGCGGCCATCCGCGCACTCGCCGGTGAGGCCGACCTGCACTTTCGCGGCCGCCGGCTGCATCGGGGCCGGCGCGCGCTGCCGCTCTTCGCGCCGCACCTGCACCCGTCGCTCCAGGCCGACGACTTCGCGTCGTTTCGCGGCGCCGCCGACGGGCTGGCGCTGCGCGTAGCGCGCTCGGACGAGGCGCTGCACCGGCGCCTCGCGCCGGCCGATCCGGTCGAGCGATTGGTGTTCGACCTGCTCGAGCAGATCCGCGTCGAGGCCCGGCCGCCGCCCGGCATGCCCGGCGTCGCGCGCAATCTGCGCCACCGCGTCGAGCAGTGGTCGCTGGCGTTTCACCGCTCCGGGCTCACCGAATCCTCGCGCGGCATCCTGCTCTACACGGTGGCGCAGATCTGCCGCGCGCGCGTCACCGGCGAGCCGGTGCTCGAAGAGACCGAAGACCTGCTCGAGACGACGCGCGGCTCGATCGTGCCGGTGCTCGGCCACGACCTCGCCGCGCTGCGCCGGCACCGCGACGACCAGGCCGCCTATGCGCGGCACGCCCTGTCGATCGCCCGCATCGTCGGCGAGATGATCCACAGCGCCGACGACGAGCGCGGCGACGGCCAGCAGGGCGACGACGCCGAGGACCGCACCGCCCTCGCGCGGTTCATGGAGCCCGACGACGCGACCGGCGACGGCGAGATCGCGCTCGCGGTATCGGGCCGCAGCCGCGTGCTGGAAGCGTCCGACGACGGCTATCGCGTCTTCACCCGCGCGTACGACCGTGTGGTCGCCGCGACGGAACTCGTCGGCCGTCCGCGGCTGGCCGAATACCGTGAGCGGCTCGATCGACGCATCGCGGCGCAGGGCGTGAACCTGGCGCGGCTGGCGCGCGAACTGAAGGCGCTGCTCGCGGTGCCCGTGCGCGACGACTGGAACGCCGGGCAGGAGGAGGGGCACGTCGACGGCCGCCGGCTGGCGCAGCTGATCGCGTCGCCGGCCGAGCGCCGCCTGTTCCGCACCGAGCGGATCGAGCCCGCCGCGCAGTGCACGGTCGGCTTCCTGGTCGATTGCTCGGGCTCGATGAAGCAGCACGCCGAGTCCGTGGCGATGCTGGTCGACGTGCTCGCGCGTGCGCTCGAGATGGCGGGCGCCGCCACCGAGGTACTCGGCTTCACCACCGGTGCCTGGAACGGCGGGCGCGCGCTGCGCGACTGGCGGCGCGCCGGGCAGCCGCCGCACCCGGGCCGGCTCAACGAGGCCTGCCACGTCGTCTTCAAGGACGCCGACACCGCGTGGCGGCGCGCGCGTCCGGCGATCGCCGCGCTGCTCGAGCCGGTGCTGTTTCGCGAGGGCATCGACGGCGAGGCGGTCGACTGGGCCTGCGCGCGGTTGCGCGGCCGCCCCGAGGAGCGTCGCCTGCTGCTGGTGCTCTCCGACGGCTGCCCGATGGACACGGCGACGAATCTCGCCAACGACCCGCACTACCTCGATCATCACCTGCGCGAGGTCGTGCAGCGGCACGAGCAGGCCGGCGACGTCGCGATCCTCGGCGTCGGCGTCGGGCTCGACCTCAGTCCGTACTACGGCCGCAGCCAGGCGCTCGACCTGTCTGCCCCGCCCGGCAATGGCGTGTTCCGCGAGATCGTCGCGCTGATCGGCGGCCACGCGCGCCGCTGACCGCGCCGCTGACCGCGGCGCGCCACCCGGGGCCGGCGCCCGCGGCCGCCATCCGAGGCCGCGGCTCGAGCCCGGCGCTCAGAGCATCTCGTCGCGCAGCCAGTACCAGCGATAGAGGGCGCGCTGCCCGAAGCGCCGCAACGGCGCGAACGCGCGCGACTCGAGTGCGCCGAACGCCATCGGATACGGCAGCGGCGAGTCGTAGATCGGCAGCTCGAACGCGCGGTTGCGCTTGCCGGCGATGCGCTCGGCCATACGCCGCCCGGCGTGCGCCGAGAACGCCACGCCGTTTCCACCGTAGCCGAGCGCGTAGAACACGGTCTCGCGCGGGTCGGGCTGCATCACCCGCGGCATCATGTCGTGGCTCACGTCGACCCAGCCCCACCACGAATAGTCGATGCGGATGCCCTCGAGCGCCGGAAACTTTCGGTGCAGGCCGTCGACCAGCACCGCCATGTGGCGCGGGTTCGGCGCGTCGGCGCCGGTGATCGAACTGCGGCTGCCGATCTGAACCCGGTTGTCGGGCAGCCTGCGGTAGTAGAAGCGCAGCGTGCGCGTGTCGGTGATGACCTCGGTCGTCACGAAGTTGGTCGCCTCGATCTCGGCCTCGGTCAGCGGCCGCGTGACCAGCGAATTCGACAGGATCGGCATGATCTTCGAGTCGAGGCTGCGATGCAGGCCGTTGCTCGTGTAGCCGCCGGTCGCGAAGCCGACCGCGCGGGCGCGCACCGTGCCCCGGGGCGTCCTGAGCAGGTGCACGCCGTCGCGCGTCTCGAAGCCGACGACCGGGCTCGCGGGGTGCACCTTCACGCCCAGCGCGCGCGCCTTGCGCAGGTAGCCGTAGGCGAGCTTGAGCGGGTGCACACCGATGCCGTCGGGCTCGTGCAGCGCGCCGAAGGTCTCGGCGTCTCTCACGTAGTCGCGATGCACCTCGTCGGCGCCGAGGATGCGCGCGTCGTAGCCGAACACCTCGCGCATCACCTTCGCTTCGTTGCGCAGGAAGGCCATCTTCTTGTCGCGATGCGCGATGTACAGGTGGCCGCCCGGCTGCGGATCGCAATCGATTTCGGACACCAGCGACTTGAATGTCTCGAACCCCTCGCGGATCTCGGCATCGAGCTTGAGCGCAATGTCCTTGCCCCAGCGCTCGATCCACTGCGAGCGGTACAGCCGCCCGCTCGCGTTCTGGCCCTGGCCACCGTTGCGGCTCGTGCAGCCCCAGACCGTGCGGTTGGCCTCGAGCACCGTGGCGCGGATGCCGTGCTCGCGCGCGAGGAACAGCGCAGTCGCCAGGCCGGTGAAGCCCGAGCCGACGATCGCCACGTCGACGTCGACGTCGCCGGCGATCGGCCCGTCGTCGGCCGGCGGCGCGCCGGCGCTGGCCACCCAGTAGGTCGGCGCGTAATCGGTGCCGTGGCCGGGATTCGCCGCGACCAGCGGGTCGTAGCGCGGATCGTAGGGCGAGGAGGGCGCGGGGCGCCCGGCAGTCATGTCCATCGGTGGCGGCTCCGGCTCTGGCTCAACCCGCCTTGACCGGCGGACGGTCCTTGCGGAACGCGTTCTTCACGGCAATGCGGCCGTCGCGGAACGTGAACACGTCGCAGCCTCGCGCCTCGATCCGCGTGCCGTCGGGCTTCGTGCCC
>JAMLIR010000008.1 GCA_023954045.1 Burkholderiaceae bacterium | reverse complement strand
CGAGCAGCGCAGCAACTGTGCTCGGAAGTCAAGCGATTTGAGCTGCAACGGCATGGCGGTTCGTATCCCAGGTAGCGCCGTCTCGCATCATGGCGTTGAGGATGGTCAGCAGCTTGCGCATACAGGCCACCATCGCGACCTTCTTCGGCTTGCCGGCCGCCTGAAGTCTCTGGTAATACGCAGCAATCACCGGGTTGTAGCGCATCGCCGACAGCGTCGCCATGTACAGTGCCGTTCGTACATCGGCGCGACCGCCCCAGATTCGCCGCACGCCGCGGCGCTTGCCAGAGTCGTCTGCCAGCGGCGCAAGGCCTGCTAACTTTGCGATCGCCTTGCGGCCCAGCTTGCCCAGCTCGGGCAGCGCCGCCAGCAGCGTGAGCGTGGTGATCGGCCCGATTCCCTTGACGCTGTCGAGCAGCCGGCGCTGCTCCTTGAAGTGCTGGTCCATCTGCTGGTCGATGTCCCGGTCGATCTGCTCGATCTGCCGATCCAGCGTCTTGAGCACCATACGAATGCTCCTGGCCGCTGCAGCGGTGGCCAGCTCGAGTCGCTGATGCTCGGCCACCCGCATCTCGACCAGCTGGCGACGGCGCGTCATGAGCGCCGTCAGCAGTGCGCGCCGTTCGTCCACCAACGGTGTGATGAACTTTGCACGGTCGGGGTGACGGGCCAGCACATCGGCGAAGTCGCGTAAGGTGCGCGCATCCAGAACATCCGTCTTGGCCAGAATACCGAGCGCTTTGGCGAAGTCGCGCGCTTGCCGGGGATTGACCCGAGCGACGCTGATATCGGCCTGCTGCAACGCCAGCAACAGCCCCCGCTCGTACCCACCGGTAGCTTCCACGATCACCAGGTCGACTTCGGCGACCTTCAGTCTCGCGATCAGCTCGCTCCACCCCGCAGCGTCGTTGCTCAAGCGCTGCTGATTCGACTCCCAGCAAACATCGATGTGCTGCTTGGAGACGTCGATCCCGGCGTTGGGCCTCGGACGACCTTGCGCTGCCCCACCTTGCGGATTCATGTTCTTCATCCTCATCGACAACTGTTCGGGCTGATCGCTCGGGTTGGATCGGGCCAGTGCGTTGACCGGATGCTGCGCTGCGAGCTCGGGGCTCAAGGGAAGGACAGGTTTGGCGCACCGACCGCGAAATCGGTTCGATTCGAACATACAAGGGAAGTCGGTGCGCAGCACCGACCGCCGTCGTCATCGCCGCGTGGGCCATGCCCTGGCGACCTCGGCCCGGTGCGCCCAAACCGCACCCGCCCCGCCCGCCGCGACGCGCAAACAGCGCGAAGGCCGAGCGGCAACGGAGCGAACGTCTCAGCCTGCGGACAGCGCCGCGATCCCCGCCCGCGCGATCTGCGCGTCCTCGCTGGACTTCACGCCGGAGACGCCGACGGCCCCGACGCAGTGACCGTCCGAGACGATCGGCACCCCGCCCTCCAGCATCCCCTCGAGCGAGGGCGCCGACAGGAACGAGGTGCGCCCCCCGTTGATCATTTCCTCGTAGACCCGCGACTCGCGTCGGCCCAGCGCGGCGGTGCGCGCCTTCGCCTGGCAGATCCGGGTCGAGATCGGCGCCGCACCGTCGAGTCGCTGCAGCCACAGCAGATGTCCGCCGTCGTCGACGATCGCGATCGACACCGCCCACTGGTTGCGCAGCGCCTCGGCTTCCGCGGCGGCAGCGATGGTCTTCACTTCGGCGGCGCCGAGCACGGGCTTCGATTTCATGGGGTCTCCGTCAGGGTCGATTCAGGCCGCGCAGACGGTACCACAGCCGTCCGCCGATCTCGTGCAGCGCGAGCCAGCAGGTCGCGGCGCCGTCGGCGCTGGGCAGCCACTCGAGCCAGTCGCTGTGCACCGGCGCGCCCAGGAAACCGGTGGGCGCAGCCACCGCCTCGAGTCCCGCCTGCTCGAAGGCCGCTCGCGCCCGCACCATGTGCACCGCGTGGGTCACGAGCAGGACGCGGCGGCGCTTGTCCGCGAGCAGCAGGTCGGCCGACGCCCGTGCGTTGTCGGCAGTGTCGAGCGAGCGGTCCTCCACCCACCTCACCCGGGTCGACAGCTGCGTCTCGAGCGATCGCTTCATCAGCGCGGCCTCGCTGATCTCGGCGCCACGCGGAACGCCGCCACTCACGAGCACGGGCAGCCCGGTGACGCGCGCGGCCCACGCGCCGTAGAGCATCCGCTCGGTGGTGCGCGGATGCGGCCGGTACCGGTGCGGGCGCTCGTGCCGATCCGAGCGCAGGCCACCGCCGAGGATCACGATCGCCTGCGGAGCGTCGCTGCGCGCCATCAGCGCTCGCAACGCGGCTTCGTCGAGCGCAGGCCCGGCCTCGCGCTCCAGCGGCGCAACCAGTCGCCGGCCGACGCCCTGCGTCGAAAGCGCCAGCGCCAGCACGACCCCGAGCACGGCGATCGCGCGCCCCGTGGCCGCACGGGTGCGCCCGACCCAGAGCCCCAGCAGCACGAGCCAGAGGGGTCCGGCAGGCGGGAGCAGCAACAGCTCGAGGCTGCGCTTGACCCCTACCGCGAGCTCGGGAGACACCGCTCAGGTGCGCGAGCCGAGTGCCTGGCGCAGCTGGTCGAGCGCCCCCGGATCCTCGATCGTGGTGAGGTCGCCCGGATCGCGCGCCTCGCAGATTGCCTGGATCGAGCGCCGCAGCACCTTGCCCGAGCGCGTCTTCGGCAGCAGCGTCACGAAGTGCACGCGTGCGGGCCGCGCGACGGCGCCGAGTTGCCGGTCGACGGTGGCCATCAAGTCGCCCTCGAGCGCCAGCCTCGCGTCCTGCGCGGCGGCCTGCGCCGGATCCTTCAGCACCACGAACGCCATCGCGACCTGCCCCTTCAGCGAATCGGCGACGCCGACCACCGCGCACTCGGCCACGGCCGGATGGCTCGACAGGCTCTCCTCGATCTCGCGGGTGCCGAGCCGGTGGCCCGCGACGTTGATCACGTCGTCGGTGCGCCCGAGGATGAAGTAGTAGCCGTCGGCGTCGCGGATTCCCCAGTCGAAGGTCGAGTAGACCAGCCGGCCCGGGATCGTCGAGAAATAGGTCCGCACGAAGCGATCGTCGTCGCCCCAGACCGTCTGCATGCATCCCGGCGGCAGCGGCGGCACGATCGCGACGACGCCCTTCTGGTCGACGCCGACCTCCTCGCCGGTCTGCTCGTGCAGCAGCCGCAGGTCGTACCCGTACATCGGCATGCCCGGCGAACCCAGCCGCGTCGGCGTCTTCTCGATGCCGTGGGCGACGGTGAGGATCGGCCAGCCGGTCTCGGTCTGCCAGTAGTTGTCGACGATCGGCTTGCCCAGCGCCTCGCCGATCCAGCGCGCCGTCGGCTCGTCGAGCGGCTCGCCGGCGAGGAACAGCGCGCGCAGCGACGACAGGTCGTAGCGGGTCAGCCACGACGGGTCCTGCTTCTTCAGCACGCGGATCGCGGTGGGCGCCGAGAACATCACGGTGACGCGGTACTTCTCGACCAGCTTCCAGAGGATCCCGGCGTCGGGACGCAGCGGCGTGCCCTCGTACATGATCGTCGCCATGCCGGCGATCAGCGGGCCGTAGACGATGTACGAATGCCCGACGACCCAGCCGATGTCGCTCGTCGAGAAGTAGGTCTCGCCGGCGTTGCCGCAGAAGATGTACTTCATCGACGCGGCCAGCGCGACCGCGTAGCCGCCGACGTCGCGCTGCACGCCCTTCGGCACCCCGGTCGTCCCCGACGTGTACAGCGTGTAGCTGACCTCGTTGGACTCGAGCCACTCGACCGGCACCTCGGCGTCGAGGTGCCGCTCGCGCAATGCGGCGTAGTCGTGGTCACGCCCGGCCACGCGCTCGAACGGCGCCAGGCCGCGATCGACCATCACGACGTTGGCCGGCTTGTTGCGCGCCATCCCGATCGCGGCGTCGAGCAGCGGCTTGTACGGCACCACCTTGCCGGCACGCGAGCCCGCGTCGGCACTGACGACGAGCACCGGGCTCGCGTCGTCGATGCGGCTGGCGAGGCTGTGCGACGCGAAACCGCCGAACACCACCGAGTGGATCGCGCCGATTCGCGCGCAGGCGAGCATCGCGAACGTCGCCTCGGGGATCATCGGCATGTAGATCAGCACGCGGTCGCCGCGGCGCACGCCGAGCTCGCGCATGATCGCCGCCATCCGCACGACCTCGCGGTGGAGCTCGCCGAAGGTGTAGGTGCGTTCGGCGCCGGTCTCGGTCGACACGAAGATCAGCGCCGGCGAATCGCGGCGGCTCGCCAGGTGCCGGTCGACCGCGTTGTGGCACAGGTTGGTCCGTCCCCCGACGAACCAGCGCGTGAACGGCGGATTGGTGTAGTCGAGCACGCGCCGGAACGGCTCGTGCCAGTCGATCAGCGCTGCCTGCTCGGCCCAGAAGCCCTCGCGATCGGCGATCGACCGCGCATGGAACTCCTTCAGCGATGTGGCCTTCGTTGCGTCGCCTGCCCCCATGCCCCGCCCTCCTTCGGTCGTGCCGTTGCGCTGCTCCGGTGTCCGCGTGCATTCTACGACCACCCCTGACAGCCGCCTTACGGCCGCTTTGACACCTCGGGGCAATTCTCCTACGCTCGCGCGATGCCGCCGCGAACCCCCTCCGCCAGCATGGCGCGCACCGTTCGCGGGCGCGGCACGCATCGCCGAGCGCCGCTTCCTGCGCGGGTCGTGGCGGGCCTGGCGCTGGTTGCGGCGCTGGCGGCATCTGCGCCGGCGCGCGCGGACGACGAGCCGGCGGCCGATGCGCCGCCGCCCCACTCGCATGGCGCCGAGGCAGCGCGCGAAGGAACGCGACTCGGCGCGGAACTCGTCATCCGCTCGCTGTCCCTGCTCGGGGTTCGGTATCGCTTCGGTGGCAATTCGCCCGACACCGGGCTCGACTGCAGCGGGCTGGTGCGGCACGTCTACGAAGGGGCGCTGGGGCTGGTGCTGCCGCGTCGCTCCGAGGAAATGAGCCGCAAGGGCGAATCGGTCGCGCTCGACCAGCTGCGTCCGGGCGACCTGGTCTTCTTCAGGACGCTGCGGCGCGCGTTCTCGCACGTCGGCATCTACATCGGCGACAACCGGTTCGTGCACGCGCCCTCGCGCGGCGGGCAGGTCCGCGTCGAGCAGATCGACAACCGGTACTGGATGCGCCGTTTCAACGGCGCGCGGCGCATCGCCGCGGCCGACGCGCCGCCCGACGTCCTGACGAGCGCCAGCTTCGGCCGCGCGACAGCGCTCGAACCTGCGCAGTTCCCCGGCGCGTCCCCGAGCGCGCGCGACGCGATTTCGCCGGGCGCAGCCTACTACTGAGCGACGCAGCCCGCGGGCCGCGTGCACCAGGCGCAGGTTTCGAGCGCACCCCGCAGGCTGCAGACCGAGCGTCTGCAGGCGAGCACCGGCAGGCCCTGCCGGCGTGCGGCGTCCCGATACCCGCGCATCACGTTGTGGCCGAGGAAGTCGGTGAAGAGGATCAGCACGTCGGCTCCCGCCGGCACCGACCGGTCGGCGCGCTGCGCTGCGGGGTCCCTGCCGGAGACGTGCCGCATCACCGAGATCCCGTATTCGTTCAGAAGCTGCGGAATGTTGCCGAGTCGGTCGGCGCCCACCACCAGAGCCTTCATCGTCGCAGTACACCCGGAGGACGGCGCCCCGGGGCGGGGCGCCTCTTGTATATAAACAATACGCATTCGCATTGAGCAAATCAAGCCAATTGCAACTGGTTCTCGTTTCGCATAGACTGCCGCCTTCCGGGAATCACGCTCTGTGCCAGGACTCTTCGATGAAGCAATTCAAGCCATACCTTCTCCTCGCCGCGGCCGCACTGGCTGCCGCGACCGCGGCCCCCGGCCGGGCGCAGGAGAACGTACTGAACCTCTATTCGGCCCGCCACTACCAGACGGACGAGGCGCTCTACGCCGACTTCACCCGCCAGACCGGCATCCGGATCAACCGGATCGAGGCCGGCGACGAGGCGCTCCTCGAGCGGCTGCGCAGCGAGGGCGCGAACAGCCCCGCCGACGTCGTCCTGCTCGTCGATGCCGCGCGGCTCTGGAGAGCGCAGGTCGAAGGCCTGTTCCAGCCGGTGAAGTCCGCGACGCTCGAGGCCCGCATCCCCGCGACCCTGCGGGCGAAGGACGACGGCAAGGGCGCGGAGTGGTTCGGGATCTCGACGCGCGCCCGCGTGATCGTCTACAACAAGCGCAAGGTCGACCCTGCGCAGGTGCAGAACTACGAGGACCTCGCACGGCCCGAACTGCGCGGCAAGGTGTGCACCCGTTCGGGCGCGCACCCCTACATGCTGTCGCTGATCGGCGCGATGTCGGAGCACCTCGGCGAGTCAGGCGCCGAGCAATGGGCGAGCGGCGTCGTGGCCAATTTCGCGCGCAAGCCGCGCGGAGGCGATACCGACCAGATCCGCGCGGTCGCGACGGGCGAGTGCGGCGTCGCCTTGACCAACACCTATTACCTGGTGCGTCTGATGCGCTCGGACAAGCCCGCCGACAGGGAGGTGGTCGAGCGGATCGGCGTCGTCTGGCCCAACCAGAAGAGCTTCGGCACCCACGTCAACGTCTCGGGCGCGGCGGTGGCCCGGCACGCGCCGCATCGCGAAACCGCGGTGCGATTCATCGAATACCTCGCCAGCGATTCGGCGCAGGCCTACTTCGCCGGCGGGAACAACGAGTGGCCGGTGGTCAGCTCGGTCAAGCTGAACAACCGGGAGCTCGAGTCGCTCGGTCCCTTCAAGGCGGACTCGCTGCCGATCGCCTCGGTCGGGCGCGCCCAGGTCACCGCAGCGAAGATCATCGACCGCACCGGCTGGCGCTGATCGTGCCCAGGGCGGCGCCGCGGTCGCGGTGCCCGCCCGTCCCGCAGTTCAGGCCTGCGCGGCGAGGAAACGCTCGACCGTGTCGATCTGATCGTCGGCAATGAACGTCGGCGCATGGCCAACGCCGTCGAACTCGACGCAACGCGCCTTCGGGCCGCGCTGCGTCATCTGCGCCGCGGTCGCAGCAGACAGGATGTCGGACTGTGCACCCCGGGTCACCAGCGTCGGACAACGGATCGCGTCGTAGACGGCCCAGAGATCGGGCGCCGGCGCGGCCTGCTGCTCGCGAAACGAGACCGCGATCGCCGGATCGTAGGCGAAGGTCCAGCCGTCCTCGCGCTGCACCAGGTAGTTGCGGGTGAGCAGGCGGAACTGATCGTCGCTGTGCGGTCCGAAATCGCGCATCAGCTCGCGCAGCGCGGCAACGCCCTCGGCCTCGGTCGCGAAGCGCGGATCCTGGCCCACGTAGCCGCCGATCCGCCCGCGACCCGCTTCATCGACCACCGGCCCGATGTCGTTCAGCAGCAGCCGGCCGATCGGCGTGCCGGGCATGGCCGCCAGAAACATCCCGATCAGGCCGCCCATCGAAGTGCCGACCCACGCCACGCGCTCGACGTCGAGCCGCGCGACGAGCGTCACGCTGTCGGCGACGTACTGCGGCAGCGCGTAGAGGGACGGATCGGCGAACCGGTCGGAGCGCCCGCGTCCGGCCATGTCGGGGCAGACGACGCGCCACTGCTTCGAGAGCCGCGCAGCCAGCGCGTCGAAGTCGCGCCCGTTGCGGGTCAGGCCGTGCGCGCAGATCACCGTGGGAGCGCCGACCGGATTCGCCGCGGACGGCAGCCACTCCCAGTACGCGAGGCGGTGCAGCCCCTTGGGACTGGCGCAGGTGACGTGACGCAGGCGGGGTTCGAGCATCGGTGCAAGGCGCTGTGTTGGGAGCCGCTACAATTCCGCGGGAATTGTACAGGGAGGGATCATGCTCGAAGGAAAGCTCGCACTCGTCACCGGTTCGACCAGCGGGATCGGGCTCGGTATCGCGCGCGCGCTGGCACGCCAGCGCGCCAACCTGGTGCTGAACGGGTTCGGCGAGCCCGCCGAGATCGAGCGGTTGCGCGGCGAGCTGGCCGCGTCGTTCGGCGTCGAGGTGAGCTACGAGGGCGCCGATCTCTCGAAGCCCGCCGAGATCGAGGCGATGTTCGCGAGGATCGCCGCGCGCGGCGCCGCGGTCGACATCCTGGTGAACAACGCCGGGATCCAGCACGTCGCGCCGGTCGAGCGCTTCCCGACCGAGCGCTGGGATGCGGTGATCGCGATCAACCTGTCGGCCGCGTTCCACGCGACGCGCTGCGCGCTGCCGGCGATGCAGCAGCGCAACTGGGGGCGCATCGTCAACATCGCGTCGACCCACGGACTGGTCGCATCGGTCGAGAAGTCGGCCTACGTCGCCGCCAAGCACGGCATCGTCGGGCTGACCAAGGTCGTCGCGCTGGAGAACGCGCGCACCGGCATCACCTGCAACGCGATCTGCCCCGGCTGGGTGCTGACGCCGCTGGTGCAGAAGCAGATCGACGCGCGCGCGGCACAGTCCGGGCAGACCGTCGAGCAGGCGAAGATCGCGCTCGTCTCCGAGAAGCAGCCCTCGCACGAGTTCGTCACGCCCGAGCAGCTCGGCGAGCTGACCGTGTTCCTGTGCTCGCCTGCCGCCGGGCAGGTCCGCGGCGCGGCATGGGCGATGGACGGGGGCTGGACCGCGCAATGACCGGGTCGTCGGGCAGGCGCACCCGCCAGTAGCGCCGGTCGTCGATGCGCGAGCGCTCGACGCGGGGCGCGCTCGCCGGCGCAAAGGTGAGCCCGATCGCGCCGTCGCGATCGCTGCGCAGCAGCGCGATGCCCGCCGCGCGATAGCGCGCGTCGACCCGCTGCGCCGGGTGCCCGTAGCGGTTGCGGAAGCCGACCTGCGCGATCGCAAAGGCCGGTGCGACCGCCTCGAGGAACTCGGCGCTCGACGACGTGCTGCTGCCGTGGTGCGGGGCGAGCATCAGGTCCGAGCGCAGGCCTTCGGCCCCGTAGGTGGCGACCAGCGCCCGCTCCTGCGCGGCCTCGATGTCGCTGGTCAGCAGCACGCGCGCCGCCGGCGCGACGATCCGCAGCACGCAGCTCGACGCGTTGGTCGCCGACTTCGCGCCGCGCACCGGATCCAGCCCGGGGTGCAGCATCTCGAATCCGACTTCGCCCCAGCGCCAGGCGTGCCCGCGGCGGCAATCGTGAAACGGACGGCCCGCCTCGCGCGCCGGATGGTCGTGCGGCAGCGAGCCGGCGAGCCAATCGATGTGCAGGTTTCGCAACACGCTCGGCAGGCCGCCCGAGTGGTCCGAGTCGAGGTGCGAGACGATCACCGCGTCGAGGTGGTCGATCCCGCGCGCGCGCAACCACGGCACGATGACGCGCGCGCCGGCTTCGGAGTCGCCGCCGTAGAGCGGGCCAGTGTCGTAGAGCAGGCGGCGCTCGGGCGTCTCCACGAGCACCGCCATCCCCTGGCCGACGTCGAACGCGGTCACGCGCAACGAGCCCGCGGGCGGCAGGCCGGGCGACTGCGCGGCCAGCGGCAGCAGGCCGGCGAACGCCACGCGCCGGCCCGGCAGCGGGACCGGCCACAGCATCAGGGCCACCGCGGCCGCCGCCAGCGCGAGTGCGGCTTCTTCCGGCTGGGCGATGACGAGCGTCGCCCACGCAGAGCGCGATAGCGGCTCCAGAAGGTCGAGCATCGCCGCGGTCGCCAGCGCAGCGAGCGCCAGGACCCCTGAGCCGAGCGCCGGCGCCAGCGGGGCGCACGCGGCGCCCAGCATCGCGATCGGCGTGATCAGCCCGGAGACCAGCGGAATCGCGAACGCGTTGGCCAGCGGGCCGACCAGCGACACCGAGGAGAAGAACAGCGCCCCCAGCGGCACGAGCGCGAGCGTCGCGGCCCATTGCGTGCGCGCCGCCTCGATCAGGAACTCGCGCGCACGCCCTGCACGACCGCCGGTCCCCCACGGCGACGCGGCGGCACCAGCCGCTCGCACCGCCGGCGCCGCGCGCGCCCGTCGAGCCGAGCCACGCAGCGTGATCGCGGCGACGGCCGCGAACGAAAGCCAGAATCCCGCCGCCAGCGGCGCCCACGGATCGAGCAGCGTGACGACGCCTGCCGCCAGCGCCAGCACGTGCAGGGTCGATCGCGAACGCCCTGCAATCAGCGCGACGCCTGCCACCAGCAGCATCCAGCAGGTGCGCTGCGCCGGGATTCCCCAGCCCGCCAGCCCGGCATAGAGGAAGGCCGTGGCGACACCGGCCAGCCAGGCGATGCGACCCGCGGGCCAGCGCAGCAACACGCCGGTGCGTGCGACGACCTGCGTTCGCAGCAAGCGGCGGCTGGCCAGCACGGCCAGTCCGGCGAGCATCGTGATGTGCAGCCCCGAGATGCTCATCAGGTGCCCGACGCCGGTCTTGTTGAAGATCTCCCACCAGCGGGAGGGAATGGCCGCCTGGTCGCCGACGACCAGCGCGACCAGCACGCTCGCGGCATCCTCGCGCGAATCCGCGAGCGCGCCGAGCATCGCCGCCCGCATGCGGGCGCGCGCGCGCTCGAAGGCGGTGCCCGGCGTGAACCCGTCGTCGAGTCGCTCGTTGCCGATCGGCTGGCGGCGCGAGGCGCGCACGTAGCCGGTCGCGGCGATGCCTTCCTCGAGCGCGCGCAGCTCCGCGTCGAAGGCGCCCGGGTTGTGCAGTGCGTGCGGCCGCTTGAGCCGCACGTTGAGTTGCCAACGCTCGCCGGGCAGCGGCGCAGACGTCCCGTCACGCCCGGGCGGACCCTCCGCGGTCGCGGCCGCTGCGTGGCCTTGCCACGACAGCCGCACGCGGCGTGGGGCCGGGCAAGCGCCATCCGGCGCCAGGCAGCGCTCGACGTCGAACGCGAAACGGATCCCGCGATCGGATGCGACGGGCATCGAAGCGATGCGACCGACGACGACGAAGTCGCGTCCTTCGAGCGAGGCCTCGAGCCGCTCGGACAGCGCGCGCTCTGCCACCTGCAGGGTCCAGCCAGCGGCAGCCAACGCGACCGCGATCAGCCGCCATCCGTGGTGCGAGCGGCGCCCCGACGCGACACCGAGGATGGCCAGCCCCGCGAGCAGCAGCACCACGGCGACGATCGGCCCGGGCAGCGCCGCCAGCCGGTGCACGAGCAGGGCCGCGAACACGATCGCCGCCGGCAGGGGCACGGACCCGACGAGTGCGCCGATCGCTTGCATCGGCCGATGCTAGGCGAGCCCGGCGCGTCCGGCCATTGGACGGGCGTGCTAGGCCGATGCGTCGTTTCCGGAATGCCGGCCGGACATTCCAATACGAATGCGTTGTATTTCTATTTGCGACCAATTATCATTCGCGACGAATTCGCCGAGAACGCACGACGTGTCGACCAGCCTCTCGAAGCCCGCGCCGCACCCGACCGCCCCGCTGCCCCGCCCGGCGCGGGCCGCGGTCGCACTCGCGATGGTCGCGCTGCACGCGCTGGCCATCCACGGCCTGATGCGGCTCGCGCCGGCACGAACATCTGCCGGCGCGCCCGCCCCGATCTTCGCCGAGTTGGTCGCACCCCCCGCCCCCGAGCCGCCGAGGGTCGCGCCGCCGCCGCCACCCCCTCCGTCGCCCGCGGTCGCGCCGCCGCGGCCGCGCCCGGTGATCGCGACGAAGAAGACGGCGAAGCCCGTCGAACCCACCGTCGTCGCCCCGCCCGAACCGCCCAAGCCGGAGAAGCTCGCCCAGCAGGCGCCCGCCCCGATCGAGCCCGCGCCGGCCGTTCCCGCCCGCGACCCGGATCCGCAGACGTCGGTCGCGGTCGCGCCGCCGCCGGCCGCGCCCGCCCCCCGCCCCGCGCCGAAGGACATCTCGATCCGCGCGGTCGAGTACCTGACCCTGCCGGTCCTGCGCTACCCGTCGGCGTCGCGCCGCCTGCTCGAGGAGGGGCGGGTCGACGTCCGGGTGCTGGTCGACGCCCGCGGAGCACCGCGCGAAGCCGTGATCGTGCGTTCGTCGGGCTACCCCCGCCTGGACGAGGCGGCGCTCGCCACGGTCCGCGCCACCCGCTTCAAGCCCTACACCGAGAACGGCGTCGCGATGCCGTTCTGGGTCGTGATGCCGCTGATTTTCGAACTGGAGAGCTGATCGTGCAGGAACCGCAAGTCTCGCTGGGGATCTCCCATTTCCTCGCCCAAACCGATTCCGTCGGCAGGACCCTGCTGCTCCTGCTGCTGGCCATGTCGCTGGCGTCGTGGGTGCTGATCGCGATCAAGGGCCTGTCGCAGGCGATCCGGGCGCGCCGCAGCGAGCAGTTCCTGCGCCTGTTCTGGAACGCACGCTCGCTCGAGGAAGTGAACGCCGAGATCGCCACGCACGGTGCGCGCGACCCGTTCTCGCACCTGGCCGCGCACGCGATGCACGCGCAGGCGCATCACGCGAAGTACGGTGCCGCCCGGCTCTCCGAGGCCGGCAGCGCACAGGACTTCGTCACGCGCACGATCAAGAAGGTGCTCGACGAGGAGAACACCCGGCTCGAAAACGGCCTGACCACGCTCGCGACGATCGGCGCGACCGCGCCGTTCGTGGGACTGTTCGGCACGGTCTGGGGCGTCTACCACGCTCTGGTGGCGATCGGCATCTCCGGGGCCGGCACGCTCGACAAGGTCGCGGGCCCGGTCGGCGAGGCGCTGATCATGACCGCGATCGGCCTCGGCGTCGCGGTGCCCGCGGTCGTCGCCTACAACGCGTTCACCCGCAGCAACCGCGTGCTCAACGGCAAGCTCGACGCGTTCGCGTTCGAACTGCTCACCTTCCTGTCGATGGGACAGGCGCTGCAATCGGCCGAGCGCCAGCCGCAGGGCGCCGTGCAGCCGCTGCACGCCGTCGCCGGCGCCTGAACGGGGAACATCGTCATGGCCTTCGCCTCGTTCGACCGCAAGAGCGGGTCGGCACCGATGTCGGACATCAACATGGTGCCGCTGATCGACGTGATGCTGGTGCTGCTCGTGATCTTCATCGTCACCGCGCCGTTGCTCACTCACGCCGTCAAGCTGGAACTTCCCAGGGCGGATTCGCAGGTCGACCGCCTGGAGCCGCAGCGGATCGACTTCGCGATCGACGCGAACGGCGGCCGCTACTGGAACGGCGAATCGATCACCCGCGAGGAAGCGGCGCAGCGCATGGTCGCCGCGGGCGGGCGCGAGCCGCAGCCGGAGATCCACCTGCGCGCCGACCAGTCGACCGACTACCGCTTCGTGGCCGAGACGCTCGCCGACGCCGCCCGCGCCGGACTGACCCGGATCGGCTTCGTGAGCGAGCCCGAATCGCGCTGAAGCGCCGGGCCGACGCTCGCGACCACACCGGCGCACCCGCTTCTTCCCTCGTTCTTCTCTCCTCCTTCTTCTCTCCCGCTTCCCTCACGCCACGGACCGACCGATGCACTGCACTCCCGCCGCCCGCGCCCGCGCCTCGTTCCCCCGACTCTCGCCGATCGCGGCGCTGGTGGCCGGGCTCGGAGCCATCGACGCCACGCCTGCACAGCCCGCCATCGACGCCGACGGCCGGGGCAAGGCCGCGACCGAGGCCGTGATGCCCGCGGTTCGCGCGACAGCGTCGCCCGAAACAACCACCGGCAAGGAAACGCTGCGCGCGACGACGACCGCGATCGGCAAGGGCAACCAGCCGCTGCGCGACATTCCCCAGTCGGTCACCGTGATCACCGAACGCCTGATCGACGACCGCAACCTCGACACGCTGAAAGAGGCGCTCAAACACACGTCCGGGGTCAGCTTCCAGGCGGCCGAGGGTGCCGAGGAAGACATCCGCCTGCGCGGGTTCTCGCTGCAGGCCTCGGGCGACATCTTCATCGACGGCATGCGCGATCCGGCGTTCTACGAGCGCGACAGCTTCAACTGGGATCGCCTCGAGGTGCTGCGCGGCTCGGCCTCGATGCTGTTCGGTCGCGGCTCCACCGGCGGCGCCGTCAACCAGGTCAGCAAGCGGCCCCTGCTCGTCGACCAGAACGAGGTGGGCGTCACCTTCGGCACCGGCGAATACCTGCGCACGCTCGGCGACTTCAACAAGCGCACCGGCCAGGACGCGGCGCTGCGGCTGAACATGGTCGTGACGCGCGCCGACAACTACGGGGTGCCCCTGGACAACTACGGCGTCGCGCCGACGTATCGCTGGGGCATCGGCACCCGGCACGAGTTCGCCGCCGGACTGTATCACCTGCAGAACGACAACGGCATCCACTACGGCCTGCCGTGGCTGGCCCCCGGCCCGGTTTCGGGCGGCAACTACCTGTGGAAGACCGATCCGAAGAACTACTACGGGATGGCGAGCGACTACGCGAAGACCGGCACCACGCAGGGCCACTTCTCGCACGTGTTCCGCTTCGGCGACGACGCCGAACTGCGCACCGCGGTGCGCATCGCCGAATACGAGCGCGACCAGCGCGCCAGCGCGATCCGCTTCGCGGGTGCAGCTATGCAGCCCACCGGCCTGGCGGTCAACGCCGACACGTTCGGCGACGCGACGGTGCTGACGCGGGGAACGAACAACAAGATCATGAACATGGACACCCGCTACCTGCAGAGCGACTACAGCGGCAAGCACCGCTGGTTCGGCCTCGAGCATTCGGTGCAGGCGGGCGTGGACCTGGCCGACGAGGCGTTCGAGAACTTCGCCGCGACCGTGCCGGCCGGCGTCTCGCTGGCCAAGCCGACGACCACGGTGGGCACGCCCGACGACGGCGCTCGCGTCAGCGAGGCGACGCGCACGCTCACGAAGAACCGCATCTTCGAAGCGCAGGCGCTCGGCGTCTACGCCCAGGACCTCGTCACCATCGCGCCGTCGTGGAAGCTGCTCGGCGGCCTGCGCTGGGATCGCTTCGACGGCACGTACCACAACATCGCAGTGGCGGCGAACGCCAACAACCCGTGCGCCGTCACGCCCGCGACCACGATCGGCCGCAGCGACTCGCTGCTCAGCCAGCGGCTGGGCCTGCTCTATCAGCCCACGCCGCACCAGTCGTACCACCTGTCGTACGGCACCTCGTTCAACACGTCGGGCGACGCGTACCAGTACGATGCGGGCACCGCGGACGTCGACCCCGAGAAGAGCCGAAACGTCGAACTCGGCGGCCGGATCGAGGCGGCGGGCGGCCGGCTGTCGACGCGCTTCGCGCTGTTCCACTCGACCAAGTACAACGAGCGCAATCGCGACGCCGATACGGTGAACGCGTGCAACTACGTGCTCTCGGGCAAACGCCACGCCGCCGGCCTCGAGATCGACGTGGCCGGGCGCATCACGCCACGCTGGGAGACGTTCGTTTCGTACGCGTTCATCCCGGTCGCGCGGGTCGACAGCTCGAGCGGAGCTCCCGGCACCGAGCCCGTCGGCTCGCGACCGGGCCTGACGCCGAGGCACACCGCGTCGCTGTGGAGCACCTACCGATTGACTCCGGAATGGCGGGTCGGTGGTGGCCTCACCGCGCGCAGCCACGACAAGCCGGTCGGCCTCGCCGCGACGAGCCCGATCGAGGCTCCGGGCTTCGTGTCGGTCGACCTGATGGCCGAGTACGTCCGTGGCGACTTCGCGTTCAAGCTCAACCTGTTCAACCTCGCGGATCGGCACTACGCCGATTTCCTGTACCGCGGACACTACATCCCGGGGCGGCCGCGCACGCTGCAGGCCACTGTCTCCTACCGGTTCTGATCGGGAGCATCGACATGGACCGACGCGAGTTCATCGTGCTCGCCGCGGCATCGGTCGCGGCGTCTCCTTTCGCTGCCGTGGCCGGCGCGGGCGACTTCGCGCCGCGTCTCGCCGCGCAAACCGATGCCACCCAGCCCGCGGATCCGCGCACGACCCGGCTCGGCGCCACCTGGCGGGGCGCGGCCGCCGACAGCGCGCAGCAGGTCGGCATCATCGAGATCGACTGGGAGCGGCGCGCGGTCCGCGTCGCGTCCGAGGTGCAGGTCCCGGGACGCGGCCATGGATTGCAGGCCGAGGAAGACGGCGGATTCGTCGCGGCCGCGTTCCGCTACGGCACCTGGCTCTGGCGCGTGGACGCGGACGGGCGCCCGATGCGCAGCGTCTCGACGACCGACGAGCCGGGCAACCGTCGCTTCGCGGGACACGTGATCGTCCACCCCGGCGGCGAGGCGCTGCTGACGACCGAGTTCGACGCCGACAGCGGCGAAGGCTGGATCGGCGTGCGCGACCGGCGCACGCTGCGCAAGCTCGACGAATGGCGCAGCCACGGCCCCGAGCCGCATCAACTGCTCGTCGACCCGGACGGCGGGATCGTCGTGGCCAACGGCAGCGTGCTGCGCACCCCCGACGGACGCAAGCGCGACCTGGACCGGATGGATTCGTCGCTCGTGCTGCTCGACGGCCGCAGCGGCGTGCTGCGTGGCCAATGGCGCCTGCCGGATCGACGCCTGAGCGTGCGGCACATGGCCTGGAGCACGCTGCCCGGCCTGGCGCGACCCGCACTGGGTCTCGCGTTGCAGGCCGAGCACGAGGATCCGGCGCGCCGCGCCGACGCGCCGCTGTTCGCGCTCTGGGACGGGCGCGCGCTGAACGTGCCGACTTTCGGCGGCGGCGGCGCCGGCTACGCCGGCGACATCGCGCCCGCCGAGGGCGGCTTCGTCGTCAGCTGCCAGACCACCGGGCAGGCCATGCTCTGGCGCCACGACGCGCCGTCGGAACTGACGCTCATCGCGCGGATGCAGCAGGCGTGCGCGCTCGGCCGGATCGGCGAAGGCGCGGTCGTGATCGCCGGCGCGAAGGGCGTGGGACGCTGGCACCCGTCCGAGCCCGCCCTGCTGCTCGCATGGCCGCAGCCCCTCGCGCTGGGCAGCCACTGGACGCCGCTCGCACCGCGGGCCGGCTGAGCGACCGCGCGAGTCGCGCGACCCGGGAGGGCGTCGGAGTCGGCGCTTCCGCGCCCTCCTAGCCGCGCCGTTCGAGCAGCGCCGACAGCCGCGGCACGGCACGGGCTGCATTGGCGGCCGTGCGCTCTACGACGGACCCGAGCGACTCGCCGCGCAACTGCGCGAACACCTGCGCGATGCGCGCGAGCTGCGCCGGCTCGTTGCGGCGGCGCGCGATCCACGCCGGAGGAATGTCGGGCGCGTCGGTCTCGAGGACGTGCGCATCGCCCGGCAGCTCGCGCACCAGCCTGCGGATCTGCAGCGCGCGATCGAAGGTCATCGCGCCACCGAATCCCAGCGCGAAGCCGAGCCCGAGAAACTGCGCGGCCTGCTGCAGGCTGCCGTTGAATGCGTGCGCGATTCCGCCGGGCGGCCGCACGATCCGCAGCTGCTTGAGCATCGCGTCCTGGGAGCGCCGCACGTGCATCAGCACCGGCAACCCGAATTCGCGGGCCATTTCGAGTTGCGCGCGAAAGAACCGTTCCTGGCGCGCCCGCTCGAGGCCCGGTTCGAAGAAGTCGAGGCCGATCTCTCCGATCGCCAGCAGCGCGGGATCGTCGATCGACGCCTCGAGCGCCGCGCGCAGCCGCTCGAGGTCGTCCTCGCGCGCACGGTCGACGTAGAGCGGATGAATGCCCAGCGCGTAGCCAATGCGCCGATCCCCGGCCGCCAGCGCGCGCACCGCGTCGAAGTTGCCGACCTCGACCGCCGGCACGACGATTGCTGCGACGCCCGATGCGAACGCGCGTTCGCGCACCGAGTCCCGATCGCCGTCGTACTCGGCCGCGTCGAGGTGGCAATGCGTGTCGATCAGCATCGGCGCCGGGCGAAATGCGGCGCGCCCGAAGAGCCGCGCCGGGAGGCGACGCGATGGCTCAGTCGATCGTCGCCCCGCTGCGCCGGATCACCGGCGTCATCACCTCGCGCTCCTTCAGCATGAACTTGCGCAGGTCCTCGATCGAGCCGCCGATCGGCTCCATGTATTGGGCATGCAGCTTCTCGCGGACTTCCGGCATCGCCAGCACCGCGTTGATCTCGCGGTTCATCCGCTCGACGATCGGCGTCGGTGTCGACGCCGGGGCCATGTACGCCATCCACGCGATGTTCTCGATCTCAGGCAGGCCGGCCTCCTTCATCGTCGGAATGTCGGGCGTGAGCGCGCTGCGCTTGCCGGTCGACACCGCCAGCGCGCGCAATTTGCCCGCCTTGACCTGCGGGATCACGGCCACCGCGGGCACGCAGGCGAACTGGACGTCGCCCTGGAGGATCGACATGATCGCCTGCGGCGACGACGGGTACGGGATGTGCACCGCGTAGGTGCCCGTCTTCGCCTTCAACAGCTCGATGCCGAGGTGCGAGAGGCTGCCGACGCCGGTCGACGAGAAGTTGAACTTGCCCGGATTGGCCTTCATCGCGTCGACCAACCCCTTGAGCGAGGTGATGCCCGAATCGGCCCGAACTGCGCAGACGTTGGCCTGGCCGCCGCCGAGGACGACCGGGCGCAGTTCGGTGAACGGATCGTAGGGGAGCTTCCTGTACAGCACCGTGTTGTAGACCAGCGGCCCGTTGGTGCTGACCAGGAACGTGTAGCCGTCGCCGGGGGCCTTCGCAACGGCGCCGGTGCCGAGGTTGCCGCCCGCGCCCGCGCGGTTCTCGATCAGCACCGGCTGGCCGAGCCGCTGCTGCAGCCGCTCGCCGACGATGCGCGCGAAGACGTCCGGCGAGGATCCGGCGCCGTACGGAATGACGACCTTGATCGGGCGGCTCGGCCAGGCCGGATCGGCGCCCTGCGCGGCGGCGCTCGCGGCCAGCGACAGGGCGGCAACGGCCGCCAGCAAGGCGCCCATCGGGCGGTGCAGCGATTTCTTCATCTTCGGCTCGACGGTTCGGGTTGGAGAAAACGGTTCATCGGCTGCGATCGTCCGCCAGAATGCGCCCGTCGCGCAACTGCAGCACGCGATCGGCGCGCGCCGCGAGATCGCGATCGTGCGTGACGATGACGAAGGACACGCCCAGCTCGCGCGACAGCGCTTCCAGCAACGCGTAGACCTGGGCGGCAGTGGCGCTGTCGAGATTGCCGGTGGGCTCGTCGGCCAGCACGCAGCGCGGCTCGGTGACCAGCGCCCGCGCCAACGCCACGCGCTGGCGCTCCCCGCCCGACAGCTGCCCGGGCGGATGCTCGAGACGCGCGGCGAGGCCGACCCGCTCGAGCATTGCGGCGGCCAGCCGCCGGGCCTCGTCGGGCCTCATCCGGCGGATGCGCAACGGCATCGCGACGTTGTCCAGCGCGCTGAATTCGGGCAGCAGGTGGTGGAACTGGTAGACGAAGCCGAGCAGGCGGTTGCGCCGGGCGCCCAGTTCGGCCTGGGACAGGCCGGCGATCGGCTGCGACTGCCAGAGCACTTCGCCGCCGGTGGCCTCGTCGAGGCCGCCGAGCAGGTGCAGCAGCGTGCTCTTGCCCGAGCCCGACGCGCCCATGATCGCGACACGCTCGCCGACGCCGATCTCGATGTCGACGCCGTGGAGCACGGGCACCGCCAGCGCGCCGCTGCCGTAGACCTTGCGCAAGCCGCGCGCTCCGACGACGGCGCCCGATGTTGCGCCCGACGCCTCGCGCGACGCAGATGGCGGATCCCTCCGGGGCGGGCCGCTCATTCGTAGCGCAACGCTTCGGCGGGCCGGACGCGCGACGCGCGCCAGCTCGGATAGAGGGTCGAGGCCAGCGCGAGCGCGCACGCGGTGCCGCCGATCGCCACCACGTCGGGCAGCCGCAGGTCGCTGGGGAGGTAGCTGATGAAGTAGATGCCCTTCGGCAGCACCTGGAAACCGAACACCGACTCGACCCAGGCAGTGACCGGACCGATGTTGAGCGCCAGCAGCACGCCCAGCACGACACCGAGCAGCGTGCCGAGCAGGCCGACCGAGGCGCCCTGGACCACGAAGATGCGCATGATGCTCGCCGGCGTGGCACCCAGCGTGCGCAGGATCGCGATGTCCGACTGCTTGTCGGTCACGGTCATCACGAGCATCGACACCAGGTTGAACGCCGCCACCGCCATGATCAGCGTGAGGATGATGAACATCATCCGCTTCTCGATCTGCACCGCCGCGAACCAGTTGCGGTTCTCGGCCGACCAGTCGCGGATCAGCAGGTCTCCGCTCATCGTGCGCGCGAGCTGGTTGGCGACCTCGGGCGCGGCGAGCATGTCGCGCGTCTTCAGCCTGACGCCGCTCACGCCCTCGACCCGGAACAGCTTCGCGGCATCGTCGATGTTCATCAGCAGCAGGCTCGAGTCGTACTCGTAGTGCCCCGCCCGGAACACGGCGACGACGGTGAGTTGCCGCAGCCGCGGCACGAGACCTGCCGGCGTGGCGGTGCCCTGCGGCGCGATCAGCGTCAGCTTCGACCCGACGTCGAGCAACAGCTGGTCGGCGAGCTCGCTGCCGATCGCGACGCCGAATTCCCCGGGCCGAAGGTCGGCGAGCCTGCCGCGCTGCATCTGTCGCGCGAAATCGGCGACCTCGGGCTCGAGCGCCGGATCGATGCCCCGCACCAGCACGCCGCGCACGCTGCCCTCGTGGGTCAGCATCGCCTGTCCCGCAACATAGGGCGCGCCGCCGATGACGGCCGGATTGCGCCGGGCCTGCGCGAGCACCGCAGGCCAGTCGGTCATCGGCGTTCGGCCGGCCAGCACCTCGATGTGCGCGAGCACCGACAGCATCCGGTCGCGCACCTCCTTCTGGAATCCGTTCATCACCGAGAGCACGGTGATCAGGGCCGCCACGCCGAGCGCGATTCCCGCGACCGAGAGCGCCGAGATGAACGAGATGAAGCCGTTGCGCCGCCCCGCCCGCCTGCTGGCTCGGGTGTAGCGAAGGCCGATGAAGAGTTCGTAGGGCAGTGGCATCTGGGACGCCGGCAGTTTGCCATAGAATCCCCCGGTGACCATCACGATCCTGTGCGCCGGCGCGCTCGCCCGTCCGCACTCCGCGGCGCCGGACTTTGGGCCCGAAACCGGCGCGCCGCTGCACTTCCCGCTCGAAGTCGCCGCGTTCTCGCGCGCGTTCCGCCGCGCGCGCGTCGCCGCGCGCCGGCGCCAGGCTGCACTGCTGCCCGACGAGTTGCCGGACGAGGCCTGGCTGCGCGAGCGCTTCGCGCTCGAAGGCGCCGTGGCGGCCTGCGCGCTTCCGGCCCGCGGCGCGCAAGTGCCCGACCTCCTGGTGCGCCCGGTCCATCTGCACCTGGCGCCGGACCACGTCGTGCTCGCGCCGCCGCACGCGCTCGACGCCGGGCGCGACGAGGCCGAAGTGCTCGCGGCGCGCGCCAATGCGCTGCTCGTCGACGAGGGGCTGCGGCTGCACGTCGCCGAGCCGGCCCTCTGGCGGCTCGAGGCGCTCGACGCGCAGCGGGGAGCCGCCGACCTCGCCGGGCTCGCGCAGCTACTCGCGCGAAGCGCGCGGATGGCAGCCGGGCGCAACATCGACGCCTACCTTCCCAGCGGGCCGGCCGCGCGGCGCTGGCGGCAGCTGGCCAACCTGGTCCAGATGGCCTGGTTCGACCACCCGCTGAACGCCGCGCGCGAGGCCGAAGGCCGGCCGACGATCAACGCGCTGTGGCTCGAGGGACGCGCGGGCGTCGCCCGCGCACGCCCGTTCGCCCGTGTCGTCACCGCCGACCCGACCGTCGCCGGGCTCGCGCAGCGCGCGGGCGCCGAGGCGCGGCTGGTCGCGACTGGCGACACCGACGGCGTGCCGGCGGACGGGTGGAGCCAGTGGATCGATTCGATCGCCGCCGAAGCGCGTGCCCCCGAAGGCACGTTGCTGCTGGCGCCCGACTTCTGGCGCGCCGCGATCAGCGAGGGCGATCTCGAGGGTTGGGCGCACGCCTGGCGAGCCTTCGATCGCTGGTTCGAGGCGCTGCAGGCCGCGTCCCCGCGCCTGCTCGCCGGCGAGCTGCGGCTGGTGATGACCGGCGAGCGCAGCACCGTCGAGCTGCTGCGCGCCCCTGCCGATCGCTGGAAGGCCTGGCGGCGCCTGCGCGTCGAACCCCTGCTCGCCGGGGACGCGTGATCGCGATCCGCGAAGTCTCGCCGATCGCGCTCGCGCGGCTGTTGCAGGCCGGCGTGCCTGCGGTGATCGCGCGACTGCTCGCCGCGCGCGGCATCGACGACGCCGCCCAGATGTCGCGCGACCTCGCCAGGCTCGCGCCGCCCGACACGATGAAGGGGATCGACGCGGCCGCGCGCCTGCTAGCCGATGCGCTCGCTCGCGGCGAGCGCCTGTGCATCGTCGCCGACTACGACTGCGACGGCGCGACCGCCTGCGCCGTCGCGATCCGCGGCCTGAGGGCGCTCGGCGCCGCGCCCGGCCAGGTCGACTTCCTGGTGCCCAACCGCTTCGAGCACGGCTACGGCCTCACCGAGCCGGTCGTCGCGCTGGCCGCACGGCACCCGCGGCTCGGGCACCCGGACTGGCTGATCACCGTCGACAGCGGCATCGCCAGCCACGACGGCGTCGCCGCGGCCCGGGCCGCCGGCATGCGCGTCATCGTCACCGACCACCACCTGCCCGCCGCGACGCTGCCGCAGGCCGACGCGATCGTCGATCCGAACCAGCCCGGCTGCGCGTTTCCGAGCAAGAACCTGGCCGGCGTCGGCGTCATGTTCTACCTGCTGCTCGCGCTGCGCGCCGAGCTGCGCCGCCGCGACCCGGCCGGCCCCGCCGCGCGCGCGCCGCTGCAGCGGCTGCTCGACCTGGTCGCGCTCGGAACCGTCGCCGACCTCGTCCGGCTCGACGCCAACAACCGACTGCTCGTGGCCGCGGGGCTGCAGCGGATCCGCGCCGGCGCCGCCTGCCCCGGCGTGCGCGCGCTGCTGCGCGTGGCCGGACGCGACGAGCGGCGTGCCGGAAGCAACGATCTCGGGTTCGCGGTGGGGCCTCGGATCAACGCGGCCGGCCGGCTCGCCGACATCTCGCTCGGCATCGAGTGCCTGCTCGCCGACGATGCGGCGCGTGCAGCCGAGCTGGCCGCGGCGCTCGATGCGATGAACCGCGAGCGCCGCGGAATCGAGGGCGCGATGCGCGACGAGGCGATCGCGGCGCTCGACGCCCTGCCCGAGGCCGGCACCGGCCGCAAGTCGGTGGTGCTGCACCGCGAAGGCTGGCACGAGGGCGTGATCGGGCTGGTCGCGAGCCGCGTGAAGGAGCGGGTCAACCGGCCGACGTTCGCGCTGGCCGCATCCGCGTCGGATCCGGCGCTGCTGCGCGGATCGGGGCGATCGATCGCCGGCGTGCATCTGCGCGACGTGCTCGACCTCGTCGACAAGCGCGCGCCGGGGCTGCTGCTGCGCTTCGGCGGCCACGCGATGGCCGCCGGCCTCACGCTGCCGGCGGCGCGGCTCGAGGAGTTCGCGTCGCTGCTCGAGCAGGCCGTCGACGAGTTCGCCGATCCGGCCTGTTTCGCCCCCGCGCTGCTGACCGACGGGCCGCTCGGGCCGGACGAGATCGACCTGGCGCTGGTCGACGCGATCGAAGCCGAGGTCTGGGGCCAGGGCTTCGCCGCCCCGCTGTTCTGCGACGAGTTCGTCGTCGCGCGCCAGTCGATCGTCGCGGGCCGCCACCTGAAGGCGCAGCTTCGCGCGGGCGCCGGGCGGGCGCTCGAGGCGATCGCATTCGGCAGGGTCGAGCCGCTGCCCTCGCCGGCGCGCGTCGCCTACCGGCTGATCCGCGACGAGTACCAGGGGCTCGCCAGCGTGCGGCTCGTGATCGAGGCCGTCGAGCCCGCAGCGCCCGCGGCGCGTGTCGAGTGACGCGAACCGTATAATTGTCGGTTTGACCGAAGGATCGCCCCGTCATGGAAGCCGAGCGCCTGAACCAACTCGAATCGCTGATCGCCGACCTGCGCAGGCGCGTCGAAGAGCTTCGGGGGTATCTTTGACTACGAGACGAAGAAGACCCGTCTCGAAGTGATCAACCGGGAGCTCGAGGCTCCCGACGTCTGGAACGACGCGAAGCACGCGCAGGAACTCGGCCGCGAGAAGAAGATGCTCGAGGGCGTCGTCGACCGCATCGGCAGCATCGATGCGGCACTCTCCGACGTCGCCGAGCTGTTCTCGATGGCATCGTCCGAGGACGACGACGACGCGCTGGTCGCGGTCGAGACCGACGCGCACGCGATCGAGGCGCAGGTCGCCGAACTCGAGTTCCGGCGCATGTTCTCGAACCCGGCCGACCCGAACCCCTGCTTCATCGAGATCCAGGCCGGCGCAGGCGGCACCGAGGCGCAGGACTGGGCGGCGATGCTGCTGCGCCAGTACCTGCGCTACTGCGAGCGCAAGGGCTTCGCCACCGAGGTCCTCGAGGAATCGCCGGGCGACGTCGCGGGCATCAAGGGCGCGACGGTGCGCGTCGAAGGCGAGTACGCGTACGGCTACCTGCGCACCGAGACCGGCGTGCACCGGCTGGTGCGCAAGTCCCCGTTCGACTCCAGCGGCGGCCGTCACACTTCGTTCGCGTCGGTCTTCGTCTATCCGAAGGTCGACGACTCGATCGAGGTCGATATCAACCCGGCCGACCTGCGCATCGACGTCTACAGGGCGTCGGGCGCCGGCGGCCAGCACGTGAACAAGACCGAATCGGCGGTGCGAATCACGCACAACCCGACCGGAATCGTCGTGCAGTGCCAGAACGACCGCTCGCAGCACCGCAACCGCGACGAGGCGATGGGCATGCTGCGCGCGCGGCTCTACGAGCTCGAGCTGCGCAAGCGCCAGGCCGAGCAGGACAAGGTCGAGGCCGGCAAGACCGACATCGGCTGGGGCCACCAGATCCGCTCGTACGTGCTCGACCAGTCACGCATCAAGGACCTTCGCACCAGCGTCGAGATCAGCAACACCCGGTCGGTCCTCGACGGCGACCTCGACGAGTTCATCGTCGCCAGCCTCAAACAGGGAGTCTGAGCCGTGAGCGACAGTTCCGGACACCACGAAACCGCCGCCGAGCTCGTCCACCGCGACGACAACGCGATCATCGCCGAGCGGCGCGCGAAGCTCGCAAGGCTGCGCGAGAACGGCGCCGCCTATCCGAACGACTTCCGGCCGTCGCACCGCGCCGGGCCGATCGGCGAGCACTTCGGCTTCAAGACCCGCGAGCAGCTCGAAGCCGAGCGCGTCGAGGTGACGCTCGCGGGGCGGATCATGCTCAAGCGCGTTCAGGGCAAGGCGAGCTTCGCCACGATCCAGGACGCGACCGGGCGTGTCCAGCTGTACCTGAACGACGAGGGTGTCGGCGCCGAGTCGCACGCGGCGTTCAAGCACTGGGACCTCGGCGACATCGTCGGCTGCCACGGGGTGCTGTTCAAGACGATGAAGGGCGAGCTCTCGGTGCGCTGCACCGGCGTGCGGCTGCTCGCGAAGTCGCTGCGGCCGCTGCCCGACAAGTTCCACGGGATCGCCGACCCGGAACTACGCTACCGCCAGCGCTACGTCGACCTGATCGTCACCGGCGAGTCGCGAGACACCTTCGTCGCGCGCAGCCGCACGATCGGCGCGATCCGCAGCTTCATGAGCTCGCACGGCTTCCTCGAGGTCGAGACGCCGATGCTGCACCCGATCCCGGGGGGCGCGGCGGCGCGCCCGTTCGTCACCCACCACAACGCGCTCGACCAGCAGATGTTCCTGCGCGTCGCGCCCGAGCTGTACCTGAAGCGGCTGATCGTCGGCGGCTTCGAGCGCGTCTACGAGATCAACCGCAATTTCCGCAACGAGGGGATCAGCCCGAGGCACAACCCCGAGTTCACGATGCTCGAGTTCTACGCCGCGTACACCGACTACCGCTGGCTGATGGACTTCACCGAGCAGGTGATCCGCGACGCCGCGCTCGCCGCGACCGGCTCGACCACGGTCACCTACCAGGGGCGCCCGATCGACCTGGGACGGCCGTTCGAGCGACTGTCGATCACCGGCGCGATCGCGAAGTACGCGCCGAGGTACGCGCCGGCGCAGCTGCAGGACGCCGGCTTCCTGCGCGGCGAGCTCGAGCGCCTCGGCGCCGAGGTCGACGGCCCGCAGCTCAAGGCGGCGGCGCTCGGCGCGCTGCAGCTCGCGCTCTTCGAGGAGGTCGCCGAGCACCAGCTCTGGGACCCGACCTACATCGTCGACTATCCGGTCGAGGTCTCGCCGCTGGCGCGCGGCTCGGACACCCGGCCCGGCATCACCGAGCGCTTCGAGCTGTTCATCACCGGACGCGAGATCGCCAACGGCTTCTCCGAGCTGAACGATCCCGAGGACCAGGCCGAGCGCTTCCTGCGCCAGGTCGAGGCGAAGGACGCCGGGGACGACGAGGCGATGTACTTCGACGCCGACTACATCCGCGCGCTCGAGTACGGGATGCCGCCGGCCGGCGGTTGCGGCATCGGCATCGACCGGCTGGTGATGCTGCTCACCGACAGCCCGAGCATCCGCGACGTCGTGCTGTTCCCCGCGCTCAAGCGCGAGGAATAGCGCGTCGCGCGCGAGAATCGGGCGGTCGGGCGTGTCGTCCCGGTCGATCGGCGCCGCGATTGCCGCGCTGGGGGTGACCCAGATCGTCGGCTGGGGCACCACCCACTACATGACGGCGATCCTCGCGGGCTCTATCGCCGACGGGCTCGGCCTGAGCCCGACGACTGTGCTCGGCGGATTCTCCTGGGGCCTGCTGGTGGCCGGCGCGAGCGCGAGGACGAGCGGCCGGCTGATGGATCGTCACGGCGCCGGGCGCGTGATGATGCTCGCGTCGATGCTGGCCGGGGCCGGCCTGCTGGCGATTTCGCTGGCGCGCGGCTGGCCGGCTCTGTTCGCCGGCTGGACGCTGATCGGCCTGGCAATGCGCTCGATCCTGTACGACGGCGCCTTCGCGGCGCTGACGGTCCTGGCCGGGGACGGCGCGCGTCGCGCGATCTCGCTGGTGACCCTGTTCGGCGGCTTCGCCTCGAGCGTGTTCTGGCCGATCGGTGCCTGGCTCGATGCGTCGTTCGGCTGGCGCGGCGCCCTGCAGGTCTACGCGCTGCTTAACCTGCTGCCCTGCGCGCTGCTTCACGCCCGCTTCGCCGGCGGGCCGCGCCGTCGTCCGGTCGGCGCCGGCGCGGGCGGCGACGCCCCGGCCTCGACAGCGCCGCTGCCGGCCGAGGGCGCGCGGCGCGCGCTCGCGCTGCTCGCGGTCGGGTTCACGCTGCACGCTTTCATCAACTCCGCGATCGGGGCTCACCTGGTGATGCTGCTGGGCGGCTTCGGGTACGGGGCCGCGGTGGTCGTCGCGACCGCCTCGCTGATGGGGCCCGCGCAGGTCGTCGCGCGCGTGGCCGAGATGTCGCTACAGCGGCGCTTCAGTGCGGTGACGGTCGCAGTGCCGTCGATCGTGCTGATGCCGGTGGCTTTCGTCGCCGCCCTCGCCCTGCCCGCGCAGCCGTGGGCGGCGGCCCTGTTCGTGATGCTGTACGGCTGCGCCAACGGCCTGATGACGATCGTGCGCGGCGTGCTGCCGCTGGCGGTGTTCGGCAGCCGTGGCTATGCGGAGCTGCTCGGACGTATCGCCGGGCCGGGGATGCTCGCCGCGGCGGCCGCACCGGTCGCCCTGTCGGCGCTGGTCGAGGCGGCCGGGCCGCGCGCGGGACTGGCGCTGCTGGCGGCTTGCGCCTTCGGCGCGCTCGCCTCGATCGCGGCGGTCGTGCGGCTGGTGCGGCGCGCTGCCCCGCCGCCGCCCCGATGACGCTGCAGGTGCGGCGGTCCCGCCGCGCCTGACCGGACTCCGGCGCTTCGGCCTTCAGACCGAGAACGACTCCCCGCAGCCGCAGGTTCCCTTGACGTTGGGGTTGTTGAACCTGAACCCCTCGTTCAGGCCCTCGCGAACGAAATCGAGCTCGATGCCTTCCAGATAGGGCAGGCTCTTCGGGTCGATGAACACCTTGACGCCGTGGCTCTCGAACTCGAGGTCGTCGGCGTTGCGCGCATCGGCGAACTCGAGCTGGTACGACATGCCGGAACAGCCCGAGGCCTTGACGCCGACGCGCAGCCCCACGCCCTTGCCCCGCCGTTCGATCGAGCGCGCGATGTGGTTCGCCGCCCGTTCCGTCAGATTCACTGCCATTCGTCGTTGCTCCCCTTGGTCAGACCGTCGTGATGCGGCCCTTTTCGATCTTGATCGGCTGCAGCGTCGAGGTCGGGAACTCGAGGGCTGCGCGGTGCTCCTTGAGCACCGAGATCTCCTTCGGCTGCGCCCGCGTCTCGCGGCCCTTCTGCTGCTCGACCAGGTCGGCCAGCGTGACCGAGTCGAGGTACTCGATCATCCGCTTGTTCAGGTTCGTCCAGAGCTCGTGCGTCATGCACGGGCCGTTCTCGTCCTGGCAGTTTTCCTTGCCGCCGCACTGCGTCGCATCGAGCGGCTCGTCGACCGCGAAGATCATGTCGGCGACGGTGATGCTCTTCATCGGCCGCGCCAGCGTGTAGCCGCCGCCCGGGCCCCGGGTGCTCTCGACGAGCTCGTGCCGGCGCAGTTTGCCGAACAGCTGCTCGAGGTACGACAGCGAGATCTTCTGGCGCTGGCTGATGCCGGCAAGCGTCACCGGGCCCTGGTGCTGGCGCAAGGCCAGGTCGATCATCGCGGTGACGGCGAACCGTCCCTTGGTCGTCAGTCGCATGTTGGCTCCGTCCGAACGGGCGAGTACCTGACTCGGTTGCTCAAGTATACCCGATTTCCGAGTTTTTTACTCGGCAATCAGGTCCGTGCCGGCATTTTGTCCAAGACAAAACAACCGAGCACCCTACTCGGGCATTGTCGCCTCCAGCGTGCGGGCCTTACTGCCGCGGGCCGCCGCGGCCGCGCGGACCGGTTCCGCGCGGCGCGGGCCGGCCGCTCAGGCGGCGGCGACCTGGGTCGCGCGGCGCTTGGCCAGCTCGAGCAGCCCGTTGCAGGCATCCTCGATGTAGTCGAGCGCCTGCTCGAAGCCCTGCGCGTTGCCGTAATACGGGTCGGCGATCGTCGCGGTCTCGTGCTCGGTCGCGAAGCGCATCAGCAACTGCAGCTTGTGGTGCGAGGCCTTGGGCGCGAGCTGCTGCAACTGCGCGAGGTTGTCCCAGTCCATCGCGAGGATCATGTCGAACTGTTCGAAGTCGCGCCCGTCGACCCGGGACGCGCGCAGGTCGGAGATGTCGTAGCCGCGCCGCGCCGCCACCGCCTGGGCGCGCTTGTCGGGCGCCTCGCCGAGGTGGAAGGCATGCGTGCCCGCCGACGCGACCCGGACCACCTCGTCGAGCCCTGACTGCCGCACCAGGTGCCGGAACACCCCCTCGGCCATCGGCGAGCGGCAGATGTTGCCCATGCAGACGAAGAGCACGCGGGTGTTCATCGCCAGCGAAATCGGTTCTCGTTTTGCCATGTTCGTATCCGCCTGAGTCACAAAATCCCTGGTTTGGGTCGCCCCGCCGCTTTGCAAGCCGGTCCTACGCAGCCTTTCCAGCCACGATCGGAACCACGTTGGCGCCCCCATCCGATCCGAAAAACCGCTCCTTGAGCGCGGCGAGCTGGTCGCGCGCCTGCGCGGCCTTCTCGAACTCGAGGTTCTTCGCGTAATCGAGCATCTGCCTCTCGAGGCGCCTGATCTCGCGCGCGATCCCCTTCTCGCTCATCGTCTCGTACTGCGACTGCCGCTCGGCCGCCCGCAGCTCCTGCCGCGCCTGGTGCGGGTCGTAGACACCGTCGATCATCTCGCGCACCTGCTTGACGACCCCGCGCGGCACGATGCCGTGCGCGAGGTTGAACGCCATCTGCCTGGCGCGACGCCGCTCGGTCTCGTCGATCGCCCGCTGCATCGAGTCGGTGACGCGCTCGGCGTACAGGATCGCGCAGCCGTTGAGGTTGCGCGCAGCGCGCCCGATCGTCTGGATCAGGCTGCGCTCGGATCGCAGGAACCCCTCCTTGTCGGCGTCCAGGATCGCCACCAGCGCCACCTCGGGAAGGTCGAGCCCCTCGCGGAGCAGGTTGATCCCGACCAGAACGTCGAACACGCCGAGCCGCAGGTCGCGGATGATCTCGACGCGCTCGACAGTGTCGACGTCGGAGTGCAGGTATCGCACCTTCACCCCGTGGTCAGCGAGGAAATCCGTCAGATCCTCGGCCATCCGTTTCGTGAGCGTCGTGATCAGCACCCGCTCGGAGCGCGCGACCCGCTCGTGGATCTCCGAGAGCACGTCGTCGACCTGCGTCGACGCCGGCCGCACGATCACCTGCGGATCGACCAGCCCGGTCGGGCGCACGACCTGCTCGACCACCTGCCCGGAGTGACTGGCCTCGTAGTCGGCCGGCGTCGCGGACACGAAGATGCACTGGCGCACCTTCGCCTCGAACTCCTCGAACTTCAGCGGCCGGTTGTCCAGCGCCGACGGCAGCCGGAACCCGTATTCGACCAGCGTCTCCTTGCGCGAGCGATCGCCGCGGTACATGCCGCCGAGCTGCCCGATCGTGACGTGGCTCTCGTCGACGATCATCAGCGCGTCGGCGGGCAGGTAGTCGACCAGCGTCGGCGGAGGATCCCCGGGACGCGCCCCCGACAGGTGGCGCGTGTAGTTCTCGATGCCCTTGCAGAATCCGAGCTCCTGCAGCATCTCCATGTCGAAGCGCGTGCGCTGCTCGAGCCGCTGCGCCTCGACCAGCTTGCCCTGGTCGTAGAAGAACTTCAGCCGGTCGGCGAGTTCCTCGCGGATCGTGCCCAGCGCGCGCATCACCGTCTCGCGCGGCGTCACGTAGTGCGACGACGGATACACCGTGAAGCGCGGAACCTTCTGGCGCGCGCGCCCGGTGAGCGGGTCGAACAGCTGGATGCTCTCGACCTCGTCGTCGAACAGCTCGACCCGCACCGCGAGCTCGGCGTGCTCGGCGGGGAAGATGTCGATCGTGTCGCCGCGAACGCGGAAGGTGCCACGGACGAACTCGGTCTCGTTGCGCTTGTACTGCATCGCCACCAGCCGCTGCAGCATCTCGCGTTGCGACAGCCGGTCCTTCGCACGCAGCACGAGGATCATCTCGTGGTAGTCGCGCGGGTTGCCGATCCCGTAGATGCACGACACGGTCGCGACGATCACGGTGTCGCGCCGCTCGAGCAGCGATTTCGTCGCCGACAGCCGCATCTGCTCGATGTGCTCGTTGATCGACGAATCCTTCTCGATGTAGAGGTCGCGCTGCGGAACGTAGGCCTCGGGCTGGTAGTAGTCGTAGTACGAGACGAAGTACTCGACCGCGTTGTTCGGGAAGAACTCGCGCATCTCGGCGTACAGCTGCGCGGCCAGCGTCTTGTTCGGCGCGAGCACCAGCGCCGGCCGCCCGATCCGGGCGATGACGTTGGCCATCGTGTAGGTCTTGCCCGAGCCGGTGACGCCGAGCAGCGTCTGGAAGCTCAGCCCGTCGCGGATCCCCTCGACCAGGCGCTCGATCGCCTCCGGCTGGTCGCCTGCCGGGGCGAACGGCTGGTGCAGCTGGAACGGACTGCCTGGGAAGCTGGCGAACGGCGGGCGTTCGAGCGCGAGATCGGTCATCGTGTCGGTCGGGAGGCCCAGGTCGGCGTGCTAAACTCGGCGCGTTTTCGGATGGCCTGCCGTCCCCGTGTCGCTGCACCGCACAATCGCAGCTTGGCGCCCGGATCGGACGATCCGGGAACCGGTCGACGGGTTCCCTGCAGGGTACGAGGATCTGTCACCGGAAGGCTTCCGCTGGCCTTTCGGACAAACCCAAATTATCGCCGCGCCGCCCCCGAAAATCCAGTGTTCTGCACGGAATTTGTGCAACGCACCTAATCTTTCGACGCCCCTTCCCCCGAAAAACAAGGACTTGTCCGATCGCCATGAGCCAGTCGATGTTCGCCACCGTGGAAATGGCGCCCCGGGATCCGATCCTGGGCCTCACCGAAGCTTTCAACGCTGACACCCGCCCCGGGAAGGTGAATCTGGGCGTCGGCGTCTACTGCGGCGACGACGGGCGCATCCCGCTGCTTGCTGCAGTGCGCGAGGCCGAGAAGGCACGCATCGTCAGCGCGCCGGCGCGCGGCTACCTGCCGATCGAGGGCTTCGCGGCGTACAACCAGGCGGTCCAGAAACTGCTGTTCGGCGCCGATTCCGCGCTGCTGGCGGCCGGCCGCGTGGCGACTTTCGAGGCGCTGGGCGGGACCGGGGGCCTGCGAATCGGCGCCGATTTCCTGCGGCGGCTGCACCCGGACGCGAAGGCCTGGATCAGCGACCCGAGCTGGGAGAACCATCGCGCACTGTTCGAGGCTGCGGGCTTCGAGGTCAAGGCCTACCCGTACTACGACGCCGCCACGCACGGCGTGAAGTTCGACGCGATGCTCGCGACGCTGCGGGCGATGCCGGCGCATTCGGTGGTCGTGCTGCACGCGTGCTGCCACAACCCGACCGGCGTCGACCTGGAAGCCGCGCATTGGGACGCGATCGTCGACGCGGTGCGCGAGCGCGACCTGGTCGCGTTCCTCGACATGGCCTACCAGGGCTTCGGCGACGGCATCGACGCCGACGCGCTGGCGCTGCGCAAGTTCGCGGACTCCGGCCTCGACTTCTTCGTCTCGAGTTCGTTCTCGAAGTCGTTCTCGCTGTACGGCGAGCGCGTCGGCGCGCTGTCGATCGTCACCGCCGATCGCGACGAGACCGCGCGGGTCGTCAGCCAGGTCAAGCGCGTGATCCGAACCAGCTATTCGAACCCGCCGACGCACGGCGCCGCGATCGTCGCGGCGGTGCTGTCGACACCCGAGCTGCGCCAGCTGTGGGAGAAGGAGCTCGCGGGCATGCGCGATCGCATCCGCACGATGCGCGAAGACCTGGTGCGCAAGCTGCGCGAGAACGGCGTCACGCAGGACTTCTCGTTCGTCGCGCGACAGCGGGGGATGTTCTCGTACTCCGGGCTGAACCCGGCGCAGGTCGAGCGCCTGCGCGACGAGTTCGGCATCTACGCGGTGGTCAGCACCGGCCGCATCTGCCTCGCGGCGCTGAACAGCCGCAACATCGATTACGTCGCGAAGGCGATGGCGGCGGTGATCAAGGGGTGACTTGCGGGCGCGCATGATACTGTATGCATTTTCAGTATCATGCCGCGCGCGAACACGAAATCGATCGGCGAACTGGGCGTCGCGCGAACCCTCACGCGCCTGCTCGAGAGCGGCTACGCCGTAAGCCTTCCGTTCGGCGACAACCTTCGCTACGACCTGGTCGTCGACGATGGGCAGTGCCTCTTGCGCGTCCAGTGCAAGACTGGGCGACTGGACGACAAGGGCTCCATCGCATTCCCGGTATGTTCGTGCGCAAACCACCGCGGACTCGGGCGGCGCGACTACCACGGAGACGTCGATGCGTTTGGCGTCTATTGTCCCGAGACCGACTCCGTCTACCTGGTCCCCATCGGTGCATTGGAGGGATGTCGACGGGAAGCTCGTCTTCGTGTTGGACAGGCGCGAAATGGTCAGGTGAAACGGACGCGCATGGCGGCGAGCTTCCTCCTGGGCGCGTCCGACGATTCGACACGCGCAGGCATCTCAAGCTAGAATTGCAGATTATTCCCCGATAGCTCAGTCGGTAGAGCGACGGACTGTTAACTTGATGGCAGCCCACGCGGGAAACCGTGTGGTGAAAACACCCCTAATTCGGGGAACCCTAAGGCGCAGTGCGCTAAGGCAATCCCGAGCAAGCAGGCTCAGGTCCCAGACCGACGCCGGGCATGTGTAGAGACTTTACGGGGTGCGCCTAACGTGGTCGAAGCGCGCAAGCGAATCGTTCGCCAAGGCGAAGAGAAAGTCCAAGCCGGTTGGAAACTTCCGGGCACTTGTAATCCGCAGGTCCCTGGTTCGAGCCCAGGTCGGGGAGCCAATCCGAAGGCCGGCGCGCACGAAGCGCGCCGGCCTTTCTTCTTGCGCATCGCTGCGGCGGCGACGCAGGTATACGCTGCGGGGAGTGCCCCGCCGTTGCCGACTCGAGTGGCCGGATGGCGATGGCAGGCCTCGCGCGCGACGCGGGGGCCATCCTGTGGTCCGGCGACTCGTGAGCGACCTGGGCCGAAGCCTTCCTGCCCGCGCCGGCGAGCCGCGACCTGCGCCTGTATCGCCGCCCCGACGGAACGCTGATCGCCTACGACGCCGCCGAACTCGAATGGCACGGAATGAGCACGCACCTGTACCGCTCGGACGATGGCGGCAGTACCTGGAGCGTTCCCGCCGCCTTCCGGGCCGGTCGCGTCGTGGCGCTGACCGGCAACGCTCGCGGCCGCCTCGTGGCGCTGACGTCGTCGGGCGTGGTGCTGGTCTCGGGCGATGCCGGCCGCCGATGGCGGGGCGCCGCGAACCGGACGATTCCGCGCACCTCGCTCGAGGCCGCTTCGATGGTCGCCGCGGGCGACGGCGTGATCGTGGCGACACTCGACCGCGCAACGTTCATCCGCTCGACCGAATGGGGCGAAAGCTGGCGCCCCGTCGACTCCGGCCTGCCCGACGGCCAGTACGCGCTGTCGGAGAGCTGCACCGACGGTCGCGGGCTGATCGTCGTCGCCGGGTCGGCCGGCGCAGTGACCCGCTCGATCGACTACGGCGCCACCTGGAGCGCGACCCGGATGGAGCAGGCGCGACAGCGATAAACAGTCGCGCATTGATCCGACGCAATGCGACCCTCGCGCCCCGGGCGATAGCCTGCGGGGCATCACCGAGACACGCATGGACATCATCCGCAAGGAGCCCGCGGGGCTGCCGGTTCGCCCGAACCTGGTCGACTACGACGCCGAGCGCGCCGGATTCTCTTGGGCAACCGCCCGGCGCTCGCTCGACGGCCTGCCCGGCGGCCGCGGGCTGAACATCGCGCACGAGGCCGTCGATCGCCACGCCGCGGGCCCGCGCTCGACGCGGATCGCGCTTCGATGGCTTGGCCGCGACGACGCGACGCAGGACATCACCTACGCGCAGTTGCGCGACCTGACTTCCCGATTCGCCAACGTGCTCGACGGCCTGGGCATCGGCGCAGGCGATCGCGTGTTCCTGCTGTGCGGGCGCATTCCCGCGTTGTACGTCGGCCTGCTCGGCGCGCTCAAGCACCGCTGCGTGGTGACCCCGCTGTTCTCGGCGTTCGGTCCCGAGCCGATCGTGACGCGGATGGAAATCGGCAGCGCCAGGGTGCTGGTGACGACGACGAGCCTTTATAGACGCAAGGTCGAGTCGATCCGCGCCCGACTGCCCTCGCTCGAGCACGTGCTGCTGGTGGACGACGAAGGCGGTGCGACGTTCCCCCCCGGCACGCAGGCGCTGCAGGCGCTGCTCGACGCAGCCAGCCCTGCCTACGAGATCGGCGCAACCGATCCGGAAACGCCGGCGCTGCTGCACTTCACCAGCGGCACGACCGGCAAGCCCAAGGGCGCGCTGCACGTCCACCAGGCGATCGTCGCCCACTATGCGACCGGCCGCCTCGCGCTCGACTTCCACGCCGACGACGTGTTCTGGTGCACGGCCGATCCGGGTTGGATCACGGGCACCTCGTACGGCGTCATTGCGCCGCTCGCGCACGGCATCACGCAGGTGGTCGACGAGGCCGACTTCGATGCCGAGCGGTGGTACGCAATCCTCGGCCGCGAGCGGGTCAGCGTCTGGTACACGGCGCCGACGGCCGTGCGCATGATGATGAAGACCGGGGCGGAAGCGGCGCGTCGCCACGCGTTCCCGAAGCTGCGCTTCATCGCCAGCGTCGGCGAGCCGCTGAATCCGCAGGCGGTGAACTGGGGCGTCGAGGCATTCGGCCTGCCGATCCACGACAACTGGTGGCAGACCGAGACCGGCGGCATCATGATCGCCAATTTCGCGGCACTCGACATCCGCCCCGGTTCGATGGGTAAGCCGCTTCCGGGCATCGAGGCGGCGGTGGTGCGGCGCACGCCGGGTGGCGGCGCCGAGCCGGTCGACGACCCGGCATTCGAGGGCGAACTGGCGCTTCGCGCCGGGTGGCCGTCGATGTTCCGCACCTACCTGAACGACGAGGCGCGCTACCGCAAGTGCTTCTCCGGCGACTGGTACCTGACCGGCGACCTCGCGCGGCGCGACGCGGACGGCTACTTCTGGTTCCTCGGGCGCGCCGACGACATGATCAAGTCCGCCGGCCACCTGATCGGGCCCTTCGAGGTCGAGTCCGCGCTGATGGACCACCCCGCGGTGCACGAGGCCGGAGTGATCGGCAAGCCCGAGCCCGTGATCGGCGAGGTCGTCAAGGCCTTCGTCGCGCTGAAGGCGGGCTTCGAACCCGACGAGGCGCTCAGGCGGGATCTGCTCGGCTTCGCGCGCAAGCGCCTCGGCGCCGCGGTCGCGCCGAAGGAGATCGACTTCGTCGCGAGCCTGCCGAAGACGCGCAGCGGCAAGATCATGCGCAGGCTGCTGAAGGCACGCGAGCTCGGCCTGCCCGAAGGCGACACTTCGACGCTGGAGTCGACGTGAGCGTCGGGCGCGACGAGGCGCGCCGGCTGCTGTGGCAGATGCTGCGCATCCGGCGCTTCGAAGAGAAGTGCGCGCAGCTCTACAGCGCGGGCAAGATCCGCGGCTTCCTGCACCTCTACATCGGCGAGGAAGCGATCGCTGCCGGGGCGATGCCGGAGCTGCGCGACGACGACAGCATCCTCGCGACCTATCGCGAGCACGGGCACGCGCTCGCGCGCGGCGTGCCCGCCGCAGCGATCATGGCCGAGATGTTCGGCAAGCGCGAGGGGTGCAGCGGCGGCCGCGGCGGCTCGATGCACCTGTTCGACGTCTCGCGGCGCTTCTTCGGCGGCAACGCGATCGTCGGCGGCGCGCTGCCGATGGCCAGCGGCTTCGCACTGGCGGAACAGCTGCGAGGCACCGACCGCATCGCGGCCTGCTTCTTCGGCGAGGGCGCGGTCGCCGAGGGCGAGTTCCACGAGGCGGCCAACCTCGCCGCGTTGTGGAAGTTGCCGGTGCTGTTCCTGTGCGAGAACAACCTGTACGCGATGGGCACCGCGATCGGACGCTCGGAGTCGAACGTCGACCTCTGCGAGAAGGCGCACAGCTACGGCATGCACGCGCTGTCGGTCGACGGCATGGACGTGCTCGCGGTGCGCGAGGCGGCGCGGCGCGCGACCGGATCGGTCCGCGGCGGCGAAGGCCCGATGTTCGTCGAGTTCCGCACCTACCGCTTCCGCGCCCACTCGATGTTCGATCCCGAGCTCTATCGCGACAAGGCCGAGGTCGCCGAGTGGAAGAAGCGCTGCCCGATCGAGCGTTTCACGCGCGCCGCGTCGCAGGCCGGCTGGCTGGCCGAGGCCGACGTCGCGGCGATCGAGCGGGAGGTCGCCGCCGAGATCGACGCCGCGGTCGCGTTCGCCGAGGCGGGAAGCTGGGAGCCGATCGAGGATCTCGCGCGCGACGTCTACGCCCGCCCGCCGGCGGCACCCGGAGCGCCGGCGTGAGCGCGACGATCCGCACCACCTATCGCGAGGCGCTCCGCGCCGGCCTGCGCGACGCGCTGGCCCGCGACGAGCGCGCGTTCCTGATGGGCGAGGACGTCGGCCGCTACGGCGGCACCTACGCGGTCAGCAAGGGCCTGCTCGAGGAGTTCGGCGACGCGCGCGTGCGCGACACCCCGCTGTCCGAGTCGGGGTTCGTCGGCGCCGGCATCGGCGCGGCGATCAACGGGATGCGGCCGATCGTCGAGGTGATGACGGTCAACTTCAGCCTGCTCGCGCTCGACCAGATCGTCAACAACGCGGCGACGCTGCGCCACATGTCGGGCGGTCAGATCGAGGTGCCGCTGGTGATCCGCATGACGACCGGCGCCGGCCGGCAGCTGGCGGCGCAGCACTCGCACAGCCTCGAGGTCTGGTACGCGCACGTGCCGGGGCTGCGCGTGGTCGCGCCCGCCACCCTCGCCGACGCGCGCGGCATGTTGTGGACCGCGCTGCAGGATCCCGACCCGACGATCGTCTTCGAGCACGCGATGCTGCTGCCGATGGAGGGCGAGCTCGCGGCCGACGCCGGCGCGGTGGACATCGACCGCGCGGCGGTCCGGCGACCCGGCACGCAACTCTCGCTGATCACCTACGGCGGCTCGCTGTTCAAGTGCCTGGAAGCGGCCGAGGCGCTCGCGCGCGACGGGATCGATGCCGAGGTGCTCGACCTGCGCACGCTTCGGCCGCTCGACGTCGAGACGATCGTCGCCAGCGTCGCGAAGACGCGCCGCGCGCTGGTCGTCGACGAGGGCTGGAAGACGTGCAGCCTCGCCGCCGAGATCATGGCGACGATCGTCGAGCACGCGTTCTACGACCTGGACGCGCCGCTGGCGCGCGTTTGCAGCGCCGAGGTGCCGATTCCCTATCCGAAGCACCTCGAGGACGCGGCGCTGCCGCAGGTCGGAAGGATCGTCGCCGCCGCGCGCGAGGTGGTGGGCCGATGATCGAGTTCCGCATGCCCTCGCTGGGCGCCGACATGGAGGACGGCGTGTTCGTCGAGTGGCGCGTCGCCCCCGGCGAGCGCGTCGAGCGCGGGCAGGTCGCCTGCGTCGTCGAGACGCAGAAGGGCGCGATCGAGGTCGAGATCTGGGACACGGGAACCGTGGCACGGCTGCTCGCCGCACCCGGCCAGCGGATCCCGGTCGGCCGGACGATGGCGATCGTCGCCGCCGAGGGCGAAGAATGGAAGGCGCTCGCCGCGGCGAGCGAAGCGGCCGGCGCACCGCCTGCGCCCGCCGGAGCCGGGCCGGCGCCGGTACCAGCCCCCGCGGCGACCGGAGCCGCGCCGCGCCCGCGCCGGCCGGCGCAGCGGCACCCGCCCCGCGGGCCGGCGCGCGGTTCGCGCTGCCGCCGCGCGCGTCGCCCGCCGCGCGCAGGCGCGCCGCCGAGCTGGGGGTCGACCTGGACGCGCTGGCGGCCGCCGCCGGGGCGCGCCGATCAACGTCGCCGACGTCGAGCGCGCCGCGGCGGCGGCCGCGCCGCAGACGCCCGCCGCGCCGCAACCCGCCGCCGCCCAGGCGCCGCCCGCTGCGCCGGGCCCCGCACCGAGCCCCGAAGCGGCGATGCGCGCCGCGATCGCCGCCGCGATGACGCGCTCCAAGCGCGAGATCCCGCACTACTACCTCGGCAGCGAGATCGACGTCGAGCGGGCGCTGCAGTGGCTCGAGCGCTTCAACGAGGCGCGGCCGCTGGCCGGGCGCGTGCTGTTCGCGGCTTTCGCGCTGCGCGCCGTGGCCCTCGCGCTGCGCGAGGTCCCCGACCTCAACGGCCAGTTCGTCGACGGGCGCTTCCGGCGCTCCGAGTCGATTCACGTCGGCGTCGTCACCTCGCTGAGAGGCGGCGGCATCGTGGTTCCGGCGGTCCACGATGCCGACCGGCTCGCGCTGCCCGAGTTGATGGCGGCGCTGCGCGACGTGCTCGCGCGCGCCCGCAGCGGCCGGCTGCGCAGTTCCGACCTCGCCGACTCGACGATCACGGTCACCAACCTGGGCGACCTGGGCGTCGAGACCGTCTTCGGCGTGATCTACCCGCCGCAGGTCGCGCTGGTCGGCCTGGGCCGCGTGGCCGCGCGGCCCGCGGTGCGCGACGGCGCGATCGTCGCCTCGCGGACGATGAACGCCACGCTGTCGGGCGACCACCGCGTCACCGACGGACTCACCGGCGCGCGCTTCCTCGCCGCGCTGCGGGCACGATTCGAAGACCCGGAGGCCTCATGAGCGCAACGCTGGCCGGAATCCGGCAGGCCGTGATCGAAAGCGTGCAGGCGATCGCCCCCGAGGCCGACTTCGCCGCGCTCGATCCGCGCCGGCCGTTTCGCGAGGAGCTCGACATCGACTCGTTCGACTTCCTGAACGTGCTGATCGAGCTGCACGCGCGGCTCGGCGTCGAGATCCCCGAGGCCGACTACGGCAAGGTGGGAACGCTGGAGGCGCTGCTGGGCTACCTGGCCGCGCGCCTCGACGCGCACTGACGGAGATGAGCGCCCTCCTCACCGATCTGTACCAGCTGACGATGATGCAGGCCTACCTCGAACGAGGGATGCAGGAGCCTGCGGTCTTCGAGCTGTTCGTCCGCAAGCTGCCTGCCCAGCGCAACTTCATGGTCGCCGCCGGGCTCGAGCAGGCGCTCGATTTCCTGGAGTCGCTGGCGTTCACCGAGGGCGAGATCGACTGGCTGGAGGACCAGGGCGGGTTCTCCGCCCGCCTGCTCGACGAGCTGCGCGGCTTGCGCTTCACCGGCGACGTCGACGCCGTCCCCGAAGGCGGCGTGTTCTTTCCCGACGAGCCGATCCTGCGGGTCAGCGCGCCGCTGCCCCAGGCGCAGCTGGTGGAGAGCCGGCTGCTGAACATCGTCCACCTGCAGACGCTGATCGCGTCGAAGGCCGCGCGCATCGTCCTCGCCGGCGCCGGGCGCCAGCTGGTGGACTTCGGGATGCGTCGCGCGCACGGCGCCGAGGCTGCGCTGTTCGCGGCGCGCGCCGCGTGGCTGGCCGGCTTCGACGGGACGGCGACCGCCGAAGCGGGGCTGCGCTACGGGATCCCGGTGTTCGGCACGATGGCGCACTCGTTCGTCCAGGCCCACGCCGACGAGCGCGCGGCGTTCGAGGCCTTCGCGCGCGCACGACCGAGGCGGCCGGTGATGCTGGTCGACACCTACGACACCGAGGCGGCGGTCGCCAAGGTGATCGACCTGTATCCGGTGCTCGCCGCCGACGGCATCCTGGTCGGGGGCGTGCGGCTGGACAGCGGCGACCTGGCTGCGCACTCGAAAGCGGTGCGGGCCATGCTCGACGCCGCCGGTTTGAAGGACGTGATCGTCTTCGCCAGCGGCAATCTCGACGAGCACCGGATCGCCGGGCTGCTCGCCGACGGCGCGCCGATCGACGGCTTCGGCGTCGGCACCGCGCTGGACACGTCGAGCGATGCCCCGACGCTCGACGCCGTCTACAAGCTGCAGTCCTACGCCGGAATCGCGCGGCGCAAGCGCTCCGAAGGCAAGGCCACCTGGCCCGGGGTCAAGCAGGTCTGGCGGCGCCACGACGCGCGCGGTCGCATGGCTGGCGACCACGTCGGCCGGGCCGACGAGGCGTGCGACGGCGACCCGCTGCTGCAGCCCGTCATGCGCGCGGGGCGGCGGCTGCCGGGCCTGCCGAAGCTCGGCGAATCGCGCGCGCACTGCGCCGCGCAGCTCGCGCGACTGCCCGACGCGCTGCGCGGGCTCGAGCCCGCCGCCGCGCCCTACCCGGTCGAGATTTCGGAAGCGCTTCGCGCGCTCGCGCGCGAGGTCGACGCCGCCACGCGCTGAGGCCGATCCGCGATGGGCGAGACGACGACAGGACGCGACGCCGATCCGGGCACCGAGGCGCGGCTCGGCTTCCTGATGTCGCGCGCCGCGCACGGGGCCGACCCGGCCGCGGCGCAGCTGATCGAGACGCACATGTCGTGGGTCATCGTCGCCGGCGATCGCGTGCTGAAGATGAAGAAGCCGGTCCGCTACCCGTTCCTCGACTTCTCGACGCCGCAACTTCGCGAGCGCAACTGCCGCGAAGAGGTCCGGCTGAACCGGCGCCTCGCACCGCAGGTGTATCTGGGCCTGCTCGCGCTGCAGTGGGACGGCGAGCGCTTCGCGCTGCTGCCCGAGGACCGGCTGCCGGCGCCGGGCGCCACCGTCGACTGGCTGGTGCTGATGCGGCGCCTGCCCGCGCACCGGATGCTCGACCGCGTGATCGCGGCCGGCGCACTGCGGGCCGAGGACGTCGACGCGGTCGTCGCGCTGCTCGCCGCCTTCTATCGCGGCGCCGAACGCAGCACGATGGCGCCCGACGCCTACGTCGCCCGCTTTCGCCGCGAGCAGGCGATCAACCGCGACCTGCTGCTGCAGCCGCGCTTCGCCGCGCTCGCCGCGCTCGCCACGCTCGATCGCCTCGACGCGGCCAACGCGGCGCGCGCCGCGGCGCTGCGCGAGCGCGTCGCGAGCGCCAGGGTCGTCGACGGCCACGGCGACCTGCGGCCCGAGCACGTCTGCCTGAACCGTCCCCCGGTCGTCATCGACTGCCTCGAATTCAGCGCCGAGCTGCGGCAGGTCGATCCCTTCGACGAGCTCGCCTTCCTCGGGCTCGAGTGTGCGATGGCCGGCGCGCCCTGGGTCGCCGGGCGCCTGATCGACGGCGTCGCGGCCGCCCTCGGCGAGCGCCCGCCCGACTCGCTGGTGCAGCTGTACACGGCCAACCGGGCGGCGCTGCGCGCCCGCCTCGCGGTCGCCCACCTGCTCGACGCGCAGCCGCGCACGCCGGAGCGCTGGATTCCCCTCGGCAAGCGTTACCTCGCACAGGCGGCGCTCGCGCTCGACGCGCTCGATCGCTGCGACGAACAGGATCCGCGCCGGCCCGGCGGCCGGCCCCCGCGGCACTAGGGCGTGTTCACACTACGATCGTCCCCGCGCCCTGGCGGCGGATCTCTTCGGCGAAGAGCGACGCGCAGGAGAGCAGCTGCAGCTTCGCGGTGGCGGCCGCCCGCGCCGGCATGCGAAACGGCGGCACGCTGTCCGTGACGACCAGCCGGTCGATCGCGTCGTCGGCCAGCACCTGCGCCGCGGGCTCGATGAACAGGCCGTGGGCCGCGCAGGCGACCACCGAGGCCGCGCCCGCGCCGCGCAGCGCGACCGCCGCCTGCCGCATCGTCTCCCCGCTCGCGATCAGGTCGTCGAGCAGCAGCACCGTCGCGCCGGCGACGTCGCCGGCGACCAGCCCGAGCGACGACATCACGCCGGCGCTGCGGCGCTTGTCGACCATCGCGAAGCCGACCGGCGCGGCGAGCTGCTCCTCCAGCGACTCGCGCCAGAGCTGCGCGCGCTTGACGCCGCCCGGGTCGGGCGAGGCGACTGCCAGCGCGCCGCCGCCCGCGAGCCCGCGAGCCAGCGGCCCGAACACGCGATGGGCATCGAGGCTCGTCGCCGGAATCCTGAACGCGTTCTGGAACGCGGCCACGTTGTGCGCCTCGAGAACGACGATCGCGTCGGTGCCGACGGCCTCGAACAGCTGCGCGACGTAGCGCAACCCGACCGGGTCGTGCGGCTTGGTGCGCCGGTCCTTGCGCGCGTAGGCGAGATAGGGCACGACCGCGCCGACCCGCCGCGCGCCGTGGTCGCGAAGCGCCGCGACGAAGGCGAGCAGCCGCCAGAGCTTGTCGTGCGGGCTGTCGATCGGCCCGCCGTGCAGGCCGAGCACCACCCAGGCGTCGGCGCCGCGAACGTCGACCAGCGGCCGCAGCTTGCACTCGCCGTCCGGAAACCGGCGCTCCTCGTGCGCGGCGAAGTCCACGCCAAGCTCGGCCGCGAGCGCCTGGGCGAACGCGCTGCCGGGTTCGAGCGAAAACAGCATCATCGGTCACTCCCTCCGGTCGATCCGCCCGCGCCGGCCTGCGGCCGCGCGTCCCAGCGCATCGACGCGAACGCGTCGACGAACTCGTCGAGCCGGTTCTCGGGCAGGCCGTCGATGCCGGCTGCCGACGCGCGCCCCGCGCCGCCGAAGCGCCGGCACAGCGCGTCGGCACCGGCCGGCGCCTCGAGCGGCGCGCGCACGCTGACGACCAGCGCACCGCGCCGGTCGCGCTTCGCCACCGCGTGGGCGCGACGCGGCTGCGCCACCGCGAGCTCGTTGGCGAGGCTGCCGATCACGCGCCGGCTCCACGGTGCATCGGCGAGCAGGTAGACGGCGCCGGCCTCGCCCTCCCACCACGGCGCCTCGCGCCGCGCCTGCGCCAGGTCCGCGCGCCGCAGCGCGTCGATCTCGCGCGCGATCGGCTCGCGCCGGACGAACTCGAGCGGGTCGCGATAGCGCGCGAGCTGCGGGTACAGCTGCGCCGGAGGGATCCGCACGTCGCTCTCGTCGTCGCCGTACGCGTTGTAGTTGATCGCCTCGCCGAGCATGCGCAGCAGGTCGCATTGCTCGCGGTCCAGCCCGATCTGCCCTGCCAGCCGCCTGGCGAGGCCGCCCAGGTTGTCGCCGAACGCACCGACCACCGCCCAGGCCCTGAAGCGGCCGCCGAGGTGCCGGTCCACCAGGACGCTGGTGCAGACGCCGCTGCCCAGGTCGATGTGCGCCTCCAGCGCCGGATGGTCCGGCACCTCGCGCACCGCGTGGTGGTCGAAGTAGCGCACCCGCGCCCCGCGCGCGAGCAGCGCGAGCAGCGCCGGCCGGTTGCGCTCCATCGACAGGTCGCAGACCAGCACTTCGTCGCCCGCCCCGGCCGGCACCCGCTCGAGCAGCCCGATCTCGCGCTTCAGCCCGGTGACCAGCACCGCGTCGGCCGGCTCGTGCAACCGCCACTGCACCACCGCGCAAAGGCCGTCGGCGTCGCCGTTGCAGACGTCGAAGCGCCGCCCGCCGCGTCCGCTGTCCGCGCTCGTGACCGTCGAGTCCATCCCCGCATTGTGCACGCTCAGCCCCCGCCCATGCCCTCGACCGCGCCCGGCGGCGCCTCGCCGATGTCGGGCTCGGCGCACGCCGACGCGATCCTTCGGCGCGCGGCGTCGCGCAGCGCCAGCGCGTCGGACCAGCCGCTGCCTTGCGGTCGAAGCGGCGCGTCGATCCGCACCGCGAGCGGGTGGCGGCGCGGCCACCAGGAGCCGTCGCGCAGCAGCGAGCGGGTGCCGCGCAGGGTCACCGGAACGAGCGGCGCGCCGCTCCGGGCACTGACCACGAATGCGCCCAGGTGGAACGGCTGCAGGCCCGGCGCGCGGCTCAGCGTGCCTTCCGGGAAGAACACCAGCGACTCGCCGGCGCGTACCGCCTGGACCAGCCGGCGAGTGTCATCGGCGGCCTGGCGCGACTCGCCACGCTCGACGAAACGGGTTCCCACGCGCCCCAGCAGCCAGGCGAGCGCGCGCCGCTGGCCCAGTTCGCGCTTGGCGACGAACGCGACGTCCGCGGGCAGGGTCGCGATCAGCAGCAGCCAGTCGGCGTAGCTGGCGTGGTTCGCGACGAAGACCCTCGGGCCGCCGCCGGCCAGATGCGCGGCGCCCTCGACCTGTAGCGGCAGAATCGATGCGCCCCGCATCGCGCGCGCCAGCGCACGGACCGCCCGCCTGCGCCATCGGAGAGTGGGCAGGCACGCGAGCGCCACCGCGCCGGCCAGGGCGAGCAGGCAAAACAGCGTCCAGAGCGCAGCCGCGTCGAGTCCCGCCGTGCAGCGTCCGGCGAGGTTTCGCGCCCTGCCCGCCAGGGCAGACATCTGCAGCCGACCCAACTGGACCCATGCCGGCAAGCCGCGGCGGGCCTCGCGCAGCACGCCACGCTCGTAGAGCTCGCGGCACGCGGCACGGCGGATCTTGCCGCTCGAGGTCTTCGGCACCACGTGCGCGCCCGCCAGCACGACGTCGTCGGCGGGGACCCCGAGCAGCTCGATCGAGAGCTCGCGGATCCGCTCGCGCAGTCGCGGCTCGTGCTCGAGCGCGCCGTCGCGGGTCTCGGCCAGCACGACGATGCGCTCGGTTGCGTCGGCCGGATCGCTGGCGCCGAACACCGCGACGCAGCCCTTGCGCACGCCGGCGAGCTTGCCGACCGCATCCTCGAGGTCGTAGGGATGGATGTTGTGTCCGCCGCGGATGATCAGGTCCTTGACGCGGCTGGTCGGATACAGCTCGCCCTCCGCCACGTATCCGACGTCGCCGGTGTCGAGCCAGTCGCCATCGAACAGTGCGCGGCTCGCCTGCGGATTGCGGAAGTAACCCGAGGTGGCCGAGGGCCCGCGAAACTCGATGCGCCCCTCGGCCCGCTCGGGCAGCTCGCCGCCGCGCGCGTCGACCACCCGGATCTCGTGGCCCGCGAGCGGCAGGCCGCACGAGACCACGCGCATCGAGCCCTCGTCCCCGCAGGGTATCTGCCGTGCGCTGCCGCCGCCCTGCAGCGAATCCCGGGAGATGCAGTCGATTCGCGGCCCGCGCCGCAGCGGCGGAAACGCGAGCCCGACCCCGCTCTCGGCGAGCCCGTAGACCGGGGTCATCGCGCGCGGATCGAAGCCGTGTGCCGCGAAGCGCGCCGCGAACCGCTCGAGCGTCGCCGCGGCCACCGGCTCGGCGCCATTGAAGGCGACGCGCCAGCTGCTCAGGTCCAGGCCCTCGAGCTCGACGTCGGGGACTCGCGTCGCCAGCATCTCGTACGCGAAGTTCGGCGCGGCCGACAGGGTCGCGCGGTGGCGATGCACTGCCCACAGCCAGCGCGAGGGCCGTGCGAGGAACGCCTGCGGCGGCATCAGCACGAGCGGCAGGCCGTGGTAGAGGCTGCCCATCCAGGCGCCGATCAGGCCCATGTCGTGGTAGAGCGGCAGCCAGCTGACGAAGACGTCGTCCGGGCCCGCCTCGACGGCCGCGCCCATCGCCCGGATGTTGGCCAGCAGGTTGGCGTGGCTGAGCACGACCCCCTTGGGCTGTCCGGTGCTGCCTGAGGTGTACTGCAGCAGCGCCGTATCGTGCGACGCGGCGCGCACGATGTCGGTGCTGCCGTGGCCGGCCGCCAGCTGCTCGACCGTCGCGATCGAGCGCAGCGACGGCACGGGGCCGCGCAGCAGCCTGGCCAATCGCTGTGTCCGCGCATCGGTGACGAGCACCACGGCGTGCGCGTTGTCGAGAATGCGTGCCTGGCGGCGCAGGTGGTCCTCGATCTGCGAAGCCCGAAACGGCGGATAGATCGGCACGGGCACGGCGCCGGCCAGCATGATCGCGACGAAGGTCTCGAAGAACGCCAGGCTGGTCGGCAGCATCAGCGCGACGGACTCCCCCGGCGCGAGTCCTTCCGCCTGCAACCCGGCTGCCATGCTGGCGGCCCGCTCGAAGAGCGCCCGGGTGGTCAGCGTCGTCGCAGGCGCCGGATCGTCGAGCAGCGTCAGGTGGACGTGCTCCGGATCGTCGCGCACGCGCGCCTCGAGCACGTCGATCAACGTCGCCGCGTCGCGCGGCTCGGTGTGCCGGCCTGCCCGTTTCCGGGCGACGGGGGCGCGCACCCCGGCGTCGATCGCACCGGGAGGAGCCGAGCTCGCGAGCGCACGCAGCAGGTCGCGCGGCGTGGCGGCCTCGTGGACGGCCACCTCGTCCAGGTGAACGCCGAACTCGCGCTCGAGCCGAAGCATCAGCTCGGTTCGCGCGAGGCTGTCGATGCCCAGTCCGCGCTCGAGGTCGTCGTCGAGCGCGATCCCGGCTGGCGCGCGCCCGCGCAACTCGGCCAGCAGCTGGCGCAGCACCGAAATGAGGCGCGCCGGGGCGTCGGGAGGTCCGGTCACGACGCCTCGCCGGGCCCGTCATCGACGTGGAACGCGCTCATCGGCCACCTCTGCTCCCCTGCCCCGCCACCGGCCGCTGCGCGGCCACCGGTACGACGATATCGGCGGTATCCGGCGCCGGGTTGCGGCCGATCAACACGTTGGCGGGCTCGAGGGGCGATAAGTCGACGACGGGACGGGAGCCGGCCCGGGGGGCGAGCGCTGAACGTGAGGGAGCACTGGGAGCACTACGAACACGGCGCCGACATCGGCGTGCGCGGCATCGGCGCGACGATGGCCGGCGCCTTCGAGCAGGCGGCGCTGGCGCTGACCGCCGTCATCACCGATCCGTCGGGCGTCGCGGCGCGCGAGACCGTGGACATCGCCTGCGAGGCGCCCGACCCGGAACTGCTGCTGGCGGAGTGGCTGAACGCCCTCGTCTACGAAATGGCCGTTCGGCGCATGCTGTTCGGCCGCTACAGCGTCGAGATCGACGGAACGCGGCTGCGGGCCCGGGCGTTCGGCGAACCGACCTCGGTCGAGCGTCACCGGCCGGCGGTCGAGGTCAAGGGCGCCACCTACACCAGCCTGCGCGTCGCGCCGACCGGCGACGGCGGATGGCTCGCGCAGACCGTGGTCGACGTCTAGTGTCCTGTTCCGCGGACGTCTCGCCCCGCCAGGTCTCGCCGAAGGCAGGATGTCTGCGGAACAGGACACTGGGAGCCCGTCGATGAACATCGCCGAACTGGTCCGGCGCGGACCCTGCGAATGGGAGATCCCGATGCGCGGCGCAATGCGCGTCCCGGCGATCGTCTACGGCAGCGAAGACCTGGTCGCCGCGATGGACGACAAGGTGATGGAGCAGGCGTCCAACGTCGCGAAGCTGCCCGGGATCGTGCGCGCTTCGTACGCGATGCCCGACGCGCACTGGGGCTATGGCTTCCCGATCGGCGGCGTGGCGGCCTTCGACGCCGAACGCGGCGGCGTCGTCTCGGCCGGCGGCGTCGGCTTCGACGTCTCGTGCGGCGTGCGCTGCCTGCACACCGGGCTGCGCCACGAAGACGTCCTCGCGGTGCAGCGGCCGCTCGCCGATGCGCTGTTCGCGCGCATCCCGGCAGGCGTGGGCAGCACCGGCGCGATCCGGCTGAACGCCGGGCAGATGGACGCGATGCTCGCCGGGGGAGCCAGGTGGGCGGTCGAGAACGGCTGGGGCAGCGCCGCCGACCTCGACCGCATCGAGGAGCGCGGGCAGATGCCGCACGCGAAGCCGGCGCGGGTGTCGGCGATGGCGAAGAAGCGCCAGCGCGACGAGATGGGCACGCTCGGCAGCGGCAACCACTACCTCGAGGTGCAGCGCGTCACCGAGGTCTTCGACGACGCGATCGCCGCCGCGTTCGGGCTGCGCGTGGACGACGCCGTGGTGATGATCCACTGCGGCTCGCGCGGCCTCGGCCACCAGATCGGCACGGAGTTCCTGCGCGAGATGGCGATCGCCGCGCCGGGCTTCGGGATCTCGCTGCCCGACCGCGAGCTCGCCTGCGCGCCGATCCGCTCGGAGCTCGGCGAGGCCTACCTCGGCGCGATGCGCGCCGCGATCAACTGCGCGCTCGCGAACCGCCAGATCCTCACCCACCTGGTGCGCGGCGTCTTTGCCGAGCTGCTGCCGTCGGCCCGGCTGCCGCTGCTCTACGACGTCTCGCACAACACCTGCAAGCTCGAGACGCACCGGATCGACGGCGAGGCGCGCGAGCTCTTCGTCCACCGCAAGGGCGCGACACGCGCGCTCGGCCCCGGGCATCCGGACCTCCCGGATGCGTTGCGCCAGGCCGGCCAGCCGGTGCTGATCGGCGGATCGATGGGCACCGGATCGTACGTGCTGGCGGGCACCGCGCGGTCCGAGTCGCTGGCATTCTCGTCGGCGTGCCACGGGGCCGGACGCGCGATGAGTCGCCACCAAGCCGCAGCGCACTGGCGCGGCCGGCAGGTCGTCGACGAGCTGGCCGCCCGCGGCATCCTGGTGCGCAGCCCCTCGTCGCGCGGCATCGCCGAGGAAGCGCCCGGGGCCTACAAGGACGTCTCCGAAGTGGTCGACGCCACCGACGCCGCCGGACTCGCCCGCAAGGTCGCGCGGCTCGAGCCGCTCGTCTGCGTCAAGGGATGAACGCCCGGCGCGCCGACGAGGTCCTCGTCTTCCTGGGCGGGGACGTGATGACCGGCCGGGGCATCGACCAGGCGCTGGCCCATCCGTCGTCGCCGGAACTCTACGAGTCGTTCGTGCGCGACGCGCGCGACTACCTGCAGCTGGCCGAGCGCGCCAACGGCCCGATTCCGGTCCCGGTCGCGCCCGGCTACGTCTGGGGCGAGGCGCTGGCCGAGCTCGAGCGCACCGCGCCCGACCTGCGCATCGTCAACCTCGAGACGGCGGTCACCGCCCACGACCGACCCTGGCCGCGCAAGGGTATCCACTACCGGATGCACCCGGCCAACGTCGGCTGCCTGACCGCGGCGCGCCTGGACTGCTGCGTGCTGGCCAACAACCACGTGATGGACTGGGGGCGCGACGGCCTGGCCGAGACGCTGGCCACGCTCGGGCAATCCGGGCTGCGGGTGGCCGGCGCGGGGATCGACGCCGAGGCCGCGCGCGCGCCGGCCGTGCTGCCGCTGCGGGGCGGAGGCCGCCTGCTGGTGTTCGCGCTGGCGACCGAGAGCAGCGGCGTGCCCTCCGACTGGGCCGCGAGCGACCGGCGCTCGGGCGTCGCGCTGCTGGCCGAGCCCGGTGCAGGCGCGGCCGCCGAGGTCGCGGCACGGGTCGCCGCGTTGCGCCGCGCCGGCGACCTGGTCGTCGTCTCGATCCACTGGGGCGGCAACTGGGGATGCCGGATCCCCCACGCGCACCGCGCGTTCGCGCACGCGCTGATCGATGCGGGCGGCGCCGACCTGGTGCACGGGCATTCGTCGCACCATCCGTTGCCGCCCGAGGTCCACCGCGGCCGCCTGATCCTGTACGGATGCGGCGACCTGATCAACGACTACGAGGGCATCGGCGAGCACGACGGCCTGCGCTCGGATCTCGGCTGCCTGTACTTCGCCACGCTGTCCCGGGCCGACGGAACGCTGCGCGGCCTGCGCATCGTCCCGTTCCAGTTGCGCCGGCTGCGGCTCGGCGCGCCGGATCCGCAGGCCCGGCGCTGGCTCGAAGAGCTGCTGACGCTGGAGGGCCGCGGCTTCGGGATCCGCTATCAGGCGCACCCGGACGGCGGCTGGGCACTGGCCTGGCCAGCCTAGCGACCCGCCAGCCAGCGTGCGGCGAGCGCGTCGACGTCGACCTGCTGCCCGGTTTCGACCTCGATGGCGACGGCGCGCTCGTCGTCGCCCAGCGCTTCGTGCCCCTGCAGCTGGCGTTCGAGCACCGCGAGGTCGGCATCCGACGCATCGGCGCGCCCCGCGTGGCGCGCCGCGACCCGCTCGCGCAACAGCGCCGGATCGGCACGGCAGTCGAGGATCGCGAACGGCACCCGCCGCGCCTCGGCCGCGCGTCGGAAGGCCTCGCGTTCGCGCGCCCGCAGGAACGTCGCGTCGACGATGGTCGGATATCCGGCGTCGAGCGAATGCCCTGCGATCTCGAGCAGTCGCTGGTAGGTGCGCTGCGACGCGTCTGCCGCATAGATGCCCTCGCCCGGGCGCGCCGAAGCATCGTCCAGCGCCTGCATGCCGAACAGCCGCTTGCGCTCCACGTCGGAGCGCAGCCGGATCGCCCCGGCGCGCGCGAGCAGCCGCTGCGACAGCCAGCTCTTGCCCGAGCCCGAGAGCCCGTGCGTCACCAGCAGGCGCGGATCGTGCTCGCGCTCGAGCCGCTGCGCCAGCCCGAAATAGTCGGGGCCGCCCGCATCGCCGCCTTGCGTCGCGCGGATGCGCGCCACCAGCGCGCGGACCAGCGCCCGGTAGACGAGGTAGTAGCGCAGCGCCGGAAGTCCCCAGTGATCCCCGCTGGCCGCGAGCCAGTCGTCGAGGAAGCGGAATGCGAGGTCGCGCCGCTCGTGCGCCATCAGGTCCATCGCCAGGAAGCCGACGTCGCTGCAGACGTCGATCCAGCGCAGGCCCGGGTCGAACTCGATGCAGTCGAACGCGGTGACCTCGTCGCCGAGCACGACCGCGTTGGCAAGGTGAAGGTCGCCGTGTCCCTCGCGAACCCGACCCGCGGCCTTGCGTCGCTCGAACAGCGGCCGCAGCGTCCGCGCCCGCGCGTCGAGCCGTTCGCGCAGCCCCGCGATCGCCGGCGCGCCGATCCGCTGCGACAGGCCGTCGAGCACCTGCGCGGTGTCGGCCTCGATGCGCGCTGGGCTGCCGTACGGCGTGTCCGGCCCCGCAGCCGGCGCCTGCTCGTGAAACGCCGCGAGCCGCAGCGCGAGCCGCCCGAGTTCGGGGGCGTCGAGCCGGCCGGCCGCGAGACGTTCGCTGAGCAGCGCGCCGGGCTCGAACTGGCGCATCTTCACCGCATACTCGATCGGCTCGCCTGCGCCATCGAGCCGCGGTGCGTCCCGGGTTCCGCGGATCGCCACCACGTCGAGATACAGCTGCGGCGCGAGCCGCCGGTTCAGCCGCAGCTCCTCCTCGCAGTAGCGACGCCGGGTCGCGAGCTCGGCGAAGTCGAGGAAACCCAGGCGCACCGGCTTCTTGATCTTCCACGCGAACTCGCCGTCCAGCAGCACCCACGAGATGTGCGTCTCGACCAGCCGCACCTCGCGCCGGGTCGTGGTTCGCAACACCTCGCGCAGCGCCTCGGCGAGGCGACCGGGCTCGGCGGCAAGGCTTGGCGCAGGCTGCGGCATCGGGCGGTTCCCCGGGGGATGGCCCATTGTCCCGGCGCCGCCCAAGCGGCCGGTTGATATCCCTCAAGCCGGCAGGCCGTCCCCGGCAGGCTAGAATTCGCGATCCGCAAACGGGGGAAACCATGCGAAAGGTGTTCAACTTCAGCGCCGGGCCCGCGATCCTGCCCGAAGAGGTGCTCGCGCAAGCCGCCGCCGAGATGCTCGACTGGCATGGCAGCGGCCAGTCGGTGATGGAGATGAGCCATCGCGGCAAGGAGTACATGAGCATCCACGAGCAGGCCGAGCGCGACCTGCGCGAGCTGATGGGGATCCCCGCGAACTACAAGGTGCTGTTCCTGCAGGGCGGCGCGACGCTCCAGTTCGCGATGGTGCCGATCAACCTGATGCGCGGAAAGGCCGCCGACTACGTGCACACCGGCGAGTGGTCGAAGAAGGCGATCAAGGAGGCGAAGCTGTTCGGGGCCGTGAACGTCGTCGCGTCGGCCGAGGATCGCAACTTCACCTACGTGCCGGCGCAGGACGGCTGGAAGCGCTCGCCGGACGCCGCCTACCTGCACTACTGCGCGAACGAGACGATCGGCGGCGTCGAATTCTCGTGGATTCCAGACACCGGCGACGTGCCGCTGGTCGCCGACGTCTCGTCGACTTTCCTGTCGCGGCCGATCGAGGTTTCGAAGTTCGGCCTGATCTACGGCGGCGCCCAGAAGAACATCGGGCCGGCGGGCCTGACGATCGTGATCGTCCGCGACGACCTGCTCGGCCACGCGCCGAAGGGCACGCCGACGATGCTCGACTACAAGGTCCAGGCCGACGCCGACTCGATGCTCAATACGCCGCCGACCTGGGCGATCTACATCGCCGGCCTCGTTTTCCAGTGGCTCAAGCGCCAGGGCGGACTCGCCGCGATCGAGAAGCGCAACATCGAGAAGGCCGCGCTGCTCTACGACTACCTCGACGGCACGCAGTTCTACCGGAACCCGGTCGAGCGCGCCGACCGTTCGCGGATGAACGTCCCGTTCACGCTGCGCGACCCGGCGCTCGACGAGCCGTTCCTGAAGGGCGCGAAGGAGCACCAGATGCTGCAACTCAAGGGCCATCGCTCGGTGGGCGGGATGCGCGCGTCGATCTACAACGCGATGCCGATCGAAGGGGTGCGCGCGCTGGTCGAGTACATGCGCGAGTTCGAGAAGCGCAACGGCTGAGGGCCACGACATGCAAGGCGCGATCCGCGTGCTGGTCCTGAACCAGATCTCGCAGCACGGCCTCGAACGGCTTCCGGCCGAGCGCTATCTGGTCGGCAAGGACGTCGGGCAGCCCGACGCGATCCTGGTGCGTTCGGCCGACATGCACTCGATGGAGATCCCGGCCAGCGTGCGCGCGATCGGCCGCGCCGGCGCCGGCACCAACAACATCCCGGTCGCCGCGATGAGCGCGCGCGGCGTGCCCGTCTTCAACGCGCCGGGCGCCAACGCCAACGCGGTCAAGGAACTGGTGATCGCCGGGATGCTGATGGCCGCGCGCAACCTGCCCGGCGCGCTGCGCTTCGTCGCCGCGCTGGACCCCGCGGCACCCGACATGGAGCACACCGTCGAGAGCGGCAAGAAGGCGTTCGCCGGCTTCGAGCTCGCGGGCCATACGCTGGGCGTCGTCGGGCTCGGCCGCATCGGCTGCCTGGTCGCCGACGCGGCGATCCGGCTCGGCATGCACGTCGTCGGCTACGACCCCGAGATCACCGTCGACGCCGCCTGGAGCCTGCCCTCGCAGGTGAAGAAGGCCCACTCGGTCGCCGAGATCCTGAAGGCGGCCCACTTCGTGACGCTGCACGTGCCGCTGGTGTCGTCCACGCGCCACCTGATCGGCCCCGCGACGATCCCGCAGATGCGCAACGGTGCCGTGCTGCTGAACTTCTCCCGCGACGGCGTGGTGGACGAGGCGGCGGTGCTGGCGGCGCTCGACGCCGGTCGGCTGCGGCACTACGTCTGCGACTTTCCCAGCCCCGCGATCAACGCGCACCCGCGCGCCACGGCGCTGCCGCACCTGGGCGCTTCGACCCGAGAGGCCGAGGACAACTGCGCGGTCATGGTCGTCGACCAGCTTCGCGACTATTTCGAGAACGGCAACGTGCGCAACGCGGTCAACTTCCCGGACGCGGTCGCGCCGCGCGAGTCCGGCTACCGGGTGGCGATCGCCAACGCCAACGTGCCGAACATGCTCGGGCAGATCTCGACCGCGATGGCGCGCGCCGGCCTGAACATCCACACCATGCTGAACAAGTCGCGCGGCGACATGGCCTACACGATCGTGGACGTCGACAGCCCGGTCCCCGAGCCGGCGATCGCGTCGATCGCGTCGATCGACGGGGTGCTCGCGGTGCGCTACCTGCCGCAGCCGGCGTGAAGCCGCGCGCGCGACGCGCTTCGCTACAATGTCGCGCTGACGCGCGGTGGCGGCGCTCGCGGGCGCGCGGCCGACCTCGCACCGGACACCCGCCAGACACCTGAACGAGAAGGAGCTTCCAGATGGATCGCCGTACCCTGCTCAAAGCCGGCGCCGCCGGTTCCGCCGCGATCGCCGCGCCGTTCGTCGTCACCGGCACCGCGCGCGCGCAGGCCTACAAGGCCGAATACCGCGTGTCGACGGTGGTGCCCACCGCGTTCCCGTGGGGCAAGGGCGCGCAGATCTGGATCGACCTGGTGCGCGAGCGCACCCAGGGTCGCATCAACATGAAGCTCTATCCGGGCGTGTCGCTGATCAACGGCGACCAGACCCGCGAGTTCTCGGCGATCCGCCAGGGCGTGATCGACATGGCGCTCGGCTCGACGATCAACTGGTCCCCGCAGGTCAAGGAGCTGAACCTGTTCTCGCTGCCGTTCCTCGCCCGCGACCACGCCGGGCTCGACGCGCTCACGCAGGGCGCGGTCGGCAAGCAGATCCTGCAGATCGTCGAGAAGGCCGGCGTCGTGCCGCTCGGCTGGGGCGAGAACGGCTTTCGCGAGCTGACCAACTCCAAGCACGAGATCCGCACGCCGGCCGACATGAAGGGGCTGAAGTTCCGCATCGTCGGCTCGCCGATCTTCAACGACGTCTTCACCGCGCTGGGCGCGAACCCGACCCAGATGAGCTGGGCCGACGCGCAGCCCGCGCTGGCTTCGGGTGCCGTCGAGGGCCAGGAGAACCCGCTGCACATCTTCACCGCCGCGAAGCTGCACACGCTGGCGCAGAAGTACGTGACGCTGTGGGACTACGTCGCCGACCCGCTGATCTTCGTCGTCAACCGCGACATCTGGAACTCGTTCACCCCGGCCGACCGCGAGATCGTGCGCGCCGCCGCCGTCGAGGCGGGCAAGCAGGAGGTGGCGATCGCGCGCAAGGGGCTCACGCGCGGCGACATGTCGATGGTCAAGGAGGTCGAGGCGCTCGGCGTCAAGGTGACCCAGCTCAGCGACGCCGAGCGCGGCGCCTTCGAGAAGGCGGTCAGGCCGGTCTACGACAAGTGGGCGAAGCAGATCGGCGCCGACCTCGTCAAGCGCGCCGAGGCGGCGGTCGCTGCGCGCGCGAAGGCCTGACGGGCGAGCCGACCAGCCGGCCGCACGCCGCACGAGGCCGGGCTTGCCCGGCCTTTTTTTGGGTCGGCGCCCTCGTCCTTCGAATCCCGACGCCCTGCCCGTCATGCCCGACGCCCCGCGAGCGCCAGACGCGCCCGAAGCGCCCGACCCCGCGGCCGGCGGCCCGAGCGGCGCCGAGGCGCCGCGACGCCTGCCGGAGGACTGGATCGGCGCGGCCGCGATGGCACTGCTCGCGCTGATCACGTTCGCCAACGTCGTCGCGCGCTACTTCACCAGCGAGTCGTTCGCCTGGACCGAGGAAATCTCGGTCAGCCTGATGGTGGTGCTCGCGATGATCGCGGCCTCGGCCGCAGTGGTGCGCGACCGCCACATCCGCATCGAGGCGATCTTCGAGTCCGGCTCGCCGCAGCGGCGGCGGCGCCTCGCCATCCTGTCGGCGCTCGCGACGACGCTCGCCTTCCTGATGCTGTTCGGGCTCGGCCTGCGGCTGTTCTGGGACGACTACCGCTACGACGTGACCTCGCCGGGAATCGGCGTGCCCCAGTGGTGGTACACGATCTGGCTGCCGCTGCTGGCGCTGCTGATCGCGGCGCGCGGCGCGCAACTGCTGGTGCGCCACCTGAGGGGTGCGCCGCGATGATCGGGGTCGCGATCTTCGTCGCGTTCGCCGTGCTGATGCTCGCCGGCGTGCCGATCGGCGTCGCGCTGATGCTGGCGGGCGCGGTCGGCATCGGCCTGGCCGACCTCGGATGGCTGTCGATCCCGAACAACTTCTACGCCGGCATCGCCAAATACCCGCTCCTCGCGCTGCCGATGTTCGTGCTGGTCGGCTCGATCTTCGATCGCTCCGGCGTCGCGCAGCGGCTGGTCAATTTCGCGCTCGCGATCGTCGGTCGCGGACCCGGCATGCTGCCGATGGTGGCGATCGGCGTCGCCATGTTCCTGGGCGGCATCTCGGGATCGGGCCCCGCCAACGCGGCAGCCGTCGGCGGCGTGATGCTCGCCGCGATGGCGCGCGCCGGCTACCCGCCGGCCTATTCGGCCAGCGTCATCGGCGCGGCGGCCGCCACCGACATCCTGATCCCGCCGTCGATCGCGTTCATCGTCTACTCGGTGATGGTGCCCGGCGCGTCGGTCCCGGCGCTGTTCGCAGCCGGCATGGTGCCGGGCGTGCTCGCCGGCCTCGCGCTGATCGTGCCTGCAGTCTGGATGGCGCGGCGGCACGGTTTCGGCGCCGGCGAAGGCGCCCAGCCGCGGCCGCCGTTCCTGCGGGCATTGCGCGAAGCGACCTGGGGCCTGTTCGCCCCGGTGCTGATCCTCGGCGGCATGCGCGCCGGCTGGTTCACCCCCACCGAAGCCGCCGTCGTCGCGGTGGCCTACGGGCTGTTCGTCGGCATGGTCGTCTATCGGACGATCCGCCCGCGCGACCTGGTCGGGATCTTCGTCGAGGCCTCCGAGATCTCCGGCGTGATCATGATGGTGGTCGCGCTCGCCAGCATCTTCGCCTACGCGGTCAGCACGCTGGGCATCGTCGATCCGCTGGCACGGAGCATCCTCGACAGCGGCATGGGCAGCGGCTGGGCGCTCGCGGCGATCGTCGTGGTGCTGCTCGGCGTCGGCATGGTGCTCGACGGGATCTCGATCTTCCTGATCTTCGTCCCATTGCTGCTGCCGCTGATGAAGGGCTTCGGCTGGGATCCGGTGTGGTTCGGCGTGCTGCTCACCTACATGGTCGCGATCGGCCAGTTCACGCCGCCGATGGCGGTCAACCTGATGGTGTCGTCGCGGCTCGCCGGCGTGCGGATGGAGCAGACGGTGCCGTGGGTGATCTGGTTCGTGTTCGCGATGCTGCTGGTGCTGGTGGCGATCATCGCGGTGCCGGATCTCGCGCTGTGGCTGCCTCGCGCGCTGCATTACTGAGTCGTCGGCAGGTCGACGAGACCCGGACCCGTCCGTTCCTGCGCTCACTTCGTTGACGCGGCGCGTCGCGGCGTTCGGCAGCGGGCCGGGCGGGCGGCGGGTTGCGGGCGGCCTCGGGTGGCGCACGCATCGAGGACGGGGCCGTTGCCTGCGAACGCCACGACGGTATCAGCAAGGGCGCGGCCGACGGCCGCGACTTTGCCCGCGCAGTGCATCGCACGAAGCCACCCGCTTTGACATCGGCGCCCTCATCGCGTTGAATCGGACCCGTACCCGGCCCGGAGCACTTCGATGACCCTGCGTTCGCTGCTGTTCGTGCTCGTGTTCGGCGCCCTCGCCGCGTTCGTGCTGGTCAACTGGACCGTGCTCAACGCCCCGACGGCCCTGTCGCTGGCGTTCGCCGACGTGCAGGCGCCGCTCGGCGTCGTGATGCTCGGCTTCATCGTCGCGGTGACGGTGCTGTTCCTCGGCTACATCGTCTACCTGCAGATGTCGGGACTGCTCGAGACGCGCCGCCATGGCAAGGAGCTGCAGGCCCAGCGCCAGCTGGCCGACCAGGCCGAGGCCTCGCGATTCACCGAGCTTCGCGGCTTCCTCGAAGGCGAGTTCGCGCGCCAGGCCACGCGCCAGGTCGAACTCGACGCTGCGCTGCGCGGCCGGCTCGACGCGCTCGAGGAGCAGGTCAGGATCGTCGTCGAGCAGCAGGCAAACTCGGTCTCGGCCTCGGTGGGCGAGCTGGCGGACCGGATCGACCGCGGCCCCTCGCGGGCCGGCTGAGCGGCGGCCGCGCCCTCAGACCAGCGCGAGCGGCGCGGCGCCGCGCCTGAGCAACCGCCCGAGTCGCTGCGGATCGGCGGCGCCCGACTCGCGCGTCATCAGCACGAGGTCGCCGGGAACCCCCGGCCCGCAAGCGATGCGCGCCATCAGGCCGGACTCGGGCGCGATCCGTAACGCGCCGGCCACGGCACGGGGCGACGCGCGCAGCTCCGCCGCGCGCGCCGCGTCCTGCGGCAGCACCAGCCGGCGCTCCGCGGCGCCCCGGGGATCGTAGCCCTCGGCGGCCGCGAGCAACCGCTCGAGGCCTTCGACGTCCTCGGGCAGCAGCCAGATCACCGGGCGCACCTGCAGCGCCGTCTGGCGCAGCGTCAGGCGCAACGCGTTGGCGGCGCTCGCCAGCACGATCCAGTCGCCCCCTTCGGCGACGCTGAGCGCCTGCTGGACCACCCGCCCGCGGACCGTGCGGAACGACCAGGGAACCCCGATCGAGCGTGCCAGCGCGTCGAGGCGCCGCTGCAGCGCGAGCGCCTGCGCGCGCAGCGCCCGCTCGAGTTCGGCGCCGCCGACCGGTCGAAGCGAAGTCTCGAACACGCGCGTCTCGGTCGCGGTCGGCCAGCCCGCCAGGCGCAGCAGGTCGGCGTCCTCGACGAACAGCCCCGCGAGCTCGACCGCCCGCCCCGTCGCCAGCCTGCTCACCGCCTCGAGCACGTCGGCGCAACGGTCGAGCGCGTCGACGGCGATCCAGATCCGCGCGGCCGAAGTCGTGTCGCTCATCGCCGGAACACCCGCCTCAACTGCGCGGCTGGCGGTTGCGCTGCGCCGGCGCGAGGATCTTCTGGCGCAGCTTGCCGAGCTCGGCCACCCGCGCGCGCACCACCGCGTCGACGTCGTCGCGGCCGGTGAGCAGCGCGATCGCCTCGTCGACGCTCGCGACCGCGTGGACCGAGAACTTGCCCGCGCGGACCGCCTCGACGACGTCCTCGCGCAGCATCAGGTGGCGCACGTTGCTTGCCGGGATCAGCACGCCGTGGCGGCCGTCGAGGCCGCGCGCGGCGCAGATGTCGTAGAAACCCTCGATCTTCTCGTTGACGGCCCCGATCGCCTGGACGTTGCCCGACTGGTCGACGGAGCCGGTCACCGCCCAGACCTGACGGATCGGAATGCCGGCGAGCGACGAGAGGATCGCGCACAGCTCGGCCAGCGACGCGCTGTCGCCGTCGATCGGCCCGTAGGTCTGCTCGAACGCCAGGCTCGCGTTGAGCGCGAACGCCTGCCGGGCGGCGTAGCGCGAAGCGAGGAAGGCCGAGAGGATCATCACCCCCTTCGAATGGATCGCCCCCGAGAGCGACGCCTCGCGCTGGATGTCGATCAGGTTGCCTTCGCCGATGCGCGTCGTCGCGGTGATCCGGGTGGGCTGCGCGAACGCGGTCTCGCCCATCACGTAGACCGAGAGCCCGTTGATCTGCCCCGGGCGCGCGCCCGCCGTGTCGATCAGGATCGTCCCCTCGAGGATCTGGTCCTGCAGGCGCCGCCGCACGCGCCCGGTGCGTTCGCGGCGCGCGTCGAGCGCGGCCTGCACATCGTCGCGGCCGATGCGCTCGCGCCCGTTGCGTCGCGCCTGGTAGGCAGCCTCGGCGACCAGGTCGCGCAGGCGGTGCACGTGCAGCGTGACGCGGCCGCGGTCGCCCGCGTCGCGCGCGGCGTGCTCGATCACGCGGGCGACGGCGTCGGCCCCCAGAGGCGGCAGCTTCGCCTCGCGGGCGAGCGTGGCGATCAGCCGCGCGTAGGTCGGCAGCGAGGCGTCGTCGATGACGATGTCGTCCTCGAAGTCGGCGTCGACCTTGAAGAGCTCGACGAACTCCGGGTCCCAGGCCTGCAGCAGCATGTGCAGCATCCGGTCGCCGAACAGCACCACCTTCACGTCCAGCGGGATCGGCTGCGGCTCCAGCGACACGGTGCTGATCAGCCCGTACTGCTGCGCCGGCGACTCGACGCGGATCTCGCGGGTGAGCAGCGTGCGCTTGAGCGCCTCCCAGGCGAGCGGCTGTATCAGCAGCTTGCGCGCGTCCAGCAGCAGGTAGCCGCCGTTGGCGCGGTGCAGCGCCCCCGGGCGGATCAGGCCGAAGTCGGTCATCAGCGCGCCGAAGCGCGCGACGTGCTCGACGCGCCCGATCAGGTTCTGGAACGTCGGGTTCTCCTCGCTGACGACCGGCGCGCCGCTCGCACCGTCCTCGACGAGCAGGTTGACCTGGTAGCGGCGCAGCGGCGGCAGTTCGTCGGCCTGCAGCGACGGTCCCTGCGCGCCTTCGGCCGGCGCGCGGAAGATGTCGGCGTTCTCGACCACGTCCTTCGCGACCGCCTCGAGGTAGGCGACGACGTCGGGGAGCGCGACGTACTTGCGCAGCAGGTCGTCGACCAGGTGGCCGACCGCGAACGTCGTGACCTCGCGGTTGAGCTTCTTCATCTCGTCGCGATGCTCGCGCCGCCAGCCGACCGCCTGGCGCAGGATCCGCTCGAGTTTCTCCTGCAGCGCGCGGATCGCCTGCGCGATGCGCTCCTTCTCGGCGGCCGGCAGCTTCTCGAACTCCTCGTGCGGCATGACCTCGCCTTCGCGCGCCGGCGCGAACGAGAAACCGGCCGGCGTCCGCAGCAGCGCGATCCCCTGGCGCTGCGCGTCGTCGACCAGCTCGCCGAACGCCTGCTCCTGCAGCGACGCGAAGTGCGCCTCGATCTGCTCGACGCGCGAGCGGTACTCGTCGCTCTCGAGCACCGCCGGGATCGCGGTGCGCAGTTCCTCGACGAGCTGGCGCATGTCGTCGCGCAGCCGCGCGCCCGCCTCGCCCGGGAGACGCAGCGCCGCCGGCCGGACCGGGTCGTGGAAGTTGTTGACGTAGCACCAGCGATCGGGAACCGGCATGGCCGCGGCGAGCTCCCTGATGCGGCGCATCGTCGCCTCGAAACGGCCGGTCTCGGGGGCGCCGACGACGAACAGGTTGAAGCCCGGCTGCCCGACCCCGACGGCCAGCTCCAGCGCCTCGAGCGCGCGGTGCTGGCCGACCGCGGCCTCGAGTGGCTCGAGCGCGGCGGTCGACTCGAAGTCGAACGCCTCGGCCGGCCAGCGGCGCAGCAACTGCTCGGGGGACAGTCGGGTCATCGGGTCGGCTCCGTCGCGGCAATCTCGCGCATCAGCGCGCGCAGGTCATCTTCGTTCAGCGTCTCGCGCTCGAGCAGTCGCGCGGCGCCGGCTTCGAGCCGCGCACGCTGCGCGCGCAGGACCGACGTGCTGCGCTCGAACGCCTGCTCGACGAGGTTGCGCACCGCCGCGTCGATGCGCTGCGCGGTCTCCTCGGAATAGCGCGGGCCTTCGGTCGGCCACTGCGGCGTCGCCAGCCACGGCGAGCGCGGCGCCTCGTAGACCAGGTGCCCGAGCGTCGGCTCCATCCCGTACTGCGTGACCATCGTGCGCGCGATGTCGGTGACCTTGGCCAGGTCGTCGGCCGCCCCGGTCGACAGCTCGCCGATCACCAGCGATTCGGCCGCGCGACCGCCGAGCAGCACCGCCATCTTGTTCATCAGCTCCTCGCGCTGCATCAGGAAGCGATCCTCGGTCGGCCGCTGGATCGTGTAGCCGAGCGCGCCGACGCCGCGCGGGATGATCGACACCTTGTGCACCACGTCGCCGCCCGGCAGCGCGCAGGCGACCAGCGCGTGCCCCATCTCGTGGTACGCGACGATGCGGCGCTCCTCGGGGTTGAGCAGGCGGTTCTTCTTCTCGAGGCCGGCGACGATGCGCTCGACCGCGCCGGTGAAGTCCTCGAGCCGCACCGCCTCGCGACCGCGCCGCGTGGCGAGCAGCGCCGCCTCGTTCACCAGGTTCGCGAGGTCGGCGCCGGTGAAGCCCGGCGTGAGGGCGGCAATCTTTTCGGGGTCGACGTCCTGGTCCAGTCGCACCTTTTTCAGATGCACGTTCAGGATCTGCACGCGCCCGACGCGGTCGGGCCGGTCGACCAGGACCTGCCGATCGAAGCGTCCGGCCCGCAGCAGCGCGGGATCGAGGATTTCGGGCCGGTTGGTCGCGGCCAGCAGCACGACGCCGGCGCTGGGATCGAAGCCGTCGATCTCGGCCAGCAGCTGGTTCAGCGTCTGTTCCTTCTCGTCGTGGCCGCCGAAGCCGCCGAAGGCGCCGCGCGCGCGGCCCAGCGCGTCGATCTCGTCGATGAAGATGATCGCGGGCGCCTTCTGGCGCGCCTGCTCGAACAGGTCGCGCACCCGCGCCGCGCCGACACCGACGAACATCTCGACGAACTCGGAGCCGTTGATCGAGAAGAACGGCACGCCGGCCTCGCCGGCGACCGCCCGCGCCAGCAGGGTCTTGCCGGTGCCCGGCGGGCCGACGAGCAGGATGCCCTTCGGGATCCGCGCGCCGAGCCGCCCGTAGCGCTGCGGGTCCTTCAGGAAGCCGACCACCTCGCGCAATTCTTCCTTCGCCTCGTCGACGCCGGCGACGTCGGCGAACGTGACGCCGACGCCGGTTTCCACGTAGACCTTGGCCTTGCTGCGCCCGATCGACATCAGGCCGCCGCCGATGCCACCGCGCTCGCCGAAGCGGCGCAGCAGGAACGACCACAGCCCGAAGAACAGCAGCGCCGGGATCACCCAGCCGAGCACATCGCGCAGCAGCGTGCTCTCGATGACGCCGCTGAACTTGACCTGGTGGTGCGCCAGGCTGTCGGCGAGCTCCGGGTCGATGCGAACCGTCACGAAGCGGGCCCGCCCGTCGGGCAGCGGGCGCTTCAGCGTGCCCTCGATCCGGTCGCTCGAGACGCGGATCTCATCGACGTTGCCGGCGTCGAGCTGGGCCAGGAACTCGCTATAGGCGAGCGGCTGGACCTCGCGCCAGGAGCGCAACGCGTCGTTGAACGCAATCACCGCGAGAACCGCGACGATCACGTACCAGACGTTCCATTGGACGTGCTTCTGCATCGATCGGGGTGGCCGGACGGGGCCCCTATTCTCGCCGACCCTGACGTCGCTGTCTTGATACGGATTAAGCCCGCGCGGGCGCCCGGCGGCGCTAGAATCGAACATTGCCCCGCCCTCCACCCGCCTCACCGGAACCCCGCCGATGAAAATCGAAGACCTGCTTGCCGCCCTGCCCGAACAGGAAGTCACCGTCGACGTCCTGTGCGAGAAGTACGCCAAGGGCGACGAGCGCACCGCGCGGGACATCCGGGTGCGAGTGGCACGCGCCCTCGCGTCGGTCGAGCCCGCCGAGCGCCAGCAGCACTGGCAGGGCGAATTCCTCTGGGCGATGGAGAACGGCTTCGTCCCCGCCGGACGGATCAACTCGGCGGCCGGCACCGACATCCGGGCGACGCTGATCAACTGCTTCGTGCAGCCGATCGGCGACGCGGTCTGGGGCCACGACGAACACGGGACGCCCGGCATCTACGCGGCGCTGCAGGAAGCCGCCGAGACGATGCGTCGCGGCGGCGGCGTCGGCTACGACTTCTCGTCGATCCGGCCCCGCGGCGCGCTGGTCAAGGGGACGCTGTCGCGCGCCTCCGGCCCGGTCTCCTACATGCGGGTGTTCGACAAGTCGTGCGAGACCCTCGAGTCGGCCGGCTCGCGCCGCGGCGCCCAGATGGGCGTGATGCGCGTCGACCACCCGGACGTCGAGGAGTTCATCAACGCGAAGAACGACGGCTCGCTGTCGAACTTCAACATGTCGGTGGCGGTCACCGACGCGTTCATGCGCGCGGTCGAGGCCAACGGCGACTTCGAGCTGGTCCACGCGGTGCAGCCGTTCGACGACACCGGCTACGGGCAGCGCGTCGACGGCGCCTGGGTCTACAAGACTGTGAAGGCGCGCGAGCTCTGGGACCAGATCATGCGGTCCACCTACGACCACGCCGAGCCGGGCGTGATCTTCATCGACCGCGTCAACCGCGACAACAACCTGTCGTACTGCGAGACGATCGCCGCGAGCAACCCCTGCGGCGAGCAGTTCCTGCCGCCGTACGGCTGCTGCGATCTCGGCAGCATGAACCTCACGCGCTTCGTCTCCGATCCGTTCGGCGACGCGCCGGCCTTCGACTACGAGCGGTTCCGGCGCGCGGTGGGGATCTCGGTGCGCGCGCTCGACAACGTGCTCGACCTCACGCTCTGGCCGCTGCAGGCCCAGGAGCGCGAGGCGCAGTCCAAGCGTCGCATCGGCCTGGGCTTCACGGGGCTCGGCAACGCGCTGACGATGATGAAGCTGCACTACGACAGCGAGGCCGGCCGCGCATTCGCCGCGAACATCGCGCAGACGATGCGCGACGTCGCCTACGACGCGTCGGTCGCGCTCGCCCAGGAGCGCGGCGCCTTCCCGCTGTTCGACGCCGAGGCCTACCTGGCCGAGCCGCACGCGGCCTCGCGGCTGCCGGTCGAGTTGCGCCAGCGCATCCGCGAGCACGGCATCCGCAACTCGCACCTGCTCTCGATCGCGCCCACCGGAACGATCTCGATCGCGTTCGCGGGCAACGCGTCGGGCGGCATCGAGCCGGCGTTCTCCTGGACCTACACGCGGCGCAAGCGGATGCCGGACGGCAGCAAGCAGGAGTACGAGGTCGAGGATTTCGCGTACCGGCTCTGGCGCCACCTCGGTCACGACGTCAACGCGCTTCCCGACTATTTCGTGTCGGCGATGCAGATCAGCGCGCTCGACCACATGCGGATGAGCGCCGCGGTGCAGCCATTCATCGATTCGGCGATCAGCAAGACGGTCAACGTCGCCGAGGACTATCCGTACGACGACTTCAAGTCGCTGTACCTCGAGGCCTGGCGCGGCGGGCTCAAGGGCATCACCACCTACCGCCCGAACTCGGTCATCGGCTCGGTGCTCAGCGTCTCGGGCGCGGCGGCGGCCGCGCAGCAGCCGCAGGACCTGCACTACGAGCCCGACCGGCGGCTGCGCCTCGAGCGCATTCCGCAGCCCGCGCTCTCGTCGCTGCGCTGGCCGAGCCGGCCGAAGCTCGCGGCCGGCAACATGGCGTACTCGTTCATGGTCGAGCCGCTGGACGGGCGCTCGTCGTTCTGCATCTTCATCGGTCAGACCGAGGAGTCGTTCAGCCGCGCCGACGGCAGCCAGGGGCTGCGCAGCGTGCCCTTCGAGACCTGGGTCAACGGCAACGAGCAGCCGCGCGGCCTGGGCGCGATCGCGAAGGCGCTGTCGATGGACATGCGCTCGAACGACCGCGGCTGGCTGAAGCTGAAGCTCGACGCGCTGGCCCGCACCCGCGACGAGCAGCCGCTGCAGATGCCGTTCCCGCCGGCCGGCGAGATCCGGTGGGCGCCGGGCATCGTCGCCGGCTTCGCCGAGATCGTGCGCCACCGCTGCGAGGAGCTCGGCATGTTCGAGGCGCTCGACGAGCAGCCCACGCCGATGCTCGACGCGATGATGTTCCGCAAGGAGCCCAAGTCGGGCCCGCTGGGCACCCTGTCCTGGACCGCCGACATCAGCAACGCCGCCACCGGCGACGATTTCGTGCTCGGTCTGAAGGAGCTGCAACTGCCCGACGGCACGCGCCGCCCCTACTCGATCTGGCTCTCGGGCGACTACCCCCGCGTGCTCGACGGCCTGTGCAAGCTGCTGTCGCTGGACATGCACGTGATCGACGTCAACTGGATCGGGCTGAAGCTGCGCAAGCTGCTGAACTTCGGCGAGCTGAACGGCTCGTTCTGGGCGCCGGTGCCCGGCGAGAACCGCCAGCAGATCTGGCCGAGCACGGTCGCCTACGTCGCGGCGCTGATCCTGCACCGATTCAAGGTGCTCGGCCTGCTCGACGGCGAGGGACACGCGATCGGAGGTGCCGGCGCGCTCGCGCTGCCCGGCGCCGAGCCAGCCGCCGCGAGCACCGCGGCGCCGCTGATCGCAGGCCAGCCCTGCCCGGCCTGCGGGGCGCACGCCTACATCAAGCGCGACGGCTGCATGTTCTGCACCGCGTGCGGCCACCAGGGCGAGTGCGGATAGGCTCCGGATTGCTGCGCTACAATCGGCCCGAAGCAGTGCGCAGCAACCCCGGGCCGCCAGCGGGCCGGTATCGACAGGCATGGCAGATCGAATACTGGTCGTCGACGACGAAGAAGAGATCCGTGATCTCCTCGCCAATTACCTGAGCAGCTTCGGTTTCGAGGTTGCCGCCGTGGCCGACGGCGCGTCGATGCGCGCCGCGGTCGACCGGCACCGGCCCGACATCGTGCTGCTGGACCTCGGACTGCCCGGCGAGGACGGCCTGAGCCTCGCGCGCGAGCTGCGCACGCAGCCGCGCCCCCCGGGGATCATCATCGTGACCGGACGCGGCCAGCCGGTCGACCGCATCGTCGGCCTCGAGCTCGGTGCCGACGATTACGTCCCCAAGCCCTTCGACCTGCGCGAGCTCGCGGCCCGGGTCCGCAGCGTGCTGCGCCGGACCAAGGTCGAGCCTGCGCAGCAGGCGCCGCTCGCGCGCGACTGCTACGATTTCGCCGGCTGGCGCATCGACCTGTCGTCGCGGTCCCTGACCCGCTCCGACGGCGCCGCCGTGCCGCTCACCACCGGCGAATTCGACCTGCTGGCGACGTTCGTGCGCAACCCGAACCAGGCGCTGTCACGCGACCGGCTGATGGAACTGATGCATCACCGCGAAGCCGGGCCCTTCGACCGCGCGATCGACGTGCAGGTCGGGCGGCTGCGTCGCAAGATCGAGCGCGACCCGGCGGAGCCGGAGCTGATCAAGTCGGTGCGCGGGGTCGGCTACCTGTTCGCCGCGCGCGTGTTGCCCGAATGAATCTGCGCCCGAAACCGGACGCCGCGGGCGCCCCGCAAGCGCAGCCCGCGTCGATCGGCGACGCCTACCCCTGGCTCTACGAGCAGATCTTCTACACCGCCTCCGACGCGTTGGTCGTCGTCGATCGCGACGGGCTGATCCGGCTCGCGAACCAGCAGAGCGAGCGACTGTTCGGCCGGCCCGGCGCCGAGCTGGCCGGCCGCCCGATCGAAGAGCTGATTCCGCATCGATTCCGCGAGGGACATCGCCGTCACCGCAGCCTCTACGCGGAGCAGCCCGAGTCGCGGCCCATGGGCATGAACCTCGCGCTGTGGGCGCTGCACGCCGACGGCCGCGAGTTCCCGGTCGAGATCAGCCTGAGCCCGTTCCGGCTCGGCAACGCGACGCTGATCTGCGCCAACATCCGCGACGTCAGCGACGTCGCGCGCGCCCAGGACCTGCTCGCCCGGGCGCGCCAGTCGAATGCCGTGGCCGACTTCGGGCGCCTCGCGCTTGCCAGCAAGGACATCGGCCTCATCCAGCGCGAAGCCTGCGGCCTCGTCGCCAAGCTGCTGGGCGCCGACTTCGCGCTGGTCGCCCAGTGCACGGGCGCGGCTCCGTGGCTCGCCCCCGGCGCGAGCCGGGGGCTCGACGCGGCGTCGCTTGCGGAGACGGTCGCGCGGGTGGTCGACTTCTGCCGGCCGGGCGCCGAGCCCATCGTCCAGCCGCTGGTCGTCGACGACCTCGCGCGCGCCGGCGGCCACGCCTCGGGCAGCGATGTCGGCCCGCGCAGCGCGCTGCTGGCGGCGATCCCGGGCGACGAGCGCACGCTCGGGCTGCTGGTCGCCGGCATGCGGCGCACCCGCAGCTTCACCCGCGACGACGCGAACTTCCTGCAGGCGCTCGCCAACACGGTCGGCGCGGCGATGCAGCGCGCGCGCACCGAGGAGCAGCTGTTCCAGTCGCAGCGACTCGAGGCGCTCGGCCAGCTCACCGGCGGCGTCGCGCACGACTTCAACAACCTGCTCACCGTCGTCTCGGGCAACCTGCAGATGCTGGAGGAGCGGGTGGCATCGGACGCGCTGTCGGCCAACCTGGTGAAGGCGGCGCTGCGCGCGACCGGCCGGGGCGCCGACCTGACGCGCAAGCTGCTCGCGTTCGCCCGCAGGCAGACGCTGCAGCCGCGCTCGATCGACATGCGGCAGATGCTCACGTCGCTGGCCGACATCCTCAAGCGCACGCTGGGCCCGAACATCGACGTTCGCGCACTGGTCGACGACGGGCTGCCCCCGGCGAAGGCGGACCCGGGCATGCTCGACACCGCACTGCTCAATCTCGCGGTGAACGCGCGCGACGCGATGCCGCAGGGAGGCACGCTGACGCTTGCCGCGACCCTGGCGAGCGTCGAGGCCGGCACCGGGGCGCGGGCCGACGGACTCGCCCCGGGCCGTTACCTGCTGCTTTCGGTCGGCGATACCGGTACCGGGATGACCCCGGCGGTGCTCGCTCGCGCATTCGAGCCGTTCTTCACGACCAAGGACAGCGGCAAGGGCAGCGGACTGGGACTGAGCCTCGTCTACGGCTTCGCCAAGCAGTCGGGCGGGCACGTCCAGGCGACGAGCACCCCGGGGCTCGGCACGACGATCAGCCTGCACCTGCCGGTCGACGAGAGCGAAGCGCTGCCCGCCGCGCCGTTCGGCGCCGATCCGGCCTACAGGGGGGGCAGCGAGACGATCCTGGTCGTCGAGGACGACGAGGAGGTCCGCGAGGTCGCCACCGCGTTCCTGCGCAAGCTCGGCTACCGCGTACTCGAGGCGGCCGATGCGGACGACGCGCTCGCGCAACTCGGGCGCGAGCCGGCGATCGACCTGCTGTTCAGCGACGTGGTCCTGCGCGGCGGCACCAGCGGACCCGTGCTCGCCCGCGAGGCGCTGGCGCGTCACCCGAAGCTGCGCGTGGCGTTCGCGTCGGGCTACGCGCGCAACACGCTGCCGCTGCGCGAGGAGCTCGGGCGCAAGGTGGAACTGCTCTCGAAGCCCTACCGGATCGATCAGCTCGCGCGGACGCTGCGTCGTACGCTCGACGGCTCGCCCGAGGGCGACGCCGATCCTGCGGCGTCCGACGACGACTGAAAGGCGGCGCCCTGCGCGGGCGCTGCCTTCGCGATCACGCTGCCTCGCGCTCGCGCCGCGCGTCGCCGCGACCGATGACCGCGCGCAACGCAGGCATCGAGACGATCTCGACCTCGCGGTTGCGCACGCCGATCAGCCCTTCGGCCTGGAAGCGCGACAGGATCCGGCTCACCGTCTCGAGCTTCAGCCCCAGCAGGCTGCCGATCTCCTCGCGGGTCATCCGCAACAGGAAACGGTGAGCGGAGAATCCGCGGGCGCACAGGCGCTGCGACAGGTTGATCAGGAATGCCGCCAGCCTTTCCTCGGCGCGCATCGAGCCGAGCAGCAGCATCAGCGAGCGCTCGCGCTGGATCTCGCCGGCGAGCATGCGGAACAGTTCGCGCTGCAGCGCGGCCTCGCGGCAGGCGAGCGCGTCGAGCTCCTCGAACGGGATCTCGACGACCTCGCTGTCCTCGAGCGCGACCGCGTCGCCCGCGTACGCCTCGGAACCGATCCCGTCGAGGCCCAGCACCTCGCCGCCCATGTGAAAGCCGGTCACCTGCTCGCGGCCGTCTTCGGTGAGCAGCACCGACTTGAACGAGCCGGCGCGGATGCCGTAGAGCGCGTGGAACGGCGCGCCGAGTCGGTACAGGTATTCGCCGCGGCGCACCCGCCGGCGCGTGCCGCCGGCCCGCGCGAGCAGGACTTCCATGTCACTGGCTGCCGCGGCGCCGCCCCGGGCCCCGGCGCCGCTGGAGAGTGCGGCGGGATGAATCGCGATGGCGGGGGCGGCATGGGTCTGCATCTCTGTACTCCGTGGCTGGCAGTTCGATCGATTCGGGGTTTACCCGTATGAACCGCAATCTAGCCGGCCGGCGCGCGATCCTGACGGCACCCGGGAAACGGCCCGTAACGATTTGTAACCGGCCCTCCCGGGAATGCGATGCCCATCGACACGAATGCCGATGCGCTTCCCGCCGCCCGACCCGGAGGATCGGTCGAGGCCGGACGGACGATCGCGTTCGGCCTGCTGGCCGTCGGCGCGACGGTCGTCGCCGCGCCGGACCACGACGCCCGACCGGGCGGCGAACCGGTTGCGCTCCGTCAATGACGTCAGCCCGGCCAGCCCCTACAATCGGTCAGTTCCAATAACCCGGGAAGGAGAACTGCATGTACAAGCACCTGCTGGTTCCGACCGACGGCTCCAAACTCTCCAACGACGCCGTCGAGCGGGCGATCCAGTTCGCCAAGGAAACCGGAGCGCGCATCACCGCGCTGCACGTGATGCCCGAGTACATCCCGCCGGCGTTCGCCGAGTTCCCGGCCGCCGGCCAGGCCTCTTTCGCCGAGTTCATGAAAGCCACCGAGGAGACCGCCAAGACGATCCTCGATGCCGCGGGCCAGGCCGCGAAGGCGGCGGGCGTGCAGTGCGAAGCCGTCTCGGTGCGCCACACGCAACCGTACCGCGCGATCATCGACGTGGCCCGCGAGAAGGGCTGCGACCTGATCTTCATGTCCTCGCACGGCCGCCGCGGGCTGAGCGCCCTGGTGCTCGGCAGCGAGACCAACAAGGTGCTCACGCACTCGAGCATTCCGGTGCTCGTCTTCCGATGATCGAATGATGAACCCTTCCCACGAAACGGAGAGCCCGAACATGGACGTCAGCGCACGAGTCGAAGCGGCGCGCGACCGCCTGGCCCAGGAAATGCGGACGCTGGTGAGCGACGCCGAGGAGATGGTGCGCGCAGCCTCCAAGCAGGGTGGCGAGCAGCTCGGCGCGGCCCGCGAGCGCCTCGAGCGCAGCGTCAGCGTCGCGAAGGCCGAACTCGCCAACGTCGAGCACGTGGTGCTCGAGCGCGCCCGGCGCACCGCCCGCGAGACCGACGAATACGTCCACGATCACCCGTGGACCGCGGTCGGCGTCGGGGCCGGCGTCGGCCTGCTGCTCGGCCTGCTGATCGGGCGGCGTTGAGCCGCCGCCGCGAAGCCGCTCGCCGGCCGGGACGGCGATGAACGCATCCGCCGGAGGCGAGGCGACGGGCCTGATCGCGCGCGTGCGCGCGCTCGCCTCCGGACTGCTCGAGATCGTCGAGACCCGCCTCGAGCTGGTGGGCGCCGACATCGAGCTGCAGGCCGAGCGGTTGCGCACCCTCGCGTTCCTGCTGCTCGCCGGGCTGCTGTTCCTGGCGCTCGCGCTGGTGTTCGGATCGGCGCTGGTGATCGCGGCGTTCTGGGACACGCACCGGCTCGCCGCGGTCGCGGCGGTCGCCGCGGTGCACCTGGTCGCGGGCCTCGCCTGCCTGCTGTGGCTGCGCCGGCTGGTGCGCGCCGGCCCGCGCCCGTTCGACGCGACGATCGCCGAACTGCGGCAGGACATCGCGCGGCTGCGCTGAACGCGAGGCGCCCGTGACCGAGCCCGTCGCGCCACAGGGTCGTCCGCGCCCTCGCCCGGAGACCGCCGGCCAGCGGATGGTGCGGTTGCGAACGCTCAGCGCGCTGCAGCGCGAAGCGCTCGCCGCGCGATGGCAGCGAATCGCGCCGACGCTCGAGCGCGTCGACGCCACGCTGGATCGGGTGCGCCGGATCCGCGAACACCCGCTGGCGCTGGGCCTGCTGGCCCTGTCCGCAACGGGAATCGCCGCCAGCGGGCGCGGACGGCGCCTGTTCGGGATGCTCAGGACCGGCTGGCGCTACGGCCTGCGCGCGGCGACGGTCGCCTCGGTGTGGCGGGCGATGCGCGCGCCGGCCGCTGGCGGTGGGAGGCGGGCCGGGCCCGATCCCCGCCGCGCCGCCGTCACGGACGCTTCTGCGCCTCGCGCTTCGGCTGGCGCTCGATCAGCCGCGCCAGATGCCCCATCTCGGTCGAAAGCAGGTTGACGAGGTCGTCGAGCGCGATGATGCCCGCGAGGGCGCCGTTGCCATCGACCACCGGCAAGCGGCGAACGCCGCGCGAGCGCATCGCGCGGGCGGCTTCGAGCGGCCCGCTGTCCTCGGTGACGGTGACCAGGCCGTCGAGCATCACGTCGCCCGCGGTGATCGTGTTGGCGTCGAGCCCCGTCGCCACGATCTCGATCACGATGTCACGGTCCGTGACGACCCCGATCGGTCGGCGACGCTGCTCGTCGTCGATGACGACCACCGCGCCGACGTGGTGGTCGCGCATGCGGCTGGCGACCTCGGCGAGCGAGGTGGCGGCGAGACAGGTGACGACCTCGCGCGTGCAGGCAGTTCCGACGTTCATGCAGATCTCCGTTGCGATTGCCCGCGATTGTCGGTGCGCGCGTTCCCGCGCGGGTTGATCCCCATCAACGACCGGATCGGGGCCGCGAGCGCCGCCCCGCCTCGTCGTTCGCCGCGCCTGCCCGCGTGGGCGCGCACGTCACTGGTTCGCACGCTGGCGACGCTGCTCGCCCTCGCCGCCGCGGCGCCACTCGGCGCGGCGGCATCCGATGCCGGCGCGGCGGCACCCGGGACTGGCGCGGGGGCGCCCGCAGTCGTCGCCCTCGAAGGCCACGTCGTGAGGGTGCTCGACGGCGACTCGCTGCTGGTGCGCATCGACGGCCGCGGCGTGCGCGGCGTACGCATCGCCGGCATCGACGCGCCCGAAAAGGGGCAGCCCTGGGCCGACGTGTCGCGCCGCGCGCTGCTCGAGCAGCTCGACGATCGCGACGTGCGCATCGACGTCATCAAGACCGACCGCTTCGACCGGCTCGTCGGCCGCGTCTTCGTCGCCCGGCACGACGCCGGACTCGCGCAGCTGCGCGCGGGACTCGCCTGGCACTTCGCGCGCTACGACGCGGACCTTCGGCCGGCGGTCCGCCGCCGTTACGCGCAGGCCGAGCGGCAGGCCCGACTGCGCGCGCTCGGGCTCTGGCGCGACGCGGATCCGCTGCCGCCCTGGGAGCACCGCGCCAGGGCCCGCGCGGCCGGGCCGCGCCCACCGGCTCGCCCCGCGGGCGCGGCCGACGCGCGCTGAGCCGCTCAGCCAGGCTTCTCGAACAGCTCGGGCAGCACCGCGCCGGCCGCGCCCCGCAGCACGCCGGCTGCCACCGCGTCGAGCGGGGTGCGGTCCGGGTTCACGACCACGATCCGCGCGCCGGCCTCGCGGGCGAGCATCGGCAGCCCCGCGGCCGGGTGGACGAGTGCCGAGGTGCCGACCACCAGCATCAGGTCGCAGCGCAACGCGGCACGCTGGGCGCGCGCCAGCACGTCCTGCGGCAGCAGCTCGCCGAACCAGACGACGTCGGGGCGCAGCGGCGAGCCGCAGCGCGGGCACGGCGGCGGCTCGCGCGGATCCGCGCGCCAGTCGAACTTCGCATCGATGCGCTCGGGATCGCCACAACCCTCGAGGCACCTGGCCCTCATGATGTTGCCGTGCAGCTCGAGCACCTCGCGGCTGCCGGCCCGCGCGTGCAGGCCGTCGATGTTCTGCGTCACGACGGCGAGGCGCGCGCCGCCGCGCTCGAGCGCCGCGATCGCACGATGCGCGGCATTGGGTTGCGCGCGCGCGATCGCCGCGCGCCGCTCCGCGTACCAGCGCCACACCATCGCCGGATTGGCCCGGAACGCCGCCTCGGTGGCCAGCTGCTCGGGGTCGAAGCGCGCCCACAGTCCCGTCAGCGCGTCGCGAAACGTCGGGATGCCGCTCTCGGCCGACACCCCGGCGCCGGTGAACACGACCAGCCGCCGCGCCGCCCGCACCCAGGCGCGCACCTCGGCGACGTCGGCGCCCGGGCCGCTCACGCCTTCGCGCGCGCCAGGCGCTGGCGCAGCGTCTCGTAGAGCACCACGCCGGCAGCCACCGAGACGTTCAGGCTGCCGACCTTGCCGGCCATCGGGATTCGCACCAGCGAGTCGCAGCGCTCGCGCGTGAGCCTGCGCATCCCGCTGCCCTCGGCGCCGAGCACCCAGGCGACCGAGGGCGGAAGGGTCTCCTCGTACAGCGACGCGGGCGCGGCGTCGTCGGTGCCGATCAGCCAGACGTCGCGCTCGCGGATCGCGTCCATCGCGCGCGCGAGGTTGGTCACCATGACGTACGGCACGCTCTCGGCGGCGCCGCTCGCGGTCTGCACCGCGACCTCGGTGAGCGCGCAGGCGTGGTCCTTCGGGGCGATCACCGCCGCGGCGCCGGCGCCGTCGGCCACGCGCAGGCACGCCCCGAGATTGCGCGGATCGGTGACGCCGTCGAGCAACAGCAGCGTCACCGGCGCACGGACCGAATCGAGCAGGTCCTCGAGCGAGAGCGTCGGAGGCGCGAAGTCGACGATCGCGACCACGCCCTGGTGGCGCTTGCCCGGACACATCTTCGCGATGCGCGCGCCGTCGACGAAATGCGGTCGCAGCCCCGCCTGGTTGGCGAGCTTGACGAGGTCGCGCACGCGCGCGTCCTCGCGCGAGGCGTCCACGTAGAGCTCGCGCACGCCCTCGGGCGCGCGCCGCAGCCGGGCGAGGATCGCGTGAAAGCCGTGGATCAGCACGTTCGCGTTCCCGGCCTCAGTGCCGGCGCTTGCGCCGGGGAGCGCCGCTCGCGGGCGGCGCGGCGCCGCGGCGGCGCGCCGCGAGGCGCTCGGCGCGCGCGCGCTTGACCTTCTCGGTCTTGGGCTTGGCCGCCTTGCGCGCCTTGCCCCCCGTGCCCTTCGAGCCGGCCTTCGACGGCGCGCCGCGCTTGCGGGCGACCTCGGGCGGCTCGGGCGCGGCGACGTCCTCCGGCGGGGGCGACACCGCGCTCGCGGCGTCGGGGCGCGCGCCGCCGTCCTCGGAACCCCCGCGGCGGCGCAGGCGGCTGATCGCCCGGAAGTCCATTCGTTCGACCAGCCGGAAATCGATCCGGCGCGCCTCGAGATCGACGCGCGAGACCTGCACGTCGAGCTCGTCGGTGAGCCGGAACCTGCGCCCGGTGCGCTCGCCGCGCAGCTCGTGCGTCGTCTCGTTGTACTGGAAGTACTCGCCGCCCAGCTCGGAGACGTGCACCAGACCCTCGACGTAGAGGTCGTTGAGCGTGACGAACACGCCGAACGGCGCGACGCCGGTAACGCGGCCCGCGAACTGCTCGCCGACGCGCTCGCGCACGTACATGCACTTCAGCCACGCCTCGACGTCGCGCGAGGCCTCGTCGGCCCGGCGCTCGTTGCCCGAGCAGATCGCGCCGAGCGCCTGCCAGGTCTCGTGCTCCTGCTGGCGCGCCAGCGCCTGGGCGGCGGCGTCCTCGGCCTTCGCAGCCGCCGCCGCGCGGCCGCGCGCACCGCGCCGGCCGGCGCCGCCATCGGCCGGCTCGTCGCGATCGGCGCCGGCGGCCGGGAGCGCGGGCCGGTAGCGGCTGCCGCCGAGCAGCGCCTTGATGACCCGATGCGTCAGCAGGTCCGGGTAGCGGCGGATCGGCGAGGTGAAGTGCGTATAGGCGTCGTAGGCGAGGCCGAAATGCCCGCTGTTGTCGGGCGAGTAGACCGCCTGCTGCATCGAGCGCAGCAGCATCGTCTGCAGTAGCGCCGAGTCGGGGCGCGCGCGCACCTGCGCAGCGAGCTCGGCGTAGTCGCGCGGCGAGGGCTCGTCGCCGCCGCCCAGCGACAACCCGACGCTGCGCAGGAACTCGCGCAGCAGCTGCAGCCGCTCCGGCGTCGGTCCCTCGTGGACGCGAAACAGCCCCGGATGCTTGCTGCGACGCATGAAGTCGGCCGTGCAGACGTTGGCCGCGAGCATGCATTCCTCGATCAGCCGGTGCGCATCGTTGCGCTGGCTGGGCACGATCCGCTCGATGCGCCCGGCCGGGTCGCAGACGATCCTCGTCTCGACCGTCTCGAAGTCGATCGCGCCGCGCGCCTGGCGCGCCGCGGCGAGCGCGCGGTACAGCTCGTGCAGGTTGCGCAGCATCGGCAGCAGCGCCGCGCGTCCCGGCGGCGGCGCGACCGCCGCGCCCCCGGACAGCATCGCCCACACCTCGTCGTAGGTCAGGCGCGCGGCCGAGTGCATCACCGCCTCGTAGAACTGGTAGGCGCGGATCTGGCCGCGCGCGCCGATCACCATGTCGCAGACCAGCACCAGCCGGTCGACCTGCGGATTGAGCGAGCACAGGCCGTTCGACAGCTTCTCCGGCAGCATCGGGATCACGCGCCGCGGGAAGTAGACCGAGGTGCTGCGCTCGATCGCGTCCGCGTCGAGCGGGTCGCCCGGCTTCACGTAGTGCGCCACGTCGGCGATCGCCACGATCAGGCGAAAGCCGCTCGTGCGCCGCGCGCGCGCGCCGGAGGCCTGCGATTCGTGGTCGGCGGCCTGCGCCGCGCCGATCGACTCGCCGCGCGCCGGGATCGCGTCGATCGGCTCGCAGTAGACCGCATCGTCGAAATCGCGCGCGTCCTCGCCGTCGATCGTGACCAGCGGCACGTCGCGAAGGTCCACGCGCCCCTTCAGGTCGGCAGGCCGCACCGCGACCGGCAGCTTCGCTGCCTGCGCGACCGCCGGCTCGCTGAACTGGTGCGGAACGTCGAACTTGCGCACCGCGATCTCGATCTCCATCCCCGGATCGCCGATCTCGCCGAGCACCTCGACGACGCGGCCGATCGGCGGCGCCTGCCCCGACGGCGGATCGACGATCTCGACGGTGACCACCTGCCCCTGCTGCGCGTGGTGCGTGTCGCCCGGCGGAATCAGGATGTCGTGCTTGATGCGCTGGTCTTCGGGGACGACGATGTGCACGCCGCGCTCGTTGAGGAAGCGGCCGACCAGGCGCCGGTGCGCGCGCTCGGTCACCTCGACGATGCGGCCCTCGGGCCGGCCGCGCGAGTCGTAGCCGGTGCGCTTGACCAGCGCGCGGTCGCCGTGCATCACCTTCTGCATCTCGCGCGGCGACAGGAACACGTCGGGGCCGCCGGCGTCCGGGATCAGGAAGCCGTAGCCGTCCCGATGGCCCTGCACCCTTCCCGCGGTCAGGTCGAGCTTGCTCGCCAGCAGCAGCACGCCCTTTCGGTTCGGCAGCAACTGGCCGTCGCGTTCCATCGCGAGCAGCCGCCGGTTCAGGTTGTCGAAGTGGGTCGACGGTACCTCGAGCCGTTCGGCGAGTTCGACCGGGGTCATCGGCACGTCGGCCGCGCGCAGGCACTCGAGGATCGCCTCGCGCGTGGGCGCGAACCAGGTAGTCGAAGTCGGGCGTCGGGTCACGGCCTCACCGGGAATTTGACAAATCGCGCCGGTCGATTAAACTGCCCGGCTCTACTCGCGGCTGGCACGCTCCAGCCGCCGCCTTCGGAAATCGTCCGACAGGCCCATCGCCCAGATGGCGGAATTGGTAGACGCACCAGGTTCAGGTCCTGGCGGTGGCAACACTGTGGAGGTTCGAGTCCTCTTCTGGGCACCATCGACGAAGCCCGCTTGCGCCGAGATCCAGGCGGACTCCCGGGCGCCCCTTCAGGTTCCCGATTCGACTCCGCGCTCGCCGGCGTGCCGTGTCGAGTCCCGCCAGACGGTCCTGCGCTGCTCAACCCCTGCGAGCCTCCAGGTCGCCCGGCCGCATGTGGTCGTACTCCTCGAACGGCTGGTGGATCCACGGATTGGTCGGCAGGTGTTCGATGCAGTAGTCGGGTTGGACCACCGAGGCGCCCTTGCGCCATAGTACCGCCGAGCGGATCTCGCGCGCCTGCGGATGGCGCTCGCGCAGGATCGGCAGCACCTGCACCAGCGTCGCGCCGGTGTCGGCGAGGTCGTCGACCAGCAGCCAGCGCGGGCCCGGCAGCGGCTGCGCCGAGCTCAGGTGCTCGCCGACCAGCAGCCGCCCCTGCGTCGTGCCGGAGTCGTCGCGGTACGAGCTCGTGAACAGCACCCCGAGCGGCTTGTCGAACAGCCGCGAGAACACGTCGCCGATGCGCAGCCCGCCGCGAGCGAGACAGACGACCGCGTCGAAGCTCCAGCCCGACTTCCAGACCTCGAGCGCGAGCTTTTCGACGAGCCGGTTGTACTCGTCCCACGAGACGTGCAGGTCCTTCATCGCGGCCGGACGCCACGCTCAATGGAACGGATGGCGCAGCAGGATCGTCTCGTCGCGGTCGGGACCGGTCGAGACGATGTCGATCGGCGCGCCGGCGACCTCGGAGAGCCGCTCGAGGTAGCGCCGCGCGTTGGCCGGCAGCGCGTCCCAGTCGCGCACGCCCACCGTGCTCTCGGTCCAGCCGGGCATCTCCTCGTAGACGGGCTCGCAGTCGCCGACCGCGTCGGCGCCGAACGGCAGCAGCTCGAGCGTGCGCCCGCCGCTGCGATACGCGGTGCACAGCTTCACCGTCGCGAGCCCGTCGAGCACGTCGAGCTTGGTGACCACCAGCCCCGAGATGCCGTTGAGCTGGATCGAGCGCTTGAGCGCCGGCGCGTCGAACCAGCCGCAGCGGCGCGGCCTGCCGGTCACGGAACCGAACTCCTTGCCGACGGTGGCGAGGCGCTTGCCGACCTCGTCGTGCAGCTCGGTCGGGAACGGCCCCGCGCCCACGCGCGTCGTGTAGGCCTTCACGATGCCCAGCACGTAGTGCAGCGACTGGGGCCCGACTCCGGCGCCCGCAGCCGCGTAGCCGGCGACGCAGTTGCTGCTGGTGACGAACGGATAGGTGCCGTGGTCGACGTCGAGCAGCGCGCCCTGCGCGCCCTCGAACAGCAGCGCCTCGTCGCGCGCCATCGCCTGCGCGAGCAGCGCCGGAACGTCCGCCACCATCGGCGCGATCCGCTCGCCCAGCGCGAGCGCCTCGTCGGCGACCCGCGCGCCGTCGACCGGCTGCGCGCCCAGGTAGTGCTTCAGCGTGAAGTTGTGCAGGTCGAGCACCTCGTCGAGCCTGGCGCGGAATCGCGCCGGATCGGCCAGGTCGCGGATGCGCAGCGCGCGGCGCGCGACCTTGTCCTCGTAGGCGGGGCCGATGCCGCGGCCGGTGGTGCCGATCTTCGAGTCGCCACGGCGCGCCTCGCGCGCCTGGTCGAGCGCGACGTGGTGCGGAAGGATCAGCGCGCAGGCCTCGCTGATGCGCAGCCGGCTGCGCACCGCAACGCCGGCGGCCTCGAGCTCGTCGATCTCCTGCATCAGCGCCGACGGCGAGACGACCACGCCGTTGCCGATGTAGCAGACGACGCCGTCGCGCAGGATCCCGGACGGGATCAGGCGCAGCACCTGCTTGCGCCCGCCGATCACCAGCGTGTGGCCGGCGTTGTGACCGCCCTGGAAGCGCACCACGCCGCGCGCGGTGTCGGTCAGCCAGTCGACCACCTTGCCCTTGCCCTCGTCGCCCCACTGGGTCCCGATGATGACTACGTTCTTTGCCATGTCCGGATCTCGCCTCGAAGATTTGTCGGATCGCTGCGCGGCGCTCAGGCCGGGGCGATGCGGCGCACGGTCCAGCGCCCGTCCTGCATCGCCAGTTCGCGGTCGCAGGCGAACTCCTGCTGTTCCTGCTCGTGGCCGGGCAGCACCTGGATCACGATCTCGCCGGCCGCGCGCAGCGCCGCCACCGTCTCGATCAGCGCCGCGTCGTCGGACCAAGGTGCGCGGATCGCAGGCACCGGCTCGGCGTCGGTGCCCAGCCCGGCGAGCGCGCGCAGCTCGATCGAAAAGCCGGTGGCCGGACGCGCCCGGCCGAACACCCTGCCGACGTTGTCGTAGCGCCCGCCGCGCGCGATCGCGTACGGCAGCCCCTCGACGTAGGCGGCGAAGGTGATCCCGTTGTGATACCGATAGCCGCGCAGGTCCGCGAGGTCGACCGACAGTTCGGCCGCGGGCCAGCGTCGCCACAGCGGCGACGCGCACAGGCGCTCGAGCTGCTCGAGCGCCGCGGCGATCGGCGCCGCCTGCGGCAGCGCGGCGCGCGCCCTCGCCAGCGGCGAGCCGTCGTCGCGCGAGGTTTCGTCCGCCGCGGCGCCGGCCGCGACGCGGCCGTGCAGGCCGGGCAGCGCCCGCAGCGACGCGCGCAGCGACGGCGACGCGTCGTGCAGCCACTCGTCGAGACCGGGCGCGTCCTTGCCGCGCAGCAGCGCGTAGAGCGCCTCGACGTCGCGCTCGCCGACGCCGCCGTCCATCTCGAGCAGCGCCGGCACGATCGCAGCGTGGCACAGGTCGATGCGCACTTTCGCGACGCCTGCAGCGTCGAGCGAACGCACCAGCAGCTCGATCGCCTCGAGGTCCGCCTCGATGCCGGCGTGGCCGTAGAGCTCGGCGCCGGCGTGGATCGGCTCGCGGGTGGCGAACAGCCCCTGCGGCCGCGTGTGCAGCACCGAGCCGGCGTAGCACAGGCGGGTCACGCCTTCGCGGTTGAGCAGGTGCGCGTCGATCCGCGCGACCTGCGGCGTCATGTCGGCGCGCACGCCGAGCGTGCGGCCCGAGAGCTGGTCGACCAGCTGGAACGTGCGCAAGCCGAGGTCGGCGCCCGAGCCGGTCAGCAGCGAATCGAGGTGCTCGATCAGCGGCGGCATGACCAGCTCGTAGCCGTACGAACGATACAGGTCGAGCAGGCGCCGGCGCAGCTCCTCGACGCGGCGCGCTTCCGACGGCAGCACGTCGGCGATGTTCTCGGGCAGCAGCCAGCGCAACATGGGTGGTCTCACAGGGCTCGATCGGGCGCCGGCGCCGGCCGCGATCGACGGCCCGGCGCGGCCGGCAAAACTCGCTATTGTAGGGCCTGTCCGGCCCTGCCGGGGCCGCGGGCCCGGCTCAGGACAGCAGCAGCAGGACGGCCCCGACCAGCGCCGAGCCGAACCCGACGAAGCGGATCTGGCCGTCGCGCAGCCGCGCGACCTGCATGAACACTTCGCGCCAGCGCGCCGGCGCCACGAGCGGCATCAGCCCCTCGAGCACCAGCACCAGGCCGATCGCGCGCAGCCAGTCGTGCAGCGTCACGTCGATCCTTCCCCGCCCCGCTCAGCGCGGCCGCTCGCCCGGCGCCTTGAAGAAGCGGAAGAAGTCCGACGAAGGATCGACCACCATCAGGTCGTTGCGCGTGCGAAACGACGCGCGGTACGCCTCGAGGCTGCGGTAGAAACTGGCGAACTCGGGATTCTGGCCGAACGCCGCCGCGAACAGGCCGGCCGACTTCGCGTCGCCCTCGCCCTTGATCCGCTGCGCGTCCCGGTAGGCCTCGGCGAGGATGACCTCGCGCTGGCGGTCGGCGTCGGCCCGGATCTTCTCGGACTCGGCCGCGCCGGTGGCACGCCGCTCGTTGGCGACCTGCTTGCGCTCGGACTCCATCCGCGCGAACACGCGCTCGGACACCTCGGGGGCGAAATCGACCCGCTTCAGGCGCACGTCGATGATCTCGGCGCCGATCTGCCGCGAGTCCTCGTCGACCTTGGCGCGCACGTTCTCGACCACGCGCTCGCGCTCGCCCGAGATCATGTCGGCGACGGTGCGCCGCGCGACCTCGTTGTTCAGCGCGTCGCGCAGGCTGCGGTTGATGCGGTCGACCGCGATCTGTTCGCTGCCCGAGACCGAGCGGATGAACGCGCGCGGATCGACGATGCGCCACTTCACGAACGTGTCGATCATCACGTTCAGCTTCTCGGACGTGATGAAGCGGTCGCTCTCGGCGGTGTCGATCGTGAGGATCCGCTTGTCGTAGTAGACGACGTTCTGGAACGGCGGCGGCAGCTTGAAGTACAGGCCCGGCTTGTCGATCACGTGGCGGATCTCGCCGAGTGCGTAGACGACAGCGAACTGGCGCTGGTCGACGACGAACACGGACGACATCAGCACCACCAGCGCGACCAGCGCGCCGATCAGCATGGGAACGATTCGGTTCATGGTCGGACTCCGGTCGGGCGCGTCAGCGGCTGTCGCGCTCGCGGCCGCGCAAGCTGCTGGCGCGCGTGCTGGCCGGCGTCTCGGGGGCCGGGGGCGCCGCCGGCGCCGCCGCGGGCTGCGCCGGGCGCGCGGCGTCGGCCGCCGACTGCTGGAGCAGGCGGTCGAGCGGCAGGTACAGCAGGTTGCCGCTCGCACGCGAGTCGAGGTACACCTTGCTGGTGTTGGCGAAGATCTCCTGCATCGCCTCGATGTACATGCGATCGCGCGTGACCTGCGGCGCCTTCGCGTACTCGGCCAGCACCTGGCGGAAGCGGCTGGTGTCGCCCTCGGCCGAGGCGATCACGCGCTGCCGGTAGCCTTCGGCCTCCTGCATCAGCCGCGCGGCCGTGCCGCGCGCCTTCGGGATGACGTCGTTGGCGTAGGCGCGGCCCTCGTTGATCAGGCGCTCGCGGTCCTGCGCGGCCTTGTTGGCGTCCTCGAAGGCGGCCTGCACCTGCTCGGGCGGCTGCACCTGCTGGATCGTGACGTCGACGACCGAGATGCCCGCCTTGTAGCGGTCGACCAGCCCCTGGATCATCTTGCGCGCGCCCTGCGCCACCTGCTCCTTCTCTTCGTAGAGCACCTGGTCGACGCCGGTGCGGCCGACCACCTCGCGCATCGCGGTCTCGGCGGCCTGGCGCACGATCTCCTCGGGCACCGGGCCGAAGTCGTTGTTGAACAGGTAGTCCTTGGTGTCGCCGATCCGGTACTGGACCGTGAACTGCATGTCGACGATGCTCTGGTCCTGCGTGAGCATCAGCGACTCGCGCAGGGTCTTGTTGCGCACGCCGTTGCGGTAGCCGACCTCGACGGTGCGCAACTGCTGGACGTTGACGATCTCGTTGGTCTCGATCGGGTACGGCATCCGCCAGGTGAAGCCGGCGCGATCGATCATCTGCTTGTACTCGCCGAAGCGCAGCACGACCGAGGCCTGGCCTTCCTGGACGATGTAGAAGCCGCTGGCCAGCCAGAGCAGCAGCGCCACGAGCGCGAGCAGGCCGATCCCGGCGCCCGCCCCCTTCAGCGACGGACCCTCGCGGTCGCCGCCGCCGGGCGGACGCCCGCCGCCGCGCCGGAACATGCCGCCCAGCCGCCGGTTGAAGTCGCGCCAGAGCTCGTCGAGGTCGGGCGGGCCGTCGCTGTTCGGCCGCTGCGGGGGACGCTGGTCGCCTCCGCCGCCGCTGCGCCCCCAGCCGGGATCGTTGAGCGAGAAAATCGAGCGCACGGACTTCCACATGGTCAGGGGAACGGACAAGGAGAGGATGGGTTCAGGCAGCCCGATGCACGGGGGTTTCGGGGCGCGCGGGCGCATCCGCGGCGACGTCCGCCGCCTGCGCGCCGGCCTCGTCGGCCGGCCCGCGCCGGCGCGCCTCGCGCCAGGCGGCCACCTGCTGGTCGATCGCCTCGCGCAGCAGGTCGAGCCCCTCGCCGGTCGCCGCGCTCGCCCAGACCCGGTCGATCCTACCATAGCGGTCGAGCGCGACTTCGGGGACCCGCCCGCTGCGGTCGATCTTGTTGTGGACCAGGATGCGCGGCACGTCGGCCGCGCCGATCTCGTCGAGCACGCGGTCGACCTGCGCGATCTGCTCGTCGCGGTCGGGCGCCGACGCGTCGACGACGTGCAGCAGCAGGTCGGCCTGCGCTGTCTCCTCGAGCGTGGCGGTAAACGCCTCGACCAGTTGGTGCGGGAGGTCGCGCACGAAGCCCACCGTGTCCGACACCACGGCCTCGGCGCCGGAAGGCAGGCGCAGGCGCCGGGTGAGCGTGTCGAGCGTCGCGAACAGCTGGTCGGCCGCGTAGGTGCCGGCGCCGGTCAATGCGTTGAACAGCGTCGACTTGCCAGCGTTCGTGTAGCCGACGATCGAGACCGCGAACGCCGGTCGCCGATCGCGCGCGCGCCGGCGCGTGCGACGCTGCTTGCGCAGCTGCTCGAGCTGCGCGCGCAGCCGCTTGACCCGGATCGACAGCATCCGCCGGTCGAGTTCGAGCTGCGTCTCGCCGGGGCCGCCGCGCACGCCGATGCCGCCGCGCTGCCGCTCGAGGTGCGTCCAGCCGCGCACCAGTCGCGCCGAAAGATGCTCGAGCCGGGCGAGTTCGACCTGCAGCTTCCCCTCGTGGCTGCGCGCGCGGCGCGCGAAGATGTCGAGGATCAGCTCGGTGCGGTCCATCACCGGCAGATCCCAGAGCCGGCTCAGGTTGCGCTGCTGGATCGGGGACAGCTCGTGGTCGAAGAGCACCAGCCCCGCGCCGGTTTCGGCCAGCCGCGCGCCGATCTCCTCGGCCTTGCCCGAGCCGATGAACAGGGCGGCGTCGGGCCGCGAGCGGCGCACCGTGAGCCTCTCGACGGGCGCCAGGCCCGCCGAACCGGCCAGGGACGCGAGTTCGTCGAGCGAGTCGTCGGAGCGGGCGGCGCCGCCGAACGCGACGCCGACGAGGAAGCAGGAAACGGGCTTGTCGGGAGCGCTCAGCTTTCTGGACCTTCCTGGTGGAAATTGACCGCGCGACCCGGCACGACCGTCGAGATCGCATGCTTGTAGACCATCTGCGTCACCGTATTGCGCAACAGCACCACGTACTGGTCGAACGATTCGATCTGGCCTTGCAGCTTGATGCCGTTGACCAGGTAGATCGACACCGGCACGTGCTCCTTGCGGAGCAGGTTCAGGAACGGGTCTTGTAGCAGCTGCCCTTTGTTGCTCATGGCGACTCCGGTTGTTGTGGTCTGGTCGGCCGCGGGTCTGTGCCCGCCTCGTGAACTCTATCGCAATTTCGGGGCGACCGCCGGCGTTTCAAGGCCCCGGGCCGGTCGCCGGCGGCCGACGCCGGCCGCCCTCAGTCGCGCGGCGCGTAGGGGTTCGCCGCCGAGCGGAACTCGATGCGCAGCGGCGTGCCGAGCAGGCCGAAGCGCTCGCGGAACCAGGCCTCGAGATAGCGCCGGTAGGCCTCGGGCACGCTGTCGAGCGAGGTGCCGTGGATCACGACGATCGGCGGGTTCTGGCCGCCCTGGTGCGCGTAGCGGAGCTTCGGGCGGATCGGGCCGCGCCGCGGCGGGGCCTGTCGCTCGACCGCCTCGTGCAGCGCTCGCGTGAGCTTGGGAGTCGGCAGCTTGCTCATCGCCGCCGCGTAGGCCTCGTCGACCGAGCGCATCAGCGCGCCGATGCCGAACCCCTCGCGCGCCGAGATGAAGTGCAGCTTCGCGAAGCGCAGGAAGTAGAGCTTGCGGTCGAGGTCGGTCTTGATGCGCTGGCGCGCCTGCGCGTCGGCGAGGTCCCACTTGTTGACCGCGACGACCAGGGCCCGCCCCGCTTCGAGGACGTGGCCGGCGATCGTCGCGTCCTGGTCCGAGACCTGCTCGCTCGCGTCGAGCAACAGCACGCAGACGTGACAATCCTCGATCGCCTGCAGCGTCTTGACCACCGAGAACTTCTCGACCGTGTCGGTCACCTTTCCGCGCCGGCGCAGCCCCGCGGTGTCGATCAGCGTGTAGGGCCGGCCCGCGCGATCGAAGTCGACCGCCACCGCGTCGCGGGTGGTCCCGGGCTGGTCGAAGGCGATCAGACGTTCTTCGCCGAGCAGGGTGTTGATCAGCGTCGACTTCCCGGCGTTCGGGCGCCCGACCACCGCGACCTTCACGCGCCGCGGCCCGGCCTGCTCGCCCTCGTCGGCCACCTCGCCCTGCGTGGGCGCGGCCGGCGCGCCCGACTCGAACGGGGCGAGCGCCGCCTCGACCAGCTCGCGCACGCCGTCGCCGTGCGCGGCCGAGATCGCCATCGGCTCGCCCAGCCCGAGCGCGTGGAACTCGGCGGCGACCTGCTCGCGCGGCATGCCCTCGGTCTTGTTGACCGCGAGCAGCACGCGCTGCGCGGTGCGGCGCAGCTCGGCGGCGATCTCCTGGTCGCGCGGCGACATGCCCTCGCGTCCGTCGACGACGAAGACGACGGCGTCGGCCTCGAGCACTGCCTGCCGCGTCTGCCGCGCCATCTCGGCGGCGATGCCCGACTTCGCGACCGGCTCGAAGCCGCCGCTGTCGATCACGATGAACGGCCGCTCGCCGACGCGCCCGCGCCCGTACTGCCGGTCCCGGGTCAGGCCCGGAACGTCGGCGACCAGCGCCGAACGGCTGCGCGTGAGGCGGTTGAACAGCGTCGACTTGCCGACGTTGGGCCGGCCGACCAGCGCCAGCACCGGCAAGCGCGCCATCGCGGCTATTCCACGCCGAGCGCGTAGAGCGCGCCTGCGCTCGTCTGCACGATCGCCAGACCCGACGCGGCGACCGGCGCGGCGACGATCGCCGAGCCGTCGGTCGGCAGGCGCGCGGCGAGCGCGCCGTCGTCGCGCGCAAGGCCGTGCACCAGCCCCGTGCTGTCGCCGACCAGAACGAAGCGCGACATCAGCAGCGGCGTCGACAGGCCGCGGCGGCGCAGCTTGTCCTGGCGCCAGACGCTGGCGCCGCTGCGCGAGAACGCGTGGACTTCGCCGCGATCGTCGGGGACGACGACCAGGCTGCCGTCGAGGTCCAGCCCCGACGGCGAGGACAGGTCGCGCGCCCAGCGCGCGCGTCCGGAGGACGCCTCGAAGCAGCCGACCCGGCCCTGGAACGTCACGGCGCAGACCTCGCGCCCGCTCACCAGCGGCGAACCGACGACGTCGGCGATGCGCTCGATCTCGTTGGAGCCGCGCGGGATCGCGACCGCCGCTTCCCAGTGCAGCGCCCCGGTCTGCAGCGACAGCGAGACGAGCCGGCCGCCCGGCAGGCCGACGTACGCCGATCCGGTATCCATCGCGATCAGCGAGGTCTGCCGCAACACCAGCGGCGGGTTCTGCCGCTGGAAGGTCCAGCGCCGCTTGCCGGTGTCGGACTCGAATGCGGCGACCCGGTTGTCGCTGGTGCGCACCAGCACGAGGCCGAGCGCGACACTGGGCACCGTGACCACCTCGGCGCCGGTCTGCACGCTCCACTTCCGACGGCCGTCGCGATCGAACGCGATCAGCGAGCCGTCCAGTGCGCCGACGACGACCGTTTCCCCGTCGCTGCCGGCCCCGGAGACGAGCGGCTGGCCGGCGCTCGATCGCCACTGCACCCGGCCGCTGGCCGCGTCGACGCGAACGACGGTGCCATCGCGCGCGGCGGCGAACACGCTGTCAGCGGCGACGACCGGCTGGAAACCGACGCCGGCTCCCGGCAGCGAAAGCGACCAGGCGACCCGGGCGCCGGCAGGCGCGGTGAGCGGCGGCAGCGGCGGCAACGGCTCCTTCGAGTTCGACCAGGGCCAGATGCCGCAGCCGCCGAGCACCGCCAGGGCGAGCGCGCCGGCCAGCCGGGCGGCGCGACGGCGCGCCGTGCCGCGAAGCGGGGTCATTGCTTGCCCTCCGTTCCCAGCGAATCGAGCTTCAGCTGCACCAGCCGGCGCATCGGGCTGTCGGGCGCCAGCGCCTCGAGCGCCTGCCGGTAGGCGGCGCGCGCCTCGGCCGTCTTGCCTTGCGCGACCAGGAGGTCACCGCGCCGATCGGCGTATTCGCCGGCGAAGCGACCGGTCGCCTCCACCGCGAGCAGCTTGCCCGCCTCGTCGTAGGCCTTCTCGTCGATCAGCAGCGCGGCCAGCCGCAGGCGCGCCGCGTGGCGGAACTCGTCGTCCTTCGCGTTGGAGACCGCCCATTCGAGCGTGACCTTCGCGGCCTTCGGATCATTGGCCTCGACGTAGGCCCTCGCCGCCACGAGCGCCGCCATCTGGCCGTAGGCGGTGCCGCCGTACTGCTCGAACACCGTGCCGGCGGCCGCGCGGACCTTGTCGAGGTCCTTCGCCGACGCCGCCTCGCGCAACTGCTCGTAGACGGCCGCGGCCTGCGCCGCCTCGCGCGCCTGGTACCAGCCCCAGCCCCTCCAGCCGGCGACGGCCAGCGCGGCCACCGTGATCACGGTGACGATGAAGTTGCCGTACTGCTTCCAGAACGCCTTCAGGTTCTCGAGCTGTTCCTGCTCTTCGAGGTTGTAGGCCATCGACCGCCCCTGTCCTTATTGCCCCGGATCGTCCGGATGCCGTTCGTTCGCCAAGATCGCGTCGACGACCAGTTCGGCGAGCCGGTCGAGCGCCACGGATTGCTGCGGGCCCGCGGCGCCCGCGTCGCCGGCGCGCAGCCACTTCACCGAAACCTCGCCGCGCGCCAGTTCGTCGCCGCCGACGATGACCGCGAGCCGCGCGCCGCTCGCGTCGGCGCGCCTGAACTGCGCCTTGAAGCTGCCGCCGCCGCAATGCAGGATCACGTCGATCCCGGCGTCGCGCAGCCGTTCGGCCGCCTGCAGCGCCGCCTCGAGCGTCTCGTCGCCCTGGTGCACGACGTAGACCTCGCACTGCGGCTGCGGTGCGCCGTCGCCGCGCGCGCGCATCATTTCGAGCACGCGCTCGACGCCGATCGCGAATCCGCAGGCCGGCGCCGGCTTGCCGCCCAGCATCTCGACCAGCGGGTCGTAGCGCCCGCCGCCGCAGACCGTGAGCCCCGTGCCGCCGACGTCGGCGACCCATTCGAACACGGTCAGGTTGTAGTAGTCGAGACCGCGCACCAGCCGCGGGTTGATCCGGAACGGCAGGTTCTGCGAGCGCAGCAGCGCCTGCAGCCGCTCGAAGTGCGCGAGCGACTCCGGCCCGAGGTAGTCGATCAGCCGCGGCGCCTGCTCGGCCAACGCCTGCATCGCAGGGTTCTTCGTGTCGAGGATGCGCAGCGGGTTGCTGTGCAGGCGGCGCTGCGCCTCGGCGTCGAGCACGTCGCGATGCGCCTCGAAGTAGGCGACGAGCGCCTCGCGGTGCGCGCGCCGCTCGTGCGAGGCGCCGAGCGAATTGATCTCGAGGCGAACGCCGTCCAGGCCGAGCTCGTCCCACAAGCGCTGGCAGAGGAGGATCACTTCGGCGTCGGCGTCGGGGCCGGCCATTCCCAGCGCCTCGGCGCCGACCTGGTGGAACTGGCGATAGCGGCCCTTCTGGGGGCGCTCGTGGCGGAACATCGGCCCGGCGTACCAGAGCCGCTTCGGCCCGTCGTAGAGCAGGCTGTGCTCGATCGCCGCGCGCACCACGCCGGCGGTGCTCTCGGGGCGCAGCGTCAGGTCCTCGCCGTTCAGCGCGTCGGTGAACGAGTACATCTCCTTCTCGACGATGTCGGTCACCTCGCCGATGCCGCGCACGAACAGCCTGGTGTGCTCGACGATCGGCGTGCGGATCCGGGCGTACCCGTAGGCGCGCATCGCGCCGGCCACCGCGTCCTCGAAGCGGCTCCACAGCGGCTCGTCGGCGGGCAGCACGTCGTTCATGCCGCGCACGCCGGTCAGCTTCTCGGGCTGCGTCTTCTTCACGGGGGTCGATCGATCCATGCTCGGTCGGCGCGCGTCGCGCGGCGTCAGGCGACGCCCGGCGAACGCTCGCGCTCTCGTTGTTCGGCGCCGCCGTAGCGGCGCCTGACGTAGTCGTCGACGATCGCCTGGAAGTCCTCGGCGATGCGATCGCCCTTCAGCGTCACGGTGCGCTGGCCGTCGACGAACACCGGCGCGACCGGGGCCTCGTCGGCCCCCGGCAGCGAAATGCCGATGTCGGCGTGGCGGCTCTCGCCGGGCCCGTTGACGACGCAGCCCATCACCGCGACCTGCATGGACTCGACGCCCGGATAGCGCGCCCTCCAGGCCGGCATCTGGTCGCGAAGCCAGCCCTGGATCTTCGCCGCGAGCTCCTGGAAGAAGGTGCTGCTGGTGCGTCCGCAGCCCGGGCAGGCGACGACCATCGGCGCGAAGGCGCGCAGGCCCATCGTCTGCAGGATCTCCTGCGCGACGACGACTTCGCGGGTGCGATCGCCGCCCGGCTCGGGCGTGAGCGAGACGCGGATCGTGTCGCCGATGCCCTGCTGCAGCAGCACCGCCATTGCCGCGGTCGAGGCGACGATGCCCTTGCTTCCCATGCCCGCCTCGGTGAGCCCGAGATGCAGCGGCCAGTCGCAGCGCACGGCGAGTTCGCGGTAGACCGCGATCAGGTCCTGGACGCTCGAGACCTTGGCCGACAGGCAGATCGCGTCGGCGGGCAGGCCCAGCTGCGCGGCGCGGTCTGCGCTGTCGATCGCCGAGGCGACCAGCGCCTCGCGCATCACCTCGCGCGCATCCCAGGGCTGCGCGCGCGCCGCGTTCTCGTCCATCAGCCGCGCCAGCAGCGCCTGATCGAGGCTGCCCCAGTTGACCCCGATGCGCACCGGCTTGCCGTGCCGGCAGGCGACCTCGATCATCTGCGCGAAGTTGTCGTCGCGGGTGCGCCCGGTGCCGACGTTGCCGGGGTTGATCCGGTACTTCGACAGGGCCTGCGCGCAGTCGGGGAACTGCGCGAGCAGCTTGTGCCCGTTGTAGTGGAAGTCGCCGACCAGTGGAACGTCGACGCCGATCCGGTCGAGTCGCTCGCGAATCGGCGCCACCGCGGCGGCGGCCGCCGGCGTGTTCACCGTGATGCGGACCAGCTCGGAGCCGGCGCGCGCCAGCGCCGCGACCTGCGCGGCGGTGGCCGCCACGTCGGCGGTGTCGGTGTTGGTCATCGACTGGACGACCACCGGAGCGCCGCCGCCGACGCGAACGCTGCGCAGGCCCCATTCGACGCGCATCGCGCGCGACGCGCGACGCGGCGCCGGTCCCGCAGGCATCGGCAGGCAGGAATCGCGCATCGCGTCAGTCGATCTTCAGGCGCGCGACGCCGTTGCGCGCGATCGCGCCGAGGTCGACCGCGCGCCCGCCGTGTTCGAGCCGCACCTGCGCGGCGTTGCCGACCACCAGTGTGTAGGGCCGGCGCCCGACGATCTCGCGCGCGCTGCCTGCGGGTTGCGTTCCGTAGAGGAGTCGGTTGCCGGCCGCGTCGCGCACCTCGACCCAGCTCTCGGCCTCGAAACGGAAGCGCAGCGCGTCGCCGGCTTCAGCGCCGGCGCCGCCCGCGGCACCCGTCGCGCCCGACGCGGCGGGCGGCGCGGATGCGGCGGCCGTGGAGTTCGCCGGCGCCGTCGCCGGGATCGTCGATGCGTCGGCGCCCGACGAAGCGGCGGCGGCCGGGTTCGCCGCAGCCGCGGGCGCCGCGCCTGCGACGGCGCGATCACCCGCCGGCGAGGCCTCGCCGTCGGCCTTCGAGGGCTGCGGCGGCGCGCCGGCCGACGATCCTGGGGGCGGCGCGGACGCTTCGACGGGCTGGGCGGGCGCCGCGCCCGGCGAAGCCGGCGGCTGCAGCGGCACGGTCTCCACCGCGCGGCCGGGTGCGCCCGCGCCGGTCGGACCGCCTTCGAGCACCCGCGACCACTCGGCGCCGCGACCGAAATACATCGCGATCGCGATCACGCCCAGGACGCCGAGCAGGATCCAGGTGAGGCGACTGCCCGACCCGCCATTGTCGAAGCCGAGCGCACCGTGCCTGGGCAGCGGCGCTTCGAGCGACGCCGACGGACGCAGCTCGGGGGAGCGGACCGCGCCGCCGACCGACGCGACCAGCGGCTCGACGTCGGCCTGCAGCGCCTTTCCGCAGGCGCGAATCGCGCCGCGCACGAAGGCCTGCCCCGGCAGCGCGTCCCAGTCGCCGCGCTCGATCGCCTCGATCTGCCTGGGCACCATCCCCAGCTTCGCGGCGAGGTCGGTGACCGACCACCCGCGCGCCTCGCGCGCGGCGGCGAGCTGCGCGGGCGTGGCGACGATCGCGGCAACGGCCGACGGCCGCCCGCCGGCGATGTCCGCGCCCGCATCGGCGGGCGTCGCAGCGTCGGCGCCGGCGGCGTCGCGTTGCGGGTCGGTCTGGCTCGTCGCGGACATCGCGTCAGCCGCCGAACTTGCCGGCTGCCAGCAGCCCGGCTTCGGGCGAGGTGGGGAAGCGCCGGCGCAACTGCGCGGCGAGGCTCGCCTCGGTGTCGCGGTCGCCGCGCGCGTGGGCGACCCGGAGTGCCAGCCAGGTCGTCTGCGCGGTCGGCGCGTAGGTGGTCAGCAGCCGCTGGGCGTAGAAGTGCGCGCGCTCGAAGTCGCGGCGCTTCAGGTAGAGCTCGCCCAGGTTGAACATCGCCACCGCGTTCGCGGGGTCGACCTGGAACGCGCGCTGGAAGTAGCCCTCGGCCGCGGCCTCGTCGCCGAGCCGCAGCGAGCAGAGTCCGGCGTTGTGCAGCGGCTTGGCCGGCGTCGCGTAGAGCGGATCCTTCAGCGCGCGCAGGAAGTAGTCGATCGACTTGCGCTCGCGGCCGGTCTGGCAGAGAAACCACCCGTAGTTGTTGTTCAGGTCGGGGTCGCCGGGGGCCAGCTGCAGGCCGCGCTGGAAGCTGTCCTCGGCGCGATCGAGGTCGCCGAGGTCGCGGTAGACGAGCCCCAGCACGCCGTAGGCGGCCGCATACCCCGGGTCGACCTCGAGGGCGTGGCGCAACTCGTCGAGCGCGACGTTGAAGTTGCCCTGCTGGTAGTAATTCGCTGCCAGCTCGAGCCTGATGCGCGCGCGACGCCGCTGCTCGGTCTCGTTGGCCGCCTGCGGGATGACCGTCGCGACCTCCTTGTTCGCGCTGCTCGCCGGGGTCGTGCCCTCGGGCGTGGCGCAGCCGGCCAGCGCAGTGCCCAGCACCAGGGCCGCGGCCCATCGGCCCGCGCGTCGCAGCGTCGTCGTCGATCTCATTACGTCTCCGCTGGCTGCCTCGTGCGCCGGTCCGCCGGGCGCTTCGGTTGCGCGACGCGACCGCCCGTCGTGGCCGCTGCGCCGGCATTCCCGGCAGCGCGTGCGCTGCGTTGGGCCAGGCGGGTGCGGTCCTGCACCTCCCCGGCCAGCTGGCCACAGGCCGCGTCGATGTCGTCGCCCCGGGTCCGGCGGATCGTGGTCACGATGCCCGCGTCGACGAGTTGCTGCGCGAAGCGCCGGATCCGATCGGGGGGCGAGCGCCTCAGGCCCGAGTTGGGGAACGGGTTGAACGGGATCAGGTTGAACTTGCAGGGCACGTCGCGCACCAGCGCGAGCAGCTGCACGGCGTGCCGGTCGGTGTCGTTCACGCCGTCGAGCATCACGTACTCGAAGGTGATGAAGTCGCGCGGCGCGCGCTCGAGGTAGCGTCGGCAGGCTGCCATCAGCTCCGTCAGAGGGTACTTGCGGTTCAGCGGCACCAGGCGGTCGCGCAGCGCGTCGTCGGGCGCGTGCAGCGAGACGGCGAGCGCAACCGGGCAATCGTCGCGCAGCCGATCGATCATCGGGACGACGCCCGACGTCGAGACGGTCACGCGCCGCCGCGACAGGCCGTAAGCGTTGTCGTCGAGCAGGATTCGCAGCGCGGCCAGCGTCGCCGCGTAGTTCTGCAGCGGCTCGCCCATCCCCATGAACACCACGTTGGTGATCGGACGCTCGCCGCGCGCGCGCTGCGCGGGGTCGCCGGCGCCGAGCGCCCGGCTCGCGTGCCAGAGCTGGGCGACGATCTCGTGCGCCTCGAGGTTGCGCGAGAAGCCCTGCTTGCCGGTCGAGCAGAACAGGCAGTTGACCGCGCAGCCTGCCTGCGTGGAGATGCACAGCGCGCCGCGATCGGCCTCGGGGATGTAGACGGTCTCGATCGCGTTGCCCGCGCCGACGTCGAGCAGCCACTTGCGGGTGCCGTCAGCCGACACATTGTCGGCGATGACGGCAGGCGCCGCGACGCGGGCGCTGCGCTTCAGGACCTCGCGGAAGTCCCGGGCGAGATCGGTCATCGCTTCGAAGTCGTGCTCGCCGCGCTGGTGGATCCAGCGCATCAGCTGGCGCGCGCGAAACGGCTTCTGCCCCCAGTCGGCGCAGCGGCGCGCCAACCCGTCAGCATCCAGCCCGAGCAGGTCGACGATCTCGCTCATCCCGATTCGCTCGTCATGCGGCCGCCGGAACAGGGACTTCCGCGAGCTTAACGCGAATGGACGTCGAGCGCCGCGAAGAAGAACGCCACTTCGGCACGCGCGGTCTCGGCACCGTCCGAGCCGTGCACCGCGTTGGCATCGATGCTGTCGGCGAAGTCGGCGCGGATCGTGCCCGGTGCCGCCTTCTTCGGATCGGTGGCGCCCATCAGGTCGCGGTTCTTCTGGATCGCGTTCTCGCCCTCGAGCACCTGGATCATCACCGGGCCCGAGGTCATGAACTCGACCAGGTCCTTGAAGAACGGGCGCTCCTTGTGCACGGCGTAGAAGGCCCCGGCCTGCTCGCGCGACAGATGCATCATCCGCGCGGCGATGACCTTCAGGCCGGCGCCTTCGAAGCGCGAATAGATCTGGCCGATGACGTTCTTGGCGACGGCATCCGGCTTGATGATGGAGAGGGTCCGTTCGACAGCCATGTGCTTTCCCGCAGGTCGGAAGTGGAGGTGTGAAATGGATCTGGTGCCCGCCGTCCTGGCCCGCCACGCCCGCTGACCAGGCTGTGAGCATGCCCGGAGGCGGGTCGTCCGGGCCTGGACGGCTGGTCAGGGCCTCAGGAAATATCCAGCAAAATTAGTGGCTTGGCTCACTTAATTATGCCGGTTTCTCATGAGTCGGGCCAACTTGTAAGTTTAGCACAGCCGGGTGACAAAAGATCTGTACCGGGCGCCGGCCGGCTGTCATGATGCCGGACGTTGCGGCGGGAGACTTTCGTCCCCATATCCGGTCGAGACTTACCGGCCGGCGACGGCCGCTTTTCTGGAGGCAATACGCATGGCTTACGAGCAAAACCAACTGGGCGCGCGCGGGTTCGGCGCCACGGGGGGCGTCGTCGAGACCGCCACCCGTAACCGGGTTCTACGCAACACCTACTGGCTGCTCGCGCTTTCGATGGTACCGACCGTGCTGGGCGCCTGGATCGGCGTGCAGACCGGCTTTCGCTTCTTCGCCGGCTCCCCGATGGTCGGGCTGCTGGTGTTCCTGGGCGTCGCGTTCGGCTTCTTCTACGCGATCGAGCGCTTCAAGAACAGCGGCATCGGCGTGGCCCTGCTCCTCGGCTTCACGTTCTTCATGGGGTTGATGCTGTCGCGCCTGGTCGGCGCGGTGCTCGGCTTCTCCAACGGGGCCAGCCTGATCATGACCGCCTTCGGCGGCACCGCGGCGATCTTCGCCGTGATGGCCACCATCGCGACCGTCTCGAAGCGCGACTTCGGCGGCATGGGCAGGTGGCTGTTCATCGGCTTCATGGTCGTGTTCGTCGCGGCGATCGCCAACATCTGGCTGCAGATGCCGGCCCTCGCGCTGACGATCTCGACGCTGGCCGTCCTGATCTTCTCAGCATTCATCCTGTACGACCTGCAGCGGGTCGTGAACGGCGGCGAGACCAACTACGTCAGCGCGACGCTGGCGGTCTACCTGAGCATCTACAACGTGTTCAGCAACCTGCTGATGCTGCTGGGCGTGCTCGGCGGCGACCGCGACTGACGCAGCCCCACCCTGCTGCACCAAAGGCCGCCCACCGGGCGGCCTTTGCATTCCGGGGCGCGCCGCCGCCGAGCCCGCCGGGCGGCGGCGCGCCCCGAAATGCGACCTACCCGGTGGTCGCGTCGAACACCGCCATCGACTCGACGTGCGAAGTCTGCGGGAACATGTCGACCGCCCCCGCGGCGGTCATCACGTACCCGCCCTGGTGCACCAGGATCGCCGCGTCGCGCGCCAGCGTCGCCGGATTGCACGACACGTAGACCAGGCGCTGCGGCCGTGCCGCGTCGGCGGCGAGCGCCTTCGCCACCTCGAGGGCCCCTTCGCGGGGCGGATCGATCAGCATCCGGTCGAACCGGCCGAGCGAGCGGAACCCGGCCACTTCCTCGTCGAACAGGTTCGCGCTGCGGAACTCGGTGCGGTCGGCCAGGCCGTTGCGCTGCGCATTTTGCTGCGCGCGGCGCACGAGCGCCGGGCTGCCCTCGATACCGACCACCTGGCGCGCGCGCCGCGCGAGCGGCAGCGAGAAGTTGCCCAGGCCGCAGAACAGGTCGGCCACGCGATCGTCCGGCTGCGGATCGAGCAGGCGAACCGCCCGCGACACCAGGGCCTCGTTGATCCGGTGGTTGACCTGCGTGAAGTCGGTCGGGCGGAACGGCATCTCGACGTCGAACTCGCGCAGCCGGTAGGCCAGTTGCGAATCGAGGTCGCTGGCGGCCGGCCGGCCGTCGGCGCCGCACAGCAGCGCGATCGAGTCCGGTCCCTTCGGCTGCAGCCAGATCTCGACGCGCTCCCGGGCCGCGAACGCCAGCATCCGCGACCGATCCCCGGCACCCGGCTCGTCGAGCACCCGCAGCACCAGCGCGACGAGCAGGTCCCCGTCGCGCTCGCCGACCGCCACCTCGACCTGCGGCAGCCGCTCGCGCAGCGCGAGCCCGCCGACGAGCTCGCGAAGCGGCAGCAGCAGCGCCGAAACGCGCGGCGGCAGCACGTGGCACTCGCGCATGTCGGCGACGTAGCTCGACGCGCGCTCGTGGAATCCGACCAGCACGCCGCCCTTCTTCGGCACGTGGCGCACCGACAGGCGGGCCCGATAGCGGTAGCCCCACGCCGGGCCGGCGAGCGGGCGCAGGATCGACTCCGGCCGGACCTTGCCGATGTGCCAGAGCTGGTCCTCGAGCGCGCGCTGCTTGATCGCGAGCTGCGCGCCCGGCTCCAGGTGCTGCATCGAGCAGCCGCCGCAGACGCCGAAGTGCGGGCAGCGCGGCGTCACCCGCGAATGCGACTCGCGCAGCACCTCGACGGTCTGCGCGACGTCGAAGCGCGGCTTGCTGCGCACCAGCGTCGCGCGCACGCGCTCGCCCGGCAGCGCGCCGCGGACGAACACCACCTTGCCCTCGTGGTGGGCGACCCCGTTCGCCTCGAGGTCGAGCGAAGCGATGGCCAGCGTCAGCGGCGCGCCGGCCGCGCTCACGCCGGCTGCCATGCCTGCAGGAACTCTCGCCAGTGCGGGGCCTGCTCCGACTGCCCCGCCAGCGTCTCGCGCAGCAGCGCGAGCTCGCGGCGGTAGTGCTCGGGGTTCCAGAGCCCGCGCATCAGCTGGAAGCGGCAGAACATCAGGTAGGTGTTCGCGACGTCGGTCTCGCAGTAGGCGCGGATCTCGCGCAGCCGGCCTTCCCGGTATGCGGGCCACACCTGCGAGCCGTCCATGCCGAGCTTGCCGGGGAAGCCGCACAGCCTCGCCAGCTCGTCCAGCGGCGCGTTCGCCCGCGGCGTGTAGAGCGCCAGCATGTCCATCAGGTCGAGGTGCCGCGTGTGATACCGGCCCAGGTAGTTGTTCCACTTGAACTCGCGGTCCTCGTCGCCCTGCTCCCAGTAGCGTGCGGCCTGCACGCCGTGCACCAGGCCGCGGTAGTGCAGGACCTGGAGGTCGAAGCCACCGCCGTTCCAGGACACCAGCTGCGGCGTGTAGCGGTCGACGAAGCGGTAGAACATCTGCACCAGCTTCGACTCGGGATCGTCGGGTTGTCCCAGGCAGCGGACCTGAAGCCCGCTGTCGTCGCGCAGCAGCGCGCCGATCGCGACCACGCGGTGCAGGTGCAGCGGCAGGAAGTCGCTACCCGTCTGCTCGCGCCGGCGCGCGAACGCGCGCTGCGCGACTTCGGCATCGTCGATCGAGTCGTCGAGCCCGTGGATCGTGCGCAGGCCGACCACGTCCGGGACGGTCTCGATGTCGAAGCACATCACGGGAACCATCGCCGCGGGCCCGGTCAGGTCAGCGCGCCGGCAGGTACTTGCGCGGATCGACCGGCTTGCCGTCCTTGCGGATCTCGAAGCGCAGCTGCGGGCTGTCGGTGCCCGAGCTGCCGAGCTCGGCGATGCGCTGCCCCCGCTTGACGTTCTGGCCTTCCTTCACCAGCAGCGTGCGGTTGTGCCCGTAGACCGACAGCGTCTCGTTCGCGTGCTTCAGGATCACGAGGTTGCCGTAGCCGCGCGGGCCGGGACCGCTGAAGATCACGCGGCCGTCGGCCGCGGCGACGATCGGGTCGCCGGGCTTGCCGGCGATCGCGATGCCCATGCTTCGCGGCTCGGCGAAGCCCTGCACGACCTGGCCCGCCGCGGGCCAGACGAAGTCGCCCGCGGCTGAAGCGGCGGGCGTCGACGGGGCCGCGGGAGTGGACGGTGCGGCCGGCGCAGCCGGTGCCGCGGGCGCCGGCGCGCTCGGCGGCGCCACTGCGACCGGGCCTGGCGCCGCCGCGGGCTGCGGCTCCTTGCCCTTGAGTTGCTCGAACAGCGAGTCCGAGTACGGCTGCTTGCCCGCCCTCGGTTCGGTCTTCAGCATGTTCGAGGACTGCGGCGGCGGCGGCGCCGCGATCGTGCCGCCCGGCCCCGGCAGCGGGCGCGACTCGACCCGGCTCGACGGAATCGGCGTCGTCTCGATCACGAGCGGCGCCGCGTCGGGCGCCGCGGCGGCCGGGGCCGTGGCAGCGGCCGCAGGGGTCGCCGCCCGAGGCACCGGAGTCGGAGTGGCCGCGGGCCGCATCGTCGGCGTGCGGTGCACGATCGGTGCCGGATGAGGACTCGCGCAAGCGGCGAGGAGCGCGGTGAGCGCCGCGAGCATTCCGGCGCGCAGACCCCGGATGCGCGCCGAAGCGCCGGCGAGGCTGACGCCTTCTGTGTGTTTCACCATGACTGTGTCGCGCCGCGCGGGCGCGCTGGTTAGGCGGAGCAAGGGCACTACGAAGTGCCGGTGCGCAATGGGACGAATCGTACCGCATCGAGCACCGTGACCTGCCATTGCTCGCGCTCGACGCGCTCGACCAGGTGCAGCGCCTGCCTCGTCACGCCGATCGGCGCAATCAGCCGTGCGCCCACGCGCATCTGCTCGAGCAACGCGTCGGGGATCTCTTCCGCGGCCGCGGCCATCACGATCGCGTCGAAGGGTGCAGCCTGCGCGACGCCGAGGTTGCCGTCGCCGAACACCAGCCGCAGGTTGGCCAGCCGCATCGCGCGCAGGTTGTTGCGTGCCTGCTCGTGCAGGCCGCGCACGCGCTCGACCGACAGCACCTGCCCGAACACGCGCGCCAGCACCGCCGCCTGGTAGCCGCAGCCTGTGCCGATCTCGAGCACGCTCGCCTGCGCGCGCCGCGATTCCGGCAGCGACTGCGCGACCAATTCGATCATCCGCGCGACCGTGCTCGGCTTCGAGATCGTCTGGCCGTGGCCGATCGGCAGCGCCACGTCCTCGTAGGCGCGGCTGGCCAGCGCGGCGTCGACGAACGCGTGACGCGGAACCTGCGCCATCGCGTCGAGCACCCGGGCGTCGCGCACGCCGATCCGGCGCAACGCGTCGACCATCCTCGCCCGCGCGCGGTCGGACGCGAGGCCGAGGCCTCCCGGATTCTGCGGCAGCGCCGGACGACGCGTGCGCGCGCTCGAGGCCGGTGGCATCGGCAGCCAGGCCGGACGACGGCTCATGAGGGGTCCGTGCTCCGGGCGAGGACGCGGCGGGCCGAGGCGCGTGCGCTCATGCCTGGCCGAGCCAGTTGCGCACCTGCCCGAGCGAGCCGGCAGCCGTCAGGTCGATGTCGAGCGGCGTGATCGACGCCCACCCGTTGTCCACCGCGTGGAAATCGGTGCCGGGGCCGGCCTCCTTGGCGCCGCCGGCCGGGCCGATCCAGTAGATCGTGTCGCCGCGCGGGCTGCGCGCGCGCACGACCGGCTCGGCGAGGTGCCGACGGCCCAGCCGCGTGACCTGCACACCACGCAGTTGCTCGAGCGCGCAGGACGGAACGTTGACGTTGAGCAGCATCGGCCCCTTCAGCGGGTGCCGCGTGAAGCGCCGCAGCAGGTCGCGCGCGACGCTGGAGGCGGTCGCGAGGTGCTCGTGGCCGCGCCTGGCGAGCGAGAACGCGATCGACGGCACGCCGAGCAGGTAACCCTCCATCGCCGCGGCGACGGTGCCCGAGTAGATCGTGTCGTCGCCCATGTTGGCGCCGTCGTTGATGCCCGAGAGCACGAGGTCGGGCTTGTGGTCGAGCAACCCGGTCACCGCGACGTGCACGCAGTCGGTCGGCGTTCCGTTCAGGTACAGGAAGCCGCTCGCCGCGACGCGCACCGACAGCGGACGATCGAGCGTGAGCGAGTTCGACGCGCCGCTGCGGTCGCGCTCGGGCGCGACGACGGTGACCTCGCCGAATTCGCGAGCGACATCGGCGAGCGCCTGGATGCCGGGAGAAAAGTAGCCGTCGTCGTTGCTGATCAGGATGCGCATGGGCGGATTCTAGCGAATCGGCCCATGCGGAAAACTCAGCCCTCTGCGGGCCAGTCGCGGATGTAGGCCTTGAGCATCCGGTTCTCGAAGCTCTGCTCTTCGAGCACCGCCCGGGCGACGTCGTGGAACGAGATCACGCCGAGCAACGTCTGGCCGTCCATCACCGGCAGGTAACGCTGGCGCGTCTCGAGCATCACGCGGCGCAGCTCGTTGACGTCCATGTCGGGCGAGACGACGAACGGATCGGTGTTCATCACGTCACGCACGACCGTCTCGGCGACCGGCCCGGTCGGGCCCGCCCGCTGCTCGAGCTGGCGGCGCGCGAGCACGCGCAGGACCTCGCGGAACGTCAGCATGCCGGCCAGGCGCCCGCGGTCCATCACGACCAGCGAGCCGATGTCGTGATCGGCCATCGTGATCACGCAGTCGGACAGCATCATTTCCGGGTTGACGGTGAACAGCGTGCTGCCCTTCACCCGAAGTACTTCGCTGACCTGCATGTCCCCTCCCGCGCACCGCTCACCGGCCCCGACGGCCAGGATGCCCGAGTCGATGCTATCCCAACGCAGCGGCGTGGGACAAGGGTCGGAGGCCATGGGGGTCGGAGGCCATGGGGGTCGGGGACCGCGGGGTCCGGGGCCACGGGGCCCGGGGCCACGGCTTGCCGGAAGCGGCCACCGACGGGCCCGGCCGGCCGGGGCACCAGGTCCGCAGCCGCGGCCGTCAATGCCGCCGGACCAGCTCTGCGATGTGGCCGGCCAGCGCGTCCTCGGTATAGGGCTTGGTGAGGAAGACGTCGACGCCGGCGTCCATGGCGAGCCGCCGGTGCTTCTCCGACGAGCGCGAGGTGATCATGATGACCGGCACCGTGCGCGTCGCCGGCCTTTCGCGCAGCGCGCGCACGAACTCGACGCCATTCATCCTCGGCATCTCGAGGTCGACCAGCACCAGCGCGGGCACGCGACGCGCCACGCGCTCGAGCGCGTCGACGCCGTCGGCCGCGCTGTCGACCTCGTAGCCGAGGTCGCGGGCGAAGAGCTCCATCGTCCGGCGCACGCTCACCGAGTCGTCGACGACCAGGCACACGGGCGCCGCGCGGCGCGCCTGGTCGCGCGCCGGCGCCGCGCGCGCGCCCTCGCGCGCCGCGAGCAGCTGCGGCAGGTCGACGACCGGCGCGACCGCGCCGTCGCCGAGCACTGCCGCGCCTTCGATCCCGGGGATCGGCGCGAGGAACGGCGCGAGCGGGCGCACCACCACGTTGCGCGTCTGCCCCGGCTCGGCGACCAGCACCGCGACGCGCTCGCCGCCTGTCATCCGCACCTGCAGAACGGCCGGCGCCGCCGCCTCGACGCCCGGCAGCGGCGCGAAGGCGTCCTCGGGCAGGCCCAGCGCGTCTTCCAGGCGCACCAGTCGCATCGGTCCGGCGGTGCCGTGGAAGCGGCGCACCCCGTCGGCGTCGTCGACGATGCGGTCGGCCGGCAGGATCTGCTCGACGTCGCGCACCGCCAGCGCGAGCACGTGCGACGGCGAACGCACGACGATGACCGGCACCGCCGCCAGGCGAACCGGAACGCGCAGCCGCACGCGCATTCCCAGTCCCGGCGCCGACTCGATGTCGAGCGCGCCGCGCAGCTCGCGCACCGCCTGGTTGACGACGTCGAGCCCGATGCCACGCCCTGAGAGCTGGGTCGCGCGCGTTCGCGTCGAGAAGCCGGGTCGCAACACGAAGCGGGCGAGCGCCGCGTCGTCGCAGGCCTCGCCGGTGTCGAGCAGGCCCAGCGCGATCGCCCGCTCGCGCACCGAGCGCAGGTCGAGCCCGCGCCCGTCGTCGCTGCAATCGACGACCAGGTCCGCCCCGTCGCGCACGAACGCGAGGACGATGCGGCCGGCGGGCGGCTTTCCGAGCGCCCGGCGCTGCGCCGGCGGCTCGATCCCGTGGTCGACCGCGTTGCGCAGCAGGTGCGCGATCGGCTCGACGAGCGACTGCAGCAGCTCCGCGTCGATCTCGGTCGCCTCGCCGTCGACCTGCAGGCTCACCTCGTGGCCGGCCATCCGCGCCGCCTGGCGCACGGTGCGCCGCCAGCGCGGCACCACCGTCTCGACGCGCACGGTGCGCGTCTGCAGCGCCGCTTCGCGCAGGTCCACCTGGATGCGTTCGAGCTGGGACAGCGAGTCGCGCAGCGCCGCGACGTTGCCGCCGAGCTGCTGCTCGATCAACCGGCCGTCCGCGCCGGACTCCGCGATGCGGCGCGACACCGTGTGGAGGTCGTTGTACTCGTCGAGCTCGAGCGCATCGAAATCGTCGCGCGCGCGGCGCTCGTTCAGCGCCGTGCCGCGCACGTCGACCAGGCGCTCGAGCTCGCCGGCCAGATCCTGCAGCTGGTCGGTACCGGTGCGCAGCCCGGCGCGAATCCGGTCGACTTCGATCGCCTGCTCCTGGGCCTGCGACAGCAGGATCGACGCCTCGTTGGCGAACCCGAGCAGGCGCTCGATCAGCGAGGCCGGCACCCGCAGCCACTCCTCGGCGCCCGCGGCCTCTGCGGGTTCCTCGGGCGCCGGCGCAGCCGGTGCCGGGACCGGCTCTTCGGTCGGTTCGGGCGGGTGCCGCGGCGCCGCGGCGGACTCGGCACCCGCGACACGCTCGCGCGGCGGCGAAACGGGAACGGCGGCCGGCGTGGTTTCTGGCGCGACGGCCGGCGCGCGACCCGCGATCGCCGCGGCCGGATCCTGCAGCACGCGGTGCGTCCAGTCGCGAACCCTTTGCAGCACGTCGAGCGCGCCCGCCGGGGCAGGCCCGAGGCCCGCGACCGACTCGCTCATCTCGGCGACGCAGTCGGCTGCGTCGGCGAGCACGTCGACCAGTTCGCCCGACAGCCTGCCGTCGACCGGTCCGAGCAGTTGCAGCAGGTCTTCCAGCTGGTGGGTCAGCACCGCGATGCCGCGCACGCCCACCGTGTTCGCCGATCCCTTCAGCGTGTGGGCGATGCGCTGCGCCGACGCGATCGCGTCGCCCGAGCCCGACGCGAGCCGGTCGATGCACGCGGAGAACTCGGCCGAGAGCGCCGGCAGCTCGCGCAGCAGGTTGTCGACGACGCTGCGATCGGCATCGAGCGGAATGTCCAGCGAGAGGTCGCGCGCGTCGATCGGCTGCTCGACCGCCGCCACCCGCCGCGACGCCACGGTTGCGAGCGAGCCGAACTCGCGCCGCGCGGACTCCAGCGCCTCGCGCTGCGCCGGCTGCGACCACGCCGGGTCCGCGAGCAGCGCGGTCGCGTCGCTCGCCGCCTGCGCGGAGGGTTCGCGAAACAGCCGCGCCCAGGCCGGCGCCACCTGCGCCAGCAGCGCGCGGTGCCGGGCCTCGACTCGCCCCGGTTCGCGCGCCAGCGCCAGCAGGTTGCCGCCGAACGCCGCGAGCACCGCCGCGACCGCGGAGAGCCCGACGTAGCCGACTGCGTTGGCGAATCGCTCGATCGCGTCGGCGCCGGCCTCGAGTGCGTCGGCGACCTGCGCGTCGTACGCGACACGGTCGCCGCCGGCCGCGGGCGCGGCCAGCGCCGGACCGAATTCCTCGTCGAGCTGCTCCGCCGCCTCGGCGAGCATCTCGAGCTCGTCGGCGCCGACTGCGAGCACGCCGGCCTCGGCAGACGCCGCCTGCGCTTCGCCCGCCTGCGCCTCGGCTGCCCTTCCTTCGCCGGCCTGCGCCTCGACCTCCCGCGCCTCGCCGGTTCCGGCGCCGCCCTCCGCAGGCCGCCCGGCCCGCGCCATCGCGGCCAGCGTCGCGGCGGCAATGCGCTCGGCGTCCTGCCGCAAGCGGGCGGCGATCGGCGCGACGAGTTCGGGAGTGATCCGCTCGGCCAGCCCCGGCCAGTCGCGCAGCCGCTCGATCAGGCTCGCGGCTTCGTCGGCCGGCAGCTGTCCGCTGCAGAAGGCGATCGCGTCCGACACCCAGCCCTCGGCCGAAGCGAGCTCGAGAGCCGCATCGTCGGGGCGGCCGGTTCCCAGCAGGTGCGCCCGCAACAGGCCCACTGCATGGCCCAGCCCGATCAGTTCGAGCTCGAGCGCGGCCTCGGCCAGGCGGTCGAGCGCACCGGCCAGCCCGACGCGCCAGGCAGCCGGCGCTCCCGGCGCTGCACCGGCGGGCCGGTCCCCCTGCCCCGCAGCGCCCCCCGCAGCCGGCAACATCCCAACCATGTCGAGGTCGGTCGCGTGGATCAGCGGCTCGAGCAGGCCGACCGCGGCGGCGTCGAGCGCGTCGAGGCGCGCGTCGGCCCTGGCCGGCGCGCCGCCGTCCGCTGCGTCGGTTCGGGTTGCGCTCACGGCGTCGACTCGCTCGTCACGGCTTCGGCGTCCTGAAGACGCTGACCTCGGTCACCAGCGAGCGCGCGTACTCGACCAGCCGCCGCGTCTCGATCGACTGCGCGCGCAGCTGGCGAGTGGTTTCGGCGCTCGCCTCGCGAATCACGTCGGCGCGCGCCTGCAGCGCCGAGCTCGCGCGCGCCTGCTCCTCGGACGTCGCCGCGATCTCGCGCACGTTGGCCACCAGCGACTCGGTCTCCTGCTGCGTTCGTCGCATCGCCTGGCCCGCGTCGTCGGCCATGCGGCTGATCTGCACCACCTGCGTGATCGCCTCGTTCATCGCACGCACGGTCTCGTGCGTGCCGGTCTGGATCGCGTTGACCAGCCGCGAGATCCGCGTCGCCGACTCGCGCGCCGACTCGGACAGGCGCTTGACCTCGTCGGCGACGACCGCGAAGCTGCGGCCGGCCTCGCCGGCGGTCGCGGCCTGCATCGACGCGTTCAGCGCCAGGATCCCGGTGCGCTCGGCGATCGCCTGGATGATGCCGACGACCTGGCCGATTTCCTGCGAACGCTCGCCGAGTCGCTTGATGCGCTTCTCGGTCTCTCGAATCAACTCGCGCGACTGCACGATCCCCTGCACGGTGGCCCCGACGACGCGCACCGCCTCGCCGGTCTCGACGACCGCGCGCGCCGCCGACTCGTTGACCTGGCGCGCCCGATCGGCCACGGTGACCAGCGCCTGCGCGGCCTGCGCCAGTTCGCTCGCCGCCATCCCGACCTCGCGCTGCTCGCGCGCCGCGGCCTGGATCGCCAGGTCGGACTGGCCGCGCACCGCGAACGTGGCCTGCGCGACGTCGCTCGACAGCGCCGCGACGTTGCGCAGCACGCGGGCCGTCTCCTCGGTGAGCAGGTTCAGCGCGTCGGCGATCGCGCCGGTGACGTTCTCGGTGACCGGGACGCGGATCGAGAGGTCCTTGGTGGAGGCGATCGTGCCGACCGCCTGCATGATCTCGATCACCGAGTTGTTGAGTTCCTCGCTGTCGCGGATCGTGCGGTTCAGGCTCGCGACGCGATCGTCGAGCAGCCGGTCCAGCGCGTCGGCCAGGCCCGCGAACTCGTCGCGACCGCGCCAGCGCACGCGCGCGTCGAGGTCGCCGTCGGCGAGCGCCTCGAGCGTCGCCTGGATCCGCTCGATCGGCTCGCTGGCCGAGCGCGCCAGCCGCCGACCGTAGGCGAAGCCCCCCAGCGCGAGCAACGCGGCCAGCGCCAGCACCACCGCCACGATGCCCAGCGCCTGCGCCGGATCGAGCGCTTCGCGCCCGATCAGCCAGGCCAGGGCGGCGGCGACCGCCGCGACGACCAGCGGCACCGCGGCGAGCACCCCGATGCCCAGGCGCAGCTGCCGTGCGAAGGATCGCGAGGCCATCGCTCAGCTCCGCGCGAGCGACTCGAGCAGGCCTGCGGGATCGACCTCGTGCCACGCCTCGCCCGGCGCGCGTCCGGAGGCCGACCCCGGGTCGACGAACCGGATCGCCGACGCGAACGCGCAGTCGGGAGGAGCGGTCCCGGCGCGATGCCAGCTGCCGTCCTCGAGCGGCTGCGGCGCGGCGTCGACCAGCAGCGCCGCGGCCTGCGGCGGCTGGCCGACGACCAGCACGTCGCGACGACGGATCGCCGCGGCGGCTTCGGGCACCTTCGAGGGATCGAGCACGAGCAGCGGCTGGCCGCGCAGCGGCATCAGCCCGGCGACCCGCGCCGGCGCCAGCGGCAGCGGATAGATCACCGCGCCGGCGACGAACTCGAGCGGCGTTCCCGCCGGCAGCGCCACGGCGACGCCGCCCAGCCGAACGCCGAAGCGCGTGGCGGGAGTCGGCGCGTCGGCCTGCTCGGGAGAGCGCGGCGTCATCGGGCCGCGAACCTCAGGGCGTCGAGGACCTGGACGTCGCTGAACGGCTTGCCGATCAGCGCCTTGCCGCCCTGCATCCGGGCCCAGACCTGGTCGGCGCGCTGGCACTTGGTGGACACGAACACCACCGGGATCGCGCGCGTGGCGGGATCGACCGCGAGCCTGCGGCAGGCCTGGTAGCCGTCCATGCCCGGCATCACGATGTCCATGAAGATGATCGACGGGCGCTCGGCACGCGCCTTCTCGAGCGCTTCGGCGGCGCTGCCGGCGGTGCTCACGCGCCAGCCGGCGTCGGCCAGGATCGTCGACATGCGTGCGCGCGCCGTGGCCTGGTCGTCGACGACGAGCGCTGTCCGGGTGGCGATGTCCATGGCAGTCTTCACCGTCCGGACGATCGGGGCGCGTGCCCGGAAGGAGCGCTGCCCTGCGCCGGCGCGGCGGACGAGACCCCCTGCTGCGGGGCGCGTTGCGCAGCGTCGCCGCTCAGCCTGATGAGCCCGCGCAGGTCGTCGATCGCCAGCGAGCGGCGCAGTTGCTTGACGATCGCGGCCTCGAGCTGGCGCAGCGGCACCGGCTTGACGAGGAACGTGCTGCAGCCGGCCAGCGCACCGCGCGCCAGGTCGAACGGCGAGGACCGGCTGGTGAGGATGATCACCGGCGTGCCCGGGTGCTTGCGGCGAATCTGCCGCGTGAGCTTGTAGCCGTCGACCTCTGGCATCACGACGTCGACGAGCGCGAGGTCGTAGTGGTGCTCGGCCAGTCGCTGCAGCGCCTCGGCGGCGCTCGCCACCGCGTCGCACTCGACCCGCATCCGCGAGAACGCGAGCGACAGCTGCTTGCGCACCGTCGGGCTGTCGTCGACCACGAGCACGCGGATCTGCGGGGCGGGCGCGTCGCCGTTGAGCGGAAACGCGACCAGGTTCGAGCTCCCGGTCGCGCCCGGCTGCGACCCGGGGGCGCCCGTGCGCGCGCCCGACGGCGCCGCGTCGGCGGCCGGTGCGGGCGCGGCCGCCCGCGCGCTGTCGCCTTCGCGTGACAACCGGCCGGCCTCGCGAAGGAAGTCGCGGGTCGGCAGATCTGCGCTCGCCCGGGTCGGGATCGGAGTCGAAGTCGGAGCCGATGCCGCAGCCGCTGCCGGAGCCGATGCCGCAGCCGGCGTCGCGGCTGGCACGGCGGCCATCGGCCGCGTGTCGGGCGACACCAGTTCCATGTCGACGACCCGATTCAGGATCGGCAGCAGCTGCAGCGTCAGCCGATCGATCGAGATCGCGTGCCGCGCGCTGCTCGGCGCGCCACGCGGCACCGCCGAGATGACCGGCACGTCGCGCCCGAGCGTGCGCAGGCGCGCGAGCGCCCGCAGCCCGTCGGACTCGACCGGGTTGACGATCAGGATGTCCACCGTCTCGGGCACGAGCCTGGGCTCCAGCACGAACTCGAACCGGTTGTACTGGCTGTGCTTGAAGACGATCTCGATCAGCCGCACGTCGCGCGGGTCGAGACCGGCCGCGGCCACGCGATAGACCGGTCTGCTTGGCATGGCTGTGGCGTCAGGGTCGTTCGTTGTTCCGCATTGTCGCTTGAGACGCGCCCGAACCCAAGTCGCCCGCCGGCGGCTGTTCCGCCCTCGCCACGCGCCGACCGACGACCGGCGCCGGCCCGGGCGCCGGCGGCGCCCGCAGGGGCCGTGCTAGCATCGATCGCCCGCCAGCCCCCGCCCCCCGATCAAACAGCCCCCGCACCGAGCGAGCACCGATGAGCCAGCGCGACTACTACGCCTTCGACACGCTGTCGCTTCATGCCGGGGCCGCGCCCGATCGCGAAACCGGCGCGCGCGCGACCCCGATCTACCTGTCGACGGCGTTCGTGTTCCGCGATTCCGACCACGCCGCCTCGCTGTTCAACATGGAGCAGTCGGGCCACGTCTACTCGCGCATCAGCAACCCGACCGTCTCGGTGCTCGAGGAACGCATCGCGGCGCTCGAGGCGGGCGTCGGCGCGATCGCGACCGCGAGCGGGCAGGCGGCGCTGCACCTCGCGGTCGCCACGCTGGCCGGCGCCGGCTCGCACGTCGTCGCGTCGCGCGCGCTCTACGGCGGCTCGCACAACCTGCTCGACTACACGCTGCGCCGCTTCGGCATCGAGACGACCTTCGTCGACCCGCGCGACCCCGATGCCTGGCGCGCGGCACTGCGCCCCGAGACCCGCCTGCTGTTCGGCGAGACGCTGGGCAACCCGGGCCTCGACGTGCTCGACATCCCGACCGTGGCCGGGATCGCGCACGCCCACCGCGTGCCGTTGCTGGTCGACTCGACCTTCACCACCCCGTACCTCGTGCGGCCGGGCGAACTCGGCGCCGACCTCGTCTACCACTCTGCAACCAAGTTCCTCTGCGGGCACGGCACCGTGGTCGGCGGCCTGCTGGTAGACATCGGCCGCTTCGACTGGGACGCTTCGGGGCGGTTCCCGGAGCTGACCGAGCCGTACGAAGGCTTCCACGGCATGGTCTTCAGCGAGGAATCGACGGTCGCGCCGTTCCTGCTGCGCGCGCGCCGCGAGGGTCTGCGTGACTTCGGCGCGTGCCTGAGCCCGATGAACGCGTTCCAGATCCTGCAGGGCATCGAGACGCTGCCGCTGCGCATGGCGCGCCACGTGGCCAGCGCCGAGCGGATCGCGCACTTCCTCGCCGCCCATCCGATGGTCTCGCAGGTGTCCTACCCCGCCCTGCCCGATCACCCGGACCACGCGCTCGCGCGCCGGCTGATGCCGCGCGGTTGCGGCGCCGTGTTCAGCTTCGACATGAAGGGCGATCGCGCGGCCGGGCGCCGCTTCGTCGAGGCGCTGCGGCTGTTCTCGCACCTGGCCAACGTCGGCGACGCCCGGTCCCTGGTGATCCATCCGGCCTCGACCACGCACTTCCGGATGGACGACCGGGCCCTCGCCGCGGCGGGGATCGGCGAGGGCACGCTGCGGCTCTCGATCGGGCTGGAAGACCCCGACGACCTGATCGCCGACCTCGAGGCCGCCTTCAAGGCCGCGGCCCGCGCCCCGAAGCGCTGAGGCGGCCCCCTTCCCCTTCGCTCGCCTGCGCTCGCAACCATGTTCTTCGAGGTCCACGCCACGCCCGCCTACGCCTACACCGGCGGCCGCCCGTTCGACCCGTCGCGCCCGGTCGTCGTCTTCGTCCACGGCGCCGAGCACGACCACAGCGTCTGGGCGCTGCAGTCGCGCTACCTCGCGCACCACGGATTCGCCGTCCTGGCGCTCGACCTGCCGGGACACGGGCGCAGCGCGGGCAACCCGATCGCGTCGGTGGAGGCAATCGCCGACTGGCTGGTCGCGCTGCTCGACGCGGCCGGCGTCGCGCGCGCCACGCTGGTCGGCCACAGCATGGGCTCGCTGGTCGCTCTCGAGACGGCCGCCCGCGCGCCGGCCCGCGTCGAGCGCGTCGCGCTGGTCGCCACCGCGTTTCCGATGAAGGTCGCCGACGCCCTGCTCGCCGCCGCGCGCGACGACGAGCCCCTGGCGCTCGACATGATCAACTTCTGGTCGCACTCGACGATCAACGCGCGGCCGGGAACCCCGGGCCCGGGCTTTTCGGTGTTCGTGCAGAACCGGCGCCTGATGGAACGGCAACGCCCCGGCGTGCTGCTCGCCGACTTCGCCGCCTGCAACGCGTACGCGCACGGATTCGCCGCCGCCGACGCGCTCGCCTGCCCGGCGCTGTTCGTGCTCGCGCAGCGCGACTCGATGACCGCGCCGCGCCAGGCGCGCGAGCTGATCGAGCGCTGCCGCGCGCGTGCCGCCGCCGGCCTGCCGGCGCCCGCCATCGTCGAGATCCCCGACTGCGGCCACGCGATCATGATGGAACGGCCCGACGCCTTGCTGGCCGCGCTGCGCGAGTTCCTCGCCGCGCCGTCCTAGGCCGCGAAGCCCGCCTGCCGGGACCGCTTCACGACTGCCGGCCGCCGACGAGCGGCTCGTCGAGGAACGCGGCGCGGAACGGTCCCGACGCCTCCGACGCGGGGCACCCGTCCTGCCACAGCTGCTCGAACAGCGCGCGCGCGGTCATCGCGCGCGGGTCGTCGGCCCAGGCCCAGCGCTCGGACCAGATCGATTCCGCGTCGGGCCGCGCCGCCGACCAGCGCCTGGCAAGCCGCAGCGCGATCCGGGCGCGCCGCGTCGCCGGGGCGTCGCGCAAGGCGTTCGGGTCGCCGATCGACACGAAGCGGGTGACGTAGCCGAGCCGCGCCAGCAGCAGCGCCGCCTGGCTCGCGCGCTGCGGGTCGTGATCGAGTATCGGCGCGAGGCGCGCGACCGGCAGCGCGCCGTGGCGATCGCCGCCCAGCGTGTCGCGCATCGCGACGAGCACCGCGTAGACGTCGTCGAACCGCTCGGCCGGCGTGCGCGACAGGTGCGGCTCGCCCGGTTGCCCCCAGAAGCGAAGGTTCGCGGCCAGCAGCGCACCGGCCAGCAGGGCCATCCATCCGAGCGCCAGCCACAACAGGAACACCGGCAGCGCCGAAAACGTGCCGTAGACGACCGCATAGGTGGGCAGCCGCGTCACGTACCAGCCGAGCAGGCTGCGCAGCAGCTCGAACAGCAGCGCCGCGAGCAGCGCGCCGGCGAACGCCTCGCGCCATCGCACCGAAGCGCTCGGCAGCAGCCGGTAGAGAAGCATCAGGCCGCCGACCGTCGTCACCCACGGCAGCACGACATACCACACGCCGCGCAGCTCGCGCAGGTCGGTTCCCCGCAGCCAGGCCGTCGCCACCATGCCGTGCACCGCCAGGTAGGCGCCGAGCAGCAGCGGCCCGAGCGTGAGCAGCATCCAGTACAGCGTCAGCCGGTTGGCCAGCGGCCGCGGCCGGTCCGCTCCCCAGATACGATTGAGCGTGCGCTCGATCGTGACCAGCGCGGCGAATGCCGTCAGCAGGAACGCCACGGTGCCGATCAGCGACAGCTCGTTCGCCTTGGCTGCGAACTGGTTCAGGTGGTCGATCACCGTGTCGCTGATCGCCGCCGGAAAGAGGTTGGAGACGAGGAACTTCTGCAGCGCCTCGCGCAGCCGCCCGAAGGCCGGAGAGGCAGTGGTCACCGCAAACGCGATCGAGAACATCGGCACGATCGCGAGCAGCGAGAGGAAGGCCAGGCTGCCAGCGGCCTGCAGCAGCTGCAGCTGGCGCGCCTGACGCGTCATCGCGCGCGCGAGCCGCAACAGCGATTGCGGCACGGGCCGCGGGGGCGCCGCCACGACGTCGTCGCCCTCGGGGCGTGAGTACGGAATCGTCATCGAGCCTATCTATAATCCGCAACCATGCTGCTCGCCGCACTGCGCCGGCTCGTCGTCGGCGCGTTCGTCGCCCTGATCGTCCTCGGCCTCGCCTGGGAGCTCTGGGTGGCCCCGCTGCGCCCCGGCGGTTCGGCATTGTCGCTGAAGGTGCTGCCGCTCGTGTTCGCGCTGCCGCCGCTGCTGCGCGGGCACGTTCGCACCTACCAGTGGTGGTCGATGTTCGTGCTCGCCTATCTCGCCGAAGGCCTGGTGCGGGCGACCTCCGACCGAGGCCCGAGCGTGCCGCTGGCGATCGTCGAGACCGGGCTGGCCGCGCTCGCGTTCACTGCAATTCTTCTGTTCGTGCGGGAGGCGCGCCGCTCGGGGCGCGCAATGCCTGAAGCGCACGGTCCATCACCCGCGGACCCGCGCTCGCCAGCAGCGAAGGATCGCTGAGCGCGCGGCGCCAGTTGCGCGCTCCAGGCAGGCCGTTGAACAGGCCGATCATCGGCCGCACCACCGCGCGCGGCGGCGTCCCGGCCGCGACCTCGCGCTCCAGGTATGCGCGCATCGCGTCGACCACTGCCTCGCGCGTCGCGTGCGGCGCCGGCTCCCCGAAGTAGCGCGCGTCGACATCGACGAGCATCCACGGGTTGTCGCAGGCCTCGCGGCCGATCATCACCCCGTCGACCCGCGACAGCTGCGCGAGCGCCGTCGCGTGGTCGCGCAGCCCGCCGTTGAGCACGATCGTCAGCCCGGGGAAGTCGCGCTTGAGCCGCGCGACCACCTCGTAGCGCAACGGCGGCACGGTGCGGTTCTCGCGCGGGCTCAGGCCCTTCAGCCACGCATTGCGCGCGTGAACCACGAACACCTCGCAGCCGGCGCGCGCGACGGTGCCGACGAAATCGCGCACGAAGCCGTAGTCGTCGACGCGGTCCAACCCGATCCGGTGCTTGACGGTGACCGGAATCGAGACCGCGTCGCGCATCGCGCGCACGCAGTCGGCGACCAGCGCGGGCTCGGCCATCAGGCAGGCGCCGAACGCGCCGCGCTGCACGCGCTCGCTCGGGCATCCGCAGTTCAGGTCGATCTCGTCGTAGCCCGCGCGCTCGCCGAAGCGCGCCGCCTTCGCCAGTTCGTCCGGCTCGCTGCCTCCAAGTTGCAGCGCAACCGGGTGCTCGGCGGGATCGAAGCGCAGCAGCCGCTCGCGCGGGCCGTGCAGCAGCGCGCCGGTGCTCACCATCTCGGTGTACAGCCGGGCGCGGCGGCTCAGTTGCCGGTGGAAGTAGCGGCAATGCCGATCGGTGTGATCGAGCATCGGCGCCACGCAGAAGCGGTGCGGGTTCATGGTCCGGTTCGAAGCCCCGGGATTATGCCCTGCGCGGCACCGGCCGCCCGGCGCGGATCGCGAAGACGGCGAAATCGGCGCGCAATCGACTAGGCCTTTCGGCCGAGTACGCCCGATTCATCCCACGGTCGTCTTGACGCTGCGCCGCCGCGCCCGTAAAACGGTCGTCCCGCGTCACGACGAACAGGGAGAGCGATCATGGCGGTCTGCGTGCTGATCATCGACGACCATCCACTGATGCGCGACGCGGTGCGCATGACGATGGACGCGGTCGCCCCCGGCAGCCGCATCGACCTCGCCGCCAGCTTCGCCGAGGCGCGTCGGCTGCTCGCGCTGAACACCGCGTACGACTTCACGCTGCTCGACCTGAACCTGCCCGACAGCGCCGGCTTCGAAGCGCTGAAGGCGCTGCGCGCGCAATACCCGCAGCTGCCCACCGTCGTGCTGTCGGCCGAGACCGATCGCGAGACGATCCTGCGCTGCCTCGACCTCGGCGCCGCCGGCTACATCCCCAAGACCTACCACGCGGACGTGATCACGCACGCGCTGCGGCTGATCGCGTCGGGGCACGTCTACGTCCCGCGCGAGGCGGTCGACCCGCGCCGAGAGGCCAAGGAGCCGGTCCGCCTGCGCGACGCGGGCGGCGACCCGCGCGGGCTCGGCCTCACCGACCGGCAGTGCGACGTGCTGCGGCTGATCCTGCGCGGATTGCCGAACAAGCTCATCTGCCGGCAGCTCGACCTCGCGGAGGGCACCGTCAAGGTCCACGTCAGCGCCGTGCTGCGCGCGCTCGGCGTGCGCAACCGCACGCAGGCCGTGATCGTCGCGAGCCGGCTCGGGCTGCGGATAATCGACTGATCGGGCGTCCTCGCTGTTGCGTCGATGCCCAACTTGGAAGCTCAGGACATCGCTTGGCCACCATTGACGTCCAGACACGCGCCGGTAATGAAGGCCGCGTCGTCCGACGCCAGGAACGCTACAGCGGCGGCGACGTCCTCCACCACTCCGTGACGACGCAGCGGCACGTCTTCGAGTACGCGTCGCCGCTCTTCCTCAGTGCGCCGCTGCGCCCATAGCCCCTTGACCCGCTCGGTCATCACGATCCCTGGCTGGATGCAGTTGACCGTAATTCCGCTCGCTCCGAATTCGAGCGCGAGTTGCCGAGTAAGCGCTGCGATCGCGCCTTTCGACGCAGCATAGTTCGCACCTGCGATCAGGCTGCCGTAAGCGCCGGCCTTCGAGCCAAGGTTGACGATTCGCCCGTAGCGAGCGCGCTGCATCCAGGGAAGCGCGCAACGGCAGGCGCGCACCGCGCCCATCAGGTTCAAGTCCGTGACCCGACGCCAGTCCTCGTCTGTCTCGTCGAGAAACCGATACGGCGTATGCAGCGAGCCGCCCGCATTGGCAACCAGGATGTCCAGGCCGCCCAGTTTCTCGATATGGCTCGCCAGCGACGCGTGGTCCGCGTCGCCGAGACTGTCGAGAACCAGCGTGCTGAGGGTGAAGCCGCGCTGGGCGCCAACGCGCCTGGCCTCGTCCAGAGCGGACGTATCGACGTCCGTGATGGTCACGTCGGCTCCCTCCGACGCGAGGCGCATCGCTGCTGCAAGCCCCAACCCCCGTCCGGCACCGGTGATGACCGCCTTGCGCCCAACCAACCGCCTGCACTCGCTCATGCTTCGCCCCGATCCGATCATTCCGCCTTGATGCCCGCGCTGCGAATCAGTGCCCCCCACCTTTCGGATTCATCCCGCATGTGCCGCGCGAAGAACTCCGGACTTCCCCCGACCGGTTGTGATCCGAGCTGGATGAGCTTCTGCTTGAAGTCGTCGGTGGCAATCAGTCGATTGACCTCGGCATTGATTCGCTCAACCACGACGCTAGGCGTCCCCTTCGGACCGAGAATCGAGAACCAGCCTTGGCTCTCGAAACCGGACATGCCCTGTTCTCCGAAAGTCGGAAGCTCTGGCAGCACCGGCGAGCGATTGCTCGTCGTGACCGCAATCGCGCGAAGCTGTCCCGATCTGACGTACGGCAACGCCGACGGGAGATTGTCGAACATCATCTCGACATGTCCGGCGATCAGGTCGGCGAGTGCCGGAGCGCTCCCCTTATAAGGCACGTGCTGGATATCCACGTTGGCGACACGCTTGAGCATCTCGCCCGTCAGGTGTGGCGTGCCCCCTATGCTCGTCGACGCATAGTTGAGCCGTCCGGGGCTCTTCCTGGCGAGTTCCACGACTTCGCCAACGGTCCTTGCGGGCAACTTCGGATTGACGACCAGCACGTTCGGCACACTCGCGATGATGACGATCGGCGCGAAGTCCTCCATCGGTCTGAAGTTGAGCTTGAACAGATGCGGATTGATCGTCAGCGTCTGCGGCGAACCGATGACCAGCGTGTAGCCGTCCGGGGCAGCCCGCGCGACGTGCTCCAGCCCTATCGCGCCGCTTGCCCCGGCCCGGTTGTCGACGACGAACGTTTGCTTGAACGTCACTGCCATCCGCTGGCCCACCTCTCTGGCGAGGATATCGGTGGTTCCTCCCGGCGGGAACGGCACCACGATGCGCACCGGTCGGCTCGGCCAGTCGGCCTCTTGCGCCCGCGCCGCCCCCGGTCCCATGATCGCGGCCGAGAAGATCGCCAGTACGCACATCAGAAGATTCGTCTTCACCATTCCCTCCGTCCGGATGAAAGCAACGCCCGCCCCCTCCGCGTTGCGGAGCGGCGCCGATCGGCCGCCGGGATGCAGCCTCTCATCCCACGATCGCCAGGGAGAACCAGGGAAAGACGATCACGGCGATCAGCGCGGCCGCCATGGCGACGATGAACGGGACGGCCGCCCGTGCGACCTTTTCCAGCGGCAACCCGGTCAGGTTGCATGACACGAACAGGTTGACCCCGAGCGGAGGTGTGAGAAATCCGATCTCGCTTGCCACGACGAGAATGATCCCGAAGTGGATCGGATGAACGCCGAGTTGCGTCACCATCGGCAACAAAATCGGCGTCAGGATGATGATAGTCGAGAGAGTCTCCATGAACGTGCCGAGGAACACAAGCAGCGCGCCGATCAGCAACAACATCAGCGTGGGGTCGGTCGTTACCGCCAGCATCGCGCTCGCCAGTCGCTGCGGTACCTGGTTCAACGCGAGCGACTCTCCGAACAGGATTGCCGTGCCCATGATCAGCACCAATCCGCCGCAGATCGCGCTGGTCTCGCTCAGTGCCTCCCAGATCGCGGCGAGGCTCAGCGCCCGTTTCACGATCACGCCGACCAGCAGCGCATAGACGACCGCGACGATCGCCGCCTCGACAGGAGTGAACACTCCGACATAGATACCCCCCAGAACGACGAAGGGCATTGCCAGCGAGAACGCTCCCTGCCAGACAGCCTTGCCAAGCGTCTCGTCGGCGGTCGCGCCGATGGACGAGCGATAGCCGCGCCTTCGGGCGATCCGGATCGCCACCGCGATCAACAGCACCCCCATCAGGATGCCGGGAAGCACGCCCGCGATAAACAGGTCGCCAATCGAGACACCGGCGAGCACGCCGTAGACGATCATCGGATTGCTGGGCGGAATCAGGATTCCCAGCGTCCCGCCCGACGAAGCCACGGCGGCCGCGTAGTCTTCGTCATAACCGTCGCGCGCCATCGCCGGGATCATCAGCGCGCCGACCGCGGCCACGGTTCCCGGCCCCGAGCCCGAAATCGCCGCGAAGAACATGCACGCCAGGATGGTCACCGCTGCGAGACCGCCCGGTCTCGCGCCGACCAGCAGTCGCATCACCCGTACCATGTCACCGGTAATGCCCGCGCGCGTCATCAGGGCACTCGCCAGCACGAAACACGGGATCGCGATCAGCGGAAACTGGTCGACCCCGCTGTACAGCGTGTACGCGAGTGTTGCCAGAGGAACCGGTGAATAGAGCAACTCGCCCAGCGTCGCGATCCCGAGCGCCGCAAAGATCGGCACACCGATCGCGAGGCTCAGTATCATAAGAACGACGATCGTCACGCTTTGCTCCCAGTGCGCGTTTCTCCTTCCGTGCTTCGTGCCCGGATATGCGACTGAACGATGCGGACGATCATGAGCGCATGCGCAACGGGGATCACCAGATACACCAGCGATAGCGGAATGAACAGCGAGGTCGAATAGACGGGATGGGCGATCATCCCCTTGATCAGAACGACGCCGGAAATCACCACTAGCGCGTTGAAGCAGATCCATAGTGCGTCGGCGAGGCGTAACGCCGCACGCCTGACACGAGGCGGGAGAGCGTCGACGCCGATACTGACGCGAATGTGCGTACCTTGTTGCACCGCGTAACTGGCCGACACGTATACGAATCCAACGAACAGGAAGCGCGACACCTCCTCCGTCCAAGACAATCCGGTCTGCAGCACGTAGCGAAAGAACACCTGCAGCGCCAGCACGACCACCAGCCCGGCCAGCGCCAGGTTGGCGGCGTGCTTCTCGAAGCTGTTCAGCAGAGAGCCCATGTGCATACGAATGTGCAATGTGGTCTGCGAGCGAGCCATCCGGCGATCAGCGCTCCTGTCGGACGCCTTTCACCGGTTCGCGGGTTCAGTTCGGGAACCTTCCCGTCCTCTTGTAGGCGAGCGTGGCATCGACCCACTCCTTGCCGCCGCCCACGAGCCCGTAGAGCGCCGGCCAGGTCGAGCGCGCTCTCTTCTCCCACTCATCAGCGTCCTTCAGCGTGCAGAACTTCGTGCCGTGCTTCGACTCGAGGTCAGCTCGCATCGTCTTCTGCTGGCTGCCGACCCATTCGTAGTGCCACTGATCGTTCTCCGCGGCGGTCTTCATGATCAGCTCGCGATCGGATTGCGGCAGGCCCTGGAACCAGCGCTCGTTGACGATCAGGAGGGCTGCTTGCGGCAGATAGTGCGTGTCGATGACGTACTTGATGTGCTTGTAGAAGCCCATCTTGGGAATCACGTCGAGCGGACTGTCGAACGCGTCGACGACCCCTTGCTGGATCGCTCCAAATGTCTCGGACCATGCGATCGGATACGTCGACACCCCCCATGCACCCCACAATTGCTCCATCACCGGGTTCTTCGGCATCCGGATTTTCAGCCCCTTCAGGTCGGCAAGCGTCTCGACGCATTTGTCTTTCGTGAACAGCTTTCGGAAGTCGTTGGTGAACCCACCGATGATCCGTACCGTGCCCGATTCCTTAAGGACGCGGCGATTCAACTCGTCCAGGTAAGGCCCAGGACGAAGCAGACCCTTCGGGCCGAGCAGATCCGACGGACTGCTGTTCAGGTACGGAAGAACCAGGACGTTTACCGACGGAGCCAACTGTGCGACGTTATTCGACGTGACAGCGGCCATTTGCAGAGTTCCGATTTGAACCTTCTGTGCCATCACCTGCTCGTCGCCCATGACTCCGCCGTCAAGGTTCTTGACCGTGATGGCACCGCCGGAGTTCTTTGCGAGTCGCTCGGCGAAGCCGTGCGCGTACATGCCGTAGGCCTGATCGGGCGGGCAGCATTGCGCCAGATTGATGCTCAGGATCGGGCCGGCGGCATTGACCGGGGCTGTGAAGAACCCGAATGTCGCGGTGAGTACGGCAACGCAAACGAGCCAACTTGCGTACTTATCGAAGCGCTTCATTGACGTCTCCTCCTTGGGTATGCATTCATGCGTGGCGCAGCACCTCCGGTGCCTCCGCTCAGTTCATCCAGGTTCCGCCATTGACATCGAGCACATGGCCCGTGATATAGGATGCAGCCGGCGTGCAGAGAAACCAACATGCCTCGGCAATGTCCTCCGGCCGCCCCATGCGGCGCAACGGCACCTTCCCGGAGATTTCAGCCCAGCGCTCCCGGGGAATCATGTCGCCCTCGATCGAGCCGGGCGCCACGCAGTTGACGCGAACACCGTCAGCTGCGAGCTCGACGGCCAGCGATCTTGCAAGCGATATCACGCCGGCCTTGGACGCGCAGTAGTGAGGCTTGGTGCCACGCGGCGAGGGGTCGAGCGCGGCGTAGCCGACCCGCGCCGCCCTGGAGGCGATAAGAAGCGCGCAACCGCGCGATTCGCGCAGCGCCGCCACTGATGCGCGCATCGTGTTGAAGGCCCCGTTCAGGTTCACGTCGATCACCTTTGCCCACTCGAGCGGATCGAGCTCCGCGAAAGGCACAGGGGGCACCGTGATTGCCGCCGAATGAACCACGCAGGCGAGCGGCCCCAGCGAGACCGCCGCTTCGACGGCCCTGACGCAAGTCGCGTAGTCGCGAACGTCGACGTCTACCCATCGAGCCTCATTGGGAAGTTCGCATGCCGGGCGCTGCAGATCCGCGATCAGCACCGTGTAGTCCAATGCAAATCGCCGCGCGATCGCCAGACCGATGTTCCGACTGCCGCCTGTGACGAGTGCTACGGGCCGGGTCATCGCGGGCCCTAGTAGTCGGAAGCCGGGTGATGACTTGCGTCGGGATCGACCGCTACGTCGATCAGCGCGGGGCGGCCCGACTTCTCGGCCTGATGCAAGGCATCCGCAATCTCCGAAGGGTGACGTACCGCGAACGCAGCGCAACCCAGACCGCGCGCAATGGTTGCGAAATCGGTGGGCGGGTAGTCGACCGCGATGCGCTTGCCGCGCATGTTGTCGCGGACCATGCCCAGACCGGCATTGTTCGCGACTACTACCGTGACAGGCATGCCCTCGGCGATCGCCGTCGTCAGCGAAGAAACCGACATCCCCGCGCCACCGTCTCCGGTCAGCGCAATCAGTCGACGATCGGGTCGCGCGATCTTGGCGCCGATGGCCGCTGGAATGGCCCAACCCATTCCGCCGATTCCGCCCGGAACCAGCAACTGGCCAGGCGTGCGTACCCGCATTGTCGTCGTGAGCCAGATCCGGTTGTTGCCGGCATCCAAGGTGAGCATGTGGCGATCCGTGAGAAAGCCGTCGAGCGCCTTCAGGATGTCGGCGTTGTGGACGGTCCCCTCCCTCGCTGTCCACGCGGGCGCCAAACCGTATCCCATCCGTTCGTTGTTTGACGCGATCCAGCGAAGGCGCTCACTGCGCGCCGACTCGCCGGTGTCGTGTCGGGACAGGGCCGCAAGTACATCGACTGCGTCGCCCGTGATCGCGAGATCGACCGGATAGACCCACCCTGCATTTCTTGGATCGACGTCGATCTGGGCAATCCGTTGCGCGCCCGGGCGCAAGAAACCCTCTTCGCAGAATCGCATGTAGTCCGGTCCGAGGCTGGCGCCGAGCGCGACGACGACGTCAGCCTGCCTGACGGCCTCGTTGCCCGCCTTGCAGCCCCAGGTTCCCAGCATTCCGACGCTGACGGGCGAGGTTTCGTCGAGGACGCCCTTTCCGTTGTAGCTCGTGGCAACGGCAATGCCGGCCTTGGTAGCCACATCAGCCAGCAGGCGCCTTGCGCCGTCCGACTGCGCGCCCTGCCCTGCGATGATCAGCGGACGCTCTGCCTGCCTGATCATCGCGGCGAGCTCGGCTACCGCTTTTTCGTCCGGTCGGGCCGGCGTGTAGGCAAGATGCCCGGCCGGGTCGAACAAACGTACCCGCGGATTCGGTACGAATTCGCGCCGGATGATCGGTGTCTTGAGCACCAACGCCGCCGGACCCAGCCGCGGCAACGAGGCGTGCTTGAATGCCATCTGCAGCCCGAATACCGCTTCGTCGACTTCGGTCGCATACGCGCAGAACTTGGTCATGGTCCTGAGCACCGTCGCGACATCGGCCGCGCCGTAGTCTCCCGTCATGGTCTGGTAGACGCCGCGCATTCCGAAACCGTCGTAGCAGGAGGTATCGGTGATCACGACCATCGGTGTTCCGGCGAAGTGCGCCTCGAGGATCCCGAAGGCCCCGGTCGTGCTCGCGAAAGGCCCTTGACCCAGAAACACCGCCGGCTTGCCGAGCACTTTGCCGTAGGCCTGAGCCATGATCGAGGCGAACTGCTCGCTTCGATTGAGGACCAGCTTGACGCGGTCGCGCGCCTCGTAAAACTCGTCGAGCATCCACGTCACGCCCAGCCCAGGCAACGTGAAGGCATGCGTCGCTCCGCACTCGGCGATCGTGCGGACAATCTCGCGTTTGGTTGCAGCCATTGTCCTCGTTCCGGTTCGTTCTCGATCGAGGCCTGCGAGTTATGCAAGCGTTTGCACCACGCTATTCCACGACCTAGCCGTTGTCAACCCACCATAGTTTCGTTTCCATCTTCTGCAGTGCACAAGCGTTTGCACTGCATCGGCCGAAGAATCCCGCTAGGATTCGCGCATCGAACAATGCGCCGCCGCACATGCCCCGCCGTCCCGCCGACACCGCAAACCGGACCATTCACCCCGGCGCAACCCCGCGCGTTGGCCGGCCAGCGTCGTTGCTTGATGTCGCCCAGCTCGCCGGCGTCTCGACCGGTACCGTTTCTCGCGCGCTTCGCCACCCGGACATGATCAGCGACGCGACACGACACCGGGTCCTTGCGGCGGTGGAGCGGCTCGGATACGTCGCCAATGGCGCGGCACGCGCCCTGGCGATGCGTCGCACCATGACCGTCGGCGCGATCGTTCCTCGGTTCGGCTCTTCGTCGTTTCCTACGATGATCCAGGGCCTCGAAACGGCCTTGGCCGCCAAGGGCTACACGCTCCTGCTTTCGGCACCCGCACACGAGGAGGCGCGCGAGCCCGCAATCCTGCGGGCGCTGATAGAGCGGGGCGTCGACGCCGTGGCGCTCCTCGGTTCTCGACAGCCAAGACAGACTTTCTCGACGCTTTCTGCGCACCGCATCCCGTTCGTGATGATGTGGGCCCTCGAGAGCGACGACGGCGATTGCGTCGGCTTCGACGAGCATGGGGCCGCGGCCTGCGTCGTGGACCATCTGGCGCAACTCGGCCATCGCAGGATCGGATTCATCGGCGGGCATACCGCCGACAACGAACGCGCCCGCAGGCGATATCGTGGAATCGTCGAGTCGGTCGCACGCCACGGCATGAGCCTTTGCGAACGCGCATTGATCGAGACCGACTACGGATTTCGCCAGGGCTTCGAGGCCATGAATACGCTAATCGCGTCCCGCAGCGACGCCACGGCCGTGGTGTGTGGAAACGACTACCTGGCCGCAGGCGCCTTGTCGGCGCTCGACCGCGCCGGGGTCGAGGTGCCGCGAGACATGTCCATCGCCAGCTTCAATGACAACGAATTCGCGGCGTACCTGCACCCGCCGCTAACCTCGGTGCATCTCCCGATTGCGGAGATCGGCGAGCAGGCCGGACGTTACCTGGTTGCACGCATGCGAGGCGAGAACCCTTCCCCCCCGTCGCCCCTGCCATTCGAGTTGATCGTCCGAGGGAGCTCCGGGCCCGTTCCCACCCGCTCGTTGGTAAGTGTGCGGCAGCGGCAACCCTCGAAGAGGAGACAGACAAGTGAAAATCCGTGAGCTGGCGTGCGGTCTGCAGTTCCCCGAAGGCCCGGTCGCCATGGACGACGGCTCGGTGCTGCTCGTCGAGATCGCGCGCGGCACGCTGACCCGGGTCGCGCCCGGCGGGCGGGTCTCGGTCGTCGCCCATCTCGGCGGCGGGCCGAACGGCGCGGCGATCGGCCCCGACGGCGCGGTCTACGTCTGCAACAACGGCGGCTTCCGCTGGGCCACCGAAGCCGACGGCTGCGTTCGCCCGGTCGCACAGGCCGACGACTACGAGACCGGCCGCATCGAGCGCGTCGACCTCGCGACGGGTCGCAGCGAGCGCCTGTACGAGCGCGTCGACGGTCGCGGGCTGCGCGGGCCGAACGACCTCGTCTTCGACGCAACGGGCCACTTCTGGTTCACCGACCTCGGCAAGGTGCGCGAGCACGAGATGGATCGCGGCGCGCTCTACTACGCCAGCGCCGACGGTCGCTCGATCGCCGCCGCCGCGCGTCCGGTGATGACCCCGAACGGCACCGCGCTGTCGCCCGACGGGGCCACGCTGTACTACGCCGAAACCGAAGGCGCGCGGCTCTGGGCGTTCGACCTCGCCGCGCCGGGGCTGATTCGCAGGCACGGCTGGCCCTCGCCGCACGGCGGCCGCCTGGTCGTCGCCGCGCCGGGCGGACAGTACCAGCGCTTCGATTCGATGGCGGTCGACGCGCTGGGCAACCTCTACGTCGCAACCCTGCTGCACGGCGGCCTGACGATCCTCTCGCCCGACGGCAGCGTCTGCCGGCACCTGCCGCTGCCCGATCGCTACACGACCAACCTCTGCTTCGGCGGTCCGCAGATGCGCACCGTCTACGTGACGCTGTCGGGCAGCGGGCGTCTCGTGGCCATCGACGATTGGGCGATCCCCGGCTTGCGGCTGAACTTCAACGCCTGAGGCAGGTCAAGCCCCCGCCCCTTGAGATTGCGCCGGCGCGCTCCATATCGACGCCAGGCGGCATCGCGCCACGGCAGCCCCAGGCGGCCGCCGGGCGGGCCGCACCCGATCCGGAGCCCCGACGATGTCCGAACCGATCCACGCCGTCTGTCCGCACTGCGGCAAGACCAATCGCCTTCCCGCCGAGCGGGTCGGCCAGCTGCCCGATTGCGGTGCCTGCGGCAAGCCGCTGTTTCCGGGCAAGCCGATCGAGATGGACGACGCGCGCTTCCACGAATACCTGCGCCGCACCGACCTGCCGGTCGTCGTCGACTTCTGGGCCAGCTGGTGCGGGCCGTGCCGGATGATGGCGCCGCAGTTCGAGCAGGCGGCGAAGCGGCTCGCCGGGCGCGTGCAGTTCGTGAAGGTCGACACCGACGCGAACCCGGACCTGAGCCAGCGCTACGCGATCCGCAGCATTCCGACGATCGCGCTGTTCCACGGCGGCCGGGAGGTGCGACGCAGCGCCGGCGCGATGAGCGCAGCGCAGATCGAAGCCTGGATCGGCGCCTGAACCCGACGCGCGAAGTCGGCCCACGAGGCCGGCGCGAGCCAGGCACCCGTTCCGGCGGCCTCCGGAACGGGCGCCGAGGCAGCGCGAAGCCTACGGCCGGATGTACGCCCAACCCTCGCGCTGGCGCTCCATCAGCTCGACGACGCCGCCGGGAACGTAGCCGATCCCGGGAATCATGTCGGACTTGGTGAGCTTCTGCGCGTGCATCGTGTTCTCGCAGGCGACGATCCTGACGCCGTCGGTCAGGGCAGCGGTCACGCGCGGCTCGACTTTCGATTCGCCCTTCAGCATTGCGATCCCGGGCCCGTAGACGACGAGCTCGGTCAGGACCTTGTCCTTGCCGATCGTGTTCTGGACGTTGCGCAGGTTGTTCAGCGCCAGGTTCCAGGTGCGCGGGTCTGCCTCGCTGACCTGGAACACGACCTTCTTCATCTCGGCCTGGGCGGTGGGCCCGGGCGCCGTGGTGCTGCAGGCGCCCAGCGCGCCGCTCAGGATCGCTGCGCCCAGGGCCAGCGCCAGTCTGCGTTGCATGTGTCGTCTCCTCGCAAGGCGCGGTGGGCGGGCCGCCCGCCTGTCGCCCGCTGTTGAGACGTCCCCGGCGCCGCCGTTATTCCGTCGCCGCCCCCGGCTGGCGGCGCAGCCCCGTCGGTGGAATACTGGCGGCTTCGCGCGCGTCTATCCGCTCATGGACCTCAGAAGCCTCATCTTCGGCGCTCCGCCGCCGCGGCAGGAGATCGAGCACTGGCGCCCCTCGCTGTACCGGGTCGCCTACTCGTGGTGCCACGACCGCGCGCTGGCCGATGACCTGGTCCAGGAGACGCTGCTCAAGGCATTGGCGCGACGCGAGCAGCTGCGCGACTGCGAGCGGCTCAAAGGGTGGCTGTTCGCGATCCTGAACAACGGGTTTCGCGACCACCTGCGACGCCAGCGCGTGCACGACGACATCGACGAACTCGCCGACGAGATGCCGGGCACCGCGCCGACCCCCGAGGACGACCGGGCAACGGCCGAGATCGTCGCGCGGGTGCGCGCGGCGATCGCCCGGCTGCCGCTCGGACAGCGGCAGGTGGTCACGCTGGTCGACCTCGAGGAGCTCAGCTACGCCGAGGTGGCCCAGGCGCTGGGCATTCCGATCGGCACGGTCATGAGCCGGCTGTGCCGGGCGCGCGCGACGCTGCGCGATGCGCTGACCGACGAGCGCGCCAGCGCACAGGTCATCGCGCTGGGGAGCCGGCGATGAGCCAGCCGCAACGCCTCTCCGACGAGATGCAGAGCGCCTTCGTCGACGGTCAACTCGACGCCCGCGAGAACGCCGAGATGCTCGAGCGGATGGGTGGCGACCCGCGCCTGCGCGACCGGGTCTGTCGCACGCGCCTCGTCAAGGAGATGGTCCGCGCAGCTTACCGCGACGCGGCGCCGCAGGCCGAGCCGCCCGGGCCACCGCGGCGGCGCCGGGCGCCGGTCGTGCTGCTGGCGATCGCGGTGCTGGCCGCCCTGGTCGGCTGGCAGGCTCACGACTGGCTGCCGGCCAGGCTCGCGACGACGCTGGCCCGCGTGTCGGCACCGGACGACCCGGTGCAGCGCGCCGGCTTGGTCGGAAGCAGCCTCGAAGCGGTGCGGCAGGCCTCGGCCAACCACGTGCTGGTGCACATCGCCTCGTCCGACACCGGGCACGTCGGCCCTGCGCTGGACGGAATCGAGGGGCTGCTGCGCGATGCGCGCGCTGCCGGGCGGCCGGTGGCGGTCGAGGTCATCGCCAATATCGGCGGGATCGACCTGCTGCGCGTCGGCGCGTCGCCGTATCCGGCGCGGATCGCGGCGCTGCAGGCGGCCTACCCCGAACTTTCGTTCATCGCCTGCGGGCAGACGCTGGAGCGGCTGCGCGAGCGCGGCGCGACCGTGCAGCTGCTCCCCGGCGTTCGCCGGGCCAGTTCCGCGCTCGACCAGGTCGTGCGCCGCCTGCAAGAGGGCTGGGTCTACGTGAAGGCGTGATGCAACCCGAAGAGCCCGACAAGACCTCGACCACCGACGACGAGCGCGTATCGCAGGTCGTCGTCCTGCCTCCCCCCGAAGACCTGATCCGCTTCTTCCCGATCCAGGGAACGCGCGTCGAGCGGATGGTAGGCGAGTGCCGCAGCGCGGTCCGGCGCATCGTGCGCGGCGACGACGATCGTCTGCTGGTCGTGATCGGACCGTGTTCCATCCACGATCCGCGTGCGGCGCTCGACTATGCGCAGCGCCTCGCCGCGCAGCGCGAGCGATTCCGCGACACGCTCGAAGTCGTGATGCGCGTCTACTTCGAGAAACCGCGCACCACCGTCGGCTGGAAAGGCCTGATCAACGACCCGTACCTCGACGAGAGCTGCCGGATCAACGAGGGGCTGCGGATCGCGCGCTCGCTGCTGATCGACATCGCCCGGCTCGGCGTGCCCGCGGGCAGCGAACTGCTCGACACGACCTCGCCCCAGTACCTGGCCGACCTCGTCGCCTGGGGCGCGATCGGCGCGCGCACGACCGAGAGCCAGGTCCACCGCGAGCTGGCCTCGGGCACGTCGGCGCCGATCGGCTTCAAGAACGGCACCGACGGCAACGTGCGCGTGGCGATCGACGCGATCCTCGCGGCGCGCAGCCCGCACAACTTCCTCGGCATCCACAAGAACGGCCACGTCGCGATGGTGCGCACCAGCGGCAATCCCGACTGCCACCTGATCCTTCGCGGCGGGCTCGCGCCGAACTACGACAGCGCCAGCGTCGCGGCCGCCTGCGCGGCGCTGAAGCAGAGCGACTGCATGCCCGCGCTGATGATCGACTGCTCGCACGCCAACAGCGGCAAGCAGCCCGAGCGGCAGGTCGACGTCGCCGCCGACGTCGCGGCGCAGATCGCGGACGGCAGCCGCCACGTCATGGGGGTGATGGTCGAGAGTCACCTGGTCGCCGGTCGCCAGGCATTCACGCCCGGCGGCGACGACCCGTCGACGCTCGCCTACGGCCAGAGCATTACCGACGGCTGCCTCGGCTGGGACGACTCGGTGCGGCTGCTCGAGACGCTCGATCGGGCCGTCGCGCAGCGGCGCCAGCGCGCGTCAGCCGCCGGCGGGCCCCACCGGCGCGGCTGACTCCTCCCACAGCCGCCCCGATTCGAGCAGCAGGCGCCAACGCGCCACCCAGGCGTCGACCGCCGAGGTCGACGTCGCCAGCCGCTGCTCGTTGGCCAACCGTCGCGCCGCCAGCAAGTCGGCGAGCGACCCCTCGCCCAGCTGGTAGCCGCGCGCCAGCCCCTGCGCGGCCTGCTCGAGCTTGTCCTGCGCGGCGCGCGCGCGCTGCCAGCCGCCGTGAGCGAGTTGCGCCTCGCGCAGCTTCAGGCGCGCGTCGGTCTCGGCGCGGCGCTGCGCGTCGTCGCGCCGCAGCGCCGCCGTTGCCGCCCGTGACGCCGCGGCGCGCGCCGCAGCCGCGCGATACTCGCCGCCGAACGGGATGCTGAGCACGACGCCGACCACCTGCTCGTTCGCGTCGCGCGCCTGCCCCAGCCGCAGCCCGACCGTCGGGTCGGGGCGTCGCTCGAGCTGTTCGACGCGGAGCTGCTCCTCGGCGACCTGCACCTCGCGGCGCGCCGACTCCAGCTCGGGCGCGTGCGCGAGTTGCGCGTCGATCCACGCGCCCTCGTCCGCCGCCAGTCCCGGCGGATCGGGCAGGCTCGGAGGCTGCGGAAACGCCAGCTCCGGGAACTGCTGCTCGAGCGCCTCGCGCGCGGCCTGTGCACGCCCTTCTGCGATCACGACCTGCGCCTGCGCCTGCGCGAGCGCCGCATCGACCTGGATCCGCTCGATCCGGGCCGCGTCGCCGAGTCGCTGCCGCTTCGCCACCGCGTCGGCTTGCGCCTCGAGCAGCGCCACCTGCTCGCGCCAGACCCGCGCCGACTCGCGCTCGCGCAGCCACGCGCCGTAGCGCTCGATCAGCGCGCGCGCCTGCTCGCGCCACGCGAGACTGCCCATCGCCTGTGCGAGTTCGACGCGCGAGCCGCCGAGCCGGTCGGCCGCTTCGAGCTTGCCCGCGCGGCGCAGCGTCCGGTCGAGACCCGCCTCCCATTCGAGCGTGTTGCCCAGCGCGGAGTCGCGGATCCGGCGCTGCGCGACGTTGACACTGCCGATCCACTCCTGCGGGCCGACGACGCCCTGCCGGCGCGCCTCGCGTTCGGTCTCGATCGCCTGCCGCGCCGCGCGCCAGGCTGGCGTGCGCGCCAGCACCGCAGCCACCTCGCGATCGGCGGGCAGCAGCGCCTCGTCGTCGCCCGCGTGCGCAGCCGCCGCCACGGCCAGGCCGATCGCCGCCACGGCGACGGCGCGCCACGATCGATGGCCGCTCATGCCTGTCCTCCCGCGATCGCCTGCGCCGACAGGTGGCCGAACGTGTCGAAGCACTCCACCGGCAGCGTCCAGTAGCCGCCGTCGACGCCCTGCAGCAACTCGCGCAGCGAGTTGACCAGCGCCAGGCAAAGCTCGCGCTCGAGGATGAGCTTCACCTCGACCCGCTCGGCGAAGCCCTGTACGCGCTCGTCGGCGGCGTCCAGCTTCACCAGCGGGCCGCGCGCGGCCACCCGGTGGACGCTGAACTCGATGCGCTCGTCGGAACGCTCGAGCAGCCAGTCGACGACGCGATCCTCGACCCTCGTCGGAATCAGCAGGATCAGGCACACCAGGGGCGTCGGCGCGGTCATGATCGAACCTCCGGAACGGGCGGGCGCAACGGCGGCACGCCGAAGCGCCGGAACATCAACGGCAGCAGCAGCAGCGTGAGCGCCGTCGACGAGACCAGCCCGCCGATCACCACGATCGCGAGCGGCCGCTGGATCTCCGAACCGGGGCCGGTCGCGAACAGAAGCGGCACCAGCCCGCCGGCAGTGATCGCCGCGGTCATCATCACCGGGCGCAGCCGGCGCCGCGCGCCTTCGACCACCGCCCGGTCGACCGGAACGCCCTCGCCCAGCAACTGGTTGAAGTAGCTCACCATCACGACGCCGTTGAGCACCGCGATGCCCAGCAGCGCGATGAAGCCGACCGACGCGGGCACCGACACGTACTCGCCGGCGATCGCCAGCCCGAACACGCCGCCCACGAGTGCCAGCGGAATGTTCGAGATCACCAGCAGCATCTGCCGCAACGAACCGAAGGTGGAGAACAGCAGGAACGCGATCAGTGCGAGCGCCACCGGGATCACGAACGACAGGCGGCGCGCGGCACGCTGCTGGTTTTCGAACTGCCCGCCCCAGGCCACCGTGTAGCCGCGCGGCAGCTCGACCTGCCGGGCCACCGCCGCGCGCGCGTCGTCGACGAAGCCGACGAGGTCGCGGCCGCGCACGTTGGTCTGGACCACCGCGTAGCGCTGCGCCTGCTCGCGGTCGATGCGCACCGGCCCGTCGGTGCGTCGCAGCGCCGCCACCGAGGCCAGAGGAATCGATGCGCCCGCGTCGGTCGTCAGGCGCAGTGCCTCGAACTCGGCCGGCGACGCGCGCAGCGACTCGCTGCCGCGAATGACGATCGGCGTGCGACGCCCGGCCTCGTGCACCACGCCGATCGGCTGTCCCTCGACCCAGCGGCGCAGGTCGGCCTGCACGCGCTCGGCGTTCAGTCCGACGCGGCCGGCGGCCAGGCGGTCGATGCCGACCTGCAGGTACTGCACGCCTTCGTTGCGGACCGTCAGCGTGTCGGTGGCGCCGGGCAACGCCGAGAGCACCACCTCGACCTGCGTGGCCAGCCGATTGAGCGTCGCAAGGTCCGGGCCGTAGATCTTCACCGCGACGTCGCCGCGCACGCCGGTCAGCATCTCCGACACACGCATGTCGATCGGTTGCGTGAAGCCGAACGCGACCCCGGGGAAATCCTCCATGACCTTGCGCAGCTCGCCGGTCAGCCACTCCTTGTCGGGGTTGTGCCACTGCTCGCGCGGTGCGAGCACCAGGAACGTGTCGGTCTGGTTCAGCCCCATCGGGTCCAGGCCCAGCTCGTCCGAGCCGCTGCGCGCGACGATGCTCTTCACCTCGGGCACGCGATCGAGGATCCGTTTCTGTACGCGCAGGTCGAGCGCGACCGTGTTGTCCAGGCCGATCGACGGCAGCTTCTCGAGCTGCATGATGATGTCGCCCTCGTCGAGCACCGGCATGAACGACTTGCCGAGCTGCGTGAAGACGAACCCGGCGGCGACGAACGAAGCGAGTGCAAGGCCCACCAGCCAGCGCTCGTGCGCCATCGCCAGCGCGAGCACGCGGTCGTAGACGCGGCCCAGCTGCCGCACGAGCCACGGCTCGTGCGCCGGCGCCGTGCGCAGCAGCCACGACGCGAGCACCGGCACCAGCGTCAGCGACAGCACCAGCGAAACCGCGAGCGCGAACACGATCGTCAGCGCCACCGGCCCGAACAGCTTGCCCTCGAGCCCCTGCAGGCTGAGCAGCGGCAGGAACACGATGATGATGATCGCGATGCCCGAAGCGACCGGCGCCGCCACATCGTGGCTGGCCCGATAGACGAGGTGCAGCAGCGGCACGCGCCGCGCCTTGTCGCCGCCGGCCAGCGCGGTCTCGACGTTCTCGATCACCACGACCGCACCGTCGACCAGCATGCCGATGGCGATCGCCAGGCCGCCCAGGCTCATCAGGTTGGCCGAGAGCCCGAACTGGCGCATCAGCACGAAGGTGCCCAACGCCGACAGCGGCAGCATCAAGGCCACGACGATTGCCGCGCGCAGGTTGCCCAGGAACGCGAGCAGCAGCGCAAGCACCAGCACCACCGCCTCGAGCAACGCCTTGCCGACCGTGTTCACCGCGCGATCGACCAGCCCGCTGCGGTCGTAGAACGGCACGACTGTCATGCCCGCCGGCAGCGACGGCGCGAGCTCGGCCAGCCGCGCCTTCACCGCCGAAACCACCTGCCGTGCGTTGGCGCCGCGCAGGCCCAGTACCAGCCCCTCGACCGCCTCGCCCGCGCCATTGCGCGTCACGGCGCCGTAGCGCGTCAGCGCCCCGGTGCGCACCTGTGCGACGTCGCCGACCCGCACGACGCGGCCGTCGCTCGTGCGGACGACGGTCTGGCGCAGGTCGTCGAGCTCGCGCACGGCCCCTTCGGCGCGCACGATCAGCGCTTCCTCGCCGTTGTTCAGCCGCCCCGCGCCGTCGTTGCGGTTGCCGGCGACGATGGCCTCCTCGAGCTGCGCGAGCGTCACGCCGCGCGCCAGCAGCGCCACGGGATCGGGCACGACCTCGAAGGTGCGCACCTTGCCGCCGAGGCTGTTCACGTCGGCCACGCCGCGCAACGTGCGAAGCGCCGGACGCACGACCCAGTCGAGCACGCGGCGCTTCTCGTCGAGCGACTGCGGGCCCTCGAGCGTGAACATGTACATCTCGCCCAGCGGCGTCGTGATCGGCGCCAGGCCGCCGCTCGCGTTCGGCGGCAGGTCCTTGATCGCGCCGGCCAGCCGCTCGCCGACCTGCTGGCGAGCCCAGTAGACGTCGGTGCCGTCCTCGAAGTCGAGCGTGATGTCGGCCAGCGCGTACTTGGACACCGAGCGCAGCATCACCTGGCGCGGAATGCCGAGCAGCTCCTGCTCGATCGGCATCGTGATCCGCGTCTCGACCTCTTCCGGCGTCATGCCCGGCGCCTTCAGGATCAGCTTGACCTGCGTGGTCGACACGTCGGGGAAGGCGTCGATCGGCAGGTTGCGATAGGCGACGGTGCCCGCTGCGACCAGCATCACCGCGAGCACGAGCACCAGCAACCGCTGGCGAAGCGAAAACGAGATCAGCGCGGAGAGCATCGCGGCAGGTGCTCCGCTACTTTCCGGGCTCGGGCGTCGCGAAGATCGACTTCAGCGCCGCCGTCCCCTGCACGACCACGCGGGTGCCCGCGTCGATGCCCGTCACGGTGGCCATCCCGTCGGCGCTGCCGCCAAGCGTTACCGGTACGCGTCGGAACGTGCCGGCCACCTCCTCGACGAAGACGACGGGCGCACCGCCCTCGTCGACCACGGCCTCCGACGGCACGCGAACCGACGCGGCACCCGGCACCTCGACCACCGCCACGACGGTCTGGCCCGGACGCAGCGCGCCCGCAGGCGCGCGCACCTCGGCGCGCACGAGCAGCGTCTGCGTCGCCGGGTCGACGCTCTGGCCGAGCGCGATCACGCGACCGGCGATTGCGGCCGTGTCGCGCTGGCCCGCCTTCGGGCCGGCCTCGATGCGCACCGCAGTGCCGCGCGCGAGCAACGCGGCGTCGGTAGCCGGCGCCTGCATCTCGACCCACAGCGGGTCGAGCGCCGCGATCCGGTACAACGGCGCCGCCTGCTCGACACGCTCCCCGACGACGGCCTGCTGCTCGAGCACCACGCCCGCGATCGGCGCGCGCAACGTGATCTGCCCGGCGCCTCCGTCGGCGCCGACCCCGGCCTGCGCGAGCGCGCGGCGCCGCTCGAGCTGCTGGGCCTGCGCCTGGCGGGCCTGCGCGCGCGCTGCTTCGAGCCGCGACTGCGCGATCAGGCCTTCGGCGAACAACTGCTCGTCGCGCTCGAGATTGCGCCGCGCGAGGTCGGCCTGGCTGTTCGCCTGCGCCACGTCGCGCTGCAACTCGCTCGCCTGCGTGCTGCGCAGCACGGCGAGCACCTGCCCCGCGCGGACCTCGTCGCCGACCGCGACCTGCAGCGACTCGACCAGCGCCGGCAGCGGCGCGGCCACCAGGCGTTGTCGCGAGACCGGCACCACCACCTGCGCCGGGTAGCGCGCCTGCGAACCAGCGTTCGGGCCGTCGGCAGGCTGGACCCGGATGCCGAGCGCGTCGACCTGCTGCGCGGCGATCGTCCGACGCTCGACGGAGGGCGGCTGCGCCGACGCCGCGACTGCGAAGGTCATCAGCACGGCGACGATGGCGGCCCTGCGGCCGCGGCAATTCGGTGGCGTCAAGTGGATCCTCGTCCGGGATTTCGTCTCCCTCCCGTTCGCGCCCGAACGAGAGGGTCGGACGGAGTATCGCGGGCGGAGGCTGAAACGAAGATTAACGTCCCGCGCGGGCGCGCGCTCCGGCCATCAGCAGAACCGCTGCACCCGCCGCGAGCAGGCCGATCACACCCGGCTCGGGAACGTAGTACGGAAACTCACTGATCGACGCCCGCACCAGTCCGTCGCCGGTTTCTCCTCGAAACGCGCCGGCGAAGTCGAAGAACAGATAGCCCGACGAATAGACGTATCCCCAAGCGATCGTCGAGTCGAGGAAGAAGCGCGGGCCGAAGGGATAGTCTTCGGGTTTCGGGGGCGGGACGGCGTGCGGATAAAGCAGCCTGCCTGCCGGCGAATAGTCGACGTCGAGGTCGACCACCCCGGCGTCACCGGGGCCAGGCTGGATGTCGTAGCGCTGCTCGAAGCTGCTGAGGACGTTGCCCGCGCTGTCGAGGATCCGTGACGAGAGGTCGAGGAACATCGACAGGTACGCCCCCGGCTCGTCGACGAACGCCGCGAAGATGCGTCCGGCCGCCGAGAACTCATGGGTGATCAGCGCACCGTAGGTGCGGAACGGCAGGACGCAGTGGGAGACGCCCGAGTTCAATGTCGGACCTTGCGGGTCGTCGCCCGCCAGCAGGTCCGTGTCGAGCAGTTCGGCCCACTGGACGAGATCCGCGGCGCGCCGCGGCATGCTCGGCCCGCCGGCGTAATCCAGGTACAGGTGGTCCGGGTAACGAAGCGTGCTCCAGAAGCACGTCCCGGGCTCGAACTCGAGGACCGCGTGCGCCGGAGCGACCAGGCCGACGCCCATCAGGGCGGCGACGAGGTGGGCACGCAGATGACGCAACAAACGGGACATCGGTGGAACTCGAGCCGAACGGATCCCGGTCACGCTACGCCCGAACCGCGACCGTGCGTTGACGTCCGTCAACCGCCGATGGTGATCGTCGACGATCCGACGCGACGAATGTCGCTTCGGTGCATGCGGATCGCAACGCCCCACCGACTGCGCGGTCGGCGCAGGCGGCCGACAGACCGGATCGCTGGTTTGTGGCCAAACGCCGCCGTGACCTTGGCGCTTGGCGTCCGTAGGGCATCCGGAAATCGGCCGGAAAGGCGCGCCCGTGGCCGATCTCAGAGATTTAGAACAGGCCGATTCCCCCGGTTCGTTCCCCCGTTTCAGTCGGACGCTACCGGACAACGGCGCCGACCGCGGGCGCTGTCGCTTCGTGACCACTACCGTCAGCCTAAACCGTTGCGCCGATACCGCCGAAGCCCCGGATCGGGCAGCCCGCGGGCATGAACCACGACGAAATCAGCGAACGCCTCGCTGGCGAGCTGCTAGGGTGGGTCCAGGATCAAATGAGATCGGAGCGTGTGAGTCCGGCTAGAGGCCCAATTTCTGAGTCGACTAGGCGCGGCCAGCAAGATCAGCAGTCGACGTTAGGATCGATAGATGAACCTCGAACAAGCAACCATCGACGCAATCGTCGAGGCCCTGCATAGCGTGGCTGAAAAGAATGGCGGCGACTCGGTGTCGATTGACAGGCTCACGGACGAACTCACACGTATCGCACCGGAGGTCGTGGATCGGTTGCATGACCCGGCGCTTCCGGCTGCGGTGGTTCGCGGACGCCTACCAACCGGCCACTACGTCGACCGCGTGGAGGCACCGTACCCGTTGCTCGACGAGTTTCTTCAGGACCTTGATGAGCTGTTTGGATCCGAGCGCGCCGATGAGATTCGCGCCACGCGGAGGTTGGAGAGCGACGAAAAGCTTCTGCTCGTAAGGCGATGGGCTAACGCATGTCTCGATGAGGGGATGGGCATGGAATTCTGGATTGCCGAGTTGCGAGCCATGGACGGACGATCAGCCTGGCTTGCCGTCAGCAATCAAGAAGATGAAGGCTTGTCGCTCTGGTATGCCGCCGCAACGCGGGACGCGATGGTGCGATATCTGAGCTATTGCGGCTTCGTGGACAAGCCGCTCTCAATCGAATAGAGATCAGCCTATTGGCCTAGACCGGCAGCCGAGTAGACGGCAGCGAGCTGTCGGCACACGACGCGCGCATGAGCCACGAGGAGATCAACAAGGGGCGGCGCTGGTGCTACTCAGGCTACTTGGAGTGTCTGCCGCATCGGGGCTGGACGACCAGAATCGCGGGCTTACGGCTTACGACCAGACGTCACTCCCCAGAGCCTGCAGCCATCTCGACGACCACGTCCTGAATACGTTCGGCTTGGGAGTGATTGGCGTAGGTCGGCCAAGTCGGATAGTAGTCGTCCGACTGATTCCCCCATACGGACCAGCCCTTCCGCGGCCCGCGCGCGAACAGCTCGAGGTACGGGCCAGGGCTACATGACTCGACCACCTCATAGAGCTCGTCAGGCTTGCGAGAATGCTCGCGCTTCATGCTCGCCAAGAGATTGACCTGGCGGCGACCAGGAGCCAGCGTCCTCGCGTTCTTGCCGCGGACACCGAACAGAACAAGCTCCGTGACATTGCGGAAGTAGAAGCCGACACCACGGCCGTCCGACCCACCGTCTTTACGAACCTTGTGCCAGACAAGATTGCTCTTGTATTGGAAGCCCCACGCCTCCATGACCCGAAGTCCGTCAGGCAAAAGCGCGTTCGGGACCCACAGGTACAGGTGGGCCGTGTCATCGGCGAGCTGCGAAATCGGTAGCGCCACGATCTGTTCGAGCTTCATGGTTCCGTACCGGGAGAGCCGCTTGTGCTCCGGCGCCATCTTGCCGGTTCGGTTCTGGAACTGCCACGGCGGATCGGCGAGGATCGTTCGAAACTTCCGGCCGCCCTGCTGTGCTAGTAGATCGACGGCGGCGAGGTTCGGTTCGCCTACACGATGTTTCGACATGGCTATGGGTTCCAATCTTCAATCAGTCGCGGCGTGATCCCAAAGACTAGCACCGGACATCCCCCGTGCCTTCCTGCATTCAGCCGATACAAAAGCTTACCCATCCAGGTTGTGCTCGCGCCGTACTTTCGTTTCGCCGGCGTAACCGCGCCCGACTCATCCAGGACTGGCTCGCCATTCTTATTGAGGAGCGGAACCTGATCGAATACGGGATTCAAGCTCGCGCTACGCGTGACCATCACCCCAGCACTGATCAGACCGCATTCGTGAAAAGTTCGAAACGCGTACAGATCGCGGTCGAACGTCTGATCTTTCGAGTTCCATTCCAAGTCGAACGCGACGCGCCCCTTCACGTAATCAATCTTGTGGCCGTCGATGAAGTTCTCGATCATCCGCTGGTCGGCGCCTGCAACCTCGGACTTCTTCGACTTACCACCTGCCCTTAGGCTCCGCGCGTGAAGCGTCTGCCGAACGATCAGGTCGCCCTGAATTCTCGCTTCGTACCATTTCAAGGGCCGCAACATGCTTGAATACTTCTTCGGCACAATCGACTCGTTTCCCCCTGGCGCGCCGATGTCCTTCGTCGTAATTCGAAAGGCCAGAAGAGCGCCTTCGATCTCCTTCAGCTCTGCCGGGAATTCATTCGCGAGGATCGCAGCCGCGTGCCTGTAGCTGAATACGTCGTAGAGCGCCCGCACGTCAGCAGTGATGTACCGCTCGATATCGACTGCCGAGTCCGCGTTTGGCCCCGGATGCAGCGCGACGTCATCAAGTGCGCCGTTCTCCTGATCTTCACCATCGTCGGTTTCGCCATCTCCGTTCTCAGGATCAGGCTCGGGAGTCGCCGCCTTCTTTACCATGAAAATCCGTCGTGGGGTCGCAAAGTTGTCGGGATCAGCCGACACTTTACATTGGCCCGCGAAGACCCGGGGCGGGTCACAGAACGATTCGGACCGGCCACCGCAACCGGCCGCTCGCGGAACGCATAGCAGCGGAACGGCCGCGCCCTATACGACCCGCCGCCTGCTGTAAAGGGTTGCCCGCCGCGCGGCCGTTCACGGAGCGGCCGCCGCGGGCTGTCGGGGTTGCTTTCTGACGCGGGCGACTCGCCGACTGATACCCGCCCGGCCGCGAACAGAATCGGCCGGCCCTCACCCCGCGCGTCAGGCCGACGCGCGAGATCCCTCGACGCCCGGCGCCGAGCCCACCGGCGCGAACCGGCGGACCCACTCGTCGAGCGACATCTGCGCCGGCACCGGCACGATGTAGCGCGTGCCGTCGCCCTCATCCTCGTCGCCGGCCGCGTTCGTCCGGGCGACCTTCGCCGGCGCGTCCAGGCCGAGCAGCTTGGCACGCCTCTCCATGATCTTCAGAACGCGATCGACAGCCGACAGCTCACCGCGCCGCGCCTTCGGCCACAGCGCGACCATCAGCCCGTCCAGGCGCGACAGCTCGAGCGCGCGAAGCTCGACGACGTCCTCGGCCACGGCCGAGCGTGCCTCCGCCATCGCGCCCGAGATCAGCCGGTGTGCGGTCGTCACGCCGACCCCGATCGCGTGTGCGATCTCGCGGTACGAACGACCCGACCGGCGCAACTCGACCGCCTGCTGCTGGCGCTGCAGCGAGACCAGCGAGCGCGGCGACGTGGCGTTCTTCGCGGTCATCGGGCAGCGCCCTGCGCCGGGCGCCCGCTCCGCCCGGCAACGAGCCAAGCCCGCTGGACCCAAGCCTCGGCCTCGGCTTCTGTCATCAGCCCGACCGCGACCGCGGCCCGGCACGCGCCGAAGGTCCAGCTTCGGCCTTGACGTTGCGCTGCCCGGTCGTCGGGGTTCTCCGAGCAGTACGCGAGGAAGCGCTCCAGCTCGTCGGCGAGCGCCGCGCGCGCGGCCACCGGGTCCATCAGGCGGCCTGCCCTTCGAGCGCGACCAGGCGATCGAGCGCAGCCCGGCGCACCGCCTCGCGCTGCTCGCGCACGCCGTGCAGGGCCTCGTGGCGCGCGTGCCAGGCAGGCGGCAGGGCAAGGATCTTCGACAACGCCCAGACGCGCACGGCCTCCACGTGCCAGGCGCGGCGCCGGCTCGGGCGCTCGGTCGCGGCGAGCCGGACCTGCAGGCGCGCGCCGATGTAGCTGGCGGCGTAGGCGACGCCGGCGACGCGAACGAGCGCCTCCCAGGCGTAGCCGTCCGCGTGGAGCGTGATCGACTGAACGTCGGTGCCGGCGTGCGGGTTCCTCCGGGTCTTCATGGTGATCACTCCGAACGCAGCGCGCCGAGCGCGCGGGCCAGGCGCAACCAGCCGGCGAAGCCGCCGAGCGACGACCAGCCGCCGAAGTCACGCACGAACAACTCGCCATCGATGAAGCGCAGGTCGGTGGTGCTCGGCTCGACGGCGCGCAGCCAATTCCAGACGAACTCGTGCAGCCGGATCAGCCAGTCGCGCGACGGCGGCGGGTAGGTGCTTGGGCTCATTGCGGTCTCCGTGACGCGGGCGTCGGCTACAGGCAAGCGAACGAATGGCGAAGGTGCGGGTCGTTGACCGTCACCCCACTGGTCCGCGCCGCTTCGTAGGCGGCCGACAGGGCAGCGCACCGCGCCGCCTCGTCGTGCGCGACGGATTCGACGCCCACCGTGTAGACGACCCGGCCAGATAGCGAGTCGGTGAAGGTGACCACGATCGTTTTCATGCGAGGCTCCGTGACGTGCGTTGCGGTCCGGGTACGTTCCCTCTGGTGCGCCCGGCTCGCAACACAATTTTCGGTAGTACGCCATCAGTAGCAGCGCGCAACCGTAAGTAGCATCGGCGCCGCCGAATCAGCCCTCGCCCGCCGAGATCGACGCGGCCTGCAGGGCGAGCTCGGCAGCGTGCAGGTCGACGAACTGAGCGCGGAAGAGCGTGTCATCGTGGTCCTTCTTGCTGCGCCAGACAGCGAGTGCAGGGGCCGTCGGCGGTGGCGCGATGTCGAGATAGTTGGTCGAGCGCCCGCCGCGCGTCATGAGCGCGCGATGGAGCGACTTCGCGCGGCGCCATTGCGCGAACATTGTCTCGGCAGCGCGGCAGTACCGCTCGTCGGCGTCGACCAACTCGGCGCGCAGCCACGCGTTCTCGGCCTCGCGCCTGGCCTCGGCGGCGGCGTCGACCTCGGCCTGGACTTGCGCGAGTGCACGCGTGAAGCCGGCCTCGAGCATCGCGAATTGCTCGGCCTTCACGGCGGCGGCCTCGTGCGCCTTGCGCGCCTTCGCCAGCACCTCGGCGGCCTGGCGCACTTCGTCGTCGGTGGCGGTGCCCAGGACGCGCGCGGCGGACGCGTCCTCGAAGTCGCGCTGGGCGTCTGCGAGCGCCACCAGCACGGCGGACAGGTCCGGCGGTGTGGGCTTGGCGGCGAGCACGCGATCGACCTCGGCCTGGGCGGCGTCGAAGCGTGCCTTCGCGGCGCGCAGCGCGGCCAGCTCGGGCGACTCGGAGGGGGCAGAAACGGTAGCAGCGGTCATGGTGAACCTCGTCATGGTGGGGAAGCGATCAGCGCGCAGCCTTCATCGCCAACTCGCGATGGAGCGCGATTGCGAAGCCTTCGATCCGGTTCGCGATCTCGGGCGGAACGGGCTTCAGGCCCGCGTCCTCGAGCAGCGCCATCAGCGCGGCCTGCACGGCGTCGGGTTTCGCCTGGAAGGCATTGAAGCTGGCGATGACTTCGAGCGCGGCTTTCTGGCCGGCGCGGCGCTCGCGGTCTTCGACGGTGATCATTTCGGGAACCTCCGGTGGTCAGGGAAAGGGGAGCCCGCCGCGCGACGCGCCAGATCGACGCGTGTGCGCCTGTCGGCGAGCGGGTAAGGGGTCGATAGCCCCGCGCCCTGAAAACGCGCCGTGTCGCCCGATTCAGGCGTCCGTGCGGCATCGGCCCGAATCACGGCCGGTCTCCACGCGGACGAAAGCCCGCGCACCAGGCGCCGCGGTCGGCCGGAAGCTCGAAGGCCGAGCCGCGCCCGGCGCAAAACGAGCGACCGGAAGCCGGGCGCCGCAGGAATGCGCAGCGATCGCAGCGGTCGACGCGCTCGACCAGGTCGATGATCCGGCCCGCGGTCCCGCGCGGCGACTCTGCGAACTGCAACCGCAGGTCGTCGGCCTTGCCGCCGGTGATCACCTGAGAGACGACCAGGCGCCGGAGCAGCAGGTCAACCTGCTCGGCCAGCGCCGGGCGAGGCTCGCCGCGCTCGTCGATGGGGAACTCGAAGGTGACCGGGCTCACGGCCGCACCTCCGTGCTGGCGAACAGCGGGCACCAGGCGCCGCCGTCCGGCGGTAGCGCGTGCAGCAGGCCGTAGACGATCGGCAGGTCCGCGCGCTCGCCGCAGTAGCCCTGATCGGCCAGGCCCGGCCGCCGGAAGTGCGCGCAGCGCCGGCAGCGCAAGACGCGCGCCGCCATTTCACCCACGAGGTCGCAGGTCGCGCCGGGATCGAGCCGGTGCATCGCGAGCAGGCTCGCGCGGTCGGCGTCACCGTCGTACAGGCCGTGGCGCACGCAGTGCTCGAACAGCTCGAGGAGCGCCGGCGGGAGCGCCGCGCCCTCGAACGCGACGGTGCAGGGCTCACGCTTCACGATTCGGCCTCCAGGTGCTTCCTGATCGGGTGCAGCCCTTCCGGAAGGACACAGGTATCCGGATATCGGCCGTAGACCGGCGGCCGTGGCCGATGTCGCCGTTCGGCGCCCGACGTATTCCCCCGGTTCGTTCCCCCTGCCCGATTCGAGGGGGTCATGACCGGGCCTCCATCGCTTCGGCAAGCGCGCGCTGCAGCTCGGTCGCGTAGACCGTCTGCTCGGCGTCGGACAGGCGCTCGGGCACCGACGGGGACCATTCGCAGGTCGCCGCCGCGATGCCGCCGGCGCCCAGGACCGGAATGGTCAGCTCGCAGGTGAAGCGGCCGACCCGGAAGGTGCGCCGGACGGCGCGACGATCGTCAGGCATGGGGAACCTCATCGAGCAGGCGGACAAACGGACAGGACACGGACATGGGCCGGACATGTCCGGCACCGGAGCCCGAGTGCAGCAGCCGGACGGACACGGACACACCCCTATAGGGGTGTCCGTTGTCCGGCTGTCCGGTCCGGCGGATCACCACAGCCAGGCCCGCCGTTCGTGGACGCCGACGATGCGCAGCCGGATCAGCTTGTCGACCGCACGCCGGAACGCCTTCTGGCTGGCATCCATCGCCTTCGCGTCGGCCTTGTCCACGCCGCGCTTCTGGCGGAACCGCTCGCGCCAGTCGTCGAGCGCCACGCGTGGACGACCCGCTGGATGCAGGGAAGTCGCCTCGGTCCGATCGTCGGCGCTCGAGCACAGGTCCTTGAACACCTGCAGCGCGATTTCCTCGACATCGGACAGGCGCACCGTGCCGGGCGTCTGGACGGCCTCGACCAGCTCGACCACGCACGACGTCCTGCGCTCGTCCGGTTCCGCCTCGGGGTCGGCGTCCGACATCGGCCCCAGGTCGACCGGGCGCAGCCGGAACGTCATCAGCACTTCGCCGTCGACGCCATCGCGCACCTTCTCGGCGGTCACGGTGCGGACGTCGCCGTCGCGCTTGACGCTGATCTCGGCGTCGGTCGCGCCTTTCAGAGACGAGTGCCCGCGGCTGCCCTTCGCCTCATCCTTGCCGCTGTGGTGGACGAACAGCACTACGCAGTCGAACTCGCGCTCGATCAGCTTTGCGGCGGCGATCACCGCGCCCATGTCCTCGGACGAGTTCCCGTCGCCGCCAGGCATGACCCGGTTCAAGGTGTCGATGACCACGATCGCGAGCGGTCCGGCCTCGGCGACGACCTCGCGCAGGCCCGCGAGCAGCGAGTCGATGTCGGCGGTCGGGTCGAGCAGGTTGACCGACGAGTCGAGCACGCGCAGGCCGCTCAGATCGGACGCCTGCAGATCGTTGTCCTGCAGATAGGCGTCGAGCCGGTCGCGCAGGTGCCCTTCGGCCGCGATGTAGGCGACGACGCCGCGCCGGGTTCGACGACCAGCCCACCGCAGACCGCGCACAACTGCGCCGGCCAGGTCGAGCACGGTGAAGGTCTTCCCGCTGCCGCTCGCACCCCACAGCACGACCAGGCCGCGCCCAGGGATGACGCGAAGCACGCGCCAGATCTGCGGTGGTTGGCGCAGCAGCTCGTCGACGGTGACGAAGCGGAGCCGCGGCGCCTGCTCGCCCTGCTCTCGGACGAGCCGGTCGACAGCCGCTCGTGAACCGGCGACCCGATCAGGCGTGGCCACGGCGCCCCTCCGTCATCGACAGCGCCGCCGCAATGCGCCCGGCCAGCGTCCAGAGATCGGCGCGGGCCGACTCGGCGGTGCGCCTGCCCTCGGCGACGTCCGATACGATCACCGCAGCCTCGGTCGCGTCGGCGTGGATCGCGATCAGCGCCGTGCGCGGCGGAATCGCCTCGGTGCGCTGGCGGGCGTCGCGCGCTACTGCCGAGCGCCAGCCGGCGCGCCGACCGACGTCGTCGGGATCGCGCTCGGGGAACAGAGCGGCGAAGTCGAGCCCGACGGCCTCGAGTACGGCAAGCGGCGCGCATCCGGCGAAGCAGTGAATCAGGATTCGCCCGTCGTCGCCCTCGGCGACCGACAGGCTCGGTCCGCGGTCGGGGTGCGCCGGGCAGCACGCGACCAACCTATTGCGACCCACGCGCCGGACGCGCTTCAGGTGCGGGACCAGGGCTTCGACGGACACGGCGCCCGCCTCAGCGCGCCGACGGCCGCGTCTCGATCCAGCGATCGATGTCGCCCTGGCGCCACGCGATCGCGCGCAGGCCGATCCGAATCGGCGCCGGGAAACGCCCCGCCTTGACGTCGTCGTAGACCATCGACCGCGACCGGCCCGTGCGATCGACGACCTCACGAATGCGCAGCAGGCGCTCGGGCGCGCTCGACTGATTGACTGTGGCTTTCATCCGGCTACCCCCATCGGTTCCGAGTTGAACGGGACCGATGCTAAGTAGGCCGGGCTGCGGAAGGCCGGGGGATCTCTACCGCAGTTTTCAGCCGGTCTCCCCCGGCGCGCGGCGATCAATCGGGCTCGGGCTTCTTCCGGCGCGGCGGACGCTTTCTGCGCCCTTCCTTCAGTTCACGGATCAGGTCGACAGGGTCGGGCGTCTGCCCCTTGCGACCAGCGACCCCGGAAATCGCGAACATCGTCGTGCACGTCTCGGCGAATAGGTTCGGTTTGGGGCTTTTGCGTTCGACGCGTTTCACCGGCAGCTTCGCCTTGCGGAACTCCTCGGCGGCGATCTTGACCAGAAGTCGTGCACGCCAAAGCTCATCCGGGCCTTTCGGATGCCGCAATTGGACGGCGCGCAGGTGAGCCTGCAGTCCGAGCAGCACGAACTGCAGCGCGTGAGGATCGAAGCCCGCGCGGGCAAGCGCGACCTCGCCGGCGTCGAGTCCCAGGTCGGCCAGGTCGCGCTCGGCACCCTCGCGAGCGCCTGCGTCGATCGCCAGGCCGGAGAACTCCTTGTGCCAAGCCCGCACCAGCTTGGTCAAATCGGCAGCCTTCTTCTGAATCGCCTTCGCGTCCGTCCACCGATCGGAGGCCTTCGGCGATGCAAGTCCCGCAGTCGCGGCGAACCCCTCCGCGATCACGCGCAGTCGCGCCTGCAGCGCGGGCGGAACGCGGTCCGGGAACGCAGGTGCCGTCGCGCGCTTGCGGCCAGCCATCACTGTTCTTCCTCGAACGAACGCCGAACCTGCTCGCGCTCCTCATCCCAAGTGCGCCCCTGCTCGCGCAGGTAGCCCTCGAACCAAGCCAGCGCCCGGTCGAAGTCCTCGCGCAGCCCGCGCCGATACGGTTCGATCACAGCGGTCCAGTCGGCCGACGTGCACGCGCCCTCGAACGCCGGCCCGGCCGTGCGCAGCGGCGCAACCTCGCGAAGCCGATGCACCTCGTGTGACGACGGCGACGGCCAGCCGTAGGGGTCCGCGTAGGAGCCCTCGATCCAGACCACGCGCCCGCGCGGCAGGTCGAGCGCGAACACGGCGAATCGCTCCATCGGTGGATCGTCGGGCCGATCGGGGTAGCGGACGGTGATGAACAGCCCGCGCCAGTCGCGTGCCGCCGGCTCGATCCTGATCGCCTTGCCGCCCGGCTTCGGCGTGCTCACGACCGCGCCGCCTTCATCGGAACGACGTTGCCCGCGCGCTCAGTGCCCTGGCGCAGCGCGTCGAGCCGATCCGCCCACGCCTGCATCATCTTCCGGCGCTGCTGCAGGTAGCTCGCGTAGTTGTACGCGGCGGCGACCTGGTCGCGCTCCTGGTGGGCCAGCTGCAGCTCGATCCACTCGTGCGGAAAACCCATCTCGTGCAGCTCGGTCGACGCGACCCCACGAAAGCCGTGCCCGGTCATCCGGCCCTTGAAGCCCATGCGCTCCAGCGCCTTCAGGATCGTGTTGTTCGACATCGGCTTTTCGTGGTTGCGCTCGCCGACGAACAACAGGCCCGAGCGGCCGCGGATCTCGTACAGGCTGTGGAGCACGTCGACGGCCTGCTGCGACAGCGGGACCAGGTGCTCGGTCTTCATCTTCATGCGCGCCGCCGGGATCCGCCACAGCGCAGCGTCGCCGTCGAGGTTCTCGAACTCGTCCCAATGCGCCCCGATCAGCTCGCCGGTACGCACGAAGGTCAGCGCCATGAGCTTCATCGCCAGGCGCGTGTAGGCGCCCTGGTAGGCCTCGATCTTGCGCAGCAACTCGGGAACGTCCTTGATCGGCAGCCGGGCATAGTTGCGCTTCTCGCGCGGCTTGAGCACGTCGCGCGGCTTCACGTCGGCAGCCGGGTTCCGATCGACCAGGTCGCGCGCCACGGCCCACCGGAACACCTGCCCCGCGTACTGCAGCGAGCGCCGTGCCAGCTCGAGCGCCTCGCGCTCCTGGATCTTCTCGGCCAGCGCGACCAGCTCGCGCGCGGTGATCTCCCCGATCGGCCGATCGCCGATCTCCGGGTAGACGTCGGCTTCGAGCCGGCGCCGGACGTACTCGGCGTGCCGGGCGCTCTGCGCAGGGCTCCAGTGCGCGTACCAGCGACGCGCGACGGCCACGAAAGTGTTGTCCGCCTGCTCGCGCGCCAGGCGCTGGCGCTGCTGCTTGGCGGCGACGGGATCGGTGCCGGCCTTCAGGGTGTTGCGAGCATCGTCGCGAGCCGCACGCGCCGCCGCGAGCCCGACCGCCGGGTAGATGCCGAGCGCCAGGCGCTTCTCCTTGCCTTGGAAGCGGTACTTCCAGAACCAGCGTTTCGACAGCGGCGAGACTTCGAGATACAGGCCTTCGGCATCGGCCAGGCGCACGCGGGTCGTGCCCGCCGGGCACTTCGCGTTCCTGCACTTCGGGTCGGTCAACATGGGGGAACAGGCCTCGATTCAAGGGGGAACCGTGCTGCGTTCCCCCGGAATGTACCCCCACTTGCGCCGGCTGCCAATGGACGACTCCGGACGCCAGAAAACGAAAAAGCCCTGATTTTTCAGGGCTTTATGTCTTCGTGCCGGTGCTTCCCGGGCCTTGCCGGATGGATACCTGGCGTCCCGTAGGGGATTCGAACCCCTGTTACAACCGTGAAAGGGTCGTGTCCTAGGCCTCTAGACGAACGGGACTCGTCGTTGCTGCGGTTCGTTGTTCTTCTGTTCTACGTGGTGGAGGTAAGCGGGATCGAACCGCTGACCTCTTGCATGCCATGCAAGCGCTCTCCCAGCTGAGCTATACCCCCCCGAAGAGCCAGCGAGTATATGACACGACCGTGGTGAGGCGCAAGTCGCGTCAGGCCGCGTGCTAGACTCGATCGCGTCCCGCGCGCGCCGGCGTTGCCGCGCGCGGCGCGCGCGGCCACCTCCCCACTTCCCAATCCGGACCGCTCCGATGACCGCCAGGATCCTCGATGGCGCAGCGCTCGCCAAATCGATCCGCGCCGAGATGGCGCAACGCGCCGCCGCACTCGCCGCGCGCGGCCGCCCACCCGGACTCGCGGTCATCCTCGTCGGCGAAGACCCCGCGTCGACGGTCTACGTGCGCAACAAGGTCAAGGACTGCGAGGAAGCGGGCATCCGCTCGACGCTCGACCGCATGCCGGCCGACACCACGCAGGCGGCGCTGCTCGCGCGCATCCGCGCGCTCAACGACGATCCCGCCGTGCACGGCATCCTGGTGCAATTGCCGCTGCCGCCGCAGATCGACGCGCACGCGGTGATCGAGGCGATCTCGCCCGCCAAGGACGTCGACGGCTTCCACGTCGCGAGCGCGGGCGCGCTGATGACCGGGCAACCCGGCTTCCGGCCGTGCACGCCCTATGGCGTGATGAAGATGCTCGAGCACGCCGGCGCGGCGCTCAAGGGCGCCGAGGCGGTCGTCGTCGGGCGCAGCAACATCGTCGGCAAGCCGCAGGCGATGCTGCTCTTGCAGGCCGACGCCACCGTCACCATCTGCCACAGCAGGACGCGCGACCTGGCCGCCCACACGCGGCGCGCGGACATCCTCGTCGCGGCCGTCGGCCGCGCGAAGATGATCACCGGCGACATGGTGAAGCCGGGCGCGATCGTCGTCGACGTGGGCATGAACCGCGACGCCGCCGGCAAGCTCTGCGGCGACGTGGATTTCGACAGCGCGCGCGAGGTCGCGGGCTGGATCACGCCGGTGCCCGGCGGCGTCGGCCCGATGACGCGCGCGATGCTGCTGGTGAACACGATCGAGGCGGCCGAGCGCGCGGCCCGATGAGGCACGCTGCAAGCCGCGCGGCGCGCGTGCGACGAACCGACCGAGCGAACCGATGGACGAACGCCTGACGATGCAAGCCCCTGCTCCCGCCGCTGTCACCGCCGTCACCGCCAACCCGCTGCTCGACTTCTCGGGCCTGCCGCGCTTCGCGGAGTTCGACCCGGCGCTGGTCACGCCCGCGATCGACGACCTGCTCGCCCACGCGCGCGCCACGCTGGCCGCCGTCACCGATCTGGCGACGCCGACGACCTGGGACGCCTTCGTCGAGCCGCTCGAAGACGCCACCGAGCGGCTCGGCCGCGCGTGGGGCGTCGTCGGGCACCTGAACGGCGTCGCCGACACGCCGCCGCTGCGCGAGGCCTACAACGCCAACCTGCCCAAGGTCACGCAGTTCTGGACCGAACTGTCGCAGCACGAAGCGCTGTTCGAGAAGTACAAGGCGTTCGCCGCGTCGGCGCAGTACGCGCAGCTCTCGCCGGTGCGCCGGCGCATCGTCGACCATGCGCTGCGCGACTTCCGGCTCGGCGGCGCCGAGTTGAAGTCTCCCGCGCGCGAGCGCTTCGCCGAGCTTCAGGACCGGCAGGCCGCGCTCGGCCAGAAGTTCTCCGAGAACGTGCTCGACGCAACCAACGCGTTCAAGCTGCGCGTCACCGACCCCGCCGAACTCGCCGGCCTGCACCCGGATGCCATCGAGGCCGCGCGCGAGGCCTCGCAGGGCGACGGCCACGAAGGCTGGACGTTCACGCTCCAGTTCCCGTCGTACCTGCCGGTCATGCAGTACGCCGCGCACCGTCCGTTGCGCGAGCGCATTTACCGCGCCTATGCGACGCGCGCCTCGTCGAACGCGCTCGCACCCGACGGCGAGGCGGCCGCGGCGCTCGACAACGCGCCGATCATCGACGGGCTGCTCGCGCTGCGCCACGAGGAGGCCGGCCTGCTCGGCTACGCCAACTTCGCGCAGGTTTCGCTGGTGCCGAAGATGGCCGAGTCGCCCGAGCAGGTGATGAAGTTCCTGCACGACCTCGCCGCGCGCGCGCGCCCGTTCGCCGAGCGCGACATGGCCGAGCTGCGGCGCTTCGCCGCCGACGAGCTGTCGCTGCCCGAGCTGCAGGCCTGGGATCTCGCCTTCGCCAGCGAGAAGCTCAAGGAGGCGCGCTACGCGTTCTCCGACCAGACGGTGAAGCAGTTCTTCCAGCTGCCGCGCGTGCTCGACGGACTGTTCAGCCTGATCGAGCGCCTGTACTCGGTGCGCATCGCGCCCGACTCGGCGCCGGTTTGGCATCCCGACGTGCGCTTCTTCCGCGTCGAGCGCGACGGGCAACTTGTCGGCCAGTTCTATACCGACCTGTACGCGCGCGCCTCGAAGCGGCCGGGCGCGTGGATGGACGACGCGCGCTCGCGGCGGCGCCGCCACGCCGCGCTGCAGACGCCGGTGGCTTACCTGGTGTGCAACTTCCAGCCGCCGGTCGGTGGACGCCCGGCGCTGCTCACGCACGACGACGTGACGACGCTATTCCACGAGTTCGGCCACGGCCTGCACCACCTGCTCACGCGGGTCGACGATCTCGCCGTGTCGGGCATCTCGGGCGTCGAGTGGGACGCGGTCGAGCTGCCGAGCCAGTTCATGGAGAACTTCTGCTGGGAGTGGAACATCGTCGCGTCGATGAGCGCGCACGTCGAGACCGGCGCGCCGCTGCCGCGCGAGCTGTTCGACCGGATGCTCGCCGCGAAGAACTTCCAGAGCGGCATGGCGACGCTGCGGCAGATCGAGTTCGCGCTGTTCGACATGCGGCTGCACGCCGGCTTCGAGCCCGGCGGCGCGCGCAGCGTGCAGGACGTGCTCGACGAGGTGCGTCGCGAGGTCGCGGTGGTCGTTCCGCCGTCGTGGAACCGCTTCCAGAACAGCTTCTCGCACATCTTCGCGGGAGGCTACTCGGCGGGGTACTACAGCTACAAGTGGGCCGAAGTGCTGTCGGCCGACGCCTATGCGGCGTTCGAGGAAGCCATGGCGCAACCGGACGCACCGGCCCGGGTGGCCGAGACGGGGCGGCGCTTCCTCGACGAGATCCTGTCGGTGGGCGGGAGCCGACCGGCCATCGACTCGTTTCGCGCGTTCAGAGGACGAGATCCCGAGCTGGATGCCCTGCTTCGCCATAATGGAATGGTCGAGGCATCCGCTCCGGAACCGTCCCATGCTTAGCCGCCAGACTGTCGTCGCCATCCCCGTCGCGCTTGCCGGTCTCGCATTGGCCGCCGCGA
>JAMLIR010000007.1 GCA_023954045.1 Burkholderiaceae bacterium | reverse complement strand
AGAAGATGTTCAGCGTCGCGATCCAGACCGGGGCGATGCTGGCCGTCATCTGGTACTTCCGCGCGCGAATCCTGGCGACGATCGCCGGCATCGCGCGAGAGCGACGCGCGCAGCGCTTCGCGGCGAACGTGATCATCGCGTTCATCCCGGCGGCGGTACTCGGCGTGCTGTTCGCGAGCTACATCAAGGCCTGGCTGTTCAAGCCGGTGCCGGTGGCGATCGCGTTCATCGTCGGGGGCCTGATCATCCTGTGGGTCGAGTCGCGGCAGCGGCGCGGGCTCGCGCCTCCGCGCATCCACGACATCGACTCGCTCGGCACGGCCGACGCGTTACGGCTGGGCGTCGCGCAGGCGTTCGCGCTGATTCCCGGCACCAGCCGCTCGGGTGCGACGATCATTGGCGGCATGCTGTTCGGGCTGTCGCGCCAGGTGGCCACCGAGTTCTCCTTCTTCCTCGCGATCCCGACCTTGATCGGAGCCGGCGTCTACGACAGCTGGAAGTACCGTCACCTGCTCGGCGTTGGCGACCTGCCGTTGTTCGCGGTCGGGCTCGTGTTCGCGTTCTTCAGCGCGCTGGCGTGCGTGCACTGGCTGATCCGCTACGTCGCGACGCACGACTTCGTGCCGTTCGCCTGGTACCGGATCGCGTTCGGCCTGGTCGTGCTGGGAACCGCCGCGTCCGGCCTCGTCGACTGGGCGGGCTGACCTCTCAGCGGCGTGGAGGACGGACGAAGATCAGGTCCCAGACGCCGTGGCCGAGTTCCAGCCCGCGCGACTCGAACCTGGTCAGCGGGCGCCACGGCGGGCGCGGCGCGAAGCCCCGGCACTGCGCGGCGGTTTCGCCGACCACGGTGTCGCCGGCGCTGTTCTCGAGCAGCGGCTCGCGCGACAGTACGTCGAGCATCTGCACCGCGTAGTGCTCCCAGTCGGTGGCGCAGTGGAGCAGGCCGCCGGGCGCGAGGCGGCTGGCCAGCAGCGCGACGAAGGGGGGCTGGATCAGCCGCCGCTTGTGGTGGCGCTTCTTCGGCCACGGGTCGGGAAAGTACACGTGCACCGCGGCGAGCGAATCCGGCGCGATCATGTCGCGCACGACCTCGACCGCATCGTGCTGCACGATGCGCAGGTTGCGCAGGCCGGCGGATTCGATGCGGGCCAGCAGGCTGCCGACGCCGGCGGGATAGACCTCGATGCCGACGAAGTCGCGTGCCGGGTCCGCGGCGGCGATTCGCGCCGTGGCCTCGCCCATGCCGAAGCCGATTTCGACGACCAACGGCGCCTCGCGGCCGAACACCGCGGCCGGATCGATCGCGGCCTCGCGGTACGGCAGGCACCACCGTTCGCGCAGCGACTCGTAAGCCTGCCGCTGGCCGCTGGTGAAGTGGCCGCGCCGCCCCGAAAAGCTGCGGATGTGCGGATGCGCAGCGCGCGCGATCGCTTCACCGCCCGCGTCGGCCTCGCTGCGCGCCACGCCGCTCACGACGCCTGTCGCGGCGCGCCGATCAGTCCGCCGGCGGGCGACGACGGCGTCGCCGAGTAGAACTTCTTCGGCATGCGGCCGGCGAGGAAAGCCTCGCGTCCGGCCTCGACCGCCATGCGCATCGCCCGTGCCATGCGCACCGGCTCGCGCGCTGCGGCGACAGCGGTGTTCATCAGCACGCCGGCGCAACCGAGCTCCATCGCGATCGCCGCGTCCGACGCCGTGCCCACGCCGGCATCGACGATGATCGGCACCCGCGCCTTGTCGATGATCAGCTGCAGGTTCCACGGATTGAGGATGCCCATGCCCGAGCCGATCAGCGAAGCCAGCGGCATCACCGCCACGCAGCCGATGTCCTCGAGGCGTCTCGCCTGGATCGGATCGTCGCTGCAATAGACCATGACCTCGAAGCCATCGCGCACCAGCGTCTCGGCGGCCTTCAGCGTCTCGGGCATGTTCGGGTAGAGGTTCTTCGGGTCGCCGAGCACCTCGAGCTTGACCAGCGTGTGGCCGTCGAGCAGCTCGCGCGCCAGCCGCAGCGTGCGCACCGCGTCGTCGGCGCTGTAGCAGCCGGCGGTGTTCGGCAGGATCGTGAAGCGCTCGGGCGACAGGAAGTCGAGCAGGTTCGGTTCGCCGGCCGTCTGGCCGATGTTGGTGCGGCGGATCGCGACGGTGACGATCTGCGCGCCGCTCTCCTCGACGGCCGCGCGGGTCTCGTCGAAGTCGCGGTACTTGCCAGTGCCGATCAGCAGCCGCGACGTGAATTCGCGCCGGCCGATTTTAAGGGTGTCCGAAGGTGCGCTCATGTCTTGCTTTCGTTCAGCCGCCGCCGACGGCCACGACGATCTCGAGGCGGTCGCCGGGCGCGAGCGTTTCGGTGTCGTGCCGGCTGCGCGGCACGATCTCGCCGTTGCGCTCGACCGCGATCCGTCGGCCCGTGAGCCCGAGTTCGGCGAGCAGCGCGGCGACGGTGCCGGGGGTCGGCAGGGGCCGCGGATCGCCGTTGACGACGATGGTTTCCATGCGGCGATTGTCGCATGCGCGCCGGTCGCGCCATTCCGTTCCGGCGTGCTGTGCGTTCCGCGGGGGACTTCCGGATCGCCCTAGAGCAGTTCGTCGGGCGCGAACGGCGAAAGCAGCATCAGTAGCCACTGCAGCCCCACGCCGGCATCGGGTTCCGAGCCTTCGACCGTCGGTGCGCCCGGCGCCTGCCCGACCCAGCGAAGGCGGCCGTCGGCAAGTGCTTCGACCCGGTAGCTGCTGCTGGCGGCGACGTCCTCGAAGAGCTGGACCACCTGGCCGGCGAGCGCCGGACTGCGCATGACGAGCGCGATCTCGGTGTTCAGCCGCGCCGAGCGCGGGTCCATGTTCATCGATCCGATCAGCAATAGCCGGCGGTCGATCACCAGCGCCTTCGCGTGCAGGCTCGCGAGCGACGAGCCGAACGACCCGAGCCGGCTGCGCGGCGCGCCGAGCCGGCTGCGCAGCTCGTAGAGCTCGGCGCCGGCCTCGAGCATGTCGCGACGGTAGCGGGCGTACCCGATGTGGACGATCGGCGCATCGGTGGCGGCGAGCGAGTTCGTCAGTACGCGAAGCTGCACGCCGCGCGCGTGCAATTCGCGGGCGAGCGCGACGCCACGCTTGCCGGGGACGAAGTACGGCGAGATCAGGACCACTTCGCGCCTGGCCGCGCGGGTCAGCGTGACGATGTCGTCGGCGATCGTCTCGCTGCGGTCGGGGTCGCCCTCGCTGGCGATCTTCGACGGCGCGTCGGCGAGCACGGTGGCAGGCACCCAGGCGAGCTGCAGCCGGCCCGCCCCGAGGTCCTGAGCGAAGGCGCTGTCGGGAATCTCGACGCTGGTTCGCTCCTGCGGCGAGTCGGCGGGCGGCAGTCCGGACGGCGAGTCGGGCGACGAGACGGGCTGCGGGCCCGCAACGACCCGCTGCCCGTTCGGCGACGGCGGCGCCGCGGCGAGTGGCCCGGCGCAGTCCGGGTCCTTCGTGACCAGCGTCCGCAACGGGTACGCGAGTTCGCTGTTCCAGAAGCGGTCGAACGAGGCCGACAGGTCGCGCACGACCGGGCCCGCGGCGATCACGTCGAGGTCGACGAAGTTGCTCGCCAGGCTCTGTACGAAGTAGGCGTCGCCGAGGTTGCGTCCGCCGGTGACCGCGATCGCGTTGTCGGCGACGAACATCTTGTTGTGCATCCGCTGGTTGACGCGCCGGACGTCGCGGATCGACGCGAGCACGCGCGTGAGCGTCGAGCCGCGGCCGGCCGGAAACGGGTTGTACAGCCGCAACTCGATGTTCGGGTGCCGGGTCAGGCAGAGGAGCGCGTCGTCGGCGCCCGCGGTGTTCAGGTCGTCGAGCAGCACGCGCACGCGCACGCCGCGCCGCGCGGCCGCATCCACGCGGCCGAGCAGCGCGCGGGTGGAGGCGTCGTCGCGCATCAGGTAGTACTGCAGGTCTAGCGTGTGACGTGCGTGGTCGGCGAGCGCCGCCAGCGCGGCGAGCGCGTCTTCGCCGGAGGCGAGAAGCCGGAAGCCCGAGAAGCGCAGGTTGGGCGCGGCGGCGGCCGCCAGCGCGCCGAGCTCGGTGGCCTCCGGCTGCGGCCACGCGCGGGCGACCGGCTTTGGCGGGGGCGGGGGCAGGCTCGCGCAGGCCGCGCACGCTGCCAGCGCCGCCGCCAACAGGCTCCGACCCGCGATCGCGATCCAGCTGTTCATTCGGCCGTCGTCCCCGCCGTGGCCCGGGTGGCGGCTCCACGGTACACTACGCACCGCGCGCGGGTGTAGTTCAATGGTAGAACGGCAGCTTCCCAAGCTGCATACGAGGGTTCGATTCCCTTCACCCGCTCCATCTCCCCATTCCCCCAGTCCCTCAGTCCCTCCAGCGGTTCCGGCACGCCGGACGTCCCGACGGCGTGGCTCGGCGCCTCGAGCGTGTCCGTCACGGCGAGGATCCGGACCGGCGGGCGCGGCGGTGCGCTACAGTGTTCCCCGGAGGAGCACAGCGTGAAGGCAGCCTACATCACCCATCCGAGCTTCGTGCGCCATGAGATGGGTCCGCACCACCCGGAATGCCCGGAGCGGCTGGCGGCGATTTCCGATCGCCTGCTGTTGCGCGGGGTCCTCGACGTGATGGACACGCTCGAGGCGCCGGCGGCCACGCCCGAGCAGATCGACCGCGCGCACGACATGCGCCACTACTACGAGCTGCAGGCGGCGTCGCCGGCAGAGGGCTACGCCAGCCTCGATCCCGACACCGCGATGAATCCGTACACCTGGACCGCGGCGCTGCACGCCGCCGGGGCACTGGTGCTCGCCACCGAACTGGTGGTGCGCGGCGACTACAAGATGGCGTTCTGCGCCGTGCGGCCGCCGGGCCATCACGCCACCAGCGGCCAGGCGATGGGGTTCTGCTTCTTCAACAACGTGGCGGTCGGCATCCGCCACGCCACCGACGTCCTCGGCGTCGAGCGCGTCGCGCTCATCGACTTCGACGTCCACCACGGCAACGGCAGCGAGGAGATCCTGGCCGGGGACGATCGCGTGCTGATGGTCTCGACGTTCCAGACGCGCCTCTATCCGTTCAACGGCGAGGAGGCGCGCGGCCCCAACATGTGCAACGTCGGCCTGCCGCCCTACAGCGACGGCACGGCGCTGCGCGCCGCGGTCACCGACCGCTGGCTGCCGGCGCTGCGGGCATTCCGGCCGCAGATGCTGTTCGTCTCCGCGGGCTTCGATGCGCACCGCGAGGACGACATGAGCCACCTCGGCTGGCGCGACGAGGACTACGCGTGGGTCAGCGCCGAGATCGCGCGGTTCGCCGACGAGTCCTGCGCGGGGCGCGTGGTTTCGACGCTCGAGGGCGGCTATCACCTCGCCTCGCTCGCCCGTTGCGTCGAACTGCATTTGCGGGCGCTGCTGGGCCTGGACTGACCCGCGAGCCGGGCGATGCAGCACCTGCACGAGCTGGCCACGCTGTTCGACCCGGCGACGGTCGCGCTGCTGGTCGAGCCCGGCGTGCAGCCCGGCTGGATCGACGAGCTGGCGCGGCAACTGGGCGACGCGAACGTGCAGGCGCGCCGCCTGACCCCCGACGAGGCGCTCGCCTGCGCGGCGCAGGCCGACTGGGGCGGCGGGGAGGAGGAGGCGGCGTCCAAGGGCTGCGACCTCGCGCTGATCGCGGTCGACGCCGCGCGCGAGGCGCAGGCGCTGCGCGCGGCCGCCGCGCTGCGCGCACGCAACGCGGTGCTGCTGTCGCCGCATGCGACGCCCGAACATTCGGCCGAGCTCGCCGCGATCGCGCGCGAATCGCGAATCCGCCTGCTCGGCCCCGCGACGATGGGTTTCGTGCGGCCCGCCCGGCGGCTCGACGCCGGCCGCATGGGAACGATCCCGCCGGCGGGCAACGTCGCGCTGGTGTCGCAGTCGGGCGTCCTGGGCGCCGCCGTGCTCGACTGGGCCGGCGACAGCACGATCGGCTTCTCGCTCGCGGTGTCGCTGGGCGCCGAGATCGACGTCGACGTCGCGCAGGTGCTGGACTTCCTCGCCAGCGACGCGGCGACGCGCGCGGTCGTGGTCTACCTGGAGGCGGTGCGCGATTCGCGCAGCTTCATGAGCGCGCTGCGCGCGCTTGCGACCGTGAAGCCGGTCGTCGTGCTCAAGGGCGGGCGCGACCACGCGGCGCGGCCGGGCGCGCGGACCCACTCGGGCGCGATCGTCGCCGGCGACGCGGTCTACACGGCGGCGCTGCGCCGCGCGGGCGTGGTGCAGGTGCGCCTGTTCACGCAACTGTTCACGGCCGTGCGCTACCTCGCGTCGCGCAACTGGCCGATCGGCAAGCGGCTCGCGGTGATCTCGAACGGCAACGGCCCGGCGGTCCTCGCCGCCGACCAGGCCTTCTTCCAGGGCATCCGCCTGTCGCCGTTGACTGCGCCGACGCAGCGCCGGCTCGGCGACGCGCTGCCGGGCGTCGAGATCGTCAATCCGCTGAACCTGGGCGTGGCGGCCGACGCCGACGCCTACGCGGCGGCGATCGAGTCGATCGCCTACGATCCCGAGTGCGATGCGATGCTGGCGATGATGACGCCGTACGCCGGCGTGCCCGTCGACGCGATCACCGATCGCGTCGCGACGATCGGGCGCACGCTGGTCAAGCCGCTGTTCGCCTGCTGGCTCGGCGACAGCTCGACGCGCGCGCTGCGCGGGCGGCTCGACGCCGCGGGAATACCCGTCTACCGCACGCCGGAGGCGGCGGTCGACGCGTTCTCGACGGTCGCCACGTTCTACCAGAACCAGATGCTGCTGCAGCAGGTGCCGACCTCGCTGTCCGAGATGGAGCCGCCCGACCTCGGCGCGGCCCGCCGCGTCGTCGACGACGCGCTCGCCGCCGGCCGCGAGGTGCTGACCGAGCTCGAGTCGAAGACGCTGCTCGCGGCCTTCCACGTGCCGGTGAACCGCACCGTGCTCGCGCGCGATGCCGACGAGGCCGTGGCGCTCGCGGCGCAGGTCGGCTATCCGGTCGCGATGAAGATCAGTTCGGCCGACGTCGCCCACAAGAGCGACGTCGGCGGCGTCGTGCTCAGCGTGCGCAACGCCACCGAGGTGAGGCGCCAGTTCGCGGCGATCGTCGAGGCCGTGCGCGCTGCGCGTCCGGACGCGCGCACGGACGGCGTGACGCTGCAGCCGATGAGGTCCGGGCGTCACGGCCGCGAGCTCTACGTCGGCGTGTTCCGCGACCGGCTGTTCGGTCCGGTGATCGCGTTCGGCAACGGCGGCACGCGGGTCGAGGTGGTGCGCGACACCACGCTCGAGTTCCCGCCGTTGAACAGCTTCCTCGCGCGCAGCATGATCGCGCGCACCCGCGTCGCGCAGACGCTGGGCGAGTTCCGGGGCGCGCCGGCGATCGACGTCGAGGCGCTGGTGCGGGTGCTGGTGCGGGTCTCCGAGATGGTCTGCGAATTGCCGCAGATTGCCGAGATGGACATCAACCCGATCATCGCCGACGGCGCCGGCGTCGTTGCCGTCGACGGGCGGATCTTGATCGATCGCGAGACGCCGCGCGCGTGGTCGCCCGGTGACGCGCCCGCGGGGCCGCGCTACGGTCACATGGCGATCATGCCGTACCCGGCGCACATGGTCGGCGAGCGCGCGTTGCGCGACGGCCGCTGGTACACGATCCGCCCGATCCGCGCCGAGGACGGCGAGCGGCTGCAGCGTTTCGTGCGCGGGCTGTCCGAGCAGTCGCGCTATTTCCGCTTCATCTCCGCGCTCACCGAGCTCACGCCGCGGATGCTCGTGCGCTACACGCAGATCGACTACGACCGCGAGCTGGCGCTGGTCGCGACGATCGGCCCCGACGACGCGCAGGCCGAGGGCGGCGACGAGACCATCATCGGCGTGGTGCGCTACCTGCTCAATCCCGACCGCGAGACCTGCGAGTTCGCAATCGCGATCGCCGACCGCTTCCACGGCCAGGGGCTGGGCACGACGCTGATGCAGGCGATCATCGACGCGGCGCGGGCGAAGGGACTGAAGCGCATCGAGGGCTTCGTGCTGGCGATCAATGCGCCGATGATCGGGCTGATGCGGGCGCTGGGGTTCCGCATCGAGACCGACCTGGACGATCCTTCGCTCAAGCGGGTCTGGCGGTCGATCGACTGACGATTGCACGCTCGGAGGCGGCTCTTTCGTGCCGGGGTTGGCGCGCTCGCGGCAGGCGGTGGCGGGCCGGGCCGTGGCCAGCGGGGGCTGGCAGGGGCGGGCCGGGCGCAGCGGGGCCCCGTCGCTCGGGTTGCTGACGACGGCGGTCGGTGCTTCGCACCGACTGCCCTGTGCTGCTCACCTCGGGGTCGCGCGGCGAAACTCGCTCCGCGCGCTTCGCGCGCTGCGCTCAGACAATCGCCGCGAGAGTGATGGACGAAGCGCGCTTCGCGCGCCGACCCCGAGGCTGCGCTGCTCGGCGCCGCCGACATCGACCCGAGCGACGGGGCCCCGCTGCGCCCGGCCCGCCCCTGCCAGCCCCCGCTGGCCACGGCCCGGCCCGCCACCGCCTGCCGCTCCGGACGCGTCGCTCGGGCTCGAAACGCCCGCGCCTTTGCCCGCGCCGACGCAAGCCCGCCCGACCGCGGACGAAAGGCTGCGAGCCAGCGCAGCGCGCTCAGCCGTGCTCGCGGTGGTAGCTCGTCACGCGCTCGACTTCGGCCTTCGAGCCGAGGAACACGGCGACGCGCTCGTGCAGCTTCGTCGGGACGATGTCCATGATCGGCTGGATTCCGTTGGTGGCCGCGCCGCCGGCCTGCTCGATGAGGAACGACATCGGGTTCGCCTCGTAGAGCAGGCGCAGCTTGCCGGCCTTGTCGGGCTCGCGGTTGTCCCGCGGGTACATGAAGATGCCGCCACGGCACAGGATGCGGTGCACGTCGGCGACCATCGAGGCGACCCAGCGCATGTTGAAGTCGACGCCGCGCGGGCCCTCGCGGCCGGCGAGCAGTTCGTCGACGTAGCGCCTGACCGGCGGGTGCCAGTGGCGCGCGTTCGACGCATTGATCGCGAACTCGCGCGTCTGCTCGGGGACGTGCATCCGCTCGACGGTGAGCCACCAGCTGCCGATCTCCTTGTCGAGCGTGAAGCAGGCGACGCCGTCTCCCACGGTCAGCACCAGCAGCGTCGACGGGCCGTAGACCGCGTAGCCCGCCGCGACCTGCTTCCTGCCGGGCTGCAGGAAGTGATGCTCGCCCGGTTCCTTCACCCCTTCCGGAAGCCGCAGCACCGAGAAGATCGTCCCGATCGAGACGTTGACGTCGATGTTCGACGAGCCGTCGAGCGGGTCGAACAGCAGCAGGAACTCGCCTTTCGGGTAGCGGTGCGGGATCGTGTACGGGTGGTCCATCTCCTCGGAGGCCATCGCGGCGAGGTTGCCGCCCCACTCGTTGGCCTCGAGCAGCGCCTCGTTGGCGATCACGTCGAGTTTCTTCTGTGCCTCGCCCTGCACGTTCGACGAGCCGGCCTCGCCGAGCACGCCGTCGATCGCGCCGCGCGAGACCGCGTAGCCGATTCGCTTGCACGCACGAGCGACGACCTCGAGCAGCAGGCGCAATTCCGCGGTGATCAGCCCCTTCTCGCGCTGCTTTTCGACCAGGTACTGGGTGAGGCTGATGCGGGGTGCCATGGTGCTTCCTGTTGCCGTGGATTCAGGACGCGAGCGCCTTGCCGACGATTTCGCGCACGTCGGTGGACAGCGGCTCGTGCGCGGCCACCTGTTCGAGCGCCGCGCGCATCGAAGCCTGGCGCTCGGGCGTGAACTTGCGCCAGCGATCGAGTGCGCGCGCCAGCCGCGCGGCCACCTGCGGGTTGATCGCGTCGATCGCGAGCACCTGCTCGCGCCAGAATGCGTAGCCCGAGCCGTCGGCCGCGTGGAACTCGGCGAGGTTGCCGTTGCAGAAGCTGCCGACCAGCGCGCGCACGCGGTTCGGGTTGCGCAGCGAGAACGCCGGATGGCCGAGCAACGCGCGCACCCTGGCGAGCACGGGCGGGTCGCCGGCGTGCCGGTGCATCGTCGCCTGCATCGAGAACCACTTGTCGAGCACCAGGGGTTCGCCGGCGAAGTCCTTCGCGAAGCGGGCGAGCGCCGCCTCGCGCTGCGGCGCCGGCGTGCGCAGCAGCGCGTGCAGGGCGCCCGCGCGGTCGGTCATGTTGTCGGCGCGCTCGAATTGCGCGGCCGCGGCGGCGATCGCCTCGGGTGCCTGCGTCTCGACCCACCAGGCGAGCACCGTGTTCTTCAGCGCACGCCGCGCCGCGGCTGCGGGCTCGGGCGAGTAGGGACCTTCGTCGCGCAGCGCCGCGTAACCCGGCGCCCATTGCCCGGCGAGTGCCCCGGCGATCGCGTGCCGCAGCGCGTTGCGCGCGTTGCGCAACGCGATCGGGTCGACCACCGGCAGCTGCTCGGCGATGAAACCCTCCGAGGGCAGCACGAACAACTGGTCGCGGAACGCCGGGTCGAGCGACTCGTCCTCGAGCAGCCGCCGCAGCACGGCCGCGAGCGGCGCGCTGCGACGGACCGGGTCGGCTCCGGCGACGATCGCCAGCACCCCGTTGACGGCCAGCCGCTGCGCGGCCTCCCAGCGATTGAACGGATCGCTGTCGTGCGCGGCGAGGAACGCGAGTTGCCCGTCGTCGTAGTCGAACTCGATCACGACCGGGGCCGAGAAATTGCGGCCCAGCGAAGGAATCGGCGCTGCGTCGATGCCGTCGAACACGAACACGTGGCGTGGCTCGGTGACCTCGAGTACCACGGTGCGCCCGTGCGCGTCGCGGTCGGGCCGCGCCGCCGCCGGGCGCAGCGCGCCGTCGCGCTGCTCGGAGACACGCAATTCGCAGTCGCCGCCGTCGGGGCCGACCAGCCCGAGCGCGAGCGGAATGTGGAACGGCGCCTTGGCCGGCTGGCCGGGAGAGGGCGGGCAGTGCTGCTCGAGCTCGAGCACGTAGCGGCGCGCCTGCCCGTCGTAGCGACCGCTGGCGCGCACTCGCGGGGTGCCCGCCTGCGAGTACCAGCGCCCGAACTGCTCCAGCACGACGCCGTTGGCGTCGGCGATCGCGGCGACGAAGTCGTCGCAGGTGACCGCCTGCCCGTCGTGGCGCTGGAAGTAGAGATCCATGCCGCGGCGGAACCCGTCCCGGCCGACCAGCGTCTGGAGCATCCGGATGACCTCGGCGCCCTTTTCGTAGACGGTCACCGTGTAGAAGTTGTTGATCTCCTGGTAGCTGTCGGGGCGGATCGGGTGGGCCATCGGACCGGCGTCCTCGGGGAACTGCGCGGCGCGAAGCACGCGCACGTCCTCGATGCGCTTGACCGCGCGCGCGCTGGCCGCCGCGGCGGGCGTCGGGCTGCGCGCGGCCAGCACGTCGGCCGAGAATTCCTGGTCGCGGAACACCGTCAACCCTTCCTTCAGCGTCAGCTGGAACCAGTCGCGGCAGGTCACGCGGTTGCCGGTCCAGTTGTGGAAGTACTCGTGACCGACGACCGATTCGATCGCCGCGAAATCCTGGTCGGTGGCGATGCGCGGATTGGCGAACACGTACTTCGTATTGAAGATGTTCAGCCCCTTGTTCTCCATCGCCCCCATGTTGAAGTCGCCGACCGCGACGATCATGAAGCGGTCGAGATCGAGTTCGAGGCCGTACCGCTCTTCGTCCCAGCGGATCGCGCGCGCCAGCGACTCCAGCGCGTGGCTGGTGCGGTCCTCGTTGCCCGGCTCGACCCAGACCTGCAGCAACACCTCGCGGCCCGAGCGGGTGCGCAGGCGGCGCTCGGTGGCCACCAGACGGCCGGCGACCACCGCGAACAGGTAGCTCGGCTTCGGGAACGGGTCTTCCCAGGTGGCCCAGTGCCAGCCGCGCCGGTCGGCGCCGTCGGGACCGGCAGGCTCGCAGTCGCCGCTGGCGACCAGGTTGCCGTTCGACAGCAGCACCGGATAGCGCTCGCGCGGCGCGCGCAGCGTGACCGTGTAGCGGGCCATCACGTCGGGGCGGTCCGGGAACCAGGTGATGCGGCGGAAGCCCTCGGCCTCGCACTGGGTGAAGAAGTTGTCGTTCGAGACGTACAGGCCGCTCAGCGAGGTGTTCGTCGCGGGCGCGATCCGCGAGACCGTCGCGAGTTCGAAGCGGTCCGGCACATTCGGCACGGTCAGCGTGTCGCCGTCGATCCCGAACTCGGGCGCCGCGAGCACGCGGCCGTCGACGCGCAGGTCAACGAGCGAGAGACGCTCGCCGTTGAGCACGAGCGGAGCCGGCTGGCCGTCCGCAGGCCGATGCGCCGGGTTGCGCCGCAGGCGCAGCGCGGCCCGAACCACGGTGTCGCCGGGGTCGAGGTCGACGTCGAGCCGCACCTCGTCCACCAGGAAGGCCGGCGGGGTATAGTCGACGCGTCGGATGGTGACAGGCTGGTCGGTTCGCATGAGCAGCAAGAGGCAGGCGATGAACGATTGTAAGCGTTCGGGCGGCGGTGTCCGCTCGGGGGCGGCGCGGCGCTTGATCGCCGGCATCCTGGCCGGACTGGCGGTGCTGCTGGCCGGATGCGCGACGCCGCTGCGCGGCCAGCTGACGGCGTTCCACGAGTGGCCGGTCGACGCGCCCCGCACCTACCAGTTCGTGCGCGCCGCGCCCCAGCGCGACAGCCTCGAGCACGCCACCTGGGAGCGCACGCTGCGCGCCGAGCTCGCGCGCGCCGGGTTCCGGGAGACGACGAACCCGCGCTTCTCGATCGGCTTCGACTATCGCGTCTCGCGGCAACTGGGCCGCTTCGTCGAGGCGTACCCGACCGTGCAGCCGTATTTCTGGTGGGGCACCTGGGGTTCGCGCGGCGGCGTCAGCATCGGCGGGCCGTGGCCGTGGTGGGGGCCGGGCTACTACCCGGTCGAGTACGACCGCGCCTGGTACGAGTACCGGCTGCGCATCGAGATCGAAGATCTGGCTGCGCGTCCGCCGCGCCGCGTCTACGAAGGCACCGCAGTCAGCGACGGGCTCGAGTCGTCGACGCCGGCCGAGGTGCTGCCGCTGCTCGCGCGTGCGATCCTCGGCGACTTCCCGGGCCCGAGCGGCGTGACGCGCCGGGTCGAGGTTCCGCTCGAGCCGAAGCCGTAGCCGGGTAGTCGCCTCGTCCGGCGCGAGTCGCGACGTTACTTCAGCGACCGCGGCCGCCACCAGTTCGGCGTCGCCGACTCGAACTTGCCGCTCTCGTGCAGCTGGTTGGCGAGCTCGAGCGAGGGCATCCCGCTGGGCGACGCCACCAGCCAGCTGCGCCCCTCAGGGTCGAGCGGCCGGATCGGCAGCAGGCCGGCGTCGGCGAGCCGCGCGCGCGCCTCGGGCACGTCGGCTTCGCGCAGGCGCACGACGACGCCGCCGGCGAGCGCACGCATCGCGCCGTTGTCGTCGCGGAACACCGGCGACGAGCCGTCGGGGATGGCCTCCAGGCCCTTGTCGCCGCCGATGAAACGCTTCAGTGGCGTGCGCTCGTGGCCGGGCGCTCGCTTCATCGGCGCCGAGAAGTCGGCGATCCAGGCCGGGTCGATGCGCAGCGGCCTCTTATGGCCGTTTTCGTACCAGTAGGGCCCGGCCGCGGCGTGCGCGGCTCGGGCCGCCACGCCGGGAGCGGCCTTGCCCGCAGAGTCGGTGTCCGGCTTGCGGGGGAGCGCTTGCCCCGCGTCTGCGGCGAAGGAGGGGTGAAGCGCGGCCAGACCGGCCAGCGCGAGCGCCACGATCGCCATTCGCATCATCGTCCCCAGATCGTCAGACCCCAGGACAGCCACGTGCCCTTGTCCTGGGGTTGCATATCGGTGACCCGCAAGGTCCAGCTGCCGGCAGCGGGCTCCTGCATGTGGCGGACCGATCCGAACTGCCAACCGGAGGCGGGCAGGGCGGGGTCGTCGTAACTGCCGCAACTGTCGGCCGTGTTGTCGCCGTCGAGATTGCAGACCCGATCGTTCGCGAGGAGGCTGACCAGGCTGTTCGGGCTGATCAACTCGACGCGCAGGTCGCCGGCATAAGGATGAGTCGCCTTGAAGCGCACCTCGACGAACTCGATCTGCGCGATTCCGCAGGCGCTCGCATCGATCGAGTTCGTGACCGGCGTGGCCGCATTGTCCGGTATCTCGAGTGCCGGCGAGAAGTTGCGGTCATAGGGGCCGCATTTCTTCATCAGCGCGCTGCCGCCGTCGATCGAAGTCCAGGTTCTCGCGGACGTGACGGCTGCGGCAGCGTCGACTGCGCCGAAGCCGTACTTCGGGTTGAAGTGCAGGCCGAAGTCGGTCGTCCAGCCGGGATCGGCGGGGTCGTTCCTGCGTGCCGTTTGTGCCAGGATCAGCCGGACGTCTCGCCAGGTGAGTTCCGGATTCGCGTTCAGCATCAGTGCGACGACGCCCGAGACCATCGGCGTGCTGGTCGAAGTGCCCGAGAAGTCCGAACGATAGGCGCCCTGGGGCGTGGTCGTCGTGATTCCGATCCGGTCGTTGCCCGAGCGACCGCAGACCAGGATGTTGGCGCCCGGCTCCGCATATCTCGGCGCGACCCCGTTGTCGTCGACCGCGCAGACCGCGATGACGCCGCGCTTGTTGACGTAACCGTCGAAGTTGGCGTTGTCGCTGACGGCGCAGGATCCATCCGCGTACTTCAGATAGCATCCGCCGTTGCCGGCCGGAAACACGTAGATCGATCCCTTCCCCCTGCGCCCGTTGGCAATGCCCGACTCGATCGCGGCCGCGAAGCTCGCTTCCGCCGGATTCAGCACCCCGTTGTCGGGCGACCCCCAGCTGTTGTTGTAGACGCCGGTGGCGTCCGGATCCCGGCGCAGCGCGTCGGCGATGTCCGCATCGAGGCTCGTGGCGAGCGCGTTGTACGCGCCCAGCGAGGCGCGCGGGGCGACCCCGGCTCCGCCCTCCGCATTTCCGTCGCGAGCCACCGCGATGCCGGCGACCGAGGTGCCGTGATCCTCGTCCAGGTAGTACGGCAGCGGCGGACTGCCCGGGAACAGGTAGTTGAAGTAGGAAGCCGTGTCCGTCAGGCTGAAGTTCGGCGCGAGGTCCGGATGCACGGTCTCGACGGCGTCGTCGACGATCGCCAGGCGTACTCCCTGGCCCTTCGTCCCCAGCGCCCAGGCGCCGGCCGGCCCGGCGACGTTCAGGTCCTCGCCCGGCGTGCCGCCGCTCTGTCCGGTGTTGTAGAGGTGCCACTGCTGGGGCAGTAGCGGATCGTCGCCCGTCGCAGGTGGCGGGGCGACGAACGTCGTGTAGTCGAAGCAGCAGGGACGCGGGTCGGCGGTCGAAGTGCCGCCCCCACCGCCCCCGCAGCCGGCCAGGAGGGCGCTGATCGTGATGCCGCAGAGCGCCCGGAACGGGCGCAGAGGGGAGAACTTCATCGAGACGTCGTCGGAGGTTTGCGCCGGCGGCGCATCGCAGACAGCATCGTAACCGTTCGGGCAATCGCTCGGCGACCCCTGGCGGACATCGACTGGCCGGCCCGCGGCTTCGATGGTGGCGTGCCCACAACAGCGCACGCGGGTTCCGCGGGGCGAGGCCTCGCCGTTGCGGCGTCGCGCCCACGCGCGTAATGTTGCATTGCCGCAACCATGGTCGCCGCAGCCGTTGGTCAGGCTCCGGCGGGATTCCGGTTGCGCTACCCAGCCCCCCTGCGCTCCAGCCGATGCACCGAATCCACTCCCTTCTCGTCGCCAACCGCTCCGAAATCGCGATCCGCGTGATGCGCGCCGCCGCCGAGCTCGGCATGCGCACCGTCGCTGTCTATTCCCACGAGGACCGCTTCGCGCTGCACCGCTTCAAGGCCGACGAGAGCTACCTGGTCGGAGAGGGCCGAAAGCCGTTGCAGGCCTACCTGGACATCGACGACATCATCCGGATCGCCAAGCGCGCGAAGGTCGACGCGATCCACCCCGGCTACGGCTTCCTGTCGGAGAACCCCGACTTCGCCCGCGCTTGCGCGGCCTCGGGCATCGTGTTCGTCGGGCCGACGCCCGAGGTGATGACCACGCTCGGCAACAAGGTCGCCGCCCGCGCCGCCGCGGTCGCCGCCGGCGTGCCGGTGATGCCGGCGACCGGGCCGCTGCCCGCCGACCCTGCCGAGGCGCGCCGGCTGGCCGCGGGGGTCGGCTACCCGCTGATGCTCAAGGCGAGCTGGGGCGGCGGAGGGCGTGGCATGCGCGTCATCGAGTCGGAGGCCGACCTCGACGCCCAGCTCGAGGTCGCGCGGCGCGAGGCCGCGGCCGCGTTCGGCAACGACGAGGTCTACCTCGAGAAGCTGGTGCGCCGGGCGCGGCACGTCGAGGTGCAGGTGGTCGGCGACTGCCACGGCAACCTGGTGCACCTGTTCGAGCGCGACTGCTCGGTGCAGCGGCGCAACCAGAAGGTGGTCGAGCGTGCGCCGGCGCCGTACCTGGACGACGCGCGCCGCGCGGAACTCTGCGAATCGGCGCTGCGGCTGGCGCGGCGCGTCGGCTACACGCACGCCGGGACCGTCGAGTTCCTGATGGACGCCGACACCGACCGCTTCTACTTCATCGAGGTCAATCCGCGGATCCAGGTCGAGCACACCGTGACCGAGCAGGTCACCGGCATCGACATCGTCAAGGCGCAGTTGCGGATCAGCGAGGGCGCGCGGATCGGCGACGCCGACTGCCCGGTGCCGCGCCAGGAAGCGATCCGCCTGAACGGCCACGCGCTGCAGTGCCGGATCACCACCGAAGACCCGGAGAACAATTTCACGCCCGACTACGGCCGCATCACCGCCTATCGCAGCGCTGCCGGATTCGGGCTGCGGCTGGACGGCGGCACCGCCTATTCGGGCGCGGTGATCACGCCTTACTACGACTCGCTGCTGGTCAAGGTGACGGCCTGGGCGCCGACCGCCGAGGAAGCGATCCGTCGGATGGACCGCGGGCTGCGCGAATTCCGGATCCGCGGGCTGGCGACGAACCTGCAGTTCGTCGAGAACGTGATCAACCATCCCGACTTCGCGGCCGGACGCGTGACCACGCGCTTCATCGACACGACGCCCGAGCTGTTCCGCTTTCCCAGGCGGCGCGATCGCGCGACGCGGTTGCTGCGCTACATCGGCGAGGTGACCGTCAACGGCCATCCGGACATGAAGGGGCGCGCGCGTCCCGACCTCGCGCACCACCACCTGGTGCTGCCGCGCAGCCGCCACGGCGGCGCGGGCGTCGCGGGCGAGCCGCCCACGGGCGCTGCGGCCCCGATCGACCTCTCGGCCGCACCGCCTGCGGGCACGCGCCAGCGGCTGCAGCAGCTGGGCCCGCAGCGCTTCGCCGAGTGGATGCGCGAGCAGCCGCGCGTGCTGCTCACCGACACCACGATGCGCGACGCGCACCAGTCGCTGTTCGCGACGCGGATGCGAACGATCGACATGCTGCGCATCGCGCCGTACTACGCGCGGATGCTGCCGCAACTGCTGTCGCTCGAATGCTGGGGCGGCGCGACGTTCGACGTCGCGCTACGCTTCCTGAAGGAAGACCCGTGGGAGCGGCTCGCGCGGCTTCGCCAGGCCGTGCCGAACATCCTGTTCCAGATGCTGCTGCGCGGCAGCAACGCGGTCGGCTACACCAACTACAGCGACAACGTCGTGCGCTACTTCGTGCAGCGCGCGGCCGCCGGCGGCATCGACCTGTTCCGGGTCTTCGATTCGCTGAACTGGGTCGAGAACATGCGCGTGGCGATCGACGCGGTGCGCGAGTCGGGCGCGCTGTGCGAAGGCGCGATCTGCTACACCAGCGACCTGTTCGATGCGTCACGGCCCAAGTACGGGCTGCGCTATTACGTCGACACCGCGCGCCAGCTGCAGCGCGCCGGGGTGCACGTGATCGGCATCAAGGACATGGCCGGTGTGTGCCGGCCGCGCGCGGCGCGCGAACTGGTCCGCGCGTTGCGCGACGAGACGGGGCTGCCGGTGCACTTCCACACGCACGACACCAGCGGCGCCGCCGCGGCCTCGGTGCTGGCCGCGGTGGAGGCGGGCGCCGACGCGGTCGACGGCGCGATGGACGCGATGAGCGGGCTCACTTCGCAGCCGAACCTCGGCGCGATCGTCGCCGCGCTCGAAGGCAGCGAGCGCGATCCCGGCGTCGACCGCGCGGCGATGCAGGAGATTTCGCACTACTGGGAGGGCGCGCGCCGGCTCTACGCGCCGTTCGAGTCCGACATCCGCTCCGGCACCGCCGACGTCTACCGACACGAGATGCCGGGCGGCCAGTACACGAACCTGCGCGAGCAGGCACGCGCGCTCGGCCTCGAACAGCGCTGGCCCGAGGTCGCGCAGGCGTATTCCGAAGTGAACCGGCTGTTCGGCGACATCGTGAAGGTGACGCCGACGTCGAAAGTGGTCGGCGACATGGCGCTGTTCATGGTCGCCAACGACCTGTCGGCCGACGATGTGCTCGACCCGGCGCGCGAGATCGCGTTCCCCGAGAGCGTGGTGTCGCTGTTTCGGGGCGAGCTCGGGTTTCCGCCCGACGGCTTTCCCGCGGCGTTGTCCAGGAAAGTGCTGAAGTGCGACGGCGCGCATCCGATCCTCGCCGAGCCGCCGGCGCCGTACCGTCCCGGCGACCGGCTCGCGCCCGTCGACCTCGAGCAGGCGCGCCAGGAGGCTGAAAAGGCGGCCAGCCATCGCGTCGACGACGATGGGCTCGCGTCGTGGCTGATGTACCCAAAGGTGTTCCGCGACTACGCCGAGCATCGCCGGCAGTACGGCGACGTGAGCCTGCTGCCGACGCAGACGTATTTCTACGGGATGCGCGAGCGCGAGGAGATCGCGATCGACATCGATCCGGGCAAGACGCTCGTGGTCAGCATGCAGGGGACGGCGCCCGCCGAGGAGGAGGGGCTGGTGCGCGTGTTCTTCGAATTGAACGGCCAGCCGCGCACGATGCGCATCGAGAAGGCGGGCGCGGCGCGCGCGCCGCGGCGCGTGCAGGCCGAGTCGGGCAATCCCGCGCACGTGCCCGCGCCGATGCCCGGCATGGTCGTCACCGTCGCGGTGAAGGCGGGCCAGTCGGTACGCGCCGGCGATCCGCTGGTTTCGATCGAGGCGATGAAGATGGAGACGCAGATCCGCGCCGAACGCGACGGCACCGTGCGCGCGGTGCACGTGCGGCCCGGCGAGACGGTCGCGGCGCACGACCTGTTGCTCGAATACTGAACGATTGCCGAGGCGAGACTTCGCATGTACGTTCCGACGCATTTCGAGGCGCGCGACGGCGCGCTGGTCGACGAACTGATCGACGCGAATTCGTTCGCGACGCTGGTCTCGCAGCGCGAGGGCGAGCCGTTCGCGACGCACTTGCCGCTGCTGCGCGAGCGCCGCGACGGGCGCACGGTGCTGGTCGGGCATCTCGCGCGCGCAAATCCGCACTGGCGGGCCTTCGGAGACGTTGCGGCGCTGGCGATTTTCCAGGGGCCGCACGGTTACGTGTCGCCTCGGCACTACGTCTCGCCGAACCTGGTGCCGACCTGGAATTACGCGGCGATCCACTGCTACGGGCGCGTGCGAATCGTCGACGATGCCGCGCAGGCGCGCGCGATCCTGGCGAAGATGGTCGAGCGCTACGAGGGCGCGCGCACCGATCGCTGGACCATGTCGCTCGATCCGGAATTCGAGGCGAAGTTGGTTGCAGCGATCGTCGCGTTCGAAATCGACGTCGAGCGCATCGAGGCGAAATTCAAGTTGAGCCAGAACCGCTTGCCGATCGACCGTCAGGCGCTGCTCGCCGCACTCGACGCCGATGCGAATGCGGCAGAACTCGCGGCCCTCACGCGCCGGGTGCTCGCGGCCGGGCGCGACCGGGGCGATTGAGCCCGGCTGCGGCGCGCCTCGAATACCGTGTCCGAAAACGGCGAGTCGTCGGCGGGCTGCCGGCGCATAATCGCCTCATGCTTCCCGACCCCGATGCCTGCTACGCCGCGCTGCTCGCCCACGATGCGCGTTTCGACGGGCGCCTCTACGTCGGCGTTCGCTCGACGGGCGTCTATTGCCGGCCGGTGTGCCGCGTGCGTACCCCGAAGGCCGGGAACTGCCGCTTCTTCTCCAGCGCTGCCGCCGCCGAGCGCCACGGCTTTCGCCCCTGCCTGCGCTGCCGGCCGGAACTGGCACCCGGCCGCGCCGGAATCGACATCGGTTCGCGGCTCGCCCAGGGCGCTGCCCGCCTGATCGAGGCCGGCGAACTCGATCGCGGCGGCGTCGAGGGCGTCGCCGCGCGGGTGGGCACCAGTTCGCGGCACCTGCGCCGCGTCTTCAACGCCGAGTTCGGCGTGACGCCGCTCGAATACGCGCAGACGCACCGTCTTCTGCTCGCGAAGCGGTTGTTGACCGACACTGCGTTGCCGACGACCGAGATCGCGGCCGCATCGGGGTTCAACAGCTTGCGCCGCTTCAATGCCGCGTTTCGCGAGCGCTACCGATTCAGCCCGACGCAATTGCGCGCGCGCGCCGGCGCGCGCCCCGAAGCGGCGATGCGTTTCCGGCTCGCCTATCGGCCACCCTGCGACTGGCAGCGATCGCTGGCATTCCTGGCGGCGCGCGCGATCGAGCGGGTCGAGACCGTCGCCGCCGGCACCTATCGGCGCACGGTCCGCTGGCCGGACGGCGCGCAGGAACTGCGCGGCTGGCTCGCCGTGCGGCCGATGCCGTCGCGCGCGCTGGTCGAGGTCGAGTTGTCGGCGTCGCTGGCCGCGGCGATTCCACCGATCCTGCGACGAATCCGCGACGTGTTCGATCTCGATTGCGAACCCGGGCAGGTGCGGAGCGCGCTGCCGGAGAGGTCGGGCGAGCGCGCTCCGATGCGACTGGTCGGGGCCTTCGACGGTTTCGAGCTGGCGGTGCGCGGAATCGTGGGCCAGCAGGTCAGCGTCAAGGCCGCGCGCACCGTCGTCGCGCGACTGGCCGAGCGCTTCGGCGACCCGCTCGACGGCGCGGTGCCGGCCGGCCTCGAGCGGCTGTTTCCGGCGCCGGCGACGATCGCGGCGCTCGACGTCGCGGCGATCGCGGAACTCGGCATCCTGGGCCGGCGCGCCGAGGCGATCCGCGCGCTGGCGCGGGCGATCGTCGAAGGCCGTCTGGTGCTCGAACCGCGCGCGCCGGTCGACGCGACGATCGCGGCGTTGCAGGCGATCCCGGGGATCGGCGACTGGACCGCGCAGTACGTCGTCATGCGCGCGCTGTGCTGGCCCGACGCGTTTCCGGCCGGCGACCTCGCCGTGCTCAGGGCGCTGGGGGCGCGCACGCCCGCCCAGGCGCGCGAGCGCGCCCGCAAGTGGCAGCCGTGGCGCGCCTATGCGGTGATGGACCTCTGGGCATCGATCGGAGCCACGACATGAAGATTCGCTATTCGCTGTTCGACTCGCGTTTCGGCGAGCTGCTCGCGATCGCCCGCGACGACCGCCTCGCGGGGCTGTATTTCGTCGGCCAGAAGGACCAGCCCGATCTCCGCGCGCTCGAGCGCGAAGGCGGCCTGCGCGACGACGACTGGCCCGTGCTCGCCGAGACGCGACGGCAGGTCGCCGAATACGAGGTCGGGAGCCGCGTCGAGTTCGAGCTGCCGATCGAGCTGGCGGGCACCGAGTTCCAGCGCCGCGTCTGGGCGCAGTTGCTGCGGATTCCGTGGGGGCAGACGCGCAGCTACGCGCAAGTCGCGCACGGTGCCGGGTCACCGCGCGCAGTGCGCGCGGTCGGCGCCGCGATCGGGCGCAACCCGGTGTCGGTCGTAGTGCCTTGCCATCGTGTCGTCGGCAGCGACGGGTCGCTGACCGGCTACACCGGCGGGCTCGAACGCAAGCGCGCGCTGCTGCGCCACGAGCGGGTGCTCTGAACGGTGCGGCGCCGCGACCTCGCCGATCTGCTGCTGCTCGCGGCGCTGTGGGGCGCGTCGTTCCTGTTCATGCGCGTGGCCGCGCCGCAGTTCGGCGCGTTTCCGTTGATGAGCCTGCGCACCGGCATCGGCGCCGCGGTGCTGCTGCCGTTCGTGCTGCGCGGCGACGGCGCCGCCGAGCTGCGCGCGAACGCCCGCCGCATCGCCTGGATCGGGCTGGTGAATTCGGCGCTTCCGTTCGTCATGTTCGGCTACGCAATGCAGTATCTGAGCGCGGGCTTCACGTCGATCCTGAACGCGACGACGCCGTTCTGGGGCGCGATCTTCGCGTACCTGTGGCTCGGCGAGCGGCTCGGGCGCCTGCGGGTGGCGGGCCTCGCGATCGGTTTCGGCGGCGTGCTGGTGCTGGTCTGGGGCCGCGACGGGATCGGCGGCAACGGATCGCTGCTGCCGATCCTCGCGACGCTGGTCGCCACCGCGTCGTACGGATTCGCGGCAGTGGCCACGAAGAAGCAGCTCGGCGCGGTGGGCGCGCGCACCGGCGCTGCGGGCAGCCAGCTGTTCGCGGCGCTGATGCTGCTGCCGTTCGCGATCGCGACTTGGCCCGCGACGCCGCCGGATCGATGGGCGTGGCTGAGCGCGGTGCTGATCGGCGTGCTGTGCACCGGCCTCGCCTACGTGCTGTTCTTCCGGCTGATCGCGCGCGTCGGCAGCAGCCGGGCGATCGCGGTGACGTTCCTGATTCCGGTGTTCGGCATGCTGTGGGGCGCGGTATTCCTCGGCGAGGCGATCACCGGCAGCATGCTGGCCGGCGCGGCGACGATCCTGTTCGGGACCGCGTTGACCACGGGCCTGCTCGACCCGCGCCGCTGGCGCGGCGGGCGGCGCGCCGACGCCGGGCCGGCAGGCAAGCCACGCGCGCGAACCTGAGCGCGCGACTCAGAGCCGGGCGCCGGTCTTCGCGTCGAAGACGTGCGTCGCGCCGGCGAGCGGCGCGAGCCCGATGCGGTCTCCGGGCCGAAAGCCGTGGCGCTCGCGAAATGCGGCGGTGAGGCTGCCTGCGGCGCACCGGGTCACGACCTGGGTGTCGGCGCCTGTGGGCTCGATCACCGCCACCTCGCAGGCGATCCCCTCGTCGTCCAGCGCCAGGTGCTCGGGCCGGATGCCGAGCTTCACCGGCTGGCCCGGCTCGCCGGTGACCACGGGCAGGGCGATGCGTGCGCCGCCTTCGAGCTCGACGCTGGCCCGGTCGTGGCCGATCCGGCCGTCGAGCATGTTCATCGCCGGCGAGCCGATGAAGGTCGCGACGAACGGATTGGCCGGGTGGTCGTAGAGTTCGAGTGGCGAGCCGGCCTGCTCGACCACGCCGTCGTGCATGACGACGATCCGGTCGGCCATCGTCATCGCCTCGACCTGGTCGTGGGTCACGTAGATCGACGTGGTCCTGAGCCGCTGGTGCAGTTCGCGGATCTCGGCGCGCATCTGCACGCGCAATTTCGCGTCCAGGTTGGACAGCGGCTCGTCGAACAGGAACACCTGCGGCTTGCGCACGATCGCGCGGCCCATTGCGACGCGCTGGCGCTGCCCGCCGGAGAGCTGCCGCGGATAGCGGTCGAGGAACGGGGTAAGCCCGAGGATGCCGGCGGCCTCGGCGACCCGCTGGTCGATCTCGGACTTCGGGCGCCGCGCGAGCACCAGCGAGAACGCCATGTTCTCGCGCACCTTCATGTGCGGGTACAGCGCGTAGTTCTGGAACACCATCGCGATGTCGCGGTCCTTCGCCTGGACGTCGTTGACGACGCGCTCGCCGATCAGGATGCGACCCGACGTGATCTCCTCGAGCCCCGCGATCATCCTGAGCAGCGTCGACTTGCCGCACCCCGACGGGCCGACCAGCACGCAGAACTCGCCGTCGGCGATCGAGACGTCGACGCCGTGGACGACCTCGAGCGCGCCGTAGGACTTCCTGACTGCTTCGATGGTGACCGATGCCACACCCGGGCTCCGCGAGTTCTGCGACCATGCAAAGACTTTAACCGAACATGTTATCAAGCCGGCGACGCCTGGCGGCGGTGATTCCCGATTGACCCGCATCAAGTCGGCCCCGGGGTGGGCGGGGCACGATATTCTGATGGGGTCCGCAAATCCAGCCGTCGTGTCGCTGCGCGAGCTGCTCGCGAAGGCGCTTGCGATGCGGCGGGAGGCTGCCGCGGGCTATCGCCGGCTGGCGATGGAGCCCGCGGTCAGGGAGGCGCCCCAGGTGGCTCGGGTATTCTCGCGTCTGGCAGTTCTCGAGGCCGAGCAGGCGGCGCGCATCGAGCGCGACCTGCCCGATCTCGACGTCGGGACGATCCTGTCCGAACAGCTCGCCTGGGCATCGCCGATGAAGCCGGCACGGCTCGTCGGCCGCATGTCCCTCGACGACGCGCTCGAGACCGCGCGGCACAACGAGCGCGGGATGCGGGCGATCTTCGAGCACATCGCGGCCACTTCGCCCAACGAGGCGGTGCGGCTTCGCGCGCTGCAGTTCGCGCTGGCCGAGACCCGCCATCTGTCGACGATCGAAGAGGTGGTTGCGGCCGCCCGAGACGGAGGGAAGGCATGACCCAGAAGATCCCGACCACGTCGGCCGAGTTCGACCACACGCGGATCATCGAACGGCCCGACGGCTTCTACTGGCAGGACGAATCGGATGGCCGCGAATACGGGCCGTTCCAGACGATGGTCGAGGCGGTTGCCGACATGCAGCTGGCCGACGACGAGGCGGCCGGCGGGGCCGCGGGCGCCGACGAGTTGCGCGAGGCGGGCGACGTGCTGGGCGTGCCCGACTGGGTCGACCCGGACACCGGCCAACTGGCCGACGACGAACGCACCCGGACCGACGATCATTGATCGGGCCCGATCGGGCACAATCGAGCGTACCGGCGCCCGGCCCGCAGCCGGGCAAATCCTGAGACGAAGGAGACCCATGCGTACACCGCTGCAGATCAACTTCCACGGCATGGACACGTCGCCGGCACTGGAGACGCTGATTCGCGACAAGACGGCCAAGCTCGAGCAGTTCCATCCCAACGTCACCGGCTGCCGCGTCGTCATCGACAAGCCGCATCACCACAAGCAGCAGGGCGAGCACTTCATCGTTTCGATCGACGTCTCGGTCCCGGGCAGCAACATCGTCGCCAATCACGCGCACCACGAGGACGTCAACGTCGCGCTGCGCGACGCATTCTTCGCCGCCCGGCGGCAGCTCGAGGAACACGCTGTGCGCATGCGCGGCGAACGGCGCCCCGCGACGGGAAGCGCCCCGATCCAGCGCGGCTCGCAGGCCGAGGCCGAGGCCGAGTGATCCGCGGCGCGCACGGCGGCGCACATCGCCGCCGCGCGTCGATGCCGGCCAGGTCGCAATGGGCGACCCCAGCGCCGGCGATTCCAGTTCGAAGCACGACCGAAGGTCGAAGCGCCGGGCGCGCGCTCCGGCGCCGCCGGGTTCGATCGGCCGCGTCGCCGGGACCGGCACGGGCGCAAGCTGCGGCGAGGTTGGTCGGAATCCCGTGCGGTCGGTATCCTCGCGTGTCGAGCCGTGGCGGCACGGCCGGATCGGGAGCATGAACCGGATGGAAGAGGCGCACGCGATTCCCCACCTGCGCGAGACGCTGGAGTTTCTCGCGCTGGCGGGCGTGCTGGTGCCGCTGCTGCAGCGGTACCGGGTGAACAGCGTGCTGGGCTTCCTCGCGGTCGGCATCCTGGTCGGCCCGTTCGGGCTCGGTCGGTTGGCCAGCGAGGTGCCGCTGCTCGGCTGGCTGGTGTTTCCGAACCTCGACGCAGTCTCGGTGCTGGCCGAGATCGGCGTGATGTTCCTGATGTTCATGATCGGGCTCGAGCTGTCGGCCGAGCGGCTGTGGGCGATGCGTCGGTGGGTGTTCGTGGCGGGCAATGCGCAGGTGCTCGTCAGTGCCGCGGCGATCGGGCTGATCGCCGCGGCGTTCGGCAATCCGCTCGCTTCGGCGCTCGTCGTCGGCCTGGCCCTGTCGTTCTCGTCGACGGCGGTGGTGATGCAGCTGCTGTCGTCGCGCCGCGAGCTCGGCACGCCGATCGGCCAGGCGAGCTTCTCGATCCTGCTGCTGCAGGACCTCGCCGTCGTTCCCGTGCTGATCCTGGTCGGGCTGCTGGGGCAGCCGGGCGACACCTCGGTCGCGGCGTCGATGGCGATCGCGATCGGCAAGGCCGTCGCCGCGATCGCGCTGATCTACCTGCTCGGGCGCAGCGTCATCCGGCCGGTGTTCCGGCAGATGGCCACGAGCCGGCAGGCAGACACTTTCATGGCGCTCACGCTGCTCAGCACGCTGGGGATCGCGTCGCTGACCTGGCTCGCAGGGCTGTCGATGGCGCTCGGCGCGCTGCTCGCCGGGCTGCTTCTCGCCGAGACCGAGTTCCGGCACGAGGTCGAGATCACCGTCGACCCGTTCCGCGGCCTGCTGATGGGCTTGTTCTTCCTGTCGGTCGGCATGTCGATCGACCCGCTCGAGATCCTGCGCGCACCGCTGCTGCTGCTCGGCTCGGTCGCGGCGCTGTTCGCGCTGAAGGCGACAATCGTCGCGACGGTGATGCGCCTGGGCGGGCTGTCGCGCGGGAAGGCCGTCGAGGCCGGCCTGCTGCTCGGGCAGGGTGGCGAGTTCGCCTTCATCGTGTTCGGCCTGGCGATGTCGCTCGGATTGCTGGCCGAGCAGACCGGCCGGTTCATGCTGCTGGTGGTCGGCCTGTCGATGTTCGCGGCGCCGCTGGTGGCCGAACTCGGGCGGCGCCTTGGCGCGCGCATCGAGCGCGTCGCACCGCCCGAGCCGCCGTCGGAGGCGCCGATACTGCCCGACCTGAGCGGCCACGTGGTCATCGCCGGCTACGGCCGCGTCGGGCAGCTGCTCGGCCAGCTGTTCGACTCGCAGGGCATCCGCTACGTCGCGATCGATCCCGATGCGCGCCTGGTCGCGGGCTTTCACGCGCAGGGTCGCCCCGTGTTCGTCGGCGACGCGAGCCGAGGCGAGCTGCTGCGGAGGCTTGGCCTGGACGAGGCCAGCGCTATCGTGCTGACGATGGACCACAGCTCGGCGGCGCTGCGCGCGGTGCAGAGCATCCGGCGCGAGTGGCCGCGGCTGCCGATCCTGGCGCGCGCCCGCGACGAGCGCCACGCGCTCGCGCTGCGCGAGGCCGGTGCCGATACGGTGATTCCCGAGGCGCTCGAATCGGCGCTGCAGCTGGCGGCGCTGGCGCTCGCGCGCGCCGGGCTGCCGGGCGCCGTGCTGAGCGGGCTGCTCGAGCGCGAGCGCGAGCAGCGCATCGCGTCGTTTGGAGGAGGAGAGCCGGCATGAACCCTCCGGGGTCGATCCTGGTCGCGACCGACTATTCGCGCGACGCGGGGTTCGCGGCCTCGCGCGCGGTGACGCTGGCGGCCGAGCTCGGCGTCGATGCGCTGGCGCTGCTGCACGTCGTCGAAGCGCCGTGGCTCGGCGCGCTGCAGCAGTGGTTCGGGCTCGCCGACGCCTCGCGCCAGGGACTCGTCGCCGAGGCCGAGCGCTCGATGGCCGGGCTGGTCGCCGCGATCGAGGCCGAGAGGGGGCGGCGGCCTGCCGCCAGCGTGGTGGTCGGCAGCCTGCTCGAGACGGTGATCGAGCACGCCGCCGGCGTCGACCTGCTGGTGATCGGCGCGCGCGGCCAGCATCCGGTGCGCGACTTCGCGGTCGGAACCACCGGCGAGCGGCTGCTGCGCAAGCGGCGCGGCGCAGTGCTGGTCGTCCGAGGCGCCGCGGACGGCCCGTATCGCCGCGTGCTCGCGCCGGTCGATTTCTCGAAACACGCGGCGCACGTGCTCGAGCAGGCGGCGTCGATCGCGCCTGCCGCGCAGGTCGACGCGCTTCACGCGTTCGAGGTCCCGTTCGAGGGCAAGCTGCGCTTCGCCGGCGTGCCCGACGACGAGATCCACCGCCTGCGGCAATACGCGCGCTCCCAGGCCGTCGAGGGCGTGGCGAAACTGGTGACCGAGGCGGGCGTCGACTCGTCGAGGGTACGGTGCCGGGTCGAGCACGGCTATGCGCCGCGCGTCATCGTCGACGCGGCGCGAGCGGGCGGCGCCGACCTGATCGTCATCGGCAAGCACGGGGAGTCGATCGTCGAGGACCTGCTGCTCGGCAGCGTGACGCTGCACGTGCTCGGCGAGGCGCGCTGCGACGTGCTGGTCGTCAGCGCGCAATAGCGGCCGCGCGCGGCGCGGCGCTCAGTCCTCGAACGGCAGCCCGACGTAGTTCTCCGCCAGCGAGGTCGACGCGGCCGTCGATCCGACCAGGTAGTAGAGCTCGGTCTCCTGGATCTTCTGGCCGAATTCGCCGGTGTCGGGGAAGCGGTGCATCATCGAGGTCATCCACCACGAGAAGCGCACCGCCTTCCAGACGCGCCGCAGGCACTTGTCGGAATAGGCGTCGATCTCCTTCATCGAGCCGGTTCGGTAGTGGTCGATCAGCGCGCGCGACAGGTAGCGCACGTCGCTGGCGGCGAGGTTCAGGCCCTTGGCGCCGGTCGGCGGCACGATGTGCGCGGCGTCGCCCGCGAGCATCAGGCGGCCGAAGCGCATCGGCTCGGCGACGAAGCTGCGCAGCGGCGCGATGCTCTTCTCGATCGACCGCCCGGTGACGATCGTCGTGGCGGCCTGCGCATCGAGGCGCCGCTTCAGTTCGTCCCAGAAGCGGTCGTCGGACCAGTCCTCGACCTTCTCGTCGAGCGGCACCTGGACGTAGTAGCGGCTGCGCGTGCGCGAGCGCATGCTGCACAGCGCGAAGCCGCGCGGGTGGTTCACGTAGATGAGTTCGTGCGAGACCGGCGGCACGTCGGCGAGGATGCCGAGCCAGCCGAACGGATAGACGCGCTCGTAGTGCTTCACCGCACCCGCGGGCAGGCTCTCGCGGCACACGCCGTGGAAGCCGTCGCAGCCGGCGATGAAGTCGCAGGCGATCTCGTGCGTGGCGCCGTCCTTGCGGTAGCGCACGACGGGCGACGCGGTGTCGAAACCGTGAATGCTGACGTCTTCGGCCTCGTAGACCGTCTTCGCGCCGGCGGCGGCGCGGGCGTCCATCAGGTCGCGCGTGACCTCGGTCTGGCCGTAGACCGTGACGTGCTTGCCGCCGGTCAGTCCCGCCAGGTCGATGCGGTGGCGCGTGCCGTCGAAGCACAATTCGATGCCGCCGTGCACCAGCCCCTCCGCGTGCAACCGCTTGCCGACACCGGCTTCGTCGAGCAGGTCGACCGCGCCCTGCTCGAGCACGCCCGCGCGGATCCGGCTGAGCACGTATTCGCCGCTCTTGCGCTCGAGGATGATCGCGTCGATGCCTGCGCGGTGGAGAAGCTGGCCGAGCAGCAGCCCGGACGGTCCCGCTCCGATGATCGCGACCTGCACCCGCATGGCGTCCCTCCCTGGATTTGCGTGCCGCAAGTGTACGGCGTCCGCCCGGCGATAATGGATGATTCTCCACAATGTCCGTGTCCGGGAGTCCGATGTCGCTCGTCTTTCTCGTCCGCCACGCCCAGGCCTCGTTCGGCGCGCAGGATTACGACCGGCTGTCCGAATTGGGGCGCCAGCAGGCGCGCTGGCTCGGCGGCTACTTCGCCGAGCGCGGCCTGCGCTTCTCCAGGGCGCTGGCCGGCACGCTGTCGCGCCAGCAGGACACCGCGCGGGAGGTGCTCGCGGCCATGGGGTCCGATCCAGGCGGGCTGGTGACGCACGCCGGGCTCGACGAGTACCACGGCGAAGCCCTCTATTCCGCGTGGTCGGGCGGTGCAGACCCGCGCGCGCAGCAGCGCGCCGATTACCGGGAATACTGGCGCGCGTTCCGCGCGGCGATGCAGGCCTGGTCCGATGACCGGCTCGTCGGCGTACCCGAGAGCTGGGCCGAGTTCGGCGCGCGGGTGCGCGCGGGCCTCGAAGAGGCGGTGCGCGACACGGCGCGCGAAGACGTGGTGCTGGTCGTGAGCTCCGGCGGCGCGATCGGGCGCGCGCTCGCCGACATCGCGGGCGCGCCGGCGCGCACCGCGATCGAGTGGAACCTGCAGTTGCGCAACAGCGGCTTCTGCGAATTGATCGCGGGCGGCGGAACGCTGCGCCTGCTCAGCTTCAACAGCGTGCCGCACCTCGAGACGCCGGCGCGGCGGCAGTCGATCACCTTCGCCTGAGCGCACCCTGTCGGCGGGTGCGCCCGGGCGTCGTTCAGCAGGGTCTCAATCGGCCTTGGCCGGAGCGTCCTTCATGCACTTCTTCACGAAGCTGTTCTTCGCTGCGCCGTGCAACTTCTTCTCGGCGGCCATCGTCTCGCAGGCGCCGGCGTTGTCCTTCTCGCACTTCTTGACGAAGCTGTTGCGCGCAGCGCCGTGCAGCTTCTTCTCGTCGGCGCGATCGGTGCAGGTGGGGCCGGCGGCGAGCGCGCCGGTGACGAACAGCGACAGGCAGGCGGCAGCGATGAGCTTGGACATGATGTCTCCGATGGTGTGCGAACGCCCCGGTCGGCGGACGCGCGAAAAACTATACCCCGGCGGCGTCCCCACCACGCCGGCATCGATCGCCCGTTGCGCGCCGGCGACGGCGCAGTCGCGATGCGGCCGATGACGAAGCTCGCGGCGGCCGGCGCGGTCGCGGTGCTGTTGCTTCAGGCGGCGCCCGCGCCGGCCTCGGCCCAGGCGGCGCCCGCGGGGAGCGCGACCGCCACCGCGACGAAGGCGACGCGCGCTGCGCCGTTCGAGGACACGATCGCGCAGCGCGTGCTCGCCTGCTCTGCCTGCCACGGCGCGCAGGGGCGGGCGACTCGCGACGGCTATTTCCCGCGCATCGCCGGCAAGCCCGCCGGATACCTGTTCGAGCAGCTGCGCAACTTCCGCGACGGCCGGCGTTCCTATCCGCCGATGGCTGGCCTGCTGGCCGGCCTCGACGACGACTACCTGCGCGAGATCGCCGGGCATTTCGCGGGGCTGCGCCTTCGCTATCCGCCGCCGCAGGCGCCGCAGGGGTCGCCGTCGATGCTGGCGCGCGGCCGGGCGCTCGCGCTGGAAGGCGACCCGTCGCGCGAACTGCCCGCCTGCGCCGAGTGCCACGGCCGCGCGCTGACCGGCGCCGCGCCCGCCATTCCGGGTCTGCTCGGGCTGTCGCGCGACTACCTGAACGCGCAGATCGGCGCCTGGCGCGACGGGCTGCGCCACGCCGCGGCGCCGGACTGCATGGCGCAGGTCGCGCGGCGCCTGCGGCCCGAGGACGTCGCCGCGCTGACCGGCTGGCTCGCCGCGCAGCCGGTGCCGACGCTCGAGACGCCGGCGGCGAGTCCGGGCGCGCGGCTGCCGATGCGCTGCGGCAGCGTCGACGCAGGCGTGGCGGCCGTGCAAACGCAGGGCGCCGCCACAGCGGCGGCCGACGCCGCGCAGGTGGCGCGCGGCGCCTACCTCGCGCGCGCGGGCGACTGCATGGGCTGCCACACCGCGCGCGGCGCGGCGCGGTACGCCGGCGGCCGCGGCGTGGCCACGCCGTTCGGCACCGTCTACGCGTCGAACCTGACCCCCGACGACGAGACCGGCCTCGGCCGCTGGAGCGCCGACGACTTCTGGCGTGCGCTGCACGACGGGCGCTCGAGGGACGGCCGTGCGCTGTACCCGGCGTTTCCCTATCCGCAGTTCACGCGCGTGACGCGGGAGGATTCCGACGCGCTGTTCGCGTTCCTGCGCAGCCTGCCGGCGGTGCGGCAGCCGAACCGTCCCCACGCGCTGCGCTTTCCGTTCGACCGGCAGATCGTGCTCGAGGCCTGGCGCTGGTTGTTCTTCCGGCCGGCGGCATTCGTCGCCGACCGGTCGCGCTCGCCCGAATGGAACCGCGGCGCCTATCTGGTGACCGGGCTCGGGCACTGCGCCGCCTGCCACGGCGCGCGCAACGCGTTGGGCGCCGCGCGCGATGCGGCGCGCTTCGACGGCGAGCAGATGCCCGAGCAGGGCTGGTATGCGCCGTCGCTGCACGACCCTCGCCAGGCGGGCCTGGCCGACTGGCCGCTCGAGGACATCGTGCGCCTGCTGCGCGTCGGCGTCACCGGGCGCGCCAGCGTCGCCGGGCCCATGGCCGAGGTCGTCCGGCACGGCACGCAGCACCTCGACGCGTCCGACCTGCGCGCGATCGCCGTGTTCCTGAGGGAGTTGCCGGTCGACCCGCCGGCCACCGGGGCGACGCCCGCCCCCTCCGATCGCGACGCCGCCTGGCTCGCCAGCGGCGCGCGAGCCTACGAGAACCATTGCGCGAACTGCCACGGCGAACGTGGCGAGGGTGTGCCGGGCGCCTATCCGGCGCTCGCCGGCAACCGGGCGGTGACGATGGACCCGCCGATCAACCTGGTGCGAATCGCCGCGCACGGCGGCTTCCCGCCGCAGACCGCGGGCAACCCGCGGCCGTTCGGCATGCCGCCGTTCACGCAGGCGCTCGACGATGCCGACCTCGCCGCGATACTGTCGTACGTCCGCAATGCGTGGGGCAATCGGGGGTCGCTGCTGTCCTCGCCCGACGTGAGCCGGTATCGCGGCAGCGCGGGGCAGTGAACCGGGCATTGACGCCGATCACGGGCCGGCCCGCGCAAACCGACAGACTGGCGGACGGTGCCACACGAGCGGAGCGGATCCTTGAGCGGGCGTGCCTTCTACCGAGCCGACGAGCTCGACGCGGTGATCGAGCGCATGGCGCGCGAGGTGCGGGGCTTGATCGCCGACCCCGGGCAGCTGCTCGTCGTCGGCATCCTGCGGCGCGGCGCGCCGCTCGCAGACCGGCTGTGCGCGCACCTGCGCGAGTCCTGGCGCGGGGCGCCGATCGAGCGGCTCGACCTCGACATCAAGCGCTACGCGGACGACCTCACGCTGCTCTACCCCGAGACGCGGCTGCGCGAGCGCGCCGACGCGGCGGTTCCCGCGCTGGCCGGCCGCACCGTGCTGCTGGTCGACGACGTGCTCTACGAGGGGCACTCGATGCTGCGCGCGATCGGGCGCCTCGCCGAGCGTGGCGCGACGACGATCCGCACCGCGGTGCTGGTCGACCGCGCCTGCGCGCGGCTTCCGCTGAAGGCCGACGTTGCGGGGCTGACGCTCGAAGTGGCGCCGCTCCAGATCGTCGACGTGCACGTGCCGCCGTACGAGCCCGAGTTCGAGATCCACATCAATCGCCGGGAGAAGGGCCATGTTCAGGAATCGTGAGGACGCGGCGCAGCAACTGGCGCGGGCGCTCGACGCCTGGCGCGGCCGCCATCCGCTGGTGCTCGCGATTCCGCGCGGCGCGCTGCCGATGGGGCGGGTGATCGCCGACGCGCTGGGCGGCGAGCTCGACGTGGTGCTGGTGCGCAAGGTCGGCGCGCCGTACCAGCCCGAGTTCGCGCTGGCGGCGATCGACGAGACCGGCGAGCTTCACTGGACGCCCGGCATCGATCCGCAGTCGACCGATCCGCACTGGCTCGAGCGCGAGAAGCAGGCGCAGCTCGAGACGATACGTCGCCGGCGCGAGCGCTATCGCGCGGGCCGGCCAGCGATCGACCCGGCCGGACGGGTCGTGATCGTCGTCGACGACGGCCTCGCCACCGGTTCGACGATGGTCGCCGCGCTGCACGCGACGCGCGCGCGCGAGCCCGAGCGCCTGATCTGCGCGGTGCCGGTGGCCGCGCCGTCGGCGGTCGAGCGGGTGCGGCCGTACGCCGACGAGGTCGTCTGCCTGTCGACGCCGGTCTTCTTCCAGGCGGTCTCGCAGTTCTATCGCGAGTTTCCGCAGGTCGAGGACGAAGAGGCCGAGCGCATCCTGTCGGCTGCGCAGCAGGGCCGGGGAGCCGGCGCGTGAGCGACGCGCCGCCGGCGCGGCCTGCAGCGAGCCTGCTCGGATTGCGCTCGCCGGTGCCGGCGCACGTGGTCGAGTGCGCGGCGCGGGCCGGCGACACGGTGGACGCGGGCCAACCGGTCGTCGTGCTCGAGGCGATGAAGATGGAGCACGTGGTCGCGGCCGAGTGCGCGGGCGTCGTCGTCGAGCTGCGGTGCGCGGTCGGCGACCAGGTGTCCGAGGGCGAGCTGCTCGCGCTCGTCGCGCCGCGGGACGCAGGCGGGACCGCCGTGCCGCCGGCGCGGGCGCGCGGGCGCGCGGGGGTGCGCGACGACCTGCAGCGCTCGATCGACCGGCACGCGCTCACGCTCGACGCCGCCAGGCCCGATGCGGTCGCGAAGCGGCACGCGCGCGGCCAGCGCACCGCGCGCGAGAACGTGGCCGACCTCTGCGACGAGGGCTCGTTCGTCGAATACGGGGCGCTCGCGGTCGCCGCACAGCGCAGTCGCCGCACGATCGAGGACCTGCGCGCCAACACGCCCGCCGACGGCATGGTCACCGGCATCGGCAGCGTCAACGCGGCGCTGTTCGGCGCCGAACGTTCGCGTTGCGTCGTCATGGCCTACGACGCGACCGTGCTGGCCGGCACGCAGGGCATGCGCAACCACGCGAAGACCGACCGCATGCTGGGGATCGCGCAGACGCAGCGCCTGCCGGTGGTGCTGTTCGCCGAAGGCGGCGGCGGGCGTCCGGGCGACGTCGATGCGCCGGTCGTGGCCGGGCTCGACCTCGGCACCTTCGCCGCGTTCGCGCGCTTGAGCGGGCACGTTCCCGTGCTCGGCATCGTCTCGGGGCGCTGCTTCGCCGGCAACGCGGCGCTGCTCGGCTGCTGCGACGCGATCGTCGCGACGCGCGACGCCAACATCGGGATGGGCGGGCCGGCGATGGTCGAGGGCGGCGGGCTGGGCGTGTTCCGGCCGGAAGAGATCGGGCCGAGCGAAGTGCAGCACCGCAACGGGGTGATCGACGTGCTGGTCGACGACGAGGCACAGGCGGTCGGCGTGGCGAAGCGCTACCTGTCGATGTTCCAGGGGCGCGTGGAAAGCTGGCAGGCGCCCGACACGCTGGCCTTGCGCGACGTGGTGCCCGAGAACCGGCTGCGCGTCTACGACACGCGCGCCGCGATGACGGGGATCGCCGACCTCGACAGTCTGGTCGAGCTGCGCAGCGGCTTCGGCGTCGGCGTGCACACCGCGCTCGCGCGGATCGAAGGTCGACCGGTGGGCATGCTGGCCAGCAACCCGTTGCACCTGTCGGGCGCAATCGACGCCGACGCGGCCGACAAGGCGGCGCGCTTCCTGCAGCTGTGCGATGCGCACGGATTGCCGATCGTGTCGCTCGTCGACACGCCGGGGTTCATGGTCGGCCCCACGATCGAGGAGCGCGCGCAGGTGCGTCACGCGAGCCGCATGTTCGTCGCAGGCGCCGCGCTGCGCGTGCCGGTATTCGTGATCGTGCTGCGCAAGGGCTACGGGCTGGGCGCGATGGCGATGGCGGCGGGCGGGTTTCACGCGCCGTCGTTCACGGTCTCGTGGCCCACCGGCGAGTTCGGCGCGATGGGGCTCGAAGGCGCGGTGCGGCTGGGTTTTCGCAAAGAGCTCGAGGCGGTACCCGAGGGCGAGGAGCGCGACGCGCTGTACCGCCGGCTGGTGGCCCGGCAGTACGAGAAGGGCGAGGCGATGAACATGGCCGAGACGCTCGAGATCGACGCGGTGATCGATCCGGCGCAGACGCGGCCGTGGCTGGTGGCCGGGCTCGACGCGGCGTCGGCGCAGGCGGCGTCGCGTCCGGCGGGCGCGCGCTTCGTCGATCCCTGGTAGTCCGCATGGGCAGGCTTGACGCGGAGGCTGGATTCCGGAAAGATAGTAACAAATTACTTACTTTCAGGGCCCGCTTCCGATGGATGCAGTCGCCAGGCACCTCCCCGCCGACGAGCGTCGCGCGGTCACCGTCGAGACGGTGGTCGAGCTCGCTGCCGAGCAGAACCCGAGCGAGATCACGACCGCTGCGATCGCCACCCGGATGGGGCTGACGCAGGGAGCGCTGTTCCGGCACTTCCCGACCAAGGACGCGATCTGGCGCGCCGTGATGGACTGGGTCGCCGAGCGGCTGATGGCGCGCGTGGATCGCGCCGCGAACTCGGCCGCGTCGCCGCTGGGCGCGCTCGAGGCGATCTTCATGGCCCACGTTGCCTTCATCGCCGAGCACCCGGGCGTGCCGCGAATGATATTCGGCGAGCTGCAGCGGCCCGGCGATTCCGCCACGCGGCGCATGGTGAAGGCGCTGCTCGAGCGCTACCGCGATCGGCTGCGCGCGCTGATCGAGCAGGGCCGCGCGAGCGGCGAGCTCGACCCCGGCGTCGACCCCGACCAGGCGGCCTTGCTGTTCGTCGGCTCGATCCAGGGCCTGGTGATGCAGTCGCTGGTGGCGGGCGACGTTCAGCAGGTGCGGCGCGACGCGGCGGGCGCGTTCGCCACGCTGTGCCGCGGCATCGGGAGAAAGGCATGAAGCGACTGTCCGTCGGTCGTCGCAAGCTCGCGCTGGGCGCCGTGATCGTCGCGCTGCTCGGCGTGTTCGGATGGGTGGTGCTGCGCGCCGGGCCGCTTGCGCCGGTGCCGGTGACCGTGGCCACCGTCGAGAGCCGCGAGATCGCCCCGGCGCTGTTCGGCGTCGGCATCGTCGAAGCGCGCCAGACTTACCGCATCGGGCCGACGCTGGCCGGACGGCTCGGGCGCATCGACGTGCAGGTGGGCGATGCGGTGCGCGCCGGGCAGGTGCTCGGCGAGATGGACCCGGTCGACCTCGACGAGCGGATCGCGGCCCAGCAGGCAGCGTTCGAGCGCGCGCGCGCCGGACTGGCCGCGGCCGACGCGCAGCTGCAGGACATGTCGGCGCGGCGCGCGTTCGCGCAGACGCAGGCGCAGCGCTACGAGCAGTTGCGCGCGGCCCGTTCGATCAGTGACGAGGCTGCCGAGACGCGGCGCCAGGAACTGCAGCTCGCCGAAGCGGGCCACGCCGCGGCGCGCGCCAACCTCGATGCGTCGCGGCAGGAGCTCGCGCGCGTGCGCGCCGAGCGCGAGGCGCTGGTGAGGCAGCGCGCGAACCTGCGGCTCGTCGCGCCGGTCGCGGGAATCGTCTCGACGCGCGCGGTCGATCCCGGCACGACGGTGGTGGCCGGCCAGGCCGTGGTCGAGGTGGTCGATCCCGCCGCGCTGTGGCTGAACGTGCGCTTCGACCAGCTGCGCGCGTCGGGCCTGCGCGCCGGGCTGCCGGCGAGCATCGCGCTGCGCTCGCGCCACGGCGAGCTGCTCGCCGGCAAGGTTGCGCGCGTCGAGCCGGTTGCCGACGCGGTCACCGAGGAGGCGCTCGCCAAGGCGTCGTTCGACCCGCTTCCCGACCCCGTGCCGTCGATCGGCGAGCTCGCCGAAGTGACGATCGCGTTGCCGCCCCGGGCCGCGACGCCGGTCGTGCGCAACGCGAGCATCCAGCGCGCCGACGGGCAGGCCGGGGTCTGGGTGGTCGAGGACGGATCGCTGCGCTTCGTGCCGGTGCGGCTCGGCGCCGCCGACCTCGACGGTCGGGTGCAGGTGCTCGAGGGACTGAAGGGCGGCGAGCGCGTCGTCGTCTACAGCCAGCGCGCGCTCGACGCGCGCAGCCGCATCGAGATCGTCGAGCGGCTGCCCGGAGTCCGGTCGTGATCAGTCTCGCGGGCCGGGACATCCTGCAATCCTGGGGCAAGTTCGTCTTCACCGGCATGGGGCTGGGCTTGCTGATCGGCGCGACGCTGACCATGGCGGGCGTCTACCGCGGGATGGTGGACGACGCGCGGGTGCTGCTCGACAACAGCGGGGCCGACCTCTGGGTGGTGCAGCAAGGCACGCTCGGTCCCTACGCCGAGTCGTCGAGCCTGTACGACGACACCTGGCGGGGCATCCGGGCGATGCCCGGCGTCGCGCGCGCGGCCAACGTCACCTACCTGACGATGCAGGTCGCGCGCGGCGATCGCGACGTGCGTGCGATGGTCGTCGGCGTCGTGCCCGGCGGCCCGGGGGAGCCCGGGCAGCCGGGCTTCCTCGTCGCGGGACGGCACATCACGCGCAGCCACTACGAGGCGGTCGCCGACGTCGCCACCGGTTTCGCGCTGGGCGACGAGATCCGCATCCGGCGCAATCGCTACACCGTCGTCGGGCTCACGCGGCGCATGGTGTCCTCGGGCGGCGACCCGATGGTGTTCATCCCGCTCAGGGACGCGCAGGAGGCGCAGTTCCTGAAGGACAACGACGCGATCGTTCGCCAGCGCAGGCGCACCGCGCGGAACCCGGCGTTCGACCGCCCGGGCGTGCCCGGGCTGCTCGACGCGGTGATCGCATCGCAGAGCGTCAACCCGTACGTCAACGCGGTGCTGGTGCGCGTCGCGCCCGGCCTTGCACCCGAGGACGTCGCCGAGCCGATCCGCCGCTGGAAGCGGCTCCAGGTGTACTCGCGCGCGCAGATGGAGGAGATTCTGATCGGCAAGCTGATCGCGACCTCGGCGCGCCAGATCGGCCTGTTCCTGGTGATCCTCGCGATCGTCAGCGCCGCGATCGTCGCCTTCATCATCTACACGCTGACGCTGGGCAAGATCCGCGAGATCGCGGTGCTCAAGCTGATCGGCACGAAGAACGCCACCATCGCCTCGATGATCCTGCAGCAGGCGATCGGCCTGGGGCTCATCGGCTTCGTCGTGGGCAAGGTCGCGGCGACGCTTTGGGCGCCGATCTTCCCGCGCAACATCGTGCTCGAGACCGGCGACGCGGCGCGCGCGATCGTCGCGGTGCTGACGATCTGCGCGCTGGCCAGCACGATGGCGATCCGGGCCGCGTTGCGGGTCGATCCGGCGGAGGCGGTCGGTGGCTGAGCGGGGCGCACGCGGCATCCGCATCGAGGGACTGCGCAAGCGCTACGGCGAAGGCGACACCGCGGTCGATGCGCTCAGGCACGTCGACATGCAGGTCGCGCCCGGCGAGGTCGTGGGCCTGATCGGTCCCTCCGGATCGGGCAAGAGCACGCTGCTCAAGTGCCTGGGCGCGGTGATCGAGCCGAGCGGCGGGCGCATGACGCTCGGCGACGAGACGATCTACGACGAGGGCTGGAAGGTCCGCGACCTGCGCGCGCTGCGCCGCGACCGCATCGGCTTCGTGTTCCAGGCGCCGTACCTGATTCCGTTCCTCGACGTCACCGACAACGTGGCGCTGCTGCCTATGCTGGCGGGCGTAGCGAACGCGCCGGCGCGCGCCCGGGCGCTGGAGTTGCTCGCGGCCCTCGACGTGCAGCACCGCGCCCGCGCGATGCCGTCGCAGCTTTCCGGCGGCGAGCAGCAACGGGTGGCCATTGCGCGCGGCCTGGTCAACCGCCCGCCGGTGATCCTGGCCGACGAGCCGACCGCGCCGCTGGACAGCGAGCGCGCGATGGCGGTCATCCGGATCCTCAACGAGATGGCCCGGAAGTTCGAGACGGCAGTGATCGTGGTGACGCACGACGAGAAGATCATCCCGACCTTCCGGCGCATCTACCACATCCGCGACGGCGTCACGCACGAGGAAGCGGGCGAAGGGAGGGCGGTCGCATGAAGATCATCGGGAACGGCTTCGCCTTCGGATCGGCGGCGCTCGCGCTGGCCGTGCTTGGCTCGTCCGGCTGTGCCGTCGGACCGGACTTCAGGCCACCCGATGCGCCGACGGTTCCCGGCTACGTCGTCGGCCCGCAGCCGTCGCGCACCGCTTCGGCCGAAGCTCCGCTGGGCCAGGCGCAGCGCTTCGTCGAAGCGCCGCCGATCGGCGAACGGTGGTGGAGTGAACTGGGCTCGGCGAAGCTCGACGCGCTGATCGACGAAGCGCTGCAGGCCAGCCCGACGCTCGAGGCAGCGCAGGCCACGCTGCGCCAGGCGCGCGAGACGCTCGACGCGCGCGCTGGCGCCACTCGGTACCCGCAGGCGAGCGCGCGGCTCGGCGCACAGCGCCAGCGCAGCAACGGCGCAGCGCTCGGCCAGCCCGGCATCGAGCGCACCTTCGAGCTCTACAACGCGTCGGTCTCGGTCAGCTACGATCTCGACCTCGCGGGCGGCAACCGCCGCGCGCTCGAAGCGCTGGCAGCACAGGTCGATCACCAGCGGTTCCAGCTCGAGGCGGCGCGCCTCGCGCTCGCGGCCAACGTCGCCACTGCGGCGATCACGCAGGCGCAGCTGGCCGCGCAGATCGAGGCGAGCGAGGCGATCGTCGCCGCGCAGCAGGAACAGGTCGGGATCGCGCGGCAGCGGGTCGCGCTGGGCGCCGCTGCGCGAGACGAGTGGCTGGCGTTGCAGACGCAGCTCGAGCAATCGCGCGCGGCGATCCCCGCGCTGCGCACCCGGCTCGACCAGGTCGGGCACCTGCTCGCGGTGCTGGCCGGCCGGGCGCCGGGCGAAGCCGGGGCGCCGCAATTTGCGCTGGCCGACTTCACGTTGCCGCAGCAGCTGCCGCTGCAACTGCCGTCGGAGCTCGCGCGCCGGCGACCCGACATCCGCGCCTCGGAGGCGCTGCTGCACGCGGCCAGCGCGCAGCGCGGGGTCGCGGTCGCGAAGCTCTATCCGCAGCTCACGCTGAGCGCGACGATGGGCTCGCAGGCGCTGACCGCTGCGAGCCTGTTCGGCACCGGGGCGCTGGTCTGGGGGCTGGCCGGGCAACTCGCGCAGCCGCTGTTCAATCCCGGCTTGCGGGCCGAGGCCCGCGCCGCCGATGCCGACTTCGACGCAGCGGCGGCCAACTATCGTCAGACCGTGCTGCAGGCGCTTCGCAACGTCGCCGACGTGCTGCGCGCGCTCGAGCACGACGCCGACGCGCTCGTCGCGCAGGCGGCCGCCGAAGCGTCGGCGCGCGAGGCGCTGCAGTCGGTGGGCCAGCGACACGCGCTCGGCGCTGCGAGCTACCTGCAGTGGCTCGTCGCGCAACAGCAGGCGCAGCAGGCGCGGCTGGGCGTGGCCGCGGCGCAAGCCCAGAGGCTGGCCGACACGGTGGCGCTCTACCAGGCGATGGGTGGCGGGTGGAACGGGGGCGCCGGCTCCTGAGCCGGTCGGCCGCGTCAGGCCGACGGCAGCGGCAGCGTCACTTCGACCCGCAGGCCGCCGAGCGTCGCCGAACGCGCGTAGCGGATCGTGCCCCCGTACTGCGCGACGATGTCGCCGGTGATCGCCAGCCCGAGACCATGACCCGGGCGCTGCTCGTCGGTGCGCAGGCCGGCGGTGCCCAACTGCGCCAGCGCGTCCTCGGGCACCCCGGGTCCGTCGTCCTCGACCGCGAAAGCGAGCGCGCCCGCCGCGGGTTCGAGCGGTGCGACCGACACGCGCACCCGGCGCCGCGCCCATTTGAACGCGTTGTCCAGCAGGTTGCCGAACAGCTCCAGAAGGTCCTCGCGGTCGAGTGCAATCCGCAGTTCCGGAACGTCGAGCTCGATGTCGACGCCGCGCTCGCGATGTAGCGTGCGCAGCGCGTCGGCGAGCGCGCCGAGTTGCGCACGAGCCTCGAACGGCTCGCCCGGCGTGCCGCCGCCGGCCAGGCGGGCGCGCCGCAGTTCGCGCTCGACGGTCGCGCGCATCGTCTCGACCTGCGCGCGCACCGAGTCGGCAACGTCCGCCTGGCCGCGAGCGGCCAGGTCGTCGGCCTGTTGCCCGAGCACCGCGAGCGGGGTCTTCAGCGCGTGCGAGAGGTTGCCCACCGCATGCCGGATCCGTCCCAGCCGCTGCGCGTGGTGCTTCGCCAGCCGGTCGATCGCGTCGAGCATGGGCTGGACTTCGACGGGAGCCGGACGCGCGCGCCGATCCGCAGCATCGGTCGCCGTTTCGCCACGCTCGATGCGGCGGCAGGCGGCGACCGCGTCGTCGAGCGGCGCGAGCCCGCGCACCAGCAGCCGTCGCTGCAGCGCGAGCAGCGCCACGAGCGCGAGCGCGACGCCGATCAGCAGCCGCTCGCGGAAGCGCGCGATCGCGGCGTCGAGCGCGGAGACGTCCTCGGCGACGACGATCGAGACGCCGGCGCCGGCGCCGGGAAAGCGCTTGGCGAACAGCAGCAGCGACTGGTCCGAAGGCCCGGCGACGCGCATCGCGAAGCCGGCGGCGGTCGCGGGCGGCACCTGCGGCAGGTCCTCGTCCCAAAGCGAGCGCGACCGGATGACCTGCGCGCCCATGCGGATCACGAAGTAGTGACCCGACAGCGGCAGCTGGTAGACGGTGCCGGCGGCGCCCTGCGCAGCGACGTCCGGATCGGGCGCATCGAGCACGCGCGCGTAGAGCAGGTCGGCATCGTGCTGCAGGCGCGAGCCGACGAAGTCCTCGACCAGCCGGCGCGGGAAGTCCTGAAGGCCGAACGCCAGCAGTCCGGCAGCGACGAGCAGCACCACCGACAGCGCGAGCGACAGCCGATTGCGCAGCGAGTTCACGGCCGGCCGACGAACACGTAGCCCTGGCCGCGGCGCGTCTCGATGCACTGCGCGCCGAGCAGCGCGCGCAGCCGGCGCACGTAGACCTCGATCACGTTGCTGTCGCGCTCGGCGTCGTAGTCGTAGACGTGCTCGGAGAGTCGCGTCTTCGACAGCACCTCGTCCGGGTGTCGCATGAAGTAGCGCAGCAGGCGGAACTCGGTGCCGGTGAGCGGCTGCTCGCGGCCGTCGGCGTCGATCAGGCACTGCCGCGCCTCGTCGAGGCGCCAGCCGCCGGCGCGCAATTCCGTGGCCTGCACCGGCGCGGCGCGGCGCAGCAGCGCCTGCACGCGGGCGAGCAGTTCCTCGACGTGGAACGGCTTGCCGAGATAGTCGTCGGCGCCCGCCTGCAGGCCTTCGACGCGCTCGCTCCAGCCGTCGCGTGCGGTGAGGATGAGCACCGGCACTGCGTTGCCGGCGGCGCGCCATTCGCGCAGCACCGCCAGGCCGTTGCGGCGCGGCAGGCCGAGGTCGAGGATCACCGCATCGTAGGGCTCGGTGCTGCCCAGGTGCGCGGCGTCGATGCCGTCGCCCGCGACGTCGACCGCATACCCGGCTTCGACCAGCCTGGCGCGCAATCGTGCGGCGAGCGCCGCGTCGTCTTCGGCGATCAGCAGGCGCACGCGTTCACCGGGTCTTGCGCCGCAGCACTTCGCCGCTGCCGGCGTCGAGTTCGAGCTTGTGCATCTTGTCGGCGTCGTCGATCACCCTGACATCGTAGACGTAGCGGCCGTCCTCGCGCTCGAGTTCGACCTCGACGATCTGGCCTGGTTGCGCGGCCCGCACGCGGCCGAGGATGTCTTCCATCGGCAGGATCTTGCCACTTTCGCGCAACTGGCGGACTTCCTGGTGGCGCACGCGCTCGGCGGACGTGGCGGGCAAGGCGACGAAGGCGGTTGAGCCCAGCGCGGTGAGCGTGGCGGCGGCGAGCAGGTGGCGTACGTTCACGATTCGACTCCTTCGGGCGGAAGCATTGCCGATATCGGCGATGCGAACCAGTTTCCGCGCGCGGCGCTGAAGCGAAGCTGAACGGCCGCGGCGCCGCCACGTCGGCGGCGCGAGGCATGCGGCGCGGGCCCCGCGCCGGCGTTCAGCGCAGGAAGAACAGCGTCGTCATCACCAGGCCGGTTGCAACGATCGCGCCGCGCAGCACCGGCGGTGGAACGCGCCGCGCGCCGCGCGCGCCCAGGTAGCCGCCCGCCGTCGCCGCGACCATCATCGCCAGCGCCTGCGGCCACAGCACGAGGCCACCCCACGCGTAGACGACGACCGCGATCGCGGTGAGCAGCGCGGAGACTAGGTTCTTCAGCCCGTTCATCGCGTTCAGGTTCGACTGGCCGAGCAGCCCGAACAGCGCGAGAAGCAGGATGCCGAGCCCGCCGTTGAAGTAGCCGCCGTAGATCGCCACCGCGAGAACGCCTGCGATCGATCGCGCCGGGCCGGCCGGCGCGCCGTGCGCGCGCTGCATGATGCGCGGTGCCGCCGCGAACAGCACCGTCGCGACGAGCAGCAACCATGGCACCAGGCTGCGGAACGTGCCGTCGCCGGTCAGCAGCAGCAAGCCTGCGCCGATCGCGCCGCCCGCGAGGCTGACGGCTGCCAGCATGCTCATCGACATGCCGGGCGGCGCCTGCATGTCGGATCGGAAACCGAGTGCGCCCGACACGTAGCCCGGCAACAGCGCGACCGTGCCGGTCGCGTTCGCCGCGACCGCGGGCACGCCGGTGAAGACCAGCGCCGGCAGCGTCAGGAAGCTGCCGCCGCCGGCGACCGCATTGAGCGCGCCGGCGACGAAGGCGGCGACGAGGAGCAGGGCGAGATGGGCCGGGTCGGACACGGGGGCAGGTGGTTCGGGGCTTCGGCAGAGCCCGAAGTCTAGCCGCGCACCGGCGATGCCGCGAATCCGGCCTGGCGGGCCGGCCCGCTGGCCGCGCCCGAGCCCCCGGCGCGCGCGGCCCGTGCGTGCCCTCAGTTCGCGCGTCGCCGGCGCACCACGAGCGCCAGCGCGAACGCACCCGAGGCGAGCAGGCCGGCGAGTGCCTCGGCGGGGTGCGCGATCGTCCAGACGACGGGCCACAGGCCGGCCCGGACGATCCGGCGCAGGCTCTCGCGCGGCCGGATGAAGTCGGCCAGCGGCGGCGACAAGGCGTAGTACGTGCGCACGAAGGCGCGGCCCGCCGCGTTGCCGAGCAGGTAGCGGTCGCGGAATGCCCGCAACCTGGACACCTCCGGCGCCATCGCACTGCCGTAGGCGGCGGTGGCGATGAAGCAGCCGCCGAAGCCGGCGCTCGGCGCGGGCTCGACGCTGGCGAACGTGGCGGTGCAGGCGACGTTGCCGCTCATCGTCACGCGCGCGTCCGCGCAGTCGGCGTCGCCGCTCCAGCCCGTGAAGATCGATCCGCTCGACGGGATCGCCACCAGATCGATCACGGTGGCCGCATCGAACGAGGCCTGGCAGACGGTCCCGCAAGCGACGCCCGCCGGTTGTGACGTCACCGTGCCGATGCCGGTTCCCGCCCTGGCGATCGACAGCGTGAATGCGCCGCCGATCGCGCTCGCGGTGCCGGCGCCGGCGTCCGCCGTGTAGGTCTTGCGGCCGTCCGGCGCGACCGCGATGCCGGTCGGGGCCGCGCCCGAGGCGAGCAAGACGCGCGCGGATTCGAACCCGCTCGCCGCCGAGAGCACGCTCACCGAGTCGCCGTCGCGGCTCGCGACGTAGACGCTCGTGCCGTCGGGACTCGCGGCGATGCCGGTCGGCGCGCGCCCGCCGACCGGGGCGGTGCTCGACGAGTCCGTGGCGAACTCGTGGCGGGTCACCGTGTCGTCGAGCTGGTTCGAGACGAACACCTGGGCGCCGTCGGGCGTCACGGCCACGCCGACCGGCCGCTGACCGACGGCAAAGGCGCCGGGCAGCAACGCGGCGCTGGCCGGGTCGACGACGACGACCTTGTCGAGCCGTGACAGCGTCGCGTCGGCCACCGCGACGTATGCGCGCTGGCCGTCGGGGTGCACGGCGACGCCCAGCGGGATTTCCCCGGCACCCATGGTCAGGGCCGCGACGACCGTCCGCGAGGCGATGTCGATCACCTGCACGGTTCCGCCGGGCCGGTTGTCGGACACCAGCAGCCGGCGTCCGTCGGGGGTCTGCGCCAGGCCCTGCGGGTTGTCGATCGCGCCGCCCCCGAATGCCACCGGGATCGTGAACAGAGGCTTGATCAGGGCGGCGTCGAGCGCGACGACGCCGTTGCCGGCGACCGCCACGTAGACGCGCTTGCCATCGGGACTCGCAACGATCGACTCCGGACTGCCGGGCGCGATGTCGGTGGCGAAGCTCACGCCATCGCTCGTCGAACTCACCAGGCTCACGCCGCCCGGGGTGGCGCCGGGGCCGGCGCGACGCGCGACGTACGCCTTGCGGCTGTCCGGGCTGAACGCCACGCCGGCCGGCTGGCCGCCGACCGATGCCGTACCCGTGAGTACCGGGACGGCGGTCCGAACTTCGGTTTCGAACGCGCGCGGTGCCTGCGCCCGGGCGCTCGGCGTGGTGACCGCGACCGGGCCGGTCGACGTCGCCGCCGGCACCACGGTGACCAGCGTGCTCGTGGTCGATGAGAGCAGCGGTGCGCTGCCGCCGCCGGTGAACGCGACCAGGTTGTCCGCGGCGGCGGGCGCGAACGACTCGCCGACGATCGTGACGATCGCGCCAGGGGTGCCCCCCGGCGGGTTCAGGAATGCGATCCGGGGGCCGCCCGGGACCGCGATGCGGGTACCCGTGAACGTGCCGCTCGCATTGCTGCCGTCCTGCGTCCACGCGCCGGTGGCCGTGCCTGCGGCGACGTCGACGGCGGTGAGCGTCCAGCGATTGAGCTGGCACGGCGCCCTGAGGTAGGTACCGGAGACCAGGCCCGCGGCGTCGACCGCGCCTTCGACCACGCCGTCCATGCAGTCGACGTCGCCGAGCAGCGTCGCCGTGCCGGTGGCGCCGGAGTCGTTGCGCGCGATGCTGGCCTCCCAGGTGCCGGTGACCAGGCCGAGCGCCGGGTCCGATCCCTGCCAGCTTCCGGCCCAGACGCCGGAGAGGTCCGGCACGACGGGGGCGGTGCTCTCGGCGCCTCCGCCGCCGCATCCGGCAATGGTCGCGAGTCCGAGTGCGAGGGCGGCCGCGCGGGTGCGCAATGACTTCATGGGCGGGATCCGTGGTCGCGCACGCGCCCCGGATCGCGTCTGCGTGCTTCGACGCGATGCGGACGTGCATGCCGGGCGAGTATGCGGCCCGGCGACCCCGCGACCGCTTGCGCAGCGTCAATGGACGTGCGTCGCGTGCCGCGGCGCGGCGTCGAGTCGGCGCTGCGCGGTCCGATCTCGCGCCGGTCGCGGCGATCCTCCGAATGGCGCGGGCCGGCCGGGGCGTTCAACCCCGGCCGGCCCGCTGGCACCGCCCGCCTCAGTTCGGCAGCACGACGGTGTCGATCACGTGGATCACGCCGTTGTCGGCCACGATGTCGGTCGCGGTGACGCGCGCGGCGTCGACGGTGACGCCGCCGGCGGTCCCGACCGTCAGTTCGGAGCCCTGCAGCGTGCGGACCTTGCCGGGCTTGACGTCGCTGGCCATGACCTTGCCGGGCACGACGTGGTAGGTCAGCACCGCGGTGAGCTTGGCCTTGTCGGCCAGCAACGCGTCGAGCTGGTCCTTCGGGATCTTCGCGAACGCCTCGTCGGTCGGCGCGAATACCGTGAACGGTCCCGTGCCCTTCAGCGTGTCGACCAGCCCGGCCGCGGTCAGCGCGGCGGCGAGCGTATTGAACTTGCCGGCGCCGACGGCGGTATCGACGAGGTCCTTGGCCTGCGCGGACAGCGCGGCGAGCGACAGGGCGGTGGCAACGAACAGCTTCTTCATGAGTGCACTCCTCTGGGTTGGCGATGGCTCGAAGCGAGCCGGATCAGGACGAGAGCGAAATCGGCGCCGGGCGCGCACGCCCGGCGCAGAACGACTTCAGAGCGGCGGCAGCAGCACCTTGTCGATGACGTGAATCACGCCGTTGCTGGCGACGACGTCGGTCGCGAGCAGCCTGGCCACGCGGGCCCGGCCGTCGGTGATCCCGAGGTCGGCCCCGACCGTGAAGCTGTCGCCCTGGACCGTGGCGACGGCCGCCGGCTTGGGCAGCGCGACGACGTCGGCCGCGCGCACGTCGCCGGCCACGACGTGATATTTGAGGATGTCAGGCAACGCCGGATCGGCCAGCAGTTGGTCCCGGGTCACGCCGAGCTCGGTCAGCGCCGCGGCGAACGCGTCGTCGGTCGGCGCAAATACCGTCAAGGGACCGGCGCCGCCGAGCGTCGCCGCGAGGTTCGCGGTCACGACCGCGTCGACCAGCACCGAGAACGACGGATTCAGCTGCGCCATCTGCACGATGGTGAGCACGCCGGGCGGCACCAGCACCTTGTCGACGACGTGGATCACGCCGTTGCTGGCGGGCAGGTCGGGCGTGGTCACCGCCGCGCTCGTCAGCGCCGCGTCGGTCAGCTTGACGCCCGACGAGGTGTCCAGCGAGAGCTTCGTCGCGGCGCCTTCGAAGCTGTACAGCGTCGGCTGCGACGCGCCGCCCGCGACCAGGTCGGCGGCGAGCTGCTTCGAGGGCAGCACGTGGTACTGCAGGATCTTCGCCAGCGTCGGGCCGTCCAGCGCCGCGACCATCGCGGCCGCGTCGGGGAAACCGAGCTTGCTCGCGAGCGCCTGGAATGCGGCGTCGGTGGGCGCGAACACGGTGAGGTCGCCGTTCGGGTCGCTGAGCGCGGGCACCAGCCCGGCCTTGTCGGCGGCCGCGACCAGCGCGGTGAAGCCTCCCTTGGTCGCCTCCTGGGCGATCGTGCCGGGCGGCGGCGGATCGTCGCTGCCGCTTCCGCAGGCGGCCAGCACTGCGACGGTCGAGATGGCGGCGAGCCGCCTGATCCACGTGAACATGTCGATTCTCCTTGTCGGTGAGGGTCGGTTCGAGGGGGAGGTCGGCCCGGTGGCCCTGGGCTTTTAGACCGACGCGGCGCAGAGTGAACTAAGCAGTTCACAATGTCAACTCTATGGTATTTATCGAGAACCTAGTGGATCATTTACATACTTGCGAGTACATCTATCGCCCGATGGGTCTATAATTCCGCCATGTCCCGACCGTCTTTCCGTGAACAGGTCCTGCGCGCACGCGAGGACGCGATCCTCTCGTCGGTGAACCGGTTGCTCGCCGAGAAGGGCTTCGATGCGATGACGGTCGACGAAGTCGCGGCCGACGTCGGCATCGCCAAGGCCAGCCTGTACAAGCATTTCGCTTCGAAGGAGGAGCTCGCCGCGGCCGCGATGGTGCAGGTGCTCGACCGCGCGCTGGCCTTGCTGGCCGACCTGGAGGCCGATTCGCAGGCGTCGCCGCTGCAGCGGCTGCGCGCCGCGGCGCGCTGGACGATGCAGGTCCAGCTCGCCGGCGAGATGCCGGCGCTGCCGGCCCAGAACTCCGCGTTGCGCTCGGCGCTCGGGGCCCACCGCGTCTACATGGAGCGACTGACGGCGCTCAGCGAGACGCTCGGCCGGTGGATCGTCGCCGCGCAGAAGGCCGGTCAGCTCGATTCCGGGCTGCCGCCGGAATTGATCCTCTACACGCTGTTCGCCCGTGCCTGCGATCCGGTCCTCGGGCTGTTGAAGGCGGGGGGCAATTATTCCGACGACAGGATCGTCGAGATGCTGCTGTCGACCTGCTTCGACGGACTCTCCGGTGGCCACGCACCGGCACCCGCGGGGCCCGCGCGCCGCCGGCCGGCGCCGCGTTGACCTCCGTCAAGCCGACGCGGCGCGGATCGAGTATTCGTAGCCGCGTCGTCGCACCGGGCACGAGGGGGATCGAGAATGGCGCACAAGCAGGTTCTGTTCCGTTCGGCCGCGCGCGAGAAGGTACTGCGCGGCGCCACGCAACTCGTCGACGCGGTCCGCGTCACGCTCGGGCCGCGGTCGAAGTCGGTGCTCATCGACAGGAAGTGGGGTGAGCCGATCGTCTGCAACGACGGCGTGACGATCGCGAAGGAGTTCGACCTGAAGGACGCCGAGGAGAACCTGGGCGCGCGGATGCTCCGCCAGGCGGCGGTGAAGACCGGCGACGTGGTCGGCGACGGGACGAGCACCGCGACGATTCTCGCGCACGCGATCTTCGCCGACGGGGTGCGCAACGTCGTCGCAGGGGCGAGTGCGATCGACATCAAACGCGGCCTCGACCGGGCCGCGAAGCGCGCGATCGAGGCGCTGCGCGCGCTGTCGCGGCCGGTCGTCGCGCGCAAGGAGCGCGCACAGGTCGCCGCGATCTCGGCGCACAACGACGTCGAGATCGGCGAACTCGTCGCCGAGGCGATCGACAAGGTCGGCAACGAGGGCGTGATCACGGTCGAGGAATCGAAGACCACCGAGACGGTGCTCGACGTGGTCGAGGGCATGCAGTTCGACCGCGGCTATCAGTCGCCGTACTTCGTCACCAACCCCGAGAGCATGGAGGCGGTGATGGAGGACTGCCTGCTGCTGCTGTGCGACCGCAAGATCGGCGCGCTGGCCGACATGATCCCGTTGCTCGAGAAGGTCGTGAAGACGGGCCGCCCGCTTCTGGTGGTCGCCGAGGAGCTCGAGGGCGAGGCGCTCGCCACGCTGATCGTCAACCAGGTGCGCGGCGTGCTCAAGAGCTGCGCGGTGAAGGCGCCCGGCTTCGGCGACCGCCGCAAGGCGATGCTGCAGGACATCGCGATCCTCACCGGCGGGCAGGTGATCTCCGAGGAGCTCGGCCTGAAGCTCGAGAACACCACGCTCGAGCAGCTCGGCCGCGCCAAGCGGGTCGTCGTCGACAAGGACAACACGACGATCATCGGCGGCATGGGCGACGCGAAGGCGATCGAAGGCCGCGTCGAGCAGCTGCGCCGCGAGATCGAGAAGGCCACCAGCGACTACGACCGCGAGAAGCTGCAGGAGCGCGTCGCCAAGCTCGCCGGCGGCGTGGCGGTGATCCGCGTCGGCGCGCCGTCGGAGGCCGAGATGAAGTCGAAACGGGACGCGCTCGACGACGCGATCAGCGCCACCAAGGCCGCCGTGGCCGAAGGCATCGTGCCCGGCGGGGGGCTCGCGCTGCTGCGCTGCGTCGACGCAGTGGCCCAGGAAGAGGCGAAGTGCGAAGGCGACGAGCGCACCGGCGTGCAGATCCTCAAGCGCGCGCTCGAGGCGCCGACGCGCCAGATCGCCGAGAACTCGGCGGTCGACGGCGGCGTCGTCGTGGCGCGGATGCTCGAGGGCAAGGGCGCCTACGGCTTCGACGCCGGGCGCAAGGAATACGTCGACCTGATGGAGGCCGGCATCATCGATCCGACCAAGGTGGTGCGCATCGCACTGGAGAACGCGGTGTCGGTCGCCAGCGTGCTGCTTCTTACGGAGGCGACGATGACCGAGCTCCCCGAGGCGAAGCCGGAACGCGGCGCCGAGCCCGAAATGCCGATGTAACGCGGGCGCGCCCGCGCCGCGCGCACCGCGCGCACCGCGCGGCAGGGCATTGCGCGGCGAGGCGCCTGCGCCTTCGCTCAGCGCCGGTCGCCGCGCAGGCCGTCGAGCAGCAGCGGCCAGGTCCGGCGCGCGGCTTCGAGCAGGCCGAGCTCGCCGCCGAACAGCGTCGCCTGCATCACGAGACCCTGCACGCTGCCGACGACGTGCACCGCAGCGACCTCTTCGTCGAGCGCCGCCGGCAACTGCCCGGCGGCCTTCGCTGCGCCGATCAGCGCGGCGAGGCGCCCTCGATAGCCCGAGACCAGGCCGCGCACGCGCGACTGCGCCGTCGAGCCGGGCGGCCGCTGCAATTCGTGATACAGGATCCGCGGCACGCCCGGGTGCCGGGCGACGAAGGCGACGTGCGCGAGGAACACCCGCTCCAGCGTGGCGAGCGGCGCACCGCCCTCGGCGAACGCCGCCCCGACTGCGGCCCCGAGCGATTCGCCGACCCAGTCGAAGACCGCGGCCCAGATCGCACCCTTGTCCGGGAAGTGCCGGAACAGCGCGCCGTGGGTGACGCCGATCCGGTCGGCGATCGCCTGCGTGGTGATGCCCTCCGGGCCAGCGTCGCGGGCGAGGGCGACCACCGCGAGGACGATCTCGTGACGCCGCTCGGCGCCACTGAGGCGCTTGCGAGGCCCTGGCGGCGGCTCGCGGGGCGCGGAGGGGCCGGCCCGCGCCGGATGTCCCTGATCGCGGTGTGCCATGAGTGCAAGTAAGCAGATTGTTACTTAGCATAGGTGGCCCGATCCTGGGGGACAAGCCCGCCATGACTTCCGTGCTTCCCGCGCCGACCGTACCCGCGTTCTTTGCCGAGGCGCCGGCGATCCTGGTCCACGACGCGCTGGCCGAGTTCCTCGGCGCCGCCGACGGGGGCATCGTCGAGTACCGCTATGCCGACGCGGTCAAGCTCGCCGGCCACTCGTGCCCGACGGTCGCGGGCGCGTTCATGATGGCGCGCGCGGCGCTGCGCGCGCTGTATCCCGATCCGCGCGAACTGCCCGAGCGCGGCGAGATCCGGGTCGACCTGCGCGAACGGCGCGATGCCGGCGTGACCGGCGTCACCGGCACCATCCTCGGGCTGGTCACCGGCGCGGCCGGCGACGCGGGGTTTCGCGGCATCGGCGGCCGGTTCGTGCGCCGCGACCGGCTCCACTTCGAGCAGGCGCTCGCCAGCGGCGAATCGCGCTTCACGCGCCTCGACGACGGGCGCTCGGTCGAGGCGGCGCTGCGGCTCGAGCGGGTTCCCGGCGACCCGCGGACGGCCTGGGCGATGTCGCGCAGCCTGGCCGGCGCGGCGACGCCGGACGAGGCCGCGCTGTTTCGCGAGCTGTGGCAGGACCGCGTCCGCCGCATCCTGGTCGAGCACGCCGACGACCCCGACCTGATCGAGATCGTTCCCGTCTCCCGCTAGCCCGGCGCGGCGTGCCGCGGCCGGAGGCTCGCGGGCGCGCTCGCTCCGACCGCGCCGCCGGTGCGCCGGCGCGCTGCCCGAAAGACCCCGCCGACGTCGCGGTTGACACAAACAGTACCAAAACAGTACTGTTTGTCCGTACTGGCGCGACCACCGCGACGCCAGGGGAGACCGACGGCAATGCTCCGGATCAGCAGGCTCGCCGACTACGGCACGATGGTCATGACGCAAATGGCAAGCAATCCCGAGCGCCTGTTCAGCGCTGGCGACCTCGCGACTTCGCTCGGCCTCGGGCGGGCGACGGTCAGCAAGGTGCTCAAGAGCCTCGCGCGCCACGACCTCGTCGCCAGCGTGCGCGGCCTGCACGGCGGCTATTCGCTGTCGCGTCCGCCGCAGCAGATCACCGTCGCCGACGTCGTCGACGCGCTCGAGGACCAGCCTTTCGGCCTCACCGAGTGCAGCGCGACCACCGGCATCTGCGACATCGAAACCAGCTGCCACGTGCGCACCAACTGGCAGAAGATCAGCCTGATCGTTCGCCGTGCGCTCGAGGGCGTGACGCTGGCCGACATGGTGCAGCCGAACCCGCTCGAGCGGCCGGTGGTGCTGCACCGGATGCGCGGTCCGGCCACGCCCCCGCAGCCGACGACCCGTTCGGCCCAATGACAGGAAGCTGCACAGCATGAACGCCGTCACCACGAAGCTCGACACCTTCCTCGACCGCGAATACGAAGCCGGATTCGTCACCGAGGTCGAGAGCGACACGATCCCGAAGGGCCTGTCCGAAGAGACGATCCGCCTGATCTCGGCCCGCAAGAACGAGCCGGAGTTCATGCTGGAGTGGCGCCTGCAGGCCTACCGGCGCTGGCTGACGATGGCCGAGCCGGCGTGGGCGCAGGTGCACTACCCGAAGATCGACTTCCAGGACATCGCCTACTACTCGGCGCCGAAGAAGAAGACCGACGGTCCGAAGAGCCTCGACGAGGTCGATCCCGAGCTGTTGCGCACCTACGAGAAGCTGGGCGTGCCGCTGCACGAGCGCGCACGGCTGGCCGGCGTCGCGGTCGACGCGGTGTTCGACTCGGTGTCGGTGGCCACCACGTTCAAGAAGCAGCTCGGCGAGCACGGCATCATCTTCTGTTCGTTCTCCGAGGCGGTGAAGGAGCACCCGGAGCTGGTGCAGAAATACCTCGGCTCGGTGGTGCCGCAGGGCGACAACTTCTACGCGGCGCTCAATTCGGCGGTGTTCTCCGACGGTTCGTTCGTCTACATCCCGAAGGGCGTCAAGTGCCCGATGGAGTTGTCGACCTACTTCCGCATCAACGCGCGCGACACCGGCCAGTTCGAGCGCACGCTGATCATCGCCGACGAGGGCGCGTCGGTCAGCTACCTCGAGGGCTGTACGGCGCCGATGCGCGACGAGAACCAGCTGCACGCGGCCGTGGTCGAACTGGTGGCGATGGACGACGCGCACATCAAGTATTCGACGGTTCAGAACTGGTATCCCGGCGACAAGGACGGCGTCGGCGGCATCTACAACTTCGTGACCAAGCGCGGCGACTGCCGCGGGCCGCGCTCGCGGATCTCGTGGACGCAGGTCGAGACCGGCTCGGCGATCACCTGGAAATACCCGAGCGTGATCCTGCGCGGCGACGACTCGGTCGGCGAGTTCCACTCGGTAGCGCTGTCGAACCATCGGCAACAGGCCGACACCGGCACCAAGATGATCCACATCGGGCGCAACACGCGCAGCACGATCCTGTCGAAGGGGATCTCGGCCGGGCACGGCAGCAACACCTACCGGGGGCTGGTGCGCATCACGCCGAAGGCGGTGGGCGCGCGCAACTACACGCAGTGCGACTCGCTGCTGATCGGCGACAAGTGCGCGGCGCACACCTTCCCGACGGTCGAGGTCCGGCACCCGTCGGCGCAGGTCGAGCACGAGGCGACGACCTCGCGGATCGGCGAGGACCAGCTCTTCTACGCGATGCAGCGCGGCCTGTCGGCCGAGGACGCGGTATCGATGATCGTCAGCGGCTTCTGTCGCGAAGTGTTCAAGGAATTGCCGATGGAGTTCGCGGTCGAGGCGCAGAACCTCCTCGGCGTGAGCCTCGAAGGCAGCATCGGCTAAGGAAAGGGAAACGGCATGCTCACCATCAAAGACCTGCACGCTTCGGTCGAAGGCAAGCAGATCCTGCGCGGACTGAACCTCGAGGTGAAGTCGGGCGAGGTCCACGCGATCATGGGGCCCAACGGCTCGGGCAAGAGCACGCTCGCGCAGGTGCTCGCCGGCCGCGACAGCTACACCGTCGAGGGCGGCAGCGTCGACTGGGACGGCAAGGACCTGCTTGCGCTGCCGGCCGAGGAGCGCGCCCGCGAAGGCCTGTTCCTCGCGTTCCAGTACCCGGTCGAGATCCCCGGGGTCTCGAACGCCTACTTCCTGAAGGCCGCGGTCAACGCGGTGCGCCGGCACCGCAAGCTGCCCGAGCTCGACGCGATGGATTTCCTCAAGCGGGTCAAGGCCGAGATGAAGGCGGTCGGCATGCGCGAGGAGTTCCTCTACCGCTCGGTCAACGAGGGCTTCTCGGGCGGCGAGAAGAAGCGCAACGAGGTGCTGCAGATGGCGCTGCTCGAGCCGAAGCTCGCCGTGCTCGACGAGACCGACTCGGGCCTGGACATCGACGCGCTGCGCGTCGTCGCCGACGGCGTGAACCGGCTGCGCAGCCCCGAGCGCTCGATGATCGTCATCACCCACTACCAGCGGCTGCTCGACTACATCGTCCCGGACAAGGTCCACGTGCTCTCGGGCGGGCGCATCGTCCACTCGGGCGGCCCCGAGCTCGCACTCGAGCTCGAGCAGCGCGGCTACGCGTGGATCGCCGGCGCCCCGGCGGCGCAGGGGGCGGCGGCGAACGAGGCGGCGCGATGAGCGACATCGACACCTGGCTTGCGACGTTCCGCACGCAGGCCGCGAAGCTGTCGGGCGCCGGCCTGCCGTGGCTGGCCGCGATCCGCCAGCGCGCGATCGAGCGCTTCGCCGACGAGGGCTGGCCGAACAACCGGATCGAGGGCTTCCGGCACACCTCGCTGGCGTTCCTCGCGCAGCAGCGCTTCGTCGCCGTGGAGCGCGCCGACGCGGCGTCCGCGTCCGCGCGGGCGGCGCTCGCCCGGCTGCGCCGCGACGACCAGGCCGGCCACTGGCTGGTGTTCGTCGACGGCGTCCATGCGCCGGCGCTGTCGGCGCCGGGCGCGCTGCCGGCCGGCGCCCGGGTCGGCGCGCTCTCGGCCGCGCTGGCCGAATTCCCCGAGAAGGTCGAGGCAGCCTTCGGAGGCGCCGGGAGCGGCGCGAGCCCGGCGGCATTGAATGCCGCTCTGGCCACCGACGGCGCGTTCGTGCACCTGGCGCGCGGGGTCGCGCTCGAAGCGCCGATCCACCTGGTGTTCGTCGCCGCCACGGCCGGTGGCGCCAGCCATCCGCGCAACCTGGTCGTCGCCGAGGCGGGAGCGCAGGCGACGGTCGTCGAGCACTACGTCGCGGCCTCGCAGCCGGGGCAGGAGCAGGCGTCGCTCACCAACGCGGTCACGCGCATCGACGCCGGGCCCGACGCGCGGATCACGCACCTGAAGCTGCAGCACGAGGGCGACCAGGCGATCCATCTCGCGACGATCGAGGCGCTGCAGGCGCGCGGCGCGGCGTTCGATTCGCACTCGCTCTCGTTCGGGGCGCGGCTGGCGCGCAACGACATCGTCGCGCGCCTCGACGGCGAGGACTGCGAGGTCCTGCTCAACGGGCTGTACCACGTCGACGGGCGCCGCCACGTCGACCACCACACGCGCATCGAGCACGCGCAGCCGCGGGGCACGAGCCGGGAGTTCTACCGCGGCATCCTCGACGGCGCGGCACGCGGCGTGTTCGCCGGCCGCATCGTCGTCGCGCCCGGCGCGATGCGCACCGACGCCGAGCAGCGCACCGACAGCCTGCTGCTGTCGGCGCAGGCCGAGGCCGACGCGCGCCCCGAGCTCGAGATCTACGCCGACGACGTCAAGTGCGCGCACGGCGCTACCGTCGGCCAGATCGACGAGGCGAGCCTGTTCTACCTGCGCTCGCGCGGCCTGGACGAAGCGCATGCGCGTAACCTGCTCACCTACGCCTTCGCCACCGAGGCGCTGGCGCGAATCCACCTCGCGCCGCTGCGCCAACGCGCGGCGGCGGCGATCCGCGCGCGGCTCCCCGGCGGCGCGCTGCTCGAGGAGTTGTCATGAACGCGTTGGCCACTGCCGCCTCGACCCCGGCTGCCTCGGCGGGGGCGGCCGCCGCCGCGGCGCGCGGCCCGCTCGTCGCCGCCGACCTGGCCCGCGACTTCCCGATCCTCTCTCGGCCGGTGCGCGGCAAGCGGCTGGTCTATCTCGACAACGGCGCCACGACACAGAAGCCCGAGGCGGTGATCGAGGCCGAGCGCCGCTTCTACCGCGAGTCGAACGCCAACATCCACCGCGGCGTGCACTGGCTGTCGCAGCACGCCACCGACCTCTACGAGCAGGCGCGCGAGCGCGTGCAGCGGCTGCTCAACGCGGCGCGCGCCGACGAGATCGTGTTCACCCGCGGCACCACCGAGGCGATCAACCTGGTCGCGTACAGCTGGGGCCGCGCGAACCTGAAGGCCGGCGACGAGATCGTGCTCACCGGCATGGAGCACCACTCGAACATCGTTCCGTGGCAGCTGATATGCGAGCAGACCGGCGCGGTGCTGAAGGTGGTGCCGCTCACCGATCGCGGCGAGTTGCAGCTCGACGCCTACGAGGCGCTGCTCGGCCCGCGCACCCGGCTCGTGTCGGTGGTGCACGTCTCGAACGCGCTGGGCACGGTGAACCCGGTCGCCCGGATGATCGAACGCGCGCACGCGGTCGGGGCGAAAGTGCTGGTCGACGGCGCCCAGGCGGTCGCGCACCAGGGCGTCGACGTGCAGGCGCTCGGCTGCGACTTCTATGCGTTCTCCGGTCACAAGCTGTACGGGCCGACCGGCATCGGCGCGCTGTACGGGCGCCGCGAGCTGCTGGCGGCGATGCCGCCGTGGCAGGGCGGCGGCGACATGATCCGCACGGTGAGCTTCGAGCGCAGCACCTGGGCCGATGCGCCGCAGCGCTTCGAGGCCGGTACGCCGAACATCGCCGGCGCGGTCGGGCTGGGCGTCGCGATCGACTACGTGACGGCGATCGGGCTCGACCGGATCGCCGAGCACGAGCATCGGCTGCTCGCGCACGCGACCGAGGCGGCGCAGCGCATCCCCGGCCTGCGGCTGATCGGCACCGCCGCGCACAAGGCGGGCATCCTGTCGTTCGTCGTCGACGGCATCCATCCGCACGACCTCGGCACGATCCTCGATGCCGAGGGCGTCGCGATCCGCGCCGGCCACCACTGCGCGATGCCGGTCATGACGCGCTTCGGCATTCCCGGCACCGCGCGCGCGTCGTTCGCGCTGTACAACGACGAGAACGACGTCGCCGCGCTGGTTGCGGCGATCGCCAGGGCACAGCAGATGTTCGGAGGGCCGCCCAGATGAGTCTCGGCCACGGCGACCTGCGCGAGCTGTACCAGGAAGTGATCTTCGACCACAACCGCAGCCCGCGCAATTTCCGCAAGATGGACGACGCGAACCGCGTCGCGGAAGGCCACAACCCGCTGTGCGGCGACCAGCTGACGCTTTACGTGCGCCTCGAGAACGGCGTCATCGCCGACGCGAGCTTCGTCGGCCACGGCTGTGCGATCTCGACCGCGTCGGCGTCGCTGATGACCGAGGCGGTCAAGGGGCGCACGGTCGACGAGGTCGAGGCGCTGTTCCGCGATTTCCATGCCCTGCTCACGGGCGTGGCGCCCGAAGGGCGCGATTTCGGCAAACTCGAAGTGCTCGCCGGCGTGCGCGAGTTCCCGGTTCGGGTCAAGTGCGCGACGCTCGCCTGGCACACGCTGCACAACGCGCTGACCGGCGAGGGCGAGCCGGCGAAGACGGAATGAGGAACGGACGATGGGTTACCGGCACGGCGACATCCAGGAAGTCACGCTGACCCGCGATTGCCCGGCGGTTGCGGTGCCGTGGGGCACCGCGACCACGCTCGAAGCGGGGCGCGTCGGCTACATCAGCCAGCGCCTCGGCGGAACCTTCACCGTGATGGTCGACGGCAACCTGTACCGGATCGACGGCCGGCATGCCGACGCGCTCGGCCTCGAGCTCGATCCTTCCGAGGAACTCGGACTGGGCGTCGACGCGGGCCCGCCGACCACCGTGGAAGCGATCGAGAAGGCCGCCTGGCGCCAGCTCGGCACCTGCTACGACCCGGAGATTCCGGTCGACATCGTCAACCTGGGGCTGGTCTATGCCTGCGAGGTCAAGCCGCTCGACGACGGCAAGTTCCGAATCGACGTGCGGATGACGCTCACCGCAGCCGGATGCGGCATGGGCACGCTGCTGGCCGACGAGGCGCGCGACAAGCTGCTGGGCATCCCCAACGTCGCCGAAGTCGACGTCGAACTGGTCTGGGATCCCCCCTGGTCCCGCGACATGATGAGCGAGTCGGCGCAGCTCGAGATGGGGTTGCTCTAGCGCAACGCGCTTTCGTCGGCGAGCGCACGCCGTCCGGCGCGCGTGCCTGACGCGTGTTCCGGAGGGTGCCCAGACTGGGCACCATGCACCCGGACCGTCCAGACGATTTGCCGGCCGCGGCCCCGCGCCGCGGCATCGGGCTGGCCGCGCGCCAGGCGCTGGTGGCCGTGGCGGCGACGTTCGCCGTGCAGGCCGCCGTCTACCTGCTCGCGGATCGCGCGATCGGCCCGTTCGGCTGGCGCGTGCAGGCGCTCTTCGTTTCGGCGGCGGTAGCGAGCGCCGCGGTCGCCGGGTTGGCCGCCTGGTCGCTCGGGCGCAGCGCCGCGAGGCGGCTCGCGCAGCTGCGGCGCGCGATCGAGCGCATCCACGACGCCGACTACCGCGAGCGGGTCGCCCCGGGTCCCCGCGACGAGATCGGCGCGCTCGCCGAGTCGGTGAACGGGTTGGGCGAGTCGGCCGCGACGCGCGAGCGCCGGATCATGGAGTCGGCGCTGTCGGATCCCCTGACCGGACTGCCCAACCGCGCGCTGCTCGCCGATCGCATCCGCCACATGGTCAGCGTTTCGCAGCGCTCGCGCGGCACCTTCGCGATCGCGCTGCTCGACCTCGATCGCTTCAAGGTGGTCAACGACACGCTCGGGCACGCCACCGGCGACGTGCTGCTCCGGGAGGTGGCGCGGCGCCTGCGCGCGACGGTCCGCGAGAGCGACACCGTCGCCCGGCTGGGCGGCGACGAGTTCGTGCTGCTGCTGGCCGGCGGCGTCGAGGCGGCGCGCGAAGTCAGCCGACGCGTGCTCGACGCGATGAAGGCGCCGCTTCGCCACGGCGAGCAGCTGATCGACATCGGGATCAGCATCGGCATCGCGCTGTACCCCGATCACGGCGAGGACGACGTCACGCTGCTGCGGCACGCCGACTCGGCGATGTACCGCGCCAAGCGCACGCGTTCGGGCGAGCGCGTCTTCGACGGCGGCGGCGGCGAGGTGCAGCGCAGCTACCTGTCGCTGCTCGGCGAGATGCGCTCGGCGCTCGAGGGCGGGCAGTTCGAGCTCGACTACCAGCCGAAGCTGGCGCTGCGCACCGGACTGATCGCCGGCCTGGAGGGACTGGTGCGCTGGAACCACCCGGCGCGCGGCCGCGTGCCGCCCGGCGAGTTCATCCCGTTCGCCGAGCAGACCGGCTTCATGCGCGAGATCACCCGCTGGGTGGTCGCGCGAGGCGCGCGCTTCTCGCGCACGCTGGTCGAGGCCGGCCTCGACCTGACGGTCGCGGTCAACGTGTCGGCGCTCGACATCGAGAATCCCGACTTCGCGCGCGAGATGCTCGACCTGGTGCGCGAGGCGACGATCGATCCGAAGCGCCTGTGCCTCGAGATCACCGAGAGCGGCGTCGTCAGCGAGTCGGACGCGGCGATGAAGAACCTGCGCGCGATCTCGCGGCTCGGGGTCCGGCTGGCGGTCGACGACTTCGGCACCGGTTACGCGACGCTGAAGCAGCTGCAGCAGCTGCCGGTGAACGAGCTGAAGATCGACCGCTCGTTCGTGAGCGGCATCCACCGCAACCGCGGCAACATGACGATCGTCCGTTCGACGATCGAGCTCGGCAAGCAGCTCGGCCTGAAGGTGGTCGCCGAGGGCGTGGAGACGGTCGAGGAGCTGCGTTGCCTCGCACGGCTCGGCTGCGACGAGGTTCAGGGCTACTTCCTGTCGAAGCCGATGCGCGAGGCCGACGTGCCGGGTTGGGTCGAGATGCGCCACGCGCTCTACGCGAGCTCGCGCGAAACCTACTTCGCGCTGCTGACCGAGAAGCGCTGAGCGCCGGCCCGTCTCAGGCGACGCTCACGCCGATCAGGCTTCCGATCCCGTAGGTGGCCGCGCCGGCGGCGGCTCCGATCGCCAGCATCCGCAGGCCGGAGGCGAGCGCGCCGCGGCCGGTGAAGAACGACAGCGTCGCGCCGACGCCGAACAGCGCCGCAGCGGCCAGCGCGATCGACGCGGCGAATGCGCGCTCGCCCTCGCCGAGCACGTACGGCAACAGCGGAACGACGGCGCCGGCGGCGAACGCCAGGAACGACGAGGTCGCGGCGCCCCACGGCGACCCGAGCTCGTCGGGGTTCAGGCCGAGTTCCTCGCGCGCGAGCGTGTCGAGCGCGCGCTCGGGGTCGGCGATCAGCGCCTGCGCCAGCCGCCGCGCGTCGTCGCGCTCCATTCCCTTGGTCTCGTAGATCAGCGCCAGTTCGTCGGCCTCGGCCTGCGGATACTCGTCGAGCTCCTCGCGCTCCAGCCCGATCTGGTACTCGAACACCTCGCGCTGCGAGCGCACCGAGACGTATTCGCCGGCGGCCATCGAGAACGCGCCGGCCAGCAGGCCCGCGACGCCCGTCAGCAGCAGCGTGCGCGGTTCGGCGGCGGCGCCGGCCATCCCCATGATCAGGCTCGCGTTCGACACCAGCCCGTCGTTGACGCCGAACACCGCGGCGCGCAGGTTGCCGCCACCGGTGCGGTGCCGACGGCCGATCTGTTCGACGCGGGTGACGCTCGGGTGGCCGGGCATCGGTGCCGCCGAATAGACGGACAGGCCGCGCACCTTCAGCGCCGCGAACACACCGCGCATCGGCCGGATGCCGATGCGGCGCGCCAGCGCCAGCGCGGTGCTCGCGCGAAATCCGAGCGGCGCCTCGGTGGGGATCGCCTGGCCGGCCGCGCGCAGCTTGTCGGCCCAGAGCCCGGCTTGCTGCGCGGCGACCCGGGACAGGTCCGTGTACATCCGCGCGATCCGCGCGTCGGTTTCGATCGCGGCGAGCTCGACGTAGAGGCGCGAGGACCGGGCCTCCTCGAGGTAGCCCTCGCGCGCGGAATCGACCTCGTGGCCGGGGAATCGGTTCGGGTTGGCGCTCATCGGGTTGGCGCGAATCGCTGCGCGCTGCATTGTAGGGGTTCCACCGGCCCGCAGCCACAGCGGCGCCGGGTGACAAGCGAGCGGGTGCGGTGCGAAGATCCGGACGGTACCGTGACGACGCTGAGAACCCTCGTGCTCACCGGCGTGGCGATGCTCGCCTTCGCGGCGAACTCGCTGCTGTGCCGGCTCGCGCTCGCCAACGCGCGGATCGACCCGGCCAGCTTCGGGTCGATCAGGCTGGCCTCCGGAGCGCTCGTCCTCGCGCTGATCGTGCGGATCCGCGCGGGCGGCGATGCGGCGCCGCGCAGCGACTGGCTGGCGGCGACGATGCTGTTCGCCTACGTCGCGCTGTTCTCGTTCGCCTACCTGAGCCTGGCCGCCGGCACGGGCGCGCTGATCCTGTTCGGCGCCGTGCAGCTCACGATGCTGGGGGCGGGGCTGCGTGGCGGCGAGCGCTTCGCGCCGGCGGCATGGGCCGGCCTGGCCGCGGCCGTCGCCGGACTCGTCTACCTGGTCTCGCCGGGCGTGTCGGCCCCTGCGCCGCTGGGTGCGACCTCGATGGCGCTGGCCGGCGTGGCCTGGGGGGTCTATTCGCTGCGCGGCCGCGGCGTCGCCGACCCGCTGGCCGCGACCGCGTCGAATTTCGCGCGCGCGGTACCGTTGGCGCTGGCCCTGTCGGCGGTCACTGCGGGCGCCGCGCACGCCGACGCCCCGGGCGTCGCGCTGGCGGTCGCATCGGGGGCACTGAGCTCCGGGATCGGCTACGTCGTCTGGTACGCGGCCTTGCGCGGGCTGACCGCGATGCGCGCGTCGACCGTGCAGCTGTCGGTGCCGCCGATCGCGGCGATCGGTGGCGCCCTGATGCTGTCCGAGCCGCTCACCCCGCGGCTGCTGCTCGCGTCCGCCACCATCCTGGGGGGTATCGCCGTCGTGCTGGCGACCCGGGCGCGCGCCGCGACGCGCGGCGCGGCCAGCCGCTGAGCCCGTGCGATGCTGCAGCGGCGCCTGACGATCCACGGGCTGGTTCAGGGGGTGGGGTTTCGCGCCGCGCTGGCGCGCGAGGCCCGGCGCCGCGGGCTGGCCGGCTGGGTACGCAACCGCAGCGACGGCACGGTCGAGGCGGTCGTCGCCGGCGACCCGGCGGCGGTGGACGAAATGACGCGCTGGGCGGCGCGCGGCCCGCCGGCGGCGCGGGTCACGCGGGTGGACGCCGAGCCGGCGAGCGGCGAGTTCGACGGCTTCGAGATGCGGCCGACTGCATAGGGGCGAATACTCCATACCCCTTTAAGGTAATAACATAGCTATCATGAGGGTTATGGACGCCTCGAGGGCGCCGCCCGAACATGCAGGACGGCGGTCGCGGGGAGTGGCCTCGCGCCGATGACGACAACAAGGCTGTGGGAGACATCGTGAAGTTCAGGATCAGTCAAATTGCGCTGGTGGTCGCCGGTTGCCTGGCACCTGCCCTCGGTCATGCGACCAACGGCTACTTCTCGCACGGTTACGGGATCAAGTCGAAGGGGATGGCCGGCGTCGGCATCGCGCTGCCCCAGGACGCGATGGCCGCCGCGACGAACCCGGCCGGAATGGCCTTCGTCGGCAACCGGATGGACTTCGGGCTCGACGTGTTCATGCCGAATCGCGAGACGGAGATCAGCGGCAATGGCGCCGGCCTGAACGGCAGCTACGACGGCAACGGGCGCGACATGTTCTTCGTGCCCGACTTCGGCTACAACCGGATGATCAACCCGAATCTCGCGGTCGGGGTCGTCGTCTACGGCAACGGCGGGATGAACACCACCTACGAGAAGTCGCCGTTCTCGGCGTTCGGGGTGACCGGGACGACCGGCGTCGACCTGACCCAGCTGTTCATCGCGCCCACGGTGGCCTACAAGATCAACCGGGATCACGCGGTCGGCGTCTCGCTGAACCTCGCGCACCAGCGCTTCTCGGCGTACGGCCTGCAGCCGTTTGCAATGATGTCCTCGGATCCGACCAGTCTCACCAACAAGGGTGAAGACTCCTCGTCGGGCTGGGGACTGCGCTTCGGCTGGACCGGCCGCCTGAGCGACACCGTGACGCTCGGCGCGACGTACCAGACCAAGACGAAGATGGGCAAGTTCAAGGAGTACGCCGGGCTGTTCCCCGACGGCGGCGCCTTCGACATCCCCGCCAACTACGGCGTGGGCATCGCCGTGAAGGCGACGCCCAGGCTCACCGTCGCCGCAGACGTGCAGCAGATCGACTACAGCGGCGTGCCGTCCGTCGGCGACACCGGCAACTCGGCGTCGCCGCTGGGCGCCAAGGGCGGCCCCGGCTTCGGCTGGCGCGACATGACCGTGTTCAAGCTCGGCGCGGACTACGCGGTCAACGACAAGCTCACGCTGCGCGGCGGCATCAGCACCGGTCGCCAGCCGATCCCGTCGAACGAGGTGTTCTTCAACATCCTCGCTCCCGGCGTGATCGAGAGCCACCTGACGCTGGGTGCGACCTGGCAGCTTGGCGGCGGCAAGGAACTGAGCGTCGCCTACATGCACGGATTCAAGAAGACGGTGAGCGGGCCTCTGCCGCCGACGTTGGGCGCCGGCACGGCCGACCTCCGCATGGACCAGAATTCGCTGGGCGCCTCTTTCGGCTGGCGGTTCTGACGGGACCGACGACGAGGGACGGACCTTGGCGTACCTGATCAACGGCGTCGAAGTCGAGGCGGACGAGGAAGGCTTCCTGCTCGAGCCCGACTACAGCGAGGACGCGGTGCGCGCGATCGCGCAGGCCGAGGGGATCGAACTCACCGACGACCACTGGACGGTGGTTGCCTACCTGCGCGAGCGTTTCCAGGAGGACGGCCACACGCCGAACTTCCGGAACATGCTCAAGGACTTCGAGGAGTCGCACCCGGGCACGGACTGGAAGACGAAGCTCTACGAGCTGTTCCCGAACCAGCCGGCCCGGCAGGGTCCTCGCGTCGCCGGCCTGACGAAGCCCTTCGGCAAGGGTGGGTACTGAAGGTACGCCGTCGGCAGGGGCCGCGCTTACCCGACGAGGGTATGGACGCGGCGCCGGCGATCGCGCGTAATTCTCGGTTACGCTCTGGCCGGCGGCCACGCGTCCGTGGCGCTTGGCGGCGAACGCCGATCGATCAACGAAGGGAGTATCGAGGATGAATTTCGACAAGGAACTCGACGCGCGCGGCCTGAACTGCCCGCTGCCGATCATCAAGACGAAGAAGGCGCTCAACGACCTGAGCTCGGGCCAGGTGCTGCGCGTCACGTCGACCGACTCCGGCTCGGTGAAGGACATGGAGGCCTTCGCCAAGCAGACCGGCAACGAGCTGGTCCAGTCTTCCGAGGAAGGCGGCAGCTACGTGTTCCTGATCAAGAAGAAGTAATCGGGCGCGCCTCGCGCGCCGGCGTCGACAGGGTTTCAACGCGAGTCACAAAGAGGGAGACGAATGGAACCGAAGAAGATGGCGATCATCGCCACCAAGGGAACGCTCGACTGGGCGTACCCGCCGCTGATCCTGTCTTCGACCGCGGCTGCGCTCGGCTACGAGGTTCAGGTGTTCTGCACGTTCTACGGCCTGTCGCTGCTGCGCAAGGACCTGAGCGGCATCAGGATCAGCCCGCTGGCCAACCCGGCGATGCCGATGCCCGTGCCGATGCCGGTGCTGGTGCAGGCGCTGCCCGGCATGGAAGCGATGGCGACGATGATGATGAAGAACAAGATGAAGGCCAAGGGCGTCGCCTCGCTCGAAGAGCTGCGCTCACTGTGCCTCGAGGCCGACGTCAAGTTCATCGCCTGCCAGATGACCGTCGACCTGTTCGAGTTCAAGCCGTCGGAGTTCATCGACGGCATCGAGTTCGGCGGCGCTACGACTTTCCTCGACTTCGCCGGCTCGGCCGACATCCAGCTCTACATCTGAGCCGAGGTTGGACGCGCACGGATCCGACGGCTCGAAGCGGGTCTTCCCGATCCGCATCGAGTCGCTCGGCCCTGGCGGCGCCGACGGGCCGGCCGAAGGGCACGATGCGGGCGGCGGTTGCTCGTCCGGCGAGTCGTTCGCGCTGATGGTGCTCGGCGACTCGATGCTTCCCGAATTCGCCGAGGGCGAGATCATCGTGATCGAGCCCGACGGGCTCGCCGGCGACGGCTCGTTCGTGTTCGCGCGCTGCAAAGACGAATGGATCTTCCGGCAGCTCGCGCGCGACGCTGCCGGAGGTTGGCTGCTGCGCGCGCTCAATCCCGCCTATCCCGAGATCCCGATCGCCGACCTGTCGGCGGTCCGCGGCGTGATCATCCAGAAATCCAAGCCGGGTCGCCGCCGCGCCAGCAAGCGCTACGTCGCCTAGGCAGGCGCCGATGCCGGGCATCGAGGAACTGGCTGCGGCGGTCCAGCGCAACTGCGACCTCGCCGACGCGATGCACGCGCAGGAGCTCTCGCTGTGCACCTACCTGCTGCAGATGCGCGAGTTTTTCCGCTGGCAGCGCGGCCTGCCGCTCGACCGGGTGCCCGACCGCGGCGAGGTCGGCCGCTGGATTGCGACCCACGAGGCGCACTGGGAGACGCTCGCCGGACAGACTGACCCCGGCTTCGCACCGCTGCCGATCGGCGAGGGCGTCGACGCGTTCGACGAGGCGGCGGCCAACGAGCGACTCGGCTCGCTGGGGCTCGTCTATGCAGCGGGGCTCGCGCGCTTCCGGCGGCCCGAATTCGTGCTCGCCGAGCGCGTGGAGTGCCAGGCGCGCGAAGGCGCGACGGTGATCGTCACCGGGCGTGAGCACGCGCGCGGCCTGAATCCGCCTATGGCCACGAGCCGCGGCGACCAGGTGCTGGTGCGTCGCGACGTGCTGCGGCGCTGGCTGGGTACGCGCCTCGAGCTGTCGCGACAGCGCCCGTCGGCAGAGGGGCTCTGCGCGGCGGTCGATGCCTGGCTGGTCGACGACGATCGCGAAGCGGCGCTCGAGCGCATCACCGCCGCCGAGACCGAGACGCTGATCCTGCACGAGCTGGGCGAACGCCGGGCCGCCGCGCTGCTCGGCCCGCAGTGGGAGGAGATGCTCGGCGCGCTCGACGACCACCGCAGCGAGATCGTCGCGCGCGCGATCCGCGACCTGCTGGCCGACTGCGAGTCCACGCTGCCGACCCTGCTCGAGCGCGACGAGCGGGCGTCGATCCACTTCTGGTTCGCCAATCTCGAGGGCATGCGAGGCCTGCTCGCGCCCGACCTGCGTGCCGGATACCTGCGCTGGCGCAACGCCGGACCGGGAGCGCCGGGCTCCGCGTCGGCGCTGTCCGAGGCGGTGCTGGCGCAGCGCGAACACTGGCTGGCACAGGCCCGTGCCATGCTCGACGCCTGGAGGCAGGGCGCCGCGGCCGGTGCGCAGTCATTCAGCGCGGAGCTCGTCGACGCGGCTCGTGGCGAATCACCGCCCGGATGATGCGCGAGTAGGGCAGCGCCTCGACGCTGCCATATCGATTCAGCGCGCGCTGCAGCAGCGCGTCTGCGTCTTCGACCGGCGCGGCGGGAGCGGCCGGGCCGGCGCCGGTTCGACCGGAATCCACATGGCCCTCGGCATCGGCATCCGGATCCGCATCGTCGAGGGCCTGGCGCAGGCCGATCAGGCCGCCGCACTGCAGGCGGATTTCCTTCGAGAACGGCCACGGCGCGGACGCATCGACGCGCAGCGCGAAGCGGGACGCGGCGCGCAGTTCGTCGCGGTAGGCGCGGCAGCGCTCGCTTGCCGCTTGCGCCTGGCAGCCGATCGCCTCGCGCTCGGCCAGCAGCACCGATCGCGCCAGCCCGCAGGCCGCGCACCGGGCCAGCAACGCCCGCTCGAACGGACAGGCGTGGCCGAGCACGGCATCGCGCCGGCGGCGGAATGCGTCCTCGTCGGGAGGGGCCATGCGGGAAGGGGCCGGGCGACGCGCGAGCGCCGGCGGCCTCAGTCGTCCGCGCCGTACAGCGACGGGTCGGGCTCGCGCGGCTGGGTCAGCAGGTCGGCGGCCTCGATCTCGTTGGCCGCGAACAGCATGCGGATCGGCGCGGCGTCGCCGCCCTCGCGCGCGCGCAGTTCGCGCAGGATCGCCTTCGCCTCGCGATAGCTGGGCGCTTCGGCAAGACGCTCGGGCAGGCCAACGATGCCCGCGATCCGGAACACGTAATACGGCATCGAACCCTCCGTTCGCCGCTGACTGCGACTCTCTACCAGTATGCGAGCACCCGGCCGTTTTCGACGCGCGCCTCGAATCGCGTCAGCGGCGTCGTGCCGTTCTTCACGCAGTCGCCGCTGGCCACGTCGAACGCCCAGCCGTGCTTCGGACAGGTGAGCGTGCCGCCCTCGAGCGCGAGCTCGGGGATGTCCGTACCCTGGTGCGGGCAGCGACTGTCGTATGCGTTCACGCCCGACGCGGTGCGGGCCACGAACAGCGCGCGCCCGTCGCACTGGATCCGGACGGCCCCCGCGTTCGGCAGGTCCCGCTCGGCCATCACGTCGTGCCAGCGGGCCGCCTCGGCGCCGAGCGCCGCGGGGTCGAAGCCGGGCAGGTTCATCGACAGGATGACGTCGACCGCCCAGGTGATCTTCGCCAGCCCGAGCGCCGGGAATGCCATCAGCAGCGCGTCGATCACCTCGACCGGCGTCGCGCCCTCGCGCAAGGCCCGCTTCAGGTATTGCTTGAGGCCGCGCTCGGTCTGCGAGTGCACCTTGGTGATCACCGAGATCAGGTTGCGGGTCTTGGGATCGAGGTGCCTGCCCGCGTCCTTCAGGAACGCGAAGTAGTGGCCCATCGCTTCGGGGCGGGCCTTGACCAGGAAGTTCAGTGCGTCGCTCATGATGTCCGGCAGGGGGGTGGAATCAGCAGACCGATGCGCGCAGCGCCTGCGCGGGCACGCCGCCGTCGCGCAGGCAGCGAATCGCGGCATCGACGAAAGCCTGCGAGCCGGCGACGAAGAACCGGCTCGCGCCCGGATCGCCGTCGTCGAGCGCGCGCTTCGCGAGCGCCGATGCGCCGCGCGCGGGGTCGTCGTCGGAGGCTGCGAGGTAACCGAACTCGTCGAACGCGTCGGCCCAGGCTTCGCACTGGTTCGCGAGGTAGTGGCCGTCGGGGCGCGAGGCGAGCCAGTACAGCGCGAAACGCTCGACCGCTTCGGCCGCCATCGCGTGCTCGATCAGGCTCTTGACCGGAGCGAAGCCGGTGTCGCAGGCGAGGAACGCGACCCGCGGCGGCACGTCGCTGCCGAGCACGAAGTCGCCGCTGGGCCCGCGCACGTTCAGCGCATCGCCGACGCCGACGGCGCCCGAGAACAGGTGCTCGGCGAGCGCGTCGCCGGGGTCGCGGGCGACGTGGAAGTGAAGGTTGCGGTCGTCGCAGGGGCAACTCGCGATCGGCCAGCTCGCCTGCAGGTCGCCGCCGTTGTGCGCCATTCCGAGCGTGGCGCCCTGGCCGGCCAGGAAGCGAAGCCGCGCGCTGCGCGGCGCCTGCAGGTGCAGCAGCAGCGTGTTCGGCCCGAGCGGGCGGATCGCGCGCACCCTGGCGACCAGTTCCTGTTGCGGGATGTCCGCCGGGCTGCCGGCCTCGAGCGTCTCGATGACGAGGTCGCCGAGCGCCGTGTGCGCGCACAGCAGCACGTAGCCTTGCGCGCGCTCGGGCTCGGACAGGCTGTAGTCGGCGTGCAGCACGCGGCGCGTCTCGCCGGAGACGACCCGCGCCTTGCACAACCCGCAGTTGCCGCCCGCGCAACCGTAGTTCAGTCCGAGCCCGGCTTTCAACCCGGCCTGCAGGATGCTGTCGTTGCCCTGGACGAGGAACTCGTGTCCGCTGGGCCGGACAACCACGTTTGCGTACACCAGCTTCAGCATGTCGGTCATGGCGTCGAGTCGGTTGTCGGATTCGCTGCCCAGCACTCGCGCGAGCCCCCGCTCGAGCATGTCGCGCGCCTCGTCGGCCAGGCCCGCAGGGGCCGGACGGACGTTCAGCCGCTCGATGGTCGCGGCCACGAGCGAGTGGTACGCCTGCAGGTGCCGGCGCATCTCGGCGAGCTCCTGGCTCTGCGCGAACAGGCGCTGCGACAGGATCTCCGGCGAGGGCAGGACGTGCTCGCGCACCCGGCGGCCGAACGACTCCTCGCGGATCCGGGCGACCTTCTCGAGCAAGCCGGAGTCCTCGATATTCGCCTGCGGAAACGCGCGCAGCAGCTCGTCGATCTCGACCAGCCCGTCGAACTGGGCCAGCTCGCCGGCGCGGATCATCCGCTGCAGGAGCGCCCTGGAAACGCCGACCAGCTGCGCCGCTCTGGAAACCGTCAGTGCCCGTGACATCTTGCGTGTTGCGTTGCTGCCTGGCGCTGCCGGCCCGGTGCGCCGCGGCCGTCGCGCGAATCGGGCCTGCGCGACAACCGATAGAATAGCGTCGCTTCCCTACGGACAATCTATCATCGAATCGTGAGGATCTGCATCGTCTCGGACAGCCACGATCGCGCGCCGATGCTCGCGGCGGCCGTGTTGGCTGCAAAACAGGCCGGCGCGCAGGCGGTCGTCCACTGCGGCGACGTGATCGGCGCAGGCACGCTCAAGCCGCTGCTCGCGCTGGGGCTGCCGGTGCACGCGGTGCACGGCAACAACCTCGGAGACGCGATGGCGCTGCACCGGATGTGCGCGGACTCCGGCGGGCTGCTCGTCTATCACGGCGCCGACGCCGAGCTCGAGCTCGGCGGCCGGCGGATCTTCGCGACCCATTACCCGCACTACGCGCGGGGAATCGCCTGCACCGGCGACTACGAGATCGTCTGCTGCGGGCACTCGCACCGCGCGTCGGTCACGCAACAGGCGACGGTCTCGGGCGGCACGGCCTGGCTGGTCAATCCAGGCACGATCGCGGGATTGCACGCGCCGCCGACCTGGATCCTCGCCGATCTCGACGCCTGCGAGTTCGAGATCAGGACGCTCGAGTGAAATGTCGGCCGTGGACAATCCGCCGTTCTTCCCGCCGCAGCGCTACGACGACCCGGCCGCGGCGCTGGCGCAGGTCGTCGCGATCTACGAGGCCGGCGTGGCCTGGCTGCGCGAGGCCGTGCGGCGGTTCGTGGCGGGTCGGGACCCTTCGCATCGCGTGCACGCCTTCTACCCGTTCGTGCGCATCCGCACCGAGACGGTGGCGCGCGCCGACTCGCGGCTCAGCTACGGGTTCGTCGCCGGACCGGGGACCTACGAGACGACGCTGACGCGCCCCGACCTGTTCGGGCGCTACTACCTCGAACAGTTCAGGTTGCTGCTGGCGAACCACCGGGTGCCGATCGAGGTCGGCACCGGGAAGACGCCGATCCCGGTGCACTTCGCGATGGCGGGCCAGGAGCACATCGAGGGGTCGATCGACGCTGCGCGGCGACGCCTGATGCGCGACCTGTTCGACCTGCCGGACCTGGGCGCGATGGACGACGGCATCGCCAACGGCACCTGGGTGCCGCGCGCGGGCGTGCCTCATCCGCTGGCGCTGTTCACCGCGCCGCGGGTCGACTATTCGCTGCACCGGTTGCGCCACTACACCGCGACCGAGCCGGCGCACTTCCAGAACTTCGTGCTGTTCACCAACTACCAGTTCTACGTCGACCAGTTCGTGCGGCTCGGCCACGAACTGATGGCCGAGGCCGAGCCGGCCGCGCACGGCTATTCGGCGTTCGTCGAGCCGGGCAACGTCGTGACGCGTCGCGCGGCGCCGGCAGGGGGTGCCGTGCCCGGGGGGCAAGCCTCCGGGGCGCCGGGCCCATCCGCCGCGGCAGGGCAGCCTGCGGCGCCGGGGAGGCTGCCGCAGATGCCCGCCTACCATCTGATCCGCGAGGACGGATCGGGCATCACGATGATCAACATCGGCGTCGGACCGGCCAACGCGAAGACGATCACCGACCACGTCGCGGTGTTGCGGCCGCACGCGTGGATCATGCTCGGTCATTGCGCCGGGCTGCGCACGACGCAGCAGCTCGGCGACTACGTGCTCGCGCACGGCTACGTGCGCGAGGACCACGTGCTCGACGAGGACCTGCCGCCGTGGGTGCCGGTGCCGGCGCTGGCCGAGGTGCAGGTCGCCCTCGAATCGGCGGTCGCCGAGGTCACGCAGCTCACCGGCTACGAGCTCAAGCGCGTGATGCGCACCGGTACCGTCGCCAGCACCGACAACCGCAACTGGGAGCTGCTGCCGCACGGCACGCCGATGCGCCGCTTCAGCCAGAGCCGCGCGATCGCGCTCGACATGGAGAGCGCGACGATCGCCGCGAACGGATTCCGCTTCCGGATCCCGTACGGCACGCTGCTGTGCGTCAGCGACAAGCCGCTGCACGGCGAGATCAAGCTGCCGGGCATGGCCGACCAGTTCTATCGCGAGCGCGTCGAGCAGCACCTGCGGATCGGCATGCGCGCGATCGACCTGCTGCGCCGCCAGCGCGCCGAGCAGCTGCACAGCCGCAAGCTGCGCAGCTTCGACGAAGTCGCGTTCCAGTAGCGGGGGCGCGCCCCCTGCGGACTTACGGCTGTTTCGGCGTCTGGTATTCGGCTTCCTTCTGGAACGGCTCCCAGATGGTCTCGAAGCCGACGAACCCCTTTTCGTTCGGCGGCAACGCGCGCGTCGTCACGAAACGCGAATGTCCGTCGGGAACCGGGGCCTTGGGGGACTGTTGCTGCTCGCTCATGCTTCACCTCCTTTCGCCGTGGCGCCAGGGCGGCATCCGCAGGCGCTTGCGCCGGGATCGTCCTGCGCCGTTCAATGTCGCTGCTCAGACAGGTCTCAGCAGCCCTGGGTCGATGTCCGGGCCGGCGGCGATCGCCCCGCCGGCCTTGATCTCGTCGCTGGTTGCGTCGCGCACGGTCAGGATCTCGAGCGTGAAGACGACTTCCCTGCCGCAAAGCGGGTTGTTGCCATCGACCGTCAGGGTGTCGTCGTCCATGTGCGTCACGAGAAAGCTGCGCGTCTGGCCTGCGTCGTTTTCCATCAGGATCGAGGCGCCGACTTGCCGATATTCCTCGGGGACGTTCTCGATGCGATCGGTAAAGACCAGCGATTCGTCCCTGGGACCGAAGATCTGGTTGCCGTCGATCGCCACTTCGATGACCTCGCCGGCCGATCTGCCTTCGAGCTGCGCGTGGACCGAAGGGGCCAGGATCTCGGTGTGGCCATGGACATAGCCCAGGGGGAACTCGACCCTGGTCAGGACATGCCCCGACTTCCTGTCGACGACCTTGTAGGTCAGCTCGACGAACTTGCCGGCCTGGATGACTTGGTTCACGTCAGATCCCGACGAGATGGTCACGAGATGGTCAGAAGATGGAGGCACCGAAGATCCTGAGGTTCCCGTCCTCGTAGCCGAGCACGAGTCGGCCGAGCCATTCGCCGGGCTTCTTCGTGCTGCGCTGACGGAACAGGACGGTCACGTGCTCGCCGCGGCGGATGATACCCAGCGTGTCGAACTGGTCGGACAGACTGCGGGCCAGCTCGCTGTGTGCGAACTGGTGGCCCGCGGCAACCTGGTCCATGGCGCGCGCCAGCGAACTGGAGAAGTTCCTGGAGAACTCGCCGTACTTGCCTTCGTTCGAGTACCTGACGAGGTCGCCCCACAGGGGGGCGGCCAGCGCCAGGATCTCTTCGTCCGTCTTCTCGGTGATGTTCACGCGCGTCGCCGACGATCCTGCTATTTCTCGTCGCCCACCAGGTGATAGCAGGGCGCCTTCTCCATCGTGTACTCGCCGGTCTTCGGGTCGCGTCGCGAGACCGTCAGCACGTGCCAGTTCTGGTCGTCGACCTTCAGGTGGTCGCCCCGGTAATAGTAGCCGGGCCAGCGCGTCTCCTTGCGGAACATCGTGTGATGCGTGACGCATTCGGCGGCGCGATGACGGTGTTTCAGCTCCCACGCACGCAGCAGTTCGTGCAGGTCCGCTGCGGCCAGCTTCTCGAGATCCTCCTCCATGATCCTGAGCTTCTTCAGGCCGATGTTCAGAAGCTTCTCGTTGGTCATGTAGTTGGCCGACACCCCGCCGCAGTACTCGTCCATCAGTTTCTGCAGGCGGTCCAGCCCCTGCTGGGGGTTGATGTAGTGCGGATTGACGTCGCCCGCAACGATCGTATTGCGGTAGATGCGATAGTGCTCGAGAGGCCTGTATACCTCCTGCTGCAGGCCATCGATCTGCGCCTGCGAGACGACGATGCCCTCGGCCTTGCCGTCGTCGATGTACTTGCAGGCGGCCTTCGCCGCCAGCCGGCCCTCGGTGAACGAGCCCGACGAGAACGCGTGCGGGGTGCCGCCCACCGCGTCGCCGGCCCCGAAAAGACCTTCGACCGTCGTCATGCGGTTGTAGCCCCAGAAGTACTCGGGGGGCGACACGTCCTCGGGACCGGAGCACCAGGCGCCCGATCCGGTCGCATGCGAGCCCATCACGTAGGGCTCGGAGGTGGTCAGTTCGGGGTTCTCGTTCTTCGGGTCGACGTCGGTGGCGGCCCACAGGACCGCCTGCCCGACGGTCATGCCCAGGAAGTTCTCCCAGCCGACTTCTTCGAGGTGCGGGTCCTGGAAGGCGCGCATCGTCACCATGTGAATCGGACCGCGGCCGGCGTTGATCTCGCTGATCAATGCGTGGTTGCGCAGGCAGGTCGGGATCGGACGATGCGTCAGGTGCGAAGCCTCGGGATCGAGGTATTCCTTGCCGACCATCTTCTGCAGTTCCGGCCACCACTTGGACTCGTACTCCTCGCCCACGCCGTTCTGGGTGTACGTCTTCAGGTGCAGGAAGTAGGCGCCGACCGGGCCGTACCCGTCCTTGAAGCGGGCCAGCACGATGCGGTTTTCCATCTGCGTCATCTTCGCGCCTGCATTGATCAGCAGGCCGTAGGCGGACGCCGACGACCACGGTGCGTACCAGGTGCGGCCGGCACCTTCGCCCACCGAGCGCGGCTTGAAGATGTTGGACGCGCCGCCTGCGCCGCAGATCACGGCCTTGGACTTGAAGACGTGGAAGTTGCCGGTGCGGACGTTGAAGCCGACGGCGCCGGCCACCCGGTTCGGGCGGCTTTCGTCCATCAGCAGGTGCGTGACGCAGATGCGGTTGAAGACCTTGTCGGCCGACTTCTTGGCTGCCTCGGCCACGATGGGCTTGTAGGACTCGCCGTGGATCATGATCTGCCACCGACCTTCGCGCAGATAGCGCCCGGTCTTCGGGTCCTTCATGATCGGCAGGCCCCACTCCTCGAACTGATGCACCGTGGAGTCGACGTGACGGGCCATGTCGAACAGCAGGTCCTCGCGCACCATGCCCATCAGGTCGATGCGTGCGTAGCGCACATGGTCCTCCGGCTGGTTCTCTCCCCAGCGCGTGCCCATGTAGCAGTTGATCGCGTACAGGCCCTGGGCGACCGCACCCGAACGATCGATGTTCGCCTTCTCGGCGATGACGATCTTCTTGTTCTGCCCCCAGAAACGCGCTTCCCAGGCCGCTCCCGTGCCGCCCAGGCCCGCACCGACCACCAGAATGTCGATGCCGTCTTCGATGATGGTTTGGTAGGCCATATCAGTAGTACACGCCTTTCTTCAGTTTGAGGCCTGCGTCCTGCAGGGTGCGCAGACCGCCGTCGTCCAGCCGGACGTACTTCGGTTCGTTGTAGAGGAGCTGGCTGTTGCGCATCTCCTCGGGCGGCGGCGGAACCTCCGCGAGCTTTGGAATCGCCTGGCCCCAGGGCTTGGTGGTGATGGGCGAGAGGAAGTTCTTCTCGGTGCCGTTGCGGAACTTGATCCGCCAGGCGATCGTGCCTCGCCGTTCGTCCCGGTCGACGCGCACGCTGTGCCCCAACGGGGCGAAGTCGGCGTATCCGCGCACGTCGATCGCATGCTGGGGGCAGGCCTTGACGCAGGAAAAGCATTCCCAGCACATGTTCGGCTCGATGTTGTACGCGCGCCGATACGTCTTGTCGATGTGCATGATGTCCGAGGGGCAGATGTCGACGCAGTGTCCGCATCCGTCGCATCGCGTCATATAGACGAAGGTAGGCATTCGTTCAGCTCCTTGCTTGTCTGTCTTCAGTAGTGCCGCGGCGCTTCGCGCTTGATGCCGAGCCCCATGTCCATCGGAGCGTCGAGCAACAGCTGCATCGAGTGCCTCTTCTGCTGCTCGGGGTCGTCGCGGGTTTGCGTGGGCAGGTTCTCGGCGGTGCCGTCGGCCCTGGACAGGCGCTTCTCGAGGGCGGCCGCGGGCTTGAAGAACATGTGCGCGAACTTCGACCACGGCACCCCGGCGAACAGCACCGTCGTGGCGAGGATGTACAAGCCGAACAGCACGCCGGCGCCGCCGCCCGCCGCCGCCCAGATCAGCGCGAGCGTCGCGCTGGCCAGCAGCGACAGGATGAAGAGGTCGGCCTTGACGATCCTGAAAGGCGAATGGCCCTCGGCGGCGACGTCGACGCGGATGAAGAACCAGAACCAGTAGCCGCCGACGCAGATCATCAGGGCGCCGATCCACCAGAGCTGCGCCCAGAACGCGCTTGCCGACGGACTGAAAACCAGCACCACGGTGGCGAGCACGTAGAACACGAAGCCGTACATGCCGAGCAGGTGCGCAACGCGCCGCCGCGGATTGCAGAACTCGCCCGAGGCCAGCACGTCCACGACGGCCGTCTGCACGGCGATCGAAGCGAATTCGCCGCCGCCGACCCGGCGTGCCGCCTTCGACTTCGACCTGCGAAGATTCTCGAAGAAGTAAGTCGCGCTTCCCTTGTGGACGACGTCGAACAGCGTTCCCGCCACGACCAGTATGAACATGACAATGACGTACCCCTGCATGACTGCAGGCGATAGCGACGCCGACAGCCCGGCAAACGGATTGGTGGCAAACATCGTGAGATCTCCTCCTCGAATGATCGTGGGTAGGGTTGCAGCCCGGCAGCTTCAGCGCGCCGAATGTCCGGTCATCTTGACCTCGACGCGCTCGTGCGCGGCGAGGCCCTGGTAGTACTCCCTGAGCACGGCCAGCACCTCGGGCCGGCTGAACTCCGCCGGCACTTCGGCGCCCTCCGAGAGCCACTTGCGAAGCTTGGTGCCCGAGACTAGCAGCCGGTCGGCGTCGTCGTGCGGGCAGGTGCGCGCGGAGGCCATTCCGCCGCACTTGTAGCACCAGAACGTCCAGTCGATCTTCATCGCCTGGGTCTGCAGCGCGTCCTTCGGGATCTGGTCGAAGATGTGGTGCGCGTCGAACGGGCCGTAGTAGCTGCCTACGCCCGCGTGGTCGCGCCCGACGATCTGGTGCGAACAGCCGTAGTTCTGCCGGAACAGCGCGTGCAGCAGCGCCTCGCGCGGGCCCGCGTAGCGCATGTCGAGCGGGTAGCCGGCCTGCACGATGGTCTTCTTCTGGAAATAGCCGTCGACCAGCACCGAGATCGCGCGCGTGCGCACGTCGGCCGGGATGTCGCCGGGCTTGAGCGCGCCGAGCAGCGAGTGCACCATCACGCCGTCGCTGACCTCGATCGCGACCTTGGCCAGGTACTCGTGCGAGCGATGCATCGGGTTGCGCGTCTGGAACGCGGCGACCTTCGACCAACCGAGCGAGGCGAACAGCGCGCGGGTCTGCGCCGGCGTCATGAACAGGTCGCCGTACTTCTCGGGGAACCCGCCCGTCGACAGTACCTTGACGGGTCCGGCCAGGTTGACGTCGCCCTGCGCCATCACCATCTTTACGCCGGGATGCTCGGGGTCGGTCGTGCGGAAGACGGTCGCGCACTCGTGTGCCTTGTCGATCGCGTACTTCTCGGTGACCTTCATCGTCGCGAGCACCGAGCCGTCGTCCGGGTCGATGAGGGCGAGGTCGCCGCCGACGGCGATCGACTTCGCCACCTCGGGGTCGGTCGACAGCGTGATCGGGATCGGCCAGAACAGGCCGCTGGCCGTTCGCATTCCGTCGCAGACCCCCTGCCAGTCGGCGTGGCTCATGAAGCCTTCGAGCGGCGTGAAGCCGCCGATGCCCATCATGATCAGGTCGCCCTTCTCGCGCGAGCTCACCTGCAGCCGCGGCAGCTTCTGCGCGCGCGCGCGCTCGGCGGCGAGCGCGTCGCCTTCGAGCAGCAACGGCAGCAGCGGACCGCCTCCGTGAGGATCTACCAGCGCCATGATTCGTACCCCTCCCTGTATTTATCTTTAACCCGTGAACATACCCGAACGCGGGCCCGATTCCTTGACGTATCGCAGGTTCATGCGACGGCCTGGTAATAGAGGTTCTGCGGGTGGTTCGCCTCGGCGAAGAAGAACCAGCGCTCGGCGACCAGGCCGGCGAACTGGATCGCGAAGGCCAGCGCGAGCAGCAGGGAGGTCGACCCGAACAGCGCGGCGGCCAGCAGCAGCGCGGGCACGGCGAACGCCGCCGTCAGGAACGCCCACTTTACCCAGCGCAGCGCGCCCGGCGGCCGGCCGTGGAAGAACTCGCGCGTGTTGAACGAGCCCGACTGGAATCCCATCGATTTCTGCACGATCCTCGGGTGCTTGATGCCGATTGCCGTCTGCAGCGTCGACTTGGGCTTGAGCCGCCGGTTGCGCAACAGCGCAGCGCAACGGCCTGCCAGCCCGAGCAGCGTGAAAGCGAGCGCGTAGCCGGTGAACAGGCGCGTCAACTCGGGCGCGGCGGCCGTCGAGAACGCGGCCGCGAGCGTGAAGCCCGACGCGCAGCCGAGCAGCAGGAAGTTGAACGGCGTGAGCGGGCTGTGCCACTCGCGCAGGAACGGCAGGCACGCATAAATCATGCCCGTGCAGACGAACAGCGCCAACGCGAGCAGCGCCGCGACCGCCCCGAGCACCGTCGCCAGGTCGATCGCGCCGCCGCCCGGCAGCGCGGCGAGCACCGGGCGCCATCCGGCCAGATGAGCCAGCGCGTAGAGGAACACGGCGAACATGAACGCGGGCAGCACGATCACCTCGCGCGACAGCCACGAAGTGCGCCACTGCGCGATCGCGCGCCAGGCGCGCTCGGGCCGTCCGAGGTGGAAGAACGACGCGAGGAGGCCCGCTCCGGTGAACGCCAGCGCGATCGCGCTGCCGACGACATCGAAGGCGCGGCCGTCCGCGGGCGGCACCAGGTCGAACAGGGCCAGCGCGTGCGCGGTGAAGATCGCGAGGAACAATCCCTGGCCGGCGCCGATCAGCGTCGTCAGCAGGATCACGGAAGGTTCGGGACGCATTGCAGGGGCCGTTACCAGGACGTGACGTCGTCGAGCGCCGGGTCGCCCCTGGAGGGCTTGGGCAGCAGCCCGTCGACCTTCAGCGGGTTGTCGGCCCGCTCGAGCTCGTCCGGGTGCACGCGCATCGCGGTGCGGCGGCGCGGCAGGTAGTGGTTCGACGGGTGCGTGCCCCATTCGGGCATCAGCGGATAGCCGGCGTTGTCGCGAATCGCCCTCGAGACGACCGACTCGGGATCGTGGATGTCGCCGAACAGGCGCGCGCTGGTCGGGCAGGCCAGCACGCAGGCTGGCTTGCGTTCGGACTCGGGCTTCGTCGTGTCGTAGATCCGGTCGACGCACAGCGTGCACTTGGTCATGACCTTGCGCTCGGGGTCGATCTCGCGCACGCCGTACGGGCAGGCCCATGAGCAGTACTTGCATCCGATGCACTTGTCGTAGTCGACCAGCACGATGCCGTCCTCGGGCCGCTTGTAGCTGGCGCCGGTGGGGCACACCGGGACACAGGGCGGATCCTCGCAGTGCAGGCACGACTTCGGGAAGTGGACCGTCTGCGTGCCTGGGAACTCGCCGACCTCGAACGTCTGGACCCGGTTGAAGAACGCGCCGGACGGGTCGGCGTCGTACGGATTGACGTCGGCGAGCGGGCCGGCCGCACCCGAGGTGTTCCACTGCTTGCAGCTCGTCACGCACGCGTGACAGCCGACGCAGACGTTCAGGTCGATGACCAGCGCCAGCTGGGTCATCGCCGGCTCCCGCCGCCGGCGAACCACGCCAGCGTCCGCGGCCGGTGCGCGGCTTTGGTGCCGGGCGCCGCCGGGACCGGCTCGAACTGCGGCCAGGTCTGCGCCGGCTCGCCGTCGTCGGCGCGACTGATGCGCACCCGAACGTCGTACCAGGCCGCCTGCCCGGTGATCGGGTCGGAATTCGAGACCGTGCCCTCGTCGCCCGTGCCGGGCAGCTCCTCGGAGATCAGGTGGTTCAGCAGGAACCCGCGGCGCGACTCGTTGGCGTCGGGCGCCAGGCCCCACGCGCCGGGCGCCTTGCCGATCGCGTTCCAGGTCCAGACGGTGCCGGGCTCGACCGCCTCGGAATAGCACGCCTGGCAGCGCACCCGGCCCCACTGCGACTCGACCCACATCCAGGCGCCGTCGTCGATGCCGTGGGCGCGGGCGACGCGCGGGTTCAGGTACAGCTGGTTGTGGCTGTGGATCTGGCGCAGCCACGCGTTCTGCGAATCCCACGAGTGGTACATCGCCATCGGCCGCTGGGTGATGGCGCTGAGCGGATAGCGCACGCGGTCGGTGCGCTGGGCTTCCAGCGGCTCGTAGTAGAACGGCAGGGGGTCGAAATACTCGTCGACGCGTTTCCTCAGGCGCTCGGGCGGCTTGCGGGAGGTGCCCTTGCCGCGGGCGGCGAGCCGGAACTTCTGCAGGACCTCCGAATAGAGGTGGATCAGGATCGGCTCGGCGTAGCGCGTGATCCGGTTGCGCAGCGACCACTCGAGGTAGCCCTTGTTCCAGTTGCGCATGTACTGGTAAGACGGCGGCAGCCTGTAGTGGTAGACGCAGTTGTTCTGGGCGTACATCTCCCACTGGCGCGGGTTCGGCTCGCCGCGCATGAACTTCTCGCCGCCCTTGCCGCGCCAGCCGGCGAGGAAGCCGATCCCTGAGCCCGGTTCGGTCTCGTAGTTGACGATGAAGTCGGGATAGTCACGGAACTTCCGCGTGCCGTCGCGGTGCACGAACGCCGGCAGCTTCAACCGGCTGCCCAGCTCGATCAACACTTCCTGGAACGGCTTGCACTGGCCGGTCGGCGGCACGACCGGGATGCGGACCGAGTCGACCGGGCCGTCGAACTCGGAGATCGGCCGGTCGAGCATCGACATCACGTCGTGGCGTTCGAGGTACGTGGTGTCGGGCAGGATCAGGTCGGCGAACGCGGTCATTTCCGACTGGAACGCGTCGGCGACGACGATGAACGGGATCCTGTACTCGCCGTCTTCGCCGCGGTCGTTGAGCATCGTGCGGACCTCGGACGTGTTCATCGTCGAGTTCCACGCCATGTTCGCCATGAAGATCATCAGCGTGTCGATCGGGTAGGGGTCGCCCCGCCACGCATTGGTGATCACGTTGTGCATCAGCCCATGGACCGACAGCGGGTACTCCCATGAGAACGCCTTGTCGATGCGCACCGGGTTGCCCGCGTCGTCGACGAACAGGTCGTCGGGATCGGCGGGCCAGCCGAGCGCCAGGCCGTCGAGCGGGTGGTCCGGCTTGACCGCCAGCGGCGTGTTCGGCGTCTTCGCGCAAGGCGGAATCGGCCGCGGGAACGGCGCCTTGTGCCGGAATCCGCCCGGGCGGTCGATCGTGCCGAGCAGCGACATCAGGATCGCCAGCGAACGGATCGTCTGGAAGCCGTTGGAATGCGCTGCCAGGCCGCGCATCGCGTGGAACGCCACCGGGTTTCCGGTGACGGTGTCGTGCTCCTTGCCCCAGGCATCGGTCCAGGCGATCGGCAGCTCGATCCGGTGGTCGCGCGCGGTGATCCCCATTTCGTGCGCGAGCCGGCGGATCGTCTCGGCCGGAATGCCGGTGATTCCCGAGGCCCACTCGGGCGTGTAGCGCTCGACGCGGTCGCGCAGCAGCTGGAACGCGGGCTTGACCCGCCTGCCGTCGGGCAGCCGGAACTCGCCGTGCAGGAACGGGTCCGCTCCCTCGGAGTGCGTGACCACCGGCGCATTGGTGACGCGGTCCCACCACAGCTTGTTCTGCGGGTCGTAGCAGCCCTCTTCGTCGGGCACGTCGGTGCGAACGAACAGGCCGCTTTCGTCGTGCTCCTCGTCGACGTTCACCAGCTGTCCGGCGTTGGTGTTGCGGACCAGGAACTCGCGGTCGTACAGGCCCAGCGCGATGATCTCGTGGATCAGCGCGAGCATCAGCGCACCGTCGGTGCCCGGCCGGATCGGCACCCATTCGTCGGCGATCGCCGAGTACCCGGTGCGCACCGGGTTGATCGAGATGAAGCGGCCGCCGTCGCGCTTGAACTTCGAGATCGCGATCTTCAGCGGATTGGAGTGATGGTCTTCGGCGGTGCCGATCATCACGAACAGCCGCGCGCGCTCGAGGTCGGGGCCGCCGAACTCCCAGAACGAGCCGCCGATCGTGTAGATCATCCCGGCGGCCATGTTCACCGAACAGAAGCCGCCGTGCGCCGCGTAGTTCGGCGTGCCGAACTGCCGCGCGAACAGGCCCGTGAGCGCCTGCATCTGGTCGCGGCCGGTGAACAGCGCGAACTTCTTCGGGTCGGTCGAGCGGATCCTCGCGAGGCGCTCCTGGAGCAGCCCGAACGCCTCGTCCCAGGAAATTTCCTCGAATTGGCCGCTGCCGCGGTCGGCGCCGGCCTTGCGCCGCAGCGGCTTCGTGAGCCGCGCCGGCGAGTACTGCTTCATGATCCCCGAGGAACCCTTGGCGCAGATCACCCCCTGGTTCAGCGGGTGCTCGGGATTGCCCTCGATGTAGCGAACCTCGCCGTCGCGCAAGTGCACCCGGATGCCACAGCGGCAGGCGCACATGTAGCAGGTGGTGTTGCGGACTTCGGTGCTGGCGTCGGGCAGCGGCGCCCGTGCCGGGTCGTGGATCGGCTTGGGTGACATCTCCGCAGGGATATTAGGGGATCGGGGCAGGGGTCTCTATAAGCATTCAGGGGAGTCGTTCCATTATCCGTTTGGGGGATCGGCGTGTAATATCGTGCCGGGAGGCTCCCCATAGAGGAGCCACAGGAGGGTGAATGCAGGCTTCGGGTTCGGGAACCTCTTTGGGCACGCCGCCGGACGACGCGCCGCCGGCGCGCGCGGGCGAACCGGGTGCGCGCGGCGCCCGGGCCGTGCGGGTGGTGCCCGTCGTCGACCGGCGCGCCGAGCGTCCGGACGAGCGGGCTGCGGCCGCGGGCTCGGCTGGGTCCGGCGCCCCGGGCGTCGGCGGGACGCCGCAGTCGATGCTCGACGCGTTTCTCGTCACCGTCGTCAGGCTGGCTGGCGCGCGGGCCGGCGCGGTGCGCGCGCTGACCCCCGAAGGCAACCAGCTGCGCCTGGTCGCCGCCTGGGGGCTGCCCGAGGAAGTGCTCGCGCGCGAGGCGCTGATCGGCCCGTGCGGGGTCTGCGGAGACGCGCTGCAGGGCGACGGCGTGCGGGTGGCCGAGAACGCGACGCGCTGCGGCAAGCTCGCCGTGGACACGTTCTTCGAGCAGGTGTGCACCGGCACGGTCGCCGTGCCGCTCGAGTACAAGGGACGCTCGGTCGGCGTGTTCACGCTGTTCTTCGACGGCGTGCACAGCCTGCGGGGCGAGGTGATCCACCTGCTGCGCCCGGTCGGCCAGCTGTTCGGACTGGCCCTCGAGAATGCGCGGCTCGAGCGCGAGAACCTCCAGTCGAGCCTGGTGCACGAGCGCCAGACCATCGCTGGCGAGTTGCACGATTCGCTCGCGCAGTCGCTCACCTTCGTGCGCATGCGCATGCCGTTGCTGCAGGACGCGATCTCGCAGCAGGACACGCCGCGCGCCCTGAAGTATTGCCAGGACGTCAACGACGAGCTCGGCAGCGCGAACCGGCGCATGCGCGAGCTGATCACGCACTTCCGCGCGGGGATGGACGCCCAGGGCCTGCATCGCGCGCTCGAGCAGATGGCCGACACGTTCTATGAGCGCACCGGCGTCGCGCTCGAGTTCGACTGCCGCATTCCCGAGCTGCGCCTGTCGGCCGACGTCGAGGTGCAGACCTTCCACATCCTGCAGGAAGCGCTGGCGAACGTGCGCCGGCACTCCGGCGCACGCAACGCCCGGCTGCGCGTCGAGCGCGAGGGACCCGACGTGGTCTTCAGCGTGCACGACGACGGCTGCGGCTTCGCGCTGCAGGCCTGCACGGGCCAGGCGAATGCGCGCACCAGCTTCGGGCTCGAGATCATGCGCGAGCGCGCGCAGGCAATCGGCGCGCAGGTCATGTTCGAGAATGCGCCGGGTGGCGGCGCCCGCGTCGTCGTCCGCGTTCCTGCGGGCGACCCGTCCGGCGAGTCGCCGGTCACCGGGGTGACGCATGGCTGAACTGCTGCGCGTCGCCCTCGTCGACGATCACGGGCTGTGCCGGCGCGGGCTCGGCGAGCTGCTCGAGTTGCGCGCCGGAATGAAGGTCGTCGCGACCACCGGCAACCCCGAGGAAGGCATCGACCTGATCCAGACGCACAAGCCCGACCTCGCGGTGATCGACCTGAGGATGCCGCAACTCGACGGATTGCGACTGCTGCGCGGGCTGCGCGACGCGGGTTCGGAGGTGCCGGTCGTGATCCTCACGATGAGCGACTCGCGCGAGGACCTCGCCGCGGCATTGCGCATGGGGGCACGGGGTTACCTGCTCAAGGACATGGATCCTCAGGACATCATCGACGCGATCACCCGCGCCGCGCGCGGCGAGCTGGTCGTCGCGCCGGCCATGACCGCGAAGCTGGCCGGCCTGCTGGAGGGAGGACCGCAGCGCGCGGCGCCCGGCAGCTCGCTCGACCAGCTCACGGTGCGCGAGCGCGAGATCCTCGCGCTGGTGGCGCGCGGCCTGAGCAACAAGGCCATCGCGCGCGAGCTCGGCATCAGTCACGACACCGTCAAGCTCCACGTCAGGCACATCCTGTCGAAGCTCGGCTTTTCCTCGCGGGTCGAGGCCGCGGTGTTCGCGATCGAGAACCGGGTCGGGGAGGGCGGGCGCGGCGACCGCGAAGGCGCGGATGCGCCTCCCGCGCGCCTGGTGCACTCGCGCTAGGTCGATCAGCGCGGCGGCGCACCGCCGCCCGGGTTTCTAGCCGGCGAGCTCGCCGTGCGCCGCCGCCTCCGCCGGCGCATCCTGGGTGCGCTCGAACCATTTCAGCTTGTCGCGCAGGCGCACGACCTCGCCGACGATGATCAGCGTCGGCGGCGCCAGCTGCGCGCGCGCCGCCAGTTCGGGCAGCGTGCGCAGCGTCCCGGTGACGACCCGCTGGTTGCGCTGGGTGCCCTGCTGCACGATCGCCGCCGGCGTGGAGTCGGGCAGGCCGTGCTCGGCGAGCTTCGCGCACAGTTCGGCCAGGCCCTGGAAGCCCATGTAGCAGACCAGCGTCTGCCCGGGCCGCGCGAGCGCCGGCCAGTCGAGGTTCATCGTGCCGTCGCGCAAATGCCCCGTGACCAGCACGCACGCGTGCGCGTGGTCACGGTGCGTCAGCGGGATGCCGGCATAGGCCGCCACGCCGGCCGCGGCGGTGACGCCGGGGACGACCTGGAAGTGCACATCGTGTGCCGAAAGCGTCTCGATCTCCTCGCCGCCGCGGCCGAAGATGAACGGGTCGCCGCCCTTGAGCCTGACCACCCGGTGCCCGGCGCGCGCGAGGTCGACCATCAGGTCGTTGATCGCCTCCTGGCGCATCGTGTGGCGGTTGCGCTCCTTGCCGACGTAGATGCGCTGGGACTCGCGCCCGACCAGCGCCATGATCTCGGGCGAGACCAGGTTGTCGTAGAGCACGACGTCGGCCTGCTGCATCAGGCGCAGCGCCTTCAGCGTCAGCAGCTCGGGGTCGCCGGGCCCGGTACCGACCAGGGCGACCTCACCCGGCGCGAGTGCGGGCCCGGCGTCGGGGAGCCGGGGGTCGGCGAGCGGTGGGAACGGAACCATGTCCATCGGATACCTCCGGTGGGATCAGTCTTGTTGCCGCGGACCGCGGCTGAACACGAAGCGGAACTCGGCGGGCTCCACCTCGACGTAGTCGAGCACGGCGCCCTCGAGCTGGGGGCGCGAGGTTGGCGAGACGAGGACGATCACGCCTTCGCACTCGATCTCCTCGTCCTGCTCGCGGCGCTCGTCGAAGCCCATGCCGAACTCGATGTCGTCGTCGGCTTCGTCGTACCGGGCCGCGACTCGAAGCAAAGGTTCCTCGATTCCGGCGTTCTCGGCGGCGAGCAGGATCTGGCGGGCGGCGGCGGGGGTGACGGTGATCATCAGGGGCACGCGTTGAGGTCAAGGGCGGGCTCGGCGCGCCGGGGCGGCTGCGCGACGCTGCGGACGAACTCGACGAAGCGCTGCGGCCAGCGGTTGCCGCCGACGCTGCGCAGGTGCGCGTAGCAGGCCAGCACGTTGCGATGCACGATGCCGTCGCGCGTTCCGTCGATGCCGTGGCCGCGCTTCACGCGATAGGCGTAGCGGAGATCGGGGGCCGCGTTCTCGAGCGCCGAATGATGGAACTCGTGTCCGCGCACGCTCTCGAGCGGCCCGCCGGGCCAGGGAAAGGCGTCGGTTTCCTGCAGCGTCACGTAGCCGCGGCCGACCGCGCGATCGTGCATCACGACGTCCGCCGGGATCGCGCCGACCATCTCGTGGCGCTCGCCGCGCCACGTGATCGAGCGCGCGAGGTACATCAGCCCGCCGCACTCCGCGTAGACCGGCAGGCCCGCCTCGATGCGCTCGCGCAGCGCCCGCCGCAGCGGCGCGTTGGCGGCCAGCCGCGCTGCGAGCGCCTCGGGAAAACCCCCGCCGATGAACAGTCCGTCGACTTCGGGGAGCGCGGCATCGCGCAGCGTGTCGAAGGCGACCAGCTCGGCACCCGCCGCCTGCAACGCCTCGAGGTCGTCGGCATAGTAGAAGCCGAACGCTTCGTCCTGCGCGATGCCGATGCGCAGCGGCGCGGCGTCGTCCCTGGCGGACGCCGCTGCTCGCGCCGGCAGCGGCTTCGCGTCGCGCCGCGCGGACGCGGCGGCGGGCGAATCGGCGGTGGCGCCGAGCAGCGCGTCGAGGGCGACGCCGCCGGCGACCGCGTCGGCCAGCGTCTCGACGACCCGCTGCGCCTCGCCCGCCTCGTTGCTGGGCACCAGACCGAGGTGCCGCTCGACGATCGCGAGCCTCGGATTCTCGCCGATCGCGCCGAGCACCGGCACGTCGGTGTAGCGCTCGAGCGCCTCGCGAAGGCGCGCCTCGTGGCGCGAGCCGCCGACGCGGTTCAGGATCACGCCGGCGATGCGCAGCCGCGGCTCGAACGCCTGGTAGCCGAGGACCAGCGGCGCGATGCCGCGCGAGGTGCCGCGCGCATCCAGCACCAGCACGACCGGCAGGTCGAGCCGCAGGGCCAGTTCGGCGTTGCTGTCGCTTCCGTCGGCCGCCATCCCGTCGTGAAGGCCGAGATTGCCTTCGACGAGCGCCGCATCGGCACCGGCCGCGTGGCGCTGGAACGCCGCTTCGACTTCGTCCCAGCCCGAGAGGTGCGGGTCGAGGTTGCGGCACGCGCGGCCGGCGGCGAGGGCCAGCCACATCGGGTCGATGTAGTCGGGGCCTTTCTTGAACGGTTGGACCGACAGGCCGCGGCGGCGCAGCGCGGCGCAGACCCCGATCGAAACCGTCGTCTTGCCCGAAGACCGATGCGCTGCGGAAACGAGCCAGCGACTCATTGCGTTGCTCAGCCGCCGCCCGCGGGGCCAGGGGACGGCGCGGGGTCGCGCGGCAGGAAGTCGAGCACGTGCACGCCGATCGTCGTGATCAGGAATGCCGCGGCCAGGCCGCCGACGCCGAGCAGCAACTCGGGCAGCGAGGGCGCGTACGGTGCGATTCTCCCGTCGTAGAAGGTGGAACTCGTCACCGCGCCGGGGAACAGCTCGAGCGGGAACGCCTGCCCGCCGATGATGAACACGTACAGCGCGCAGAACGCGCCCGCGATCACCAGCACGCTGGCGGCGAGCGCGGCGCGGGGGCTCGGCGGGTCGCCTCCGTAGACCAGCAGCAGCGGCACGATGCTGCCGAGGAGCACGTATCCGACCCAGAACAGCAGCGTGTAGATGCCGCCGCTCACCAGGATGAAGTGCTCGAAGTCGACCTGCCGCGCGAAGTAGAGGTTGGTCACGTGGTGCGCGGCGACCAGGTACAGCGTCGCGGCGACGAATACGCCGAGCAGCCGGGCCATCCGCCGACGGACGTCGGCCGGCAGCGTCATCCGGTTCCAGGCGTAGACCGCCGCCTGCGCGACGAGGAACACCGCCAGGCCCCAGGCGAACGACATCACGATGAACATCGGCGCGAGCAGCGCCGACCCGTAGGCCTGGCGCGCGACCAGGAACCCGAAGATCGAGCCGGTGCCGGTGGTCAGCACCAGCCGCCAGATGAACGCGGCCAGGCCCGCCTTCTTCGAGTACGGGTTCATCCGCCGTTCCATCAGCGTCCACAGGTAGACTGCGACGATCGCGGCCATCCCCGAGTACAGGAACACGTTCCAGGCGAACATCGACGTGAAGTTGTAGTGCGTCGCGGCGACGATCAGCCGGTCCGGGCGGCCGAGGTCGAGCATCAGCACCATCAGGCCGCCGGCCAGCATCGCCAGGCACAGCAGCCCCGAGAGCGGTGCGCGCGCCTTGTAGACCGCCTTGCCGAACACCGAGCCGATCGAGGCCACGTTGAGCACGCCCGAGGCCGCGACGATCAGGAAGATCGCGAACACGTGCGGCAGGCCCCAGACCACGTGGTTGTTCATCCCGGTGACGATGTGGCCCTCGACCTCCATGTAGTGCGCCGCGCCCAGCCCGAGCGCGACCAGCGCCGCGGCGATCGCGGCGACGAGCCAGAAGCGGCTCGCCGGCGGAGGAGGGGTCGCGATGCCTTCCTGCATGTGGTCAGATTCCGTGATAGCGAACGCCGGTGTCCAGGCGCAGGTCTTCGCGGATCCGGGTCGTGGCGATCTCGCGAATGCGCTTCGAGATCGCGCTGTCCGGGTCGTTCAGGTCGCCGAAGAGGATCGCGTGCTCGGGGCAGGCGTCGGCGCAGGCCGGTTGCTGGCCGCGGTCGACGCGGTGCACGCACATCGTGCAGCCCTCGACGCAGCCCTTGCCGCGCGGGACCTCGGGTTTCTGCATCGAGAGCGGTTCGTGCACGAAGCTGCGCGCCTTGTATGGGCAGGCCATCACGCAATAGCGGCAGCCGATGCAGGTGTGCCGGTCGACCAGCACGATGCCGTCGGCGCGCTTGAACGACGCGCCGGTCGGGCAGACGTCGACGCAGGGCGGCTGCGCGCAATGCTGGCACATCACCGGCGCGCTGGTCGTGCGGCCGGTGTCCTTGTGGCGGATTTCGACCTTGCGGATCCACTGCGAATCGGTGGGCAGCGTGCCGCCCGACAGCCCGTTCTCGGTGTTGCAGGCCTTCACGCACTCGTTGCAGTCGGTCGAGCAGCGCGTGGTGTCGATCAGCATCCCCCAGCGCACTTTCGACGAGGCAGGCTCGCCGGCGGGCCTGGCGCCCTGCGCGGTCGCGATCTCGATCAGGCGGATGCCCGGCGCCAGCAGCACGCCGGCCAGCGCGGCGGTGCCGGCGGCGAGCATCGCGCGTCGCGACGGGGCGCCGGGACGCGAGGCTTCGCGCGCCTGCGGGGCGTCGGGGCGGTCGCGCTCGCTCATCGCCGCTCTCCTGCCGCGGGCCGGGCCGCCGGCGCGTCCAGGAACGCCTGCGCGGCCTGCGCGGCGCGCGCCTGCGGGCTGCCGTCGGCTTGCGAGCGCGCCGGATGCGTGCCGGCCGGCTTCGCCTGGTGGCATTCGAAGCAGTCGAGCTTGACCGCCGCGTAGCGGTGGCAGGTCTCGCAGAACGCCTGCGACGAGCCGACCGCCGCTCCGGCTGCGGCGCCGGCACCCGGCCCCGCGTGGCACTCGATGCAGCCGTTCAGGCTGACCTTCTCGCCGCGGATGCCCTGGCGCACGGTGCGGTCACGCTGGTGCTTGAGCATGTCCATGTGCGTGCGCCGCATCACCTCGGGGCTGTCGATGCACTGCGTCGAGCGGTCGACCGAAATCGACGGCTTGGCGACGCGTCCCGCCGGCTCGGCGGCCGATGCCGCGCCGGCGAGCGCGCCCGCGCAGAGCGCGAACGCGATCGTCCTCAGCCAGCGGCGTGCAACGGTGCCCGGCATCTGCGCGTTCCTATTCGCCCAGGCCCATCTGGATGTAGCCGGTCGGGCAGACGTCGGCGCAGATGTGGCATCCGATGCAGCGGTCGTAGTCGGTGTAGACGTACCGCCCCATCGTCGCTTCCTTCTTCGGCACGCGCTTGACGGCGGTCTGCGGGCAGTACACGACGCAGTTGTCGCATTCGAAGCACTGGCCGCAACTCATGCAGCGCTTGGCCTCGGCGATCGCCTCGGCCTCGCCGAGCGCCTCGATGCGCTCCTCGAAGTTGCCGAGCGCGCTCTCTTTCGTCAGCGTGATGAACTTGCGCTTGACCCGCGGGGTGTAGCCGAAGTGGCCGAGGAACAGCGCCTCGTGCGGGATCACGTAGCGGTCGGAGCGATTGTCGAAGTTGTGGATCGCGCCCTTGCTCTGGTCGGTGCCCCAGGTCGGCTCGTGGATCTCGCCCAGTTCCAGCCCGCGCTCGACGTACTTGCGCATCAGGTCGAAGACGTGCACGTCGATCTTCGGGCGCTTGCCGAGCTCTTCGCCCGCCAGGAACCGGTCGATCCCGTCGGCGGCGATCGCGCCGTGCCCGATCGCGGTGGTCAGCAGGTGCGGCCTGATCACGTCGCCGCCGGCGAACACACCGGGCTGGTCCTTGACCTGGTAGCTGCGGTCCGCGTTGACCGCGCCGCGGCCGTTGTCGAACGGTTCGAGGCCGGTGAAGTCGACGGCCTGACCGATCGCCGAGACGATCAGGTCGGCGGGGATGTCTTCCTCGGTGCCCTCGACGACCTTGATGTCGAGCTTGCCGCCGGCCATCTTCGCCTCGCACTTCGCGACGCGCAGCGCGGTGGCGCGGCCGTCCGGTCCCTTGACGACGGCCAGCGGCACCAGCCCGCCGCGGATGTGGATGTCCTCGGCTTGCGCCTGCTCGATCTCGTGCTTGTTCGCCTGCATCTTCTCGATCGGGAACACCGAGGTCAGCACCACGTCGGCGCCCTGCTTGGCCGACACCTCGGCCACGTCCTGCGCCATGTGGCCGGCGATCGCGGCCTCGAGGTCGGTCGGCTTGGAGTTCGCGAGATGGCCCAGGCGGCGCGCGACGGTGGCCACGTCGATCGACGTGTCGCCGCCGCCGACCACGACCACGCGCTTGCCGACGTGGCGCAGGCGCCCATCGTTGAACGCGCGCAGGAAGGAGGTCGCCGTGACGACGTTGGGCGCTTCGCCGTCCTTGACCGGCAGCGCGCGACCGGCCTGCGCGCCCATGCCGAGGAACACCGCGTCGAAATCGCGCCGCAACTCGTCCATCGTGACGTCGGTGCCGACGCGGCACTTCAGCCGCGTCTCGATGCCCAGTTCGAGGATGCGGTCGATTTCGGCGTCGAGCACTTCGCGCGGCGTGCGGAAGCCCGGGATCCCGTAGCGCATCATGCCGCCCAGGTGCTCGTGCTCGTCGAAGATCGTGACGGCGTGGCCCTTGAGCGCCAGCTGGTAGGCCACCGAGAGGCCGGCGGGCCCGCCGCCGATCACCGCGACCTTCTTGCCGGTCGAGTGCCCGGGCTTGACGAACTTCAGGCCCTTGGCGTTGGCGTACTCGCCGAGGAAGTGTTCGACCGAGTTGATGCCGACGTGGTCTTCCAGCGCGTTGCGGTTGCAGCCGCTCTCGCAGGGCGCCGGGCACACGCGGCCCATCACCGACGGGAACGGGTTGGCCTGCGTCAGCCGGCGCCAGGCGTATTCCTGCCACGGCATCCCCGCCGGCGGCTTCTCGATGCCGCGGACGATGTTCAGGTAGCCGCGGATGTCCTCGCCCGACGGGCAGCTGCCCTGGCACGGCGGCGTCGACTGGATGTAGGTCGGGCACTTGTGCGAGTGGTCGGCGTCGAAGATCTTCTGGCGGAAGTCCTTCCACGTGTAATCGCCGTCCTTGAAGCGCCGGTAGTTGAGCTTCTCGACCGGTTGTTCAGCATTCGTCGACATTGTCCGTGTTCTCCGAAGCAGTAATCGGATGGCGCGTCAGGATTTCGCGCCGAGCCGGATCGCGGTGCTCACCAGCTGGTGCACGCCGCCCACCATTCCCATCTTGAATCCGTAGTACGGCAGCACCTTCGTGAACTGCGCCTTGCAGATCGCGCAGATCGTCGCCATGAAGTTGACCCCGTGCTCCTTGACGACGCGATCGAGCGACTCCATCCGGGGCAGGGCGCCCTTGACCCGCAGGTCGAGCAGCTCGTCGGTGAGCACGCCGCCGCCGCCGCCGCAGCAGAAGGTCTGCTCGTGCGTCGTGCCCGGCGCCATCTCGTGGAAGCGGTTGACCGTCGCGCGGATGATCGCGCGCGGGATCTCGAACTGCCCGCCCGGCGTGTCGCCCATCCGCGACGCGCGCGCGACGTTGCAGCTGTCGTGGAAGGTGACGACGCGGTGGTCGTTGGCTTCCTTGTCGAGCGTGAGCGCGCCGCGCTGGATCAGGTCCCAGGTGAACTCGCAGATGTGCATCGGCTGCCGGTAGCGCATGTCGAGCTGGCTCTGCAGCTGCACCGCGAACGGGTCCTTCGCGCCGGCGCCGATGCCGGCCAGCGTGTTCCAGAAGCTGTAGGCGACGCGCCACGCGTGGCCGCACTCGCCGACGATGATCCGCTTGACGCCGAGCTCGAGCGCCGCCTCGCGGATGCGCATCGCGATCGTGCGCAACTGCTCGTAGTTGCCGATGAACAGGCCGAAGTTGCCGGCCTCGGACGCGTGCGACGACAGCGTCCAGCTGATGCCGGCGGCGTGGAACACCTTGCCGTAGCCGATCAGGCTCTCGACGTGCGGCTCGGCGAAGAAGTCGGCCGACGGCGTGATGAGCAGCACCTCGGCGCCCTTCTGGTCGAGCGGGTAGCGCACGTCGACGCCGGTGTCTTCCTTGACGTCTTCCTCCAGGCCCTCGAGCGTGTCGGCGAGCGCCGGCCCGGGAAGCCCGAGGTTGTTGCCGATCCGGTGGACCTTGCCGATGATCTCGTTCGAGTACTTCTGACCGTAGCCGACCACGTCGAGGATCTCGCGCCCGGCCATCGTGATCTCGGCGGTGTCGATGCCGTAAGGGCAGAACACCGAGCAGCGCCGGCATTCCGAGCACTGGTTGTAGTACGTGTACCACTCGTCGAGCACTTCACGCGTGAGGTCGCGCGCGCCGACGAGCTTCGGGGCGATTTTTCCGGCCAGCGTGAAGTAGCGCCGGTAGACGCTGCGCATCAGGTCCTGGCGCGCCACCGGCATGTTCTTCGGGTCGCCGGTGCCGAGGAAGTAGTGGCACTTGTCGGTGCACGAGCCGCAGTGCACGCAGGCGTCGAGGTATACCTTGAGCGACCGGTAGCGCTCGAGCAGCGAGCCCATGTGCGCGATCGCCTTGTCGTGCACGACCTGCCAGTCGTCGCCGACCTTGCCGGGGAAGCCGATCGCCTCGTTCATCTTCTCGGACGCGACGTACGGGCGGCTGTCGGCCATTGCGCCCGGCCGGATCGCCGGGGGCACGTCGGGGAGCTCGCGCAGCGCGGGCGCCTTGACTTCGGCAGCCATCGCTCAGCGCTCCTCGAGGCGGGCGGCCCACGGCGCCAGGTGCCGGGACTCGCGCGGATTGTCGACCTGGTTGCGCGACGGCGAGAAGAACAGCCCCGGCGCGTGCAGCAGCTTGGAGAACGGGAAGATGATCATCAGCGACGCCACCAGCAGCAGGTGGACGAACAGCGGGCCGCTGGCGGGCAGCGGCTGCCAGTCGAACACCATCAGCCCGAGGAAGAAGGCCTTCACCCCGACGATGTCGGTGTGGAACAGGTACTTCATCGACAGGCCCGAGGCGCCGATCGCGAGCAGCAGCGCGAGCATCAGGTGGTCCGACGGCGTCGAGATGTAGCGCACCCGCTCGACCATGAAGCGGCGCGCCCACAGGCCGGCCAGCCCGATCACCATCGCGAAACCGGCGTACATGCCGAACGGCTGGATGAACGCGACCCAGCCCCAGACCGGCTCGGTGAAGTAGCGCAGGTGCCGCGCCAGGACCAGCGCCAGGCTCGCGTGGAAGATCCAGCCGAGCGCCCAGGTCCAGAGGTTGCCCTTGAACAGGCTCTCGAAGAACACTACCTCGCGCACCATGCGCAAGGCCACGCCGGTGCCGGTGGTCGGCGCCGGGGTGGTGGGAATCTTCAGCGGTGCCGGCGTGCGCGCGTAGTCGGCGATGCGCACCACCAGCCCGACCGCGCAGACCGCGGCCGCGAAGTAGAACAGCACCGCAAAGAACACCGTCGAAGCCGGCATTGTCTCCTCCTGGCAGCGGTCACCGGCCAGCGTGGCGCGCGACGCGGCCGAGCGGCCGCACGCGTTGCCCGCCGGTTCTCAGACGCAGCCGGTGGGCTTCGGCAGGCCGGCGATCTTGCACGCCTGCTTGGCGGGGCCGTAGGGGAACAGTTCGTACAGGTACTGGCTGTTGCCCTTGTCCGGCCCCAGCTTCTTGCCGATCGCCTTGGTGAGCACGCGAACCGCCGGGGCGATCTGGAACTCGTCGTAGTACTCGCGCAGGAAGTTCACGACTTCCCAGTGCGACTCGCTCATGTCGATGTTTTCGGCCTTGGCGATCTCGCCGGCGACGTTCTCGTCCCAGTCGGACAGGTTGACGAGGTAGCCTTCCTCGTCGGTTTCGACGCTCTTGCCTTGGACTTCGAGAGTGGGCATTTCAGTCTCCCCTGGATATGCCTGGATGAAGGATGGGCCAGCGTGCTAGAGCCACGACTGGCAGTTCGGATGTTCGGCGACCAGGTCGACGAAACCGCCGTAGTCGACCGCGGTCACGCCCTCGGTCAGGCGATCGGCCATGCCGCGCGCCTCGAGGTCGGGCGCGAGCACGTAGATCTTGAGCCGACCGAGCGCGTCGCGCACGCGCGCCTCGGCGGGGTTCCCGCGTGTGGCGCCGTACACCCCGTCCTCGATCAGCAGCAGGGCGCCCGAGCCGGAGAGCCGCAGCGCGCTGTCGAGCGCGCCGCCGTCGGTGGGCGACTTGTTGACGATGTGAAGCATTCGATCGGGCTCCGGTCCTAGAAGCTCAGCACCACGTCCTGCTCCTGCATCAGGGCGGACAATTCGTCGCGGTCGAGCACGGTCACGTCGACCAGCAGGTCTTCCTCGGTCAGCCCGCGCGCCTGCAGCGACTCGCGCTCGACGTAGAGCTTCTCGACGTCGTAGCCGTCGAGTGCGCGGTAGGTCGGCGAGAAGTTCTTGACCTCGATGCCCTTGGTCTGCATCCCGCGCTTCAACTGGTAGACGCCGTCGTCGAGGAACACCAGCGAGACGTCCTGGTCGAACGCGGCGGTGATCAGCACCACCTCGAGCGACTCGAGCGCGTAGATCGTCCCGTAGGGCGCCTTGCGGTTGACGAACATGAACTTCTTCTGCTCGGACATCGCGCGCCCTCAGTCGCCGAAGGTGACGAGGCGGTCGGCCTCGATGCCGGCCTCGACCAGCTGGCCGAGCCCCGAGATCCGGAAGCCCGGCGCCAGCACCTCGTCCTTGATGCCGCGCCGCAGCGCGGCGGCCACGCAGACGACCAGGTCGACGCCGTGCTCCTCGGCGAGCTTCGACCAGCGCGCGACGACGTTGCGGTCGTCCTGCGGCGGCTCGGTAAGCCGCGTCGCGTTGTTCACGCCGTCGTGATAGAAGAACACGCGGCTGACCTCGTGGCCCTTCGCGATCGCGGCCTTGCAGAACAGGTAGGCCGAATCGCTGGCCTCGTGCTGGTACGGTCCTTCGTTGACCAGGATGCCGAACTTCATTCGCGCGCCGAGCCTCAGAAACGGATGTGCGCCGACGCGTTCAGGCTCGAACGCGAGCCGCGCCAGTCATCGATCAGGTACTTCGTGAACGGCAGCCCGGTCTTCTCGAAGAAGCGCGGCCAGCCGATGCGGTCGATCCAGTCGGCCATCCGCTCCCAGGGGCGCGCATCCTCCTTGTACGTGTAAAGGATCTTGCGCACCACCTCGCCGACCTCGGGCCAGCGCGGCGGGTTGTTGGGCAGGCCGCTGGCGACCATCTTCATGAACGTGGGCTTGTCGCGCGCATTCGAGTTCTTTCCGCCGACCCAGATCGCCAGCTTCGAGTGCTCGGGGTCGTTGATCTGCATCGGCGGGCACGGCGGATAGCAGGCGCCGCAGCACACGCACTTCTTCTCGTCGACTTCGAGCGAGGGCTTGCCGTTGACCAGCGCCGGGCGGATCGCCGCGACCGGGCAGCGCGCCACGACCGCCGGGCGCTCGCAGACGTTGGCCACGAGATCGTGGTTGATCTTCGGCGGCTTGGTGTGCTGCATGATGATCGCGATGTCGGCCTGGCCGCCGCAGTTGATCTCGCAGCACGAGGTCGACATGTGCACCCGGTTGGGCATCTCCTCGCGCTTGAACTCGTCGTAGAGTTCGTCCATCAGCGCCTTGACGACGCCCGACGCGTCGGTGCCCGGGATGTCGCAGTGCAGGAAGCCCTGCGTGTGCGCGATCATCGTCACCGAATTGCCGGTGCCGCCGACCGGGAAGCCATTCGACTCGAGCGCCTCGATCAGCGGGGCCACCTTCTTCGGGTCCGCGACCATGAACTCGATGTTCGAGCGGATCGTGAAGCGCACGTGCCCTTCGGCGTACTTGTCGGCGATGTCGCAGAGCTTGCGGATCGTGTACACGTCCATCTGCCGCTGCGTGCCGGCGCGCACCGACCAGACCTCCTCGCCGCTGTGCGAGACGTGGTGGAGCACGCCGGGCCGCGGGCGGTCGTGGTACTTCCAGTTGCCGTAGTTGCGCAGCAACGTGGGGTGCATGAACTGCTTGTTGTCGGGGACGCCGGTCTCTTTGGCGCGCCGCGGCGTCGCGGGCGCCGCCTTGGGAGCAACTGCCTGATCCATCTTTGTCGTTCCTCGATTCGCTCGTTCGGTGTCGGTGGCCGGGAGGCTCGATCAGGCCGCGCTCTTGCGCGCGTTGATCTTCGCGACTTCTTCGTCCCAGCCGTCGGTGCGCACGAAGGGGTTCGTGCGCGGCGTGGACACCATGTTCGGGTCCACCTCCAGGCCGATGCCTTCGAGGAAATTGACCAGGCCGATGCGTTCGATCATCTCGCCGGTGCGCTCGTGCTCGAGCGCGTTGTCGGCGAAGAACTCGATCGTGCGCTGGCCGAGGTCGACCAGTTTCTCGAAATCCTCGTCGGTCTCGAGCTTCATGAACGGCACGATGACGGTGCCCATCAGGTCGCCGATCTTCAGCGTCCGCTTGCCGCCGACCAGGACCGTTGCGCCCTTGTCCTTGCCCGGGGCGAGCGCGCCGGTCATCACGTTGATGCAGTGCATGCAGCGCACGCAGTCACGGTTCTCGATTTCGAGCGCGTTCTGGTCGTCGAGCTTGACGCTGGAGATCGTCGGGCCGGACTTGACCTGGTCGATCGGCTTGATCTGGATCGTCTTGGTCGGGCAGCGCGAGATCACGTCGCTGACGAGCTCGTGCATCCCGTGCTTGGCGAACCACTTGCGGGCCAGCTCCTCGTCGGTGCGCATGTTGTCGCGCCAGGTGCCGATGATCGCCATGTCGGCGCGCTGCACCGAGTTCATGCAGTCGTTCGGACAGCCCGAGAACTTGAACTTGAACTTGTACGGCAGCGCCGGACGATGGATGTCGTCGAGGAAGTTGTTGATCACCGTGCGGTGCGCGCGGCCCTCGTCGTAGCACGACTGCTCGCAGCGCGCGGCGCCGACGCAGGACATCGACGTGCGCACCGCGGGGCCGGCGCCGCCGAGGTCGAAGCCCAGCTCGTTGATCTCGTCCCATGCCGGCTGGACGTTGGCCGACGTCGCGCCCTGGAACATGATGTCGCCCGACTGGCCGTGGAAGGCGATCAGGCCCGAGCCGTGGCGCTCCCAGATGTCGGCCATCTTGCGCAGCACGTCGGTGTTGTAGTGCATGCCGGGGGGCGGCATCACGCGCAGCGTGTGGAACTCGGCTGCATCGGGGAACTTCGGCTGCCCGTTCTCGTCCTTCAGCTCGGTGAAGCGGGGGATGATGCCGCCGCCGTAGCCGAACACGCTGATCGTGCCGCCTTTCCAGTAGCCCTTGCGGTCCTTGTAGCTGGTCTCGAGCTGGCCGAGCACGTCGACCATGTAGTCCTTCTCTCTGGCGACTTGCTTCAGCCCGGTGACGAAGCTGGGCCAGGGGCCGGTCTCGAGCTCGTCGAGCATCGGCGTCTCATGCATCTTCTTTGCCATGGGCATCTCCTCCAGGCGCGCCGGACGTGGCGCGAGACCGCCAGGTTTGAGGGCAGGCGATGCGGCGATGCTACGGAGCGCATGCGCCTGCGGCCATCCCCCTGCGCGGCTATTCTTGTCGACCCGAGGGGGGAGGGGAGCTACCCGTTTGGGGTAGGGGCGCTCCCCGGCACTGGTTATGGACGCCGCGCGCGCCAGAATGCCCAATCCACACACATCATGGACAAGTTCACCGTCACCCCCATCGAGCAGTTGCGCGTGCCGCTCGGCGGCCAGGAAATCGAACTGCAGCAGATCGATTTCGCGGCCGGCGGAATGAGCATGCTGCGCGTGCGGATCCGCGAGGGCCGGCGCTTCACGATCTTCGACCTCGACCCGGTGACGGCCCAGGCCTGGGGCGACGCGATGTGCCGCTGGGCGCAGGCGCAGCCGGGCAAGGAGCCCGCATGATCCGCCCGATCTACGCGACGCGGGGACCGGACGCCGGCGCGGCCAGCGAGCACGCCGTCGACCTGGTGTTCGCGATTTCCGGCACCCGGTTGCCGGCCGACTACGCGCTGGCCCTCTGGGAGGCGCTGGTCGCGCGGCTGCCGTGGCTCGCCGGAGAGGCGGGGGTGGGCGTGCACGCGATCCGGGCCTCTGCCGGCGAGGGCAGCCTGCTGCTGTCGCGCCGCGCGCGGCTGGCGCTGCGGCTGCCGCGGCACCGGCAGGCCGACGCGATGCGCCTGACCGGCCAGACACTCGAGGTCGGCGGCGAGCGGCTCGACGTGGGCGAGGCCAGCCCGCGGCCGCTCGAACCCTATCCGACGCTGTCGGCGCGCTTCGTGGCGACCGGTGCCGCCGATGCGCTGGCCCACCAGGAGGCGGTCGAGGCGATGCTGGGCGAGCTCGGCATGCCGCTGCGCTTCATCTGCGGGCGCATGCGCACCGTGCGCTGCGGCGACGCCACCGTCGCGGGGGCCGAGGTGGTCCTGCACCAGCTTCGGCCCGAGCAGTCGCTGGCGATGCAGGAGCGCGGCCTCGGCGCCGAGAGGCACCTCGGCCACGGCCTGTTCCTGCCCCACAAGACCATCAGCGACATAGACTGACGCCGTGTGCTCGGTCAACTGCTGGATCTCGCGAGGCTTCGTCATGAACGATTCGTTCACTCCCCGTCCCGGCGTCACGCTCGACCTGTCGGGCGTCAGCTGCCCCGGCCCGATCATCGGCGCGAAGAAGATCGTCATGGAGCTCGCCGAAGGCGAGGTCATGCTGCTGATTTCCGACTGCCCGGCCACCAGCGACGAGCTGCACACCTGGGCCGAGCGCACCGGCAACCAGGTCGTGAAGACAGAACGGCTCGACAGCGGATCGACCGGCTACTACGTGCGGCGCGGTCGGCGCACCGAATTGGCGCCGAACGTGTTCCTCGACATGCGCGGCTCGACCTGCCCCGGTCCGATCCTCGAAGCCAAGAAGGTGCTCGAGGGCATGGCGCCCGGCGAGTTGCTGAAGCTGGTCAGCAACTGCCCCGGCTCTCGCGCCGACGTCGAGGACTGGGCGCGCGTCACCGGCCACCGTCTGGAGGACGTGATCGAGTCGGGCCAGCACGAGTGGGAGTTCTACATCCGCAGACCCTGACGGGTGTGTGGACATTCTTTCTGGAGCGATGACGTGCGACCCGGGATGCGCCTGAAGACCCACTGGTTCCGCGACGCGACGCCGCGCGACCCGGCGCAGATCGCCAATGCGCTGTCGTCGATCGTCTGGCGCAGCGCCGACGTCCGCCTGAAGAACCTGCGCAAGGGCCATTTCGAGATCGCCGCCGGCCCGCACTACCTGCAGGTGCTGGTCGAGTTGCTGGTCTTCCTCGCGATCGTGGCCGACCGGATCGCGCTCAGGTACCAGCCGCCGGAGTGGCGCGAGGCGTTCACGTCGGCGCTCGTCAGGCGCGTCGGCGACCTGCTGCAGGACAGTTTCGACGACCTGCTCGGCCCGGCGCCCGGGGGCGGCTATCGCAAGCGCTTCGTCGACCGCTTCAACATCCGCTTCGCCGAGTACGGCGAGTTCGAGTACCTGCCGCACGGCCCGGAATTCGCGCTGCTGCGCTACTTCGGCGACCTGCTCACGCAGGCGATGCCCGAAGAGGCGGACAAGCGCTGGGCGCTCGACCAGGCGATGACGGTCGAGGGGCCCGAGTGCGTCGACGTGATCGAGAAGTCGATGCGCGGCCTGCTGGGCCTCGAGCCGCGGCCGAAGCGGCCGCGCGGCGAAGCCGGCGAATAGCCGATGGGGGCGCGCGCGTCTGCCCGGCTCGGGCGCGACCCGTTCGCGCTCGACGACCCGGACGCCTATCGCCGCTGGCGCGACTGGAAGCTGGCCTGCGCGCCTTCGCGGGTCGAGGAACTGCTGGTCGAGGTCGACGACCCGTGCCGGCTGCGCCCGGCCGAGCGCGAGGCGATCGTCGCGCGCTGCCGCACCTCGAACATGGCGGTCTACGCGAGCCGGCAGCGCGGCGAGGGCAAGGACGTCGCGCGGCTGCTGGGCGAGCAGCTTGGTCTCAGCCGCCTGGACGCGAACTGGCTCGCCGACGAGGACGGCATCAGCACGCTGTCGGTCAGCGAGCGCGGCACCCGCGGCGAGTTCATCCCGTACACCGACCGGCCGATCCGGTGGCACACGGACGGCTACTACAACCCGCCAGAGCGGACCATCGCGGCGATGCTGCTGCATTGCGTCGAGCGCGCCGCCGAGGGCGGCGGCAACCGGGTGCTCGACCACGAGATCGCGTACATCCTGCTGCGCGACGCCGACCCGGCGCACGTGCGGGCGCTGTCGTCGCCCGAGGCGATGTCGATCCCGCAGCGCGAAGGCGACGGCGATACCGGCTCGGTGGCGCGGCAGACGCAGGCCGGCCCGGTGTTCTCGACGCTGCCGCCCGGCGGCGACCTGCACATGCGCTACACCGCGCGCACGCGCAGCATCGCGTGGCGCGACGATCCCGCGACGCGCGCTGCAGTCGAGGCGCTGCGGCGGCTCCTCGACGCCGGTGGCCCCTTCGTGTACAGCCTGCGGCTCGAACCCGGCATGGGCATCGTCTGCAACAACGTGCTGCACGAGCGCGACGGCTTCGTCGACTCGGCAGAGCGTCGCCGGAGGCTGTTGCGCGCCCGGTATCATGACCGCATCGCGGGCACGCACGCTTCGTACCTCGGGGCCTGGGCCGAATGAAGACCGACAAAGGGGGAGATCGCCTGCAATGGATACCGCGCTGCCATCGGCGACGCTGATCGCCTGGCTGGGGTTCGGCCTCGGCGCAGTCTTCGGGTTCGTCGGCAACAAGACCAATTTCTGCACGATGGGCGCGGTGTCCGACATCGTGAACATGGGCAACTGGACCCGGATGCGGATGTGGCTGCTGGCGATCGCAGTCGCGATCGTCGGCGTCTGGGCGATGCAGCTGCTGGGGCTGGTCGACACGCGCAAGTCGATCTACACGGGCTCCAACCTGATGTGGCTGTCCAATCTCGTCGGCGGCCTGCTGTTCGGCATCGGCATGACGCTCGCGTCGGGCTGCACCAGCAAGACGCTGATCCGCATCGGCGGCGGCAACCTGAAGTCGCTGGTGGTGTTCGTGGTGCTCGGCATCTCGGCGTACGTGACGCTGAAGGGGGTGTTCGGCGTCTGGCGCGTCAACACGCTCGACACGGTGTCGGTGAAGCTCGCCGGCAGCCAGGACCTGCCGACGCTGCTGGCATCCGCGCTCGGCCTCGAGAGGGCGGGCATCGAGCTCTGGCTGCCGCTGGCGATCGGCGCGCTGCTGCTCGCGTTCGTGCTGTCGAGCCGCGAGGCCTGGACGCTCGACGCGCTGCTGGGCGGAATCGTGGTCGGGCTCACCGTCGTCGGCGGCTGGTACGTGACCGGTCACGTCGGCTACGTCGCCGAGCACCCGGACACGCTGCAGGAAGCCTTCATCGCCACCAACAGCAACCGGGCCGAGTCGCTGTCGCTGGTGGCGCCGTTCGCCTACACGCTCGAACTGCTGATGTTCTGGAGCGATGCCAGCAAGCACGTCACCTTCGGCATCGCGACCGCGCTCGGAATCGTGGCCGGGTCGCTGGCCTGGGCGCTGATCTCGCGCACCTACCGGGAGGAGAGCTTCCCGAGCGCGGCCGACCTCAAGCGCCACATCCTCGGCGCGATCCTGATGGGTTTCGGCGGCATCACCGCGCTCGGCTGCACGATCGGGCAGGGACTCTCGGGCGTCTCGACGCTCGCGCTCGGGTCGATCATCACGTTCCTGTCGCTGTGCGCCGGCGCCGCGCTGATGATGAAGATCGACTACTGGCGGCTGATGCGCGAGGCGTAGCGGCCCGGCGCGCCGCGCGCCGCCCGAATGGGGCCGGCCGCGCGCGTCGCGCAGCCCGCCTAGCCGGTGCTCCAGACGCGCGGCTTGCGCATCCCGGCGATCTTGCAGGCCTGCTTCACGTAGCCGTAGGGGAACAGCGCGAACAGCGCGTCGCGGGCCTCGTCGCCCTTGCCGCGCTCCCTCGCGAGAAAGCGGATCACGAAGCGCGCATCGGCCGGAATCTGGTGGTCGTCGTAGTACTCGCGCATGAAGCGAAGCACCGCCCAATGCTCGTCGGTGAGCGCGACGCCCTCGCGCCCCGCCAGCCACTCGGCCAGCTCCGGCGTCCAGTCGCCGGGATCGACCAGGTACCCCTCTTCGTCGGTGCGCACCCCTGCGTTCTGCGTCGTTTCGGACATCCGTGTCTCCTTGTTCTCGTCGCGCCGGACCACCCCAATCGTAGCCGCATAAGGATGCTGGCGCATACCCCTTAAGACGTATCCCGCGTGCCCCATCGGGGCAGGCCGCGGCCGGGCCCGGAAGCGGCGCGCGCCGCCCCGCGATTGACCGGCGTCACGAGGCGATCGCGGAATGCGGGTATGGTAGCGACCCGCGGTCGCACCGGTCGACCGCGTCGAATCGACCCATGATCGAAGGAACCAGGAAGTGATCCGCAAAATCGAAGGCGATATCCTGCTGTCCAGGGCGCAGGTGATTGCCCATGGCATTGCCCCGCACGACCATTTCGACACCGGCCTCGCGCTGGCCCTGCGCGAGCGCTGGCCGTCGATGGTGCGCGACTATCGCCACGCCACCCACGACAAGCCGCTCGAGCCCGGGCAGATCTGGGCCTGGTCCGGCGTCGACGCCGACGGCCAGACGCGCCGCATCGTCAACCTGCTCACGCAGGACATGCTCCGCGGCGGTGCTGCCGCCAGGCCCGGCAAGGCGACGCTCGAGAACGTCGGTCGCGCGCTGAAGGCGCTTGCGCGCTACGTACGCGACGAAGGGGTGCGCAGCCTCGCACTGCCGCGGCTCGCCACTGGCGTCGGGGGGCTGGCCTGGACCGACGTCGAACCGCTCGTCCGGCAGCACCTCGGGGACCTCGGCGTCCCGGTGCTGGTCTACGAGGTCTACCGGCCGGGCGTCGCGGCGGACGAAGGTCTCGGTTGAGCGGGTTACGTGCCGTTTGAGCGAAAAAGAGCGACGATGACCGATTTTACCGGCGTTTTTCCGATTCTGGCGACACCGTTCCGCGACGACGAGAGCGTCGACGAGGCCTCGCTGCGCGCGATGCTCGGGTTCGTGGCCGGCCTCGGCGTCGAAGGCGTCACCGTGCTCGGCGTGCTCGGCGAGGCCAACCGGATGAGCGACCGCGAACGCGAGAACGTCGTCCGCGTCGCGGTCGAGAGCGCGCGCGGACGCATGGCGGTGATCGTCGGCGTCTCGCACCCGGGTACCCACGCGACGATCGAACTGGGCGCGATGGCCGCGTCGCTGGGCGCCGACGCGCTGATGGTCGCGCCGTCGGCCGAGCCGGTCCCGAGCGAGCCGCGCGTGGCTGACTACTACGCACGCGTCTGCGCCGGGGTCACGCTGCCCGTCGTGTTGCAGGACCACCCCGCGTCGACCGGGGTGCACATGAGCGTGGCAGCGATCGCACGCATCGTCGGCGAAAACCCCGGCATCGCGTGCATCAAGGCCGAGGCGGTGCCTTCGGCGGCGAAGATCGAGGCGCTGTCGGCGGCGCTGCCGAGGCGGGTGCCGATGCTCACCGGGCTCGGCGCGCTCTACGGGCAGTTCGACCTCGAGAAGGGGTCGAGCGGCTACAACACGGGCTTCGCTTTTCCCGAGGTGCTGCAGGCGCATCTCGCGGCCTGGCGTCGCGGCGATCGCGCGCTGGCGCGGCGGATCTGGGCGCACTTCCTGCCGCTGATCGTCTTCGAGCAGCAACCGGGCGTGGCGGTGCGCAAGGAGATCCTGCGGCGCAGGGGGCTGATCGCCGGCGGCATCGTCCGGCACCCCGGTGCGGCGCTCGCGGCGGGCAGCGCCGCGCAGCTGACCGGGCTGCTCGAGTTCGTCATGCCGGGCGTGGACGTCCGGCAGCCGATCGACGTCGCGGCAATCGTCGGCGCATAGCACGAGCGGCCCGCCTGCCCGCCGCCGGCGGCGCGACGGGCCCGGGGAGGGGCGATGAAGATCGTGCCGATCGAGATCGAACTGGCCGGGCGCGCGCCCGGGCGGGGCGACCGCAGCTTGCCGGGCACGCTGTCGCTGCCCGAACCCGCGCGCGGGCTGGTGGCCTTCGCGCACGGCAGCGGCAGCAGCCGGCTCTCGCCGCGCAACACCTACGTCGCCGAAGTGCTGCAGCGCGCGGGCATCGCAACGCTGCTGTTCGACCTGCTGACCCCGGACGAGGATCGCGACCGCGCGGCGCGCTTCGACATCGCGCTGCTCACCTCGCGGCTGCTGCTCGCGGCCGCCTGGGTCGAGCGGCGGCCCGACTTGCGGGCGCTGCCGCTCGGCTACTTCGGCGCCAGCACCGGCGCGGCGGCCGCGCTCGAGGCCGCTGCGAAGCAGGGGGCGCGCGTCGCCGCGGTCGTCTCGCGCGGCGGGCGACCGGACCTCGCCGCGGCGGGCCTGCTCGAGGCGGTCAGCGCGCCCACGCTGCTGATCGTCGGCGGCGAGGACGACGTGGTGATCGAGCTCAACCGCAAGGCGATGGCGCGAATGCGCTGCGAGACGAAGCTGGTGATCGTGCCCGGCGCCACGCACCTGTTCGAGGAGCCGGGAACGCTCGAGCAGGTGGCGCGGCACGCCGCCGACTGGTTCGGCGACCGGATGGGCTGACGCGCTCAGCGATGCCGTGAGGCGGCCTTCAGCTCGAGGCGGCGCCGGTGCAGGACCGGCTCCGTGTAGCCCGAGGGCTGCCTGGTGCCTTCGAAGACCAGGTCGCAGGCCGCCTTGAACGCCACGCCGTCGAAGCCAGGCGCCATCGGGCGGTAGAACGGATCGCCGGCATTCTGGCGGTCGACCACCGCCGCCATCCGCCTCATCACGTCCATCACCCGTTCCTTCGACACGACGCCGTGGTGCAGCCAGTTGGCGATGTGCTGCGAGGAGATCCGGCAGGTCGCGCGGTCCTCCATCAGGCCCACGTTGTTGATGTCGGGCACCTTCGAGCAGCCGACGCCCTGGTCGATCCAGCGCACGACGTAGCCGAGGATGCCCTGCGCGTTGTTCTCAACCTCGGCGGTGATCTCGGCGTCGGACCAGGCCGGGCTCTTCGCCACCGGGATCGTCAGGATGTCGGCGAGCTTCGCGCGCGGTCCGCCGCGCGCGATCTCGGCCTGCCGGGCCAGCACGTCGACCTTGTGATAGTGCGTCGCGTGCAGCGTCGCCGCGGTGGGGCTGGGCACCCAGGCGCAGTTGGCGCCGGCCTGCGGATGGCCGATCTTCTGCTCGAGCATCGCGGCCATCAGGTCCGGCATCGCCCACATGCCCTTGCCGATCTGCGCGCGGCCGGCCAGCCCGCACGCAAGGCCGTTGTCGACGTTCCAGAGTTCGTAGGCGAGGATCCACGGCTGCGACTTCATGTCGGCCTTGCGGACCATCGGGCCGGCCTCCATCGACGTGTGGATCTCGTCGCCGGTGCGGTCGAGGAAGCCGGTGTTGATGAAGGCGACCCGGCGCTTCGCGGCGCGGATGCACTCCTTCAGGTTGACCGTGGTGCGGCGCTCCTCGTCCATGATCCCCAGCTTGACCGTGTCGGCCGGCAGGCCGAGCGCGCGCTCGACGTGCGTGAAGATCTCGTCGGCGAACGCCACCTCGTCGGGCCCGTGCATCTTCGGCTTGACGACGTAGATCGAGCCGGTCGTCGAATTGCGCGCGCCGCCCTGCTTGCGCAGGTCGTGCAGCGCGATCAGCACGGTGCACATCGCGTCGAGCAGCCCTTCGTAGGCCTCCTGGCCGTTGCGGTCCAGCACCGCGGGGTTGGTCATCAGGTGGCCGACGTTGCGCACCAGCATCAGGGAGCGCCCCTTGAGCGTCAGCGGCTTGCCGTCGGGAGCGACGTAGTCGCGGTCGGCGTTGAGCTTGCGCTCGAAGCTGCCTCCGCCCTTCGTGACCGTCTCGACCAGGTCGCCGCGCATCAGTCCCAGCCAGTTGCGGTAGGCGAGCGCCTTGTCCTCGGCGTCGACTGCCGCGACCGAGTCCTCGCAGTCCATGATCGTCGTCATCGCGGCCTCCATCAGCACGTCGGCGACGCCGGCGCGATCGGTCTTGCCGATCGGGTGGCCCCGGTCGATGCGGATCTCGACGTGAAGGCGGTGGTTGACGAGCAGGATCGCCGACGGCGAGCCCGGCTCGCCGCGATAGCCGGCGAATCGCGAGGCCTCGGCCAGGCGCTTCTCGCCCGACGGCGTGTCGGCGACCAGCGCGCCGGAGGCCACCCGGTACGCGGTGACGTCGGCGTGGCGCGCACCGGCCAGTGGCGCGACCTCGTCGAGGAACGCCTTCGCCCACGCGATCACGCGCGCGCCGCGCGCCGGGTCGTAGCCGCCCGGCTGCGGCGCGTCGCCCATCGCGTCCGTGCCGTACAGCGCGTCGTAGAGGCTGCCCCAGCGGGCGTTGGCCGCGTTCAGCGCGTAGCGGGCGTTCATCACCGGCACCACGAGCTGCGGGCCCGGGACGATTGCGATCTCCGGGTCGACGTTGGCGGTCTCGACGGCGAAGTCGGCGCCCTCGGGCACCAGGTAGCCGATCGCGGACAGGAACTCGGTGTAGGCGGCTGCGTCGTGCGGCTGGCCGCGGCGTTCGCGATGCCAGGCGTCGATGCTCGCCTGCAGCGCGTCGCGCTTCGCGAGCAGCGCGCGGTTCTTCGGGCCCTTTTCGTGCACGAGATCCGACAACCCCTTCCAGAACTGGTCGGACGACACGCCGGTTCCCGGAAGCGCCTCGCGCTCGATCATGTCGTGGAGGCTGCGGGCCACCTGCAGGCCGAATTTCTCGATGCGCTCGGTCATGGGATCGTCTCCGGGGAAATTGCGGGGATCGTAATGGATTGGCGAAATGAGGTCGGGTCGCCCGGACGCGGTGACTCAGCGCAGCGCGACCGCGAGCACGTCGGTGAGCAGGCTTCCGGTGTGGTCGGGTTCGGTGTCGAGCTGCTCGAGCGGCGCGCCGGCGCGATTGATCCAGAAGCTGGTATAGCCGTACCAGCGCGCGCCGATCGCGTCCCAGCAGTTCGAGGAGACGAACAGGATCTCGCGCGCGCGGCACCCGAAGGCCGACGGAGCGAGCGCGTAGATCGCCGCGGTGGTCTTGAAGGTCGCGACGTCCTGCGAGGACAGCAGGTGGTCGAACAGCCCCGTCATCCCGGCGCTGCGCACCGAGACCTCGATCATCTCGCGGTTGCCGTTGCTCAGGATTGCCAGCGGCAGCCCGGCCGCCTTCAGCGCGCGCAGCGCGGAACGGTTTTCGGGGAACGCCGACAGGCTGGCGTACTGGTTCATCAGCCGCACCTCCTGCTCGGTCCCCAGCGGCAGGCCCAGGCGGGCGGCCGCGAAGCGCAGCGCGTCGCGGGTGACGTCCCAGAACGGCTTGTAGCGCTCCGACATCGCGCGCAACCACGAGTACTCGAGCTGCTTCTGGCGCCACAGTTGCGACAGCGCGTCGCCCTTGCCCGGAAACAGCTGCTCGGCCAGACTGGCCACCGAATGCACGTCGAACAGGGTGCCGTAGGCGTCGAAGACCACCGCCCGGATCGGGGCGGGGGCGTTGGCGGCGCGGGCGCTGGCGGTTCCCATACCCCGGAGCTTAGCGGGCCGATTGGTGCGGAAAAAGAACCAAATTACCGAATGACCTTCGCTTTTTAGTCATGAATCTGTCATGAACGAGGCGCCGGAACGCCCTGGTCCGGGCTCTTGAAATGCAATTCGCCGGGCCCTAGATCAGTTGCCGCGGGCGCGCGAGCGCGACGCCCGGTTCCATCGACATGGAGGGAGTGCGCGATGTACCGATCCCTGTTTCCCCGCGACCTGTTCGCGGAACTGGACCGCCTGCAGCGCGAGGTGCAGCAGGCGTTCGAGCTGTCGCCGAGCATCCGCGGGCTTGGCCGCGGCGGCTTTCCGGCGATCAACGTCGGCAGCACGCCGGCCTCGCTCGAGGTCTACGCCTTCGCGCCGGGCCTCGATCCGGCGAGCATCGACGTGCAGATCGAGAAGGGCGTGATGACGATTGCCGGCGAGCGCCGCAGCGACCTGCCCGGGCGCGAGGCGAAGGCCACGGTGCACATCGACGAGCGTTTCGCCGGACGGTTCCGCCGCGTGGTGACGCTGCCCGACGACATCGACCCCGACGCGGTCCAGGCGCGCTACATCGACGGCGTGCTGCACATCAGCCTGCAACGGCGCGAGGCCGCGCGGCCGCGTCGCATCGACATCCAGTGAGAGCCGGGGAGCCGAACATGAGCGAGAACACCGCAGTCGCCAGGAAGGCCGGAGAGCCGCGTAGCGAGGCGACGCTGCTGCCGGCGGTCGACGTCGTCGAGGACGCGTCGGGCATCACGTTGTACGCCGACCTGCCGGGCGTGCCGAAAGAGAAGCTGAACCTGCAGATCGAGGCCGGCACGCTCACCATCGAAGGCGAGGTCGCGTTGCAGGTGCCGGAGGGTACGGAAGCGACGCACGCCGAAGTGAGTCTGCCGCGCTATCGGCGCGCATTCACGCTGTCGAAGGAGCTCGACGTCGAGAAGGTCGCCGCGGAGCTGAATCACGGCGTGCTGAAGCTTCGCATCCCGAAGGCCGCGCACGCGCAGCCGAAGCGGATCGAAGTGCGGGCCGGCTGAGCCGGCGCGCCGGGAGCCGCGCGATGCGGGTCCAGGTCCTGGAGCACGTGCCGTTCGAGGGTCTCGGCAGCATCGAGGGCTGGCTCGAGTCGCGCGGCGCCGACGTCCGCTTCACGCGCTTTCACGAGCCGGGGCACGCGCTGCCCGGGGTCCGCGGGCTCGACCTCGTGATCGCGATGGGCGGGCCGATGAGCGTCAACGACGAGGCGGCGCTTCCCTGGCTGAAGGCCGAGAAGCAATTCCTGCGCGACGCGATCGGTGCGGGCGTCGCGGTGCTCGGCGTGTGCCTGGGCGCGCAACTGATCGCCAGCGCGCTAGGGGCCCGGGTGCGGACGAACGCCCGGAAGGAGATCGGCTGGTTCGACGTGCGCTCGACGCCGGCGCCCGACGCGTTCCGCTTCCCCGACCGGCTGCTCGCGTTCCACTGGCACGGCGAGACCTTCGAGCTGCCGCCCGGCGCGGTGCGCCTGGCCTCGAGCGACGGCTGCCTGAACCAGGCGTTCCAGCTGGGGGCGAACGTCGTCGGCGTGCAGTTCCACCTCGAGACGACGCCGCAGAGCCTCGCCGCGATGATCGACGCCGACAGCAGCGAGCTCGTCGAGGCTGCGTTCGTCCAGTCCGAGGCGGCGATCCGCGCCGTGCCGGCGTCGGCCTGCCGGCGCACCAACGACGTGATGGTCGAACTGCTCGACTACCTCACGCGCCCGCAACGGCGCGCCGCTGGCGACGCTCCAGCGTGAGCTGCCTGACCTGGTCGGCGAACGCGCCGTCGAGCGCCCCGAGGAAGTCGGCGTACCAGCGGTGCACGTCGTGCTCGCGGATACGCCGCAGCAGTGCATCGTGCCGCGCCCGGCGCTCGGCAAGCGGCATCGCGAGCGCCTGTTGCAGCGCGTCGGCGGTGCCGCGCGTGTCGTAGGGGTTCACGAGCAGCGCTTCCTCGAGCTGCTCGGCCGCACCGGTGAATTGCGACAGCACCAGCACGCCGGGATCGGACGCCTGCTGCGCGGCGACGTATTCCTTGGCGACCAGGTTCATCCCGTCGCGCAGCGGCGTGATCACGCCGACGCGCGCGGCCCGGTAGAGTCCCGGAAGGCGGCGCCGCGCGACCGTGCGGTGGATGTAGCGCACCGGCATCCAGTCGAGTTCGCCGAAGTCGCCGTTTACCGCGCCGCACAGCCGCTCGAGCTCGATGCGGATGTCCGCGTAGGCCTCGACGCTTTCACGGCTGGGCGACGCGATCTGGATCAGCGTCGCGCTGTTGCGGTTCTCGGGGTAGCGCGTGAGCAGCTCGCGGAACGTGCGGATCCGCTGCGGGATGCCCTTCGAGTAGTCGAGCCGGTCCACGCCGATCAGGAGCCGGCGGCGCGCGTATTCGTCGCGCGTCGTCACGTAGGTCTCGCGCGCTTCCCTGCCGCGGCCGAGTCGATCGAATTCGTCGACGTCGATGCCGATCGGGAACGCCTGCGCATGCAGTCGACGGCCGTATGCGTCGAGGCCGTGGTCGCCGACTGGCGTCGCAGCGGCCGCGGCGATCGCATGGCCCGCGAAGTGCCCGAGATCCGTGCGGCTCTGGAACCCGACCACGTCGCAGGCGAACAGCGACCGGATCAGCCATTCGTGATGCGGGATCGCCGCGAAGATCGGCGGCGGCGGCATCGGGATGTGCAGGAAGAAACCGATCCGCTGGCAGCAGCCCGCGGCGCGCAATTCCGACGCCAGCGGAATCAGGTGGTAGTCGTGCACCCAGACGATGTCGTCGGGCCGCAGCAGCGGCAGCAGCCGCCGCGCGAACAGCTGGTTCACGCGCCGGTAGCCGTCGACGTAGTGGCCGTCGAAGTCCGCGAGGTCGAGCCGGTAGTGGAACACCGGCCAGAGCACGCCGTTGCTGTAGCCCGCGTAGTAGGTGTCGTGATCCTCGCGGCAAAGGTCGACCGTCGCCAGTGTCACCGGTCCGGCCTGCTGCAGGTGAAGTTCGCCTTCACCGGGCGTGCCGTCCTCGACGATCGCGCCGCTCCAGCCGAACCACAGGCCGCCGGTCGCCTGCAAGGCCTCGCCGAGCGCGACTGCCAGTCCGCCCGCAGCGGGCTTGCGCGGATCGGCGACGCGATTGGACACGACCACCAGGCGAGACATCGGCGCGCTCCTCAGATCACGGTGTCCCAGGGCGCTGACAGGCGCACCGCACCGTTGATGATGCCGACCATCGAGTAGGTCTGCGGAAAGTTCCCCCACATCTCGCCGCTGACCGGATGGGTGTCCTCGGAGAGCAGGCCGAGGTGGTTGCGATGCGCGAGCATCGACTCGAAGATCTCGCGCGCCCGCTTGCGCCGCCCGCTGCGCGCCAGCGCGTCGATGCGCCAGAACGTGCAGATGTTGAACGCGGTCTCGGGCTTGCCGAAGTCGTCGGGCGCCTCGTAGCGGCGCATGTACGGGCCGTCGCAGAGGTGCCGTTCGAGCGCGTCCAGCGTGGCCAGGAAGCGCGGGTCGCGCGGCTCGAGCAGACCGACTTCGGCCATCAGCAGCACGCTCGCGTCGAGGTCGCGCCCGCCGAAGCTCTCGACGAAGGCGCGGCGCTCGTCGCTCCAGGCCTCGCGCAGGATGCGCTCGCGCATCGTCTTCGCGTGCGACTGCCAGTAGGCGGCGCGTCCGGGCACGCCCAGCAACGCGGCGATCCGGCCGAGGCGGTCGCAGGCGGCCCAGCTCATCAGTGCCGACGACGTGTGGACCCGCGCGCGAGTGCGCAGCTCCCACATGCCGGCGTCGGGTTCGCCGAACACCCTGACCGCCTGCTCGCCGGCCTGTTCGAGCCGTTGGAACTCGGGCAGCCCGGCGCGGCGCAGCAGCCTGTGGTCGTAGAACGCCTGCGTCGCGCCGAGGATCACGTTGCCGTAGACGTCGTGCTGCAGGTGTTCGTGCGCCTGGTTGCCGATGCGCACCGGGCCCATGCCGCGATAGCCGGGCAGTCCCTCGCAGATCGTCTCGGGCAGGCTGCGCTCGAGCCCGATTCCGTACAGCGGCTGGATGTGGCCGCCGCCCGCATCGACGACGACGTTGCCCAGCCAGTCGAGGTAGTCCTCCATCGTGCCGACCTCGGACAGGCTGTTGAGCGCGCGCACCACGAAGAACGCGTCGCGCAGCCAGCAGTAGCGATAGTCCCAGTTGCGGCCGCTGTGCGGCGCCTCGGGGATGCTGGTCGTCATCGCAGCGACGATCGCGCCGGTGTCCTCGAACACCGACAGCTTCAGCGTGATCGCGGCGCGGATCACCGCGTCCTGCCACTCGAGCGGCACCGCGAGCCGCTGGCTCCAGGCGCGCCAGTAGGCGATCGTCTCCTGCTCGAAGTGCCGCGCCGTGTCGGCGACGCCGTCGTGCAGCGTCTCGTCGGCGCCGAGCAGGAAGTTCAGCTCGCGGTTCAGAACGAAGGGTTGCCGGGCGAGGACGTGCGAGATCGACGCGTCGGTGTTCAGTCGCAGCGTCAGACCGTCGCCGACGTAGCGCACGTGGTTGCTGCCGCGCGTGACCGCCGGAGCGACGGCGCCCCATTCGAAGCGGGGCTCGACCGCGACGCGGATCCGCGGCGTGCCGGCGATCGGCCGCACGCGGCGCACCAGCATCATCGGCCTGAAGAAGCGCGAGCGGCTCGTGAATCGTGGCGCGAAGTCGGTGATCTCGATGCCCTGTCCGGCGCGGTCGAAGAGTTGTGTGCGCAGCACCGCCGTATTGGGCTCGTAGCGCTGCCGCGACTCGGCGAAGTCCTCGATCTCGATCGCGAACGAGCTCGCGCGCTCCGAGGGGTCGAGCAGGGCGTCGAAGACCGGGTCCCCGTCGAAGCGCGGGAGGCAGCACCAGACGACGCGCCCGCGCGCGTCGATCAGCGCGCTGAACGCGCAGTTGCCGATCACGCCGAGCCCGAGCGACGGCTGCGCAGGCGCGCAGAAGCAGGCGTCTCGCGCGCCGTCGGGCTGCGCGCGAGACGCATCGTCCGGGACTTCCGGCCGGGGCTCGCCGCTCATCGTGTCGTCCCGTCCGCCATTGCGGCGTTCCTCTCAGCGGGCCGACGCCGCTGCGGCCGCCGCCGACGCGAGCCATCCGCGCAGCGCCTCCGGCGACTCGCAGGCGTGCCGCGCGAGCGTCGCGCCGTCGCCGACCTTGATCGCGACGCCACCGGCGGCCTGGACGAACGCGAATCCCGCCTCGTCCGTCACGTCGTCGCCCGCGAAAATCGGCAGGCGTCCACGGAACGGCTCGTTCGCCATCAGAGCCGCGATCGCGCGGCCCTTGTCGACGCCGGCGAGCCTGACCTCGACCAGGCACTTGCCGTGCAGCAGCTCCAGCTCCGGGCGGTGCTCGACCGTCGCGGCCATCGCGTCGATGCACGACTGCGCGAGCTGCGGCGCGCCGCGGTAATGCAGCGCGACCGACGTCGTCTTGCGCTCCAGGACGAGCTCCGGGTGCTTGCGGGCGAGTGCCGACCCCGCCTGCACCGGCTTGCGCAGGTCGGGCGCCTGCGCACACTTGATCCGCCCGTCGGGCAGGCGCAGGACGGCGCCGTGCTCCGCGGCGAGCGCCGGGCGCAGCGGAGCGAGGAAGCGGTCGAGATCGGCGACCGGACGTCCCGAGACGATCGCCAGCGCGCCATCGAGCGAGGCGCACAGCGCCGCGAGGCTGTCGACGAGCCCCGGGGCGGTGCGCACCGCGTCCGGGGTTGGCGCGAGCTCGGCCAGCGTGCCGTCGAAGTCGAGGAACAACGCGCTCGACTCGCGGATCGGCGGCAGCGCGGCGCTGCGTGGATCTGAGGTCGGCATGGGGCGAGTGTAACGGCTTCGCGGCCTGCCGGGGCGCGATCGGCCGTTCCTCGATTTCATATCAGGTGATATCATCGAGCGGCCCGGACCCCACGCCCCGGAACCGATGGATTCCCTGCGCAACTTCGGCTTCCTTCTGAAGGACGTCTCGCGGCTGTACTCGCGCAACTTCGAGCGCCACGCGGCCGGGCTCGCCCTGACGCTCGAGCAGTGCCGGATCCTGACGCACCTGGCGCGCAACGAGGGGATTTCGCAGGCACGGCTCGCCGAGCTGACCGACACCGATCCGATGACGCTCGGGCGAGTCGTCGAACGGATGGAAGGCGAGCGGCTCGTGGAGCGCAGGGTGGACCCGGACGACCGCAGGGTGCGCACCCTGTTCCTGCGTCCCGCGGCCGGCCCCCTGTTGCAGGAGATCTGGCGGCTGTCGGAGCGGGCGCGCACCGAGGCGCTCGCCGGGCTCGCCGCCGGTGACCGGGCGCGGCTCGTGAAGCTGATGAAGCGCATCCGCGACAACCTGGACGCTCTGATGCCGGGCAGCGCCGATCGAGCCGGCGAACCGGCGCGACCTGCGGCGCGGCGCTCGCGCGGACGGCACGAGGTCACGCGGGCATGAGCGTGCGCGCGACTGCGACGGCCCGCCCTGCGGCATCGGGGAGCACCGCTTGCTCGTAGGGATCGTACGCACCGCGCTGCGCCGCCCGTACACCTTCGTGGTGATGGCGTTGCTGCTGCTGATCATCGGGCCGTTGGCCGCGCTACGCACCCCGACCGACATCTTCCCGGAGATCCGGATCCCGGTCATCGCCATCGCCTGGCAGTACACCGGGATCCCGCCCGACCAGATGTCGGGGCGGATCAGCACCCTGTTCCAGCGGGCGCTGACCACGACGGTCAACGACATCGAGCACATCGAGGCGAACTCGTATCCGGGCATCGGGATCGTGAAGGTGTTCTTCCAGCCCGGCGTCGACATCGCGGTGGCCAACGCGCAGGTGACCGCGATCGCGCAGACCGTGGTGAAGCAGATGCCCGCCGGGATGACGCCGCCGCTGATCCTGAACTACAACGCGTCCACCGTGCCGATCCTGCAGCTCGCGCTGTCGGGGAAGGGATTGTCGGAGCAGAACCTGTTCGACCTCGGGGTCAACACGGTGCGGCCGCCGCTGGTGACCGTCGCGGGGGCGGCGATTCCGTGGCCCTACGGCGGCAGGCAGCGGCAGGTGCAGATCGACCTCGACCCCGCGGCGCTCCAGGCGCGCGGGCTGTCGGCGCAGGACGTCGCCAACGCGCTGGCCGCCCAGAACCTGATCGTTCCGGTCGGCACCCAGAAGGTCGGCAGCCTGGAATACACGCTGCAGCTGAACAACGCGCCGTCGGCGATCCGCGAGCTGGGCGACCTGCCGATCAAGGTCGTCCAGGGAAGCACCGTCTACGTTCGCGACGTCGCGAACGTGCGCGACGGAAGTGCGCCGCAGACCAACATCGTCCACGTCGACGGGGGACGCTCGGTGCTGATGTCGGTCCTGAAGAACGGCGCGACGTCGACGCTGGCCATCGTCGACGGCGCGCGCGCGAAGCTCGACTCGCTGCGGGCGTCGCTGCCGGAGAACCTGAAAGTCGTTCCGATCAACGACCAGTCGCTATTCGTTCGCGCCGCGATCCGCGGCGTGGCGATCGAAGGCACGATCGCCGCGTTGCTCACCAGCGTCATGATCCTGCTCTTCCTCGGAAGCTGGAGATCGACGCTGATCATCGCGGTGTCGATTCCGCTGTCGATCCTCGGCTCGATCCTCGGGCTCGCCGCGATCGGCGAAACCCTCAACATCATGACGCTGGGCGGGCTCGCGCTCGCGGTCGGGATCCTGGTGGACGACGCCACGGTGACCATCGAGAACATCAACTGGCACCTCGAGCAGGGCAAGGACGTCGAGACAGCGATCATGGACGGCGCCCGGCAGATCGTGACGCCGGCGTTCGTCTCGCTGCTGTGCATCTGCATCGTCTTCGTCCCGATGTTCTTCCTGCAGGGCGTCCCGCGATTCCTGTTCGTGCCGATGGCCGAGGCAGTAATGTTCGCGATGGCCTGCTCGTTCGTGCTCTCGCGCACGCTGGTGCCCACGATGTCGCGCTACTTGCTCAGGCCGCATGCGCCGCACACCGACATGCACGGCACGCGCGCGACGCTTCCGCCCACCCGCAATCCGCTGCTTCTGTTCCAGCGCGTCTTCGAGGAACGCTTCGAGCGCTTTCGTGCCGGCTATCGCGAGCTGCTCGAGGGGCTGATGCGCCGCCGCCGCACCTTCGCCGCGGGGTTCGCCGCCGTCGTGGCGCTTTCGTTCGGCCTCGCGCCTTTCCTGGGGGCCGATTTCTTCCCCGCCGTCGACAGCGGGCAGATCCTGATGCATGCGCGCGTGCCGGTGGGTACCCGGGTCGAGGAGACGGCCGCGCGCTTCGCCCGCATCCGCGACGCGATTCGCCGGGTGATCCCGGACGACGAGATCGCGACGCTCGTCGACAACGTCGGCCTTCCGCCGAGCAGCATCAACCTCACCTACGACAACACCGGCGTGATCGGCACCCAGGACGGCGACATCCAGATCGCGCTGCGCAAGGGCCATCGCCCGACGGCGGACCATGTCCGCGAACTTCGCGAGTTGCTGCCGCGCGAGTTCCCCGACACCGTGTTCTCGTTCCCGCCGGCCGACATCGTCAGCCAGATCCTGAATTTCGGCGCGCCGGCGCCGATCGACATCCAGATCCGCGGCCGCGACCTCGACGCGGACTTCGCCTACGCGAACACGCTGATCAAGGCGATCCGCCGCATTCCCGGCGTCGCCGACGTGAGGATCCAGCAGTCGAAGCGGCGGCCCGTGTTCGAGATCGATCTCGATCGCACCCAGGCGCAGGCCGTCGGTCTGACGGCTCGCGACGTGACCAACAACCTCGTGGTCAATCTGGCCGGAAGCAGCCAGGTCGCCCCGACGTTCTGGCTCAATCCGGCCAATGGCGTGTCCTATCCGATCGTGCTGCAGACGCCGCAGTACAACCTCGACTCGCTACCCGCGCTCGCGGCGCTGCCGGTCGGCAGCCCGGTAGACGGCACGCCGCAGGTGCTCGGCGGTGTGGCGCGATTCGGCAGGAGCGCCACGCACGCGGTGGTGAGCCAGTACGACCTGCAGACCATGGTGCAGATCAACGCGACGACCCAGGATCGCGACCTGGGCGCGGTCACGCGCGACATCCGCCGCGTGATCGCCGGGACCGCCGGCGACGTGCCGGCAGGGGTAACGGTGGCGCTGCTCGGCCAGGTGCGGACGATGGAGCAGGCGTTCTCCGGCCTGCTGTTCGGCCTGCTGGGTGCGATCGTGCTGATCTACCTGCTGATCGTCGTGAACTTCCAGTCGTGGCGCGATCCGTTCGTCATCGTCTCGGCGCTCCCCGCGGCGCTCGCCGGCATCGTCTGGATGCTGTTCGCCACGCACACGACGATCTCCGTGCCGGCGCTCACCGGCGCGATCATGTGCATGGGGGTCGCGACGGCGAACAGCGTGCTCGTCATCAGCTTCGCGCGCGAGCGCCTCGAGCAGCAAGGCGACGCGGTCGCCGCCGCGATCGACGCCGGTTTCGTTCGCTTCCGCCCGGTGCTGATGACCGCGCTGGCCATGGTCATCGGCATGCTGCCCATGGCGCTCGGCCTCGGCGAGGGCGGCGAGCAGAATGCGCCGCTCGGCCGCGCGGTCATCGGCGGCCTCGTCTTCGCCACGGTCGCCACGCTCGTCTTCGTCCCGGTAGTCTTCAGCCTCGTGCATGCCCGGCACGGCGCCAGGGCCGCGCCGGGCCCCGCCATCGGAGAGCCTCATGCCGCCTGATTCCGCCGTGCCGAAGCCGCTGCGTCGCGGATGGCGACTCGTCGCGATCGCGTTGGCGCTCGTCGCGGCGGCGATCGTCGTCGAAGGCATTGCCACGCGGAACTCCGCGGCAAGCCGCCTGCGCGAGCGCGCCGACGCGCAGTCGGTCCCCACCGTGAGCGTGATCGCACCGGGGCGGGGCGAGGCGGGCTCGACGCTCGAATTGCCCGGGCGCATCGAGGCCTACGCGCGAGCCCCGATCCACGCCCGGGTGAGCGGATACCTGAAGCGCTGGCATGCGGACATCGGCGCGACGGTCAAGGCGGGTCAGCTGCTCGCCGAGATCGAGACACCCGAGCTGGACCAGCAGCTGCTGCAGGCGCGCGCCGAGCTCGCCAACTCCAGGGCGAGCGTCGCGCTGGCTGCGACCACGGCGAAGCGCTGGCAGGCGCTGCTGGCGACCGACTCGGTCTCTCGCCAGGAGGCCGACGAGAAGGCGGCCGACTTCGCCGCGAAGCAGGCGGTGGTCCAGGCGCTGCAGGCGAACGTCGAGCGCATCGACACGCTGAAGCGGTTCGCGCGGATCGTCGCGCCGTTCGACGGCACCGTCACGTCGCGCTCGACCGACGTCGGTGCGCTGATCAACGCCGGCGGTGCCCAGGGGGCCGAGTTGTTCGTCGTCTCGGACACCCGAAGGCTGCGCGTCTACGTGAGCGTGCCCCAGAGCTACGTCGCCGCGATCCGGACCGGCGCCAGCGCGACGCTGGGCGTGCCGGAACGCCCCGGCAAGGCGTATCCCGCGACGGTGCAGTCGATGGCTCGCGCGATCAATACGGCGACGGGAAGCATGCTGGTGCAATTGAGCGCCGCCAATCCGAAGGCGGAACTGCTGCCGGGGGGATTCGCCACGGTGAACTTCCGGCTGCCTGCGGCCGTGAGCACGCTGACGATTCCGCCCGGCGCGCTGATCTTCGACAAGGCCGGACTGAGGGTTGCGACCGTCGACGCGCACGACAAGGTGTTGCTCAAGACGGTGACCGTGGCGCGCGACCTCGGGTCGGTGGTCGAATTGTCCTCCGGGCTGGAGCCCCACGACCGGGTCATCGAGAGCCCTCCCGACGGCATTGCCGACGGCGACCCGGTGCGCATCGCGGCAGCCGAGCCGGACGCGTCAGCGCCAGGATCGTCGGGGGGCCGCACGCGTGGCCGATAACCTGCGCGGTCTCGCGACCGCGCGCCGCGCCGCGTGGGCCGTGATTGCGTTCGCGGGCCTGTCGAGCGCCTGTTCGCAGGCGCCGGTGATGCACACGCCCGAGATCGCGCTGCCGGCCCGCTACAAGGAAGAGGCGACGCCGCCATCGGCGGCCAGGTCCGCGGACCCGCTGCCGCGCGAAGGCTGGTGGAAACTGTACGGCGACGGCGAGCTCGATGCGCTGCAGCTGCGCCTGCTCGAGCACAGCGCCGATCTCGCCTCGGCGCTGGCGCGCTATCGGCAGGCCCGAGCCGCGAGCGAGCAGCTGCGCGCGAGCCGATTTCCGAGGCTCGACGCGTCATTCAACACGCAGGCCGATCGCCAGTCGGAGCAGCGGCCCCTCAGGGTGCTGGGCCCGAATTCGCCCGACGAGTACCGCTCGACCACGCTCGGCTTCGATTTCGGCTACGAAGTGGACCTCTGGGGGCGCGTGAGCAGCCTCGTCACCTCCGGCGAGGCGCTCGAACGGGCCGCCGCGGCGGACCTGGAGTCGGCCCGGCTGAGCCTGCAGGCGCAACTCGCCGACCGCTACGTCGCGCTGCGCGGCGTCGATCGGGACGTGGAACTGCTGCGCGAGACCGAGGTCGCCTACCGCAGGGCCCTGGATCTGATTGCGCAACGACACGGGGGCGGCATCGCGTCCGGGCTCGACGTGGCGCGGGCGCAGGCCCAGCTCGAATCGACGCGATCGCAGCTGAAGCAGTCGAATGCGCAGCGTGCGCTGATCGAGCACGAGATCGCGTCGCTGGTCGGCGTCCCGGCGTCCGGCTTCGCGATCGCGCCGCGGATCGCGCCGATCGCGCTGCCGCAGGTTCCGGCCGGCCTGCCTTCGTCGTTGCTGCAGCGTCGCCCCGACATCGCCGCCGCCCAGCGACGTGTCGTCGCGGCGAACGCGAGCGTCGGCGTGGCGCGTGCCGCGTTCTTCCCGGCCGTCACGCTCGGCGCGCAGTTCGGGCTGCAGAGCGACGACATCCGGAGTCTCCTGCAGGCATCGAACGTCTTCTGGGCCGTCGGTCCAACGCTGCTCCTGGGCCTGTTCGACGGGGGCCGCCGTGAAGCCGAAGTCGCGCGTGCGCGCGCCGTCCTCGACGAGGCCGGTGCGAAGTACCGAGTCGTGGTGCTCGCCGCCTTCCAGCAGGTCGAGGACAGCCTGGCGCTGATCGACCGGCTCGCCTCGGCGCTCGAGTCGGAGCGTGCGGCGGCCGAGGCCGCGCAGCGTTCGCTCGATCTGGCGAGCGCCCGCTACCGCGAGGGTGCGGCCAGCTACCTGGAAGTGGTGACATCGCAGGTCGTGACGCTCCAGGCGCGCCGCAACGCCGACGATCTGGCGACGCGTCAACGCCGTGCCAGCGTGCAGCTGATTCGCGCGCTCGGCGGCGGATGGGTGCCGCCGGGCGCGCAGCCCGACACGCCGGGTCCGGCGACGCACACGGGTTCGTGAACGCCGACCCGGCGCCGGCGACCCTGCATCGTCATCTCGTCGAGGGCACTCGGGCCGCTTAACCGACGCCAGGCCCCGCAGCGTGGGCGCGAGCAGGATTGCTGCCCGGATGCCGATCGCGGTCGACGTCCGGAGCCAGGTCGCGAAGCGCGCGGGCCAGCGCAGTCTCCAGCGGCGTCTGCACCATCGGTCCCGCGAGGCGTTCGAGCGCGCTGCCGTCGAGCGTGTGCGGGACGCGCCACAGGTACGCCATTTCGGCGATCTCGCGCCACATCGGCACGACGAGGCCGCCGGCGCGCAGCAGCGGCCATGGCAGGCGACCGTGCCGCCAGCCGGACGCGGGCCGCAGTCCGAGCGACTCGGCGGCGCGCTCGAGCGACGCGAGGAACGATGCGCCGGTGGGGGCGTGGCCGGCGAAGTGCAGGCGCGTGAATGCCGGCAGGTCGCGCTGCGTGGCGACCGAGACGAATGCGCGTGCGAAGTCCGGGAGATAGGCCCACGCGTGCGCGACGTCGAGCGGTCCGGGGTAGACGAGCCGGCCAGCGTATAGCGACTTCGCGACGACCAGGTCCAGCCAGCTGCCGCGGCCGCCGCCGAAGAAATCCCCCGCGCGGATCACCACGCCGCGCAAGCCCTGCGCGGCGCGGGCCTCGATCTCGGCCTCGATCGCGACTCGAATGCGGCCCTTGCGGGTCGACGGCCGCTGCGGCGTGTCCTCGCGCAGCACGGCTGGCATCGGTTCGCCGAAGTTGTAGACATTGCCGGGCAGCATGAAGGTGGCGTCCAGCGACGCTGCCAGGTCCATGCCGGCGCGCGCCAGCGGGATCGCCTCGCGGGCCCAGTCGGTGTAGCGCGGGTTCAGCGCATGCACGACGACGCACGCGCCACGGGCCTCGCGGGCCAGCTGCGCCGGGTCGTGCAGCGGCGTCGCGACGTGCCGCGCGCCGGGCGGCAAGGCGCCGGGCGCGCGTCGAGCGTGCGCGAGCACCTGCCAGCCGGCGGCGGCAAACGCCTGCACGGCGGCCGCGCCGAAGCGGCCGTTGGCGCCGAGCACGAGGACGGTCGGAGGGGTGGGAATCATCGCGAGGCTCCTGGGGGTGACGCAACCCGGCCAGTGTCGGCCTCCGATGCGCATTCGACAATTGTCGATCAGTGCATTCGAGCCATACAATTCTGCATGCCACTGGATCGATTCGACTGGGCGCTGGTCCGGAGCTTCGTCGCCGTACTCGACGCGGGAAGCCTGACCGGCGCTGCGCGCGCCCTGGGTGGGCAGCAACCGACGCTGAGCCGCCACATCGCCGAGCTCGAGGCCCAGCTCGGCGCGCCGTTGTTCGAGCGCACCGGTCGTGGCGTCACGCCGACGGCCGCGGCGCTGGCGATCGCCGACGCCGCCCGGCAGATGGAAGCAGGCGCGCACGGCCTTGCGCGCGCCGTCTCGGGCCTGGGGCAGGCGACCAGCGGCAAGGTGCGGATCACGACCAGCCAGGTCGCCGCCGCCTGGTTGCTGCCCCCCGTGCTCGCCGCGCTGCAGGACGAGGAGCCGGCGATCCACGTCGAGCTCGTGGCCTCGAACGCGCTCAGCAACCTGTTGCGCCGCGAGGCGGACATCGCGGTGCGGATGGTGCGGCCGACCCAGGGCGGGCTGGTCGCGCGTCGCATCGGCGACATCGGGATCGGCGCCTACGCGCACGAACGCTACCTGGCGGCTGCCGGCGTGCCGCGACGGCCGGACGACCTGCTGCGGCACCGGCTGGTCGGCTTCGATCTCGACGACGCGATCGTCCGCGGCTTCGCGCGGCTCGGCGTGCCGATCGCGCGCGAGCAGTTCGCGCTGCGCACCGACGACCACATCGCCTACGGCGAACTGGTCGACGCCGGCGCGGGCATCGGGTTCATGGCGCACTACGTGGCGGCGCGCCGGCCGGGGCTGCGGCGGCTGTTGCCGCACGCGCGGATCGGGCCGTTGCCGTGCTGGCTCGCGGTGCATCGCGAGATCCGGTCGAGCCGCGTCGTTCGGCGCGTCTACGATTTCCTCGCGCAGGGCATCGCGCAACGGCTGGCAGGCTTCGGCGACTGATCCGCGCGATGCGCTAGCATTCGCAGCAAGCGCGAGGCACGGCCATGAAGCCCCTGATCTACGACGTCGGCATGCACAACGGGGCCGACACCGACTTCTACCTGCGCAAGGGCTTCGACGTCGTCGCCATCGAGGCCAATCCGGACTACGTCGCGCGGGCGCGCGAGCGCTTCGCGGCCGACATCGCCGAGGGGCGGTTGGTCATCCACGACGTCGCGCTGACCGAGACGGCGGGCGAAGTGTCGTTCTTCGTGCACGAGCACGACGACTGGAGCCGCCTCGACGTCGACCTCGACCACCGCTTTCCGGCGGGCACCTATCGCGAGATCACGGTCCGCGGGATGCCGTTCCAGGACATCGTGCGCGGCCATCGCGCTCCGTACTACGTGAAGCTCGACATCGAGGGGCCGGAGCGCATGGTGATCGGGCAGATGTTCTCGGCCGGCGTGCGCCCGCCGTACCTGTCATTCGAGGCGAATCTCGAAACCGGGTCGATCCTGGAGCTTCTCGAGGCGAACGGCTACAGTGAGTTCCAGCTCCTCGGGCAGCTGGACAAGTCGTGGATCAGGCTGCCGTCGCCTCCGCTCGAAGGGACCTACTGCGACGTGCGTTTCGACACGCTGATGAGCGGTCCGTTCGGTCGCGAGTTGCCCGGACGCTGGGACACGGCCCGGGCATTGCGCGAGCAGCTCGATGCGCACGCCGCGCGGGTGCGCGAGGGCGACCCGGTCGCGAAGAACGAGTGGCACGACGTCCACGCGCGCCGCACGGCAGAGCCGCGCCGGCGGCGAATCTTCGACCTGTCCGGCTGGCTCGCCCGCCTTCGCGGCCGGGGGCCGGCGAGTCTGGCGGGCTGAGCGCCGCGCCCGCATGGCGGCCGAGCGGTCGCCCACCGCAACGGCCTACCTGCAGTGGTTGTGCAGCTTCCAGAGCTGCTCGTGGCCGATCGCCTTGGCAAATTCCGGTACCCGGCAGCGCTCGGCTTCGGCCGCCTCGGCCGACATCGACGCCGACGCCGGCTCGATCGCGGCGGATGGGGAAGGATTCGCGATCGGGCCCAGATTCTCGCCCGCCACTTCGGGGGCGACCAGGCCGATCGCCGCGACGAAGGCCACGACGACCAGTCCCTGCACGGGCGTTCCGCCGGCGCCGGGCGCCGGCACGTAGCCGCAGGCCTGGCCCGGGCACGGGCTACGCCGGGTTCCGGGGAGGCGCTCGTAGACGATGCATCCGAGGCAGATTCCGAACGCGGTCTCCAGGAACAGCAACAGCAGGCATATCGCGCAGACGACCAGATTCACCGGGCCGACGATGCGCTCGATCACCACGAGGTAGAGCATCGCGAGCGCCAGCACGAGGCCGATCGACCACGCGAACCGCTTCCGGTCTGCGCCGACCCACTCGGGCTGTTGCTTGCGCACCAGCCACTGCCCGACGATCAGGCTGGGCGAAAGGCGCGCGCTCACGAAGATGCGCAGGCCGAAGTCGACCAGGAACGCGACGACGAACACGCGCGTCGGTGCGAAATTGCCGAGCAGCCACGCGTTCATGAACGAGACGATCGCGAACAGGAACAGGATGCCTGCGGCAGCGCGCACCGCGCGTTCGTTGAGCAGCGCCGGCGCGAGGCCGGATTCGACGGGTCGATCGATCATCGGGACTGACTCGCTTGAGGTCAGGCCGATGATCGCCCCGGAGCGGCGGATCTGCGTATGATCAGGATCATATGAGCACGCATGCCCGCGAGCTTCCCGTCGAACTGCAGGAGCTGCTGCCTCCGCGGTTGCACGCGCGCTGCGCGAACGGGCGGTATGCCCGGGGCACGACGCTGTTCGAGACCGGCAGGCGGCCGGCGTTCATGTTCTACGTGGCCTCGGGCGAGGTCACGCTCGAGCGCCACGGAATCCATGGCGAGCCCGTCGTCATGCAGCGCTGCCGGCGCGGATTCGTGGGCGAGGCGAGCCTGCATTCGTCGCGCTACCACTGCGACGCCCGCGTCGTGACCGACGCCGAGATCAGCCGGATCCCGCTGCGCGAACTCGGCGAGGCGTTGGATGACGATCCGTCGTTCGCGGTGCGCTGGATCGGGATGCTCAACCGCGAAGTCAGGCGACTGCGGCTGCAGTGCGAGCGCCTGAGCCTGAACACCGTCGAGGCGCGGCTGATTCACCTGCTCGACACCGAAGGCAGCGACGGCGGCTACCGGGTGGGTGCCGGGCTGAAGTCGATTGCGCGCGAGATCGGCGTCACCCACGAGGCGCTGTACCGCTGCGTGGCGAGTCTCGAGGGTCGCGGCATCTTGAACCGGATCGACGGGTGCCTGCGCCGCTCGGTGGCGCCGCCGCGCGAGGGCGCGCACCGCACTCGGCAGGCACCGGGAGCACGGGGCACCGTCGCGCGAGCACTCAGCTCTCGCCGGTCACGCCGAACTCGATCGGCGCCTTCACGTAGAACACCCGGACCCGCTCGTCGCGCAGTCGCTGGAACAGGCGCTCGGCGTCGGCCTCGCCGAGCGCCATCGTCACTTCGACCGGCTGGTCGGCGAGCTCGATGAAGTGGGCAGAGTGCAGCTTGCGATCGTGGCCGAAGCCCTCCGAGGCGGCGAGCAGCGTCGCCCCGCCGATGCCGAGCTTGCGCGCCTCCTGGAGCAGCCACTCGGCGAGCGGCAGGCCGCCGTGCCGGCGATCCTGTGTCGTGAAGAACGTCAACTGGTAGCCCTGCATCGCTGTCTCCTCACAGGCGCCCGAGCAGCTTCACCGACGCCAGGCCCAGCAGCGTCAGCGCGAGCGAGCCCGTGACGTGGATGCCGATGGCGGCGGACGCCCACAGCAGGCGCCCCTGCTGGATCAGCGTGGTGACTTCCGCCGAGAACGTCGAGAACGTCGTCAGTCCGCCGAGGAAGCCGGTCACGACCAGCAGGCGCCACTCGGGCGGAAGGCCGGGGTGGTCGGCGAACACCGCCATCGCCACGCCGATCAGGTAGCCGCCGATCAGGTTCGCCGTCAGCGTGCCGGGCGGGATGGCGGGAAACATCGCGTTGAGCGACATGCCGAGGAGCCAGCGCAGTACCGCGCCGGCCGAGGCGCCTGCGCTGATCGCGAGTATCGAAGCGAGCATCGTCCTGTCCCTGTTCTGCGAATGATCCGGACAGGCGCACGACGACCTACGCACCCGGACCGGGCTTTCACGTAGGCATCATCAGCTGCGGGGGCGCAGCGGTTCGCGGAGGAATGCCATCTCCAGGGCAGGAAGTCTAGCGCGAAGTCGCAGCGTCGGGAAAGCGCCGGCAGGCGGTCCGATCGGCGGACCGATTAAGCTTGGACACTTTTTCCTCGGGGCCGATGTCGATGAGCGCGCGTGAATACTATCTGGAGGACTTCGAGCCGGGCGTGCCGTACCTGAGCCCGCCACGCACGATCACCGAGGAGGAGGCGATCGGCTTCGCGCGACGCTACGACCCGCTGTACTTCCACACCGACCCGGTCGCCGCGCGCGACTCGGACTTCGGTGAACTGGTCTGCGGCGGGTTCCAGACTGCCGCGCTGTCGTGGGCACTGGTTCAGGAGTCGCGGATGTTCGACCAGTGCCCGATCGCGGGCATCGGCGTCGACGAGTTGCGCTGGCTGGCGCCGGTGCGGCCCGGCGACACGCTGCGATGCCGCTTCACGCTGCTCGACTCGCGCCCCTCCGGCAGCAAGGTCGACCGCGGCATCGCGCGCTTCCGCTACGAGATTCTGAATCAGGACGAGCGCACGGTCATGACGCTGGTGATCATCCAGCTGCTCAGGCGCCGGCCGGCCTAGCGTGTCGCTGCGTCGACGCGCGGTGCAGCCGGCCGCGGGGCTCGCCATCGCACAGCGGAACCGCGGCGCGCCTGCTTCACGGCGCGACCCGATGCAGGCGAGACGTACGCGCCGAGCGCTCTCGCGGACGTGTCACTCGCCGGAAAGCACTTGGCCGAGCTGCCGTGCGCTTTCCTTCAGTAGTTCCACGACTTCCTCGCGTCTCTCTGGCGTCCAGCGCGACGAGATTGCGATGACGCTCAGGGCGGCGCTCGGTCGCCCGAACCCGTGCGGTATGGCCACGCCGACGCCGGTCACCCCTTCGAAGATGTCGTTCTCGTTCAGGCCATATCCGAGGGACCGCGACCGGCCAATCATCCTTCTCAGGACCTCGACGGAGAGATGGCCGTAGCGCGCAAGACGCGGCGTGTTGGCGGCCACGATCTGCTCGACCTCCTCGTCATCCAGCTCTAGAAGGAGGGCCAGGCCCCCGACCGTACTTCCCAGCGGGCGGCGCGCACCGATCTCCTGCGTCAGTACCTTGATCGGGTAGCCCCCTTCCGCACGGTCGATGACGACACTGTCCGCGCCGCTGCGCACCGTCAAGAACACCGTGTCGCCGGTCGTGCGTGCCAAGCGCCGCAGCATCGGGGCGCTCATTTCCTTCAGGTTGAAGTGCATGCTCGAGGCAAGCCCGAGTTCGTAGGCGAGGGGTCCGAGAAAGTATTGCCTGCTGCCGCGACGATGCATCACCAATCCCTCGCGAACGAGCGAAGCGAGGATTCTGTGGGCGGTGGCTGCCTTGAGGTCCGTATGGGCGGCGAGATCGACCAGGCGCGACCCGGCGAAATTGTGGGCGGCGATCTCCTTCAGCAGGGACACCGCTCGCGCAATGCTCTGGGTGCCGTCTGGGCGGCCTCGGGCATTGGTGATCGGTCGCGGTTTGCTGCGAAGCATCAGAAACTTCCGCATGGTGGAAGTGCGTTGACCGCACTTTACACACGTACCTAGCATCGTCGCCAGTTGTCCATCGCTGTCGGGTGGCCTCGCCATTGGCGGAGTGACATTCCACGATATGGACATACCTGGAACAGCAGTCCGAATACCGGGAGGCTTCATGGGGCAGCAAATCAGAAAGGCTCACTTCGACGTCGTCGTGCTGGGGGGCGGTGTGTCGGGCGTGACCGCTGCGGCGGCAGCCGCGAAGAATGGCCGCAAGGTGCTGCTGATCGAGGCCGGGCCGATGCCTGGCGGCGAACTGCTGAGCGGCATGTCGATCGATGGGTTGCTGAACGCCCGCGGCGAGTATGTCGTCGGAGGCATCTCGGACGAGTTGCTGGACGATTGCCGCGCGATGGACGGCTTCATCGGACCGATCCATGACTACCGTCTCATCTGCTACGTCTGCGTCGACCCCGAAGTCATGAAGATCGCCGTCGTGCGCCTCCTGGCGCGCTACGGAGTGACCCCATGGCTGTATACGCTTGCCGAAGATGTCGTGGTTGACGGAGGGCGAGTGACGGGGCTGGTCGCCGTCAACAAGAACGGCCGCACGCTCGTGACAGCTGACTACTTCCTGGATTGCTCGGGCGACGGCGACCTGGCCGTGATGGCTGGCGCGCCGTATGAGCTTGGCGCCCCCGATGGTGAACTGCAGCCGCTGTCGCTCATGTTCCGGATGAGCAACGTCGAGAACGAACCGTTCCTCGCGTTCGGACGCGACAACCCCGAATCGCTCGCTGTCGGCGAGAGCGACTACATCCGAGCGGGGCGCACCGATTCGCAGCTCGCGATGGAACTCTACAAGCAGGGCCAGCCATCGCTGTTCTTCAAGAGCGACGGGCCATTTCTCAGGTCGGCGATCGAGAATGGTGAACTCGCTCCGACGGCATTGATCATGATCATGCCGACGTCGGTCGCGCGAAAGGAAGTCTGCGTCAATACCACGCGCGTGGCGGAAAACATCGTCGGCATGGACGCGGCGAAGGTCAGCGCCACGATGTCGACTCTGATGGAGCAGGTGTGGGGGTGCGTGAAGTTCCTGAAGCGCAAGATGCCGGGATTCGAGAATGCCCACTTTGCGGGCCTCGCCCCGCGGATCGGGATCCGCGAGACGCGGCGGATCATGGGGGACTACGTCCTGACCCTCGAGGACGCCGTTGGCGCCAGCAAGCATCCGGACTGCGTCGCGAAAGGCGCGCATCACGTCGACATCCACCAGGACGGCCTGAAGCAGGTGCGCATCGCGATCGGTAATGGCGGTTCGTACGACATTCCGTTTCAGTGTCTGCTCCCGAAGGGGCTCGACAACGTCATGGTCGCCGGCCGATGCCTGTCGGCCACGCGTGAAGGCATGGGGACGGCGCGCACCATGGGGCCGTGCATGGCAATGGGGCAGGCGGTCGGAACGGCGGCAGCGATGTGCATCGACCGAGGCTATCGCGACGTGCGCCAGCTCGCCGTAGGTGACCTCCAGATGGTGCTCAGGGATCAGGGGGCCGTCATCGACGGCGTTCACTGACACCGGCCCCGCATTCGATGCGGGCGTGGTAGATAACGGCCCCGGCCAGGGGCGGAGAGGAGACGAGGATGAAGCGACTGATGAGGTCGGCTCTCGCGGGATGCGCTGCTGTGCTTCTTGCGATCGCGCCGACGATTTCGTTTGGTCAGGCGGCGGACTACCCGACGAAGCCTGTGCGCATCATCGTGCCGTTCGCGCCAGGCGGGTCAACGGACCAGTTGGCCCGGCTGGTAGCAGAGCGCCTTTCTCAGGCCTGGAACAAGCAGTTCGTGGTCGAGAACCGGGCAGGTGCGGGGGGCAACATCGGCGCAGGAGTCGTCGCGACCGCGGAGCCTGACGGACACACGTTGGTCATGGGTTCCATCGGCACCCATGCGACGAACAGCCTCATCTACCCGAAGATGCCCTATGACACGGTGAACGACTTTGCGCCGATTACGCAAGTTGCCAACGTTCCGCTGATTCTGGTGGTGCACCCGTCCCTGGAGGCGAAGACTGTCGCTGAACTCGTCGCCATCCTGAAGGCGAAACCCGGTCAGCTCAACTATGCGTCGGGTGGCAACGGCGCTTCGCAACATCTCGCCGGTGAACTGTTCAAGCATCTGACGGGCACCGATGTGCAGCATGTTCCGTACAAGGGGAGCGCCGCGTCGCTTCCGGATCTGCTTGCAGGCCGGATGGCCTTCATGTTCGCCGACCTTCCCTTGGTCCTGCCGTACATCAAGGACGGAAGGCTTCGGGCATTGGCGATCGCCGGACGAAATCGTATCAGCCAGCTTCCCGACATCCCGACCGTCGCCGAGGCGGGCGTTACCGGCTATGAGGCGAGTGCGTGGTACTCCCTTTTCGCCCCGGCCAAGACCCCAACTTCCATCGTTGACCGGCTGCAGACGGCGATTGCGAAGGAGTTCAAGAACCCGGAAGTGCAGCGCCGGCTGGATGCCATGGGCGTTGAGGCGGTGGCCAGTACCCCGTCGGAGCTGCGGAAATTCCAGGCCTCCGAGATCGCACGCTGGGCGGAAGTCGTCAAGGCCGCCAAGATCCATATCGACTGAGCAACGGCCAGGAATCCCTCAAATGGTTCTCGAGTCGCGGGTGCGGCTCGAGGCCCACCGACCTGGTCGTCGATTCGCTCGATCAGGTGCGGCCCCTCGCTCCGCGCATGCTGACTGCGCGGGACAGCGGTCAGGTCGCGATGTCCTCGGTGGGCGCCAGGCGCAGCAGCGGCGATACGCCCGACGCCGGCGTCGCTGGATCGAGCCAGGCGCCCTGGCACACGCTGGAGAGCGGAACCCGCGCCGAACGAGTGTCGGCGCGGGTTTCCGGGTAGATGGTGGAGCCGGCGGGAATCGAACCCGCGTCCGCAAGTCCTCTACGACCAGTTCTACATGCGTAGTCGATCTATTTGGATCTCGATGCAGGCTTAGCCGGTCGACAGGCCGACCTGCATCCAGTCACCTTGGTTTTAGCTCCGCACCAAGTGACCCGGCGCGGCACGATCCGACATGAATGACGCTGCTGTTCCTTGCGGAACCCGGGCTATCGGCGACCCGGTGCAGCGGCTTAGGCCTTAAGCGGCCAGAGCGAAACGCTCGTCGTTGGCGTTTGTGGTTTTGCCAATGGATTTACGAGGAAAAGGCGCCTCGGCATGCCCTGTGCCGCTTTGCTACCCACGTCGAAACCAGGTCGGCCCCGAAATTCGGTATCTGGCAACACTGCGCGACGACTCGCGCAAGTCGCAAGTATAGGCCGGTTCGCCGATTTCAAGGTCCGACGAATCTGGAGCGCGCGCTCCAGTACGCATTGGGGTGGGGGAGCCAATGGCCCGGGGCCGTATCCCGACCAGGGTTATTCATTACAGACCTTGGCGTGAATCGCCAATACGAGTAATCTTGACCGCGAGACCCGCGATGAAGGCCGACCCGCGCCACCTGATGCTGAACCTGCTGCTCGGCGCAGCCGATCGCCGGCTGGCCGCGCGCGAGGCGGTCGCCGCGTGTGCGCTGTTCGGCATCCGCGAGAACGCGGTGCGCGTCGCCCTGGCGCGCCTGTCCGCCGCCGGTCTCGTCGAGACGGCCGGGCGCGGCGTGTACCGGCTCGGCCCGAATGCAGCGCGCGTGGCCGACGAGGTCGCCACCTGGCGCGACGCCGAGCGCAGGGTGCGCGACTGGAACGGCGACTGGATCGCCGCGCACGTCGGCGATCTCGGCCGCAGCGATCGCGCGGCGCTCCGGGCGCGAGATCGCGCCCTCGAGCTGCTGGGCCTGCGCGAGCTCGACCGGGGATTGTTCCTTCGCCCGGACAACCTCGCGGGCGGCGTGGGTGAGGTACGCGAGCGGCTGCTGAAACTGGGGCTCGAGCCGGAGGCGGCGGTGTTCGTCGCACGCAGCTTCGACGCGGCGCGCGAGCGGCGTGCGGCGGCGCTCTGGGACGGCCCGGCGCTCACGCGCGGCTATCGCGACACCCGGGCGCGCCTGGAGAAGTGGCTCGGCCGCGCCGACGCGCTGTCGCTCGAGCGCGCCGCGCGCGAGTCGTTCCTGCTCGGCAACGGCGCGATCCGCCAGCTGGTCTTCGACCCGCTGCTGCCCGCGCCTCTCGTCGACGTGCAGGCGCGTCGCGAGTTCGCCGACACCGTCGCGCGCTTCGACGCCGCCGGGCACGAAATCTGGAACCGGTTCCTGCGCGACGGCGTTCCCCGTCGCGCGAGCACGCGGGCGCGGCCCGCACCCGATCGGAGACGGCATGCGCGCGGCGCCGCGCCGCCGGCCGCTGCTGCAACGCTGGAGACCCCGTGATGAATGCCCCCGAATCGCTGCGCAAGGACTCGCTGTACCTCGCCGAGACCCACGAAGTCGTCAACGTCGCGCACGACCTCGTCGACTACGACCTGTACCTCCAGGACGCTGCGCTGCAGGAGGCGGTGCGGCGCGAGGGGGCCGCGTGGGCCCACGACGACCTCTCGGCGTTCGGCAGGCTGCTGGGAAGCGCCGGGCACATCGAACTCGGCGTGCAGGCCAATCGCAATCCGCCCGAGCTCGAGACGCACGACCGCTTCGGCAATCGCATCGACCTGGTGCGCTTCCATCCCGCCTACCACGCGCTGATGAAGACGTCGATCGAGCACGGGCTGCACTCGTCGCCGTGGTCCGACCCGCGTCCGGGCGCGCACGTGGCGCGCGCGGCGCGCGTCTACATGCACTCGCAGATCGAGGCGGGGCACCAGTGCCCGATCACGATGACTTTCGCGGCGGTGCCGTCGCTGCGCACGACGCCGCAGCTCGCGAAGCTCTGGGAACCGAAGGTCACTTCGCGCGTCTACGACCCGCGCAACGTGCCCGACGCGGAAAAGCGCGGGGTCACGATCGGCATGGCGATGACCGAGAAACAGGGCGGCTCGGACGTCCGGGCGAACACCACCCGCGCCTATCCGGTCGGCGCCGGGGGCCCCGGCCAGCCGTACGAGCTCGTCGGCCACAAGTACTTCGTCTCGGCGCCGATGTGCGACGCGTTTCTCGTTCTCGCGCAGGCGCCCGGCGGCCTGTCGTGTTTCCTGCTTCCGCGCTGGCGTCCCGACGGCAGCAAGAACCCGATGCAGGTGCTGCGCCTGAAGCGCAAGATGGGCAACGTCTCGAACGCGTCCAGCGAGACCGAGTTGCGCGGCGCGCTCGCGTGGATGGTCGGCGAGGAAGGCCGCGGCGTGCGCACGATCATCGAGATGGTCGCGATGACGCGCTTCGACTGCATGGTCGGCTCTTCGGCCGGGCAGCGCGCCGCGGTCGCGCAGGCGCTGCACCACTGCTCGCTGCGCGCGGCCTTCGGCAAGGTGCTCGCCGAGCAGCCGCTGATGCGCAACGTGCTCGCCGACCTGGTGCTCGAGAGCGAGGGGTCGATCGCGCTCACGATGCGCATCGCGCGCGCGCTCGACCATCGCGACGACGAACACGAGGACCTGCTGGTGCGGCTGTGCACCGCGGTGGGCAAGTACTGGATCTGCAAGCGCACGCCCGAGCACGCCTACGAGTCGATGGAGTGCATCGGCGGCAGCGGCGTGATGGAGGACAGCCCGTTCCCGCGCCTGTTCCGCGAGTCGCCGGTCAACGCGATCTGGGAGGGCAGCGGCAACGTGCAGTGCCTGGACGTGCTGCGCGCGATGCAGAAGACGCCGGCGGTGGTCGGCGCGTTCTTCGCGGAGCTGGACAGGGCCAAGGGCGCCAACGCGGTGCTGGATCGCTACGCCGCCGGGCTGAAGCAGGAATTCCGCGACCTCGACGAGATCGAGTACCGCGCGCGCGACGTCGTCGACAGGATGGCGCTCGCGCTGCAGGCGGTGCTGCTCGTGCAGCACGCGCCGGCGGCCGTCGCCGACGCGTTCTGCGCGTCGCGGCTGGCCGCGAGCGGCCACCACAACTACGGAGCGCTGCCGCGAGGCGTCGATTGCGCGGCGATCATCGCGCGGGCGACGCCGAAGGCCTGAAGCGGCCCGGGGAATCGAGCACAGGGGAGGGGGAGCGGGGAGGCGAGGCGCCGTTGCCGCGGCGCCTCGCCGGTACCCGTGCTCAGGCGGCCACCGGGACCGCCGCGGCCCGGGCGAGCGCGACCCGGCTGGCGATGTGCGCGAGCGCCTCGTCGACCTGGTCGATCAGGATCAGGCACAGGTCGCCCGCTTCGAGCCGACCGAGCGCGGCGTCGATCGCCGCGAACTCGCCGCGGATCTCCTGGACGCGGGTCGCGCGCGCCGCCCCGGCCAGTCCCTGGCGCAGCAGCGCGAGCACCTCGCCGTCGCCACGGCCGCGCTGGCACTGGTCCTCGTAGAGGATCACCTCGTCGAACGCGGCGCCGAGGATCTCGGTCTGGCGCCGGATGTCCTCGTCGCGCCGGTCGCCGGCGCCGCTGATGACGACGAAGCGGCGATTCGCGGGCATCGACTCGACCGCGCGCGTGAGCGCGGCGATCGCGTCCGGGTTGTGGCCGTAGTCGGCGATGACGGTCGCGCCGCGATGATCGAAGATGTTGAACCGGCCGGGCACCGTGCGCGCGTCGCTGACGAAGCTGCGCATGCCCGCACGCACCGCGTGCCAGTCGAGGCCGAGCGCCCACGCGGCGCCGACCGCGGCCATCGCGTTCTCGACCTGGAAGCCGATCGTGCCGCGCCGGGTGATCGCGATGTCGACGAGCGCGATGCGATGCTCGGAATCGCCCTGCGCGGCCACGATCGCGTCGCCGTCGACGTAGACGACGCGGTGGCCCTGGGCGCGATGCGTGGCCATCAGCGGCAGTTGCGCGTCGGCCGCGAAGAACGTGACCGATCCGGGGCACGACGCCGCCATCTTCGCGACGATCGGATCGGCGGCGTTGAGCACCGCCATCCCGTCGGGCGAGACGTTCTGCACGATCACACGCTTGAGCACCGCGAGGTCCTCGACGGTAGTGATGTAGTTCAGCCCGAGGTGGTCGCCGACGCCGATGTTGGTCACCACCGCGACCTTGCAGCGGTCGAAGCCCAGCCCCTCGCGCAGCATGCCGCCGCGCGCGGTCTCGAAGACCGCGGCGTCGACGTGCGGGTGCATCAGCACGTTGCGCGCGCTGCGCGGCCCGCTGCAATCGCCGGTGTCGATGCAGTGGCCGTTCACGTAGACGCCGTCGGTGTTGGTCATGCCGACCCGCGCGCCGGTGCCGGCGAGCAGGTGCGCGATCAACCGCACCGTGGTCGTCTTGCCGTTGGTGCCGGTGACCGCCACGACCGGGATGCGGCCGTCGTCGCCCTCGGCGAACATCGTGCCGATGATCGCCTCGCCGACCGGGCGGCCCTTGCCGTACGACGGCGCGATGTGCATTCGCAGGCCGGGCGCAGCGTTGACCTCGACGATGCCGCCGCCCTGTTCTTCGAGCGGGCGGCCGATGTTCTCGCAGACGACGTCGACGCCGCAGATGTCGAGGCCGATCGTCTGCGCGGCCTCGATCACGCGCGCGGCGAGTTCCGGGTGGACGTCGTCGGTCACGTCGGTGGCGGTGCCGCCGGTGCTCAGGTTCGCGTTGTGGCGCAGCAGGACGCGCGCGCCGCGCGGCGGTATCGACTCGGCGGTGTAGCCCTGCTTGGCCAGTTGCGCCACCGCGACCTCGTCGAGGCGGATCCGCGTGAGCGGCGTCGCGTGGCCAACGCCGCGGCGCGGGTCGAGGTTCACTTCGTCGACCAGCTCGCGAACCGTGTGCACGCCGTCGCCGATCACGTGCGCGGGATCGCGCCGCGCTGCCGCGACCAGCTGTCCGCCGACCACCAGCGCGCGGAAATCGTGGCCGGGAATGAAGCGCTCGACCAGGATGTCCGAGCTGATCTCGTCGGCGGCCGCCCAGGCGGCCTCGAGGTGCTCGCGCGTCTCGACGTTGACCGACACGCCCTTGCCCTGGTTGCCGTCGCGCGGCTTGACGACGACCGCGCCGCCCAGCGCCTCGAACGCCGCGATCGCCTCGTCGAGGCTGTCCACCGCGCGCCCGATCGGCACCGGCACGCCGACCGTGGCCAGCAGCTGCTTGGTCAGCTCCTTGTCCTGCGCGATCTGTTCGGCCACCGCGCTGGTCGCGTCGATCTCGGCGGCCTGGATGCGCCGCTGGCGGCTGCCCCAGCCGAGCTGCACGATGCTGCCCTCGGTCAGGCGCCGGTAGGGGATGCCGCGCGCGACGGCGGCCTGCACGATGGTGCCGGTGCTCGGGCCCATCCGCACGTCTTCGTCCATCTCGCGCAGCCGCGCCAGCGCGTCGGCGAGGTCGAAGCCGGTGTCGTCGAGCGCGGCGCGGCACAGCGCCTCGGCCAGCTCCAGCGCGAACCGGCCGACCGATTCCTCGGTGTATTCGACGGCCACCTGGAACACGCCCGCATCGGGCGTCTGCGTGGTCTGCGCGAAGCTGACCGGGCAGCCGGCCTGGGCCTGCAGCGCCAGCGTCGCGGCCGCGAGGACGTGCGCGACCGACCCGGCCTGGCACTGGCCGAGCGGCTGCAGCGGGCCGATTTCGGGGAAGCGCGCGCGCAGGCGCGCCTCGAAGCCGGGCAGCCGGTCGATGCAGCGCTCGGATTCGTCGCAGGTGACGATCGCCTCGATCGCGGTGCGACGGGTCCAGAGGTTCGGCCCGCGCAGCGCGCGGATGCGTGAGATGTTCATGACGGGTGGTGCGTTTGGGCGCGCCGCGGCGCGCGTTCAGGCTGCGACTGTTTCGTTCGACTCGGCGTGGGCCGCGCACAGCGTCTCGATGCCGGTGCGGATGAGGTCGGGAGCGATGCCCAGCGCCCATGCGGACGCGATTGCGGGAAGCAGGTCGTCGAGCCGATGCCCGCCCGCGCTGCCCGTGTCCAGGCGCGACAGTTCGGCCACCGGGACGCCGCGCTCGCCGGTGGCCAGCACGATGCGCCCGGACCGCACGAGCACCGCGCGCCGCCCGGTGGCCAGGTGCGCGTCGACCACCTCCCCGCCGGCGCCGGCGTCGAAGAACACCACGTCGCCGTCGCACAGCGACGCCATCTTCGCGACCAGCGGGTCGGCGGCATTGAGCACCGCGGCGCCTTCGGGAAGCACGACGTCGATCTGGGTGCGCAGCACCGAGTACATCTGCTCGGCGCTCGCGATGTCGAATTCGGGAATCGTCGCCTCGGGATCGATGCCGGTGACCACGCCGACGAGGCAGCGGTCGTAGGCCAGCCCTTCGGAGACGATCGCGGCGCCGCCGTTCTCGACGACCGCGGCCTCGACGCGGCGGTTCATCAACAGCCTGCGAGCGGGCTCCCAGTGCGCGCAGTCGCCTTCGGCGAGGCGGCGCGCGCCGACGAACAGCCCGTCGCCGCAGGCCAGGCCCGCGCGCGTGCCGGCCAGCCGGAGGAACTCGGCGACCAGGCGCGCGATCGCGGCGCCGCTGCGGGTGCCGGCGATGCCGACGATCGGGATGCGCCCGGAGTCGCCCTCGGGAAACAGGTTGTTCGCGATCGCGGCGCCCACCGGCTGCGCCGCGCCCGCCGCCGGCTTGAGGTGCATCAGCAGGCCCGGGCCCGCGTTGACCTCGACGATCGCGCCGCGCTGCTCGTAGAGCGATTTCGAGATGTCCTCGACCACGAGGTCGATGCCGGCGATGTCCAGGCCGACCACGTCGGCGGCCACCGCCACGGCGTGGGCGATGGTGGGATGAACCTCGCCGGTCACGTCGATCGCGACGTTGCCGTTGCGCTGGATCAGCAGCTGCTGGCCGGCCGGCGGGATCGACTCCGCGTCGTAGCCCTGGCGGGCGAGCTCCATGCGCGCCGACGAGTCGATGCGCACGAAGTTCAGGGGCCGGTCATCGGTGCTGCCGCGGCTCGGGTCGCTGTTCAGCTGCAGGTCGATCAGTTCGGTGACCGTCGAGCGGCCGTCGCCGACGACGATCGCCGGCTCGCCGCGCGCCGCGGCCACCATCCGGCCGCCGACCACCAGCAGCCGGTGCTCCTTGCCCTGCACGAAGCGCTCGACGATGACGCCGCTGCCTTCCTCGATCGCGACCGCCCAAGCCGCCTCGACCTCCTCGCGCGTCATCACGTTGGTGAACACACCGCGGCCGTGGTTGCCGTCGTAGGGCTTGACGACCACCGGCACGCCGATCTCGCAGGCGGCCTCCCAGGCGTCCTCGGGGCTCTTGACGAGCCGGCCCTCGGGCACGGGCACGCCGCACGCCTGCAGCAGCTGCTTCGTCAGGTCCTTGTCGCGCGAGATGCCTTCCGCGATCGCGCTGGTGAGGTCGGACTCGGCAGTCCAGATGCGGTGCTGCCGGGCGCCGTAGCCGAGCTGGACCAGGTTGCCGTCGTTCAGGCGCATCGCCGGGATCGAGCGGTCGTCGGCCGCGTCGACGATCGACAGGGTGCTCGGGCCGAGGTAATGCTCGTCGGACAGCGCGTGCAGCTGCTCGACCGCGCTTGCAACGTCGTAAGCCCGGTCCTCGATCGCCGCCATGACCAGGTCGCGCGCGGCGTGCAGCGCGGCCAGCGCGACTTCTTCCTGGAAGGAGCGGATCACGACCCGGTAGACCCCGCGTTTCGACGTCTCGCGGGCGCGGCCGAAGCCGCCGGGCATGCCGGCCAGCCCCTGCAGCTCGAGCGCCACGTGTTCGAGGATGTGCGCCGGCCAGGTGCCTTCGTGCAACCGCCGGACGAAGCCGCCGCGCTCGCCGTAGCTGCATTGGTGCTCGACGAGCGAGGGCAGCCACGCGACCAGCCGCTCGGGGAACCCGGGAATCAGGTTCGACGGAAAGTCCTCGAGCGCGCCGATGTCGACGACGGCCTCCAGGACCGGGCGATAGGTCCAGCGTCCGGGCCCGCGAATGAACCGGACCTCGAGGATCTCGATGTCCTTGCGGGCGGTGGAGGCGTTGTCCTGCGGGCTGGGTGCGGGCATGTAGGGATCCGGAAGCCGTTTCGCCGTTCAACGCGGGAAGCGGGCATCGGTTGACGCAAGAGCACTTTCGGGCGCCGCGCGCCATTGGTGATGCCCCGGGGTCCCCCCGGGATGCGGTAAGCTTGCCGGCCCGCGACCCCGGCGTCGCGGCAGGATGTCCATGACAGCAACCGCAGCAACACCACGGATTGCCGACGCATCGCTTCCCGCCTCGTGGCGTGGCGAGGCCGAGGGCCGGCTCGAACCGGGCGAACGGGTGCTCGCCTGGGTCGAACTCGACCTCGACGAGCGGCTGCGCTACGCGCCCGGACTGCTGGTCCTCACGCCGGGGCGCCTGCTCGCGGCGGGCCCGGAGCGCACATCATGGCACAGCTGGGCGCCGCACCCCGGCCAGAGGCTCGAGCTCTCGGATCACGGCGGTGTCGGTGCACTCGAGTTGCGCGACGCCAGCTCCCGGATCGCCGGCTGGCGGTTCACGCTGGGCCAGCATGCGGCCGCGCAGCGGCTCGCAGACCGGTTCATGCGCCTGGTCGGCCCGCGCCCCGCAGTCGCGGACGAAGGCGCCGCCGCGACCTGCCCGCAGTGCCAGGCGCCGCTGCCGGCGCCGGGCGCACCGTGCCCGCGCTGTGCGGCCGAAGCGTCGGCCGGGGCGGGCGCCGCCGGCGAGTCCGAGGAGCCGCCGTCGACGTGGACCTTGCTGCGCCTGTGGCGATTCGCCCACCCGTACCGGCGCCGCCTGCTGGCGGGGTTCCTGCTGACGCTCGCGTCGACCGCGGCCACGCTGGTGCCGCCGTACATGACGATGCCGCTGATGGACGACGTACTGATCCCGTTCCAGAACGGCAAGCCGATCGACCAGGCGCTGGTCGCCGCCTACCTGGGCGGGCTGCTCGGCGCCGCGCTGCTCGCGTGGGTGCTGGGCTGGGCGCGCACCTACATCCTGGCGCTGGTCAGCGAGCGGCTGGGCGCGGACCTGCGCACGGCCACCTACGAGCACCTGCTGAAGCTCTCGCTCGAATACTTCGGCGGCAAGCGCACCGGGGACCTGATGGCGCGCATCGGCAGCGAGACCGACCGGCTCAACATATTCCTGTCGCTGCACCTGCTCGACTTCGCGACCGACGTGCTGATGATCGCGATGACGGCCGCGATCCTGGTGTCGATCGATCCATGGCTCGCGGCGGTGACGCTGATCCCGCTGCCGTTCATCGCGTGGCTGATCCACCTGGTGCGCGACCGGCTGCGGCACGGATTCGAGAAAGTCGACCGGATCTGGTCCGAGGTGACCAACGTGCTCGCCGACACGATCCCGGGAATCCGCGTGGTCAAGGCGTTCGCGCAGGAGAACCGCGAGGCGGCGCGCTTTCGCGCCGCCAACGAGCACAACCTTGCGGTCAACGACCGCGTGAACCGCGTCTGGTCGCTGTTCTCGCCGTCGGTGACGCTGGCGACCGAGGTCGGGCTGCTGGTGGTCTGGGCGTTCGGCATCTGGCAGGTCTCGCGCAGCAGCATCACGGTGGGCGTGCTCACCGCGTTCCTCGCCTACATCGGCCGCTTCTACACGCGGCTCGATTCGATGAGCCGCATCGTCTCGCACACGCAGAAGGCGGCCGCCGGCGCCAAGCGGATCTTCGACATCCTCGATCATGTCTCGAGCGTCCCCGAGCCCGCGAAGCCGGTGCACCTGCAGCGCGTGCAAGGGCGCATCGAGCTGCGCAACATCGGCTTTCGCTACGGCAACCGCGCGGTGATCCGCGGTATCGACCTCGACATCGCGCCCGGCGAGATGATCGGCCTGGTCGGCCACAGCGGCTCGGGCAAGAGCACGCTGGTCAACCTGATCTGCCGGTTCTACGACGTCTCCGAGGGCTCGATTCTCGTCGACGGCGTCGACATCCGCTCGCTGCCGAACGCCGAGTACCGGCGCCACATCGGCCTGGTGCTGCAGGAGCCGTTCCTGTTCTTCGGGACCATCGCCGAGAACATTGCCTACGGAAAGCCCGACGCGACCCGCGAGGAGATCGTCGCGGCGGCGCGCGCCGCACACGCGCACGAGTTCATCCTGCGACTGCCGCACGGCTACGACTCGCTGGTCGGCGAGCGCGGCCAGGCGCTGTCGGGCGGCGAGCGCCAGCGCATCTCGATCGCGCGCGCGCTGCTGATCGACCCGCGCATCCTGATCATGGACGAGGCCACCTCGGCGGTCGACACCGCCACCGAGAAGGAGATCCAGAAGGCGCTGGACAACCTGGTGCAGGGCCGCACCACGATCGCGATCGCGCACCGGCTGAGCACGCTTCGCAAGGCGCACCGGCTGGTGGTGCTCGATCGGGGCCAGGTGATCGAGGTCGGCCCGCACGACGAGCTGATGGCCTGCGAGGGCGCCTACTATCGGCTGTACCAGGCGCAGCAGCGGCGCGCCGAGGCCGATCGCCTCGACGAGGGCGGCGCGCAAGGCAGCGGCGACCGCGAGGCCGAGGAGCCGGTGGCAATCGCGCCCCCGATCGCCGGAGGAGCCAAGCAGGCATGAACGAAGCGCAGCAGGGAAGCGGCGGACTCGCGACGATCGCGCCGCCCGGTTTCGCGCTCGGACGCGATTCGTTCGGGCGGCTGGTCGTGCGGCTGGCCGACGGCACGACTCACGTCGGCGCGGTGGCGGTGCGCGCGTTCCCGATCTCGGCGCCCGACGAGGCGGTCTCGCTGGTCGACGTCGACGGCCACGAGCTCGTCTGGATCCAGCGCCCCTCCGGGCTGCCGCAGGCCACGCGCGCGCTGCTCGACGAGGAACTCGGGGCGCGCGAATTCATGCCCGAGATCCGTGGCCTGCGCGCGGTGTCCGGCTTCGTCACTCCCTGCACCTGGGACGTGACGACCGACCGGGGAGAGACCCGCTTCGTGCTGCCCAGCGAAGACGCGATCCGACGGCTGTCGCGTTCGACGCTGCTGATCGGCGACAACCACGGGATCCACTACCTGGTGCGCGACATCGCCGCGCTCGACCGCGCCAGCCGCAAGCTGCTCGACCGGTTTCTCTGACGCGCGGCGGCGTGCCGCGCGGGCGGCCTCACTGCCCGCGGTGTCCCCCCGCGACGGCCCGCATCGCCTTCGCGTCCTGCCCGATCGTTGGTCAGCGCAGCCGCAGCAACTCGAGAAGCTCGAGCGGCTGCGCGATCAGGTGATCGGCGCCCCAGCGCTCGGGTGGCGAGTCGCCGCCGCAGAATCCGTAGGTGGCCGCGATCGCAAGCATTTCGGCGGCGTGGCCGGCCTCGATGTCGCGCTGGTCGTCGCCGACGTAGACGCACTGCCGCGCGTCGACCGCTGCAATCCGGGCGCCGTGCAGCAGCGGCTCTGGATGCGGCTTGGAATAGGGCGTCGTGTCGCCGCCGACCGCGCAGACCGAGCGCTCGAGCAGGCCCAGCCCCGCGAGGATCGGGCGCACGTAGCGCTCGAACTTGTTGCTGACGACGCCCCAGCGGATTTCCGCGTCGTCGAGCGCGTCGAGAACCTGCGCCATCCCGGGAAACAGCCGCGTGCGCACCAGCATCGCGGCCTCGTAGCGCCGCAGGAACTCCTCGCGCAGCGCCTCGAAGCCCGCGTCTTCGCGCGCCACGCCCAGCCCCGCGAGGATCAGCCCGCGGGCGCCCATCGATGCGAACGGTCGCAGCGTCTCGTCGGCGATCCGCGGCAATCCGCGCTCGGCACGCATCGCGTGGATCGGGGCAGCGAGGTCGCCGGCGGTGTCGGCCAGCGTGCCGTCGAGGTCGAAGAACACCGCAAGCGGTCGGTCCGGCGCCATCGGCTTCAGGCGCTGCGCCGGAATACGGCCAGGTAGTTGACGTCGACGTCGTGCGGGTCGAGCCGGTAGCGCTTCGTGATCGGGTTGTAGGTCATGCCGGTCATCTCGACCAACTCCAGTCCGCTGCGGCGCGCGGCAGCCGCGAGCTCCGAGGGCCGGATGAATTTCTCGTACTCGTGCGTGCCGCGGGGCAGCAGCCGCAGCAGGTACTCGGCGCCGACGATCGCCAGCAGGAACGACTTCGGGTTGCGATTGATCGTCGAGAAGAACACCCAGCCGCCGGGGCGCACCAGCCGCGAGCAGGCGCGCACCGTCGACTCTGGGTCGGGGACGTGCTCGAGCATCTCCATGCAGGTGACCACGTCCCAGCCGCCGGGCTCGCGCGCGGCCAGTTCTTCGGCGGCGATGCGCTCGTACCGGACCGCGGCGCCGGATTCGAGCGCGTGCAACTCCGCCACCTGCAGCGATCGCTCTGCGAGGTCGATGCCGCGCACCTGCGCGCCGCGCTGCGCCATCGCCTCGGCCAGGATTCCCCCGCCACAGCCGACGTCGAGCGCGCGCTTGCCGTCGAGCACCGCGATGCGGTCGATCCATTCGAGCCGCAGCGGATTGATCTCGTGCAGGGGGCGGAATTCCGAGTGCGGATCCCACCAGCGCGAGGCGAGTGCCTGGAACTTCTCCAGTTCGGCGGGATCGACGTTGGCGAGCGGGGTGGCGGTCACGGGGGCACCGAGGGCGTTGGGCAGGCCTCGATTCTACGGGACGAAAAAAACCCCGCCGAAGCGGGGTTTCGGGCCATCCGGCCGGACGAGCCGGCCGGGTGGCGCGATCAGCGACGCGCGCGCGTGCCGACCACCTCGACTTCCACGCGACGGTTCTTCGCGCGGCCTTCGCGGGTGCGGTTGTCGGCGACGGGTTGCTTCTCGCCCTTGCCTTCGGTGTAGACCCGGTTGGCCTCGATGCCCTTGCTCACCAGGTAGGCCTTCACCGCTTCGGCGCGACGCACCGACAGCTTCTGGTTGTAGGCATCGGTGCCGATGCTGTCGGTGTGGCCGACGGCGATGATCACCTCGAGCGCCACGCCCTTCAGCTTGCCCACCAGGTCGTCGAGGCGCGCCTTGCCTTCGGGCTTCAGGACGGCCTTGTCGAAGTCGAAGAACGTGTCGGCCGCGAAGGTGACCTTCTCGCTGGTCGGGGCCGGAGCCGGGGCAGGCTTCGGAGCCGGGGCGGGAGCCGGAGCCGGGGCGGGCGCGGGTGCCGGAGCCGGGGCGGGAGCCGGAGCCTTCTTCGGCAGAAGGTCGTCGTCACAACCGACGAATGCGTCGGCCGGCGTCCAGTAACCAGTGTGCACGCACAGACCGGTGCCGCTCTTCACGACGGCGCGGTCGGGGCTCACGGTGTAACCCGTCTTGTCGGCGGGGGCGGTCTGCGAAAACGACACCAACGGGGCCGCCAGCATCGCCGCAGCGACGACGCAAGCCAGTTTGACCGGTTTGTTCATGTTTCTCCTTTCGGTAGAACGCAATTCTGGATTCGACGCTGACAGGCGCAATGCGGCCCGGATTCAGACCTGACCTGACAAAATTTCGCCAACGCGATTGTGCCACACGGTAGTACGTGCAACCACCTCGTCAACCTGAAGCTTGACGGCGTTGTCAGTTATTTGTCGCTTGCGGACAACATGGCGGCCGGCCACCCAGACGTGCTGGACGTGCTCGCGCCCGCAGCTGTAGACGAGGTGCGACACGGGGTCGAATACCGGCGCGAGTTCGGCGGCAGAGAGGTCGAGCGCCACCAGGTCGGCCTGCTTGCCTGGCTCGATCGACCCGATCCGGTCGTCCATCCCGAGCGCGCGCGCCGCGTCGAGCGTCATCGCACGCAGCGTCTTCGCCGCCGGCCAGGCCTCGGCGCTGCCCGAGTGGCCTTTCGCGAGCAGCGCCGCCGTGCGCGCCTCGCCGAGCAGGTCCAGCCGGTTGTTGCTGGCCGAGCCGTCGGTGCCGATGCCCACGCCGATCCCGAGTTCGTGCATCCGCGCGGTCGGGGCGATGCCGCTGGCCAGCTTGAGGTTCGAGTGCGGGCAGTGCGCCACCGAGGCGCCCGCGTCCGCGAGCAGGCGCAGGTCGCCGTCGCTCATGTGCACCGCGTGCACGGCGATCAGCTCGGGCCCGAGCACGCCGAGGTCGGCGAGCCGCTCGAGCGGGCGCATGCCGTGGCGCGCGACGCTGTCCTGGACCTCTTCGAGCGTCTCGTGCACGTGCGTGTGGATCGGCAGCCCGAGCTCGCGCGACAGCGTCGCGATCCGGCGCAGCATCTCGTCGCTCACCGTGTACGGCGCGTGGGGCGCCAGGCAGAAACCGACCAGCGGCTCCTCGCGCATCCGGTCGCGCAACTCCAGCCCCTTGCGCAGGTAGTCGCCCGCGTCGCTCGCGTAGGCGGACGGGAAGTCGATCACGATGATCCCGTGCACGCTGCGCAGGCCGAGCGTCGCGGCCGCTTCGATCGCCGCGTCCGGGAAGAAGTACATGTCGTTCACGCAGGTGACGCCGCCGAGCAGCATCTCGTGGAACGCGAGCAGCGCGCCGTCGCGGACGAACTGCGGCCCGACGAGCCGCGATTCGAGCGGCCAGATGCGCTGGTTCAGCCAGCGATGCAGCGGCAGGTCGTCGCCGACGCCGCGCAGCAGCGCCATCGCCGCGTGCGAGTGCAGGTTGACGAACCCCGGAGCGAGCAGGTGCCCGGGCAGCGGCACGACCGTGGCATCCGGGTAGCGCTCGCGCGCAGCCTCCTCGGGAAGCACGGCGGCGATCCGGTCGGCCTCGACGACGACGGCGTGACGGGTGAGCACGACGTGCGCGGCCTCGGGCCCGGCGGGGCCCGGCGGCACCGGGCCGACGGGGACGATCCACTGCGGCGCGATCAGGAGCGGCTTCTGCAAGGGCGGGTCCGGGGCGTGTAGCGGCCGCGGGCGGGAGCCGCCCGCGCGTTCCGGCGCGATTAGAGCACAGGCGCCGCGCAGCGTCGCCGGCGGGCCCGGAAGGGGTCGTCCCGCATGATAAAATTCAAAGGTTTAGCTGCGCTTTCGCCGCCGCGCACACCAGACGTCGCGCATACCAGAGATTCCCCCGCATGGACCAGTTCGCCAAGGAAACGCTTCCGATCAGCCTCGAAGAGGAGATGCGCCGCTCGTACCTCGACTACGCGATGAGCGTGATCGTCGGGCGCGCGCTGCCCGACGTGCGCGACGGATTGAAGCCGGTCCATCGCCGCGTGCTGTTCGCGATGCACGAGGTCAACAACGTCTGGAACCGGCCGTTCGTGAAGTGCGCGCGCATCGTCGGCGACGTGATGGGCAAGTACCACCCGCACGGCGACGCGTCGATCTACGACACGCTGGTGCGCATGGCGCAGGACTTCTCGCTGCGCTACCTGCTGGTCGACGGGCAGGGCAACTTCGGCTCCGTCGACGGCGACAACGCCGCGGCGATGCGCTACACCGAGTGCCGGCTTCAGCGGCTGGCCGGCGAGATGCTCGCCGACATCGACAAGGAGACCGTCGACTTCCAGCCGAACTACGACGGAAAGGAGAAGGAGCCGACGGTCCTGCCGGCACGCATCCCGAACCTGCTGATCAACGGCTCGGCCGGGATCGCGGTCGGCATGGCGACGAACATCCCGCCGCACAACCTCGGCGAGATCGTCGAGGCGTGCCTCGCGCTGCTGCGCCGTCCCGAGACGACGATCGACGAGCTGATCGAACTGGTTCCGGCCCCCGACTTCCCGACGGCCGGGATCATCTACGGCGTGCAGGGCGTGCGCGAGGGCTATCGCACCGGGCGTGGCCGCGTGGTGATGCGCGCGAAGACGCACTTCGAGGAGATCGACCGCGGCAACCGCAGCGCGATCGTCGTCGACGAGCTCCCCTACCAGGTGAACAAGCGCCTGCTGCTCGAGCGCATCGCCGACCTGGTCAACGACAAGAAGATCGACGGCATCTCCGACATCCGCGACGAGTCCGACAAGTCGGGCATGCGCGTGGTGATCGAGTTGAAGCGCGGCGAGATGCCCGAGATCGTGCTGAACAACCTGTTCAAGCAGACGCAGCTGCAGGACACGTTCGGCATCAACATGGTCGCGCTGGTCGACGGGCAGCCGAGGCTGCTCAACCTGCGCCAGATGCTCGAGGCGTTCCTCGCGCACCGCCGCGAGGTGGTCACGCGGCGCACCGCGTACGACCTTCGCAAGGCGCGCGAGCGCGGCCACATCCTCGAAGGGCTCGCCGTCGCGATCGCCAACGTCGACGAGATGATCGAGCTGATCAAGGCTTCGCCGACGCCGCCGATCGCGAAGGAGCGCCTGATGGCGCGTGCGTGGAACGCCGGCGTCGCGCGCGAGATGCTCGAGCGCGCCGGCGCCGACATCGAGGCGTTCAGGCCGGAAGGGCTCGACCCCTCGGCCGGGTTGTCGGGCGACGCATACCGGCTCTCCGACGTCCAGGCGCAGGAAATCCTGCAGATGCGGCTGCAGCGGCTCACCGGCCTCGAGCAGGACAAGATCGTCCAGGAGTACCGCGAGGTGATCGAGCAGATCGTCGACCTGCTCGACATCCTCGCGCGGCCCGAGCGCATCACGCAGATCATCGGCGACGAGCTGAAGTCGATCAAGGCCGAGTACGGCGACGCGCGCCGCTCGGTGATCGAGCCGAACGCGACCGAGCTCGACACCGAGGACCTGATCGCGCCGCAGGACATGGTGGTCACGCTCTCGCACGCCGGCTACATCAAGAGCCAGCCGCTGTCCGAGTACCGGGCGCAGCGCCGCGGCGGGCGCGGCAAGCAGGCCGCCGCGACCAAGGAAGAGGACTGGATCGACCAGCTGTTCATCGCGAACACGCACCAGTTCATCCTGTGCTTCTCGAATCGCGGCCGCGTCTACTGGATCAAGGTCTGGGAGGTGCCGCAGGGCACGCGCACGTCGCGCGGCAAGCCGATCGTCAACCTGTTCCCGCTCGCCGAGGGCGAGAAGATCACCGTCGTGCTGCCGGTCAAGTCGTTCGACGAGTCGCACTACGTGTTCATGGCGACCAGCCTGGGCACGGTGAAGAAGACGCCGCTCTCCGAGTTCTCCAACCCGCGCAAGGCCGGCATCATCGCGGTCGACCTCGACGAGGGCGACTTCCTGATCGGCGCCGCGGTCACCGACGGCGAGCACGACGTGATGCTGTTCTCGGACGCCGGCAAGGCGGTGCGCTTCGACGAGAACGACGTGCGGCCGATGGGGCGCGCCGCCCGCGGGGTGCGCGGAATGATGCTCGAGGATGGCCAGCAGGTGATTTCGATGCTGGTGGCCGGCGGCGAGCAGCAGTCGGTGCTCACCGCGACCGAGAACGGCTTCGGCAAGCGCACGCCGATCACCGAGTACACCCGGCACGGCCGCGGTACCAAGGGGATGATCGCGATCCAGACTTCCGGGCGCAACGGCAAGGTCGTCGCCGCGGTGCTGGTCGACGAGCGCGACGAGATCATGCTGATCACCACCGGCGGCGTGCTGGTGCGCACCCGCGTCGCCGAGATCCGCGAGATGGGCCGGGCGACGCAGGGCGTGACGCTGATCGCCGTCGACGAGGGCACCACGCTCACCGGCGTGCAGCGCGTCGTCGAGCGCGACGCGGCCGAGAACGGCCACGAGGCCGAGGGCCCGGAGGGTGCGGCGGGCGGCAGCGGCGAGGACGAGGCCGGAGCCGCGCAGGCCGATGACGCCTGACCCGGCGGGCATCGCCCTCCGGAACGAGGGCGCGTGACCCCTCTGGCCGGGATCCTGCTGCCGGTCTTCCTGCTGATCCTGATCGGCGTGGCGGCGGCGCGCACCGGGCTTCTCGGCGAAGCCGCGGTCAAGGCGCTCTCGGACGCGGCGTTCCTGATCTTCCTTCCGGCGCTGCTGTTCGGCGCGATCGCGCGCGTCGAGTTCGACCGGCTCTCGCCCGGCGCGGCGCTCGCGTACTACGGGGCCGGGCTGCCGCTGTACGGCGCCGTGCTCGCGGTGCAGTTGCGCCGCGGCGCAGCCGCGAGCGCGGCGGCCGTGCAGGCCTTGACTGCGGTGTTCGCCAACACGGTGATGCTGGGGATTCCGGTGGTGCGGCTCGCCTACGGCGAGACCGGCCTGGCGCTGCTGCTGACGATCGTCGCAGTGCACGCGCTGACCTTCCTCACGCTGAGCACCCTGGTCATCGAGGCCGGGGCCGTCGCGCGCGGGCGCGCGGCGGCGGGGCGCAGCTCCTGGCGCTCGATCGCGACCAGCCTCGGGCAGGTCGTGCGCGCGTCGCTGCTGCACCCGGTCGTGTTGCCGATCCTCGCCGGTCTGGCCTGGTCGGCGGCCGGCGCGGCGCTGCCGGCGCCGGTGGACACGACGTTGCAGATGCTCGGAGCCGCCGCCGCGCCGCTGTGCCTGGTGCTGCTGGGCGCGTCGCTGGCGCAGTTCGACCTGCGGCAGGGCATCGCGACGGCGGTCGTGCTGACGCTGCTCAAGAGCCTTGCGCACCCGTTGCTGGTCTGGCTCGTCGGCGCGTTCGTGCTGCGGGTCGGGCCGCTGCCGCTCGCGGTCGCCACCGTGACCGCGGCGCTGCCGGTCGGCGCCAACGTCTACCTGTTCGCGCAGCGCTACGAGGCGCAGGTCGGCGAGGTGAGCGCCGCGGTCACGCTCTCGACGCTGGCGGCGGGGCTGGCGCTGCCGTGGCTGCTGCTTTGGCTGCCCGGCCGCTGAGGCGAAGCGAACCGCGCGCCCGCGTTTGATACGATCCACGCCATCGATTCCCCCAAGGATTGCCCGAGCCGCCATGGCCGAACCATCGAACCCGCAGCCCGACGTTCCCGGCGGCGAGCTCCAGGCGCTGCGCGCGGCGATCGATGCGGTCGACCGCGAGATCGTCGAGCTGCTGAACCGGCGCGCCAGGCTGGCCCAGCAGGTCGGCGAGCTCAAGCATCGCGCGGACGCGCCGGTCTATCGCCCCGAGCGCGAGGCGCAGATCATGGCGCGGCTGCGCGAGGTCAACCCCGGACCGCTGTCGGGCGACGCGATCGAGGCGATCTGGCGCGAAGTCGTCTCGGCGTGCCGTGAGCTCGAGCGACGGCTGCGGGTGGCCTATCTCGGGCCCGCCGGCACGTTCTCCGAGCAGGCGCTGCTGCGCCATTTCGGCAGCTCGGTCGACGCGGTTCCGTGCCCGACGATCGACGAGGTGTTCCGCGCCACCGAGGCCGGAGCGACCGATTTCGGCATCGTGCCGGTCGAGAACTCCTCCGAGGGCGCGGTCAACCGCACGCTCGACCTGCTCCTGCAGTCGCCGCTGGCGATCAGCGGCGAGGTGTCCGTGCCGGTGCGCCAGAACCTGATGACGCGCAGCGGCAGCCTCGACGGCGTGCGGCGCATCGCGTCGCACCCGCAGTCGCTCGCGCAGTGCGCGGGCTGGCTGGATCGCAACGCGGCGGGCGTCGAGCGCGTGCCGGTGGCGAGCAACGCCGAGGCGGCGAGGCTGGCGTCGGACGACCCGGCGACCGCAGCGATCGCCGGCGAGCACGCCGCGCAGCGCTATGGCCTGCAACTGGTCGCGCGCAGCATCCAGGACGACCCGAACAACCGGACCCGCTTCGCCGTGATCGGCCGCCACGCGTGCGCACCCTCCGGCGCCGACCAGACCTCGCTGATCCTGTCGGTTCCCGACCGCGCCGGCGCGGTCCACGCGCTGATCGAGCCGTTCGCGCGGCACGGCGTGTCGATGAAGCGCTTCGAGTCGCGCCCGGCCCGCCAGGGGCTGTGGGAGTACTACTTCTACATCGACGTGATCGGCCATCGCGACGACCCGCCGGTGGCGGCGGCGCTGGCCGAACTGAAGTCGCAGGCGGCGTTCTGCAAGGTGGTCGGCTCGTATCCGCGTGCGGCCTAGTGTCGCGCAGGCGACCCGCGCGCCGCGACTCGGTTATCCTTGCACGCCAGCCGCCGGGCCCGCCGGCGGACCCTCTGTCCGGCAGCCAAGCCCATGAGCATCCACGCACCCGAGTACGTCAGGAAGATCGCTCCCTACCTGGCCGGCAAGCCGATCTCGGAGCTCGCGCGCGAGTACGGCCTGCAGCCCGAGCGGATCGTGAAGCTGGCGTCGAACGAGAACCCGCTGGGCATCCCGCAGTCGGCGCGCGACGCGATGGCGGGCGCGGTGTCCGATCTCGGCCGCTATCCCGATTCCAACGGTTTCGAGCTCAAGGCGGCGCTCTCGAAGCGCTACGGCGTCCCGCAGGAGTGGATCACGCTCGGCAACGGCTCGAACGACGTCCTCGAACTGGCGGCGCACGCGCTGCTGCAGCCGGGCTGCTCGGCGGTCTATTCGCAGTACTCGTTCGCGGTCTACGCGCTGGCCACGCAGGAGACCGGCGCGCGCGCGATCGTCGTGCCGGCGCGCAAGCTCGGGCACGACCTCGACGCGATGCGCGCGGCGATCGCCGCCGACACGCGGCTGGTCTTCATCGCGAATCCGAACAACCCGACCGGCACCTTCCTGCCGGCCGGCGAGGTCGCGGCGTTCCTGGCGGCGGTGCCGCGCGACGTCGTCGTCGTGCTCGACGAGGCGTACAACGAATACCTGGACCCCGCGCTGCGCTTCGACTCGGCGCAGTGGCTGCGCGACTACCCGAACCTGGTGATCTCGCGGACGTTCTCGAAGGCCTACGGGCTGGCCGGGCTGCGGGTCGGATTCGGCCTGGCGCAGGCCGAGCTCACCGACCTGATGAACCGCGTGCGCCAGCCGTTCAACGTCAGCTCGGTCGCGCAGGCGGCGGCGATCGCGGCGCTCGACGACGCGGACTTCCTGCAGCGCAGCTACGAGCTCAACCGCGACGGGCTGGCGCGGCTGCAGTCCGCGTTCGCGCGCATGGGGCTCGAGTACGTGCCGTCGTACGGCAACTTCGTGCTGGTGCGCGTCGGCGACGCTGCCGCCGTGTACGAGGGGCTGCTGCACGCGGGGATCATCGTGCGGCCGGTGGCGAACTACGGGCTGCCCGAATGGCTGCGGATCACGGTCGGGCTGCCCGAGGAGAACGAGGCCTTCCTCGCGGCGTTCGCGCGGGTGATGGGCCGGTGAGGTGAGTCCGGTGCCGCCGGCGGTCCAGAGGCTCGCGATCCTCGGCGTAGGCCTGATCGGCGGCTCGCTCGCCGCCTCGCTCAAGCGCTCGGGCACGGTCGCGCAGATCGCCGGGTATTCGCCGAACGACGACGCGCGTGTCGCGCGCGCGCTCGGCCACGTCGACCTCGCCTGCGACAGCGTCGCCGAAGCGGTCGCTGGAGCCTCGTTCGTCGTCGTCGCCGCCCCGGTCACCGCGATGCCGGCGCTGTTCGCGCAGATCCGCGAGGCGCTCGACCCGCAGGCGATCGTCACCGACTGCGGCAGCACCAAGCGCAGCGTGATCGACGCCGCGCGCCGCGCGCTCGGCGACGCCTTCCTGCGCTTCGTGCCGGGGCACCCCATCGCCGGGTCCGAGCGCAGCGGGCCGCAGGCCGCCGATCCCGACCTGTTCCGCGACCGGCGCTGGCTGCTGTGCCCGCTCGACACCACGCCGCAGCAGCATTGCGAAGCGATCAGGCGCCTGCTCGAGCCGACCGGCGCGCAGGTCTCGACGCTGGACCCCGCGCTTCACGACCGGGTGTTCGCGGAAGCCTCGCACTGGCCGCACGCGGTCGCGTTCGGCCTGTCGGCGGCCATCGCGGGCGGCGATCTCGCCGACCGCGCGCTCGAATTCTCGGGCGCCGGGTTGCGCGACACCACGCGCGTCGGGGCGTCGGCGCCGGGGATGTGGGCCGATATCCTGCTGGACAATCGCGAGGCCTGCCTCGCGTCGGCGGCGCGCTTTCGCGCGATCAACGAAGCGATCGTCGCCGCGCTCGAGGCGGGCGACCGCGATTCGCTGGTGGCGATCTTCTCGGCGGGAAGTCGCTGGCGAGGCCGCCTGGGTTAGGGCGTCTTCGGGCTGCGATCCCGGGGACGGTCGTACCCCGACAGGCCCTGCCTCACCAGGCGCTGCGGCGCGCGTCCAGGCGCCTGCGCAGGCCCACGTGCACTTCGTTCAGGTAGTACTCGCGCAGGTTCGTCAGCTCGAGCACCGAGTCGAACGGGAATCCCTCGCGGTTGCCGCGATGGTCGATCAGCAGCTCGTCCATCAGCCCCAGGAAGCGCATCGGCACCTCCCATTCGGCGGCGAGCCGGTTGAGCACGTGCGGGAAGCGCTGGCGGGTGACGGGGAGCCGGTACGCCCAGGGCAACGAGGCGAAGAGCCGCTGGGCACGGGCGTCGAGCTGCTCGCGCGCCAGGTGACCGTCGACGACCTCAGGGGCGGGCAGGGGGAGGGCGTCCGTCGAGAAGGACTGCGGCTCTCCGGCGCGGGTGTCGCTGCTCGGTAGAATCATGGCTGCCTCGCTCTCAATGGGCGCACTCTAGCCTCCGGGCCGGGCGCGCCACAGGAAAAATTCCATGTCCCGCAGTTTTCGCGTCGCGCCAGGCGGCGCCTTGTCCGGAACCGTCCGCGTGCCGGGCGACAAGTCGATCTCGCACCGTTCGGTGATGCTCGGCGCGATCGCCGACGGCGTGACCGAAGTCACGGGCTTCCTCGAGGGGGCCGACGCGATCTCGACGATGCAGATCTTCCGCGCGCTCGGCGTGCGCATCGAGGGGCCGCAGGCAGGGCGCGTGACGGTGCACGGCGTGGGCCTGAACGGGCTGCGCGCGGCCTCGGCGGCTCTCGACTGCGGCAACGCGGGCACCGCGATGCGCCTGCTGATGGGGCTGCTCGCCGGGCAGCGCTTCGAGTCGACGCTGGTCGGCGACGCGAGCCTGTCGAAGCGGCCGATGCGCCGCGTCGCCGAGCCGCTGGCGCAGATGGGCGCGCGGATCGAGACGCGCGATGGCTGCCCGCCGGTGCGGATCCTGCCAGTGGAACGCCTGCACGGCATCCGCTACCGGATGCCGATGGCCAGCGCGCAGGTCAAGTCGGCGCTGCTGCTCGCCGGGCTCTACGCGCAGGGCGAGACCACGGTGATCGAACCCGCGCCGACGCGCGACCACACCGAGCGCATGCTCGGCGGCTTCGGCGTCGCCGTCGAGCGCGACGGCGAGGCCGTGACGCTGCGCGGCGGCCAGCCGCTGCGCGCGACCGCGATCGACGTGCCGGCCGACATCTCGTCGGCGGCCTTCTTCCTGGTCGGCGCGTCGATCGCGCCCGGCTCGGACCTGCTGCTCGAGCACGTCGGAATGAACCCGACCCGGACCGGCGTCATCGCCATCCTGCGGCTGATGGGGGCCGACATCGAGGTGCGCAACGAGCGCGAGGTCGGTGGCGAGCCGGTCGCCGACCTGCGGGTGCGCGCCGCCGCGCTGCGCGGCGTCGCCGTGCCGCCCGAGCTGGTGCCGCTGGCGATCGACGAGTTCCCGGCGCTGTTCGTCGCCGCCGCCTGCGCCGAAGGACGCACCGTCGTCACCGGTGCCGCCGAGCTGCGAGTGAAGGAGTCCGATCGGATCGTCGTGATGGCGCAGGGCCTGGAGGCGCTCGGCGTCGAGGCGAGGCCGACGCCCGACGGCATGGTGATCGAGGGCCGCGGCGCGCGCGCAGCCGCGTTTCGTCCCGGGACCATCGAGGCACACGGCGACCACCGGATCGCGATGTCGTTCGCGATGGCGGCGCTGCGCGCCGACGGCGAGCTGACGGTGCGCGACACGGCCAACGTCGCGACCTCGTTCCCGGGCTTCGAGGCGCTGGCGCGCTCGGCCGGCCTGCGGATCGAAGCGTCCGCGCAGGCATGAGCGGACGGCCGATGAGCGCGCCGCTGATCGCGATCGACGGACCCACCGCTTCGGGCAAGGGCACGGTTGCCCAGCGCGTCGCGCAGGCGCTGGGCTGGGGCTACCTGGATTCCGGCGCGCTGTACCGGCTCTGCGCGCTGGCGGCGCTGCGCGGCGGGGTCGACCTCGACGACGAGGCAGGCCTCGCCGCGCTGGCCGCCGCGCTGCCGGTGCGCTTCGCCGGCGAGCGCATCGAGCTCGGCGGCCAGGACGTGACCGGGGCCATCCGCGACGAGGCGGTGGGCAACGCGGCGTCGCGCATCGCCGCCCTGCCGGCCCTGCGGGCGGCGCTGCTCGGCCTGCAGCGCGGCTTCCGCCGCCCGCCGGGCCTGGTCGCCGACGGGCGCGACATGGGCACCGTCGTGTTTCCCGAAGCGACGCTGAAGGTGTTCCTGACGGCGAGCGCCGAATCGCGCGCGAAGCGCCGGTATAAGCAGTTGATCGAAAAGGGTTTTTCTGCTAATCTCGCCGACCTTTTACGGGATCTGCAGCAGCGCGACGAGCGCGACACGCGTCGCAGCGTCGCGCCGCTGAAGCCCGCGGAAGGCGCGGTGGTGATCGACTCCACGCACCTCGACATCGACCAGACGGTCGCGCAGGTGCTCGGGGCCTATCGCCACCGGGCGCGCCCCTGACCGGGCCCGACACGGGGCCGGCGGCGGCGCGATCCGGACCGCCACGGATCGTGGGGGGTCGTCCCCCGGGGCGGAAGGTACCCGTCGCTCGCGACGGGATGAGCGTCAACTCCGCTGGGTTGCCGCCCGGCGCGCGCTACGGACCGAAGTCCGGGCGCCGCGGGAACCGGCTGTCCGGCGTGCTTTTGAAGACACTGGAACCACTTTGACTACTGCAACCGCAACTGCCAACCCGACCGAGAGTTTTGCCCAGCTGTTCGAGGAGTCCCTGTCGCGCCAGGAAATGCGCCAGGGCGAAGTCATCACCGCCGAGGTGGTGCGCATCGACCACAACTTCGTCGTCGTCAACGCCGGGCTGAAGTCCGAGAGCTTCATCCCGATCGAGGAATTCCACGACGATCGCGGCGAACTCGACGTGAAGGCCGGCGACTTCGTGTCGGTGGCGATCGAGGCGCTCGAAGACGGCTACGGCGAGACCCGCCTGTCGCGTGATCGCGCCAAGCGCCTGTCCGCCTGGATCAGCCTCGAGAAGGCGCTCGAATCCGGCGAGCACGTCGACGGCACGATCACCGGCAAGGTCAAGGGCGGCCTGACCGTCATGACCAACGGCATCCGCGCGTTCCTGCCCGGCTCGCTGATCGACACCCGCCCGGTCAAGGACACCACCCCCTACGAGGGCAAGACCCTCGAGTTCAAGGTCATCAAGCTCGATCGCAAGCGCAACAACGTGGTGCTGTCGCGCCGCGCGGTGGTCGAGCTCACGCAGGGCGAGGAGCGCGCCAAGCTGCTCGAGACGCTGCACGAGGGCGCGATCGTCCACGGCGTGGTCAAGAACATCACCGACTACGGCGCGTTCATCGACCTGGGCGGCATCGACGGCCTGCTGCACATCACCGACATGGCGTGGCGCCGCGTGCGCCATCCGTCCGAGGTGCTGCAGGTGGGCCAGGAAGTCACCGCCAAGGTGCTCAAGTTCGACCAGGAGAAGAACCGCGTCTCGCTCGGCGTCAAGCAGCTCGGCGACGACCCTTGGGTCGGCATCGGCCGGCGCTATCCGCAGGGCACGCGGATGTTCGGCAAGATCACGAACATCACCGACTACGGCGCGTTCGTCGAGATCGAGCCGGGCATCGAGGGCCTGGTGCACGTCTCCGAGATGGACTGGACCAACAAGAACGTCAATCCGGGCAAGATCGTCGCGCTCGGCGACGAGGTCGAGGTGATGGTGCTCGAGATCGACGAGGACCGGCGCCGCATCTCGCTCGGCATGAAGCAGTGCCGTCCGAACCCGTGGGAAGAGTTCGCCGACAACCACCGCAAGGGCGACAAGGTCCGCGGCACGATCAAGTCGATCACCGACTTCGGCGTGTTCATCGGCCTGCCCGGTGGCATCGACGGCCTGGTGCACCTGTCCGACCTGTCGTGGCACAGCCCCGGCGAAGAGGCGGTGCGCAACTTCAAGAAGGGCGACGAGGTCGAGGCGATGGTGCTCGCGATCGACACCGAGCGCGAGCGCATCTCGCTGGGCATCAAGCAGCTCGAGGGCGATCCGTTCGGCAACTACGCGGCGACCCACGAGAAGGGCGCGATCGTCAGGGGCGTCGTCAGGAGCGTCGACCCGAAGGGCGCGGTCATCGACCTGGGCGGCGACGTCGAGGGCTACCTGCGTGCCTCCGAGATCTCGCGCGACCGGGTGGAAGACGCGCGCAACCACCTGAAGGAAGGCGAAGAGGTCGAGGCGATGATCGTCAACGTCGATCGCAAGAACCGCTCGATCAACCTGTCGCTGAAGGCGCGCGACACGGCCGAGACGGCCGAGGCGCTGCAGCGGATGCAGGCCGAGAGCGGCGCGGCCAGCGGCACGACGAACCTCGGCGCGCTGCTGCGCGCCAAGCTCGACACGCCGAAGGAGTGAGGCGGGGCGCGTCGCCGGCCCGAGGCTGGCGACGCGCCGCCG
>JAMLIR010000006.1 GCA_023954045.1 Burkholderiaceae bacterium | reverse complement strand
GACCGACGGATCCTTCAGGCCCGCGATCTGGCGGTTGCGCCAGTCCTCGAGCGCCTTCGGGGCCGTGGTGTAGTGCCCGTGGATGTCGATGATCATCGCTGCTTTCCTTTCCAGACCGAATCGGGAATCATGACTTCGCCGCGCATGATGAGGCGCGCGGTGCGCAGCAGCGCCGCGCGGATCACGCTCTGCGGGTCGGCCGGGTCGACTTCGAGTTCGACGCTGAACTCGCCGGTCGGGTGTTCGACCGAGACCGTCTTCACCAGCCCGGCCGGCACGTTCGCGATGCCCTGCGTGATCGAACCGTCGAGCACGCAGGCCGTGCCGACGGTGACCGCCGCCAGCACGCCGATCGCGTCGTGGCAGACGTGCGGAATGAAGCAGCGCGTCGACAGGCTCCCGCCGGCGCGCGGCGGCGAGACCAGGCACATCTTCGGATAGGTCTTCTTCGTCACGTCGCCCAGCCCCATCAGCAGGCCGGCGGCCAGCCGCAAGGCCTCGACGCGCGTCTTCAAGCCGGCGTCGGCATTGAGGTCGGCAACCGACTCGTATCCGGTGCGGCCAAGGTCGGCGGCCCGGAACAGCACCATCGGCATGCCGTTGTCGATGCAGGTGGCCTGGATGCGGCCGACACCGGGCACGTCGATCTCGTCGAGCACGCGGCCGGTCGGAAGCAGCCCGGCGCAGACCGATCCCGCGGTGTCGAGGAAGTTGATCGTGATCGGCGACGAGGTGCCGGGAACGCCGTCGATGCGCGCGTCGCCCGCGTACTCGACGCGGCGGCCCGCCGCCGTCATCGGTGTCTGCACCGTGATGTCGCACTGCATGTCGGTATTCAGCGTGAGCACCCGAAGCGTCGTCGCGTCGCCCTGCGCGGCGGCCAGGCCGGTCTCGAGCGCGAAAGGAACGACGGCCGCGAGCATGTTGCCGCAGTTCGGCGTGGTGTCGACCGTGTCCTTGTCGGGCTGCAGCTGCGCGAACAGGAAATCGAGGTCGACGCCGGCGACCCGGCTGCGCCGGACGATGCCCACCTTGCTGGTGAGCGGATGCGCGCCGCCGAGGCCGTCGATCTGTCGCCTGTCCGGCGAGCCCATGACGGCGAGCAGCACGCGATCGCGCGTCGCGACGTCGGCGGGGAGGTCGGCCTCGTCGAAGAACGGGCCGCGCGACGTGCCGCCGCGCATGAACAGGCAGGGGATGGCGGTCTGCATGGATCGGTCTCGGGCCGCTCGGGAACCCCGATTCTCGCACGCGGGCCTGCCCGGTTCAGCAGGGCTGGCCGGTATCAGCCATGCCGGATCGGTGCCCCGGATGCCGCCAGCTCGCGCAGGCACGCCGGGCACAGGCACGAGGGCGGCAGTCCATCCGGAAGCGGCGCCAGCGGCGGCAGCTCGCTGCACCAGCAGCGGCCGGAGGCCACGCCGCAGGCGAAGAGCGCGCCGCAACGCGGGCACGCGTCGGTCGGCCCGTCCACGGCAGCCGCGTCGCGATTCGGGAGCATGGCCGATTCCAACGGCCGCGCCGGCCGCCGACGCGTCAGCGGCAACGTCCCTGCGCGTCGAGCTTCATGTGCCGGCGCAGCCATTGCCGCTCGCGTTGCGCGGCGTGCCGCGCGGCGACCTTCTCTTCGGGGCTCTGGTCGGCCCTGAAGTCGAACGCGCGGCGCGCCATCGGGTACATCTGCAATTCGACGGGAACGCCGCGCTCCCACAGCGTGTAGAAGGCACGGCCGTTGACGAGGCGGCGCAGTTCGAAGTCCGCGTCGCCGATCAGCATCAGCACCGGAACGACGATGGCGCGCACCTCGGGTGCGGTCGAGAACAGCTGTTGCGGCTCGGGCGCGTTCGGATCCTGGAAATGCCCGTAGTACGACACGATCGCGGCGACGTCGGCGGGGCGCTTCGCGGCGAGCCGGATCGCGAAGTACGGGCCGCGGGACTTGGCGACGATGCCGACCGGACCCCTGCACACGTCGGTGCGGGCGCGCAGCGCGTCGAGGCCCGCTTCGACGTCGGCCTCGGTTTCCGGGTAGTGGCGATCGGGCCAGCGTTCGAGCATGTTGCCGCTCAGCCAGTCCGGCGCCACGACCAGGAATCCGTCCCGGGCCAGTCCGCGCATGTGCTCGCGGTCGACGTCCTCGAAACCCCGCTTGGCGTGTATGTACAGCACGGCCGGCCATGGCCCGGGTCCGGCAGGCCGCGCGATCTCGATCGGCACGTCGACGTCGCCGTGCCGGATGCTGCGCTTGTCGAGCACCTGGGCGCCCGACGCCAGCGGTGCGAGCAGGCATAGCGTGAACAGCCATCGGTGCATCGTCGGTCTCCGCGTGGTCGTGCCGATCACAACACGAACGCGCGGCCGCGTAAAGGCGCGCGGCGAGGCGGCCGGGCCCGCTGCGGCTGCCGGGCTCGCCGCGGCGCTCGGTTAGAATCCCCCGTCGATTCCACCACCCGCGCGAGGAGCAGCATGAGCGCCGAGCAGCAGCCCGCCGGTTCCGCGGCGCGTCCCTCCGAGACGTCGCCGACGCAGGCGGTGCCCCCGTCGCTGAAGGCGGCGATCCTCGCCGAGGCGATGCCGTACATCCGCCGCTTCCACGGCAGGATCGTGGTCGTCAAGTACGGCGGCAACGCGATGACCGACGAGAAGCTCAAGCAGAGCTTCGCGCGCGACGTGGTGCTGCTGAAGCTGGTGGGGCTCAATCCGGTGGTGGTGCACGGCGGCGGGCCGCAGATCGAGCAGCTGCTGGCGCGCGTCGGCAAGAAGGGCGAGTTCGTGCAGGGTATGCGCGTGACCGACGCGGAGACGATGGACATCGTCGAGATGGTGCTCGCCGGGCAGGTCAACAAGGAGATCGTCGAGCTGATCAACCACGCCGGCGGTCGCGCCGTAGGGCTCACCGGACAGGACGGCGGGCTGATCCGGGCGCGGCGGATGAAGATCGCCTCGAAGGACAAGCCCGACGAGCAGATCGACATCGGGCAGGTCGGCGAGATCGAGAGGATCGACCCCGGCATCATCCAGACGCTCACGGCCAACGGCTTCATCCCGGTGATCGCGCCGATCGGCTCGGGCGAGGAAGGCGAGACCTACAACATCAACGCCGACGTCGTGGCCGGCAAGGTCGCCGAGGTCCTGAAGGCCGAGAAGCTCGTGCTGCTCACCAACACTCCGGGCGTTCTCGACAAGAGCGGCAAGCTGCTCACCGGCCTGAGCGCGCGCCAGATCGACGACCTGTTCGCCGATGGCACGATCTCGGGCGGAATGCTTCCCAAGATCTCGTCGGCGCTCGACGCCGCGAAGGCGGGCGTGAATTCGGTGCACATCGTCGACGGGCGCGTCGACCACTGCCTGCTGCTGGAGATCATGACCGACCACGGGGTCGGCACGATGATCCGCAGCCACTGACCTCGCGTCTCTCGATCTGGCCGGAAGGCCGCACGAGCGTCATGAGGTCGGAGTCGGAGTGGCCAGCGGCGCCGGGGCGCAACCGGCCGTGACCTCATGACGCGCGTCTGGCTGCTCGACCTCGACAACACGCTGCACGACGCGATGCCGGTCGTGTTCCCGCGCATCAATCGCGCGATGACCGAGTACCTCGCGCGCGAGCTCGCGCTCGAGCACGAGGAAGCGAACGCGCTGCGGATGCAGTACTGGCGGCGGTACGGCGCGACGCTGCTCGGGATGATCCGGCACCACGGGACCGATCCGCACCACTTCCTGCGCGAGACGCACCCGTTTCCGGACATCCACCGGATCGTCAAGCGCGACATGCGCCTCGCGCACGCGCTACGCCGGCTGCCGGGCAGGCGCATCGTCGTCACGAACGCGCCGCTGCACTACGCGTCGCAGGTCGTGCGCGCGCTGGGCATCCAGGCGCAGATCGAGTCGATCGTCTCGATCGAGGCGATGTCGTTCGCGGGACGGCTGCAGCCGAAGCCCTCGCGGCCGATGCTGCGCAGGCTGGTCGCGCGCCTGCGCGTGCCCGCGGCGCGCTGCGTCCTCGTCGAGGATTCGGTCGCCAACCTCGCCGGCGCGCGCCACGTCGGTTTGCGGACGGTGCTCGTGACCGGCATCAGCCACCGTTCGCACCATCCATCGCGCCGCACGCGCGCCGGACCGTCTCGCCGCGTGGACGTTCAAGTACAATCGGTCGCGCACCTGCCGCGCAAGGCCCTTCGATCCGCGACGATAACGAGATGAACGATCAGACGACGCCCGCGCCGAAGCCCGCTCGACCGAAGCCCGGCGAACGAAGGCTGCAGATCCTCCAGACGCTGGCCGCGATGCTGCAGGAGCCCGGCGGCGATCGCGTCACCACCGCCGCGCTCGCGGGCCGGCTCCAGGTGTCGGAAGCGGCGCTGTACCGCCACTTCGCGAGCAAGGCGCAGATGTTCGAGGGGCTGATCGAGTTCATCGAGTCGACGATCTTCGGGCTGATCAACCAGATCACGACGCAGCAGGAAGACGGACTGCGCCAGCTGCGCGACATCGTCGCGATGCTGCTGTCGTTCGCCGAGAAGAACCCCGGCATGACCCGCGTGCTGATCGGCGACGCGCTGGTCACCGAGGACGACCGGCTGCAGGACCGGATCAACCAGCTGATCGACCGCATCGAGGCATCGCTGAAGCAGGCGTTCCGGGTGACGGTCGCGCAGGGGCGGCTGCCCCAGGACACCGATGCGGCGGCGCGCGCCGGCATCGTGCTCGCCTACGTGCTCGGGCGCTGGCTTCGCTTCGCCAAGAGCGGGTTCCGCCGCTCGCCGGGCGATCTGTTCGACCAGCAGGCACCGTTCCTGATCGCCTGATTCCGGGGGAGGCGAGTCGGCAGATGGCCGCGACGGTCGCCATGTTGCAACGCAACATGATTTCTGCTAGAGTCCTCACCGTCTCCTCCACCTCCTCCTTTGGTGGATTCCACCCGGGCAGCGATGCCCGGGTTTTTTTTCGTCCGGCGATCGCGTAGGGTTCCCGGCATGGATCTCGTCTATTTCGTCATCACGGCGGCGGTGCTCTACCTGGTCGCCGACCGGCTGCTCGACGCGCTGGAGCGCAGGGCGGGGCGACGCTTCGAGCAGCGCTCGCTGGTGTTCTTCGCGCTGCTGCTCGGGATGGCGCTGGTCACGTTCGCGCTGATCAGGCAACTCTCGGGACACGGTTGAGGCGCTCCGGCGCCACCGGTCGGTCCGGCTGCGCCATTGCGGGGGCCCGGCCTGCGCGCGGCCGCGCTTTCGGCTATCATGTTGCAGTGCGGTACCGAATCGGCGCCGCGCAGCGGTGTCGACAGCCAGTCTCTTCGCCGCGTCTTCACGGCATCTGCCGTTCCAGAAGGCCCTAACCCTGATTCGTCTGCCCGCGACTGGCGTCGCAACCGGCGGCGCGCTCGCGCGCTGCGGTGACCGAGGCCGATGTCGCTGGAGTCCCATGTCCTTTGCTTCCCTGGGCTTGTCCGAAGCCCTCGTCCGTGCCGTCACCGAGCGCGGCTACGATTCCCCCACCCCCATCCAGGCGAAAGCCATTCCGGCCGTGCTGTCGGGCGGCGACCTGCTCGCCGGCGCGCAGACCGGCACCGGCAAGACCGCCGGCTTCGTGCTGCCGATCCTGCAGCGCCTGTCGACGACGCCAGCGCGCAAGCCGGCCGCAGGCGGCGCACGCCCGATTCGCGTGCTGATCCTGACGCCCACCCGCGAGCTCGCGGCGCAGGTCGAGGAAAGCGTCGTCGCCTACTCGAAGCACCTGAAGATCTCGTCGACCGTCGTGTTCGGCGGCGTCAACATCAACCCGCAGATCGACCGCCTGCGTCGCGGCGTCGACATCCTGGTCGCAACCCCGGGCCGGCTGCTCGACCACGCCGGCCAGCGCACGGTCGACCTGTCGGGCGTCGAGGTGCTGGTCCTCGACGAGGCCGATCGCATGCTCGACATGGGCTTCATCCACGACATTCGTCGCGTGCTGAAGCTGCTGCCGCCGCAGCGCCAGAACCTGCTGTTCTCGGCGACGTTCTCCGACGAGATCAAGGCGCTGGCCGACGGCCTGTTGAACAAGCCGGCCCTGATCGAGGTCGCGCGCCGCAACGCGACGGCCGACACGGTCCGTCAGCGCGTGCTGCCGGTCGACAAGGCCCGCAAGCGCGAGCTGCTGTCGCACCTGGTGCGCGAGCACAACTGGTTCCAGGTGCTGGTGTTCACGCGCACCAAGCACGGCGCGAACCGGCTGGCCGAGCAGCTGGCGAAGGACGGCATCCCGTCGCTCGCGATCCACGGCAACAAGAGCCAGAACGCGCGCACGCGCGCGCTGTCCGAGTTCAAGTCCGGCAGCCTGCAGGTGCTGGTGGCGACCGACATCGCCGCGCGCGGCCTGGACATCGTCGAGCTGCCGCACGTCGTGAACTTCGACCTGCCCAACGTGCCGGAAGATTACGTGCATCGCATCGGCCGCACCGGCCGCGCCGGGGCCGAAGGCGAGGCCGTGTCGCTGGTTTCGCCCGACGAGAGCGGGCTGCTGCGCGACATCGAGCGGCTGATCCGGCGCGAGATCCCGCGCGAGACGATCGCCGGTTTCGAGCTCGACCCGAACGCGCGCAACGAGCCGGACGTCGACGACCGGCCGCCGCGTCAGCCGCGCCGTCCGATGCGCGGCGACGCTTCGCGCGGCGCGGGACCGAGGCAGGGCGGCCAGGGCGTGGCGCGCAGCCAGGGCGGTTACGCCTCGTCGCGAGGCCAGGGCACGCAGCCGCCTCGCAGTGCGTCGGCGCCCAAGGCGCAGCGCGCGCCCGTGGCGCCTTCGCAGCCTGCGCGCGTCGTCGCCGCCGCCCCGGCGGGCCAGCCGCCCGCACCCGCCGCGCCGGCGCGGCCGAGCGGAGTCGGCGGCTTCAGGGGCCGGCCGAGCCGATCAGGCCGATGAGCTCGGCGCCGTAGGCGTCGAGCTTCTTCTCGCCGACGCCGCCGACCGCGGCGAGCTCCTCGAGCGAGGCCGGCCGGCGCTCGGCGATTCCGCGCAGCGTCGCGTCGTGGAAGATCACGTACGGCGGCACGCCGCGCGCCGTCGCGGTGGTGCGCCGCCACTCCCTCAGCCTCTCGAACAGGGCCTCGACCGCTGCGTCGGCCGCGCCGCCCGCCGGCGCCTGCGCGCCCGCGGCCGCGGAGTCGCCGCGCGCCCGGCGCGCTCCGCGCCCGGCGCGTCGCCCGACGTCCGCCTTCGGGCGCCGCATCTGCAGCGTGCGTTCGCCGCGCAGCAGCGCACGGCTGGCATCGGTGAGCACGAGCACCTGGTGTCGCGCGTGGTCCACCGCGACCAGGCCCTGCGCGATCAGCTGGCGCAGCACCGCGCGCCATTCGGTCTCCGAGAGGTCGGCACCGATGCCGAACGTGCTGAGCGCGTCGTGCCCGTGCTGCCGCACTCGCTCGCTCGCCTGGCCGCGCAGCACGGCGATGATGTGCTGGGCGCCGAAGCCGAAGCCGCTCGCCTGCCGGACGCGGTAGATGCACGAGAGCAGCTTGCGGGCCGGCTCGGTGGCGTCCCAGGGCTCGGGCGGCTCGAGGCAGTTGTCGCAGTTGCCGCAGGGACCGCTCGCCTCGCCGAAGTAGGCGAGCAGGCGCACCCGGCGGCAGTCGATCGTCTCGGCGAGCCCGAGCATCGCGTCGAGCTTCGCGCTCGAGACGCGCTTGTACGCTTCGTCGGCTTCCGACAGGTCGATCAGCCGCCGCTGCTGGACGACGTCGGCGAGCCCGTAGGCCATCCAGGCTTCGGCCGGCTCGCCGTCGCGGCCGGCGCGACCGGTCTCCTGGTAGTAGCCTTCGACGCTCCTGGGCATGTCGAGGTGGGCGACGAAGCGCACGTCGGGCTTGTCGATCCCCATTCCGAACGCGATCGTCGCCACCATCACCAGGCCGTCCTCGCGCAGGAAGCGCGCCTGGTGGGCGCTGCGCGTCGCGTTGTCCAGGCCGGCGTGGTACGGCAGCGCGGGGATGCCCTGCGCCGACAGCCACTGCGCGATCTCGTCGACCTTCGCCCGCGACGCGCAGTAGACGATGCCGGCCTGGCCCGCGTGCGACCCGGCGACGAAGTCGAGCAGCTGGCGCTTCGGGTCGACCTTCTCGACGATCCGGTAGCGGATGTTGGGCCGGTCGAAGCTCGAGACGAATTCGCGGGCCGATTCGAGCGCGAGCTTCGCGACGATCTCGCGGCGGGTGAGCGCGTCGGCGGTCGCGGTCAGCGCGACGCGCGGCACCCGCGGCCAGCGCTCGTGCAGCACTGCGAGCTGCAGGTATTCCGGGCGGAAGTCGTGGCCCCACTGCGAGACGCAGTGCGCCTCGTCGATCGCGAACAGCGCGATCTTCGCGCCGTCGAGCAGCTCGAGGCAGCGTGGCGTGAGCAGGCGTTCGGGCGCCACGTACAGCAGATCGAGCTCGCCGGCCGCGACCGCGCGCTCGACCGTGGCCGCCTCGCGCGCGCCGAGCGACGAATTGAGGAACGCGGCGCGCACGCCGAGCTCGCGCAGCGCGTCGACCTGGTCCTGCATCAGCGCGATCAGCGGCGAGACCACGACGCCGACGCCGTCGCGAATCAGCGCCGGGATCTGGTAGCACAGCGACTTGCCGCCGCCGGTGGGCATCAGCACCAGCGCGTCGCCGCCGGCGGCGACGTGCGCGACGATCGAGTGCTGCAGGCCGCGGAACGACGCGTAGCCGAACACGCGGTTCAGGATCGCCAGCGCTTCGCGGTCGATCGTGTCGGAGTCGTCGGGAGTCATCAGGCGGCCGAGTTTACCGGTCGCGTCGGGCGACCGCGATCCGGTCGAACGTCGATCGGCCGAAGGGCCGAGGGCGGAGGGCGGAGGGCGTCGCTCAGCGCGGCGGCCGCGGGCGCGAGGCGCAGACCGCGCACTCCGGGTCGCGCGGCACCTTCACGTCGTGCCAGTGCATCGCGCGCGCGTCGAGCATCATCAGGCGGCCGACGGCAGGCGTGCCGAAGCCGCCGGCCAGCTTCAGCGCCTCGGCGGCCTGCACCGTGCCGACGATGCCGGTCAGCGGCGCGAACACGCCCATCGTCGCGCAACGCACTTCCTCGACGTCCTGCCCCTCGGGAAACAGGCAGTGGTAGCAGGGCGAGTCCTCGCGCCGGGAATCGAACACCGCCACCTGGCCGTCGAAGCGGATCGCTGCGCCCGACACCAGCGGCCTGCCGAGCGTGACGCAGGCGCGGTTGACCGCCTGTCGCGTCGCGAAGTTGTCGCAGCAGTCGAGGACGACGTCGGCGCGCGCGACCGCTGCGGCGAGCGCTTCGCCGTCGAGCCGCCGCACGATCGCCTCGACCTCGATCCCCGGGTTGATTTCGAGCATCGAGCGCCGGCCCGACTCGGCCTTCGGCTGGCCGACGCGATCCTGCCGGTGCAGGATCTGGCGCTGCAGGTTGGTCAGGTCGACCGCATCGTCGTCGGCGAGGAGGATCCGCCCGATCCCCGCAGCGGCGAGGTACAGGCCCGCGGGCGACCCCAGGCCGCCGGCGCCGACGACGAGCGCGGTGGCGCCGAGCAGCCGCTCCTGGACGTCGACGCCCATTTCGTCGAGCAGGATGTGGCGGCTGTAGCGCAGCAGTTGTTCGTCGTTCATGGCTCGGCCGGTCGGCGCTGCCGATGCGGTCGGCGGCGACCGGGGAGGCGGCGCCGCCGATGCCCGTCCGGCCGTGGCCGGACGCAGCGAGGCGTCACTTGGAGTCGGAAGCCCTCGCGTCGGACGCCCCCGGCAACGCTTCGTCCTTCGCCTTGGCGATCACCACCGGCTGGCCCTTCAGGTAGTTCAGCGCCTGCTTGAGCTGGTAGTCGTCGGCCGACCCGAACTCGATCGGCTTGCGGTCCTTCGGCGCCTGCGACGCGTCGCCCGGCTTCGGCGCGGTCGGCCGGCCCTCCTGGTCCTTGTCGTTGCTCAGGTGCCGGTTCAGGTCGACCTCGCGCAGCCGGAACGTGCTGAGGTCGCCCTCGGGCGTCTCCTCGACGAGATAGTCCGGGGTGATCCCCTTGGCCTGGATCGAGCGGCCGTTCGGCGTGTAGTAGCGCGCCGTCGTGAGCTTGATCGCGGTCGTGTTCGACAGCGGCAGGATCGACTGCACCGAGCCCTTGCCGAAGGTTTGCGTGCCCAGCAGCACCGCGCGCTTGTGGTCCTGCAGCGCGCCGGCCACGATCTCGGAAGCCGAGGCCGACCCCGCGTTGACCAGCACCACCATCGGCGCGGTCTTCGCCGCGGCGGGCAGCCGACGCAGCACGTCGTCGCGGCTGCCGCGCAGGTAGTCCTCGGGGCTGGCGATGTACTTGCGGCGGGCGTCCTCGGTGCGCCCGTCGGTCGTGACCACGATGGCCTTCGGCGGCAGGAACGCCGCCGACACGCCGACCGCGCCGTGCAGCAGGCCGCCCGGGTCGTTGCGCAGGTCGAGCACGATGCTGTTCAGTGCGTTCTGCTTCGAGAGTCCCTCGAGGTGCTTGACGAGGTTCTCGACCGTGTGCTCCTGGAACTGCGTGATCCGCACGTAGCCGATCCCGGGCTCGAGCACCTTCGAGCGCACCGACTGGACCTTGATGACGTCGCGGACGATCTGCAGCACGATCGGCTGCGGCTCGCCCTTGCGCGAGATGGTGAGCGTGATCGGCGTCTTCGGCTTGCCGCGCATCATCTTGACCGCGTCGTTCAGCGACATGCCCTTGGTGGGCTTGTCGTCGATGCGCACGATCAGGTCGCCGGCTTTCACCCCCGCGCGCGCGGCAGGGGTGTCCTCGATCGGGGCGACGACCTTGACGAAGCCGTCTTCGGTGCCGACCTCGATGCCCAGCCCGCCGAACTCGCCCTGCGTGCCGACCTGCAGCTCCTTGAAGGCTTCGGCGTCGAGGTAGGCCGAGTGCGGGTCCAGGCCCGACAGCATGCCGTCGATCGCGCCGGTGATCAGCTTGCGGTCCTCGACCGGTTCGACGTAATTGGCCTTGATCGCGCCGAAGACGTCGCTGAACTGGCGCAGCTCCTCGAGCGGCAGCGTGGCGCGGGTCTCGCGCTGGGCGACCGCCGTCAGGCCGAGGCTGACCAGCACGCCTGCGACGACGCCGACCGAAAGGAGACCCAGGGGTTTGAGCTTGCCCTTCATCGATGATCCCGTGGGCAGAGCGGCCGGCGATTCACCTCGCGCCGAGCGCCGTCTACCGAGCGATCGAGTATAAACCGCCCCCGCTTCGGGGGTGGGCGCAGGCCTTCCCGGCCGGCGGGCATCGCCGACCGCCCGGACAGGCCGTTTGCCCGCTCGGGCGGTCGGGCGTGTGTTGCGATCAGGCGGACGGGCGCGCCTTGCCCTGGGCGGCGACGGCGGCCATCGCCGCCTCGATCTCGGCCTGGTCGCCGAGGTAGTAGTGGCGAACGGGCCGCATCGCGTCGTCGAGCTCGTAGACCAGCGGCCGCCCCGTCGGGATGTTCAGGTGGACGATCCCGTCGTCGCCGATGCCGTCGAGGTGCTTGATCAGCGCGCGCAGCGAATTGCCGTGCGCCGCGACGATCGCGCGCTTGCCCAGCCGGATCGCCGGCGCGATCGTCTCGTCCCAGTAAGGGACGACGCGCGCCACCGTGTCCTTCAGGCACTCGGTGCGCGGAATCTCGCTGGCGCGCAGCCCGGCGTAGCGCGGGTCGTTCTCGGCGCCGCGCGGGTCGCCGGGGGGCAGCGGATCGGGGGCGATCGCGTAGGCGCGGCGCCAGACCAGCACCTGCTCGTCTCCGAAGCGCGCCGCGGTCTCGGCCTTGTTCAGGCCCTGCAGCGCGCCGTAGTGCCGCTCGTTCAGGCGCCAGTCGTGGACCACCGGGATCCACATCCGGTCCATTTCGTCGAGCACGGTCCACAGCGTGCGGATCGCGCGCTTGAGCACCGACGTGAATGCGAGGTCGAAGTCGAAGCCCTCGGCCTTCAGCAACTGGCCGGCGCGCTGCGCCTCGGCCCGTCCGGTTTCGGTGAGGTCGACGTCGGTCCACCCGGTGAAGCGGTTCTCGAGGTTCCACTGGCTCTCGCCATGGCGAAGCAGCACGAGCTTGTAGGTCATCTCTGGCAGTCGACGTGGGGCTGACGGACCACTATTCTATAATCCACGGTTTGAGCAACCGATCACCGATCGACCACCGAACCGTGGACTTCGTCACCGAAAACATCGTCCTGATCGCGATCGCCTTCGTCTCCGGCGCGATGCTGGTGTGGCCGATGGTGATGCGCGGCGCCTCCGGGCCGTCGCTCGACACGCTGGGCGCGACCCGGCTGATCAACGACACCGGCGCCATCGTGCTCGACGTGCGCTCGCCGGCCGACTACTCGGGCGGGCACCTGCCCAACGCGCGCAACATCCCGATGGCCGAGCTCGAGAAGCGCATCGGCGAGCTTCCCGCCGACAAGCCGGTTCTGCTGTGCTGCGCGAGCGGCGCCACCTCGAGCCGCGCTGCCGGCATCCTGCGCAAGGCCGGCCGCAAGGACGTCTTCAACCTGGGCGGCGGACTGCAGTCCTGGCGGCAAGCCGGCCTGCCGGTCGTCAAGTAGCGCCGGGAGGGCGACGGATGGCTTCACGGGTCCTGATGTACTGCACCGCGATGTGCCCCTACTGCGTGCGCGCCGAGCAACTGCTGAAGGCCCGCGGCGTGGACGGGATCGAGAAGGTGCGCATCGATCTCGATCCGTCGCAGCGCGAGGAGATGATCGCGCGCACCGGGCGGCGCACCGTCCCGCAGATCTACATCGGCGAGCGCCACGTCGGCGGCTTCGACGACCTGGCCGAGCTCGACCGCGAAGGCGGGCTGGTCCCGCTGCTGCGGGGCTAGGCCCGGATTCCGAACCCCCATCGCACCGGCCGGCTGCCGGCACCCACCAGGAACATCCATGACCGACCAGGCGCAAGCCCCCGTCTTTGCCATCCAGCGGGTCTACCTGAAGGACCTCTCGCTCGAGATTCCCAACGCGCCGCGTATCTTCCTCGAGACGCAGCAGCCGACGGTCGAGATCCAGATGGACGTCGGCAGCGAGCAGCTGGTCGAGGGCATCTACGAGTCGACCGTGACGGTCACCGTGACCACCAAGGTCGGCGACAAGACCGCGTTCCTGGTCGAGGCGAAGCAGGGCGGCATCTTCGAGATGCGCAACATCCCGGCCGAGCAGATGGAGCTGCTGCTCAACGTGGTCTGCCCGAACATCGTCTACCCGTACCTGCGCTCGAACGTCGCGGACACGGTGCAGCGGACCGGCTTCCCGCCGATCCACCTGGCCGAGATCAACTTCGAGGCGCTCTACCAGCAGCGGCTCGCGCAGCAGACGGCCGAGAAGCAGGGGTCGGGCATCATCCTCCCGGGTGGCACGCACTGACGCGCAGCCGCCCGGATTCGTCCTGCACCCCCGAGCGACGGCGGAAGGCTGCGATGAACGACCGAACGCATGCGAAAGACGGGGCCCGGAGGCGGCCCGGCTTCGCCCTCCGGCGCGCCGCCGCCGCGGCCGCGCTGTGCCTGGCGGCGGCCGGGTTGCCGGCGCAGGCGCAGGAGGCGCAGTACCGCGACGTCGCCAGCGCCGCGGCCATCCTCTACGACGGACCGTCCGACCGCGCGCGCAAGCTGTTCATCGTCGTGCGCGGCACGCCGCTCGAGATGCTCTCGACGCTGAACCAGTGGGTCAAGGTCCGCGACATGAGCGGCGACGTGCTCTGGATCCACCGCGGCGACCTCGGCGAGTCGCGCCACGTCGTGGCCAGCACGCTGGCGGCGATTCGCCGCTCCGCGCAGATCAACGGCGAACTGGTCCTGCAGGTCGAGCGCGGGGTGCTGCTCGAGGTGCTCGACGCGAGCGCGCCGGCGGGCTGGCTGCGGGTGCGCCATCGCGACGGCGCCACCGGCTTCGTCGCCGCCGGCGAGGTCTGGGGCCGCTGAGCCGGCTCCGGCGCCATGCGGATCGCGATCCTCGGCGCCGGCGCGTGGGGTACCGCACTCGCGGTGCACGCCGCGAAGCGGCATGCCGTCCTGCTTTGGGCGCGCGACGCGGCGCTGGTCGCGTCGCTGCGCACCGAACGACGCAACGAGCGCTACCTGCCCGGCGTCGCGCTCGATCCCGGGATCGGATTCACGGACGACCTCGGTGAAGCCTGCCGGTGGCTCGACGTCGCGGGCTCGCTCGCCGTGGTGGCGACGCCGGTGGCGGGCCTGCGCGGGACGCTGCGCGCGCTCGACGTCGCGCTGCCGGACGCGCCCGCAGGCGTGGTCTGGCTGTGCAAGGGCATCGAGGCCGCGACCGGGCGCCTTGCGCACGAGGTCGCCGCGGACGAGCTGCACCGGCACGCGGCTGGCGTGCTCTCGGGGCCGAGCTTCGCGCAGGAAGTCGCCGCCGGCCTGCCGGTCGCGCTGACCGTCGCGTCGTCGTCCTCGGCGCTGCAGGCCGCCGCGGTCGACGCGTTCCACCACGGCCCCGCGCGCATCTACCGGAGCGACGACGTCGTCGGCGTCGAACTGGGCGGGGCGCTGAAGAACGTGATGGCGATCGCCGCCGGCATCTGCGACGGTCTCGCGCTGGGCCAGAACGCGCGCGCGGCGCTGATCACCCGCGGGCTTGCCGAGAGCGTCCGGCTCGGCACGGCGATGGGCGCGCGCGCCGAAACCTTCATGGGGCTGACCGGGCTGGGCGACCTCGTCCTGACCTGTACCGGCGACCTTTCGCGCAACCGGCAGGTCGGCCTCGCGCTGGCGGCCGGCGAGTCGCTGGCCGCGATCGTCGCGCGCCTCGGGCACGTCGCCGAAGGAGTGCCCTGCGCGCAGGCAGCCGAGACGCTCGCGCGCCAGCACGGCGTCGACATGCCGATCGTCTCGGCGGTCAACGCGGTGCTGGCGGGACGCCAGGGTGCGCGCGACGCGGTGCTGGCCTTGCTCTCGCGCGAGCCGCGCAACGAACACGACCGGGCGCCATGACGAACGCGACGACGCCGGCCGGCGGCCGCAAGTGGATCTGCGTCTTCTGTGGCGCCAAGGCCGGCGCCGACCCGAAGTACGTGCAGGCCGCCCGCGAAACCGGGCGCGCGATCGCCTCGCGCGGCTGGGGGCTGGTATTCGGCGGCGGCCGCGTCGGCCTGATGGCGGCGGTCGCCGACGCGGCGCTCGCCGCCGGCGGCGAGGTGATCGGGGTCATCCCGCGCGCACTGATGGCCCGCGAGCCCGGCCACCCGGGGGTCACGCGGCTCGAGATCGTCTCCGACATGGCGGTACGCAAGCAGCGGATGATCGAGCTGGCCGACGCCTTCGTCACGCTCCCGGGCGGGCTGGGCACGCTCGACGAGCTGTTCGAAGTGCTCACGCTGCGGCAGATCCGCCAGCACGCGAAGCCGATCGGCCTGTACAACCAGGACGGCTACTTCGACACCCTGCTCGCGGCCTGCCGCGAATTCGTCGCGCGCGGTTTCGTGCTGCCCGGCGACATCGACTTCCTCATCGACGCGCCGGGAATCGAGAGCGTGCTCGACCGCTTGTTCACGTCCTGAGGGCCTCGCCCCCGGGCACGTCGGCGGCGCCCTCGAAGCCGAGCTGCCGCCAGGCCTCGAACACCGTGACCGCGACCGCGTTCGACAGGTTCAGGCTGCGGTTGTGCGGGCGCATCGGCAGGCGCAGGCGCTGCGCCGGCGCGAAGCCCGCGAGGATCGCGTCGGGCAGGCCGCGGGTCTCGGAGCCGAATACCAGGTAGTCGCCGCGCTCGAACGCGACTTCGGTCGGGCGGCGCTCGCCGCGCGTCGTGAGCGCGAACGGGCGGCGCGGCCGCTCGGCTGCGAGGAACGCCTGCCAGTCCGCGTGCACCCGGATCGAGGCGAACTCGCGGTAGTCGAGGCCGGCACGGCGCAGTTTCGCCGAATCGAGCGAGAACCCCAGCGGCTCGACCAGGTGCAGTTGCGCGCCGGTGTTCGCGCACAGGCGGATCACGTTGCCGGTGTTCGGCGGGATTTCAGGGTGGACCAGGACGACGTTGACGATCGGCGCGTGCATCGGCGGGCGGGGTACGGGCGACGACACAGTTAATCACACGCGCGGCGCCGGCGCCGCGCAGCGCCGCCGCGGCAGCGCGCAGCGTCGCGCCGGTGGTCATCACGTCGTCGACGACGATCACCGTGCGCCCGGCGAGCCGGCACGGCGCGGCGAACGCGCCGGCCAGCGCGAGCCGGCGCTCGCCGGCGTGAAGCGTGGCAGCGGGCGCGCCGGCGCGGGTGCGCACCAGCAGGCGGTGTTCGAGCGGCAGGCGGCGTGCGCGCGCCAGCGACCGCGCGATCTCGAGCGACTGGTTGAATCCGCGCGCGGCGAGCCGGTCGATCGACAGCGGGATCGCGGTGACGAGCGGGGCGGCGGCCTCGCGCCGGGCCGCGGCGGCGTCCTGCGCCAGGCGCTCGCAGGGACAGGCGAGCGCGAGCCGGCCCGCCAGCGCGCGGCCGAGCGGTCGCGCGAGCGATGCCTCGCGCCCGAACTTCAGCGCGTGCACGACCCGGTCGAGCGGCGGCGCGTAGTCGGCGAGCACGACGGTGCCGTCGAAAGGAGGCGGGTCGGCGCCGCAGGCCGGACACTGCCCCGGCGCTGCCGCGACAGGCCCGGGCTGCGCGAGCCCGCAACGCGGGCAGCGCGCCGCGTGCGCGCCGGGCAGGCCGGCCTCGCACGCCTCGCACAGGCCGTCGCTTCGCGCGCCGGCGCAGACGATGCACGTCGCGGGCAGCCACGCGTCGAGCAGGCTCGCGGCGGCGCGCCCGAGGCGGGCCGCGAGGCTGCGATCGGGTGAAACCCTTGCGTGCGCGTCCATCGCCGTCATTGGACCCGATCGCAGACCTATACTGCGCGCCATGCTCACTGCGCCCGACCTAGATCCGTTGGCCGTGCGGCGCCAGCACTCGCGCCGCGCCGCCGCCCCGGGTCGCGCGGACTTCCTGTTCGCCGAGGTCGAGGCGCGGATGCTCGAGCGCCTCGACCTCGTGCGGATCGAGCCGCAACGCGTGATCGACGTCGGCTGCGGGGCCGGACGCGGGTTGCTCGCGCTGAAGAAGCGCTACCCGGCGGCCGAACTGCTCGGGCTCGACTCGGCGCAGGCGATGGCTCGCGCGGCGCGCGACGCGCTCGCGCCGCCCACCCAGGGTTTCTTCGCGCGGCTGCGCGGGCGCGCGCCCGAACCGGTCGCGCGCGTCGTCGTGGCCGACGCGAACGCGCTCCCGCTCGCCGACGCCGCGGCCGACCTGGTCTGGTCGAACCTCGCGCTGCACTGGTTCGAGGCGCCCGAACGCGCACTCGCAGAGTGGTACCGGGTCGCCCGCCCGGGCGCACTGCTCGATTTTTCGTTCTTCGGCGTCGACACCCTCGCCGAACTGCGCGGACTGGGCGCGCGCACGATGCCGTTCCACGACCTGCACGACGTCGGCGACCTGGTCGCCGCCGCGGGCTTCGCCGAACCGGTGATGGACAGCGAGCACCTGACCCTGTCGTGGGCCGACGCCGGCGCGATGCTCGCCGACCTGCACGCGATCGGCGGCAACGCGCTGCGCGGGCGTTTTCGCGGGCTGCTCGGACGCGGCCACCGCGACGCGTGGATCGCTGCGCTCGAGTCGTTGCGCCGAACAGACGGGCGCTTGCACGCGACGATCGAACTGGTGTACGGGCACGCGTGGTGCCCGCAGCGCAAGCGCCGCGCAGACGGGCTGTCGCCGATCGAGTTCGTGTCCCGACGCGACATTGGGGGATACCCTCGTTAGGGGTGACGGATTGCATGCCATTTGCTGGCGCGACGCGGCGGCCTCTATAATCCGGGGCCGCGACAAAAGCAATGATGCCGAGCAAGCTGCGACGCGTTCCATGGCGTACCGGTGGAAGTATCTGGCCGAGCCCGACCGGCATCAGTGGGTGCTCAAGCGCAACTGTGCGCTCACGCCGCGCCAGCTTGCAGGCTGGTTCGGCACGCTGGCGTTGTTCTCGCTCCTGATCGCCGGCGTGCTGGCCTCCAGGGGCGCTTGGGTCGTGGTCCCGTTCACGCTGGTCGAGGTGAGCGCGCTGGCGGTGGCGTTCCTCGTCTATGGGCGCCACGCGGGGGACTGCGAGCGGATCGTCGCGACGCGCGAGCGCCTGACGGTCGAACGGGTCACCGGCGCGAGGCTCGACCGGGTCGAGCACGAGCCGGCGCGGGTGCGGATCGAGTACGGCGGCTCGTTGCGCGAGCCGATCCGGCTGGTGACGGGACGCGAGGAAATCGCGATCGGGCGGTTCGTGCCGGACGATCGGAAGGCCGAACTGGTGCGCGAATTGCGCGGCGCGCTCGCCGGCTGGCGTGCGGGCTGACGGGATCGAAGAACGAGGATTGGCGGGGATGGGCGGAATGAAACTGAAGCGGATGGCCGAGGCTCTGGCCGTGGCGGCACTGGGCGGCTGGGCATCGATCGCGGCGGCGGTCGTCGACATGCCGGGCGGGCCGAAAGTCAACCAGCTGAACCTCACGGAGCCGGCCACGCGCATCGCCGCGGACCAGCACTGGATCCACTGGTTCGTGCTCTGGATCTGCGTGGCGATCTTCGTCGCCGTCTTCGGGGTGATGTTCTACTCGGTCTGGAAGCACCGCAAGTCGAAGGGGCACGCGCCGGCCGAGTTCCACGAGAGCACCGCGGTCGAGATCGCCTGGACCGTGGTGCCGTTCCTGATCATCGTCGGCATGGCGATCCCGGCCACGCGCATGGTCGTCGAGCAGAAGGACACCTCGAACGCCGACCTCACCGTGAAGGCCACCGGCTACCAGTGGAAGTGGGGCTACGACTACCTGAAGGGCGACGGCGAGGGCATCTCGTTCCTCTCGACGCTCGCGACGCCGCGCGACCAGATCGAGGACCGGAACTATCCCGACGCGAAGGCCAGGCGCGAGCAGAACCCGACCTACCTGATGGAGGTCGACAACCCGCTGGTGGTGCCGGTCAACAAGAAGGTCCGCATCGTGGTCACCGCCAACGACGTGATCCACGCCTGGTACCTGCCGGCCCTCGGCGTCAAGCAGGACGCGATCCCGGGCTTCGTGCGCGACACCTGGTTCAGGGCCGAGAAGGTGGGCGTGTTCCGTGGCCAGTGCGCCGAGCTCTGCGGCAAGGACCACGCGTTCATGCCGATCGTCGTCGACGTGCGCTCGGATGCCGACTACCGGAAGTGGGTCGACGAGAAGAAGAAAGAGCTGCTCGCGAAGGCGGACGACCCGACCAAGGAGTGGCAGCTCGCCGACCTGCGCGCCCGCGGCGAGAAGGTGTTCGCCGGCAACTGCGCGGCCTGCCACCAGGCGAACGGCAAGGGCGTCCCGGGCGCGTTCCCGGCGCTCGACGGCTCGAAGGTCGTGCTCGGCAAGCCCGAGGGCCAGATCGACGTCGTGCTGCACGGCCGGCCCGGCACCGCGATGGCGCCGTTCAAGCAGCTCTCGGACGTCGAGCTGGCGGCGGTGATCACCTACACCCGCAACGCCTGGAGCAACAAGGCCGGGCAGAACATCGTGCAGCCGTCCGTCGTGACGGCAGCCCGCAAGTGAGCCGCGACCCCGATCGCCGCCGCACGAGCAAGACACAGCGAATCCGCAGGAGCCCAGCGAAATGAGTGCAGTCCTCGATCACCACGGTGAGCACGCACACGACCACGCGCACGACCACCCGACCGGCTGGCGCCGCTGGCTGTTCGCGACCAACCACAAGGACATCGGCACGATGTACCTGTGGTTCTCGTTCGCGATGCTGCTCGTCGGCGGGGTGAACGCGCTGCTGCTGCGCACCGAGCTGTTCCAGCCGGGACTGCAGATCCTGCGGCCGGAGTTCTTCAACCAGCTCACGACGATGCACGGGCTGATCATGGTCTTCGGCGCGATCATGCCGGCGTTCGTCGGCTTCGCGAACTGGCAGGTCCCGCTGATGATCGGCGCCTCCGACATGGCGTTCGCGCGGATGAACAACTTCAGCTTCTGGCTGCTGCCGGTCGCCGCCGCGCTGCTGGTCGCCTCGTACTTCGTGCCCGGCGGCGCCACCGCGGCCGGATGGACGCTGTACGCCCCGCTGTCGGTGCAGATGGGCCCGGGCATGGACCTGGCGATCTTCGCGGTCCACATCATGGGCGCGAGCTCGATCATGGGCTCGATCAACATCATCACGACGATCCTGAACATGCGCGCGCCCGGCATGTCGCTGATGAAGATGCCGATGTTCGTCTGGACCTGGCTGATCACCGCCTACCTGCTGATCGCGGTGATGCCGGTGCTGGCCGGCGCGATCACGATGATCCTGACCGACCGCCACTTCGGCACCTCGTTCTTCAACGCGGCCGGCGGCGGCGACCCGGTGATGTACCAGCACATCTTCTGGTTCTTCGGGCACCCCGAGGTCTACATCATGATCCTGCCCGCGTTCGGGATCATCAGCGAGGTGATCCCCACCTTCGCGCGCAAGAAGCTGTTCGGCTACAGCTCGATGGTCTACGCGACCGCGTCGATCGCGATCCTGTCGATGATCGTCTGGGCGCACCACATGTTCACGACCGGCATGCCGGTGACCGGCCAGCTGTTCTTCATGTACGCGACGATGCTGATCGCGGTGCCCACCGGCGTGAAGATCTTCAACTGGGTCGCCACGATGTGGCGCGGGTCGATGACCTTCGAGACGCCGATGCTGTTCGCGGTCGGCTTCATCTTCGTGTTCGCGATGGGCGGGTTCACCGGGCTGATCATGGCCGTCGCCCCGCTGGACATCCAGCTGCACGACACCTACTACATCGTCGCCCACTTCCACTACGTGCTCGTCGCCGGCTCGCTGTTCGCGCTGTTCGCCGGCACCTACTACTGGATCCCGAAGTGGACCGGCCACATGTACGACGAGAAGCTCGGCAAGTGGCATTTCTGGATGTCGATCATCACGTTCAACATCACGTTCTTCCCGATGCACTTCCTCGGGCTCGCAGGCATGCCGCGCCGCTACGCCGACTACCCGATGCAGTTCGCCGACTTCAATGCGGTCGTCACGATCGGAGCGTTCGGATTCGGCCTGTCGCAGCTCATCTTCCTGTGGGCGGTGGTCAAGTGCATCAAGGGGGGCGCCAAGGCGAGCGACCAGGTCTGGGAGAGCGCGCACGGCCTCGAGTGGACCGTGCCGAGCCCGGCGCCGTTCCACACCTTCGAGACGCCGCCGGTGGTGAAGTGAACCGACGCAGCAACCTGCGCACCGCGCTGGTCCTGGCCTCGATCGCGCTGGCGTTCTTCGTCGGCGTGATCGTCAACCACTGGCTGATCCGGCGGTGAGCCGCGACCCCTCGATGGGCGGCGGGCCGGACGCGTCGGTGGGAGGATCGGCGCGCAGGCCGAACCTGAGCATGCTCGCCAAGCTGCTGGTCGTCGCGGTCGCGATGTTCGGCTTCGGCTTCCTGCTGGTGCCGCTCTACGACAAGATCTGCGAAGTCACCGGCGTCAACAGCCTCACCAAGGTCGACCGCGGCGCGGCCGAGTTCGCCCGCAATACCCAGGTCGACCGCTCGCGCACCGTGGTGGTCGAATTCGACGCCAACGGGCGCGGCGCGTGGAAGTTCAGGCCGGAAGTCGGTTCGCTGAAGGTGCATCCTGGCGAGCTGGTCACCGTGGTCTACGACCTCGAGAACACGCGCGCGCAGCCGACCACCGGGCAGGCGATCCCCAGCTACGTGCCGCGCGTCTCGGCCGGGTACTTCCGCAAGCTCGAGTGCTTCTGCTTCCAGCAGCAGGAGCTCGGCCCCAACGAGTCGCGGCGCTTCCCCGTGGTGTTCGTCGTCGACCCGAAGCTGCCGAAGGACGTCGGGACGATCACGCTGTCGTACACGTTCTTCGAGGTCGGCGGCAAGTCCGCCGCGGCGCAGCGGCCGGCAGCCGGTGCGTCGGGCGGCCAGGGCGGATGATGGAAGCGGAGCAGACGGTGGCGCGGGGCAAGGCAGGGTTGCTCGACACGTTCAAGGCGGTCGGCGCGTCGTTCTTCGGGGTGCGCGGCCGTGGCGCGCACGAGCGCGACATGGCGCGGCTCGACCCGGTGCGCGTGATCGTCGCGGGGCTCGTCCTGGCGGCGGTGTTCGTGCTGACGCTGGTGCTGATCGTGCGGGCGGTGGTGGGCTGAGCGCGGGCGCCGGGCGCATCGAATTCGGAAAGCTTTCTTTCGGGGAGACAGGAAAATGGTTTCGGGTGCAAGCTCAAACGCGCCTTACTACTTCGTGCCGCATCCGTCGAAGTGGCCGATGGTCGGCTCGATCGCACTGGCCTTCTTCGGCTTCGGCCTGGCGAGCTGGGTCAACGGCGCGCCGTTCGGCCCGTACCTGTTCGCGATCTTCATCGCGATCCTCGCCTACATGATGGTCGGCTGGTTCAGCACCGTGGCGCGCGAGTCCGAGAGCGGCCTGTACGGCGACCGGGTCGACGTGTCGTTCCGCTGGTCGATGAGCTGGTTCATCTTCTCCGAGGTGATGTTCTTCGCGGCGTTCTTCGGGGCGCTCTACTACGCGCGATCGATCACCACGCCCTGGCTCGGCGACCTCGACCACAAGTCGATCCTCTGGCCCGACTTCCAGGCGACCTGGCCGAACGCCGGGCCGGCGGGCGTCGTCGACCAGTTCCAGACGATCGGCCCGTGGCCGATCCCGACGTTGAACACTGCGCTGCTGCTCACCTCGGGCGTGACGCTGACGATCGCGCACCACGCGCTGAAGGACAACCGCCGCGGCCCGCTGGCGTTCTGGATGCTCGTCACGATCCTGCTCGGCTTCACGTTCCTCGGCTTCCAGGCGTACGAGTACGCGCACGCCTACACCGAGCTGAACCTGAAGCTGTCCTCGGGCATCTTCGGCTCGACCTTCTTCATGCTGACCGGCTTCCACGGCTTCCACGTGACCGTCGGCGCGATCATGCTGTCGGCGGTGCTCTACCGGATCCTGAAGGGTCACTTCACCCCGGAACGGCACTTCGCATTCGAGGCGGCGGCCTGGTACTGGCACTTCGTCGACGTCGTCTGGCTGGGCCTGTACGTCGTCGTCTACTGGCTGTAGGCGCTCGCTCGTCGCGGGGCCGCCACGGTCCCGCGTCCGTTTCCTTCGCCCCGCGGAGGCCTCGGGCTCGCCCTCTGCCGGGGCGCAGCGCCCGGCGCGCCCCGTTCGCAGCCCCGCCGGCACGGCGGCGATCGACCTCGCGCGGAGCGCGCTTTCAGCGGGTGACGACCGGGACGCCGGTGCTCTGGATCCAGCCCATCCAGTGGGCGAACAGGATGAACAGGAACAGGGCGACCGAGAATCCGACCCGGAATCCGAGCGCCCGGACCGTATTTCGGGTGCGGCCGCGGTCACGGATCAGGAAGATCATCGCCGAAGCGAGGCTGCCGATGATCAGGACGAATGCGACGAAGATGATCCACTTCACGCGCGTCTCCGTTGGTGCAGGCGCGATTCTAGGCCCGCGCACCCGCCGGACGGGGAGCGGCGGCGCATGAGGGCCCGGGCGATCGTGCCGACGCTCGCCGCGCTGGCGCTGGTGGCCGTGACGGTCTCGCTGGGCAACTGGCAGATGCGCCGCGCCGACGAGAAGCGCGCGCTGCAGGCGCGCCAGGAGGCGGCGAACCGGGACGCGGTGATCCGGATTCCCGCAGGCGACCTCGATCCGGCCAGCCTCGACGGCAGGCGGGTCGTCGCGCGCGGGGAACTGCTGCCGCAGTGGACCGTGTTCGTCGACAACCGGACCCACAAGGGGATTGCGGGGTTCTACGTCCTTTCTCCGCTTAGAATGCCGGGTTCGGGGCGTCACGTGCTGGTGCTGCGCGGCTGGATCGCCAGCGATCCGCACGAACGCACGCGGCTGCCCGAACTCGCGACGCCGGCCGGGGAGGTCGAGGTCGAAGGCATCGCCCAGCGCGATCTCGAGCACGTGCTCGAGCTCGGCCGGTCGGCGCGGCCCGGTCCGCAGGACCGGCTGTGGCAGAACGCCGACGTGGCCTCGTTCGCGCGCTGGTCGGGCCTGGCGATGCAGCCGCTGGTCGTGCGCGAGACGGTGGCGCCGCGGGCCGGCCCGGCGGAGTTCGACGACGGGCTCGTGCGCGACTGGCCGGATCCGGGCAGCGGCGTCGAGAAGCACCTCGGCTACGCGTTCCAGTGGTACGCGCTGGCCGTGCTCGCGGCGGGCCTGTGGGTCCGCTTCGTGCTGTTTGGAAGAAGGAAGGCCGAAGGGTGACGATGCAATCGACGAACGCCGGCGCGGTGCTGGCCGACGCGCGCGAGGGGTCGCAGGCGCCCGTGCCCGCGGGCGCCGAGGCGCGCCGTCGCAGGTCCGGGCGCAGGAAGATGCTCGCGATCCTGCTCGTCTGCGCGGCGCCGGTGATCGCCTCGTACTACACCTACTACGTCGTCCGTCCGGAAGGGCGGACCAACTACGGCACGCTGATCGCGCCGCGCGACGTCGGCGCGCTCGGCACGCGGATCGCGACGGTCGGCACGCCGGGCGAAGCGGCGCAGGATCCGGCACGGCCGTCCGGGCCCGCTTCCGCGCCCGCCGGCGGCATCGCCTCGATGCACGGCCGCTGGGTCATGCTGGCGGTGGCGCCAGCCGCCTGCGACGCCGGTTGCCGGCAGCGGCTCTACGAGATCCGCCAGGTGCGGCTCACCACCGGCAAGGACCGTGACCGCGTCGAGCGCGCCTGGATCATCGACGACGACGGCGCACCCGACCCCGCGCTGCTCGCCGGGCACGAGGGGCTGGTGCTGATGCGCGCCGATCGCGCGACGCTCGCGCGCGAGCTGCCGGCCGACCCGGGCACCGCGGTGTCGGACCACATCTACGTCGTCGACCCCCTGGGGAACCTGATGATGCGCTTCCCGAAGGACGCCGATCCCAACCGGATGAAGAAAGACCTGGCCAAGCTGCTGCGCGCCTCGAGGGTGGGCTGACATGAGTGCGACGATTCCCGGGCCTTCCGCGCCCTACGCAGGGCGCGCCGCGCCGGCCGCCGGTTACCGGCGCCTGATCGCGGTGGCGCTCGTGCTCACCTTCGGGCTGGTCATGCTCGGCGCCTACGTGCGGCTGAGCGACGCCGGGCTGGGCTGTCCCGACTGGCCGGGCTGCTACGGCAAGCTCTCGCCGCTGCACGCGAAGGACCAGATCGCGCAGGCGGTCGCCGAGCAGGGCGGCGAGCACGGCCCGGTCTCGATGGGCAAGGCCTGGCGCGAGATGGTCCATCGCTACTTCGCGCAGGCGCTGGGACTGCTGATCATCGCAATCGCGGTCGTCGCCTGGCGTCGCCGCGCGGCGCTGCGCCAGTCGCCGGCGCTGCCGGTCGCGCTGGTCGGCGTGGTGATCCTGCAGGGCATCTTCGGGATGTGGACCGTGACGCTGCTGCTCAAGCCGGCGATCGTCACGGGCCACCTGATCGGCGGGCTGCTCACCTTCGCGATGCTGCTCTGGCTGTGGCTCAGGCAGGCGCCGCCGCCGCGCTACGTCGACGCCGAGCCGGTCGCCGCGCTCGCCGGCCCCGCGTTGCTCGGGCTGGTGCTGGTGTCGGCGCAGATCTTCCTCGGCGGATGGACCAGCACCAACTACGCGGCGCTGGCCTGCACCGACCTGCCGACCTGCCAGGGCCAGTGGTGGCCCGAGATGAACTTCCGCGACGCGTTCCACTTCGTCCGCGAGCTCGGCAAGACCGGCGACGGCGAGAACCTGCCGATGCAGGCGCTGACCGCGATCCACCTGATGCACCGGATCGGCGCCGTCGTCATCGCGTTCTACGTCGGCTGGCTCGGCTGGCGCGCGCGCGCAACCGCCGGCGTCGGCGGGCTGGGTGCCGCGCTGCTCGGCGTGCTGGTGCTGCAGTGGCTGCTCGGCCTGTCCAACGTCCACTTCAGCCTTCCGATCGCCGTGGCGGTCGCGCACAACGGCGGTGCCGCGCTCCTGCTGGCGCTGACGCTGACGCTGTACTTCCGCGCCCGGCAGGCGCGCCTGCAGGTCTGACGAGCATGGACGTCTCCGAGATCGGGACCGCCAGCTGGCGCCACGTCGGCGGGCAGTACCTGGCGCTCACGAAGCCGCGGATCGTGATGCTCGCGGCGTTCTGCGCGCTGATCGGCATGCTGCTGGCCGCCGAGTCGCTGGTGCCCTGGCACGTGCTGGTGTTCGGCCTCGCCGGCATCTCGCTGCTGGCCGGCGCCGGGTTCGCGTTCAACTGCGTGATCGAGCGCAGCATCGACGCGCGGATGGCGCGCACGCGCGGCCGCCCGCTGGCGCGCGGCGAGGTCGGCACGCTGCCTGCGATCGCGTTCGCGTCGGCGATCGGCACGCTCGGCGCCGTGCTGCTCTACCTGTTCGTGAACGCGCTCACGATGTGGCTCACGCTCGCCACCTTCGTCGGCTACGCGCTCGTCTACACGGTGCTGCTCAAGCCCGCCACGCCGCAGAACATCGTGATCGGCGGCGCCTCGGGCGCGATGCCGCCGGTGCTCGGCTGGGCGGCGGTCGCCAACGAGGTCAGCGCGCCGGCGCTGGTGCTGTTCCTGATCATCTTCGTCTGGACGCCGCCGCACTTCTGGTCGCTGGCGCTGTACCGGATCGAGGACTACCGCAAGTCGGGCCTGCCGATGCTGCCGGTCACGCACGGCAGCGGGTTCACCCGGCTGAACATCCTGCTGTACACGCTGCTGCTGGTCGCGACCTCGCTGCTGCCGTACCTGATCGCGATGAGCGGGCTCTTCTATCTCGGCTGCGCGCTGGTGCTGGGCGGCGTGTTCCTCGCGTACGCGTGGCGGATGTGGCGCTCGTATTCGGATGCGCTGGCCCGCAAGACCTTCGGCTATTCGATCTTCTATCTGGCCGCGCTCTTCGGGGCGCTGCTGGTCGACCACTACCTGCGCTGAGCGCGGAGGTTCCCGCAGTCATGACCGAGATCGTTCGTCGCCTGCCCGCCATCGCGCGCCACGCGCGGCTGGCGGGCTGGGCACTGGCGCTGGCCTTCGGGCTCGCGCTGGCCGGTTGCCAGGGCAAGCCCGACTTCCGCAACACCGACGTCAGCGGCGCGGATTTCGGCGGCGACTTCTCGCTCACGGGCCACGACGGCAAGCCGCGCACGCTGGCGGACTTCCGCGGCAAGGTGGTCGTGATCTTCTTCGGCTACACCCAGTGCCCCGACGTCTGCCCGACCACGCTGTCGGAGCTCGCCGAGGTCATGAAGCAGCTCGGCCCCGACGCCGACCGCGTGCAGGTGCTGTTCGTCAGCGTCGACCCCGAGCGCGACACGCAGGAGCTGCTCGCCAGCTACGTGCCGGCGTTCGACAAGCGGTTCCTCGGCCTGTACGGCGACGCCGAGGCCACGGCGCGCACCGCGAAGACGTTCAGGGTGTTCTACCAGAAGGTGCCGGGCAAGACGCCCGGCAGCTACACCGTCGACCACACCGCCGGCAGCTACGTCTACGACCCGCAGGGACGGCTGCGGCTGTTCGTCAAGCACGGCACAGGGCCGGAACCGATCGTCCACGACCTGCGCATCCTGCTGAAGGATCAGGGATGAGCGCCGCGCTGATCCTGTTCGCGCACGGCGCGCGCGATCCGGCCTGGCGCGCGCCGATCGACGCGCTGGCGCAGCGGCTGCGCGCCGCGCTGCCGCAGGTTCCGGTCGTGCCGGCGTTCCTCGAGCTGATGAGCCCGAGCCTCGCCGAGGCGGTCGCCGCAGCGGTCGCAGGCGGTGCGACGCGGATCGCCGTCGCTCCGGTGTTCTGGGCGCAGGGCGGGCACCTGAAGCGCGACGTGCCGGCGCTGCTCGCGCACGTCTGTGCCGAGCATCCCGAGGTGCGCATCGACCTGTGGCCGGTGCTCGGCGAGCGCGACGCCGTGCTCGACGCGATCGCGGGCGACTATCGCGAGCTCTGGGTGGCCGCCGGCTGACCGCCGGCCCGGCGGCTACAGCAGCTTCTCGATCGCGGGCGCCAGGTCCTCGGGCGCCGTGGTCGGCGCGAAGCGCTCGACGACCCGGCCTTCGCGGTCGACCAGAAACTTCGTGAAGTTCCACTTGATCGCCTCCGAACCGAGCAGCCCGGGCGCCTCCTTGCGCAGCCACTGGAACAGCGGATGCGCGGTGTCGCCGTTGACGTCGACCTTGGCGAACATCGGGAAGCTCACGCCGAACTGCGTCTCGCAGAACTTCGCGATCTCGCCCTCGCTGCCGGGCTCCTGTGCGCCGAACTGGTTGCACGGGAAGCCGAGGATCTCGAGCCCGCGGTCACGGTACTTGCGGTAGAGCGCCTCGAGCCCCGAGTATTGCGGCGTGAGACCGCACTGGCTGGCCGTGTTGACGATCAGCAGCACCTTGCCGCGGTACTTCGACAGCGCGCGCTTGCGCCCTTCGATCGTCTCGGCGCCGAACTCGTAGGCGGTGGTCATCGCGGGTCTCCTGGTGCGTGGGCGGGTTCCGGCGTCGCGCCGGACTGCAGCGAGGCGAGCAGCGTCGCGCCGACGATCAGCAGCCCGCCCACGATGGTACGCGCGCCCAGCGTCTCGCCCCCCAGTCCCACCGACGACAATGCGGCGAACACGACCTCGGAGAGCATCACGATCGCGGTGACCGCGGCCGGCAGGCGCGCGGCGCCGTATTGCAGCGCGAGGTTGCCGGCCAGCAGCGCGGCCGCCAGCGCGACGTTGCCGGCGATCCAGGGCCAGGCCGGGGCGGGCGGGCCGTCGATCGCGCCCAGCCATGCCAGCGCGGCCGCCATCGCGATGGCGACGGCGAATCCGCCGACGAACATCGCCAGCGCGCGCGCCTCGTCGGGATCGTCGCGGTGCCGGCGCACCAGCACGTTGACCAGCGCGAAGCTCGCTCCGCCGACGATGCCGAGCCAGTCGGCCAGCGACGCCGGAAGCGGCAGGCCCGCGCCGGGCCGCCACAGGACGATCGCCGCGCCGCCGATCGCGAGCGCAACGCGCGCAAGCGCGGCGCCGGTGACCGGCTCGCGCAGCAGCCAGCGCGCCAGCAGCAGCGACCAGACCGGCATCAGGTAGAACAGCAGCACGACGCGCACCACCTCGCCGATCATCACGCCCCAGTTGAACGCGGCGTTGGTGACGCCGGCGGCGAGGACCATCCAGAGGAGCTGCGGGCGGCGCCGCAGCGCGGCCCACGCGCCCGGCCGCCAGAGCGCGAGGGCGGCCGTCGACAGCGCGAAGGCGAAGCCGGTGGCCCACAGGCTGTGCAGGCCGAGCGCGTTCAGCTGCCGGAACGGCCACCAGGACAGGCCCCAGACGAGCGCGTTGAACAGCAGGCACGCCAGAGCCGCTGCCTGTGGTGCGGCACGAGGCGGACCGTTCGGGGACATGGCTTGCGAGGATAGCGAAGTGATCGCGGCGGGGGCCGGAGGGTCGATCGTACCGGCGCGGGCCGCGCTAACCGGTGCGCGGTCCCCAGCGTCGATCAAGAGCGGGACGGGAGGATCACCAAAAAGAATGCCGCCTCGGGTGACCCTTCGGCGGCAAAGAGGGGGAGGAAAGAACGAATGAAACGCCGCGGCGGGACCGCGACGCCTCCGTTAGACGTACTGGGCGAGCGCGCCTTTCATCTTCTGCAACGCCTTGGCCTCGATCTGCCGGATCCGCTCGGCCGACACGCCGAACTCGTCGGCCAGCTGGTGCAGGGTCAGCGTGCCGCCATCCGAGTCGTCGCGCAGCCAGCGCGCCTCGACGATGCGCCGGCTGCGCGCGTCGAGCGCTTCGAGCGCCCGCGCGATGCCGTCGCTCTGCAGGCGGTCGTACTCGCGCGCCTCGAGCACCTGCGTCGGCTCCGAGTGCGGTGCCGCCAGCCAGGCGGCCGGCGCGTAGCTCTCCTCGCCGTCCTCGACCTGTCCGTCGAGCGCCAGGTCCTGGCCGCCGAGCCGGGTCTCCATCTCGATGACGTCCTTGTCGCGCACGTTGAGTTCGCGCGCGATCGCGTCGACCTCGGCCGGCGTCAGCGTGTGCGCGCCGTTCTTGTGCGAGCGCAGGTTGAAGAACAACTTGCGCTGCGCCTTGGTCGTCGCGACCTTGACCATGCGCCAGTTCTTCAGGATGTATTCGTGGATCTCGGCCTTGATCCAGTGCAGCGCGAAGGAAACGAGGCGCACGCCGCGCTCGGGATCGAAGCGCTTGACGGCCTTCATCAGACCGATGTTGCCTTCCTGGATCAGGTCGGCGTGCGGCAGCCCGTATCCCAGGTACTGGCGGGCGACCGAGACGACCAGCCGCAGGTGCGACATCACCAGCTCGCGCGCGGCGTCGAGGTCCTGGTGATCGCGGTAGCGCCGCGCGAGGTCGACCTCGTGCTCGGCGCTCAGCATCGGCAGCCGGTGCACCGCCGAGATGTAGGCGTCCAGGTTCCCGACGGCCGGCAATGCCATGATCGCGCCGGCGTTGCCGGCGGGCACGAGGGCAGTCGAATTCCGTTTGGACATGTACGCTTTCCTTTCGTGTCTCGGGGAAGCGACCGACGAGCCCGGTGAGGTGCCAGATGCCCTCACCACCTGATGACCCATCAGTCAGTTCCGAGCGCAATGCAACATTAGCACTCATTGACCGAGAGTGCCAACAAATCCTTGCTATCAGGGCGATATCCGGCGACGCGCGGCGGCCGTCCCCGGGAGATCTCCCGTAACCGTCTGATTACCAGAGAGATTTTCAGGTCGACGACCGGCCGGCCGCGCCGGTCGCCAGATCCCGTGGTACCGTTTTGGCGGCAGAACTTACGCGCCGGCGGGGCGGGTCCGGCGCGCGGTTCGAATCCTTCCCGGGAGGCCGGCATGCTGGAGCTGTACACCTTCTTCCGAAGCTCGGCCTCGTTCCGGGTCCGGATCGCGTTGAACCTGAAAGGCCTGGACTGGACCCCGAGGGTAGTCTGGCTGCCCGCAGGCGAGCAGGCCGGGGCGGCGTATCGCTCGGTCAATCCTCAGGGGCTGGTGCCGCTGCTGGTCGACGACGGGCATCGCCTGAGCCAGTCGCTGGCGATCATCGAATACCTGGACGAGACCAGGCCGGGGCCGAAGCTGCTGCCCGCCGACCCGCTCGGGCGCGCGCGGGTGCGGTCGCTGTCGATGCTGGTCGCCGCCGAGATCCACCCGCTGAACAACCTGCGCGTGCTCGAGCACCTGCGCGGCACGCTGAAACTTGACAAGGCGGCCATCGGCGACTGGTACCGCCACTGGTGCGACGAGGGGCTCGCCGCTTTCGAGCGCCAGCTCGCCGACGGTGCGACCGGACGCTTCTGCCACGGCGACCAGCCCACGATGGCCGATGCCTGCCTGGTGCCGCAGATCTTCAACGCGCGCAGGTTCGAGACGAAGGTCGAGCGCTACCCGACCGTGATGCGGATCTTCGACGCCTGCATGGCGCTCGACGCATTCCGCAGGGCCGAGCCCTCGGCGCAGGCCGAGGCGGCGCGCGCCGACTGATCGACGCAGCGCGCGCCGACGAGCAGGGCGGCGGGAGCCCGCCCGAACGGTCCTCGCGGTCCGACCGACGGGCGCCCGCCGGCGGGTGCCCCGTCATAGGATTGACCGGCACCACAGATCGCGCGCAGACTCGCGAACGAGCACGTGGTCGCGACACTAGGAATAACCTGCGAGCGCCCATGCCAGCCGAAACCCGCCACCACCTCCCCGTCACGGTCCGCGTGGCGGCCTCCGATGCCGACCTGCGCAAGGTGCTGGCCCTGCGTGCCGCGGCCGCGGACGGCCCGGCGGCAACGGCAGCAGAGACCTGGGACCTGCGTCCGAACGCGACGCTGCTGCTGGCCGAGTCGCGGGTCGACGGCGAGGCGCTCGGCTGCCTTCGAATCCTCGCGAGCGTGCGCGGCAGGCTGATGGTCGAGGACCGGATCGACCTGCCCGCTTCGCTGAAGTCGGTGTCGGTCGCCGAAGCGTCGTCGCTCGTCGTCAAGTCGGGCCGCAACGCGACGCTGGTGCGCCTGATGCTGTGGAAGGCCTTCCATCGGTATTGCCTGGCCGCGCAGGTCGACACGATGCTGATCGCGGTGCGCACGCCGGCGGACCGGCAGTACGAGTGGCTCGGATTCCACGATCCGCTGGCCGCGCCGCTGCGCTTCTCACCGGACGGAAGCGGCACCGCGACGCACCGCCTGCTCGCCCTGGGCGTCTTCGAGGCCCACGAACGCTCGCTGCAGGACGGGCATCCGCTGCACGACTTCTTCTTCGTCGAGCGGCACCCGGAGATCGACCTGCTCGCCGCGGTGGGTAGCCCGCGCGCAGATCGCCGCGCGGTCGGCGCTGCGAGCCTTCCCGATCACGCGCAGATCGCCGCGCAGCTGCAGCAGGTGGCGATCGTCTGATCAGTCGAGCAGCGCGCTCGCGAATTCCTCGGCCGAGAAGGCCTGCAGGTCCTCGATTCCCTCGCCGACGCCGACGAAGTAGACCGGGATCGGCCGCTCGCGGCGCGTGAACGCCAGCGCCGCGATCGCGCCGCCCTTCGCCGTGCCGTCCAGCTTGGTCACGATCAGCCCCGAGAGGCCGATCGCGTCGTCGAAAGCCTTGACCTGCGCGAGCATGTTCTGGCCGGTGTTGCCGTCGAGCACCAGCAGCGTCTCGTGCGGCGCACCCTCCATCGCCTTGGCGACGACGCGGCGGATCTTCTTCAGCTCTTCCATCAGGTGCAGCTGGGTCGGCAGCCGACCCGCGGTGTCGATCATCACCACGCCCGTGCGTCGCGCGCGGCCCGCGTTGACCGCGTCGAACGCGACCGCGGCCGGGTCGCCGCCCTGCTGGGCGATCACCTCGACGTTGTTGCGCGACCCCCACTCGGCGAGTTGCTCGCGCGCCGCGGCGCGGAACGTGTCGCCGGCGGCGAGCAGGATCGACTTGCGCTCGCGCTGCAGGTGGTGCGCGAGCTTTCCGATCGAGGTGGTCTTTCCGGCGCCGTTGACCCCGGCGATCATCAGCACGAGCGGTTCCGCCCGGTCGATGTCGATCGGCTGCTCGAGAGGCCTGAGCAGTTCGACGACCAGCGCGCGCAAGGCCTGGCGCACCTGCTCGCCGTCCTCGAGGCGCTCGCGGCGCACCCGCTGCTGAAGCTCGCGCATCAGCCAGTCGGTAGTGGCGACGCCCGCGTCGCTGGCGAGAAGCGCCGCCTCGAGCTCCTCGAACAGCGCGTCGTCGACGCGGACGCTCGAGAACAGGCCGGCGAGGTTGCCGCGCGTCTTCGACAAGCCTGCGCGCAGCCGCTTCATCCACGACCGACGCTCGGGGGCGGCCTGGGCGGCGGGCCCCGGAGCAGGGGCGACCGCTGCGGCGGGGGCGGCAGCCGTCGCTTCAGCGGCGGAAGGCGTCGCCGCCGCTACGGCCGTCTCCGGTTCGGGCGCCGGAGCCGGCGCGAGCGAAGGCTCGGGGGCAGGCGCGGTGGGAGGCGCGGCAGGGGGGGAGGCGGCGGCGCTGTCCGCGGGCCTTTTGCGACGTAGGAATCCGAACATGGCTACACTCGGGCTCGATTCTACCTGCGCCGATGATGCCGACCCCTGCTCGCCCGCCCGGCTCGAACCCCCGCACACGTTCCGCTACCGTCACGCGCACGCTCGCCGCGTGCGCGCTCGCCGCGCTGCTCGGCGCTTGCGCGCTGCCTCCGCCCGAACCGGCCGCCGCCGACGCGAACGCGGCCGCGACGGCGCGCGCCAGCGCGACGCGCGAATCCGGAGTCTTCGAGCGCACGCTGCCCAATGGCATGAAGGTGATCGTTCGCGAGGACCGTCGCGCGCCGACCGTCGTCCACCTGGTGCTGTACCGGGTCGGGTCGATGGACGAGGTGAACGGCACGACCGGCGTCGCGCACGTGCTCGAGCACATGATGTTCAAGGGAACGAAGACGGTTCCGGCGGGCGAGTTCTCGCGCCGCGTCGCAGCGCTCGGCGGGCGCGAGAACGCGTTCACCACGCGCGACTACACCGGCTACTTCCAGCAGATCGGCAGTCGTCACCTGCCCGAGGTCATGAAGCTCGAAGCCGACCGGATGTCGAATCTCGCGTTCGAGGCCGCCGAGTTCGACAAGGAGATCAAGGTCGTGATGGAGGAGCGGCGCCTGCGCACCGAGGACCGCGCCCAGGCGCTGGTCTACGAGCAGCTGATGTCGACCGCGTTCACCGCCTCGCCGTACCGCGTGCCGGTGATCGGCTGGATGGACGACCTCGAATCGATGCGCGCGAGCGACGCGGCCGCCTGGTACCACCGCTGGTACACGCCGTCGAACGCGATCCTGGTCGTCGTCGGCGACGTGTCCGGTGAAGAGGTCTACCGGCTCGCCGAGCGCACCTACGGCCGGATCGAGCCGCACGCGCTGCCCGAGCGCAAGCCGCAGCGCGAGCCCGAGCAGCGCGGGCTGCGCCGCGCCCGGGTCAAGGCGCCCGCCGAGAATCCCTACGTGATCATGGGATTCAAGGTTCCGCGACTCGCCGACGTCGAGCGCGACACCGAGCCCTACGCACTCGAGATGCTCTCGGCGGTGCTCGATGCCGACGACAACGGGCGGCTGACGCGCGACATCGTGCGCGGCTCGCGCGTGGCCAACCAGGTGGGGGCCAGTTACGGGCTGGTCGCGCGCGGCCCGGCGCTGTTCGTGCTCGACGGCACGCCCGCGCAAGGCCGCAGCGCGGCCGACGTCGAGCAGGCGCTGCGGGCCGAGATCGCGCGGATCGCGCGCGACGGCGTGCGGGAGGACGAGCTGCGCCGGGTCAAGGCGCAGTACGTTGCCGGCCAGATCTACAAGCGCGACTCGATCATGGCCCGGGCGATGGAGATGGGCAGCCTCGAGATCTCGGGCTTCTCGCACGCCGACGCCGATCGCATTCTCGAGCGCATCCGCGCGGTGACGGCGGCCGAGGTGCAGGCGGTCGCCGGCAAGTACTTCGGCGACGATGCGCTCACCGTCGTCACGCTGCTGCCGCAGCCGATCGCCGAAGCGGCGACGCGCAAGCCGCCTGCCGGCGCGCGCCACCAGTGAGCCTCGCCATGCGATTCGCCCTCCGCCTGCTGGCCGCCTGCCTCGCCTGCGCCGCGTTCCTGTCGGGCGCGGCGCGCGCCGCGCTGCCGATCGAACACTGGACGACGTCGAACGGGGCGCGCGTCTACTTCGTGCGCGCCGACTCGATCCCGATGCTCGACGTGAGCCTGGACTTCGACGCGGGCGGCCGCCTCGACCCGCCGGGTCGCGCCGGGCTGGCCTCGCTCGCGAACTCGATGCTGGCGCGCGGGGCAGGCGGACTCGAGGAATCGGCGATCTCGGAAGGTTTCGCGCGGATCGGGGCCGAGCGGGGCGGCGGTGCCGGCGACGACCGCGCCAGCGTCACGCTGCGCACGCTGACCAGCGAGCCCGAGCTCGACGAGGCGCTGGCGCTGCTGGCCCGCGTGGTCGCGCAGCCGGATTTTCCCGCGGCCGTCCTCGCCCGCGAGAAGGAGCGCGCGATCCAGGCGATCCGCGAATCCGAGACCAAGCCCGAGACGATCGCGCAGCACGCCTTCTACCGGGCGATGTACGGGGCGCACCCCTATGGCGCGTACCCGACGCCCGAATCGGTCGCCGCGATCACCCGCGACGACCTCGTCGCCTTCCACCGCGGCTACTACGGCGCGCGCAACGCCGTGGTGTCGATGATCGGCGCGATCAGCCGCGAGCGCGCGCAGGCGATCGCCGAACGGCTCACGCGCGACCTGCCGCCGGGCGGTGCGCCGCGCGAAGTCGGCACCGTCGTCGCGCCGCAGCGCGCGATCGAGCAGCGGATCGAGCATCCGGCGTCGCAGAGCCACATCCTGATCGGCCAGCCGTCGATCGCGCGCGGCGACCCCGACTTCTTTGCGCTGCTGGTCGGCAACTACGTGCTCGGCGGCGGCGGCTTCGTCTCGCGGCTCTACGACGAGGTGCGCGAGAAGCGCGGGCTGGCCTACAGCGTCTACTCCTACTTCGCGCCGATGCTGCAACCGGGCCCGTTCACGATCGGGCTGCAGACCCAGCGCGACCAGACCGCCGTGGCGCTCGGCGTGGTCCGCGACACGCTGGGCCGGTTCCTGCGCGACGGGCCGACCGAGGCCGAACTCGCGGCCGCGAAGTCGAACCTGGTCGGCGGCTTCGCGCTGCGGATCGACTCGAACCGCAAGATCCTCGACAACCTCGCCGCCATCGGCTTCTACCGGCTGCCGCTCGACTATCTCGACCGATGGACCGCGCGCGTCGAGGCGGTCACGCTCGGCGAGGTCCGCGCGGCGTTCGCGCGCCACGTCCGCGCCGACGCGCTGGTCACCGTGGTGGTCGGCAACGGCGATGCGCCGGGCAAGCCGGGTGGCGCCGCGCCGGGCGCATCCGCTGGCACCGCGCCGGGCGCGCAGGGCGCGACGGCGCCGCAGGGCGCCGGTGGTGGCGTCGCCCGCTAGGCGCGCGGCGCGGACCGCCCCGCCAGGCGGCCGTGGTCCCGCGACCGGGCGCAGCCCGGGCGCCGGTCGCGCTCCGGGCGCCAGCCGCGGCGCGGCCCCGGTCGGCCCGCCGCACCGGGTTCGCATCGTCGGCGGCAAGTGGAAGCGAACGCCGCTCGTCGTGCCCGGCGTGCCCGGGCTGCGGCCGACGCCCGACCGGGTCCGCGAGACGCTGTTCAACTGGCTCGGCCAGTCGCTCGAAGGGCGCGCCTGCCTCGATCCGTTCGCCGGTTCGGGCGCGCTCGGGCTCGAGGCCGCCTCGCGCGGCGCGCGGCGCGTCGTCATGGTCGAGCGCGACCGGGATGCGGTCGCGGCGATCCGTGCCGCGGTCGCGCGGCTGGACGCCGCCGCCGTCGAGCTGGTGGCCGGCGACGCGTTCGACGCGCTGCGGCGGCTGGCGCGCGCCGGCGAGCGCTTCGACCTGGTGCTGCTCGATCCGCCGTTCGGCCAGGGGCTCGTCGAGCAGGCGCTGCCGCTGGTGGCCCCGCTGCTGGCGCCGGGCGCGCAGGTCTACGTCGAAACCGGCGCGTCGTTCGCGCCGCCCCCCGGCTGGCGCCTCGTGCGCAGCGGCCGCGCCGGAAACGTCCACTATCATCTGGTTGGCCGCGACGACGAGCGTCCGGACCGCACACCAGGGGAGAAGCAAGCATGACCAGGGCGATCTATCCCGGCACCTTCGACCCGCTGACCCGCGGGCACGAGGACCTCGTCCGCCGCGCTGCCAGGCTGTTCGAATCGCTGGTCGTCGCGGTCGCCGACAGCCGCGGCAAGAATCCGATCTTCAGTCCCGACGAGCGGCTCGCGATCGCCCGCGAGACGCTGAACCACTATCCGAACGTCGAGATCGTCGGCTTCTCGGGGCTGCTGGTGAACTTCGTGCGCCAGCAGAAGGCCGACGTGGTGATCCGCGGACTGCGCGCGGTCAGCGACTTCGAGTACGAGTTCCAGATGGCCGGCATGAACCGGCACCTGATGCCGGAGGTCGAGACGATCTTCATGACGCCTACCGACCAGTACCAGTTCATCTCGGGCACGCTGGTGCGCGAGATCGCGCTGCTGGGCGGCGACGTCTCGAAGTTCGTCGCGCCGTCGGTGCAGCAGTGGCTGCGCAGGAAATTGGTGCAGCTCGGCGCCCGGTCGCAGTGAGCCGCGCGGGGGTGCACCGATGGCGCTGATCATCACCGACGAGTGCATCAACTGCGACGTCTGCGAGGCCGAGTGCCCGAACGGCGCGATCTCGATGGGTCCCGAGATCTACGTCATCGATCCCGATCGATGCACCGAATGCGTCGGCCACTTCGACGAACCGCAGTGCCGCCAGGTGTGCCCGGTCGATTGCATTCCGTTCGATCCCGACCGGCGCGAGACGCGCGAGCAGCTGATGGCGAAGTACCGGAGGCTGCAGGCCGAGGCCGGCAAAGCGGCCGGGACGGCCGACACGGCCGCAGCGAAGGGCGGCGACTGACATCGTTTCGTCATCGAAGGCGGGCACGATGGGCGCTTTGCGGATGACCGACATGGACCTGATCGTCTGGCGTCACGCCGACGCGGGCGATGCCGAAGTCGACGCCGCGAGCGATGCCGGCAGGCGCCTCACCGAGCGCGGCCGCAAGCAGGCCGAGCGCATGGCGCGCTGGCTTCAGGCGCGATTGCCCGAACGCTACACGGTGCTCTCGAGTCCCGCGGCGCGGGCGCGCGAGACCGCCGAGACGCTGGGCGCGAAGGTGCGCGTCGACGCGCGGCTCGGGCCCGGCGCGGACGTCGCGCATTGCCTCGCCGCGCTCGACTGGCCCGACGGCCCCGAGGCGCGATCGCGCCACGTGGTGCTGGTCGGCCACCAGCCGACGCTCGGGCGGCTCGTGAGCCTGCTGCTGTCGGGCGAGGAAGCCGACTGGAGCGTGAAGAAGGGCGCGATCTGGTGGCTGACGACGCGCGAGCGCGAAGGACGGGCGCAGGTGGTGCTGCGCGCGGCGATCTCGCCGGATCTCGCCTGAGCGTCGCGTCCGCGTGGCGCGGTCACGCAATCTTCAACTGCGCGTCACGGCGCGGCAACCTGGCCGAAGCAACGTGATCCCGTTTCAACCAACGGAGATCACGCCGTGGCCGCTCGTCTGGAATGTCTCGCTCCCACACACGCGCCGGCACCGCGCAGCACCGTTGCCGGCGATCGCGCGAGCCCGGTGCTCGCCAGCGCGGGCCCCCTCGACGTGCTGGTCGCGCGCGATCGGGACGACGTCGTGCGCGCGCAGCGCCTGCGCTACCAGGTCTTCGCCGAAGAGCTCGGGGCGGTGCTCGATCCGACGCAGGGCATCGACCGCGACGTCTTCGATTCCTTCTGCCAGCACCTGATCGTCCGCGAGCGCGCGACCGGCGAAGTCGTCGGCACCTATCGCCTGCTTCTGCCCGAGCAGGCGGCCGAGCTCGGCGGCCTGTACAGCGACGGCGAGTTCGTGCTCGACCGCCTCGACCCGCTGCGTCCGCAACTGGTCGAGCTGGGGCGCTCGTGCGTGCACGCGGACCATCGCTCGGGCGCCGTGATCATGCTGCTGTGGTCGGGGCTGGGCGCGCTGCTGGCCCGGACGCGCCTGCGGTACCTGGTCGGATGCGTCAGCGTGTCGATCCGCGACGGAGGCGACTTCGCGGCGAGCCTGTACCACCGCCTCGCGCGCACGCACATGGCCGACGCGTCGCTGCGCGCGTGGCCGCGCCGTCGACTCGAACTCGAACGCCTCGACCGCGGGCTCGACGTCGTGCCGCCGCCGCTGTTCAAGGGCTACCTGCGCGCCGGCGCGCGCCTGCTCGGCGAGCCGCACGTCGACGGCCAGTTCGCTTGCGCGGACTTTCCGGTGATGCTCGACCTGGCGGCGCTGCAGTCGCGTTACCAGCGGCGCTTCGCCGCAGGCCCGGTCGAGGGGGCGGCGCAATGACCGCCGCCCTGCGGCGATTGGCCGCGCGCGTGCGCCGCGCGTGCGCGTCCAGGCTAGATCGTCTCGTAGACGAACTTTTCGAAGACGCGTACCTCGGACCAGGCTGAGGCCTCGCCGATCAGGCTCTCGTGGGCCAGCGGGAAGCGGCGCGCCCACTGCCTGGGCATTTCCAGGCGCAGCGAGCGGCGCTGCAGGAACAGCGCCGGCGTCGGCACCTCCTGCTCGTCGCGCTTTCGGTGCAGGATCGTCGAGACCCGCAGGGCGACCACCTTCAGCCAGCCGAGGTCGTCGTCGATCAACCCGCGCAGCTTGCGCAGGCCGCCGATCTGCGCGAGCGCCAGGGTCGCGAGCGATGCCTGCTCGCGGCGCGAGAACCCCGGCATGTCGGCGTGGCCCAGGATGTATGCCGAGTGCTTGTGGAAGCCCTCGTGCGAGATCGACATGCCGACCTCGGCGAGCTCGGCCGCCCACCCTAGCACCTGCCGGCGCGCCTGCAGCACCTCGAGCGCGCCGCGTGCGCCCTGGTCGAACAGCGCGAGCGCCGTATCGCGAACCCGCCGCGCGTGGCGCCCGTCGACCCCGTAGCGCGCGAGCATCTGCTCGACGGTGATCGCGCGCGTGTCGCGCCCCTCGCTGCGCCCGAGCATGTCGTACAGCACGCCCTGGCGCAGCGCGCCGCCGCAGTAGCGCATCGAGTCGATGCCGAGCTCGTCGAACGCCGCCATCATCACCGCGAGCCCGCCGGCCAGCACCGGCCTGCGCTCGGGGCGAAGCCCGGCCAGCTGGACCGCGTCGACATGGCCGGCCTCGATCATCGCGCCGTGGATGCGCGCCAGCGAGTCGCGGTCGAGCTCGTCGGCACCCCACTGCGCCTGGGCAATCTGCCACAGCGACTTGGCGGTGCCCGAGGTGCCGACCGCGTAGCGCCAGCGGTGGTTCGCGAACGGCTCTGCGACCTGCGCGAACACCGCGCGCGCCGCGTAGTAGGCGTGCTCGAACGCCTCGCGCTCGACGCGGCCGTCGCGGAAGTGGCGCGTCGACAGCGCCACGCAGCCGGCCGGCGCCGACTCGAGCGCGCTGGCGCGCATGTCGGTGCCGACGACGCACTCGGTGGAGCCGCCGCCGATGTCGACCACGAGCCGCGGCACGCCGTCGAGGGGAAGCTCGTGCGCCGCACCCAGATAGATCAGGCGCGCCTCCTCGAGTCCCGAAACGACCTCGATCGGGAAGCCCAGCACGGCCTCGGCCGTCGCGAGGAATTGCGCTGCGTTGCTCGCCACGCGCAGCGTATTCGTCGCCACCGCGCGCACCGCCTCGGGCGCGAACGAGCGCAGACGCTCGCCGAACATCGCCAGCGCCGCCAGCGCGCGCTCGCGCGACGCGGCGTCGAGGCTGCCGTCCTCGCGCAGGCCGCCGGCCAGCCGCACGGTCTGCTTGACGCCGTCCAGCGGCAGCACGAGCTCGCCCAGCGGCGAGCTCTCGACGCGGCCGATCAGCAGGCGAAAGCTGTTCGAGCCGAGGTCGACCGCGGCGAGCAATCGGTATCCGGGCATCGGCTCGGCGGGGAGGCGAGGCCTTCGGGGGCTGGGGACGCGATCTGTCACCAGCCGGAGTATGACAAAGTGCGCGGATCGAGCGCCGCTCCCGTATCCCGATGAACCGCAAGCGCACTGTCACGAAAGCGTCACGCAGGAAGCGCAAGCTCGCCCGCATGGATGCGAAGACGGGTTCAGGGGCGCGGCTGCTCGATCGCGAGCTCGGCATCCTCGCCTTCAACGAGCGGGTGCTGGCCCAGGCGGAGGACGAATCCGTACCGTTGCTGGAACGGCTGCGCTTTCTCACCATCGTCAGCAGCAACCTCGACGAGCTGTTCGAGATCCGGGTCGCCGAGTTCAAGGAGCTGCTGCTCGCCGGCCGCGGCGACGGCGCCGCTCTGCGCCGCAGCCTTGCGGCGATCCACGAGCGCGCGCGCCGCCTTGTTTCACGCCAGTACGAGCTGCTGAACGCGGCCATCCTGCCGCAGCTCGCCGTGCACGGGGTCGTCGTGCACACGCGGCTCGACTGGACGGACGCGCAGCGTGAGTGGGCCGGAAAGGTCTTCGAGGCCGAGATCGAGCCGCTGCTCACGCCGATCGCGCTGGACCCGGCGCATCCGTTCCCGCGGATCCTGAACAAGAGCCTGAACTTCATCGTCGAACTGCAGGGCCAGGACGCATTCGGCCGCCGCGCCGGCGTCGCGATCGTGCAGGCGCCCCGGGCGCTGCCGCGGATCCTGCGCGTGCCCCCCGACGTGTCCGGCGCGCCGTACGGCGTGATGCCGTTGACCTCGATCGTTCAGGGCTTCGTCGACCACCTGTTCCCCGGCCTGACGGTGCGCTCGGTGCACCAGTTCCGGTTGACCCGCAACAGCGACCTGTTCGTCGACGACGAGGAAGTCACCGACCTGCGCGCGGCGCTGCAGGGCGAGCTGGTCCAGCGCCAGTACGGCGACGAGGTGCGCCTCGAGGTGTCGGCCGGCACGTCGGACGCGCTGGTCGCGCGCCTGCTGCGCGAGTTCGAGCTCGAGGAGCAGGACTGTTATCGCGTGGACGGTCCGGTCAACCTGGTGCGGCTGCAGCAGGTGATCGACCTGGTGGACCTGCCCGAGCTGAAGTACCCGCCGTTCGAGCCTTCGGTGCCTGCCGTGCTGCGCGAGAAGGACCTCTTCGCCGCGATCCGCAAGCACGACATCCTGGTCCACCATCCGTACGAGTCGTTCGCCCCGGTGATGGAGTTCCTCGTCAGCGCGGCGCGCGATCCGCGCGTCGTCGCGATCAAGCAGACCGTCTACCGGACCGGGGCCGACTCGGCGCTGATGCAGGCGCTGATCGACGCCGCGCACGCCGGGAAGGAAGTGACGGTGGTGGTCGAACTGATGGCGCGCTTCGACGAGGAAACGAACATCAATTGGGCGGCCAAGCTCGAGCAGGCCGGCGCGCACGTCGTCTACGGCGTCGTCGGCCACAAGACGCACGCGAAGATGGCGATGGTGCTGCGCAGGGAGGCCGCGAAGGGCGCCACCGTGCTGCGTCGCTACGCGCACCTGGGCACCGGCAACTACCACCCGCGCACCGCCCGGCTCTACGAGGACTTCGGGTTGTTCACCGCGAACGAGGACATCTGCGCCGACGTGCACGAGGTGTTCCGCAGGCTCACCGGCCTGGGCCAGCGCGGCACGCTGCGACTGCTGACGCAGGCGCCGTTCAGCCTGCACGAGATGCTGCTCGCGTCGATCCGGCGCGAGGCCGCCAACGCCCGCGCCGGCAAGAAGGCCTATCTCGCGGCCAAGGTCAACGCGCTGCTCGAGCCGACGGTCATCGACGCACTGTACGAAGCGAGTGCCGCCGGGGTGAGAATCGACCTGATCGTGCGTGGCGTCTGCGCGCTTCGGCCCGGCGTGCCGGGGTTGTCGGAGAACATCGCGGTGCGCTCGGTCGTCGGCCGCTTCCTCGAGCACAGCCGCGTCTTCTACTTCCTAAACGGCGGCAGGAAGGACGTCTGGCTGTCGTCGGCCGACTGGATGGACCGCAACCTGTTCCGGCGCGTCGAGATCGCGTTTCCGGTGCGCGAGCGCAAGCTGAAGGAGCGGGTGATCGAAGAGGCGATCGACGTGCACCTGCGCGACAACGTCAATGCGTGGGTGATGGACGGGGACGGCAACTACCGGCGCAAGCGCCGTCGCGCCAAGCCCTTCGCCTCGCAGGCGGCGCTGCTCGCGCGGCTGGCCGGCGCGCCAGCGGACCCGGTGTGAGCCGGCCCCGCGGCCGCGTTCAGAAGCGCTTCATCAGCCCGAGCAGCCGGCGCGCGATCGGCCGGTAGGGCGGCATGAACAGCCCCATGCCGTTCATGCGCGACTGCCTGAACACCGGCGTGAGCTTGCTCATCGTGTCGAAGCCCCACTTGCCGTGGTAGTGACCCATTCCGGACGGGCCCACGCCGCCGAACGGAAGCTCCTCCTGCGCGACGTGCAGCAGCGTCTCGTTGATGCAAACGCCGCCCACGTGGGTCTGCTTCAGCGCCCACTCGGCGCGCCGGCGGTCGTCGTCGAACCAGTACAGCGCGAGCGGATGCGCCATCGCGTTGACGAACGCGATGGCCTCCTCGGGCCGGTCGTACGGCAACACCGGGAGGATCGGCCCGAAGATCTCGTCCTTCATCGCGACCAGCGAGTGCGGCGGGTCGACCAGGATGACCGGCGCCAGCCGATGCGCCGCGTCGTCGCGGGCGGGGCCCCGGAACAGCTCGACCGGCTGCACGCCGCCGGCGGTGGCGTCGTCGAGGTAGCCGACCAGCCGTTCGTACTGTCGCGCATCGACGATGCTGCAGTAGTCGGGGTCGGCGAGCCCGGCCGGGTACATCGCCTGGGCCTTCGCGCGCGCCCGTTCGACGAACGCGGCCAGCGCCTGTCGCGGCACCAGCACGTAGTCGGGGGCAATGCAGGTCTGGCCCGCGTTCAGCAGCTTGCCGGCCATGATGCGGGTCGCCGCGCGGTCGACGGAGTAGCCGGGCGCGATCACTGCCGGCGACTTGCCGCCCAGCTCCAGCGTGACCGGCGTGAGGTTCGCGCTCGCGGCCGCCATCACCTTGCGCCCGACCGCGCCCGAGCCGGTGAACAGCAGGTGATCGAAGGGCATGGCCGTGAACGCCGCGGCCACTTCGGGGCCGCCGGTGACCACCGCGATCTCGTCGGGCGAGAACGACTCCGCCACCAGTCGCTGCAGCAGCGAAGAGAACGCCGGCGTGTACTCGGACGGCTTGATCATCGCGCGGTTGCCCGCCGCCAGCGCGCCGGCGAGCGGCCCGATCGTCAGGTAGAGCGGATAGTTCCACGGGACGATGATGCCGACCACCCCGACCGGGCGCGGCATGACCCACGCGCGGGCGGGCAGGAACCACTTCGAGACCCAGGCGCCGCGCGGCTTCATCCAGCGCCGGCCGCCGCGCAGCGCGGTGCGGATCTCGGCCAGCGACGGAAACAGCTCGGCCACCTGCGTTTCGATGCGCGGCCGGCCGCCGAAGTCGGCGTCGATCGCGTCCTCGATCGCGGCTTCGTTGTCGGCGACCAGCCGGCGCAGGCGCTCGAGCCGGTCGCGGCGCACGTCCCATTCGGGGAACGGTGCCAGACGATGGGCGCTGCGCTGGGCTTCCAGCAGCGTCCCGACGTGGTGGATGAGGTCGTTTCGGTCCATCTGGAACCTGCCGTCGCGGCGTGGCGGTCGATGCAAGAGGATAGCCGCGCCAGGTGGAGAAAGGCCTCCAATCGTGTGCCGCCCGCACGGTATCATCGGCTGGCACGGCGCCACGAACCGAGGCAACCCGCAATGAGCTTACTACTGGCGCTCGACCAGGGCACCTCCAGCTCGCGCAGCATCGTCTTCGACGCGGACGGCCGCATCGTGTCGATGGTGCAACGCGAGTTCCACCAGGTCTTCCCGCAGCCCGGCTGGGTCGAGCACGACCCGATGGAAATCTGGAACACGCAGCTCGCCACCGCGCGCGAGGCGCTGGCCGCCGCCGGGCTCGAAGCACGCTCGGTCGCCGGGATCGGCATCACGAACCAGCGCGAGACGACGGTGATCTGGGAGCGGGCCACCGGCCGGCCGATCCACAATGCGATCGTCTGGCAGGACCGGCGCACCGAGCCGATCTGCCGGCAGCTGCGCGAAGCGGGGCTGGCCGAGGTCGTCGCGGCGCGCACCGGCCTCGTCATCGATGCGTATTTCTCGGCCACCAAGATCCGCTGGCTGCTCGACAACGTGCCCGGCGCGCGGGTCGCGGCGCAGCGCGGTGAGCTCGCGTTCGGCACCATCGACAGCTGGCTCGTCTGGCAGCTCACCGGCGGGCGGCTGCACGTCACCGACGTGACCAATGCGTCGCGCACGATGCTCTACGACGTGCGCCGCGGCTGCTGGGACGACGAACTGCTCGCGGCGCTCGACCTGCCGGCCGCGCTGCTGCCCGAGGTCCTGCCGTCCAGCCATCGCTTCGGCCTCACCGATGCCGAGGTGCTCGGCGCGCCGCTGCCGATCGGAGGCATCGCCGGCGACCAGCAGGCGGCGCTGTTCGGCCAGGCGTGCTTCGAGCCCGGCATGGCGAAGAACACCTATGGCACCGGCTGCTTCATGCTGATGCACACCGGCAGCCGTTTCGAGCCCTCGCGCAACGGGCTGGTCGCCACCGCGGCCGCGCAGCCCGCGCAGGCCAGGCAGTACGCGCTGGAGGGCAGCGTCTTCGTCGGCGGCGCGGTGGTCCAGTGGCTGCGCGACGGCCTGAAGGCGATCGAGAAGTCCTCCGACGTGGAGGCGCTCGCGGCGTCGGTGCCGGATGCGGGCGGCGTGGTCTTCGTGCCGGCGTTCACCGGCCTGGGCGCACCCTACTGGCAGCCCGACGCACGCGGCACGATCACCGGCCTGACGCGCGGCAGCACGGTAGCGCACGTGGCGCGCGCCGCCCTCGATGCGATTGCCTACCAGAGCGCGGCACTGCTCGGTGCGATGGGGCGCGACGCGGGCACGCCGCTCGCCGAGTTGCGCGTCGACGGCGGCGCAGCCGCCAACGACCTGCTGATGCAGTTCCAGGCCGACCTGCTGGGCATCCCTGTGGTTCGGCCCGCGGTCATCGAGACCACGGCGCTGGGGGCTGCGTGGCTGGCTGGCTTGGCCTGCGGCGTCCACCGCGGCGTCGACGACCTGTCGCGCCTGTGGCGCGCCGAGCGGCGCTTCGTGCCGACGATGAGTCGGGATCGGGCGCAGGCGCTGATGGCAGGCTGGGAACGGGCGGTGCGGCAGGCAGTCGCCGCGTGATCAGTCGAAGCGCTGCCAGGGCTGCAACGACCGGTACTCGGCCGCGGAAGGCTGGCCCACGCCGCGCCTGGTCCAGTCGCAGACGCCGGACGGAAAGACGTTCGCCAGCCGCGTTCGCTGGCTCGTGCTGAACGTCGCCGCGTAGGTGCCGTCCGAAAGCGCGGTGGCGACCGATTTCAGCTGGCACTTGGCGATGTCGGCGACGGTCGGGCCGCCGGCCACCGCGCGCGTGCCGATGCCGGCCGGAAAGCGGGACGCGTTCGCGCAGTAGCCCGAGTCCATCGTCAGCGTCTCGGCGACGAAGTTCGGGAATTGCGATCCGGGCGGCACGCAGCCCTCGCGCAGCGTGGAAGGCTTGTTGCGCACCACCTTCGTCGACAGCGGGTCCGCCGACGTGTCGGCGACGACGTTCGACAGCCAGAGGTCCATCTGCTCGAGCGCGTGCAGCACGAGCGGACTCTCGCTCGAGAAAGGCCAGCTGGCGTTGCCTTCGAGCAGCATCACCTGGTTCGCCGCGCTGCCGTTGGCCTTCTTCAGCCGCTCTCGGGCGATGAACGAGTTGTAGCGCTGGTGATACGTGCCGTTCGCGACGCGATCCTCGTACAGCCGGTAGTCGATGATCGGGACGTCCTTCAGACCCCAGCCGCCATACAACATGCGGCCACTGGTGTAGGCGGTGGCGAGCGCCGCGGAATCGGCCACCGAGCGCGGCGCCGGCAATACACCGGTTGCGGCCGTCGGTCTTCCGTCCGAGTCGAAGCCGCCGACCTTCTCGTTGAGATCGAGGAACTCGTCGACCGTGATGACGCCGTCGTTCAGCGCCTTCAGGCCGTACTGGATGCCGACGTTGTCCAGCGGCCGCATCGCGATCGTGTATGCCGGCTTCAGCGGATTCGGCCTCGTGCCCCAGACATTCACCGTGTGGTCGAACACGCCGCATCGGGCGCCGCCGGGATTGCTGTTCAGGTCGTAGCGCAATTCCCATGGCAGCACGCTCGGGCAATCGGCGGCTCCGATACGGTCGGCCGTCTCGTTGTCCATGCGCTGGAGCGTCGCCAGGCCGAGCAGGCCGCTGATCGCCTGCTTCTGAGCGTCGCTGTAGGAAGGGACGGCGTAGTACTGGCCGTTGAAATAGCGGTTCAGCAGGCGCGCATCGCCGACGTAGTGCACCGTCGTGAAGCTCACCTCGGGGTAGCTGCATCCGATGACGAGGCCATCGAGCAGCCCCGGATAGTTGTCGGCGATGTGGTGCTGCTGGTAGGCGCCGCCCGAGCAGCCCCAGCCGATCGTGAAGCGCGGCACGCCGAAAGCCTCGATGAAGCGCTCCTTCACCATCGCCATCGTCTCGGCCGCGGTGACCTCGTTGCAGTTCTGCCCGAAAACGTTGAGCGTCGACGACGCGACCGCGTAGCCGCGCCCGAGCAACTCCTGGTCGAGCACCGACTCCTCGCGCTGCAGGACGCCGGCGTCGTCGTAGAACCAGCTCGCCCAGCCGATCTTCGTGCCCTGCCGGTACCAGCCCTGGCTGCAGCCGCCGCCGAAACTGTAGACGAGCTTTCCGTTCCAGCCGGCGGACCGGGCGAAGACCGAAGGCGCGGGGTCCGCAGACGGATCGTGCAGCATCGCCAGCTGATAGATCGCGCGGTTGACCGTGCCGGTCTCGATGCGCACGACGAAGCGCACCTGCCTGCCCTCGACGGTAATCGTCGCCGCATCGGCTGGCAGCTGGCCCGGCGTCGCCGTGGGAAGGAATCGCCTCTTCGACGACGACCAGTAGACGTAGTGCGTCCGCGTGGACGCCGCGCAGCTGTCGTAATTCAGCGGCGGACCCAGCGTGCTGCCGTCGGGCAGCACGAATTGCGCGGTTTCGCAGACGAAGGGTGATTCGCGAGGGCCCGAAAAGACCGGGCCGGAAGACGGATAGTTCGTCAGCGCAAGGCTGCCGGACGCAACGCCGTCGTAGAACGCTTCGACCGTGTTCGCGCCGTTGCGCAGCGTGTACCTTGCCTCGGACTTGTCCAGCAGCCCGAGCAACGTCGTGCCGTCGGGCTGCACGCGGAACTTGCCGGTGACGTCCTGCCCGTTCAGCTGGACCGTGATCTTCGTCGGATCCTTGCCGGTCGGGAGCGAGACCTGCAGCAGGGCATCGCCGCCGGTGACGATGTCGGGGCGCGACGACAGCGAAGTGATCGAGAGGCTCACCGGAGGGGGCGGCGGCGGCGGCGGAGGGGGGGGCGGCGGCGGCGCGACCGAGGTGTCGATGACGACGCTGCGGGTTGCGATGCTGCTCGTATTGCCTGCCGCATCGGTCATCCGGGCCGAGTACTCGTGGAAGCCGTCGGACGGGGCAGTGGTGTCGGTGAAGTTCGCGGTGGTCGAATTCGTGGCCGCGGCGAACCCGATCGACGTGCCGTCCCTGAAGATCTCGACTGTCGCCTTCGCGCCGAACACCTCGCTGAAGCTCAATACCAGGGTCGGCGCGTTGTCGTCGGTCGTCCCGCCGTTCGCGACCGAACCGGTATCGGGCGCGACGTCGTCCAGCAGGTCGGCGATGGTCACGGCCGGGACGGAACGGTCTATCGCCACGCTGCGCGTGCCTGCCGGGCTGACGTTGCCTGCCGCATCGGCGGTGGCGCTGATCGTCGTCGCAGCGTCGTCGGGAGGCAGTTCCGCGGCCGCGAATTCGGCCGACCACTCGCCCGAGCCGAGCGCGGTGACCATCTTGCTCGTCGAACCCCAGCTGACTGTCACCGTGGAACCCGGTTCCGTCGCGCCGGTCACGACGATGCCGGCGCTCGCCTCGGCGGCATTCACGATGTCGTCGCCGGCGACCATTCCGATCGTCGGCGAAGGTGTGGGCGTCGGCGTGGGTTCGGGCGTGGGCGTCGGCGTGGGTTCGGGCGTCGGCGTCGGCGTGGGCGTCGGCGTTGGTGCAGGCGCCGGGGCGGTCCCCGACCCGCTCCCGCAGGCGCTGATCAGCGTGGCGATGAATGCCGCGGCAAGCGCGCTGCGAATGATGCGACCGCAACTCATGGATTGATCGGACAGAACGCGACGCCCGCCGCCGGCATGCAAAGTTCGCAGGATTCTAGCAGCGGGCCAGGGAGTCTCGAGCCAACTTGCTCACGGAGCTCGGTCTGGCGCGATGGTAGGCTTGCGCATTCGTCCGGGGAGTCCTGTTCAGGGCCACGGCCCGGGCGTTCGGCACTGGGGGTATGACTTTTGGCGGACCGAAACACGGATACTGCGACGCTTTCGAGGAACCGGGGCAACTCCGCCTTGTGGTTCGGACCGCTGCTGAAGCCCTTCGACATCTCCAGAGAACGGGTGCTCGCCCCCTGGCTTCGGATCGTCTTCTTTTCGTCGATCCTGTTCAACCACACCGTGCCCGTCGAGTACCAGTTCCTCGACGAGCGTGCGTGGGTGGTCTGGTTGCAGACGCTGCGCGATTTCGGAGCGGTCGGATTCTTCCTGATCGCCGGCGCGGTGCTGAAGAGGAAGATGCTGTCACCCGGCCGGGTCGTGCTGCCGAGCAACCTGCTCAAGCTCGTCATTGCGGCGGCCGCGCTGGCGGCCTTCGACATGCTGTACATCGCCGCCAAGGGTGGCCAGGTCGATACGGTGAACCAGCACTTCTACAAGGCGCTGTACGACACCAACCTGTGGTTCTTCGTCGCCTATGCCATCGCCGGGCCGCTGCTGCTCAGCCTCGATCGCCGGGGGGTGTTCTGGACCTTTCTCTGCTGCCTGCTGTTCGTCATGTTTCCCGGGTACACGCCGCTGATCTCGCCGTACATTCTTCAAACCGTCAGCCTCGCGTTCGTGTGCATGGCGATCGGCGCGGAACTGCACGGCCGCCAGATGAACACGGCCGTCGCGATCGCGATCGCTGCGACAGCGTTCCTGCTTCGCACCTGGCTGGACGACTTCGGTTATCCGGCCTACCCGGCGATCGACGTCGTGCTGCGCATCGTCTACGGGGTCGCCTGTTACATGCTGTTCAAGGCGCTGGCCAACGCGATCTGCAGAGTCGTAAATCCGCCTGGTTGGGGGAACTACCTGTTCGTTCCATACATCATCCAGGTTCCGCTCACCATCGTCGTGACGGTCTTCGCGACCGCCCTGTTCACACGGTCGCTGCAGGTCAGGATGCCCCCGATCTTTTTTTCGTTCTGGGAGTCGCTTGCCTTTTCGCTGACGATCTTCGGAATCTCGCTGGTGGCGTCGTTCGTCATTGCCTGGCTGCTTCGCCGATATGAGATCCGTCTTTAAGTACCTTCCCGCGCTGCTGCTCGCGGCGGCCCTCGATTTCGCGTCCGCCGCCCCGATCAAACCAACCCTGCCCTGCGAGCGGCCAGCGTATATCTTCGGCGGCTCACAAGTGCTCGCGGAGGGCGTGCGCGATCCGGGAAGCAACGATCTCGCGACGCGGATGAAGACGTTCTTCCAGCGGGTGTGCGGTGGCGACGTGCGCCTGGAAGTGATCGCCGAGGACGACGGCCGGCTTCTGGCGGCGACTGCGGGAATCGCCGAGCGGCTGGCGGCGGGTCAGCGAAGCATCGCATTGATTCACTATCCGATCACCGACATCGAGAGCGGCACCTCGGTCGACGCGCTGCTGCAGGCGTACCGCCGAATCCTGGCTGCCTGCTCGAAAAGCGGATCGCTCTGCATCATCGGTGGCCAGCAGCCGGTCAATGCATTCACCGAGGAGCAAACGGCGCGGCAACTGGACCTGGAGCGCCGCGCTTCCGCCGAGTTCGGATCGAACTACCTGCCCCTTCATCGCTACTTCGAGTCGGAGTCGAACCCTCGCCGGCTGATGCGTTGGTTCGACTCCGGCGACGGGCGCCTGATCGGGGATCTCGGCCACGAACTGGGCTACCTGGTCTACCGCAGGCGCCTGCTCGAGTTGACCGGCGCGGCGCGATAGCCGCAGGTTCGCGCCAGTTCGCCATTCCATTGTTCCGCTTGCCGCTTTCGTCGCGGCTCTCTGATCTGGAGCGGCCGTCATCGATGGTCCTCTTCGGCGCGAACCTCCAACTCGGGCGAATGCAGATGTAGTTCGTCCGGGCGATGCCAGGCCTCCGCCACCGGCGATCAACGGAGACAGTTGCTCTCAACACGGCTCCACACCGCCAGCGCTGTACGGAACGGTGCGCAGGCCTGGAGCAACGGACCTCAAGCGATTCTTGCGCCTGCAATTCGTTGACCGCCGATCAATCGATCGCGCGTCATCGAGGGTCGCGCTCAACGCGAAATGGTGTCTGTCGTCATCCGTGCGGCACAGGCGTTTCCACCTTGATCTTGTGCCCGCAAGGTCAGGGGAGCGTGATCCTCGATGCCCCGTTTCGGGGCCTTGCGGAAGCGTAAGGCTGTGCACCGGCCCCTGTGCGCACGCGTCCATAGAATTGCCGGCCCGATGGCTATCTCAACTTCCTCCTGAATGCCGATCTCACTATCTCCACTGTTCTTCTCGCCTCGTTCCGCGAACGCGCAGTCCCGTGAACTCGGGGCTATCGACCCTCTACGACGTGCTGACCATCGGCATTCGTCTGCTTGGGTCGACCGTGCGTCGGTGACATCGCCGGTGCGCCGGTTTGTCGATGCGGGTTCCGTGATATTCATCACGTCATCGAGCGCCCTCCGAGGCCACGCGGCTCGTTCCGGTGCTCTGACACTCAACGCACTCTCGGGGAATCAGACAATGCTCAAGAGCCAGCACGCTTTCAAGCACGCCTCCTCTGTCGGCCCGCGGCAGGATCTCCCGCGAGCGCGGAGAGGTCTCGGGCTGTTGGCCGTCTGCCTGATCTCGCTCGCTCTCACGGCTTGCGGCGGGTCCGACGGCAGCGCAACCCTTGGATCGGATTCGCTCGTTTCGTCAGCCAACGCTGCGCCCAGTAACGTCGTCAATTCGAACGTGATACCAACCGCCGCTGCGGCGCCCACCAAAGGTGACACGACGAGCGCGGGTACGACGAGCGCGGGTACGACGAGCGCGGGTACGACGAGCGCGGGTACGACGAGCGCAAACTGGGTCGACACGCTTGTCAACGACATGAAGCTTTGGCACGACGGGCCCGTGCGGTCACTTCAATGGCTCAGGGGATGGGGTAGCAACTGGGAGTATCCCAAGACCTACGCCAAGCCCGACGGCTGGACTACGGCTGGGCCCTGGGGCGTGATCATGGCCGACACCAATCATCCGAACGGCGCCAATCCGCCCGTTCCCTGGCGCGTCGCAGGGCCGTACACGGGCAACCGGGCACCGAACACGCGCGTGCAGGTCCGCGACATGCAACTGTGGTGGCTCATGAGCAACGGGCAGTGGGTGCGCGGCAGTTACGCGGCCAGCCCGGGCGGCTACATGTATCACTCGAGTTGGGCGGGTGAGCAGACCACCTCCGAGAACGCTTTCCGTGACGAGTCGAGCAACGGTGGCGGCAAGTCGGCACGCTACGTCAACATGAACGCGCCGAGTTCGTCGTCTTACCAGTTCGACGAGTGGCACTGGCACTTCTTCGGACCGAGGGCCACGGTGCCGTCCGGCTACGTCGGGTTCGCCACCGCGTACTTCGCGCGCAAGATCCTGCACGATCCGAACGGCCCCGATGACCGCGCCGATGCGCGCTTGCTCGCGGATACCGCGGGCGATTGGTGGATCACCGCCGATGCGCAGTGGGACAACTTCAAGACCAATGGTCCGATGGGATTCAACCGGTTCAAGTACCTCACCAACGATTGGCAGATGGTCAGCTTCCACTCTCTGACCGAGGCGCAGATCCGGGCCAACCCGCCGCCGATCGTCGGGCGCTGAACGACGATCGGCTCGGTGGGCGCCTCTGGCATCCGGTGCGTGTCGCAAAGCGGTGACACGTGCCGTTGCCCGGGACGCAGATCGGTTAAATTGGCGGGGGACGTCGACTCCGACACATCCGTTTCGGCCGCGCTATGCGAGGCTTTGCGGCTCGGAATCCTGCAACCTCACAATGCCGCACCTGCTCAGCATCAACAGCTACCACTACCGGCGCGGCGGCGCAGACGCCGTATACCTGGACCACGCTGCGCTGATGGAGTCTCTCGGGTGGCGTAACACCTTCTTCTCGATGCATTTTCCCGAGAACCTGCCCTGCGAATCGTCCGAGTACTTCGTAGACGAAATACAGTTCGGGCACCGCTACACGGCGTGGGAGAAGGTGGTCAAAGCCACCAAGGTGGTTTACTCCTTCGAGGCGCAGCGCAAGCTCCGCAGGCTGATCGCGGACCGGCGGCCGGATATCGCGCACGTCCACAACATCTATCATCACTTGTCGCCTTCGATCCTATCCGTGCTCAACGAACTCGGCGTTCCTGCCGTGATGACCGCGCACGATCTCAAGATCGCATGCCCGAACAACAAGATGCTCAACGCGCGTGGGATCTGCGAACGTTGCAAGGGCGGGCGCTATTTCCAGGTGATCCTGAACCGCTGTGTGCTCGACTCGGTCGCCGCCAGTGCGATCGTGGCGATGGAAAGCTCGCTGCATCGCTGGCTACGCACCTACGAGAAGTACCTTGACCGGATCGTCGTTCCGAGCCGGTTCTTCATCGACAAGTTCGTCGAGTGGGGTTGGAACCGCGACAAATTCGTCCACGTTCCGAATTTCGTCGATGCCACCCGGTTCGAGCCCTGTTTCGAGCCGGGCCGACACCTCGTCTACTTCGGCAGGCTCGCGCATGAGAAGGGGCTGTTCACGCTGGTTCGCGCGGCCGCTCGCGCCAGGGTGCCGCTGGTGCTGGTCGGCACCGGGCCGATCGAGGACGAGCTCAGGCAACTGGCTGCGCAGATCGATGCACCCGTCGAATTCGCCGGGTACAGGACCGGCGCTTCGCTCTACTCGATCGTGCGCGGCGCGCGGGCTACGGTCCTGCCATCGGAGTGGTACGAGAATTCGCCGATCAGCGTGCTGGAGAGCCTCGCGATGGGGAAGCCGGTGATAGGCGCCCGCATCGGCGGCATCCCCGAGATGGTTCGCGATGGCGAGACCGGGTGGCTGTTCGAGAGCGGCAACGTCGATGCTCTCGAAGCCGCCATGCGCGCAGTCATGGATTCCCCGGCCTCCGAGGTCGTCTCGCTCGGGCGGCAAGGACGGCGCCTGGTTGAGACCGAATTCAGCCGGGAGCGCTACACCGCCTCGATGCTCGACATTTATGCCACACTCGGCGTCGGCGTATCACGAAACGAACTGGGGCTGTGCCCCGGCCATGCATAGTGCCCGTATGACCGCTGCTTCCGAAGTCTCCTCTCCTCCCGTCGATTCGGTCTCGCCACAGCCCGCGCAAGAGCGACTTCGCATCGCCACCTTCACGTTTCGATCGATTCCGCAGCGACCCGGTTGCGCCGGCGTCGACAAGGTGTCGGTCGAGCTGCACACCCGACTGGCTGCGCGCGGCCATTCGGTGGTCGCCTACAACCGACTGTTCAAGGGCGACAAGCCGATCGGCGACGAGTACAAGGGCGTCGTGACGAAGAACTTCTACACGCCGACGCGGATGAAAGGCTTCGATTCGATTATCCATTCATTCAAGGTGTGCTGGGACATCATCGTCCATGACACTGCCGACGTCGTCCACATCCACAACACCGGCAACAGCCCTTTCGGCCTGCTGTTGCGCTTGTTCGGCAAGAAGGTGGTACTCAGCCAGGACGGGGTCGACTGGCAACGCGGAAAATGGCCGTGGTATGGGCGCCTGTATCTGTGGCTGACGGTCTTCGTGACCGCGTATGTACCTCATCGGGTGGTGTTCGACAGCATCTTCTACAAGGCTGATTTCGAGAAGCGGTTTCGGCGGGAGTACGACTTCATTCCATGGGGATCAGAGGTGCCGCAGGATAACCTCGACGCCTCGGTTCTGGATGAGCTGGGGGTGCAGCCGGGCGAATATTTCCTGTTCGTGGGCCGGTTCATTCCGGACAAGGGCCTGCACTACCTGGTGCCGGCATTCGAACGGACGAAGACCGACAAGAAGCTGCTTCTGGTGGGCGGCGCTCCGAATCCGTCCCGATACGAGCATGAGATCGCGGCAACGAAGGACCAGCGGGTCGTCATCCCGGGTTTCATCTTCGGGTCGAAGCTGTTCGCACTGATGAAGAATGCCTACGCCTACGTGCAGCCGTCCGACATCGAGGGGTTATCCCCGGTGATCCTGGAGAACATGGGTCTCGGAACCCCGCTGATTTGCAGCGACATTCCCGAGAACAAGTTCGTCGTCGGCGACACCGCAGTGCTCTTCCGGCGCGGCGACATCGACGACCTGCAGCGACAACTCCAGTGGGCACTCGACAATCCGCGGCAACTCAGGGAAAACGGCCTGCGCGGCCGCGAGAGGGCCGAGCGCGAGTTCAACTGGGATGCCTGCGCGCAGGGCTACGAACGGGTCTTCCACGAACTGGTTTCCGGGCCTGCCAGAAGCGCGCCGACTGCTGTGCCCGGTGTCCGAAACCAGCCGGCCAGGGACGGCAGGTAGGGGGCAGGATGCGCGCCCGGGCGCGGGGCGCCCTTTCGGGAACAGCCGGGCGCCCGACAGTCGGCGTGGATTGGTCGGAATGCGCACCTCGGCCAGCGAGTGGAAGCTGGTCATCCGCCGATCTTTGGTGACGTGCTCGAGCCGGTTGCCCCCGACGGAACATTGGGCGCGAAGTCATCCCCCCGCGCTTCGGCGGAAGCGGAAGGTCCCTTCCTCGGTAGCCCACGGCTTGCTAGCATGTCGACTGAGGCCCGCGTTCCCGGGGGTCGACCTGCCCTTGGGCATGTGGCTTTCTTTCTCGGCGAACGCGACTGGATGCAGGATGGTTCGGGCGCGTTCAGGATCCGCGAACGACGCAAGTCGCTTGACCCGTCCTACGCACTGTCTGCTCACGAATGATGGCTTCGCCTGCCGCCGGAACCGATCCGAGCCTGCCCGGTATCCCGAACGCTGTGTGGGAGGTGATTGCATGCCCACAATGCGCTGGAGAGCTGGCACGAGTCGACAGGTCCCTGCGGTGCAAGGACTGCGGCTGCGTTTTCGAACATTCGTCAAGTGGCGCCGTTGACCTGCGCCTTCGCCGACCGAAGACCTTTCCAATGGAGTTTCGGCTGGGGGCGGGGTTGGTCAAGGACGGCTTCGAGTTCGGTCCGCTTCTCCCGAGGAGAAATCCGGAGGTCGACTTCGCTGGCACTACCGCGCCGTGGCATCTCACTCAAGCTCTGCTGAGCTATTTTCCGAAGGCGGCGTCAGACCGAAGCATCGCGCTGGACCTCGGCTGCGGATCGGGCCTGCACCGCGAGACTTGCGAGCGCGCGGGGTTTCAGTGGGCGGGACTCGACTACTCCAATCCGATGGCCCCCATACTCGGGGACGGTCACGCGCTGCCGTTTCGAGCATCAAGTGTCGAGTTCGTGGTGTCCATGGCGGTGCTCGAACACATTCGGTATCCATTCGTTGTCGCGCAAGAAGTCCTCAGGGTCCTCAAGCCGGGCGGCTACTACATCGGGACGGTCGCCTTCCTGGAGCCGTTCCACGGAGACAGCTTCTATCACCATACGCATCTCGGCACCTATAACACGCTGGACTCGGCAGGATTCGAGGTGCTGCGCGTCGCGCCGAACGAAGACTGGTCGGGCCTGCGGGCGCAGGCGAACATGAGCCTGTTTCCACGGCTTCCGGCTTTCATGACCACCGCGCTCGTCTGGCCGCTCGAAGCCCTGCACAGGCTGTGGTGGCGCATCGGCTCGACTATCAGGCCTGGGGCGTCCGAGCGGTTGCGCCTCCTCGCGAATGCGGGATCGTTCGAGTTCGTTGCGCGCAAGCCGGAGAAAGCCATCCGTTGATCAACTTGGCCGTGACAATCGTGCGTGGGCACGCGACGCGGGCGCAGCTCTCCCGCACTGCACGCATTTCTCGGCGCTCTCGCTGGCTTCTCTTCAGGGACGCCGAGGCGGTTGCAGCGCGGCATGGCCGCTGGTGGCGCCGACGCCTATCGCGCTGAACGCTGCGAGCGCCGCCATGCGGTGCGCCGCCGCGTTCCAGTGCCAATCGTCGGGCGAGTGATCGACCCTTTCGCCGGTGGTCGCGAAGTGCCGGCGAAAGGCCGGCGACAGATGTGCGACCTGCAGGCCGGCGCGACTCGCCTCCGACGCCAGGAACTCGAGCGCGCGACCGTCTCGCGTCGGACACGCGACGACGTTTCGTCGCGCGGGGTTTGGATCGTACATGGCGCGGCGCTCCGATTCGGAATCGAACAACAGGACGATCCGTTCGGGAGGCAAACCGTAGGCGTTCGGCAGGGTGTCGACGAAGGCGCGTATCAACGCGCGGTCGCCGCTCAACAGTCCTGTCGCGACGCACTCTGACGCGTCAGCGCCGGGGTGCGGCTTGAACAGGGCCTTTGCACTGAGCCGAAGATTTCCCCGTACATACCGGAAGAGCGCGAGTCCCCGGAGCCATTTCTTCAACGCATCGCGGACCACTTCCGGCTGCGATTCGACGAGACCGTCGCTATCCGGCGACCAGAAGAAGTGCCCCGGCTGCCGTGCGAATCCCTCGATGAAGTCTCCTTCGCCGATGACGACTACGAGGCGGTCGACCACGAACGCCCGCTTGAGAAGATGCGCCAAACCTAGGTAGTCGGCGAGTGACGACCCGCCGATTCCGAAGTTGTATACGGGGATCGTGCCGCCGAGAAGTCGTTCGAGTTGCGCCTGAAGTGTGCTTGCGTATGGGTTCATCAGCGATTCGACGTAGCTGTCACCAAGGACGGCGACGATCCGCGTCCCCGAGACGTAGTCGAACGGCGCGACGTAACCAAGGTTGTTGGTGCGGCTCCTTGTCGGATTGGTGAGATTCCAGCCGGCCGACCAGTGCACATCGGCGTGCGGATCCATGTGATGGACCGGCCAGCGATCGTCCGGGTCGGCGGCATGGATTCCGTCCTGTATCGGCAACAATCGCAAGAGCCCTTCGAGCGCTGCAAGCGCCACGGCGATCCCGATCGCGAATCCGCAGAGCACTCGCACGAGTCGGCGTTGCTTCATCAGAAGTTGAAATAGATGAACTCGCTGACGTCTCTCGATGCCGAGACGAACGCAAGCATGGCGATCGCGACGACCGTTGCGCCCATGGCGGCGCCCATTCCAAGGTCGGCTGTCCGAGACGAGACCAGCTTCTCGAGGTGGGGTCGAAGCCGCTGGTCAATCACTTGCTGGGAATTTGGCGCGAGTATCGCGATCGCGAGCGCGGTCGACAGCCAGAACCAGTTGCCGGCGGCGCCAGCGCCGAGCGGAGTTCCCCCGGCCGATCCGAACATGGCGAAGATGATTTTCGCGGCATCGGAGAAACCGGCCGCCCGAAAGAATACCCAAGCGACCATGACGCAAATCAGCGTGAGCGCGAGCGCGAGCGCGTTGCCCACTGGACGGACTTGCGGGCTCTCGAGCCACGGCAAGGCATTGGCAGCGCGTTGTCTGACGTGCCGCCACCCATGGTTGGCGATCAGGAACGCGCCGTGCAGACCGCCCCAGGCGACGAAGGTCCACGACGCGCCATGCCACAGCCCGCCCAGAAGCATGGTGACTCCCAGATTCAGGTAGCGTCGCGTGACGCCTCGTCGGTTTCCGCCCAAGGCAACGTACAGGTAGTCGCGAAGAAAGCGCGACAGCGTCATGTGCCAGCGTCGCCAGAAGTCGATGATGCTGCGCGCCTTGTAGGGCGAATCGAAGTTGTAGGGCAATCGCACCCCGAAGAGCAGCGACAGGCCGACTGCCATGTCCGAATAGCCGGAGAAATCGTAGTAGATCTGGATCGTGTAAGCGAGGACGCCGTGCCACGCCTCGACTGTGCCGACCGATCGGCTCGCCACCGAGTCGAACAGCGCATTGGCGAAAGGCGCGGCGCTGTCGGCCACGAGGACCTTCTTTGCAAGTCCTGTCGCGAGGAACGCGAGTCCGAGCACCATCCCTGTGACCTGCGGACGGTAGGTCTCGCGCCTCGCGAACTGCGGCATCATCTCGGCGTGATGCAGCACCGGGCCGGCGATCAGGTGCGGGAAGTAGGTGACGAAGAGGGCGTAGTGCAGCGGATTTCTCTCGCGCACCTTGCCGGCATAGGAGTCGACCAGATAAGCGATTTGCGTGAAGGTGAAGAACGATATGCCGATCGGCAAGGTGACGTCGACCGGTCCGACGGTCACGCTGAGAAGGGAGGCTGCCGACTCCAGGAGGAAGTTGGCGTACTTGAAGTACGCCAGCAGCAGGAGGTTGACCGAGATCGCGGCGACGAGTACGGCTCTGTTCGAGATGAGCGCTTTCGGAGATCTGCGCTGGATGAGCCAGCCTGCAACGTAGTTGAACGTGATGGACCCTGCCAGCAGCGGCAGGTCCTGGATGCGCCAGAAGCCGTAGAAGAAGAACGACGATAGCGCGAGCCACGCTGCGGCCACCTGCACTCCCGCGAATCGTGCGAACAGGAAGAAACCTGCCAGCACGATCGGCAGATAGACGAACAGGAACTCGCCGGAGGGAAAAAGCATGGACTACCCGAATCGGTGCGCGCGCCCCAGCTTCGTGCGCAGTGTGCGAGCGAAGCTCCTGGCCGCTCGAAAGGCTAGCAGCATCTGAGGCAGATGGAAGTGTGATCGATCACCCGAAATCGCCGGTTCGTCGGCTGGTCCGCCACCTGGCGGCTGGCACAACGGCGCTATCGGCGCTTGATCAGCGACACGAGCAACCGGCCTTCCGCGGCGTTCACGGGCCGAAGCGCAGCAATCGCGCCGGCGAAGACCGCGACGCTAGCCACCAGCGCAACGGCCCATCCGACCCCCGACCGGCGAACGAGCTCCGCAGCGCCAACGGCAACTCCCGTGGCGGCAAGCATCCGGGCGAGTCCGGCGAGGTCCTGGTGATACGCGAAACCCTCGGCCCGGAGTCGCCAGATCAGGATCAGGCAGCCCGCCGCCAGGCCGACCAGGTTTGATGTGGGCATTGCGTAGACGCCGAAATGGGGCAGCAACACGATTCCGGGAAGCACTGAGGAGGTGATGATTGCGTTCGACCAGATCAGCGGGCCGTTGCGTTCAACGGCGTGGCTCACCTGGTCGAGCATGTGACGCATCGAATACATCAACACGAGCGCGCACATCAGCAGCAGCAACGGGACGCTGCCGACCGTGTACTTTCCACCACTCACCAGGCCGATCAGGTCCGTGCCGCCGGCGAAGATGACGACCGCGCTCAAGCAGATCACGAAGGCATTGATCTTGAAGATGAGGTTTGCCGCCAGTTCGAGGTCCGCGAATCGGCCATCCCGCACGTAGCGTGCAGTGAGCACCGGACGTATGACGCCGGCGAGGAGTTTCACCGGCAGGTATCGCTCCATCAGCTCTGCCACTGACTGCGCAAAACCGAACAACGCGACTTCCGAGCTCGCCAGGGCGCCTCCGACGAGTAGCCGGTTGGTGGAAGTGCCGTACGGCAGGATCAGCATGTGCTGGAGGTAACCCTTGATGCCGAACTCGGACATCCGGCGCAGATTGGCCCTCGCCCAACCCGCGTCACCGCCGGCTTCGCTGGCCAGGTCGCGAGGCATTGCGCGCAGCAGCCCGATCGACATGATCCCGCAGCCAATCAGGTCGGTCACGAACTCGATCAGGATTACGGCCTCCAGATCCAGGACACCCTGGCTCGCCGCACCTGCAAGGAGTGCGAAACGCAGTACGGTCACCAGTCCGAAACCGATTTGTCCGATGGCCTGGTGAAGCATCGACTCGAGCACGCCGAAGAGCGATGTAGAGACAACCCGTACCAGCACGACCGCAAGGTATCCCTTGACGGCCCATTCCCAGTCGGCGAGGCCGATCAGCGGTGAGACTGCGGGCGCGAGTAGATAGACCAGCGCGACGAACACGCCGAGCACGCCCAAGCGCAGCGCCATCGTCACCGCGACAAGGCGCCGAAGTGCGTAGTCCCGGTGCCCTACGTACAGTTCGGGCACATATCGGGAGAGCACTTGGCCCAATCCGACACCGGTGATCGCATCGACCAGTTCGACGAGCGCAAACAGGATCGAGTAGGCGGCAAACTGTTCGACCGGCAGCACCCGCACCAGCAGCAGAAAGGTGCCAATACCGGCGATCGACGTGATCGCCTTTCCGCCGATCAGGTAGACGACGCCGTGCGCGATTCGCGATGCGCTATACGGGTCGCCGCGTGTCACGCGCGCGACGCCGGGCTCTCCGACGGCTGCGTCGCCGCCCGGCTCATGCGGCACGGTGCTCGCCGTATGCGCGGCTCTCGCGCGGAGCAGAGCGCCAGCGCCAAGCGATGAGTCCGATGCTAAGCGCCATCAGGACCTCCAGACTCGGCACTCCGATCGGCGCATTCGAGTAGAAAAGCATGGCCAGCAGCATCAGCGTCATTGTATTGAGTGCGCGGCACGAGGCGCGGTCGAAGCCGGGCCGGGCCAACGCGGTGAGTCTTGCCGCGTAGTGCGCAGCCGACAGGTTCAGTCCCACGAGAAGCACCAGACCGACGAGGCCGAGGTCCCACAGCACCGACGACGCAGCCGTCAGGCCGATGAACTTGTGCGCGTGCGCCTGATCCATGTGACCTGGGTTCGGCTCGCCAACGCCGCCGAACGCGCTTCCCAGACCGTGGCCGAAGAAGAGGCTCACCGGGTCGGAGAGGCTCTGGTGCTGCAGCCAGTACGAGTAGACCGTGGTCCTGTTGAGACTGTTGCCGCCGTAGTAGCCGGTCGAGCCGAAGTTGTAAGCGATGATCGCCTCGATCGTGCCCGCCACGGACTGGCCGGGCTGGGCATTGATGGCGAGGTATGCCCATCCGGTTATGGCAATCAGCACCAGAGCCAGCACCGCGATCAGCGCGAACCGGAACGGCCGGCGCCTGATGAGATCGAAGTGCACGGTGACCAGCGCCAGCGGCAGCAGGACGACCAGCAAGTTCACTTCGCCGAGCGGCATCGGCGCGGCGACGAGAGTCGCGAGCAGGAGAAGCCGGCGCATCGGCAGGATTCCCTCGCGGTAGGCGGCGATCAGGTACGACAGCACGAAGACCAGAAGCAACGCCATCACGCTGCTGCTGCCGCCCCCGGTAAGCGACCCCTCCATCGTTCCGACCACGACGTCCAGCGGAAACACGTACGGCCGGCCCTCGAGCATCGGAGCCAGCACGAACCGCTGGTACGCGGCAAACGGCAGCTGCACCATCGCGAGGGCGACCAGGAACCACCACCAGCGTCGCACGAGGCCAAGCGGGAACGGGACCACCGCCAGGATGAACAGCAGACCGAAGAACTGGAAATAGCGCTTCCCGGCCCTGACCCCTTCCATGATCGGACCGTCGGAGTATGCCATCGAAACCAGGCCGTAGACGAACAGCAGGATCATCATGACCACGAAAGCGGGCAGCGGTCGATCGAACCGCTGACGGCCCACGGCCGAATACAGCATGGCGGCGCCGGTCAGGAAGAAGCCCAGAAGCGCGAAGACCCACCCCGCCTTCTCCAGTTCGGGCACGAACATCACCACTGGCCCGCTGATCAGCAGCACGCCGGCGAGAATGATCCAGATCACCAGCGGGAGGGCGCCGAGCAACGCGATCCCCGCGACGGTCCCGAGGGTCAGCGCGATCGGGATGGGCTTTCCGGAAGCGATCACGTAGCCCGCGATCAGGCCCGCCGCACCGAATGCCGCCACGATTGCAGCAGCGGTCAGTGTGTCTGCACGCAGTTCGCCGAGGCGGTTCTCGAGCCGAAACAGCATCGTCGGCTCGCCCTCTCAGTACTCGTTCAAGGTCGCGCCCAGGAGGGTGACACCGGAACTCGACAGGATCGATGCGAGCTGGGCGATCTCCGAACTCTTGGTGTGGTCCTTGCGTCCCACGATCAGGGCGCCGCGCGCGCGCTGCGCGATCACCTGGGCGTCCGCTGCCTGCTGCGCCGATGGGGTGTCGATCAGGATGACGTCGAACTGGCTGGAGAGCTCGTTCAGCAGCAATCCGAACTCGTCGCGCCCGAGCAGCTCCAGCGGATTGGGCGGTTGGGGGCCCGAGGGTAGCACCGCCAGCTTCGGGAAATGCTCGATCTGGGCGATCTCCTCGAATCCGGCGCGCCCGCTGAGGATCCCCGACAGCCCCATCCGGTTGCGCAGCCCGAACAGCGCGTGCTGCGTCGAATGCCGCAGGTCGGCATCGATGATCAGGGTGCGTTCGCCGAGTTGCGAGAACACGACGCCCAGGTTCGCTGCAACGAAGCTTTTTCCGTCGCCGCGGTCCACGCTGGTGATGGCCAGCGTTGTCTGCCCCGGTGTACCGTCGAACCAGCGCATCATCAACTGGCTGCGCAGGCCGCGCAGCGCCTCGGCAAAGGGTGCGGTCGGCGTCACTGCCGCCGTGAGCTGCGATGGCACCGCCGGGTTCGTCTCGCCCGACGAATATCCGAACTGGATTGCGAGCGCTTGGTCGACGTCCTTGCGCTTCACGAATCCGAATCCCACCGCAATTTCGCCGAACCTCAGGTCGCTGGTCTTCTGCGCCTCGAGCACCTTTTCGACCTGTTCCCGGGTCATCTTCTGCCCGGCGACGAGGATCTCGCCGATGGTCATCGACGTTCGGAGCGGGGCGACCGTCCGAGCGGACGACGCAGCGGGCTTCGGCCCGGAGGGAGCGGCCGGCACGACCTGTTGGAGCGTTCCCGTATCTTTCATCTGCTGATCCCGAGCTAGTTGCCCAGCCGCAGGCTCGGCGGCGTGATCGTGGGTCCGGTGCTGCCAATCAATCGCTGCGCGCGGCGGGTACCCGCAGGCGGCAGGACGGCCAACACGGGCAATTCGAGCGTCTGGAGCAGGTCGTCTGCCGTGCGCACCGGGCGCTTGAAGGTCTCGATCGACAGCGCCGCGAGCAGTCCGAGCAGCAGTCCGACGAAGGCGCCGACCACCATGTTCAGCACCGGCTTCGGCCGCGCCGGCTCGGACGGTACCAGCGCCGGGGCGAGGATGCTGACGTTCGACTGGGGCGCCTGGCTCTCGAGATTGGTCTGGGTGAGTCGCTGGGAAACCAGGTCCAGGGCCTTTTGGGCGTCTGCCACTTCGCGTTCCAGGCCTGTGAGCTGGTCCCGATCCTTCTTCATTTGCAGCACGCGGGTGCGCTGTACGTCGAGCGCGCGCCGGATCTCGCTCTCGCGCTGAACATTGATCTGCGAGTTGGCGAGAATGCTGCGCGACACCTTGTCGATTTCGGCGTTCAGCCGAGAGCGCAAGACCTGCACTTCGGCTTCCGCGCTCTGGTATTGGGGGTGGTTCGGGCCGAGCCGTGACGAGAGTTCCTGCAGCTTCGCCTCGGCGCGTCCGAGCTCCGACTTCAGCGACTGCACCAGCTGGTTCTGGACCACCTCGGGCATCGACTCGCGTCCCTGGCTCGTGATCGCATTCTGGCGCGAGCGGCTCTCGCTGGCCTGGGACTGGATTGCCACCAGCTGCGACGAAAGCTCCTGGAGACGCTGGTTCTCGATGTCGAGGCGCTCGTCGGTCGCGACGATTCCGCTGGCTTGCTGGAAGGCCGACATCTTCTTCTGGGCTTCGCGCAGGCGCTGGCGGTAGACCTCGACCTGCTTTTCGAAGTAGTCGGCGCTCTCCTTGGCCGGTGCGGCCCGCAACGACAGTGTCGCCCGGATGTAGTGGCGCGCGAACGCGTTCGTGATGTCCGTGGCGGCCTGGGGGTCGGTGCTCTCGTAGCTGATCGTCAGCGTCGAACCCTCGTTGGACGGCGTGACCGAAAGTCGCTTCAGCATCCCTTTTGCGAGCCAGCTCACGATATCGCCCTGGCCGTCCGTGTCCTTCATCCATGCCTGGACAATGTCCGGTCGCTTGTCCAGACCGATCTCGCGGATCACCCCGTGCACGACGCGGTCGCTCTGGATGATCTCCACCTGCGTGGCCAGCTGGCCCCGGACCGTCTGCGGCGAATTGACCGTGCCGCCGAGGACGGGATCGAGCGACTTGACGTCGACGAACAGGACGGCCGACGGGGCGTAGACCTTCGGCATCAGAAAGCTCGCCGCTGCCGCGGAGGCAAGCGTGATCGCAAGGATCGACAGAATGAGCCCGAAGCGCGATCGGAGGATTCGAAGGAACAGACCCAGGTGCATGGCGTTTCCGGGATTGAAAGATCGAGCCGGTCGTTAATGATAGAGATTCTCCGAGCGCACCAGTGATCGGGCAAGGCAATAGATCACGGCGCTTCCGGTCGCTCGGCGCGCGACTGACTCAGGCATCGGAGAGTACTGCCTCCCGCGAGCGCCCTGCGGCGACCAGTTCGTCCAGCACCCGGCGCCGGACCGGGTCGGACGGGTCGTCGCGAAACTTGCGGGCGAAGAACGCGCGGGACTCGCGCAGCCGTGGGAGGTCCTGCTCGACGAACCAGACCGGATTGGCGTCGACGAAGTCGCTGATCAGGTGGTTGCCCGGGCCGCGTCGCGCACCGCTGTTGCGCAGCAGCGTCGGAACGAGGAATTCGTCCGCAATCCGCAGCCTGCTGAACCACCTCTGCAGTTCGGGGTCATGGAACCGCTCGACGATGTCGGCCACGACTTCACGCCGCGCCCCGAACCAGACCGAGCCGAAGCAGGGTCGGAACTTCTCGTCGAAGATGTGGCGTCCGATTGCACGGTGGCTGTACAGCTGTGTGGCAGCCAGCGCGGCCCGCGCCCCGAGCGTCATCCGGCCGCTTGCGCTGTGCGCAAACCCGGTCCGCAGCTGGACGCCGGCCACGGGCCGCATCGCGCTGCCTGCACCGAAGTACACCGACGACAGGCGGCAAAGGATCCGGTGGCGCAGCGACTGCTCCGGCGTGAACGCGCGGTAGCCGACGGTCATGAACGCGTCGCGGTCCTCGAAAAGGTCGACAAAGTCGAAGTTGGCTTCGACGTCCGACGAGGCCAGGTGCGACTCCAGTTCAGCCAGCGGCTTGATGGGCAGGCAGGTGGGGCTAAGCAGTTGCAGGTAGTCGAACTCATGGTTCTGGAGCGCGTACTGCAGCGAGTGGAAGATGCCCTCGCTGAAGCCCCAGCAGGCCCAGCCTGTGCGCTTCGGATCCGGAACGAAGACCGCGTTGTGCGCATCGGCCGCGAACCCGGGCGTCTGCGCGAAGTCGTGATGGATCAAGACCCGATGCGGCGCCAATGCGCGCGCGAGCTCGCCGACTGCCGCGGCCGAATGTACCGCCGACATGATCACAAAGGCGATTCGGGGGGTCACTGTCCGTCCGCTACGTGGAAATTCCCGGGAAACCGTTCCCGCTTCGTGATGCTGCAATGCAACGTCCTTGATAGTGTCCCACATGCTGGCTGGCGGTCGGACGATGGGGGAAGTCCAGGGCTGTCAGTCGGCGGGCGGGAGCCGACGGCCTGCGGAAGCTTCCCGGAGTTGGCACCCCGAGCGTAGCGTGGCCGCAACTTCCGCGGCCAGACGACGGTAATCGCGGTGCTGACGTACCCAGTCATGTCCCGCCGAACCCATCCGGACCGCGCTATCGGGATCGCGCAGCAGCTGGACGATCGCAGCGGCGAAGGCGGCGGGGCTCAGGTCGACGCAGAATCCGCCGCCACTGTCGCGGATCACTTGCGCCTGATCCGGTTGGTCGTTGCAGACGACGGGCAGGCGCAAAGCCATGTACTCGATCGCCTTGGTGGGCGATCCCATGTCGAACAACTCACCCCTGGGTACCGGCGACACGCCGACCGACGCTTCGCTGGCCAGCCTCAGACCCTTGTCGTAAGGCACCCAGCCCAGGAATCGGACGCAGCGCGTCGCCCCCCGTGCTTCGGCGTAACGTTGTAGCCACCCCTTCTCGTCCGCCGACTCGGACTCGCCAATGACCAGCAACTCGAACTCCGGGTACGTCTTCTCGACCTCGAGTGCCGCGTCGATCATGGTCTCGAGCTCGCGGCGACGAAGCATGCTGAGGGTGCCGAGATAGACGGCAACGCGCCTTCCCGACGGCACCCCCCCGGACGCGCCTCGTCCGCCGGGCAGGGCGTCCAGGTCCACCCCCATCGGTACGGCCGAGACCCGCGCATGGCGCAGGCCCCTGGCGCGCGCGTGCTCGAGCATCAGCGGCGACTGCACGAACACGTGGTCCGCCGACGGAAGGATCAGCCGATACAGCGCGAAGGTCCCCGCGCGGCCCCGCATCCATTTGTAGACCCTGCGCGCAGCGCGCACACTGCCGTCGCTACTGCCGGAAATTGCCAGATCGGACTCCGGCATCGGGAAGGACATCCAGTAGAAGAACGGGATCCTGGCGAGTCTTGCCGCGGCAAGCCCCAACATGCCCAGGAACGGCTTGTCCCGGACGATCAGTCCATCGTAGCCTCGGCGGCACCGCCACAGCAGCGAGACCTGTAGCGCTGCATCCGCGAGCATCCCGCCCAATGCGGAGCGGGCGTGTCGGGAAATCAGTCGGCCGCCACCCCAGCGATGTGGGGCGGGCGAGTCGGTGCAGACAGCGACAAGGTCGGTGCCGATACCCAGTTCTGGCAGGTACTTCCCGAACAGCACGCGGACGTCGGCACGGTGGGTCGGGTGGGTCTCGGCCGTCGCGAAGAGGAATCGAAGGCGGCCGCTGTTCGCCGCGGCCGCACGCTCGTCGAGCTCGGCCGACGATTCTCTTCGGGACGGTCGAAAGTCGATCGGGGTTCTCGCGAATCCTGGCATCGCAACTCGGGCCGCTGCAGCGGCATCGTGAGGATGCGCAGTCTTGCACGGCGCCGGATCGGGCGCCGTGAGATTGTCGGCAGTCCGCAGCGTTCCACCGCAATGATACACAGCAGCCATCGGGGGCCCGTTCGTCGGCTGCCGGGGCCCCGTCCTTCCGTCGCGAGGCCGGCACCAGTGTGGCATCTGACATACTCCCCCGAGGGGCCCAATGCAACAATGGCAGAATGCGACGCAACATGAAGCATCGTTTCCTCAGCGGAGTCTGTGAATGATCCGAGTCGGTGTCGCCGGTCTTGGCAAGATGGGACTGTCCCACCTGGCGATGATCAAGGCCCATCCTGACGTCGAAGTCGCCGCGGTCTGCGACCCGGCGGGCTACGTGGTCGATGTCCTCGGCAAGTACACCGGCGTGCGTACCTTCACCGGTTACCCCGAGATGCTGGCCGAGGCCGGCCTGGACGCCGTCCTGATCTCGACGCCGTCGCGCCTGCACGCCGGAATGGTGCGCGCGGCACTGGATCGCGGCCTGCACGTGTTCTGCGAGAAGCCGTTCGTGCTCGATCCGGCCGAAGGCGACGAACTCGCCGCGCTTGCCGAAGCCAAGGGTCTCGTGAACCAGGTCGGCTATCACTACCGGTTCGTGGCCGCGTTCCAGGAGGTCAAGCGACTGCTCGACATGGGCGCGATCGGGGAGGTCACCCACGTGAAGGCCGAGGCCTACGGGCCGGTGGTCCTCAAGCCGAAGGGTTCGACCTGGCGCACCCAGCGTTCGGAAGGCGGCGGCTGCCTCTACGATTACGCGGCCCACCCGATCAACCTGGTCAACTGGTATTTCGGTGCCCCGAGCAGCGTCGGCGGAACGGCGCTGAACAAGGTTTTCTCGCGAGACACCGAGGACGAGGTCTACGGGACGCTGTATTTCGACGGCGGAAAGACCGCCCAGATCTCGGTGAACTGGAGCGACGAGTCGTTCCGGAAGATGAGCACGCAGCTCACGATCTGGGGCACGGCCGGCCGCATCTACGCCGACCGGCAGGAGTGCCAGGTGTACCTGCGCGACGGGGCGACCGCGCCCGAGGGTTACCGGTTGGGCTGGAACGTGCGCTACACGACCGACATGACGCCGCCGGTCTGGTTCTACGTGCGCGGCGAGGAGTACTCGGCGCAACTCGACTACTTCGTTCGGCGGGTCGCCGCGCGCGACCCCGAGAACGTCAACTCTTTCCGCAGCGCCGCGGTCACGGACATGGTCATTGCGGCAATGATCGCCGATGCCGAGGCCGGGCCGCGAACCGAGCGCAGCAGGCGCGCGCCGGCCCCCAGGCGAACGGGATGGCTGTCCTGGCTGCGGCCGGCCGTGGGAGTGAAGTGATGGACAGGCTGCTTTTCGGGGACAACCAGTTCTTCGGCGTGAACCACATGTCCGAGGAGAAGGCGCGGGCGCAGGCGATGCGCTTCCAGGACACGCAGGCGATCATCGACGTGCTGGACACTGCCTACGACGAAGGCATCCGCACGTTCATGTGCACCACGCACGACCGCATCGCCGAGATCGCCGCGCACGTGCGCGCGAACCCGGCGCGCTACCGCGACTTCCTCTTCTACCCGTGCATGCCGTATGCGCACAAGTACGCCAACGCGATGACCGACTACGGGATGCTGGGCGCGGTCAAGCGCTTCCTGCCGGACGAAGGGCTGCTCGATGCGGCGATGCGCGGCGGGATGTCGCTCGCGAAGAAGGACATCGAGGGCGTCACGACGCTGCTGATCGATGCCGAGATGAAGATGTTCCAGGGCCTGAAGACCCCGGTGATCTTCCTGCAGAACGTGGTCGTCGATTTCCTTCTCGGCCTGGGCTTCAAGGAGGCCTTCCGGATCTTCGCCAGCCACGTCAGGTCGCGCTACGACGCCGAGCCCGGCTTCATCACGATGAACCTGCCGATGCTGCTGGACGTGCTCGACGAGGTCGGCATCGAAAACCCGATCGTCTGCTCGAACATCAACAAGATCGGGTTCCGCATGTGCGGGGGCATCGACGCCTACGAGCACGCGCTGCGGGAGCGGCAGTTTCGCGCGATCGCGATGTCCGTCTTCGCGTCGGGAGCCATTGCGCCCGAAGAGGCCATCAAGTGGATCTGCGAGCGCCCGCAGATCAAGTCGGTGGTATTCGGCGCCTCCAGTCGCGCCAACATCCGCAGCACCAAGGCGCTGATGGACCGCTACTCGCGACAACTGCTGGCTGCTTGATCGGCGCTGCAAGGACCCCGAGGATGGACGTGCTTCGATCGACCCCCGCGGAGGCCCTGCGCCGGCGGGCCCATGAACTGATTCCTGGCGGCGCCCACACCTACGCCAAGGGCGACGACCAGTTTCCCGAGGAGGCTCCGCCGTTCATCGTGCGCGGCGACGGCTGCCATGCCTGGGACCTCGATGGCCGCGAGTTCGTCGAGTACGGCATGGGCCTGCGGGCGGTCACGCTCGGGCACGCGTTCGCGCCGGTGGTCGAAGCGGCGCGCCGGGAACTCGGGCGGGGACTGAACTTCACGCGCCCTTCGCCGATCGAGGTCGAGGCCGCCGAGATGCTTCAGTCGCTGATTCCGGCGGCCGAGATGGTCAAGTTCTGCAAGGACGGGTCTCACGCGGTCGACGCCGCGGTGCGCCTGGCGCGGGCTTTCACGGGCCGCGACATGGTCGCGATCTGCGGCGACCACCCGTTCTTCTCGACCAGCGACTGGTTCATCGGCACGACCGACATGAACGCCGGCATTCCCGAGGCGATCCGGCGGCTGGTGGCGAAATTCCGCTACAACGACCTGGCGGGCCTCGAAGCGCTGTTCGCGCAGCACCCCGGTCAGATCGCCTGCGTGGTGCTCGAGGCCGCGCGCACCGAGGAGCCGCAGCCGGGCTACCTCGAGCGGCTGAAGACGCTCGTGCACGCCAACGGCGCGCTGCTGGTGTTCGACGAGATGATCACCGGGTTTCGCTGGCACCTGCGCGGTGCGCAGCACGTCTACGGCGTGACGCCCGACCTGAGCACTTTCGGCAAGGCGCTGGCGAACGGTTTCTCGGTGTCGGCGCTTGCCGGCCGCCGCGAGATCATGAAGCTCGGCGGGATGGGCCACGATCGCGAGCGCGTGTTCCTGATGTCCACGACGCACGGCGCCGAAACCCACGGCCTCGCCGCGGCGATCGCGACGATGCGCTTTTATCGCGACAATCCGGTGATCGAGACGCTGTATGCGCGCGGCGCACGACTGCGCGCCGGCTTCGACCGGGTTGTCGCCGATAACGGTCTGGTCGGCTACGTGGATGTCGCAAGTCGCGACTGCAACCTGCTGTTCGGCACGCGCGATGCGCAGAGGAAGCCAAGCCAGCTGTTCCGGACGCTGTTCATGCAGGAGATGGTCGCACGCGGCGTGATCGCGCCGTCGTTCGTCGTCAGCTGGTCGCACAGCGAGAAGGACATCGACGCCACGGTCGAAGCCGCCGGCGAGGCGCTTCGCGTGTATCGCCGCGCGCTCGAGGACGGGCCGGAGAAATACCTGCGCGGGCGCCCGGTGAAGCCGGTGTTCAGGCGTTACGCGTAGCCGTTCACGTCCGTCTGGCAGGCGCCGGCGCGACCGCCGGCACGCGCGCGGGTTCGGCCTGGAGATAACCGAGCCGCGCGTCGATGAAGAGGATCACGCCGACCACGAATCTCCATCGCGTGGCGCTGGCGCAATCCCAATGGCTCGGGATAACCCTGCAGCTTCAGCATGTGCGTCACGACGAAGGCGAGCCCGAGCAGCGCCACTGTTGCGACCGGCGACCCCAGGGCACGACGTCGCGGGATCGACAGCAGGGCGGATCCCACGGGCAGAGGAGAGGGTTCGACGTGCTGGACTCCGATCGCGGGGCACGAATGCCGTTAGTGCCCCGCGATCCGGAGTGCGCGCTACAGCGACGCGCCGTAGGCCTTGTAGGCGGTATCGAGTTGATCCGCCGTCTTGCCGATGCCGGTCAGCACGAACGCGAACGCATCGGCGCTGCTCGTAACGGTGCCCGCATCGATCGCCGCGAACAGGTCCTTGACCACCGTCTGGTTGTTGATGAATAGGTAGTTGAGCAGTACGGACGCCTGCGGTTCCGCGATCGTTTCCTGCGCGAACCAGGTTCCGGTCGGCGGAGTGCCGCGGTCGCGGGTCAGGGCGACCAGGTCAGGCAGCGTCAACAGCGTGCCGGCAGTCTGCGCCTGCTTGAACGCGGTGCGCTCGGGGTCGGTCAGCGCGCGCATCGTGTATGGTCCGTTGGCGAAGTCGCCGGACCTGAACGCGGTGCTCAGGCCTTCCCAGAGCCACGGCCACTTGTAGCTGTCGGAAGCAGTGATCGCGTCCATGAACGACTGGCTCACGGTCGCCAGGGCGGTCGCATTGTCGATGCTGACTACCCCGGTGGCTGCGTCGAGGTCGGGCGCGACCAGGAAGCTATTGGTGGTCGTACCCGCCTCGTAGCAGGTCCGCAACAACCGACCTTCGAGGTCTGCCAGGGCCGCTGACGGGCAAGCCGTACCGCCCTGGTTCGACACGATCGCGGAGTCCCACGTGTAGTACATCTCCGCCCAGCCCCCGGGCTGCTTGGGGAAGAAGCCCTGGAAGAAGTTCCACGACTTGAGCAGTTGGTCGAGCCGCGCATCGCTGTAGGCCTGGCTGATGTCCGAGGCCACGACGAAGCTGCCGCTCTGCGCGACGAACGGGAACAGCGCCTTGTACCCGGCCAGGTCGGTCGGGGTCTTGCGCACGTACACCGTCATCGTCGCGGACTTGCCCTCGACGGTGGCAGTGAGTACCGCGGTGCCTTCGGCCACCCCGGTCGCCGCACCCGGGGCCCCGGTGGCGCCCACGGTCGCGATGGCGGTGTTGCTCGAGGTCCACGAGATGGTGCGGTCGGTCAGTGTCGAGCCGTCGGCGCCCTTGACGACCGCGGGGATCGATTTGGCGGCCCCGACGAACGCGATGCCGTTGTCGGCCGGCAGCGTGATCGATGCCACGGCCACCGGGGTCGGCGGCGGGTTTCCGCCTCCGCCACCTCCGCCGCCACCGCCGCTGCTGCTGCCACCACCGCCGCCGCAGCCGGCCACCGCAAGAGCCAGGACACCGGCCGCGACGCTGCTTCGCATCCAGCCAGGCAGACGATCCAGGTACATTTCGATCCCCCTCAGGGCAGGCCTCGCAATCGGTAGAGGAATGGCGGCACCCGAGGCCGTGGCGCCAACTGCCGGGCAGTCTAGAGGTAACGCGGCCGAATTACCGTGACGCATTCCAGAAAATCGTCGCGCGCTATCTATCTTTCGCGAAGCGCCTCGCTCGCCCGGTTAAGCGGCTTGATCAGGTACTGCAGCACGGTCTTGCGGCCGGTCAGCATTTCCACGGTTGCCGTCATGCCCGGAATGATCGGCAGCAGTCGTCCGGCGGGCGTGGCAAGCGAGTTGGTCTTCGTGCGCACCCGTACCCGGTAGTACGAGTTCGCCTCGTCCGCCACGTCGGCGACCGGGGTCGCAATCCGGCGCTCGTCGCGCAGCGTGTCGGGGCTGATGTTCTCCACGGTGCCTTCCAGCCCACCGTAGATCGCGTAGTCGTAGGCGCTGATCTTGACCACGGCCTTCTGTCCCGGGTGGATGAACGCCACGTCGGCCGGCCGCACGTAGGCCTCGATCACCAGCGTGTCCTCGGTCGGTACGATCGCCATGATCTCCTGGCCGGCCTGGACGACTCCGCCGATCGTGGTCACCGTGATGCTCTTCACGGTCCCCTTCATCGGCGAGCGGATCTCGGTGCGCTGCGCGGCGTCGGCGCGCGCGACCAGCGTCTCGCGCGCCTGCGCGAGCTCGGACTCGAACTTGATCAGGTCGGTGGCGGCGTCGGTGCGGAACTTGTTCTGCCGGTCGGACAGCTGCAGGGCCAGGTCGTTGCGCTGGCGCTTCAGGCGCAGCAGCTCGACCTCGGAGACGAGCCCGCGGCCCACCATCGGTTCGGTGATCTCGATCTCGCGGTCGAGCAGCGCCATGCCGCGGCGCAAGCTCTCGACGCTGTCCTCGAGCGCGCGGCGGCGCGCGTTGTAGGCCTCGGTCTCGCGCCGGATCAGGTCGGGCGAACCCCGCACCTCCGCCGGGAACTCGAGCCTGCCGCCGTAGGCCTCGGCGCGTGCGCGCGCGGCCGAGGCCGCGAGCGCGTGCGTCTTCGCCTGCAATTCGCGCAGCATCGCGCCGGCGCGCGTGTCGTCGATGCGCAATAGCAGCTGGTCCTTTTCCACCGTGTCGCCTTCGCGCACCAGCATCTCGGTGAGCACGCCCGGATCCAGGCTCTGGATCACCTGCTCCTTGCTCGACGGCACGACGCGACCCTGTCCGCGGGTGACCTCCTCGAGCTCGGAAGCCGAGGCCCACCACAGGAACCCTCCGACGACCGCGCACATCAGCGCGATCGACGTGAACGCGAGCCACGGACGCTCCCGGCCCTTCAGTGCGCCGAGGCTCACGTCTGCACCTCCGCTGCCGGCACGCTGATGCCCTTCTGCAGTTGCTCCACCACGCGGGCGCGAGGGCCGTCGACGATGATGCGGCCCTGCTCGACGACGACGATGCGGTCGACGATCTCCAGGACCTGCGGACGGTGGGTGACCACGACCAGCGTGCGCTCGCGGCCGTTGCGTGCCCACTGCGCAATCGAGTGCAGGATCTGCTGCTCGGTGCCGGGGTCGAGCCCGCTGGTGGGCTCGTCGAGCAGCGCGACCGCCGGGTCGCGCAGCGCCATGCGCGCGAGGCACACGAGGCGCTTCTGCCCGCCCGACAGCCCGAGGCCGTCCTCGCCGAGCGGCATGTCGATGCCGCGCGGGTGCTGGGCGATGAACCGGTCGAGGCCGAACTGGCGCAGCACCTCGAGCAGCCGCGAGTCGTCGCGCGAGCGGTCCGCGCGCGCCATGTCGAGATTCTCGCGCAGCGATCCGAGGAACAGGCGCGCGTCCTGCGGCAGCAGTCCGACGCTGGCGCGCAGGTCGGCCGGGTCGATCTGCCGCAGGTCGATGCCGTCCAGCGTCACCAGCCCGGCGCCCGGCGTGTACAGCCCGGCGGCCAGCCGCAGCAGCGTCGACTTGCCGCTGCCGGTGCGACCGAGGATCGCCACGCGCTCGCCGGCGCGGATCGACAGGTTCAGCCCGCGAAACAGCGTGCTGCCCTGGGGATCGTGGCTGAAGTCGACGCCCGAGAAGCCGATGTCGCCACGCACCGACTGCAGGCTCAGGTAGCTGCGCTCCGGGTCGCGCTCGCTGGTCTTGTCGATCAGCGCCTGCAGGCCGTCGAAGGCCGTGCGGGCCTGCTGCAGCCGCACCGCCAGGCCCGCCACCTGCGCGAGCGGCGCGATCGCGCGGCCGCACAGGATCACCGCGCCGATCAGGCCGCCCATCGACAACCGCCCGTCGTGGATCAGGTAGACGCCGATCACGACAGTGGCCACGGTGGACAGTTGCTGCAGCGTCGACGTCGCATTGATCACGAGGTTCGACAGGTTGCGCGACTTCATCGACGCCAGCGCCACGGTTTCCGTGTACCACTCCCAGCGCTGCTGCGCGTGCGCCTGCGCGTTGTTGACCTTGAGCGTCTCGAGCCCCTCGACGGTTTCGACCGCCAGCCCCTGGCGCTGCGAGCTCTCCTTCATCGAATCGCGGATGCTGCGCGCGAGCGGCGCCTGCACCAGCGCCCCGACGATCACCACGGCGACGATCGCCACCAGCGGCACGATCGCCAGCGGGGGCGCAATCGCGGCGATCACCGCCACGAAGAGCAGGAAGAACGGCAGGTCGATCAGCGCCGTCAGCGTGGCCGACGTGAGCACTTCGCGGATCGCCTCGAAGTCGCGAAGGTTGCTGACGAACGCCCCGGACGAGGGCGGCTTCTGGATCAGCTGGATGCCGAGCAGGCGACGGAACAGGCCCGCGCTGATCTCGAGGTCGGCGCGCTTGCCGGCGGTGTCGGCCAGCCATGCGCGCAAGGTGCGCGCGACGAAGTCGAACACCAGCGCGCCGATCGTGCCGATCGTCAGCACCCACAGCGTCTCGTAGGTGCGGTTGGGCACGACGCGGTCGTAGACGTTCATCACGTACAGCGAGACCGCGATCGACAGCACGTTGACCAGCAGCGTGGCCAGGGCGACGTGGATGTAGTACCCGCGCAGCCCCCACAGCACGCGCCAGAACCACGCCCGCGCGTTGCGCCGCGCCGGGATCTCCGAGCGCATGTCGGGGCCGGGCCGCGGCGTCACGCGGTAGAAGTGCCCCGCGTAAGCGCCCTCGAGCCCGGCCGAACGCAGGTCGGCGGGATTTTCGACGAGCCGGTGCCGGCCGTCTTCGAGCGCCACGAGCGCGGGGAGCCCATCGCGCCCGAGTTGCGCCAGGGGTGCCTCGCCGCGCGCGAAGTCGAGTCCGCTCGCCGCCAGCGCGCCGCGCAGCGCGTCGAGGTTGAGCCCGCCGTCGCGCCCGCGCGTGCACTGCGCCCGCAACGCGGTCGGCGATAGCGGACGTCCCGCGATGCGTGCCAGCCGGGCCAGGCCGTCGAGCAGGTCGTCGGGCTGTGCGGCGTTGCCGATCGGAGCGTCGTTCGCGTTCATGGGGATTTCCGATCGAAGAGGGCGGCCAGGTGGCCCAGCGCGTATTCCATCCGGTAGCGCGCGAGCACCTTGTCGACGCGCGCGGACTCGAAGGTCAGCTCGGCGCTCGACAGTTCGTTGAACGCGTTCAGCAGGTCGAGCAGGTTGCGGCGGCCGATCCGGAACTGCTCCCGATAGACGTCGACGAGCTCCTCGGCCAGGCCGATCTGGCCGTGCGACACGGCCTCGCGCCGCGCGGCCGCCTGGTAGTCCTGGAGCGCCGTTCGATGACGCTCCTCGATCACCCGCTGTTCCTCCTCGAGGCGCGCGCGCGCGCCGACCAGCGAAGCCTGCGCCGACTGTTCGGCCGCCCCGCGCGCCAGGTCGAATGCCGGCCAGGACACCACCAGCTGCGTGGCGCTCTCGTTGCCCAGCGTGGACTCGACGTCCAGACGGGGCATGCGGTCGGCGCGGGTCACGCGGATGTCGGCTTCGGCGACCTGCACCTCGCGCTTCGCGGCCACCACCGACGGGTGATCGGCCAGCGCGGCCTGTGTCGCGCCGGGCGCGGGTTCGGGCGGCGGAACCGGCAGGCTCAGGTCCCTTGCCGCGATCGGTTGCGCGTAGAAGCGCGCGAGCGCCTCGCGCGCCGCGCCGATCTCGGCTTCGCGCTCGGACATTTGCAGGCGCACCTGCTCGAGGCGCGTGCGGGCCTGCACCAGGTCGTAGCGCCGGCCGACGTCGATCGACGCGATCGATTCGAAGTCCTTGACCAGCGCCTCGTGGCGCTCGAGGCTGCGCCGGGTCGCCTCGAGCGTGCGCACGCCGCGCAGCAGCCGCAGGTAGGCCTGCGCCGCGTCGAAGGCGACGTCCTCGCGGGTTACGAGCTCACGGCTGGCGAGCGCGCCCTCGCGCAGGGTTTCGCGCTCGATGGTCGCCTCGATGCCGCCCGACGCCCAGACGTTCATCCGCACCCGAGGCTGCGCGAGGTTGCGCGCCGTGCCGGCGAGCCGCCGGGTGCCCAGCAGGTCGACCGTCGGATAGTGCAGCGCGCGCGCCCGGTCGGCGTCGAAGCGCGCGACTTCGCGGTTCGCCTGGGCGGCGGCGATCGCCGGGTAGCTCGACAGTGCCGCCCGGACCACGTCGGCGAGCGATGCGGCGGACGCGGCGGTGCAGGGCGCGATGAGACTGGCTACGACGATGGCGGCGATCCGCATGAAGACGATTGCTTTCCTGGGCGCAGGGCCGGCATGCGGGGCTGGGCTTGCGGCCGGCGGCGGCATGGACGACAGGCTAGGCGAAGAGCCTCCCGGTCGCCGTCCTGACCGCATTATCGGTTGCAGCGACGCGATACCCGGCAGCGAACGTTGCCGGCGGGTTGCGGCGACGCAACAGCGTGGCGTTGGGCGAGCTCAGTCGGCCGGGTAGGACGCACGCCTGATTGCGGTCCGTGGCGCCTCGTGCAAGGGCAGCCACGGCGGGGGCTCGGTCACCCGCGCGTCGAACGGATGCCGGTCGTGGGGGTACAGCGCGCGGATCCGCTGCACATAGTCACGCGTCTCGGGGTACGGCGGCACGCCGCGATGGCGGTCGACCGCCCTTTCCCCGGCGTTGTAGCCGGCCAGCGCCAGCGTGACGTCGCCGCGGAAGTACGCGAGAAGCCACTGCAGGTAACGCATGCCGCCGCGCAGGTTCTGCACCGGGTCGAACGCGTTGCGGACCGCGAAGCGTTCCGCGGTCTCGGGCAGCAGCTGCATCAGGCCCTGCGCGTTCTTCGGCGAGCGGGCGTTCGGGTCGAAGTTGGACTCGGTGCGCATCACCGCGAGCACGAGGCGAGGGTCGAGGCGATGCTCGCGCGCCAGGGCGACGACCGTCCCGGCCAGCTTGCCTCGCTGCAGGGCCGGGTAGTCGGCGAGCAGGTCGGGCAGCTGCAGCGCCGCCGTCGCCGTCGCGGGGGCGCGTGCCAGGAGCCGGGCGGGTTCGGGCTCGGGTTCGTCGTAGGCGACGATCTGGTAGGGCGGTTGCAGGCAGTCGGGAAGGCGATCGCGCAAGTCGCTCTCGGCTCCGGCGGCACGCCGGAACAGCGTCTCGGCGATCGAGGCGTCGCGGGGGCGGCCGCGTCCCTGCGCGTACATCCAGCCGATGCGCATCAGCGCCTCGGGCGAACCGGCCCGCGCGGCTTCGCAGTACAGCTCGTAGGCACGCGCGAGGCTGCGCGGCACGCCGTTGCCCTCCTCGTGGCGCATCGCGGTCTCGACCAGCTCGTGCGCCGTCTCGGCGCCGACATCCGGTGCCGCGGCCAGCAGGGCCGCGCTCGCGAGCGCGGCGGCCGCCTGGCGCCGGCGACGCAGCGCAAGGCGCCGCAGCGCAAGGCGCCGCAGCGCGGTCGGGAGCGATCCGGTCATGTCCTTTCCTCGATCTTGCCCGCGCCATTCTAGACCCGAGTCCCGGCGCGGTCCTCTTCCTAGATCACGGTGATCGTGTACTTCAAGGGCAGCGGCGCGAGATTGCCGGCTGCGTCTGCGACGTCGGCCGAATAGGTGTAGCTCGAGCCCCTGGCGAGCGGGCTGTCCTCGGTGTAGGAGTACGTCGTGCCCCGGTCGCGAGTGGCCACCCCGATCATCGAGGCGTCGCCGGAGTCCGTGGACCGATAGATTCGCAGCGACTCGCCGCTCGAGAGCACGGCATCGAGCTTCAGCGTCAATTCCGGGCGCGTGTCGTTGGTCGTGCCGCCGTCGGCCACCGAGCCTTGGCCGGGCTTCACGTTGTCGACGACGTCGGCGTCGACCAGGGTGTGGTTGGGCGCCGTGGTGTCCACCACGATGGAGTATCCGCTGCCGAGGCTGCCGCGGTTGCCGGCGCCGTCGACGACGCGCGCGGTGTAGGTATAGGTCCCGCCGTCGGGCAGCCCCGAATCGCCGAAGCTCCAGCTGGTGCCCGAGACGGTCGCGAACCCGACCGGCTGGCCGTTGCGCAGCACCTCGACCACGTCGCCGGAGGCCGGCGTCGCGGAGAGCGTCCCCGAAACGGTGGGCGCGCTGTCGTTGGTCACCCCGCCGTTGGCGACGCTGCCGGTGACCAGTGGCACGTCGTCCGTCACGGTCGTGATTCGCGCGCTCGCCGCCGGCGGCGAGCGATCGAGCGTCACGACGAACGCCTCGCTCGGTGCGCCTGCGTTGCCGGCGAGGTCGTCGATGCGTGCGACGAGGCTGCCGGTACCGTCCGGCAGGCCGGCGAGCGCGGACCCGGCGACCGTGATGGTCGCGAGCCCGCCGCCCAGTTCGGTGGCGCTGATCGTGTGCGTGGCCACGGCGGTGCCGCCCCACGTCAATACGATGTGGTCGCCGGCTGCGGCGCCCGTGCCGGCGAGCGAGATGCGGACCTGCGTGCCGTCGGATGCCTCGACCGCGTTGATGCCGCCACCCGAGTTCTCCGGCACGGCTGCGATCGACGGCGCAAGCGGCGCGATCCGGTCGATCAGCACGCCGCGGCTGCCCACCTCGCTGGTGGCGCCGTCGGCCGACAGGTAGCTGGCCGTGACCGGGACCGTGCCGTCCGCGCCGGGAATCTGTCCGGGCGCGAAGACGGCAGTCCAGCTGGTGCCGCTGACGGTCGCGGCGATCGTCACGCCGCCCCAGGAGACGCTCACCGGACGGTCTGCCTCGGGCAGGGTCCCGCTGATCGTCACGCCGACCCCCGCTTCGGCCGCGTTGACGGCGTCGTCGCCCGAGACGACTCCGATGGTCGGTGCAGGCGGCAGGCTGGTGTCGACCCTCAGCACAGCCGTCGTCGCCGGGCTGGCATTGCCGGCGTTGTCGCTCGCGGTGACCGTGATGCCGGTGCTGCTGCCGTCGGTCAGCTGGCCGCCCGGCAGCGAGCCGCTCGCCGGCGCGTTCGCCAGGTCGATCGACCAGACGCCGGAGTCGTTCGCCACCGTCGTCCAGGTCGCATCGACGTTGCCGTCGCGGTCGAGGTCGAGCGCCAGCGTGACTCGCGAGCCGGGCTCAGCGGTGCCGCGAATGGCAGGCGTCGTGTCGGCCGTGACCAGCGGACTGGTGATGATCGGCGCCGGCAGTGCGATCGTGTCGAGGGTTACGGTGCCCGTCGCGATCGCGCTCGCATTCCCCGACGCGTCGGTGGCAATCACCCCGAGGGGGATCGAGACGCCCTCGGCGAGCGCGATTCGCGCGCCCAGCCTCGGCGCATCCACCGCGGTGTCGATCAGCCAGGTTCCGTCGGACGCCGCCGTGGTCTCGTAGGTGACGGGGGTCGTGTCGAACAGGGTGAGCGTCACCTTGGCCCCCGGCTCGGCCGTTCCCGTGAACGCCGGATGCGCAAGCCGCGTGAACGGGCTGCTGGTGATCCGCGGCGGATCGGGCGCAACCGTGTCGCCGGAACTGCTGCCGCTGCCACCGCCGCCGCCGGCCGCGCCGGCGATGATCGCGAGTCCTCCGGCGATGCCGGCCAGCGGCTTGAACGAGAACGCCGAATCCTCGGCGGGCGCGGGCGCCGCCGGAGCGCCCGATGCGTACATCAGGAGGCCGCCGTCCGGGAGTTCCACGACCGGCTGCGTGGCCGGCGTCACCGTCTCCCCGGGGAGCCCGCCGATGTTTTCCATCGACAGCGTGCACGGACTCCCGGGACTGCAGCGCGAGAAGAACCCCTCGAGCGAGACGTTGCGGTCCTGCGGCAGGTCGATCCTGAGGTCGTCGCCGACGCGGTGGACCAGTGCCGAATTCGTCACCCTGCCGCCGAGGTCGTTGACCACGCGGTAGGCATTGCCGGGCTGCGCCTGCACCAGCGTGACGCCGATGACCAGCGGCGTGCGGACGAGGACCGTGCCGTCGGCCGCGATCGTTTCGAGGACGAGCGGACTCATCCTGTGTCGTCCGGGTCAGATCGTGGTGATGGTCACCGTGTACGGGTCGCTGAGACTACCGACGTTGCCGGCGGCGTCGGTCATCTGCGCCGTATAGGCGTGCGCGCCGTCGGCGGGCGTCGTGGTGTCGGTGAAATTGACGGTCGTCGAATTGTTGGGCGTCGCGAAGCCGATCGACGAGCCGTCGCGGAAAATCTCCAGCTTGCCGCCGGTCGTGAACAATTCGCTGAAAGTCAGCACGAGTGTCGGCGAGTTGTCGTCGGTGGTGCCGCCGTTGGCGACTGGCACGCCTGGGGGCGGGACGTCGTCGAGAATCTGCGAGATCGTGACGGTCGGCGCGGCAGTATCGAACGCCTGCGAGGTCGAGACCGGCCCGACGCTGGGATTTCCGGGCAGGTCGTTCGCCGTGCCGGCGGCGACCGAGACGTCGATGTTGCCGCTGCTGTCGGCCGGCGGCGTCACGACGAGTGTGTAGGCGCTGTCGCCGTTGGCGCCGGTGAAGGTGCCCTTGGTGCCGTTGGTGACCGTGACGTCGCCGGCGGTGAAGCCGTTGACCGGTTCGCTGAAGGTGAAGGTGAACGTGACCGGTCCGGTAGCGATGCCGGACGCGTTGTCGGTGATCGTCAGCGTCGGCTCGGCGGTATCGAACGCCTGCGAGGTCGAGACCGGCCCGACGCTGGCATTTCCGGACAGGTCGTTCGCCGTGCCGGCGGCGACCGAGACGTCGATGTTGCCGCTGCTGTCGGCCGGCGGCGTCACGACGAGCGTGTAGACGCTGTCGCCGTTGGCGCCGGTGAAGGTGCCCTTGGTGCCGTTGGTGACCGCCACGTCGCTGGCGGTGAAGCCGTTGACCGGTTCGCTGAACGTGAAGGTGAACGTGACCGGCCCGGTGGCGGTGCCGGGCGAGTTGTCGGTGATCGCGAGCGTGGGTGCGACTGCGGTGTCGAAGGCCTGCGAGGCCGAGACCGGCACGACGCTGGGATTTCCGGACAGGTCGTTCGCCGTGCCGGCGGCGACCGAGACGTCGATGTTGCCGCTGCTGTCGGCCGGCGGCGTCACGACGAGCGTGTAGACGCTGTCGCCGTTGGCGCCGGTAAAGGTGCCCTTGGTGCCGTTGGTGACCGCCACGTCGCTGGCGGTGAAGCCGTTCACCGGTTCGCTGAACGTGAAGGTGAACGTGACCGGCCCGGTGGCGGTGCCGGGCGCGCTGTCGGTGATCGCGAGCGTGGGCGGGGCAGTGTCGAACGGTTGCGACGCCGAGACGGGCCCGACGCTCGGGTTTCCGGGCAGGTCGGTGGCGGCGCCGGCGGCGACCGACACGCCGATGTTGCCGGCCGCGCCTGCGGTGGGCGTCACGACCAGCGTGTAGACGCTGCTGCCATCGGCACCGGTGAAGGTGCCCTTGGTGCCGTTGGTGACCGTGACGTCGCTGGCGGTGAAGCCGTTGACCGGCTCGCTGAACGTGAAGGTGAAGGTGACCGGCCCGGTGGCGGTGCCGGGCGCGTCGTCGGTGATCGCGAGCGTGGGTGGGATCCCGAGCGAGTACGGCTGGACGGCCTGGGTGGCGGCGATGTTGCCGGTGCCGGCGACGTCCAGGGCGACACCCGCGGGGACGTCGACCGTGATCTGCCCGTTCGTGTCGGCGGGCGGGGTGACGACGAGGCGGTACACGGTGGCGCTGACCGTCGTGAACGCCCCCTTGGTGCCACCTGCGACCACGATGTCGCTGGCGGTGAAATCGCTGACGGGTTCGCTGAAGGTGAAGGTGAAGGTGACCGGCCCCGTGGCGGCGCCGGGAGTGTCGTCGGTGATGACCAGGGTCGGCGCCGAGCGGTCGATCGTGATCGGCAATTGCGTCGAGGCAGCCGATACGTTGCCGACCGCGTCGGTCAGGGTCGCGGTCAGCGTCTTCGCCCCGTCGGCTCCGAGCGATGCGGTCGTCACATCGACGTAGCCGACCGACACGTCGGATGCCGACACCTGGGCCGTGGCTACGTCGGTGGCGCCGCTGCGGATCGTGATCGTGTCGCCGGCTGCGGTGCCGGTGCCGGTGAGCGCGACGCGGATCGTCGGCGTGTCGTCGCTGGTGATCCCGTCGCCCGGCGTGCCGGAGTCACTGCCGGGGTTCAGCGCGATCGAGGGAGCGCCCGGTGTCACGCGGTCGATCATCAGCGGCTGTGTCGCCTCGACGCTCGTCGTCCCCGCGGCATTCACGTAGGTCGCGCGAACCGTCTGCACGCCGTCTGCGGGGATGTCTGCGGCCGCGAAGGTGATCGACCAGGCGGTCCCGGTCACGGTCGCGGCGCGGGGCGCGAGGCTTCCCCACTGCACGCTCACGGGCCGGTCGGCGTAGGCCGCGTCCAGCGTGCCGGAAATCGTCACCGCGGCTCCCGCTTCGGCGGCATTGATCATGTTGTCGCCGGCGATCGGCGTGACGATCTGCGGCGGTGGCGGTATCGAGGTGTCGACCCGCAGTTCCGCCTGCACGCGGGTGCTGGCGTTGCCTGCGAGGTCGGAAGCGAACACCGACAACGTCGTCGTGCTGACGTCTCCCAGCTTGCCCCCGGGCAGGGACCCGCTGGCCGGCGCGCTGCCGATGTCGACGCTGTAGGCGCCGGAGGCGAGCGCGGTGGCGTTCCACCGGACGTCGGGCGTGCCGTCGCGGTTCAGGTCGAGTTCCACCGTCACGATCGAACCGGGTTCCGCGAAGCCGTGTATCACCGGCGTCGTATCGTTCGTCAGCAGCGGGCTGTCGATGGTGGGCGGCGGCGGCGCGCCGGTGTCCAGCGTCAGGCGGCCGATGGTCAGCGCGCTCGCGTTGCCCGCCGTGTCGACGGCGCGCGCCGAGATCGACGTCGTGACCCCTTCGTCGATCGTCGGCAACGATCCCGCGGTGGGCGTCGCCGTGGCCGTGTCGACCGACCAGGTCCCGTTCGAGGCGACCGTGGCGTCGTAGGTCACGTCGGCCCTGCCGTCGTTGCCGACGTCGAGTGTCAGCGTGACCTTCGATCCGGGCTCGGCGGTGCCGGCGATCGTCGGCTTGACCTGGTTGGTGAATTCCCCGCTGGTGATGACCGGTGCATCGGGCGGGGTCGTGTCCGAGGACTTGGCGCCGGACCCGCCCCCTCCGCCGCCTGCCGCGCCGACGATCGCGATTCCGCCCACGACCCCGAGCACCGGCTTGAACGAGAAGTCGCTGTCGCGCGAGGACACGACTTCGGAAGCCGTCATCCCCGACGCGTACATCAGGAATCCGCCCTCGGGCAGCGCCGCCACGGGTTGCGTCGCCGGGGTGACCGCCTCCTCGGGCGTGCCGCCGATGTTTTCCATCGACATCGAGCAGGGATCCTGCGGCGTGCAGCGGCTGAAGAAGCCCTGCAGCGACAAGCTCTTGTCGTCGGCCAGGCCCTCGACGACGAGGTCGCCGTCGACGCGCTTGACCAGCGCCGCCGGCGACACGCGTCCGCCGGTGTCGTTGAACAGCCGGTAGCGCAGGCCCGGTTGCGCCGGCACGACGGTGGCCGCGTCGGCCAGCGGTACGCGCTGCACCGCGCCGTTGGCGGCAACCGCCTCGAGGATGATCGCCATGTCTTCCTACCTCGCCCTGACTGTATTGGTTCGCTCGACGGCGATCTGGCTCGCCGTCGCCGTGCTGCCTCGCACGACGGCCTGACGCCGATGCGGCGCCGTCAGTAGGCGTTGGGGTCCCGGAAGGCGTCCAACACCGTCCTGTAGACGATCCACAGGTCGAGGCGCAGCGACCAGTTGCGCAGATACTCCAGATCATACTGGATGCGCATTTCCATCTTCTCGAGCGTGTCGGTCTCGCCGCGCGCGCCGCTGATCTGCGCCAGCCCCGTGATGCCGGGCTTGACCTTGTGCCGGATCATGTAGCCCTTGATCAGCTTGCGATACATCTCGTTGTGGGCGATGGCGTGCGGGCGCGGGCCGACCACGCTCATCTTGCCCTGCAACACGTTGAAGAACTGCGGCAACTCGTCCAGCGAGGTCCGACGCAGGAAGCGGCCGAGCGGCGTGATGCGCTCGTCGTCCTTCGTGGCCTGCCTGATGTTCGCGCCGTCTTCCTGCACCTTCATCGTGCGGAACTTCCAGACCACGATCTCCTGGCCCTCCAGCCCGTAGCGGCGCTGCTTGAACAGCACCGGCCCGGGCATGGTCAGCTTGATCGCGGCGGCGATCACCAGCATGGCCGGCGCGGAGACGACCAGCGCGGCGGTCGCGATGCACAGGTCCGAAAGCCGCTTGATCACGCCGGTCGTTCCGTGGAACGGCGACTCGCAGACCGCGACCACCGGCATCCCGACCATCGTGTCGACCCGCGCCTGGATGATGTCCATCATGAAGATGTCGGGCACGAAGTAGATCGACGCCGTGGTGTCGCGCAGCGCGTCGAGCAGCTGGATGATGCGAGGCTGCGACGCCATCGGCAGCGCGATGAAGATCTGGTCGACGCGATTGGCGCGCACGTAGTCGGCGACCCGGTCGATGCGGCCGAAGATCGGCGCCTCGGTCACGGTGCCGAGTCGCGCCGCGTCGCGGTCGTCGAAGAAGGCAGCTACCCGGGTCTGCGCGAACGGGTCGCTGGAGAGCTGCCGCGCCAGCGTGCGGCCGAGCGTGTTCGCGCCGATCACGATCGCGACGTGCTCGCCGCGCATCGCAATCAGTTTGGGCACGACCAGCGGCGACACCCAGTGCGCCGCGGACTGGATGGCGGGCGTCGCGATGAACCAGGTCGCCAGCACGTTGTGGTCGAACACCCGGAGCATGTCGATCGTCAGTCCGAACGCCAGCAGCACGGTCGCCACCAGCGCCCAGCTGCCCGCGATCTGGCGCAGCATGCCGCGGGATCGCTGCCGGAACGGCACGGTGGCCGGGTAGGTCAGCGAAAAGACCAGCGCGGCCAGGATCACTTCTGCCGGGCGGATGTCCCGTCCCCACGCCAGCGTCGCTCCGAACAGGCAGGCGACGGCCAGCAGCGGGTCGACGACCGACTTCGCGAAGTCGGTCAGGCTCCGGTTGCCGAGCCGGACGAGTGGGCGGGTGGCCACGAGGCGTCCTGTCTGGGGGTCCGTCATCGGGTGGTCTCTACGGCCTGCATCCTGGCGCGATCACGAATGGAAAAAGTCTGTCGATGCTGCTAACCTAGCCGCCGTCAGGGGGATATTTCGCCAGGCGAAATCCACCCCGTCGGGCCAGAGCAACCGCTCACGCGCCAATAATGAAAGCTTAAGCCAGGCACCGAAAGGCAATATTTCTCGAAGGGAACGATATGCGGATTTCCGGCACCCCCCTGGCCCGCTGCCTGGCAATCGCCCTGCTGCCGCTCGCGTCCGCGGCCGCGCAGGCGCAGAGCTCGTTGAGCGCGCTCGCTCAGCCGTGGTATACGCCCTACGGCGTCGCGCCGCTCGAGATTTTCAGCGAGGACCGCGACGTGCTGCAGTTGCACACCGGCCTCGAGCTCGAGCGGCACAGCAACCTGTTCGCGTTGCCCGACGGCGTCAGCCCGTCCGCGGTCTACGGAAAATCGAAACGGGGCGACACGGTGTTGCGGGCGCTGGTCGGCGTCACGTTCGACCGGCAGGTCAGCCTGCAACGCTTCCGGCTCGACGCATCGGTGCTGCCGGTGAAGATGTTCGAGTATTCGCGCTTCGACAACGTCGGCTATTCGGCCGGCGGGCACTGGGACTGGGCGATCGGTCGGCCCTGGTTCGGCACCCTGGGCGCGCGCTTCACGCAGGCGGCCACGCCTTTCGGCAACTATTACATCAACCGCGAGAACCTCGAGCGGCGCGTCAAACTCTACGGCAGCGCCGGCATGCGGCTGACGCCGGACCTCGCGGTCTTCGTCGGGGCGGATACCGAGACGCTCGACAACTCGTACAGCGGTGTACAGTCGGCCGACTATCGATTCTCCAGCGCCGAAGCGGGGCTGCGCTTTTCGCGCGGCGGCGCGCGCGCCGTGGATCTCGTGTGGCGCCATACCAACGGCGACTACCCCAATCGGCAGGTCTTCGATACGTTCGGCAACCTGCTGCCCGGCGCGCTCGACAACCAGTTCAGGCAGGACGCGATTCTCGCGCGCCTGCAGGTCCGCCCGTCGGACGACAGCACGATCGGCGGGCAGGTCGGCTATACGAAGCGCAGGTTCGACAACCTGTCGGAGCGCGACTTCGGTGGACCGACCGCCGGGCTGAACATCGAGTGGCGCCCGACCGGGTTGTTTACGATGCGCGCCGAGCTGATCCGCGACATCCAGTCGGAGCAACTGCTCACCGCGAATTACATCGACCAGACGACGCTCAGGCTGCAGCCCAGTTTCAGGCTGAGCGGCAAGATCGTCCTCAACGGTCTCGTGTCGCTGATGCGTGCCTCGTACGAGGGCGATCCGAGTGCCGTCGGCGGCGCGACGCGCAAGGACGACATCAGCGTGTACGGGGTCGGCCTCGGCTACGAGTACTCGCGCACCATCCGGGTGAACCTCGACGTCCGCCGCGTCTCCCGCACCTCGAACGTCGCAAGCGTCGAGTACGACGACAACGTGGTGTCGGCCAGCGTCCTGGCCAGTTTCTGATCGGCTGGTCGGCGCGGCGACCGGCCAGCGCGGCGCTAGGGTACCCCGGCCCGGGCCGGGCTGCGAGCATTCGGTCACGAGCGGGGCCCGTCGGTGCCGTTATCATGCGGCGTATCGCAACCTAGTTGGGTCGCCAGCTCCATGTTTGTCAAACCGCTGCTCCGCGTCCTGCTGATTTCGCTGGCCCTGCTGTTCACCGCGCTGGCACAGGCGCAGGCCGACAGCCGGGTCGATTACCGGCTCGGCCCGGGCGACGTGGTCCGCATCCAGGTCTTCCAGCAGCCCGACCTGACCGTCGAGGCGCGCGTGTCCGAGAACGGTGTGATCTCCTATCCCCTGATCGGGGTGATCCGCATCGGCGGGATGTCGCCGACCGAGGTCGAGCGCCTCATCGCGCAGCGGCTCACCGAAGGCAACTTCCTGAAGAACCCGCAGGTCACGCTGAACGTCACCCAGTTCCGGAGCCAGCAGGTGTCGGTGCTGGGCAACGTGGCCAAGCCGGGACGGTATGCGCTCGAGACCACCGGAATGCGCCTGTCCGAGGTGCTGTCGATGGCCGGCGGCGTCACGCCGACCGGCGCCGACCAGGTGATCCTGATGACGATGCGTGGTGGTCGCATGCAGCGGATGGAGATCGACCTGGTCGAGATGTTCACGGTCGGCGACCTCTCGCGCGACGTGCCGCTGGTGGCCGGCGACGTGCTCTTCGTGGACCGCGCTCCGCAGTTCTACGTCTACGGACAGGTTCAGCGGCCGGGTATGTACCCGCTCGATCGCGGCATCACGGTCGCGCAGGCGATCGCGAAGGGCGGCGGCCTGACCTTGCGGGGCACCGACAAGGGCGTGCGCGTGCACCGTCGCTTCGGCAGCCGTACCGTGCAGGTGCTCGAGCCGAAGCTCGACGACCCCGTCAAGCCGGACGACCTGATCTTCGTTCGCGAGAGCGTGTTCTGAGCTGAATCTCCGGCTGTTCGCGCACGGTGTCACGGACCTCGCCGCCCGCAACGGGCAGGGCGATTCGCGGACGGCGGCTCACCGGTGACCAATGGCACTGACGGTCTCGCATCGTCCGTAGACAATTTGATGAGCGTGGATTCTGTTGCCCCGACCGCCCTTGGGGGGCGGCGGGCTTGAAGGAGCAATGTAGTGGAAGAATCGTCGATGTCGGCGCGCGAGGGCACCGGAGCGGCCCGTCGGGTCTATGGCTGTCGCTTCTGCGGCACGGCGCTGCGGCACACCTTCGTCGACCTGGGCATGTCGCCGCTGTGCCAGACGCACGTCGCGGCCGACCAGCTCGACGAGATGGAGCCCTTCTATCCGCTGCACGCCTACGTCTGCGATCAATGCTTCCTGGTGCAACTGCGCGAGTTCGTGGCGCCGCAGAACATCTTCACCGAGTACGCCTATTTCTCGTCGTACTCGAGCAGCTGGGTCGAGCACGCGCGCCGTTACGCCGAGATGGCCATCGCGCGGTTCGGCCTCGGGCCCTCGAGCAAGGTGATGGAGATCGCCAGCAACGACGGCTACCTGCTGCAGCATTTCGTCGCGCGTGGCGTTCCGGTGCTGGGCATCGAGCCGGCTGCGAACGTCGCCTCGGTCGCGGTGGCCAAGGGCATCCCGACCGAGGTCCGTTTCCTGGGGAGCGCCACCGCAGAGACCATCGTCGACCAGCACGGCCAGGCCGACCTCTTGCTCGGAAACAACGTGCTGGCGCACGTGCCGGACCTGAACGACTTCGTCGCCGGGATGAGGCGCCTGCTGGCGCCGACCGGGACGATCACTATGGAGTTCCCGCATCTGCGGCAGCTGATGAACGGGAATCAGTTCGACACGATCTACCACGAGCACTTCAGCTACTTCTCGTTCGTGACGGTCCAGAAGGTGTTCGCGCACCACGGGCTGACGCTCTACGACGTCGAGGAGCTGCCGACGCACGGGGGCTCGTTGCGCATCTATGCGCGGCACGCCGGCAATTCGGCGCTGCCGGTCGGCGAGCGGGTTCACGCGCTGGTGCGCACCGAGGTCGAGGACGGCTTCCTGTCGCTCGACCGGTATCGGGGCTTCGAGGAGCAGGTCAAGGAGACGAAGCGCAAGCTGCTGTCGTTCCTGATCGACGCCAAGCGGCGCGGCAAGCGCGTGGCCGGCTACGGCGCGCCGGGCAAGGGCAACACGCTGCTGAACTATTGCGGGATCCGCACCGACTTCCTCGACTTCACAGTCGACGCGAACCCGTACAAGCAGGGCAAGTACACGCCGGGCACGAGAATCCCGATTCTCGCCCCGGACGCCATCCGGCAGGCGTGCCCCGACTACGTGCTGATCCTGCCCTGGAACCTCAGGGACGAGATTTCGCGCGCTGCGGGATGGATCGCGGAATGGGGCGGGCAGTTCGTCGTCCCGATCCCCGAGGTCGAGGTCTTCGACGCGCCGCAGGTGGTTGCCCGATGAGCCTGGCGCCGGAAAAGTCGATGGTGCTGGAGGGGCTGCAGCAGGAAGCGGCATCCGGCGAGGCCGCCGAGGCGGCGCTCGGCCTGATGGCGGCGCTCTATCCGATCTGCCGCAGCATCACCGGGAACGGGGTTCGCCGGACGCTCGATCTCGTCGAGGAGCAGATTCCGCTCGAGCGCACCGAGGTCCCGTCGGGGACGCCGGCGTTCGACTGGGAGATCCCGCGCGAGTGGAACATCCGCGACGCCTGGATCGCCGACGCGTCGGGGCGGCGGATCGTCGATTTCAAGGCGCACAACCTGCATGTCGTCGGCTATTCGGTGCCGGTCGATCGCACGATGACGCTCGACGAGCTGCAGCCGCACCTGCACTCGATCCCCGAGCATCCGGACTGGATTCCGTACCGGACCACCTACTATCGCGAAAACTGGGGCTTCTGCCTGAGGCATCGCGACCGCCAGGCGCTCGGTCCCGGCCCGTACCGCGTCGTCGTCGACTCCGAACTCGCTCCGGGACACCTGACGTATGCGGAGTCCGTGATCCAGGGCAGCACCGACGGCGAAGCGATCGTCTATACGCACACCTGCCACCCCTCGCTGGCCAACGACAACCTCTCGGGCATTGCGGTCGCAGTGGCGCTGGCGCGCGCGCTGCGCGCGGACCGCCCGCGGCTGACGTGGCGTTTCGTGTTCGGGCCCGGAACGATCGGCTCGCTGGCGTGGCTCTCGCGCAACGAGCACCGGTTGCCGCGCCTTCGCACCGGGCTGGTGATCGGGTTGCTCGGCGACGCCGGCCCGCTCAAGTACAAGCAAAGCCGCCGGGGAACGACCGTCACCGACCGTGCGGCCGCGTTCGTGCTGTCGCAGGATCCCCATCGTGGCATCGTGACCTCGTTCGAGCCGTACGGCTACGACGAGCGCCAATTCTGCTCGCCGGGTTTCGACCTGCCGGTCGGCCGACTGACCCGCTCGTCGAACGGCGGATATCCGGAGTACCACAGCTCGGCGGACGACCTGTCGCTGATCGTTCCCGGAAAGCTGGCCGGCTCGATCCGCGCGGCGGCGCGGATGATCTCGGTGCTCGATGCGAACCGGCGACTGCTGAACCTGAGTCCCAAGGGCGAGCCGCGCCTCGGCAAGCGCGGCCTGTACGGCAGCATCGGCGGCGCAGGCCCAGGCGAGTTCGAGCATGCGCTGCTCTGGGTGCTGAGCCTGGCCGACGGCAGCAACGACCTGCTGGCGATGTCCGAACGCTCGGGGCTCGAGTTCTCGCTGCTCGATCGCGCAGCGACGGCGCTGGAGGAGGCGGGGTTGGCAAGAATCCTCGAGGAGGCCGGGGCGCCGGGCCCGGGAGTCGCACGATGAAAGTCGTACTCTTCTGCGGCGGACTCGGGACCCGCCTTCGCGAGCATTCCGAAGAGATCCCGAAGCCCCTTGTGAACATCGGCCGCCGGCCGATCGTCTGGCACCTGATGCGCTACTACGCGCACTTCGGGCACAAGGACTTCGTCCTCTGCCTCGGCTATCGCGGGGACATGATCCGCGAGTACTTCGTCAAGTATCGCGAGTGCCTGACGAACGATTTCGTGCTCTCGGAAGGCGGCAGGAAGATCGAATTGCTCTCGAGCGACATCGAGGACTGGCGGATCACGTTCGTCGACACCGGCCTGCACTCGAGCATTGCCGAGCGGCTGATGCGGGTTCGCCGGCACCTGGAGGGCGAGGACGCGTTCCTCGCCAACTACGCCGATGCGCTGACCGACATGCCGCTCGATCGCCAGATCGCCGACTTCGCGGCGAGCGACGCGGTCGTGAGCTTCGTGGCCGTGCCGCCGGCCACGAGCTTCCACGGCGTGCTCGGCAGCGAGAACGGGACCGTCACCGAATTCGGGCCCTTGCGCAAAATGGGATTGTGGATCAATGGCGGCTTCTTCTGCATGCGGCGCGAGATCTTCGACCACATCGAGAAGGGCGACGAACTGGTCGAGAAACCGTTCGACCGGCTGATCGCCCGGCGCAAGCTGCGCGTGTACCGCTACGACGGATTCTGGCAACAGATGGACACGTTCAAGGACAAGATCACCTACGACCGCATGGAAGGCCGCGGCGATTGTCCGTGGAAGCTGTGGCAGCGCTGAGATTGGTGCGGCGATGCTGAGCTTCGACGTCGACCCGGGAAACCGACCCCTGCGGCTGCTGTGCATCGGGGCCCACAGCGACGACCTCGAGATCGGCTGCGGCGGCACGCTGATCGACTGGCTCGGACGGTACCGGCAGGTCGACGTGACCTGGGTCGTGCTCAGCGCGGCCTCCGGGCGCGCGGCCGAGGCCCGCCGCAGCGCCTCCGCGATCCTGCGCCGGGCGGCGAGCAAGTCGATCGTGCTGCACGATGTTCCGGACGGGCACTTCCCCGCGCACTTCGGCGAGCTCAAGGCGCTGTTCGCCGGACTCGGGTCGACGCAGGCGCCGGACGTCGTGTTCACCCACGTGCTGGAGGATCGCCACCAGGACCATCGCCTGGTCGCCGAACTGGCCTGGCAGACGTTCCGCGATCACCTGGTCCTCGAGTACGAGATCCCCAAGTACGAGGGCGACCTCGGCAAACCGAATTTCTTCGTGCCGCTTTCCGCGGCGACGGCCCGGCGCAAGCTGGCGCACCTGGCGCGGCACTTCCCGTCGCAGCACGCGAAGGGCTGGTACCGGCCCGAGACCTTCTCGGCGACGATGCACCTGCGCGGCCTGGAGTGCCGCGCACCGGACGGATGCGCCGAAGCGTTCGTCGCGCGGAAGCTCGTCTGCGGGGGACGCGCATGAGCGGCGACGCATTCGCGCGAATTCCGGCCACACTGTCCAACGATCGGCAACAGAGAGCAGCCAGATGCAGGTAATGATTCTTGCGGGGGGTTTCGGGACGCGCATCAGCGAGGAGAGCGCGATCCGGCCGAAACCGATGGTCGAGATCGGCGGGCGGCCGATCCTCTGGCACATCATGAAGATCTACATGGCGCACGGCCTGTCCGACTTCGTGATCTGCTGCGGCTACAAGGGCCACGTGATCAAGGAGTACTTCCGCGATTACGCGCTCGCCTCGGCCGACGTGCGCTTCGACATGCGCGAGGGCACCACGACGCTGCTGAGGAGCGCGACCGAGCCGTGGCGGGTCACGCTGGTGGACACCGGGCTCGACACGATGACCGGCGGGCGCATCAAGCGGGCCGCGCGGTACCTGGACGACGGGCCGTTCTGCTGCACCTACGGCGACGGTGTCAGCGACGTCGACATCACGCGACTGATCGCTTTCCACCGGGAGCAGCGGACCCTGGCGACGGTGACCGCGGTGCAGCCTCCCGGCCGCTTCGGCGCGTTCACGATGCGCGCCGACGAGGTCAGGGTGCCGACCTTCAAGGAGAAGCCGGACGGCGACGGCGCCTGGGTCAACGGCGGCTTCTTCGTGCTCGAGAAGGAAGTGATCGACCTGGTCGAGGGCGACGACACCGTCTGGGAGCGGGGCCCGATGGAGACGCTGGCTTCGAGCGGCCAGTTGGCGGCGTACCGGCACAACGGTTTCTGGCAGCCGATGGACACGCTGCGCGACAAGCAGGTGCTCGAATCGATGTGGAGCGAGGGCAGGGCGCCCTGGCGGAAATGGTGAGCAGGGCGACCGGGAGGCGGAACCGGTGATCTTCACGACGACGGCGCTGCAGGGCGCGACGATCATCGACGTCGAGCGTCGCGAGGACGAGCGCGGCTACTTCGCGCGCACTTATTGCGAAAGGGAGTTCGCCGAACACGGGCTGCCGGCGCGGATGGTGCAGTCGAACACGTCGCTGACGCGGCGCGCGGGCACGCTGCGCGGCATGCACTTCCAGGCGGCGCCGCACGGCGAGGACAAGCTCGTGCGCTGCGCGCGCGGGGCGATCTGGGACGCGATCGTCGACATCCGGCCGGAGTCGCCGACCTACTGCCAGTGGATCGGCGTCGAGCTCAGCGAAGCCAACGGCCGGATGTTGCTGGTGCCCAGGGGGTTCGCGCACGGTTTCGTCGCGCTGACCGACGATGCGGTGGTCCTCTACCAGGTCTCCGAGTTCTATGCGCCGGGCGCAGAGCGCGGCGCCCGGCACGACGACCCGGCGTTCGGCATACGCTGGCCGGTGCCGATTCGCGGCATGTCGGACAAGGACCGCAGCTGGCCGGCGTTCGTGCGCGAAGGTGTGCCGCGATGATCATCGTCGACGACGCGTTGCAGCGACGCCACGGGGAGGGCAGGCCGATCCGGGTCGCGCTGGTCGGCGCGGGCTTCATGGGGCGTGGCATCGCGCTGCAGATCTGCAACGCGGTCCGGGGGATGCAGCTGGTCGCGATCGCCAACCGCACGCCCGACCGGGCTCGCCAGGCCTGGCGCGAAGCCGGTGTCGAGGGGGCCCAGGTCGTCGAGACCGTTGCCCAGCTCGAACGCGCGATCGAGGCGGGCACGCCCGCAATCACGGCGGACGCGTCGCTGCCATGCCGCGCCGGCGGCATCGACGCGATCATCGAGGCGACGGGCACCGTCGAGCATGCCGCGCGCGTCACGCTCGAGGCGATCGGGCATCGCAAGCACGTCGTGCTGATGAATGCCGAACTCGACGGTACCGTCGGCCCGATCCTGAAGACCTACGCCGATCGCGCCGGGGTCGTGCTCACCAGCGCCGACGGGGACCAGCCGGGCGTGATGATGAACCTGTACCGCTTCGTTCGCGGGATCGGGGTCAGGCCGGTGCTCTGCGGCAACATCAAGGGGCTGCACGATCCTTACCGGAACCCGACGACCCAGGAGGGGTTCGCGCGCCAGTGGGGGCAGAATCCTTCGATGGTCACCTCGTTCGCCGACGGCACCAAGGTCTCGTTCGAGAACGCGGTCGTCGCCAATGGCACCGGCATGCGGGTCGGCCGGCGCGGGATGTTCGGCCCGACCGTGCCGGCGGGCACCCCGATCCAGGAAGTGGCGGATCGCTACCCGATCGAGGCGCTGCTCGACGGTCCGGGCATTGTCGATTACGTGGTCGGTGCGATGCCGGGCCCCGGCGTGTTCGTGCTCGGCACGCACGAGCACCCGCGGCAGCGGCACTACCTGGCCCTCTACAAGCTCGGCGACGGGCCGCTGTACTGCTTCTACACGCCGTATCACCTTTGCCACTTCGAGGTGCCGAACACGGTCGCGCGCGCGGTGCTCTTCGGCGACGCCGCGCTTGCCCCGCTGGGCGGGCCGCGCGTCGAAGTGGCCGCGGCCGCCAAGGTCGACCTGAAAGCCGGCCAGCGGATCGACGGGCTGGGCGGCTACATGACCTACGGGCTCGCCGAGAATGCCTCGACGGCGCGCGCGGAAGGCCTCCTTCCGATCGGGCTGGCCGAGGGCTGCACGCTGCGCTCCGATGTGCCGAAGGACGCGTTGCTCACCTTCGCGGACGTCGACCTGCCGCCGGACCGGCTATGCGACCGGCTGTGGCGCGAGCAGCTCGAACGGTTCTCACCCTGACTCGCTACCCCATCACAAGCAAGGAAAGACGAAGACATGAAACTGCTGGTTACCGGAGTCGAAGGTTATATCGGCTGCCTGCTCGCGCCGATGCTCCAGGCACGCGGGCACGACGTCGTCGGTCTCGATACCGGGTACTACCGCGACGGCTGGCTGTTCAGCGATCGCGGCATGGTCCCCGGGTTCCCGCGTTTCATCAACCGGGACATCCGCGAGATCGGCCCCGAAGACCTGCGCGGCGTCGACGCCGTGGTTCACCTCGCCGAGCTCTCGAACGATCCCCTGGGCGAGAACAAGCCCGAGCTGACCTTCCAGATCAACCACGAGGCCTCGGTCCGGCTTGCCGAGCTGGCGAAGGCGGCCGGCGCGAAGCGCTTCGTCTACACGTCGTCGTGCAGCGTCTACGGATTCGCGCAAGGGGCCGATCCGATGACCGAGACGTCGCCGACCAACCCCCAGACCGCCTATGCGAAGTGCAAGACGCTGGTCGAGCGCGACGTCGCCGCGATGGCCACGTCGGACTTCTCGCCGACGTTCCTGCGCAACGCGACCGCCTACGGTGCGTCGCCCCGGATGCGTTTCGACATCGTCCTGAACAACCTGTCGGGGCTCGCCGCGACGACAGGCAGGATCGTCATGACGAGCGACGGCACGCCGTGGCGGCCGCTCGTCCACGTGCTCGACATCTGCGAGGCGATCGTGCGCACGGTCGAGGCGCCGCAGGACGCGATCCACAACGAGATCTTCAACGTCGGCCACGACGCCGACAACTTCCAGGTGCGCGAGATCGCGCAGATCGTCGCCGACGTGTTCCCGGGCTGCGAGCTGAGCTTCGGAGCCTCGGGCGGCGACAACCGCAGCTACCGGGTCAGCTTCGCGAAGATCCACGCGCAGTTGCCGGGTTTCCGCTGCGCCTGGGATGCGCGCAAGGGCGCGCAGCAGCTTCACGACGTGTTCGCGCGCATCGGGATGGATCGCTCGACCTTCGAGGCGAAGCCGTTCACCCGGCTGAAGCAGCTGAAGTACCTCAGTGCCACGGGGCAGATCGACGACAGGTTCTTCTGGAGGTACTGACGCCGCGGCGGGCCATGGTTGCGACCGGTATTCCTTTATGCTTCCTCCGTGTCCGTGCGGGATCCGCAGCCCCGCCGGGCAGGGCTGAAGCCTCGCGGCGGGACGCCTCGAAGCTGCGGGGAGGGTATCCGGGATGACCGGCCGTTGGCGCTCGATTTCCCCGAAGGCCGTCGCGTGCGCGGCTGCGGCGTTGGCCACGCTCGTCGCCTTCGTGCAGATCGAGCGCGGAACCGGAAGCGTCGCCCTGTCGCTGCTGTACGTTGCGCACGACGTCATGATGTGCGCAGCCCTGGGGCTCCTGCTGCTGCCCTTCATGCGCCGACCGTGCACATCCGCCGCCGCGGGCGTCGGCGTCGTCTTCCTCGTCTGGTTCGCCAGCTATCTCAAGGTCGCCTCGACCAACATCCCGGCCCTTGCCAGCGACCTGCCCCGGATCTTCGACACCTGGGACGTCATCGTCGACTTCGGGTGGCCCGCGATGGTCGCGGCAGCCGCATTCGTGGCAGCGTTGGTCGTCCTGATCCGGGTCGAGCGTCCGCTCCCGGTCGCGTGGCTGCATCGCCTGTCGGCCGCGGCTGCGGCGGTGGTGCTGCTGGCCGCCAGCGCCGCAATCCAGGCCCGAATCCCCGTCGACGACGACGCGATCCTGACGGATGACGGGCCGAAGATCGCGCAATTCTTTCGCAGCGTGTACACGGCTCCGGACTTCCACGACGCGCACGTTCCCGACCTCGGTCCGTACTGCTGCTTCCGCAACGAGGTCGCTCCGCACGTCCGCTTCCGCGGCAAGGTCATGCCGAACATCGTCGTCGTGCTGCAGGAGTCGACGTTCCCGCCGCAAGACCTGCGTGGAGTGTCCGCAGTGAGCAACAAGCTGCTGGACGGGGCAGCGCCGCTGCTCGTCGACGTCGTGGGCGGCGGTACCTGGGTCGAGGAGTACGCGATGCTGCACGGGGTCGCGCCGTCCGTCTATGGGCGCGACTTCCTGCAGGTCCTCTGGCTCGGGAGGGAGAAGGGGCTGGAAGGTCGGATCGCCCCGATGCTCGCCGAGAATGGCTACCGTACGGTCTCGATCTTCCCCTACTTCGGGAAACAGCTGGGCGACAGCGAGGCGATGCAGCGCTCGCTGGGGTTCGAGAAGGTGCTCGACTGCGGCAGGATCCGCGGATGCAAGGCCGGCGGGGCGTGGACGACGGCGACCGACGCGGACGTGTACGACCAGGTGATCCACGAGCTGCGCTCGAAGGCGGGGCCCGCCTTCGTCTATGCCGCGACGCTGCGCCAGCACAGCCCGCACGTCGACAAGTACCCGAAGACGGCCTACCGCAACGAGATTCTCGCCGAGTACCTGCGGCGCCTGGATCTCTCGGGGAAGGAGGCGGAGGCGTTTCTTCGCGAGCTCGGCTCGCTGCAGCGACCCACGCTGGTGCTGATGTTCGGCGACCACATCCCCGGGGACGTCAACGCCGCATACTCGCGGGCCGATTTCCGGACCAGCCGGCGCCACACGTTCTTCAACCTCTTCGACGCGAACGGCGAGGCCGTGGCGGCGAAGGTCATGGCGCATTATCCGTCGGTCAGTGCGACCAGCGTTGCCTACCTCGACGCGGTCCTGCTCCGCCAGGCCGGCTTCGAGGGCGACTACATCGATCGCAAGCTGGCCATGATGCAGAAGTGCGGGGGCGCGTTCTGCGCGCCGGCGAGGCGCGGGGTCGTCGCCACCGCGACTGCCGGGCGATAGCGCCGGTCGCGCGGGCGCTCGTCGTCAGCTTCGCGCGGCCAGGCGCCTCGCGAACCAGCGCCGCCCGGCCTGTTCGAGCCATTGGACCGCTTGCGCTGCGCCCAGCGACGTGGCCAGGAAGAGCACGGCAAGGGCCAGACTGAGGTACCAGGAATGGAATCCGTTCGCTGGGCGGACGAAGGGTTCGCGCAGGAAGCCGTTGACCGCGAATAGCGGCAGCGAGACGGCGCCGCAGTAGCCGACGAACCTGTGCGCGAGCGGCTGCGCGCGCAGCCAGGCAATCGCGGCCGGCACCGCGGCCAGGAACAGCAACGTCACGCATACCGGCATCAGGTACCAGAGCGGCTCGAACCAGTTGCCGAAAACGACGACCACCGCCGCCGCGAGCGCCAGCTTTCGATCGACCGCGAACCGGTCTGCGCGGGCCATGTAAACGCCGAGGCAGATGACGGGCAAGTGACCGACCACCGTGCCGAACATGCCCATTTCGAAGCCGAGGGGGTAAAGAATCGGGTCGGCGAGGATCGTGACGACGAGACCGGCCACGGCGACGGCAGCCAGCGCGCGCGTACCGTATAGCGTGGCGAGTCGGTTCAGCAGAGGGAAGACGGCGTAGAACTGGAAGATGAACGAGAAGAACCACCATGGACCGACCGCGGAGAGCTGGTAGCCGGGAACGAACCCGGACAGCAGGCTCAGGGCGACCGCACAGGACTTGAGTTCCCAGGCGAGATCCTGGTGCCACGGCGTCAACGCGAACAGCAGGTAGGCGGCGACTGCGATCACGAGCGTCGGATAGATCTTGGCGACGCGCTTCAGGAAGAACGGCGCCCAGCGGATCTCGCGGCCCGCGTACGCGCGCGTGAGCCCGTAGGCGCTCAGGAAGACGAATATCTGGACGCCGTAGTGCCCGAAATAGTCGAAGAGCAGGTTCGGGGTCTCCAGAGGCTGCTGGCCGACCATCCCGAACAGTCTCGACACGTTCCCGCCATCGAACCGGAATTCGTTTTCCCCCGGGCTCGGGTCGACGAAGTGGAAGTAGTTGTGCAAGGCGATCATCAGGATCCCGAGCCCCTTCAGGAGCTCGGTGTCGCCCTTGCGCAGATGTCCGGCGGCCGGCGAGTCCACTGTCGGCATTTCCACTCGGTCGGGATGCCCGCAGTGTATCCGGCCCTGCCTCCCTGGCATGCCTTGCGGCAGGGAAGGTGCCTGGCTCAGTCGATCACCTCGACCTCCGGGATCAGCACCAGGAAGCGGCCGCCCCATTCGCGGATGCCGGCCATCTGCCGCACGACTTCCTCGCGCAGGTTCCACGGCAGGATCAGCAGGTAGTCGGGCCGGGTTTCGAAGATCTTCGACGGGTCGTGGATCGGGATCTGCGTGCCCGGCAGCGTCATCCCCTGCTTGTGAGGATTTCGGTCGACCGTGTAGTCGATGAAGTCGGTGCGCACGCCCGCGTAGTTCAGCAGCGTATTGCCCTTGGCGGGCGCTCCGTAGGCCGCGATCGACTTGCCCGCTTCCTTCGCGTCGATCAGGAAGCGCAGCAGTTGCCGCTTCATCCGCCTGACCCGCTCTGCATAGGCGAGGTAGGCATCGATCCCGGTCAGGCCGGCCCGGCGCTCGGTCTCGAGCAGCGCGTCGACCCGCGGCGAGACCGCGTGAATCCCGGTGCCGGCCGGCTGGGCGTAGACCCGCAGCGAGCCGCCGTGGGTCGACAGCTCCTCGACGTCGAACACCGCCAGCCCGTGGCGCGCGAGGATCGTGCGGAACGTCGACAGCGAGTGATAGCAGAAGTGCTCGTGGTAGATCGTGTCGAACTGGTTGTGGCGGATCAGGTTCAGCACGTGGTGGAACTCGAAGGTCACCACGCCGGTCGGGGCCAGCAGGATCCGGAATCCCTCGACGAAGTCGTTGAGGTCGGGCACGTGCGCGACGACGTTGTTGGCGACCATCAGGTCGGCCTGGTAGCCGCGCGCCTTCAGGTCCGCAGCAGTGCGGGCGCCGAAGAACGCCACCTCGACTTCGATTCCCTGCGCGCGGGCGACCTCGGCGCAGTTACCCGCCGGCTCGACCCCGAGAACCTCGACGCCCCTGGGCAGGAACCAGCGCAGCAGGTAGCCGTCGTTGCACGCGACCTCGACGACCCGGCTCCGGGGACCGAGGCCGAAGCGTTCCGAGACGTTCTCGACGTAGCGCCGCGCGTGCTCGAGCCAGGAATCGGAGTACGAGGAGAAGTACGCGTAGTCGGTCCCGAAGATCTGCTCGGGCGTCTCGAATTCCTCGAGCTGCACCAGCAGGCACTCCTGGCAGACGTAGGCGCGCAGCGGGTAGAACGGCTCCATCCGGTCCTGTTCCGCGGCCGAACGGTAGGCGTTGGCCATCGGCGACATCCCCAGGTCCGCCACCACGTGCCTCATGCCCGCGCCGCAGAAGCGGCAGGACGGACGGTGCGCGCTCTGCGCGGAGGCTGCCTGAAGGGCGGCGGCGGGCGGAGTGATTCCCATGTTTCGCATCGGCTCGGGTGTCTGGAAGCGCAATGATGCCAGCCATTCCGGGCGACCACGGTGACGGACTTGGCAGGCGCCGGCACCTGTCGCGGGGGTGGCCAGATCGTCTATAGTGGCCCGCACGCAACGATCGGTCCCCCATCATGCCCGTGATCACCTGCATCGAAGACCTCCGCCTGCTCGCGAAGCGGCGCGTGCCGAAGATGTTCTACGAGTACGCCGACTCGGGGGCCTGGACCGAAAGCACCTATCGCGCCAACGAGAGCGATTTCGCCCCGATCAGGCTTCGCCAGCGGGTCGCCGTCGACATCGACAACCGCTCGCTGGTCAGCACGATGGTCGGCCAGCCGGTGTCGATGCCGGTCGCGCTGGCGCCGGTCGGCCTGACCGGCATGCAGCACGCCGACGGCGAGATCCTCGCCGCGCGCGCGGCCGCGAAGGCCGGCGTGCCGTTCACGCTGTCGACGATGAGCATCTGCTCGATCGAGGACGTGGCCGAGAACACCGATGCGCCGTTCTGGTTCCAGCTGTACGTGATGCGCGACCGCGACTTCATCTCCCGGCTGATCGAGCGGGCGCGCGCGGCCCAGTGCACGGCGCTGGTGCTCACCCTCGACCTGCAGGTGATGGGCCAGCGGCACAAGGACATCCGCAACGGCCTGTCGGCACCGCCGAAGCCCACGCTCGCCAACCTGCTGAACCTGGCGACCAAGCCGCGCTGGTGCCTCGGGATGCTGCGCACGAAGCGGCGCACGTTCCGCAACATCGCGGGCCACGCGAAGGGCGTCGACGACCTGAGCTCGCTGTCGTCGTGGACCAACCAGCAGTTCGACCCGTCGCTCGACTGGGACGACGTCAAGTGGGTGCGCGACCAGTGGAAGGGCAAGCTGATCCTGAAGGGCATCCTCGATCCGGAGGACGTCGAGCCGGCGGTGGCCAGCGGGGCGGATGCACTGATCGTCTCCAACCACGGCGGGCGCCAGCTCGACGGCGCGCTGTCGGCGATCCGCGCGCTGCCGGCGATCGTCGACGCGGTGCGCGGGCGCATGGAAGTCCACATGGACAGCGGCGTGCGCTCGGGGCAGGACGTGATCAAGGCCCTCGCGCTCGGCGCGCGCGGCGTGCACGTCGGCCGCGCATTCGTCTACGGGCTGGGCGCGATGGGCGAGGCCGGCGTCACGACGGCGCTCGCCATCCTGCGCAAGGAGCTCGACGTCACGATGGGGTTCTGCGGGCTGCGCGACGTGAAGAAGGTCGACCGCAGCATCCTCGTGCCCGGCACCTACTGAAGCCGCAGCGCGCGGCCGGCACCCGGCCGCGACGCGCCTAGCCGCGGCGCACTGCGGCCAGGATCGCGCGCAGGATCTCCAGCGGCGCCGGTGGGCAGCCGGGCACCTCGACGTCGACCGGGATCACGTTCGAGACGCGGCCGCGGCTCGCGTAGCTCTCGCCGAAGATGCCGCCGGTGCAGCCGCAATCGCCGATCGCGACGACCAGCCGCGGCTCGGGCATCGCCTCCCAGGTCCGGCGAAGCGCGAGCTCCATGTGGCGGGACACGGGTCCGGTGACCAGCAGCATGTCGGCGTGGCGCGGGCTCGCGACGAACCTGATGCCCAGCCCCTCGAGGTTGTAGTAGGGGTTGTTCAGCGCGTGCAGCTCGAGCTCGCAGCCGTTGCACGAGCCGGCGTCCACCGCGCGGATCGTCAGCGCCCTGCCGAGCACGTCCAGGATCTCGCGTTCGATGCGCTCGACCCCGGCACGCGAGCCCTCGCCTGCCCGGGGCGCGGACTCGGTGCGGATGCCGGTGCGAACGATCTGCTTCGCGATCTTCCACATCAGAGGTCGTGCCCCGAATAGCTGAGGTTGAACGACTTGTTGATCAGCGGGAAGTCGGGAACGATGTTGCCGATCACCGCGTGCTCGACCACCGGCCAGTTCTGCCACGACGGGTCGTGGCAGTGGCAGCGGCGGATGTCGCCGCCGGCGCCGAGCTCGAGCGCGACGAGGATTTCGCCGCGCCAGCCCTCGATCCACCCGACGCCGGTCGATTCCCGCGCAGGCAGCGCCACGTCGGCGCGCGCGGGCCCGGCCGGCAACCCGGCGCACAGCGCCCGGATCAGCCGCAGCGACTCGATCGTCTCGTCGAAGCGCACGGCGACGCGCGCCGCGACGTCGCCGCCTTCCTGCGTGGCCATCGCGACCCGGAGCCGGTCGTACGGGGGCCACGGGTGGTCGCAGCGCAGGTCGGCCGCCTGGCCGCTCGCCCGGCCGGCCAGCCCGGTCAGCCCGAGCTGCGCGGCGAGCGACGGTGCGGCGCGGCCGGTACCCATGAAGCGGTCCTGCAGGCCGGCGTGCTCGTCGTAGACGGCGCGCAGCGCAAGCACCTCGCGCTCGATCGCGTCGCACTGTGCGCGCATCAGGTCGAGCAGCGTCGGCGACGGATCGGCGGCGACGCCGCCGGGCACGACGCGGTCCATCATGAACCGGTGGCCGAACGCGTCGTGCGACAGCCGCTGCCAGTCCTCGCGCAGCCGCGAGAACTGCGCCAGGCCGAACGCGAGCCCCGCGTCGTTGCCCAGCGCTCCGAGGTCGCCGAGGTGGTTGGCCACCCGCTCGCGCTCGAGCATCAGCGCGCGCAGCCATTGCGCGCGCTCGGGCGCGACGCAGCCGCAGGCGGACTCGAGCGCCATGCAGTAGGCCCAGGCGAACGCCACGGTCGAGTCGCCGCACACGCGTCCGGCCAGGCGGTGGGCGTCGAGCGGCGCGAATTGCTCGAAGCGCCGCTCGATGCCCTTGTGCACGTAGCCCAGGCGCTCCTCCAGGCGCAGCACCTTCTCGCCGACCACCGAGAAGCGGAAGTGCCCGGGCTCGATGATGCCGGCGTGCACCGGGCCGACCGCGATCTCGTGGACGCCGTCGCCCTCGACGCGGACGAACGGGTAGTCGGCGGGCAGGTCGGGCGCCGGGCCTTCGCCCGTCGCCGCGGCCGACGGCGCGTCGCGCCTGAGCGGCCGCAGCCCGGCCGGCCAGACGCCGTGGTCCAGCCAGGGGCGGGTGTCGCGTGCATCGGTGACGGCGATACCCAGCGTGTCGGCGACCGCGCGCTGCATTCGTCCGGCCGCGGGGAAGACCGTGCCCAGGTCGCGGATTGCCGGCGATTGGCGCCCGAGCGCGAGGTCGAGCCAGGCGAGCCCCTCGCGAAGCGCGTACGCCGCGCACGCCGCGAGGCCCTCCGGTCCCCGATCGCTTCCCCACAGCGCGATCAGGCGCCCGCCGGCCGCCGCCACTGCCTGTGCCGCGCGCAGCCAGTCGTCGTGCGCGACCCGCGCGCGCCAGATCGGCAGCGGCGCCGCGAGGCGCTCGAAGGCGAGGTCCAGGCCGTGCAATCTCATCGGCTCAGCCCCCGATCATCCGCGCCGCCTCGCGGTACCAGGCGTCGAGGTACGGCGGCACGTAGAGCCCGAGCAGCAACCCGAGCGCCAGGTGGACGAACACCGGCACCAGCGCCGGCGGATGCGCGAGGCGCTTCAGCGTCGTGTCGCCGAAGACCATCGGCTGCACGCGGGCGAACACCGAGGCGAACGCAACGCCGAGCGCCACCAGCAGGAACGGCGTCGCCCACGGCTGCTCGCGCATCGCAGTGGTGATGATCAGGAACTCGCTGGCGAACACCCCGAACGGCGGCATGCCGAGGATCGCGAGCGACCCGAGCATCATCCCCCAGCCGATGGTCGGACTCACGCGGATCAGCCCGCGGATGTCGTCCATCAGCTGCGTGCCGGCCTTCTGCGTCGCGTGGCCGACCGCGAAGAAGATGGCCGACTTGATCAGCGAGTGCACCGTCATGTGCAACAGGCCGGCGAAGTTCGCGATCGGGCCGCCCAGGCCGAAGGCGAAGGTCATCAGCCCCATGTGCTCGATCGACGAGTACGCGAACATCCGCTTGACGTCGCGCTGGCGCATCAGCAGGAACGCTGCGGCAACCACCGACACCAGCCCGAACCCGATCATCATCCGCCCGGCCAGCGGGGTGCCGAGCGCGCCGTCGGTGAGCACCTTGCAGCGCAGGATCGCGTAGAGCGCGACGTTCAGCAACAGCCCCGAGAGCACCGCCGAGACCGGCGTCGGGCCCTCGGCATGCGCGTCGGGCAGCCAGTTGTGGACGGGGACCAGCCCGACCTTCGTGCCGTAGCCGATGAACAGGAACGCGAACGCCAGCGTGATGATGTTCGGGTCGAGCTGCGCCTTCACCGCGTCGAGGTTCGTCCACAGGAGCGCGCCGGCCTCGGCGCCGATCACCTTCTCGGCGGCCATGTACAGAAGCACAGTGCCGAACAGCGCCTGCGCGATGCCGACGCCGCAGAGGATGAAGTACTTCCATGCCGCCTCGAGGCTGGCCGCCGTGCGGTAGACGCTGACCAGCAGCACGGTGGTCAGCGTCGCCGCCTCCATCGCGACCCACAGGATGCCCATGTTGTTGGTCATCAGCGCCAGCAGCATCGTGAAGCTGAACAGCTGGTACATGCTGTGGTAAAGGCGCAGCCGCGGCGGGGTCATCTTGCCGTGGTCGCGCTCGACGCGCATGTAGGGGCGCGAGAAGATCGCCGTCGTCAACCCGACGAAGGCAGTGAGCGTCACCAGGAACACGTTCAGCGCGTCGATGAAGAACTCGCGCTCCCAGACGAAGCGCGGGCCCTCGGCGATCACCTCGGCGGTCAGCGCGCAGGCCGCCACGAAGGTGCCGAGGCTGAACGCGACGTTCAGCGTCATCGCGCTGTCGCGATGGCCCCACAAGGCCAGGACGACGCCGCCGGCGAGCGGGATCCCGAGCACGAACAGAAGCGCGTCCAAGTCAGTCTTCCTTCAGGCGCTCGAGATGGCGGATGTCCAGGCTGTCGAACTGCTCGCGGATCTGGAACATGAACACGCCGAGGATCAGCACGCCGATGAGCACGTCGAGCGCGATGCCGAGCTCGACGACCATCGGCATCCCGTAGGTGGCCGACGTCGCGGCGAAGAACAGGCCGTTCTCCATCGACAGGAAGCCGATCACCTGCGGCACCGCCTTGGCGCGGGTGATCATCATCAGGAACGAGAGCAGCACGCAGGCCAGCGCGATTCCCAGCGAGCCGCGCGCGATCGACGACGACAGCTGCGCGATCGGCGTCGCCATGTTGAACGCGAAGATCACCAGCAGGATGCCGATCAGCATCGTCGTCGGGATGTTGATCAGCGTCTCGACGTCCCAGCGGACGTCGAGACGGTCGATCACCCGGTGCAGCATCACCGGAATGACCACGACCTTCAGCACGAAAGTGAGCGCCGCCGACACGTACAGGTGCGGCTGCTGGGTCACGTAGCCGACCACGCTCGTGGCGAGCACCAGCGTCGCGCCCTGCAGCGTGAACAGGTGGATCAGCGACAGGATGCGCCGCTGCGAGATCATCGCGAATGCGAGCAGCAGCAGGACCGCGCCGAGCAGGTTGATGAACTGGGAGAACAGCTCGCTCACCTCAGGCCCCCAACAGGATGTGGACCAGCAGCCCGATCACCGCGAGCAGGAACGCGGTGGCCAGGAACTCGGGCACCCGGAAGATGCGCATCTTCGCGCTCGCCGTCTCGAGCACCGCGAGGCTCAGGCCCCCGATCGCCAGCTTGGCGACCAGCGCCGGCAGCGCCAGCACCAGCTCGATCGGCGCCTGCGCTTCGGCGATTCCCCACGGGAAGAACAGGGCCAGCCCGATGCACGAATACGCGAACAGCTTCAGGCTGGCTGCCCACTCGACAAGCGCGAGGTGGCGCCCCGAGTACTCGAGGATCAGCGCCTCGTGGATCATCGTCAGCTCGAGGTGCGTGGCCGGGTTGTCGACCGGCACGCGCGCGTTCTCGGCCAGCGAGACCATCGTGAACGCGACGCCGGCGAAGGCCAGCACCGGATGGATCGCCAGCTCGCGATGCGCGAGCGACTCGACCATCGTGGTCAGCGACGTCGACTGCGAGATCAGCGACGCCGAGAACAGCACCATCAGCAGCGCGGGTTCCGCCAGGAAGCCGACCAGCATTTCGCGGCGCGCGCCCAGCGTCCCGAAGGCCGTGCCGACGTCCATCGCCGCGAGCGAGACGAACACGCGGGCCAGGGCCAGCAGCCCGACCAGCGCGATCGCGTCGGCCGCCGTCGACATCGGCAGGTCGGTCGACAGCGTCGGGACGATCGCGCAGGCCACCAGCATGCAGCCGAATACGATGTAGGGGGCCGCACGGAAGATCGGCGACGCGTGCTCGGCGACCACCGATTCCTTGGCGAAGAGCTTGTGCAGCATCCGGTACGGCTGCAGCAGGCTCGGCGCCGAGCGGTTCTGCAGCCAGGCGCGGCACATGTTGACCCAGCCGGTCAGCAGCGGCGCGAGCAGCAGCGCGGCGACGATCGCCAGCACCTGCGAGACGGTCGCGTAGACGGCGCTCATCGCGTCGGCCTCACCGGGTCACCAGCAGCATCAGGACCAGCGTGACGAAGCTGTACATCAGGTAGACGGCGATCCGTCCCTGCTGCAGCAGCCCGACCAGCCGTGCGAGCCGTCCCGCGAGACCCGCGATCGGCAGGTATAGCCAGTGCCACAGGTGGTCTTCGGCGGTCACGCGATAGCGCGGCCGCTCGTCGAACGGCGACGGAAGCTCGCGCTGCATCCGGAAAAACGGCTCGAAGATCTGCCGGATCGGCTGCCCGAAGCCTTCAGCCGTGTCCTGCATCCGTGCGCTGCCCCGGGGAAAGCCGCAGGCCCAGGGCAGCGAGCGGCGCAGCCGCCCGTGATAGAGGCGGCGCACCAGCAGCCACGCCAGCAGGAAGCTGGCGGCGACGCCGAGCAGGAAGATCACCGGCCCGTAACTCGCGCGCGCGACGCCGGCCGGTGCCAGGAGCCAGCCGTCGGCGGCCACGGTCGCGCCGAGCCCCGCCTGCACCAGTTCGCGCGTGACCGGGTCGATCAGCTGGATGAACTGGTTGGGCAGCAGACCGAGCGCGACGCAGCCCGCGACCAGCCACAGCATACCGGCGCGCTCCCACCGGCCCGCATCGTGCGCCTGCGCGAGCTTGTCCTCACGAGGCTGGCCGAGGAAGATCACGCCGAAGAACTTGACCATCGTGTAGCCGGCGAGCGCGGCGACCAGCGCGATCAGCGCCGCGACCACCGGGATCAGCATGTTCAGCACCGGGTGCGGCAGCCCTGGCGTGAACAGGAAGCTCTGCAGCAGCAGCCACTCGGAGACGAAGCCGCCCAGCGGCGGCAGCCCCGCACTGGCGAGGACGCCGATCAGCGTGACCCACGCAACCCACGGCGTGTAGCGGATCAGCCCGCCGAGCTTGCCGAGGTTGCGCTCGCCGGTGGCGTGCAGCACCGAGCCGGTGCCGAGGAACAGCAGGCTCTTGAACAGCGCGTGGCTGGCGACGTGGTACAGGCCGGCGGTGAGCGCCAGCGCGGCGAGCATCCGCATGCCGTAGGCGGAGAACACCAGTGCCAGGCCGATCGCCGCGAACAGCAGCCCGATGTTCTCGATCGACGAGTAGGCGAGCAGGCGCTTCATGTCGACCTGCGCTGCCGCGAACACGACGCCGTACAGCGCGGTGGCGAGCCCCAGCGCGAGCAGCAGCGCGCCCCACCACCACAGTTGCAGCGACAGCAGGTCGAACGAGACGCGCAGCACGCCGTAGATCGCGGTCTTGATCATCACGCCGCTCATCAGCGCCGAAACCGGCGACGGCGCGGCCGGGTGCGCCTCGGGCAGCCAGACGTGCAGCGGCAGGATGCCGGCCTTCGCGCCAAAACCGAACGTCGCGAGCAGGAACGCGACCGAGGCCCAGAACGGCGTGAGTTGCTGCGCGCGCATGTTGGCGAACGTGTAGTCGCCGGTGTTGGCCTGCAGCACGCCGAAGCACATCAGGATGCCGATCGCGCCGACGTGTGCGACCAGCAGGTAGACGTAGCCGGCGCGACGGATCTCGGGGATCCGGTGGTTGGCGGTGACCAGGAAGAAGGACGACAGCGCCATCGTCTCCCACATGACCATGAACGCGTACGCGTCGTCGGCCAGCACCACCATCGCCATGCTCGCGAGGAAGACGTGATACTGCAGGCACATCAGGCCCGGCGGCGTGCCCTCGCCGCGCCGGAAGTAGCCGGCGGCGAAGGCCGAGACGCCCGCCGCCGACGCGCCGATCACCAGCAGGAAGAACGCCGACAGCGCGTCGAGCCGCAGGTGAAACGGCAGCCCGGGCAGCCCGATCGGGAGCACCGCGACCTGCGGCCCGTCGAACATGGCTGCGAGCGCCGTGCCGAACAGCGCCAGGCCGAGCAGTCCTCCGGCCGGGAACAGCACCCGCGCGACGAACCGGAACCGCCGCAATGCGAACACGCCGGCCGCGGCGACCGCGAGCCACCCGGCCACCACCAGGAGCGCCCAGTCGAGCGCCACCCAGTCGAGCGGGGAGGGCACGTCAGCGAGCGCCGCCACTCGACGGGCCCTTCGACCGCGTGGATCGGGCGCCGCGGGGGCGCGCCTTGCGGCCGCGGCCCTTGGCGGAGGCCTTTGCCTCGGGTTCGGCCGCGTCGAGGCCGGACGGCACGAACCGCACGCCGTGCGCCGCCAGGTATTCGCGGATCAGGCGCCGCACGACCTGGGACGGCGTCACGTCCTGGCTTGCGCACAGGCGCTCGAATGCCGCCTTCTTGGCAGGGTCGATCAGCAGGGTGAGGCGGGCGGTCTTCAGTTCCATCGTGCGGCGGACATGTTAAGAGCATTAACATGTCCGGCACATTCTAGGCGCATCGAACCGCGGCGGCAAGGCGACCGCGCGGCCGCTCAGGGTTCGAGCGCGACGCTGCCGCTGACGGTCACGGTGACCGTCGTCTTCCCTTCGGCGCCCGGCAGCGGCACCGGCGCCGCCTCGGCCGATGCGGCGCGCGACATCATCACCCGTGGCACCGGCTCGGGACGGATCGGGCCGGCGCCGTCGACCGAGACGACACGCACCGAGTACGCCCTGAAGCCGAGCGCCTTCGCCGCGGTGTCGGCCTTCGCACGAAACGCCGCCACTGCCTCGGCGATCAGCTCGCGCTCGGCCGCGAGTTGCGCGGGGCGGCTCAGCCAGTAGGTGACCGATTCCACGTTGAGCTTCGTCGCCAGATCGCCGACCAGGCGGTTGAACGTGTCCGACGGCTGCGCGCTCACCTGGATCGAGCCTCGCGTGCGCCATGCGACGACGCGGCTCTGCTGCCAGACCGGGTCGGTGCGGTACCCCGAGCTCTGCACCTCGAGGTCGGGGCGCGCCTTCAGGCTTTCGAGCACCGGGCCGAGCAGTGCGCTCACCTGCGCCTGGCCGGCCCCCGGCTGCGGGGATTCGCGCTCGGCGTACAGCGTCACCGTCACGCGGTCCTGGGGGACTTCGCGGTAGGCGGCGGCCGAGACGGTCAACCGTGCCTCGTGCTCGTCGGGGAGGTCGCGCGTCGGGGCAGGCTCGCGGCCCGAAACGGCCGCCGGCGCGACGGCGATCGCCATCGCTGCGAGCGCCATCAGGGTGCGGCGCGCGATGCGACGCGGGAGGGATCTGGGCCGGCGAACGTGCATGATGGCACCCGGAATCGAGGTTTTCGTGCCCGTATCGTATCCCTGCGGCGCGGCTGCGAGCGGCGATGTTATAAGCTTTGCGGTATCACTCCGGCTGGCCGATCATGTTTCGCCACTTCCTCAAGTCGAAGATCCACCGCGCGACGGTGACCCACTGCGAATTGCACTACGAGGGATCGTGTGCGATCGACGAAGACCTGCTCGAGATCGCCGACATCCGCGAGAACGAGCAGGTCCACGTCTGGAACATCGACAACGGCGAGAGGTTCGTCACCTACGCGATCCGCGGCGAGCGCGGAAGCGGAATCGTGTCGCTGAACGGCTCCGCGGCCCGGCGGGCTGCCGTCGGAGACCTGGTCATCATCTCGACCTTCGCGGTCGTGTCCGACGCCGAAATGCAGTCTCACCGACCGCGCGTGGTCTTCGTCGATGCGCGCAATCGCTGCACGGGAACCAGGGACAGCGCCCCGTTCCAGGACGCGGGGGAGTGCTGAGCCGCGCCCGACGATCGCCGCCGGCGCGTCGAATCCCGCATTCGATCGGCTGCGGGTCGGCCTGACAATCCCGCTCGGCCGGGTTCGGTCAGGTCCCCGCGCGAAGCGCTTCGCGCAGCAACGCCGCGCACAGCGCCACCGCCGCGTTCGCCTCGTCGATCGCCTTGCCCATCAGCGCGAAGCCGTGGATCTGCCGCTCGAAGCAGACCTGCGTCGCCCGGTTGCCCGCTTCGCTCAGACGCTGCGCGTACTGCAGGCCTTCGTCGCGCAGCGGATCGTAGCCGGCGGTGAGCACCAGCGCCGGTGGCAAACCGGCGAGGTCTTCGCGCAGCAGCGGCGACGCGCGCCAGTCCAGGTCGTCGGCGGGATCGGCGACGTAGTGATCGTGGTAGTACGCAATCGTCTCGCGCGTCAGCAGGTAGCCCGCGCCGTTGGTCGCGTGCGAGGGCGCGATCCGGCGCATGTCGGTGGCCGGATAGATCAGTAGCTGGAACGCCAGCGGCAGGTCGGCGGCGTCGCGCGCCGCGATCGCGACGACCGCCGCGAGATTGCCTCCTGCACTGTCGCCGCCGACGGCGAGCCGCGACGCGTCGATCCCGAGCGACGGCGCGTGACGCGACACCCACCGGGCCGCCGCGATGCTGTCGTCGACCGCGGCGGGGAAGCGGTGCTCGGGTCCCAGCCGGTAATCGACCGAGACGACGGCGCAGCCCGAGCCGTTGGCCAGTTCACGGCACAGCGTGTCGTGCGTGTCGAGGTCCCCGATCGACCAGCCCCCTCCGTGGTAGTAGACCAGGCCCGGCAGTACCGCTCCGGAGCGCGCGTGGCGCGGGCGGTAGCTGCGCATCGGGATCGGTCCTCGCGGTCCGTCGGCGAGCAGTTCGCGAACCTGTGCGACCTCGGGCGGCGCCGGCTGCGTAAGTGCACGACGATCACGGTAGGCGCGGCGCGCCTCGTCGATCGACAACGTGTGGGTCGGCGCGATCCCGCTGCGCCCGATCGCCTCGAGCAGGGCGCGAGTCTGTGGGTCCAGCATCCGGTCATTGAACCACAGCCGCGCGTCGGCGCCAGCGCTCACCTGCCCGGGCGCAAGACCCTACGCGCCTCGCGGGCAGATAATCGATGCCCGGCTGCCAGAAGGAGTCCGGCATGCAGATCGCGATGATCGGCCTCGGCCGCATGGGCGCGAACATGGCGCGGCGGCTGCTCGGCGATGGACACGCCTGTGTCGTGCACGACGTCGACGCGCAAGCGCGCCGCGCGCTCGAAAGCGAGGGCGCGACCGGCGCCGCGACGCTCGAGGAACTCGTCTCGTTGCTCGCGCGGCCGCGGGTGGTCTGGCTGATGCTTCCCGCCGCAGCCGTCGACCAGGCCCTTGCTTCGCTGGCTGTGCTGCTCGGTCCCGGCGACGCGATCGTCGACGGGGGCAACACGCATTACCGCGACGACATCCGCCGCGCTGCCGCACTGGCAGTGCGTGGCATCCATCTGGTCGACGTCGGCACCAGCGGCGGAATCTGGGGGCTCGGGCACGGCTACTGCCTGATGGTGGGCGGCGAAGCGTCGGTGGTGCGTCGCCTCGAGCCGGTCTTCGCGTCGCTGGCGCCCCCGTTCGACGCGGCGCCGCGCGCGCCCGGTCGCGGCGGCGAGCCGGCGGGCGCAGAGCGCGGCTTCCTTCACTGCGGCCCGACCGGGGCCGGTCACTTCGTGAAGATGGTCCACAACGGCATCGAGTACGGTTTGATGGCAGCGTATGCCGAGGGCTTCAACCTGCTGCGCCGGGCCGGTTCGGGGGCAGGCGACCGCGGTGCCGATGCCGAAACCGCGCCGCCCGCGCATGCGCAGGCGACGACTTACGCGTTCGACCTCGCCGAGATTGCCGAACTGTGGCGCCGCGGCAGCGTCGTGCGCTCGTGGCTGCTCGACCTCACTGCGCAGGCGCTGCGGCATGAGCCCGATCTCGGGTCGCTGCGCGGGCGCGTCGCCGACTCCGGAGAGGGGCGCTGGATGCTGCACGCGGCGATCGACGACGGGGCGCCGGCGCCGGTCCTGGCGACGGCGCTCTTCGCCCGGTTCGCCTCGCGCGACGCCGACGACTTCGCCAATCGCGTCCTGTCGGCGATGCGCCGCGGGTTCGGCGGCCACCTCGAACGTGGCGTCGACGCGAAGGAGGAGTGACGGTGGACGCGGATGCATCGGATGCGCTGGTGCTGTTCGGCGCGACCGGTGATCTTGCCTTCCGGAAGATCTTCCCGGCACTTCAGGCCCTGGTCGCGCACGAGGGCTTCGAGCTTCCGGTGGTCGGCGTCGCGCGTTCGGGATGGACGCTGGAAGCGCTGCGCGAGCGGCTGGGCGCGAGCATCGACGCCTACGGCGATCGCACCGATCGCGCCGCGGCCGCACGGCTCGCGGGCTTGCTGCGCTACGTCGACGGCGACTACCGCGAACCCGACACCTACCGGCGGCTGCGCGAAGCCCTTGGTGCGGCACGGCGCCCGCTGCACTACCTGGCGGTGCCACCCAGCCTGTTCGCGACGGTGATCGACGGCATCGGCGGCTCCGGTTGCGCGGCTGGCGCGCGGGTGGTGGTCGAGAAGCCGTTCGGTCGCGACCTGGCATCGGCCCAGGCGCTGAACCGCGTGGTGCATCGAGTATTCGCCGAGCCGTCGATCTTCCGCATCGACCACTACCTCGGCAAGGAACCGGTGCAGAACCTGCTCTTCTTCCGGTTCGCCAATGCCTTCCTCGAGCCCCTGTGGAACCGCGACCATGTCGAGGCGATCCAGGTCACGATGGCGGAGTCCTTCGGCGTCGAGGGCCGCGGCCGCTTCTACGAAGAGGTGGGCGCGATCCGCGACGTGATCCAGAACCATCTGCTGCAGGTGGTCGCACACCTGGCGATGGAGCCACCGGTGGGCGAGGGCGCGGACGCGCTTCGCGACGAGAAGGTCAAGGTCTTCCGCGGCATCCGTCCGTTGGCTGCGTCGGACGTGGTGCGCGGCCAGTATTCGGGCTACCGTGCCGAGGACGGCGTCGCGCCCGGCTCGCAGGTCGAGACCTTCGCCGCGGTGCGCCTTCACCTCGATTCCTGGCGCTGGGCCGGCGTTCCGATCGTGCTGCGCGCCGGCAAGCGCCTGGCGAGCACCACCACCGAAGTGCAGGTGTTCCTGAAGCGCCCGCCGCAACAGGTGTTCGGCGAAGCCGTGCCGCCGCGATCGAACTACTTCCGGTTCGGGCTCGGGCCCGAGCGCGTGGAGATCGCCATCGGGGCGCGCGCCAAGCGTTCGGGCGCCGGAATGCTCGGCGAGGACATCGAGCTGGTCGTGTGCAACGAGCGCGGTTCGCGGATGGGCGCCTACGAGCGGCTGATCGGCGCCGCGACGCGAGGCGATCCGACGCTGTTCGCCCGCGAGGACGGCGTCGAGGCCGCGTGGCGGATCGTCGATCCGGTACTGGCCGCGCCGGCGCCGCCGCATCCGTACGCGCCCGGTACCTGGGGACCTGCCGAGGCCGATGCATTGGCGGCCGCCTGGGGCGGCTGGCGCGCGCCGAAGCGGGAATGAGGCGCGCCCGATGCGAATCGTCGTCGCGCCGGATGCCGAGGCGGCGGCCCGCCGCGCCGCGGCGTTCATCGCCAACTGCGCCGCGCGGGCGGTGCGCGCGCGCGGGCGCTTCGCGCTGGCCCTGAGCGGCGGGCAGACGCCGTCGCGGATGCTGCAGTCGCTGGCGCTCTCGACGATCGATTGGCGGCGAGTCGAGCTGTTCCAGGTCGACGAGCGCGCGGCCCCGCTCGGCAGCCACGATCGCAACCTGACCGGGCTCGAGGAGTTGCTGGTGACGCGCGTGCCGATTCCGCACGGGCAGGTGCATCCGATGCCGGTCGACGGGCCCGACCTGGATGCGGCAGCGCTCGCGTATGCCGCGACCCTCGCCGACACGCTGGGCCACCCGCCGGTGCTCGACCTGGTGCACCTGGGGCTCGGCGACGATGGGCACGCCGCCTCGCTGATGCCGGGCGACCCGGCGACGCGCGTGGCCGTTGCCCGGGTGTCGGCGACGGCCGCGCACCGCGGATGGCGGCGCGTGACGCTGACCCTGCCGGCGATCGACGCAGCGCGACGCGTGCTCTGGCTGGTTTGCGGCGCGTCGAAGGCTTCGATGCTCGCGCGCCTGGCGTGCGGCGATCGCGGCATTCCGGCCGGGCTGGTGCGGCGCGAACGCGCGCTGGTGGTCGCCGACGCCGCGGCGGCCGCGCAGTTGCCCCGGCGGCGCGTCGCGCGGCAGGAAGCGTGCGGGCGATGAAGATCCTGGTCGTCGACGTCGGCGGTCACCACGTCAAGCTGCTCGTCAGCGGCATGAACGTGCCGCGCGCATTCGCGTCGGGCCGACGCCTGTCGGCGCGGGACATGGTGCGCGGCACGCTCGATGCGAGCCGTGGCTGGCGCTACGACGCCGTCTCGATCGGGTACCCGGGCCCGGTGCTGCACGGCCGGCCGTTGCGCGAGCCGCACAACCTCGGCCGCGGCTGGGTCGGCTTCGATTTCCAGGCCGCGCTCGGACGGCCGGTCAAGCTGGTCAACGACGCGGCGATGCAGGCGATCGGCAGCTACCAGGGCGGGACGATGCTGTTCCTGGGCCTCGGCACCGGGCTGGGCTCGGCGCTGGTGGTCGACGGGCGCGTCGAGGCGATGGAACTCGCGCACCTGCCGTACCGCAAGGGGCGCACGTACGAGGACTACGTCGGTGCGCGCGGCCTCGAGCGGCTCGGCGGGAAGAAGTGGCGCAAGTCGGTGCTCGACGTGGTCGAGGCGCTGCGCACCGCGCTGCAGCCCGACTACGTGGTGCTCGGCGGAGGAAACGCGCGCAGGCTCGATGCGCAGGCGCTGCCACCGCAGGTGCGGCTCGGCGACAACGCCAACGCGTTCGTCGGCGGCTTCCGGCTATGGGCACGCGTCCCGCAAGCTCGGGGTGCCGGGCCGAGCGCGACTGCGCGCCCGCGGCCATGAGCTGGATCGGCGATCGTCCCGGCGACGCGGACGACGCGCCCGGCGCGCCCGGCATCGCGCCCACCTGGACCAGCAGCGCCAAGGACCTCGTCGGCACGACGCTCGGTCCGGCGCGCCTGTGGTTCACCACCGGCTTCGGCATCGTGAACGAGGTCTACTTCCCGCGTGTCGACCTGCCGCAGATCCGCGACCTGGGCTTCATCGTCGCCGACGGCGCCGGCTTCTGGGTCGAGGTGAAGCGCCTGGGCAACTACCGGATCGAGGCCGCCGCGCCCGGAGTGCCGGCAGCGCGCATCGTGCACCGCCATGAGCGCTTCACGCTGGCACTCAGGATCACGCCGGACCCGGAGCGCGACGTGCTGCTGGTCGAGCTGCAGGTCGACGACGCGAACGATGCGGGGGATCTGCGCTTGTACGCGTTGCTCGCGCCGCACCTGGGCGGCAGCGGCGCCGGCAACTGCGCCGAAGTGGGCCGTCACGGCTGCCGGCGCGTGCTGTGGGCGCAACAGGGGCCGTTCGGCGTGGCGCTGGCTGCGGTGGATGGCGCACAGCGCGACGCCTTGTTGCGGGGCAGCGCCGGCTACGTCGGCGCGAGCGACGGTTGGCAGGACTTCGACCGGCATGCGGCGATGCGCTGGGAGCATCCGCGCGCCGGGCCGGGCAACGTCGCCTTGATCGGCGAATTGCCCCGCCGCTGCGTGCTCGCCCTGGGGCTGGCGAGCAGCCGCGAAGCGGCAGCCTCGCTGGCGATCGCTGCGCTCGCGCAGCCGTTCGAGCAGCCGTGGCAGCGCCAGGTCGCGCAGTGGCTCGACTGGCATGCCGGCCTGTCGGCGCGCCTGCCCGCGTCGTTGTCGCCGCGGCTGCGCGAGCAGTTCGCGGCCTCGGCGATGGTGCTGCGCGCGCACCAGGACAGGATCTACCCCGGGGCAATCGTCGCCAGCCTCAGCGTGCCCTGGGGAAACCACAGCGACGAGCGCGGCGGCTATCACCTGGTCTGGCCGCGCGACCTGGTCGAATGCGCCGGCGCGTTGATCGCGCTCGGCGAGCTTGCCGGCGCGCGCAACGTGCTGCGCTACCTGATCGCGTCCCAGCAGTCCGACGGCCACTGGCACCAGAACCAGTGGCTCGGCGGCAAGCCCTACTGGCGCGGCGTGCAACTCGACGAGGCCGCCTTCCCGGTGCTGCTGGCGGCGCTGCTCGCCGAGCGCGACGCCCTCGACGGCATCGAGGTCGGCGACATGGTGCAGCGGGCACTCGGTTTCATCGCGCGCACCGGCCCGGCTAGCGAGCAGGACCGCTGGGAGGAGGATGCGGGCGTCAACGCGTTCACGCTGTCGGTCTGCATCGCCGCACTGGTGGCAGGCGCCGCTTTCGTCGATCCCGGGCTGGGCGAGTTCGCGCTGGCGCTCGCCGACGACTGGAACGCGCGCATCGAAGACCTGACCTCGGTCCGCGACACCGCACTCGCGCGGCGCCTGGGCGTGCAAGGCTACTTCGTGCGCGTCGCGCCGCCGGGCGCGGTGAGCGGCGAGCCGGCGCTTGAGCGACGCCTGCCGATCCGCAACCGGCTCGGCGAGGCGCCGCCGGCCGACGAGCAGGTCTCGACCGACGTGCTGCAACTGGTGCGCTTCGGCCTTCGCCGCCCCGACGATCCGATGATCGTCGACACGATTCGCGTGATCGACACGCTACTGAGGGCGGACACGCCGGCCGGCGCGGCCTGGCGTCGTTACAGCGGCGACGGTTACGGCGAGCACGACGACGGAGCGCCGTTCGACGGCACCGGTCGCGGCCGTCCGTGGCCCCTGCTGGCGGGCGAGCGCGGGCACTACGAGCTGATCGCCGGACGCGATCCGCGGCCCGCCCTCGAAGCGATGGCGGCGATGGCCGGCGGCGTGGGGATGATTCCCGAGCAGGTCTGGGACGGCGCGCCGACGCCGGCCCTGGGGCTGATGCCGGGGCGTCCGACGGGCTCGGCGATGCCGCTCGCCTGGGCGCACGCCGAGTTCGTGAAACTGGCGGTCTCGATCGCGCTCGGCCGCGTCTGCGACTGCCCGTCGGCAGTGCTCGAGCGCTATCGAGGCGTGCGCCCGACGCCGCGACGCGCGGTGTGGCTCGAACAGGCGCGCGCATCGCGGTGCTTCGAGGGCGCCGAACTGCTGGTGTGCCTGCGCGAACCGGCGCTCGTGCACTGGGGCGTGGACGGCTGGCGCGAGCCCGCCGACGCGGCGACGCGACCGGTGGGCCCGGGTCTGCACGTGGCGCTGCTGCCCACCGCCGGGCTCAGGAGCGGGCAGACGATCGAGCTTACCTGGCGCTCGCGGGAATCGGGCCGCTGGCTTGGCGCGGACCATCGGCTCGCGGTGTCGCCGCAGGGGCCGCGCGGTCCCTGAAGGCGCCGATCGCCAGGAAGGCCGCGGGCACCAGCAGCAGGCCATAGGTGAGCCAGTGACCGTAGACGCCTTCCGGACCGTAGGGCTCGGTCGCGATGTGCCACCAGGCGTTGTCGAGGCCCGGCAGCGCACCGGCCTCGCTGAACTCGTGGAACGCGTAGATCGCGAGCTGCAGCGAGAACAGCACCATGAACACCGCGGTGACCCGGAAGAAGCGCGACAGGTTGACGCGGCGCCCGTAGCGGGTCCAGGCCAGCGCCATCAGGGCGGCGCAGACGACGCCCAGCGTGCCGCCGACGACCATGTCGCCGCTGCCGCCCTGGGAGGCCAGCGACGCGAGCATCGTCGCCGTCTCGACCCCTTCGCGGCCGACCATCAGCAGCGCGAACAGGAACACCGCGGCGGCCGCCCCGAACCCCGCCTTGCCCGACAGCGCATCGAGCCGCTTGCCGATCTCGCCCTTCATCTGCTTTCCATGGCGCAGCATGTGCACGGTGCAGCCGAGCACCAGGACCATCGCGGCCGCGGCGAGCCACCCCTCGGTGGCCGGTGTCAGCGACCCGATGCGCGCCAGCACCACGCCGAGCGCGGCGCTGGCGAGCACCGCGGCGAGGACGCCGCCGCGCAGCGGTGCGAGCAGCGCGGCGCGGCCGGTCTGGCGCAGGTAAGCGGCGCTGATCGCCGCGATGAGGAAGGCTTCGAGGCCTTCGCGGAAGGTGATCATCAGGGTTGCGTACATGGCGGCTCTCGGTTCGGAAGGAGGCGGCGACGCGGCGGGCCGCTCGAAGGCGGCCCGGGGAGTCTCGACCACTATAAATGAAAATGGTTCGCGTTTGCGATATTGTACGACGCTGCAAGGGTCTTCCGCGCGCCGGTGCGCGCCGCTCCCCGTCGACGGCCCGAACGGTGGGGTCGGCACGCGGCGGGCCGGTGCTAAGCTGCCCGCGCATGCGCATTCGATCGATCGCGGCCGCGTGCCTGTCGGGCCTGCTCCTCGCCTGCGGCGAGCAGGCGCCGCCGCGGCTGCAGGGCTACGCCGAGGGTGAGTTCGTGCTGGTCGCGGCACCGTCGGCCGGCAAGCTGCTGTCGTTACGGGTCGAGCGCGGCCAGCAGGTGCGCACCGGCCAGCCGCTGTTCACGATCGAGCGGATCGTCGAGCAGGGCGCCGCGGCCGAGGCGCAGGCGCGGGTGCAGGGCGCCGAGTCGCGCCTGGCCAACCTCGTCGCCGCGCGGCGCGCACCCGAGATCGACGCACAGCGCCAGCAGGTGGCCGCAGCGCAGGCCGCGCTGGCGCTGTCGGAGGCGACGCTGCGCCAGCAGCAACGGCTGTTCGCGGACGGATTCGTCTCGGTGGCGCGGCTCGACGAGGCCCGGGCGGCCCGCGACCGCGACGCCGCGCAGCTCGCGGCCGCGCAGGCGCAGCTGCGCAGCGCGACGCAAAGCGTCGGCCGCTCCCAGGAGATCGACGCGGCGCGCGCCGAGCTCGACGCGGCCCGCGCCGCCGAGGCGCAGGCCCGCAATCGCTACGACGAGAAGTCGCTCGCGGCGCCGGCCGACAGCCTGGTCGCCGACACCTACTTCCGCCCCGGCGAGTCGGTTCCCTCCGGCGCTCCGGTCGTGAGCCTGCTGCCGCCGCAGAACGTGAAGCTGCGCTTCTTCGTCGCCGAATCGCAGCTCGGGCGCCTGCACGTCGGCGATCCGGTCAGCGCATCCTGCGACGGTTGCGGCGCACCGATCGCCGCGCGGGTGAGCTTCGTTTCGCCGAAGGCCGAGTACACGCCGCCGATCATCTACAGCCGCGAGTCGCGCGCGAAGCTGGTGTTCCTGGTCGAGGCGCGGCCGGCTCCTGCGGACGCGATGCGCCTGCACCCGGGCCAGCCGGTCGAGGTCGCGCTCGGCGCGCCATGAACGACGCGCTCGTCATCGACGTCGCCGGACTGAACAAGCACTTCGGCGACCGCCACGTCGTCCGCGACCTGACGCTGCAGGTGCGCCACGGCGAGATCTTCGGTTTCCTGGGTCCGAACGGCAGCGGCAAGACCACCTCGATCCGGATGCTCTGCGGCCTGCTCGAGCCCGACAGCGGCCACGGCACCTGCCTCGGCCACGACGTGATCCGCGAGACCGCGGCGATCAAGCGCGAGGTCGGCTACATGACCCAGCGCTTCTCGCTGTGGGACGACCTGACGATCGGCGAGAACCTCGATTTCATCGCGCGGATGTACGGGCTCGCGCAGCGGCGTGCGACGGTGTCGGCGGCCCTGGAGGGGCTGGGACTCGCCGCGCGGCGCAACCAGCTCGCGGGCACGCTGTCGGGCGGCTGGAAGCAGCGGCTCGCACTGGCGGCGTGCCTGATCCATCGCCCGAAACTGCTGCTGCTCGACGAGCCGACCGCCGGCGTCGACCCGAAGGCGCGCCGCGATTTCTGGGACGAGATCCATCGGCTGGCCGCCGAGGGCATCACGGTGCTGGTGTCGACCCACTACATGGACGAGGCCGAGCGCTGCCATCGCCTGGCCTACATCTCCGAAGGGCGACTGCTGGCCAGCGGTACCGCCGACGAGGTCGTCGCCGGCCAGCGCCTGTCGGCCTGGTCGGTCGGCGGCGTCGACGCGGCGCTCGCGCCGGGCCGGCTCGCGCAGCTGCCGGGCGTGGCGCGGGTGACCCCGTTCGGAAACACGCTGCACGTGACCGGGCGCGACGCGGCGCTGCTCGGGCGCAGCATCCGGGCCTGGGCCGCCGAGACCGGCGCGCGCGTCGAGCCGATCGCCCCGAGCCTCGAGGACGTGTTCATCGACCTGATGGACCGGCCGAACGGCGGGGGCGGGTGACGCCGATGCCGTTCTCGCCCGGCCGCTGGATCGGCATCGTCGTCAAGGAGTTCATCCAGCTCCAGCGCGACCGGCTCACGTTCGGGATGATCATCGGCATCCCGGTGCTGCAGTTGCTGCTGTTCGGGTTCGCGATCAATTCCGATCCGCGCCAGCTCCCGACCGCGGTGCTGTCCATGGACAACAGCCCCTATTCGCGCAGCATCGTCGCGGCGCTCCAGAACAGCGGCTATTTCGCGATCAGGGCGACCGCGCGCTCGACGCGCGACGTCGACGAGTTGCTGGCCGACGGGCGCGTGCAGTTCGCGGTCACGATTCCCGAGGACTTCTCGCGCCGGCTGGCCCGCAACGAGCAGCCGGTGCTGCTCGTCGAGGCCGACGCGACCGACCCGGCGTCGACCAGCAACGCGCTCTCGGCGCTGGGCACGATGGTCGACGCCGTCGTCGCGCGCGACGCGGCCGGCGTGCTGCAGCCGCGGCCGCCAGCCGCGCCGCGTGTCGACGTGCGCGTGCACCGGCGCTACAACCCGGAGGGCGTGACCCAGTACAACATCGTGCCCGGCCTGATCGGCGTGATCCTCACGATGACGATGGTGCTGATGACCGGCCTCGCGCTCACGCGCGAGCGCGAGCGCGGCACCTACGAAAACCTGCTCGCGACGCCCGCGCTGCCGATCGAGGTGATGACCGGAAAGATCGTCCCGTACATCCTGATAGGGCTCGTGCAGGTCACGCTGGTGCTCGCCGCGGCCCGCTACGTGTTCGACGTGCCGTTCCAGGGGAGCCTGGCGCTGCTGTACCTGGTCGTGCTGATGTTCATCGCGGCCAACCTCGCGCTCGGCATCACGTTCTCTTCGCTGGCGCGCAACCAGCTGCAGTCGATGCAGATGACCTTCTTCTTCTTCCTGCCGTCGATCCTGCTGTCCGGGTTCATGTTCCCGTTCCGCGGCATGCCCGAGTGGGCGCAGTGGATCGGCAACCTGCTGCCGCTCACGCATTTCCTGGTGCTGGTGCGCGGCATCCTGCTCAAGGGGATCGGCATCGGCGAACTGTGGCCGGCCGTCTGGCCGATCGTCGCGTTCATGGCCGTGGTGACCGGGATCGGGCTGGCGTTCTACCGGCGCACGCTGGATTGATCGGCGTGAGGCGCATCGGACGTCGAACGAGAGGAGCGGGCGGCGGACCTCGCCAGCACCGCTGCTCGTCGTCCAGATTCAGGGAGATCGCAGCAGTTCGTCCAGGCTCGAGAGTACCGGTTCGCGGATGATGCCTTCGGCCAGCGCTGGTTCGGGAAACGCCGGGCTCCCCGGCGTCCAGAATTCCAGCGAATCTGCATGCTCCTCGAAGAACTCCGGGTCCGTGGTCACTGCCACCTTCGGCGCCCCGGGCTGAACCCAGAAAACGTCCTTCGAGTTGGCCCGCTGCGCTTCGCATCCCGGCGGCAGAAGCTTCGGGTGATCGAGCAGGCGGCCGAGGTCCTCGAGATCGTAGGGCGCAGGCGGCCTCTCGCGCGTCTCCAGCGCTGCGTCGACGGCGTCGTCGATATCGAAGGACTCCGGCGCCGGTGACGCCGCCTCGTGCTGAAGGCGAGCAACGAGATTCGCTCGAGCCTGCTTTCGACCTTCCGGGCCGGTCAGCGCCACGGCCGCGATCTGCTGGGGCATCGTCGAGAGAATGGGCTGCAATCGGCCGACCACGGACGTGAACAGGTTGATGCGCGTGCGCAAGGCCCGGTACACATCGGTCTCCACCGTGTCCTCGTACAACAGGTTCACGATGGCGATGCGCTCGAAGCGCTGGCCCAGCCGGTCGACACGGCCGATGCGCTGCTCGACCCGCATGGGGTTCCAGGGCGCATCGAAGTTGACCAGCGCGCCGCAGAACTGGAAGTTCAGGCCTTCAGCCGCTGCGTCGGTGCAGACCAGCACCTGTGCATCGCCCCGGCGGAATCGTCGCCTGGTTTCCTCCCGCGACAAGGTCTTCCAGCGCCCGTCCGGCAGCAGCCATTCGCCGCCGCGCCCGGAGTAGCACAGGATGGTGAAACCCTCGCCCTTCAGGTAGTCGCGCAGATAGTCGAGCGTATCGGTGTACTGCGTGAATACGATGGCCTGCGGGTAGGCCGGCAGCAATGTGTTGTCCATGGCGTGGAAGCTACCGGCCTGCAAGGCGTGCAACACCTCCGCCAGGCGAGTAGCCTTGGTGTCCACCGGCAGGCGACGCGCCTGTGTCAACAGTCGCTCGATCTCGCCGCTCTCCTCCAGATTGAGGGCGACGGCCTTTTGCGCGGCCACGGCGTCGTCATCGGCCTGGTCACCGCTCTCGTCCTCGTCGTCTTCGGCGTCTTCGGCGGTTCGCAGCGAGTCGAACGGCAGGCTCGCCTGTCCGGTGACCGCCCCGAGCCGCTCTTCGAGCGTCTTGCGCAGCGCGTAAAAGCTCGAAGCCAGGCGCTTGCGATACGTGGTCATCACGAAGCCGACCGCACTGCGCTTGTCCTGTGCGGCGTTGTCGTAGGTCGACGAGATGTAGTCCTCCAGCGCCCCGTACGCCTCCTTCTCGGCCTTGGTCATGTCGAGAAACTCGTCGACCACGATGCGATCGGCGATGGGTGAGTCGATCATCCCGCGACGGTGGTACTCGCGCAGCAGGTCTCGCGTGTGGCGCGAGATCAGCCCCGCCACCGGCGTATGGGCGCGCATGATGGCCACGGCGCTGCGCCGCTCCTCGGCGGAGAGCTGCTTGCGCGGCGTGGCGGCCGTGTCGCGCAGCGCGCGCAGCACCTTCTGCGCCCTCGATCGGCTCCTGCCGGCCGTGCGTCTCAGGGCGACTTCGATCGGCACCGGCCCGAACGCCGCCTCGGCGGCGCGGAACAGCGACGCAAGCTTGTCGAGGTCTTCGGGAGATGGATTGCCGTCGCCCGACTTGCGGAAGAACTCCAGGAAGGCTGCCCGCCCCCAGGCCGCAGGCATCGCCAGCAGCGAGAGCAGGTCCCACACTTCGACCGGATGCACCTGCATCGGCGTCGCGGTCAGCAGCAGCAGCGCCCGCGTCCGCGCGTTCAGTTTCTGCATCAGCTGCAGCAGCAGGTTCGGCGGCCCTTCCCGGGTGGCGCCGGGGCTCTTGCGCCGCGCATGATGCGCCTCGTCCAGGACCACCAGGTCCCACGGTTCGGCGACTTCGAGCAACTCGCGCTGACGGTCTCGCCGGCGCATCAGGTGGCTCGATGCGATCACAAAGGGCTCGCGGTGCCAGTCGTCGCGCGAAACCTCGCGCTCATGGCGCCCCTTCATCAGCGGCGACGGGTACCAATGCAGCGCCTTGCCGTCGTAGATGGGCCAGTTGAGGTTGAATTTCTCGCGCAGCTCGATCTGCCATTGCGTCGTCACGGCCTTCGGCGCGAGCACCAGGATTCTTCTGGTCCGACCGGACAGCCAACCGTAGCGCATCAGCATGCCCGCCTCGACGGTCTTGCCCAGACCCACCTCGTCGGCAATGAGCAGCCGCGTCGGCCAGCTGCCGATCATCCGGTCGAAAGCGCGCACCTGGTGCGGCCACGGCGTGATGGCACTCGTAGCCTCGGCGATGCGTTCTCCGCCGGGCAATCGCGGCGCGGCCCAGATCGTGTGCCAGACCTTGCGCCGCGTCTCCTCCATGCTGGACTGGGGCCTGCGGGCATCAGGCCCGGCTGCTTCGGCGTTCACCGTCTCCGGTTGCGGCGTATCGGCGCGCGCGCGTTTCAGCCGCTCCGGCTCCTGATCGTCGGCCGGCACGAAACGCAGCAAGTCTTCTCGAACCGCGGCCGGTACATCGAGCACCCTCGCCCGCCTTGCCTTGTCGGCCCACAACTGCGCGAAGCTGCGCTCCTCGGCGTCCACGTGTCGGCCGCCGCCGTCCCAGTCGCAGAAGACGTGGAAGCTCTCCCAGTTGTGCAGCCACCCGTAAGCGGTCTCGTTGACGCTTCCGGCAAAAGCCAGCCGGTTGCCCGTCTTGTCCTCCATCACGCCGGCCTTCTCGTGGAAGATGGCCTGCGACGCCACCGGGTTGCGGTCTTCGTCGCAGGGCACGGCCACCTTGATTTCCAGGTGTCCTTTGGCGACCATCCACGCCAGCAGTTCGAGGGCCTCCTGCTCGACCCTGCCGGCGCCGACCAGCGGCATGGCCAGCAGCTTGCCGGCCACGGTGTCCTTCAGCGACTGCCCCTGCCCGATCGCGTCCACCTCCGGTTGCCCCAGCGTGCAGCCCACGACCATGCGCATGCGTCCGGCGTTGAGCACGAGGCCTTCGACGCCGCGCGCCGCGATCGCGAGCGCTGTGGCGCTGAAGTATCCCGTCGTGCGGTCGTAGCGTTGCGCGCACGCGAGTGCGGCCAGGTAGAACTGCTCGACGAGCGATCCGTCATCGAGGTCGTACTTGGTCTTCCAGCGGAAGTCGGTCAGCAGCGGCAAGGCTCAACCCTCCTGCCAGATCCTGAGCTGCTCGGGCTCGGCAATCTTCTCCGCCAGCGCCAGGCGGCGCAGCTTCTCGAGGGCGTCGAAATCGGCGCCGGCGCCCTTGGCCGCATCGGGGAGCTCGAGCCCGCTCCACTCGGTGCCGACCGGCAGCACTTCGAGCACCGCCTCCAGCGCGAGCAGGAAGCCCGGCTCGCTGGCCAGGCCGTGCCGGGCGAGCAGTTCCTGGGCGGACTCCAGCGACGCCGAGCGCGTGGCCCGCGCCAGGTGGTGCAGCGCATCCATCATCGAGTCGCGCCCATCCGGCAGCCCCAGAGACCCCTTGGCGGCGCGGGTCACGCTGTCCCAGAGCACGAGGTCGGAGGCCTTCTTCTCTGCCAGCTTGCCCACGACGTCGCGGTCCAGGTCGATGCCGCACACCTTCGCGAGCCGGTTGGCTTCGTCATAGGGAAAGATCGGTGCCTCGAAGGCGTCCCAGGCCAGCACGAACCAGCTGGTGAGGTGGTCGAGCTCGACGTTGCGCTGCACGTGCGTGAGCTGGTGCAGCCGCCAGTCCTTCACCTCGCGGCGCGCCACGTCGAGCGCGTCTTCCGGCGTGACCGCGTACGGGTCGTACTCTTCCTCGAAGATCTCGCTCTGCCGCCTGCGCCGCCGCGCCTGCTCGATGTCCTGGCGCGGCGTGCCGCGCTTCAGCGGCCAGTGCTGCGAGAAGGCTTCGAGCGCGGGCCCGAAGCACGAAAGGTACAGGTCCACGCCGCGGATGCCGGCCTGCTGGAACTCTGCGATGCGCTGGCGCACCGCCTGCCGCACCGTGGGCTCGACGTCCTCCCAGTAGCGGGCGTCGCCGTCGCGGTTCGCGCGTGGCCGGCACACCAGGAACACGGTCGAGTTGGCGGCCGACTTGTCCTTGATGTGCAGGCTGCCTTCGGCCTCGGTATTGATCGGCCACGATGCGGTGATCGCGAAGCCGGCCTCCATCAGGCCCGTGGTCAGCGCGTCCCAGGCGCCGGTGGCCTTGTGGGTGAACATCAGCGTCATGATGCCGTCGGGTTTCAGCACCCGTCGCATCTCGGCGAAGATCGCGGCCATCCGGTGCCGGTACTCGCGGCCGGCCAGCACCTTCGCGCCGCCGCTCTTTCCGGCGAGCCCCTTGAACCGGGCCGGGTTCGCGACCGCCTCGTTCTCCTTGTCGGTGAGCGGACGCCGGAACAGATCGGGATAGACGTAGCCCGCGGTGCGCCGCAGCCAGACGTAGAAGAAGTCCGACAGCTCGGCGTACATCACGTTGTCGTAGTAGGGCGGGTCCATCACCACCGCGTCGATGCTGGCGTCTGCGATGTGATCGAGGCTGTCGCCGGACTTGCAGGTGAGGGTGATCGGCGGTGAGGCGAGCGGCCCCGCCGAACCGTAGAAGTCGAATCCGCCCTGGAGCAGATCGCCGGCCTTCGCCTCGGGCCGCACCAGCGCCACCAGTTCGCCGATGCACTTGGCCGTCTGTTCGATGGCCCAGTCGTAGCCCAGGCCGACGATCAGCGGGGCCATTTCCGCGTGCGACCAGGCGAAAGCGAAGTCGTGGCGGTTGAAGGTGTTGGCGACCACTTCGCGGGTCGACATCCACACCGACATCCGCGAGTTGTAGTTGAGCATCTTGTCGAGGGAAAGCGACAGGTACGCGAATGCCGCCGCCGTCAGCGCCGTCCAGTGTCCAGCAGCCTTTTCCTCATCGAGAAGTTGCCGGAAGACCTCCACTGCCGTTGCGTGCCCCAGCAGTTGGCGCGGCGAGAACATGTCGCGCCATAGCGGCATCCCGTACTGGATGGGCCGGTCGTCGTTGATGTCCGCCGGCACCCTTTCGGTCGGCACCATGTCCAGCGCCTCCCATTCGGGCAGCTTCTCGGCCAGCGCGGCGGCGACCTGCTCCGAAACATCGTCCTCGGGCCGGGGGGCGCGGTAGCCGCGCTCCCATTTGTCCTTGCCGCGCGTGCCGGTCTTCGTCCGGGTCTCGATGCGGCGCTTGAACACCACGGCATGGAGTTGCTCGCCCATGCGGCCTGCCTGGGCCTCGGCCTTGATGTGATCGCCGGAGACCAGGCGGCGGCAGTCCTCGAACGGGCAGGTGGCATCGCCTCCGGAAACGGTGCCGGCAGACTGATCCTTCGCCTTGGCAACAATCTCGAAGCGCACATGACGCGAGCGGTCGCCCGGTCCACTGCCCTCGTGCGGAACGAGCCGTGCGCCGGTGCCGTCCGGCGCCAGCCGCCAGTTGGGAGAAAGGGGGATCAGGCCTTCGCAGTGCGGGCAGCGGATCGTGCGTGCCCAGATGAAGTTGGTGGGAATCGTATTGCCTTCCGGCTCTGCCGGGAAGAACGGCCGCAATCGCTTCTCGCGCCGCGCGACGAACTCGGCGGCGATTCGCTCGAATTCGCGCTGCACGTCGAGACCGTGCCCGAGCGGGAACTCGATCGTCGCACGCTCGATGATGCTTGCGACGGGGTTCAGGTCGTTTCCGAAGGTGCGCAGCCCGAGCCGGATGCTTTCGAATGGCACCGAACCGCCGCCCGCAGTCGGGTCGAGAACCGCAATATCCTCGAGACCCAGGCGACTCTGCTCGCTTCCGGCCCACTTGCGCTCGTCGTCGTCCGGCACATGCGTGAACGCGCGGGGATAACTGTAAGCCTCGCCCTCGAAGCGCTCGCCCTTCCGACGTGCGGCGTCGATCCGTCGGCGGGAAGCCACCGGATCCCCGTGAATGCCGAGCATGTGCACGAACCTGTCGCGATCGGCGTCAGCCGGCAGCAGCGAGGCGAGGATGGCTGCGCGGGAAGCCACCAGCGGCCGCCGCGCCCACCAGACGTGAAGCCGATTTGGCGCCGGGAACGGCGTCATGGGCGTCCTCTCTCGCAGGCTTTCGATGCCGAGTTGCGCGATCGGTAACCACTCTTCGATCAGTCGTCGGGTCATTGCGTGGCTAGCCAGAAACAACATCTTGAGAGTGAGATCCAATCCTCGGCATGAGCGGCAGCTTCCCGCTCACCGGAAATCATCCACTCGATGGAGGGGTTCAGCGTCACGACTCGGCAGTCCGCGGTTGTACAAGTGGGTGGCCCGCTGGAAATAGCTCAGCCATGCGCGCTCGCAGGGCAAGCATGTACTTCCTGATCCCTTCGTCTGTTGGCTTCCCATTGTTGGCGAGATCCCAAACGATCGCTGTAGCCGCGTTCACCAGCGCCTCGGCATTGGCGGCCCGGAAGTATGCGAAGCGCCACTCGACCCCGACGTCAAGCTCAGGGTGCACCACCGGCGCCTCGATCTTGCCCGACGGATGCACGGCCAAGTCCCGAAAGTGATAGATCTTCTTCAGGTGTTGCCGGAGGATGGTCGTCCCTTCCGGCTTCAACCGGAAGCCGCGGCGTAGTATTTCAGTGACCTGCGAATACCTCGCAGTTCTTCGCGTTCGCCACTGCTTGACGAGCGACGGCGGAACCTGGACATGGGTTTGCACAACCGCGTAGAACGAATCAAGTGCTATGGCGGCAGCCATGGTTGCCTGCATCGACGCCTCGAATTCACGCTCTAGCGACTCGGCCTTCTTGTTGTCGTTTGTTCCGTTCCACGCCGTGATGCGAGCGTCGCGGCGTGAACGCGCCTCAGCGAGGTGCTGCAGCGCCAATTGGCACCAGGTAGGACATACATCGAAGTGAACGTGAAGCGTCAAGGGCGAGGCGGATGGCGTTCCGTCCGGGCCGATGTTGAGCTTCAAACCGCCAGCGGGGATCGCAACGGTCATTCCTCGAGAAATGAAAACCCCCGGCATGCGCTGCTGCTCCGTATGACACCCGACGTCAGTTCTTCGTCTTGTTCGCCAGCTTCTCGCCGACGTATTCGTATCTGGCGCCGCGTCCGTGCCCGATCATGCGCACCGACTCGGCTTCCAGCTCATGAATCAGCCGGTTGACCTGCTGTCGCGTGTAGCCGGTCACCTCGCGAACTTCGGCGTTCGACAGGCCCGCCTGCCCGCGCTGCTGCCGCGCCTTCAACATGTTGAGCACGCGGGTCTTGGCGACGTCGATGTCGATGCGGCGGTCGCGCTCGGCGTGGCCTGCGCCTTCGAGCCTGCGGTGCAGCGCGGGCTTGAGCCGCCACCAGGTGCCGCGGCCCGCGCCGCCGCGCTCCAGGTAGCCGTAGACCTGCACCATCTCGTCGAGGATGTCGCGCATCTCGGCATCGCGTCGCTGACAGAGCTCCGCGGCGGTTGCGGTGTCGATCTCGCCGTGCCCGAGCAGGTAGCGCAGCACCAGCAGATGGTCGACGTCGAGAACGCGGCCTGCCTTGCCCTCGTCGGCGATGAACTCGCGAAACGGCGCCGAGGTCTCCTGCCGCTTGAAGACGACGCGCACCGCGCTCTCCTCGTCGACGATCAGCGGCGGCTCCTTGCCCTCGATCAGCATCGCCTCGAACATGCGGCCGATGCCCAGGTTGCTGCGGTTCACCAGGCGCAGCCTGGCCAGTGCATGAACCAGCAGGGGGTTTCGCGCCAGCGGCGGGTGGTGAAGGATGTTGGCCGGCGTGATGCCGCCCACCAGCCCGCCGGGGTTGCTGATCTCGAGCTTGCGCGGAAACTGCTTGACCAGTACCGGTCCCGCGAGCCGCAGGTCCAGATGGCATAGCGCATTGAGCAGGGCCTCGCGCAAAGCCACCGTGGGGTAGGCGCGGAACTCGTGGTGGTGCAGCCCGTGCTCCACGGTGGTGATGGGGTTGTCTGCGTTGATCCGCGCTTCGAGCGCATGCAGCGCCAGCGGCAGCGCCAACTCCCGCGTGTCGCGTCCGTCGGCGCGGTCCACGTAGACCGTCGCGGTCTTCATGCGCTCGTGCGTCCACGCGTAGTGGGGCAGGTGCCGGGCAATGGCGTCGGCATGGCCGGCAATGAGCAGGCCAGCCTTCGTGAGCTTGCCGTCGCGCACGACATCGAGCGCGCCGAGCAGGTCGTGATCGGACTTGCGCAGCATGTCCGCGGGCGCCTGCTCCTGCCGGGCCATGTCGCGCAGCCGCTCGAGTGCTGCGGGCGACAGTAGCGACGCGACAGGCTCGGAAACGACGATCGCTGTCACGTCGGACTCGCCGCGCTCGACCATCAGGCGATCGCGCAGGTCGCCGGTGAGCGGCACGCAGTCCCTGCCGCGCCGCACGGTGCCGGCACCGGCCGAGGTGGTGTAGGGCGGCAGGCCACCGTGCACCTGCATCAGCCACAGACGCCCGGTGCCTTCCGGTACGGCAAGCTCGAGGATCTCGGGCGTGAGCTTCGGCGCGGTGCGCTCGTAGATCTCGCGCTTGAGCTGGTGGGGGTCCGCCGTCGCGGGGACGCCGAGAATCGCCTTCGCGCGCCCGATTACGCCGTCGCGTACCCCGAGCACGACCGTGCCGCCGCCGCCGTTGGCCATGCACACGGCCACCTCGACGGCGAGCCGGACGGCATGCCGGTCGTCCGCGGGCCATTCCTTGAAATCGAGATCCTGCGACTCGAGCGCATCGGCCGGCACTTCGTCCAGGCGCGGGAGCAGCGCACGAACTTCCGTCAGCTCGCGCATGCCGTCTTCAGTGGGCCGGGTCGATGAGCAGGAAGCGCAGCGCCATCAGCACGCGGCGCGGGTGCTTGCGGTGCATGGCCATGCCGAGCCAGTATCCCGCCTCCTCCTTTCTCATCGCCTCGATGCCGGCGGCGACCGCAGCCATGTGGTCGCGGTTGCGCATCGGGGCCAGCGCCCGGAACAGCAGGCCGAGGTTGATGGCCAGTTCCTCGTCGATCGGAACGCGCAACGCGTCGATGACCGGCAAGTCGTTGAGGTCGATGCGCACCGCTTTCAGGCGGCGCAGCAGGCGATGCTCGACCAGCGAGAGGTTGCGACCGTGCAGGCCGGCCACGTAGGTGGGCTGCCGGACGTGCGGCGTGGCGCTGGCCGGTAGTTGCCAGATCTCGAGGGCCATGTCGGAACCGCGCAGACGCCTGGCGCGCAGTTCGTAATGGGGAAGCGCCGAGGCGGCCTTGCGAGGAAGCGGGACAACGCGGGCGCGTGGACTGGCCATGCGCGACTCCTCAGGCTTTGTCGTCGCCGATCGTGGCGATCACGTGGGCGACCGGCGACACGAGGCGGGTCAGGCGCTGGACGAGACCGTCGACGCTCGCCCCGTTGACGGCCATCGGTGGATCGAAGCACAGCACGAACGCGACGCTGGCGTCGCTGTCGGCCGCGGCCCGGAACTGGGGTTCAAGGTAGTCCCTGAGCGCCGCGGCGCCGTCGAGCTCGCCCTTGTAGGCCACGCTGGCCTCCGACTTGCCTGGCGTCTCGAAGGACGCTTCGAGTTCGATGCGCTTGCTGGCGTTCGGCACCGAATTCACGAGCGGAACGAGCTTGAGGGCGTCGCCCTTGTCGAAGGGGCGAATCGTGAGCGTACCCAGGCTCTGTACGCCGCTGTTCCGCGCCTGCTCGAAGACGCGATTCAATGCGGCCTTGAGCACGTCCTCGGCCTCGATGGCGCCGGGCGAATGCGCCCCGCGGGCAGACCCGGGCTCCGGCACACCGTACGGCGTCGAGGTCGGCGTGCCAGCAGGCGCGGTGATGCCGTCGATCTGCGACGGTGTCGGCACCGGCGTCGGGCGAGGCCAGATGCCGTGGTCTTCGGCGTACGAAGCGGTGAACACGAAGGATTGCTCGTCGACCTTGATCTCGGCGTGCGGGTCGCCCTTGCCGCGCAGCAGCTCGCCCGACTGGTAGACGTAGTCGCCCTGGTCGATGCCCTGACGGATGCCCTTGATGAACACGTCGTCGCCGACCAGCATCGGCAGCGAGGCGTCCTGCCGGAACTCGCTGCGCAGCGCCGCGGTGGTGATCTGGCCTTTCTTCAGTGGCGTGCGGTCGCGCACGTAGACCGGCGAGTCGGGTTGGTCGGTGGGCAGGCGTAGCTTGTTGACGTTCTGGAGCTGGGTGACGACCTGCTTCTGCCCGTCGCCGGGCCGATCCGAGGCCGTCTGAATGTCCACCACCGTGTGGGCCAGGTCGCAGTTCGCGCCTTCGACACGGTTGCGCGAAGGAAAGAAGATGTGGCGGTAGCACTGCTGCACGGCCAGGGCAAGGCGCTGCTTGGAGACTTCGAATTCCTCGTTCAGCTTGGCAACCTGGTAGTCGGCCAGATCCTTCAGCTTGCCGGGAACGCGCAGCGATTCGAGCGCCAGGTGGCGCAGCATGCGCGCCTTCATGCCGGGTACGCCCGCCGCATCCGCGATCACGAATACGAGGTTGTTGCGGTTGTGCCGCCAGTCGTTGCCCGCTCCGCGGTGCAGGAACACTTTCTCGATCAGCGGATCGATGCGGACGGCGTCGCCGATCACCTGCACCGCGTCGTGACTCGACAGGACCAGATACGGACGACCGCTGCCGTCGTCGTCGGGCACGTCGTGCGGCCCCGCGGCAAACGGCACCAGGTTCAGATTGGGGCCGGCAAACAGGTCGCGGATATACGCGACGAGGCGGGATCTTGCCTCCTCGCGATCGACGTTGGTTTCCTCGCGCCGGATGATCTGCGTCAGGTTGGCTTCGGCCAGGAAGCGCAACGGCGCGCCGGGCTTGTCGTCGAGGTACGCCGAGTCGGTGACGAAGCGCTTGCGGGCGTCGTCGATGAAGGCGATGTCGGTGGCCGGGCCGAGGATGGCGTAGCGAAGTTCCTCGGCGTTCAGGCCGCGCAGCGCTTCATTGAAAGCGAGCGTGTGCATGAAGATGCTGCGCGCGACATACGAGCCGTATGCCGGCAGCCCCTTGAAGGCACCTGCGTCGAGCTGCTCGGCCAGCGCGGAGCTCTGGTCCGCGCCGGCGATTTCGGCCCTGATGGCCGGCACGTAGATGTCCTGCTTGAGCCGTGTGACGAGTTCGAGCCGGATGGGTTCGAAGCCGGGATCGATGTGGTGCGTGTGCACGGCATACGCATCGGCTGGCCGGGTCTCCCAGAGTCGCGCCACGGTGCGCGCCAGCAGGCGCAGCATGCCGCGTACGCGCTGGAAGTTGCCGAGCGTGCCGGTCTTTAGGGTCAGGAGCTTCACCAGTTCGGGATGCAGCGGAAAGCCGGCCTCGAACTCTTCCACGCGACGGTCTCGCGCCGGCGGCGTCGGCAGCGATTCGCGATTCGCGTCCCAGAGCGCCTTGTAGGCGGCAACGACCTGCCTTGCCCTGGCGTGGTCGATGCGCGAGAAGAGGCGGCGACAGACGACCTTGACCGTTTCGTCGTCCTCGGTGGGGTCGATCACCGTGGCCTTGCGGGCAGCGACACTTTCGGCCTCGGCGAAGAAGGCGGCGATGTCCTGCGTTTCGCGGCTGTAGGCGTCGGCGGCCTTGCCGTCGCGGCCCACCGCGAGCGTGAAGACGAGAGCGACGTTGGGCAGGCTCTCGACGGCCTTCATCAGCGAGGTCATGAAGGCCAGCAACTGTTCGCCGGCTCGCTGTGCGTTGCGGCCTGCGACCTTTCGCAGGTAGGGTGCGATCTCGTCGATCAGGATGAGCGCCGGTTCTGTGCCCAGAAGCTCGCGCAGCGTGTCGGCACCCGGCGCGATGCCTTCCGTGTCGCTGTGCTCGACCAGCCGGTAGCCTGCCTCGCCCGCCAGCGCGAACGCAAGTTCTCCCCACGGGCTGAATGCGCGAATGGAGCCGCTCAACCTGCGTCCATTGGCGGGGTCGGCATTTTCGCCGTCGAAGGCCGCGATGCGAACGGGCGCGGACGGGCGAAGTGCTGGCTCCAGGAATTCGTCGGCATTCGGAACGCCGGCCAGGCCGCGCATGGCATGAGCGAGTCCGATCAGCGTGTGCGTCTTGCCTCCGCCGAATTGCGTGTCCAGGCGGAAGATGGCACCGACCTGCTCGGGCCTGCCGAGCACGCGCAGCGCAACCAGCTTCAGGACATTCTTCAGGCCCTTGGTGGGGTAGGTGTTCGCGAAGAACAGCTCGGGCTTGCGGTACTCGTCGGGGGCATCGCCGCGGAGCACCTGGGAGAGGTCCGCGGCGAAGTCGCTTTCCTTCAGTGCGCCCTGGAGGACATCGGCGCGCGGCTCGCAGACCGCAAAGAGATTGTCGATCATGGCTGCCCTGATTGTCACGCCGGGGAGAAATGTATCAGATCAATGTATCAGGCGACAATTCCATCGATGGCCGGTGGCCCGCTGGGAAGTCCGCAACCCGGCGAATCAGACGTTGAACCTGAAGTGCATCACGTCGCCGTCCTTCACGACGTAGTCCTTGCCTTCGAGCCGCATCTTGCCCTTCTCCTTCGCCCCGGCCTCGCCGCCGAGCGCGACGAAGTCGTCGTAGGCGATCGTCTCGGCGCGGATGAAGCCGCGCTCGAAGTCGGTGTGGATCACGCCGGCCGCCTGCGGCGCGGTCGCGCCCACCGGCACGGTCCACGCGCGCACTTCCTTCTCGCCGGCGGTGAAGTAGGTCTGCAGGCCCAGCAGCGAGAACGCCGCGCGGATCACGCGGTTCAGCCCCGGCTCGTCCATCCCCATGTCGGCGAGGAACACCGCCTTGTCCTCGTCGGGCAGGTCGGCGATCTCGGCCTCGATCGCCGCGCACACCGGCACGACGATCGAGCCCTCGGCTTCGGCGTGGCGGCGCACCGCGTCGAGGTGCGGGTTGCCCTCGAAGCCGTCCTCGCGCACGTTGGCCACGTACATCGTCGGCTTGGCGGTGATCAGGCACAGCGGCGCGAGCACCGCCTTCTCCTCGTCGTACAGGTCGAGCGAGCGCACGGGCTTCGCCTGGTTGAGCACCGTCATGCACTTCTCGAGCACCGCGACCAGCCGCTGCGCTTCCTTGTCGCCGCCGGCGCGCGCCACCTTGCCGTAGCGCACGAGCGCCTTCTCGACGGTGGCCATGTCGGCCAGCGCAAGTTCGGTGTCGATCACCTCGATGTCCGACAGCGGGTCGATCTTCCCGCTCACGTGCACGACGTTCTCGTCCTCGAAGCAGCGCACGACGTGCACGATCGCGTCGGTCTCGCGGATGTTGGCGAGGAACTGGTTGCCCAGTCCCTCGCCCTTCGAGGCGCCCGCCACCAGCCCGGCGATGTCGACGAACTCGACCGTGGCGGGCAGCACGCGCTGCGGCTTGACGATCTTCGCGAGCGCGTCGAGCCGGCGATCGGGCACCTCGACGATGCCCACGTTGGGTTCGATCGTGCAGAACGGGTAGTTCTCGGCCGAGATGCCGGCCTTGGTCAGCGCGTTGAACAGGGTCGACTTGCCGACGTTGGGCAGGCCGACGATGCCGCATTTCAGGGACATGCTTGGGAACTCCGGGCGGGCCGCCGCTCGGGTCGCCGGGAAAGGCGGCCGGATGACGGCAAACCGCCATTGTCGCAGAGCGCCGCCGGGGATCGCCGCCGGCCGGGGCGGGCGCGCCGGACCGCCCGGGGCCGCCGGTTTGCGCAAACGGCGCGCAGTGCCTACGCTTGTCGATCATGCCCGCATCGCTGGAAGGAAAGCTGGTCGTCGCGATCTCCTCGCGCGCGGTGTTCGACTTCGAGGAGGAGAACCGCGTCTTCGAGCGCGACGACGACGCGGCGTACATGGCGCTGCAGCGCGAGCGGCTCGACGTCAGCGCGCAGCCCGGCGTCGCCTGGGCGCTGGTGCGCAAGCTGCTGCAGTTCGACCCGCCCGATCGGCCCGAGCGCGAGCGGCGCATCGAGGTGGTGGTCGTCTCGCGCAACGACCCTGTGAGCGGGCTGCGCGTCTTCCGCTCGGCGCAGCAGGCCGGGCTGCGCCTCGAGCGGGGGGTGTTCACCCGCGGGCGCGCGCCGTGGCGCTACCTGGCGCCGCTGAAGGCCAACCTGTTCCTGTCGGCCAACGCCGACGACGTCAGCGCCGCCATCGACGCAGGCATTCCCGCGGCGCGGGTGTTCCCGGAGTCGGTCAAGGCCTCCGAGTCGCATCCGGACGAGATCCGCATCGCGTTCGACGGTGACGCGGTGCTGTTCTCCGACGAATCCGAGCGGGTGTTCCAGTCGGGCGGACTCGACGCGTTCCAGCGCCACGAGGCCGATCGCGCGGCGCTGCCGTTGCCGCCGGGGCCGTTCAAGCCGCTGCTCGAGGCGCTTCACCGGCTGCAGCGCGAGGACGCGCGCACCGGCGGCGAGACGGGCGCGCAGGCGCCGGTACGCATCCGCACCGCGCTGGTGACCGCGCGCAGCGCGCCGGCGCACGAACGCGCGATCCGCACGCTGATGCACTGGGGCATCGAGGTCGACGAGGCGATGTTCCTCGGCGGGCTCGCCAAGGGGCCGTTCCTGAACGAGTTCGAGCCCGACTTCTTCTTCGACGACCAGACCGGCCATTGCGAGTCGGCGTCGCGCTACGGGCCGGCCGGGCACGTCCCCGCAGGGGTCGCCAATGGCCGCTGAGGCGGCGTCCGCGTGAAGCACGCGCCGTTCGTCACCCATCGCGGCATCGTCGCGCCGCTGGACGTCGCCAACGTCGACACCGACGCGATCTTCCCCAAGCAGTACGGCCGATCGATCGCTGCCAGCGGCTTCGGCCCGATCCTGTTCGACCACTGGCGTTACCTCGATGCGGGCGATCTCGATAGTGATCACTCGCGTCGTCGCGAGAACCCGGACTTCGTCCTGAATCGCGAGCCGTATCGCCGCGCGACCGTGCTGCTGGCGCGCGAGAACTTCGGATGCGGCTCTAGCCGCGAGCACGCCGTGTGGGCGCTGCGCGACTTCGGCTTCCGCGCGATCGTCGCGCCGCGCTTCGCGTCGATCTTCGCCGGCAACGCGCTGGCCAACGGCATGCTGGCGGCGGAACTGCCCGCTGCGCAGGTCGCCGCGCTGTTCGACTGGGTGCGCGCGCAGGCGGTGCCCGAGGTCGAGATCGACCTGCCGCGGCAACGGCTGCGCGCCGCCGGCCTGGACTTCGCGTTCGACATCGACGCGCGAGCGAAGCAGTCGCTGCTCGCAGGCTGGGACGAGATCGAGCGCACGCTTCAGCATCGCGACGCGATCGCCGCGTTCGAGGCGCGGCGACTCGCCGAGCACGCATGGCTGGGCTGAGCAACTGCCTGCCGCGCAGGCAGGCGAAAAACGGTTGCGAGGGCGCAGGCATTCGGGTAGGTGCAAACCCTCTCGCGCGTCAACCACTATGCAGGTTGATCCGTAAAGGCATATAAAGAAGAAAAAAGCGACAGGAGGCCACGAGAAGACGGACAGAAGCTGGAAGGCGCCGCACGACAGGCGCGCGTCGCCGACAGCAGGAGGTGAGCATGACGATCTTCGCCCGCTACCAGAGCCGCTACGAAGCGGCCCAGGAAGAGGAGATGTCGGTCCGGGAATACCTGGACCTCTGCCGCAGCGACGCGTCGGCGTACGCGAGCGTCGCCGAGCGGATGCTGATGGCGATCGGCGAGCCCGAGCTGGTCGACACGCGGCTCGATCCGCGCCGCTCGCGGATCTTCGCCAACAAGATGCTCAGGGTCTACCCTGCCTTCGCCGACTTCTACGGCATGGAAGAGGTGATCGAGAACATCGTCTCGTACTTCCGTCACGCGGCGCAGGGACTCGAGGAGAAGAAGCAGATCCTCTACCTGCTCGGGCCGGTCGGCGGCGGCAAGAGCTCGCTGGCCGAGAAGCTGAAGTCGCTGATCGAGAAGGTGCCGTTCTACGCGATCAAGGGGTCGCCGGTGCACGAGTCGCCGCTCGGCCTCTTCAGGCCCGACGAGGACGCGGCCATCCTCGAGGAAGACTACGGCATTCCCCGTCGCTACCTGTCGACGATCATGAGCCCGTGGGCGGTCAAGCGGCTGCACGAGTTCGGCGGCGACATCACGAAGTTCCGCGTCGTCAAGCTGCGGCCGTCGGTGCTCTCGCAGCTGGCGGTCTCTAAGACCGAGCCCGGCGACGAGAACAACCAGGACATCTCGTCGCTGGTGGGCAAGGTCGACATCCGCAAGCTCGAGACCTTCTCGCAGAACGACCCCGACTGCTACAGCTATTCGGGCGGCCTGTGCCTGGCCAACCGCGGCGTGCTCGAGTTCGTCGAGATGTTCAAGGCGCCGATCAAGGTGTTGCACCCGCTGCTCACGGCGACCCAGGAGGGCAACTACAAGGGCACCGAGGGGTTCGGCGCCATCCCGTTCGACGGGCTGATCCTCGCGCACTCGAACGAGGCGGAGTGGCTGTCGTTCCGCAACAACCGCAACAACGAGGCGTTCCTCGACCGCATCTACATCGTCAAGGTGCCGTATTCGCTGCGCGTCGGCGACGAAATGCGCATCTACGAGAAGCTGCTCGTCAATTCGTCGCTGTCGCAGGCGCCGTGTGCGCCCGACACGCTGCGGATGATGGCGCAGTTCTCGGTGCTGTCGCGGCTCAAGGAGCCCGAGAACTCGTCGATCTTCTCGAAGATGCGCGTCTACGACGGCGAGAACCTCAAGGACACCGACCCGAAGGCCAAGAGCTACCAGGAGTACCGCGACTACGCCGGCGTCGACGAGGGCATGACGGGGCTGTCGACGCGCTTCGCGTTCAAGATCCTTTCTCGGGTGTTCAACTTCGACCACCGAGAAGTGGCGGCCAACCCGGTGCACCTGATGTACGTGCTCGAGCAGCAGATCGGGCAGGAGCAGTTCCCGCCCGAGGTCGAGGAGAAGTACCTGCGGTTCATCAAGGAGTACCTGTCGCCTCGCTACGCCGAGTTCATCGGCAAGGAGATCCAGACCGCGTACCTCGAGAGCTATTCGGAGTACGGGCAGAACATTTTCGAGCGCTACGTCACCTACGCCGATTTCTGGATCCAGGACCAGGAATTCCGCGACCCGCACACCGGCGAGATCCTCGACCGTCGTGCGCTCAACGACGAGCTCGAGAAGATCGAGAAGCCGGCCGGCATCTCGAACCCGAAGGACTTCCGCAACGAGGTCGTGAACTTCGTTCTGCGCGCGCGCGCGGCGCAGGACGGCAAGAGCCCGTCGTGGACCAGCTACGAAAAGCTTCGCGCGGTGATCGAGAAGAAGATGTTCTCGAACACCGAGGAGCTGCTGCCCGTCATCTCGTTCAACGCCAAGGCGAGCGCGGACGAGCAGAAGAAGCACCAGGACTTCGTGAACCGGATGATCGCCCGGGGTTACACCGAGAAGCAGGTGCGGCTGCTGTGCGAGTGGTACCTGCGGGTGAGGAAGTCGTCGTGAGGCCGTGATGCTGCGCATCGTCGACCGGCGCTTCGACAGCCGAAAGCGCAGCTCGGTCAATCGCAGCCGCTTCATCCGCCGCTTCAAGGCGCAGATCCGAAGGGCGGTCGCCGACGCGGTGTCCAGGCGTGGCATCCGCGACCTCGAGAACGGCGAGAAGATCGGCATCTCGGGGCGAGACATCGCCGAGCCGCAGTTCGCGCACGGCCGCGGCGGCGTGCGCGAGTACGTTCATGCGGGCAACGACCGTTTCGCCGCCGGCGACGAGGTCGAGCGCCCCGAGGGCGGCGAGGGTGGCCCGGGCCGCGGCCAGGCGAGCAACGAGGGCGAGGGCCTCGACGAATTCGCGTTCACGCTCACGCGCGAGGAATTCCTCGACATCTTCTTCGACGAGCTGGCGCTGCCCAACCTCGTCAAGCGCCAGCTCGCCCGCATCGAGCAGACGAAGCGGGTGCGAGCCGGTTACACGCAGAGCGGCGTTCCGACCAACATCAGCCTCACGCGGACGATGCGCGGCGCCGCCGGCCGGCGGGTCGCCGCCGGCGGCCCTTACGGGCGCAGGCTGCGCGAACTCGAGCAGGAGCTCGAGCGGCTGCGGCTCGAGCGCCGCGAGGGCGACCCCGAGGTCGAGGCGCTGCGCGAGGAAGTCTCGCGCCTGAAGGCCCGCATCGAGGCGATCCCTTTCATCGACACCTTCGACCTGCGCTACCGGCACCGCGTGCGCGTGCCCGAGCCGACGACGCAGGCGGTGATGTTCTGCATCATGGACGTCTCGGGCTCGATGGACGAGGAGCGCAAGAGCATCGCCAAGCGATTCTTCATGCTGCTGTACCTGTTCCTCGACCGCAACTACGAGCGCATCGACGTCGTGTTCATCCGGCACCACACGGTGGCCAGCGAGGTCGACGAGGCCGAGTTCTTCGGCTCGCGCGAGACCGGCGGGACGGTGGTGTCGAGCGCGCTGGAGCTCGCGCGCGACATCGTCGCAGAGCGCTATTCGTCGAGCCTGTGGAACATCTACGTCGCGCAGGCCTCCGACGGCGACAACTGGAACGACGACTCGCCGCTGTGCCGCACGCTGATCGGGGAGTCGATCCTGCCGTCGTGCCAGTACTTTGCCTACATCGAGATCAGCCAGGGCGAACCGCAGAACCTGTGGCGAGAGTACGAAAAGCTGCAGGCGGCGCATCCCGACAGGTTCGCGATGCAGCGGATCGGGGGCGTCGCCGACATCTACCCGGTGTTCCGCGAGCTGTTCCGCAAGCGCAGCCAGGCGGGCGCGGCATGACGGCGCGACAGGTCGAGCGGCTTCCCGACAGCTCGGAGTGGAACTTCGAGGCGATCGAGCGCTACGACGAGGCGATCGGCGAGGTCGCGCGGCGCTTCGGCCTGGACACCTATCCCCACCTGGTCGAGATCATCAGCGCCGAGCAGATGATGGACGCCTACGCGTCCAGCGGCATGCCGGTCTACTACCACCACTGGTCGTTCGGCAAGCACTTCCTGGCGACCGAGAGCCGCTACCGGCGCGGCCAGATGGGGCTCGCCTACGAGATCGTCATCAACTCGAACCCGTGCATCGCCTACCTGATGGAGGAGAACACGCTTCCGATGCAGGCGCTGGTGATCGCGCACGCCGCGTACGGGCACAACTCCTTCTTCAAGGGCAACCACCTGTTCCGGCAGTGGACCAGCGCCGACGCGATCATCGACTACCTGGTGTTCGCGCGCAACTACATTGCCGAGTGCGAGGAGCGGCACGGGGAGGCCGCGGTCGAGCGGCTGATCGACGCGTGCCACGCGCTGGTCAACCTCGGCGTCGACCGCTACCAGCGGGCGCCGCGGCTGTCGCTCGAGAAGGAGAAGCTGCGCCAGAAGGAGCGCGAGGAATACCTGCAGGCGCAGGTCAACGACCTCTGGCGCACGCTGCCCCCGGCGCTCGAGAAGGCCGAGGAGCAGCGCGAGAAGCGCTGGCCCGAGGAGCCCGAGGAGAACCTGCTCTACTTCGTCGAGAAGCACGCGCCGCTGCTCGAGCCGTGGCAGCGCGAGGTGGTGCGGATCATCCGCAAGATCGGCCAGTACTTCTACCCGCAGCGGCAGACGCAGGTGATGAACGAGGGCTGGGCGACTTTCTGGCACTACACGCTGCTCAACGCGATGTACGACGACGGCCTGCTCTCGGACGGATTCATGCTCGAGTTCCTGCAGTCGCACACCAACGTCGTCTACCAGCCGCCGTACAACGGTCCCCACTATTCGGGCATCAATCCGTACGCGCTCGGCTTCTCGATGTGGCGCGACATCCGGCGCATCTGCGAATCGCCGACCGAGGAGGACCGCGAGTGGTTCCCGGATATCGCGGGATCGGACTGGCGCAAGACATTCGACTTCGCGATGCGCAACTTCAAGGACGAGAGCTTCGTCGCCCAGTACCTGTCGCCGCGGCTGATGCGCGAGTTCCGCCTCTTCGCCGTGCTCGACGACGACAGCCGCGAGAAGCTGCGGATCGACGCGATCCACGACGAGCGCGGCTACCGGGCGCTGCGCCAGCTGCTCTCCGAGCAGTACAACCTCGGCAGCCGCGAGCCCGACATCCAGGTCTGGAACGTCGACCTGCACGGCGATCGCTCGCTCACGCTGCGCCACTTCGTCCGCGACCGGCGCCCGCTCGCCGAGGCCTCGTGCGAGGCGGTCCTCGGGCACCTCGCCTACCTGTGGGGATTCACGGTCCGCCTCGAGCAGCAGGAGGCCGACGGGATCGTCGAGCTCGTCGCCGAGCGCGGCCCGCCCCGCAGGCGGCGCGCCGACGGCTGAGCGCCGCGCCTCGGCCGCGCGCCGCGGCCGCTGCAGGCCGCCGCGCCCCGGCGCCTCAGCGGCGCCCGCGCTTCGGCTGCAGCATCGTCCCCGTGCACTGCGGCGCGCCGCAGCGGCACGCCCAGATCCGCTTCATCGCCCGCGTGTGCGGCACGCCGAGCACGATCCCGTAGTTGTAGGTCAGTTCCTCGCCCTTGCGGATGTCGCGGATCGACTCGATGAACACGCGGTCGCGGCGCGGGTCCCCGCCGGCGTCCTCGTCGACGACAGCCTCGCAGTTCGGCGCGCAGCCGTGGTTGATCCAGCGCGCGGAGTTTCCCTGCTGGTTGGCGTCGATCACGTAGTCGTCGTTCAGCGAGAACAGGAACGTGTGGCCGGTGTCGGCGCCGTCGCCGTAGAGCGCGTCGCTCTCGGCGTGCGTGAGCAGCTTCCCCTTGTACTGGATCAGCCGGGTGCCGGCCGGGATGTCGGCGGCTGCGAACATGCCGTTGCCGTGGATGGCCGAGCGGCGGGTGACGATTCGGGCGGGCATGGAACTCCGTCAGGTGCGGGTGTGCAGTTTCATCATCGCGACTTCGAGATTGCCGGCCACGGCGTCGGGGAAGCAGTCGAGCGCGCGCCCCATCGCCTCGTCGATCGCGTGCTGCTGCTCGCGCGTGGGCCGGTTGAGCACGAAGTCGGCGACGTCCTGGTTCAGCTGCAAGGTGCGCGGGTGGCCGATGCCGATCCGCAGCCGCCAGAAGTCGGCGCTGCCGAGCCGGGCCTGGATGTCGCGCAGCCCGTTGTGTCCCGCGTGGCCGCCGCCCTTCTTCATCTTCGCCTGGCCCGGTGGCAGGTCGAGCTCGTCGTGGACCACCAGGATCTCCTCGGGGGGAATCCGGTAGAAGTGCGCCAGCGCGACGACCGCCTGCCCGGATCGGTTCATCCAGGTCGCGGGCTCGAGGAGGAACACGGTCGCCCCGCCGATGCGCGCGCGGCCGACCTCGCCGTGGAACTTGCCCTCGCGCGCCAGTTGCGCGCCGTGCTCGCGCGCGAGCGCGTCGACGAACCAGAACCCGGCGTTGTGCCGGTCGAGCTGGTGTTCGGGGCCCGGGTTGCCCAGGCCGACGACGAGTCGGATGCCGTTCATCTCGCGTGCCGCGTGTGCGCTCCGGTCGGGGGACCGGAGGCTGCCGGGCGCAAGTGTAGTGGAATCCACGTCGCGGACCCGATCGGCTATCATCGAACGCTCCGGTGGCCACGCAGCCTGGCCCGCGCAGTCCGGTCACTTGCATGGGGGACTAGCTTGCCGTCGACCGAGGGTCGAACGCCGGCGCCCGCCGCCGCCCGTGCGCCTTTCGCGGCGCCGCGGCGCGCGCCGCTCAGCCGCTTCACCGTGCCGTCGCTGCGGCCCCGGTTGCTCGAGCGCGAGCGCCTGTCGCGCGCGATGCTCGACGCGATCGCCGACGCGCGCCTGGTGCTGGTCGTCGCGGGCGCGGGCTTCGGGAAGACCACGGTGCTGGCCCAGGCGCTGGCCGCGGCCCCTTCCGACTGGGCACTGTCCTGGATTGCCGTCGACCGGCTCGACCGCGCGCCGGCGCGGTTGTTCCGGGTGCTCGTCGATTCGATCAACGCGACGCTGCACCACGCCGATCCGCTGGATGCCGACACGCTGACGCGCATGGTGGGTTCCAGCGAGGCGGGAGCGCGCGCCGCCGCCGCCGAGGTCGCCGGATGGCTGGCCGAGTGCGACGTCGCGCGCTTCGTCTGGGTCTGGGACGACCTGCACGTGATCGACGACACGATCACCTGGAACTGGCTCGACCACTTCATCGACCTGCTGCCCGATCGCGTTGCCTGCGTGATGGCCTCGCGCGAGCAGCCGCGGCTGCCACTGGCGCGGCGGCGTGCCACGGGGCAGCTGGCCGAGTTCCAGCAGTCGCGGCTGCGCTTCTCGGCCGACGAGGCGTCGGCGTTCCTCGCGCGGCTCGGCGAGGCCTCGTCCGAGCAGCTCGCGAAAGCCTGGATCCGGCGCTCGCAGGGCTGGATCGCCGGCCTGCGGCTGCTCGCCGCCGGGCATCGCGACGGCGCGGCGCCACATCCGGGCGCCTCGGGCAGCCTGGTACCGGGCGACGAGCAGGTGTTCGAGTACCTGGCCGAGGAGGTGCTGGCGAAACTGCCGCCGGAACTCTCGGCGTTCGTGTCGGTGTGCTGCGTGCTCGACGAGCTCGACCCGCAGCGCTGCACGCAGTTGAGCGGGCGCGTCGACAGCCTGGCGATGATCGACCAGCTGATCCAGCGCAACCTGTTCGTCACCGTGCTCGACCCCTCGCGGCCGACCGTACGGCTGCACGACCTGTTCCGCGATTTCCTCAACGCCCGGCTGCGCCGCGATGCGCCGCAGGCATGGCGCGAGCTCAACCTGCGCGCGGCGGCGATCGCCGAGGAGCCGCTGCGCGCGGTGCGTCACGCGGCGGATGCCGGCGAGCCGCGCCGGGCGCTCGGGCTGCTCGGCCGCCACGCGGAGGCGCTGCTGAGCCAGGGGCACACCGAGGCGGTCACGCAGGCGCTGCGAACGCTGGCCGCGGCCGGCGTCGGCGACGACGTGCAGGCGCACTGGGTCGCGGGGCTGCTGGCCTGGCAGCGCAGCGCGTTCGACGAGGGGCGCGCCAGCCTCGAGCTGGCGTGGCAGGGGTTCGAGGCGGCCGGCGACCGCGCGCACGCGGTGCGCAGCCTGCTGCTGCTCGCCCGGGTCGTCAGCTATACCGGCGACGTGCGCGCGGCCGCCGAGCGGCTCGAGCGGATCGACGATGCGGGGCTCGACCCCGAGCTGCAGGCCGAGGTCGCGCTGGAGCGGGCCTGGCTGTTCAACGCGACCGGCCGCCCCGACGAAGCGTCGGCGGCGCTGCGGGCCGCGATCGAACTCGCCGAGCGGCTCGCGTCGGCCGAGCTGTGCGTGCGCCTTTCCGAGCGCATCCGTTCGCACTTCGTCGCGACCCCCGCCTTCAGCGAGCTGTTCCGGCGCTTTCACTCGCTGGTGATCGCGCTGGACGCGCGCCCGGACAGCCTGGCCTTCGCGCACGCGACCGTGCTCGCGGCCTGGGCCGCGCTCTGGGAGGGCGACGTCGAGCGTGCCGGCGACCTCGTCGAGTCGGTCTGGGTCGACGTCGAGCGCTGGCGCGAGTTCCGCGCGCTGATGGTCGACCTGTGCATGGTCCGCACGATGCTGCTGTCGATCGCGGGCCGCGGCGACGAGGCGGCCGAGCTGGTGCAGGAGGTGATCCGCACCGGCCAGACGATGACGCTGGGCACCCGCAATGCCTGGGTCGGCACCTACCTGTACCTGATCGCGCGGCTGCACTGGAACAGCGGCAACGACGCCGCGCTGCGCCGGTCGTACGCGCGGCTGCTGACCGCGTTTCGCGAGACCGAGTGGCCGTACATGATGGCGGCGCGCCGCTGGGCCGAAGCGCTGGTCGCGTACCAGGACGGCGAGTGGGCGCGCGCTGCCGGCCTGATGTGCGAGGTCGTCGACGCGCAGCGGCGCTATCCGCTGCTGACGATCGGCGGCGACGTCCGGGTCGCGGCGGTCGACGCGCTGGCGCGCAGCGGCCGGGCCGACGAGGCGCAGGCGATGGCCGGGCAGCTCCTGGACGACGCGCTCGAGGCCGGCATGTTCGGGCGCCTGCTGCTCGAGCGCGCCGAGCTGGTGGTCGCGCTGGCCGACCGGATCGATCGCTCGCATCCCCGCCGCGCAGCATACCTGGCGCTGATCGAGCGCTGCAGCGCGCTGCGGCCGGCGGTGTGTCCGGTCGGCCCGGCGATCGCGCCGCAGCCGGGGCAGGCCGCGCTGGACGAGCTGACCGCCCGCGAGCGCGAGGTCGTGGCGCTGATCGTCAAGGGCGCGAGCAACAAGCGCATCGCACTCACGCTCGACATCAGCCTGCACACCGTCAAGCGCCACGTCGCCAACATCATCGCCAAGCTCGGGGTCCACACCCGCGGCGAGGTGATCGCGCGCTACCTCGGGCCGGGGCGCTGAGCAGGCCGATGGCTCGCAGGAGCCATGCCCGGGTGGCTCCGCGGTGCGATGCGCGCGCGCCGCGTACGCCCGACAATGCTCCCGAACGCAAAACGGAAACGAGGAGCACGACGATGATCGCCCACCCCCAGCCCGAGCCCGGCCCGGACGAGCACTGCCAGTGTGTCCGCGCGGCGCTTCCCGCGGCGCAGTTCGGCGAGGACGATCCGCCGCTCGGCATCGAGGCGCTGCACTCGGTGCCGCCGGAACTGTTCGCCGACGGCGCGGCCTGAGCCGCTCGCGGCCCGGTCGCTCGGGGGCCTGTCGCTCGGGGGCCTGTCGCTCGGGGGCCCGGGCTCGACGGGCGCCCTGCCGCTCAGGTGCCGGGTGCCGGCGTGCCGGACACGTCGGCCGCCTCGGGCCAGCGTCGTCGCAGGTGCAGCCACGCGAGCAGGCCGACGCACAACATCGCCAACGAAGTCGACGCCAGCGCCACGGTCGAGTGCATGACGACCGGCGCGATCGCGCCGGCCACCACGCCATTGGCGACGCTGCCGACGACGGCCTGCAGCGACGAGGCCATTCCGCGGCGATCGGGGTGCAGGTCGAGCACCATCAGCGTGACCACCGGCACGTTCAGCGCCCAGCCGAAAGCGAACAGCGCCAGCGGGATCAGCGCCCAGCCGACGTGGGGCGTGAACAGCAGGTTCGCCACCAGGTTCAGCGTCGCCACCGAGAACATGACGACGAAGCCGTGGCGGACCTGTCGGCGCCGCTCGATGCGCCCGGCAAGCCGGCCGCTGGCCCAGGCGCCGCCCATGATCCCGGCGATCGTGAGCAGGAAGAACCAGAAGAACTCGGTCGGCCCGAGCTGCAGGTGGGTGCCGAGGAACTCGGGCGCGGACAGCACGTAGAGGAACAGGCCGTTGAACGGCACCCCGCTGGCCAGCGCCAGCAGCAGGAAGCGCGGGTCGGAAAGCAGTTGCGAGTAGCCGCGCATCAGGTGCGTGAGCTCGAACGGCTGCCGGTGCGCCGGGTGCAGCGACTCGGGCAGGAACTTCCAGTTTCCGAGCCACAGCAGCGCGCCGAGCGCAGCCAGCAGCCAGAAGATCCCGTGCCAGTCGACGTGGACGAACAGCCAGCCGCCGATGATCGGCGCGACTGCCGGCGCGACGCCGAAGTAGATCGTCACCTGCGACATCATCCGCTGCGCTTCCTCGGGCGGGAACAGGTCGCGGATGACCGCGCGCGAGACGACGATCCCGGCGCCGGTCGACAGGCCCTGCAAGGCGCGGAAGAACACGAGCCATCCGATCGTCGGCGACAGCGCGCAGCCGACCGAGGCGAGCGTGAACACGCCGACGCCCCAGAGCACCACCGGACGCCTGCCGTAGCTGTCGGCCAGCGCGCCGTGGAACAGGTTCATGAACGCGAACCCGAACAGGTAGGCCGACAGCGTCTGCTGCATCTGGACCGGCGTTGCGTCGAGCGCGCGCGCGATCCCGGAGAACGCGGGAAGGTAGGTGTCGATCGAGAACGGGCCGAGCATCCCGAGCGCGGCGAGCAGCACCGCGAGCGCCCAACGCGGCGCCCGCCATACCGCCGCGGCGTCGGGATTCATCGACGGGCAGGCCGCAACGAAAAGGCCCGGGGGACACCCGGGCCTTCGCGCGGACCGGCGAGCCGGGCCGGTGTCACTTCTTCGCGGCGGGCGCGGCGGCGGGCGCCGCTGCCGCAGCGGCGGGAGCCGGCTCTTCCTCGGCCGCACCGGGGATCGTCACCGTGACGATCACCGGATCGTCGCCGGCGTGGGCGACCGGCGTGACGCCCTTCGGGAAGACGATGTCGCTGAAGTGCACCGCCTTGCCGGCCTCGAGGTTCGCCAGGTCGACCTCGATGAAGCTCGGCAGGTCGTCGGGGAGGCAGCTGATCTCGACCTCGTTCACCACGTGGCCGACAATGCCCGCCGTCAGCTTGACCGCCGGCGAGATCTCCTGGTTGACGAAGTGCAGCGGCACCTTCACCGTGATTCTCTCGTCGGCGGCGACACGCTGGAAATCGATGTGCATCACCTGCGGCTTGTACGCGTGCCACTGCACGTCGCGCAGCAGGACGCGCTCGCGGCCGCCGTCGAGTTCCATGTCGAGGATCGACGAGTGGAACGCCTCCACGCGCAGCGCGTGGTACAGCGGGTTGTGCTCGATGGCAACGGGCGTCGCGGCGCCCTTGCCGCCGTAGACGATTCCCGGCACGAGGCCGGCACGACGCAGGCGGCGGCTCGCACCGGATCCCTGCTCACTGCGGGTCTTGGCAACGACTTTCATCGTTCTTCCTTTCATCAGGCCCCGGGTCCGCGACCAGAACGTCGGGGCATCCACACAAGCCGGCGGGCCGCGAAGCCCATCGGCACCAAAAAACCTTCCGCTGCGCGCGAGGCCGGCCCGGCGGCCGGGCCGCGGCTCAGTCGACGAACAGCGAGGAGACCGAATCGGCGCGGTTGATGCGCAGGATCGTCTCGGCCAGCAATTGCGCGCACGACAGGACGCGGATGCGGTCGCAGGCCTCGGCCTCGGCCGACAGCGGGATCGTGTCGGTGACCACCAGCTCGTCGAGTGCCGAGTCGGTGATGCGGGCCGCGGCGCCGCCCGACAGCACCGCGTGCGTGCAGTAGGCGACCACGCGCTGCGCGCCGTGTTCCTTGAGCGCCGCGGCGGCCTTCACCAGCGTGTTCGCGGTGTCGACGATGTCGTCCATGATCACGCAGGTGCGACCCTCGACGTCGCCGATGATGTTCATGACCTCGGCGACGTTCGCCTTCGGACGCCGCTTGTCGATGATCGCCAGGTCGGAGTCGAGCCGCTTGGCGAGCGCCCGCGCGCGCACGACGCCGCCGACGTCGGGCGAGACGACCAGCAGGTTCTCGAACTGCTGCTTGTGCACGTCGGCCAGCAGCAGCGGCGCGGCATAGATGTTGTCGACCGGGATGTCGAAGAAGCCCTGGATCTGCTCGGCGTGCAGGTCCATCGTCAGCACGCGGTCGACGCCGGCGGTCTCGAGCATGTTGGCGACCACCTTGGCGCTGATCGCGACGCGGGTCGAGCGCACCCGGCGGTCCTGGCGCGCGTAGCCGAAGTAGGGTAGCGCCGCGGTGATCCGGCCGGCCGAGGCGCGCTTGAGCGCGTCGACCATGATCATGACTTCCATCAGGTGGTCGTTGGTCGGCGCGCAGGTCGGCTGCAGGACGAAGACGTCCTTGCCGCGCACGTTCTCGAGGATCTCGACCATCACCTCGCCGTCGGAGAAGTGGCTGACGGTGGCCTTGCCGAGGTTGATGTACAGGTGACGCGCGACCTCGGTCGCCAGCCGCGGGTTGGCGTTGCCCGTGAAGATCATCAGACCTTCGGGGTCGACGACGTCGGCGTTTCGGCGGTAGGCCTGCACTCGTTCGGCTCTCGGCTGGCAGCCCGGCTCACGCCCCGGGCTGGAGAAGTTGGCTGGGGAGGAAGGATTCGAACCCTCGAATGCCGGAATCAAAATCCGGTGCCTTAACCAACTTGGCGACTCCCCAGTGGTCTGTCATCGGGCCGAAGGGCCTCGCGGCGCGACTGCGCCGCTACTGCCTGCCGGTCCGGGTCGCGGCGCCCGCGGGCGAGCCCTCAGGCGAACGACCAGTCGGAGAGCGGATGCCGGTGGAGCGAGCGGACTGCGCAAGCCGCTCCGACCGCCTGCCGCGCGAGCCGTTTCCGGATCGACGCGGCGACCGGTTCGTCAGGCACGGGACAGAACACGCAGGCCCCCGAACCGGTCATCCGCGCCAGCCGGCCGTCGGCGCCCGCCGAGTCGGCGGCGCGTCTGAGCGCGGCGAGCGCTTCGGCGACGCGCGGCCAGGCTGCGCACACCACCGGTTCGAGATCGTTCTTCCCGCGATAGACGGACCGCCCTCGCGAAAGACCGGAGATTTTGAGCGGTTTCGAATTTCGTGTCAATTCGGGAGAGGCGAACACCGACGCGGTGGGCACCGCGACCGGCGGCGCGACGATCACGAACCACGCCGGCTCGCCGGGCAGCGCACGCAGGCGCTCGCCGACGCCGGTCGCGAACGCGCGCCGGCCGAACACGAAGGCGGGCACGTCGGCCCCCAGGCGCAGCCCGAGCGCCATCAATCGGCGGCGATCGAGGCCGAGCCCCCAGAGGCGGTTCAGGCCGAGCAGGACCGTGGCCGCGTCGGAACTGCCGCCACCCAGGCCGCCGCCCATCGGGATGCGCTTGTCGATCGCGATCTCGACGCCGAGCCGGGAGCCGGTCTCGGCGGCGAGCAGCCGCGCCGCGCGCACCGCGAGGTCGGCTTCGGGCGGGAGGCCGGGCAGCGGGTCGCGACGCACGATCGCGCCGTCGTCGCGGCGCGCGAGGTGCACCAGGTCGCACAGGTCGACGAGCTCGAAGACGGTCTCGAGCAGGTGGTAGCCGTCGGCGCGGCGGCCGGTCACGTGCAGGAACAGGTTCAGCTTGGCCGGCGCCGGAAGGTTGCGCAGCGAGTCGATCATGGCCGGGCGAGGGTGCGCACTGCGCTGTCGACGACCAGGCGCAGCGACAGGCGGCGCTGGCTCCCGCCGGCGCCGGCAGGCCAGTCCAGCGCGAGGCGCCGCGGGCGGCCCGTCCCGGCCGCGTCGATCCGCACCGACCAGCCGTGCTCGCGTCCGGCGACCACGCGCGCGCCGTCGCGCTCGGTCGGCTCGGCGATCCGGCCCTCGAGCCAGTCGGGAAGGTTGGCCAGCGGCACGCGCCAGCCGAACACCTGCTCGGTCAGCGCCTCGGCCGACGGCGCCTGCCACGACTTGCCGTCGGCGGCGAGCAGCGTCGCGCCCGCCGCGTCGAGACGGACCTGCGCGATCGTCTGCCCGAGCGGCGAGGACAGCTCGAGCTCGGTGCGAGCGCCCTCGACGCGCAGCGCGAAGCGGCCGCTCGAGCGCTCCTCGCGGGCGTCGTAGCCCGCCTCGGTGACGGTTGCCGCGAAGCGGCCGGTCCAGAGATTGGGCGGCCCTTCTGCGGTCGCGAGCCCGGGCGCGGCACCCGGCGTCGCGCATCCCGCGAGCGCGATCGCGGCCGCGGCCGCGAGGGCGGCGAGCAGGCGGCTCATCGCTTGATCTTGAACCGCGCCAGCGTCTCGTTCAGTACCTTGTTGCCCGGTTCGCGGGCCGCTGCTTCGCGCCAGACGCGCTGGGCGTCCTCGGCCCGGCCCGCCTGCCAAAGCGCCTCGCCGAGGTGCGCCGCGATCTCGGCCTCGGGTCGCAGCCCGTAGGCGCGCTCGAGTTGCGCGACCGCGTCCGCAAACCGCCCGCGGCGGAACAGCACCCAGCCCATGCTGTCGATGATGTGGGCGTCGTTCGGGGCGAGCTCGAGCGCCTTCTCGATCAGCGCCTGCGCCTCGTCGAGGCGGACGTTGCGCTCGGCGAAGGTGTAGCCCAGCGCGTTGTACGCGTGCGCGTAGTCGGGGCGCAGCGCGATCAGCTTGCGCAGGCTCTTCTCCATCGCGTCGAGCTTGTCGACGCGTTCGGCCGCCATCGCGTGGTCGTACAGCAACTCGGGGTTCTCGGGATGGCGCTCCAGCGCCTGCGCCAGCACCTCGAGGGCATCGGCGTCGCGGCCGGCCTCGCGCAGCACCTGCGCTTCCGCGGTGGTGAGCTGCACGCGCTCGCGCACGCTGCCGACCGAGGTCGAGCGCAGCAACTCCCGGGCCTCGTCGACGCGGCCGAGCTTTCCGAGCAGCACGGCCCGGCGGGTCAGTGCCGGCAGGAACTGCTCGCCGCGACGCACGCGCGCATACCAGTCGATCGCGTCGGTGGTACGCCCCGCCTCCTCGGCGAGTTGCCCCATGAACAGGTAGGCGGGATCGTTGTCGCGCTGCACCTGCGACGGCAGCTCGAGATAGCGGCGCAGGTAGTCCTCGGCGACCTTCGGCTGCTTCGTCTGGTAGGCCAGTTGCGCGAGCGAGAACAGGATGCCGGGGCTGTCGGGCTCCTGCTTCAGCGCGTTCTCGAACTGCGCGCGCGCGTCGTCGCGGCGGCCGACGGCCGCGAGCAGCCGCGCGAGCGAGAAGCGCGCCTCGATCGCCTTCGGCTCGCGCGCGACGAACGACTCGAGCAGCGCGATCGCGCCCGCGCTGCCGCGCGGCGTCTGCGCGACGTAGCGAGCGGCCGCGATCGCCGCGTCCTCGTTCTTCGGTTCGAGCTTCAGCGCCGCCTCGGCCTCGCTGGCCGCGCGTCCGACGTCGTCGGCGGCGTGCGCCACCGCGGCGAGCGCGAGGCGCGCCGCGGGCACCTTCGCATCGGGTGCCGAGAGCCGCTCGAGCATCGCGAGCGCTGCCTTGCCGTCCGGCGCCCGCGACAGCGCCCGCTGCAGCTGCCCATAGGTTTCCGGCAGACGGCGATCGGCGCGCGCCTTCTCGAGCCGCGCGCGCAGCAGCGGCTCGGCCTCGTCGAGCCGCCCGGTGGTGATCCACAGCGATTCGATCGTCTGCGTCGCGATCGGCGAGTTCGGCGACAGCTCGTGCCAGAGCTCGGCCGCCGGGAGCGCGTGGTCGAGCGATCGTTCGACCAGCGCCAGCTCCGTGGCGCGGCGCGCCAGCCGCGGGTCGCGAGTCTGCCGCGCCATCGACAGGTACGTGGTGGCCGCGCTGCCCACGTCGCCGCGCTGCGCGGCGATCTCGGAGGCGAGCAGTTGGAACACCAGTTGCGGCGTGAGTTCGACCTGCGGAAGGGTCTCGGCCGGCGGCGCGTCGCCCGCGCGCGCGGCTGCGCCCGGCGCCGCGGCGCGCGCGTCGGCCTGCGCCTCCGTCACCGGCCTCGGTGCCGCGCTCTCGCCGGTGGCCGACGGACTGGCGCAGGCACTGGCGAGCAGCGAGGCGGCAGCCAGTGCTGCGAGCGTCGCCAGGGGGCGCGTCCGGCGGCCCGCGAGGGCCGCCACCGGCGCGTGTCCCGGCGTCTGGGCCGGCTGGGGCGGTGGTTTCATGGGTCGGTGCCAGGTTCCATTACACTGCCCTGCAAGATTACCCGAGCCGGGGCCCGAGCACTTCCCGAATCCGCAGTCGCTCCGGCGCTCGCCCTTCCGATGCCCGAACTCCCCGAGGTCGAGGTCGTTCGCCGCGGCCTGCAACAGAGCGTGCTCGGCCACACGGTCGGCATGCCCGCCGTTCGCGAGCGGCGCCTGCGCTGGCCGGTGCCGACGCAGCTTCCGGCCCTGCTCGCCGGGCGCACGCTGCGTTCGGTCGAGCGGCGCGGCAAGTACCTGCTGCTCGGCTTCGACCACGGCGTGCTGATCGTCCATCTCGGGATGTCCGGCAGCCTGCGCTTCCTGTCGCGGCCGCCGCCGCCGTCGCGCCACGATCACGTCGACCTGCCGTTCGAGCACGGGACGCTGCGACTGCACGATCCGCGACGCTTCGGCGCGATGCTCTGGCACGATGCCGCGCAAGGGCCGGTACTCGCGCATCCGCTGCTGGCGGGGCTCGGCGTCGAGCCGCTGTCGAGCGCCTTCGACGGCGACCTGCTCTATCGGGCGACGCGAGGCCGGCGCGTCTCGATCAAGCAGGCGCTGCTCTCGGGAACGATCGTGGTCGGGGTCGGCAACATCTACGCATCCGAGAGCCTGTTTCGGGCCGGCATCCTGCCCGGCACGCCCGCGCGGCGCGTCGGCCGCGAGCGCTGCGAGCGGCTTGCCGCCGCGATCCGCGCCACGCTCTCGGACGCGATCGGGCGCGGCGGCAGCAGCCTGCGCGACTTCGTCGCGAGTGACGGCGCGAGCGGCTACTTCCAGCTCGACTGCTACGTCTACGGTCGCGCCGGCCAGCCGTGCCGCGTCTGCGGGACGCCGGTGCGCAGCCTGCGCCAGGGGCAACGCTCGACCTTCTATTGCCCGCGCTGCCAGCGCTGAACCGGGCGGGCGCCCGCGCACCTGCCGTCCGCCAGCCAGAAACGGCCACAGGGCGGGCCGCGCGATGCGCAGTGGAAAGGTGCGCGCTGAGCGCGAATCCCGTGTGCTATTTATCGCTGCAGTCAATCACGCGGATCGACGAAAGCCGATGGGTGTCCTTGGAGAACAGATCGCCGGGTACGGCAGCTGGCGGCGCGAACTGTCCGAGTCCGTGCAGCGCTACGGCCGGTGGCTGTCGGACGCCGAGCTCTCGGACGCGTCGTTGCAGGCGCGCGTGGACCGCATCGTCGAGCGCCTCGCGAAGGATCGAATCTCGATCGCGTTCGTCGCCGAGTTCTCGCGCGGCAAGTCGGAGCTGATCAACGCGATCTTCTTCGCGGACCACGGCCAGCGCATCCTGCCGTCCTCGGCGGGACGAACGACGATGTGCCCGACCGAGCTGATGTACGATCGATCGCGCCCGCCCTCGATCAGGCTGCTGCCGATCGAGACGCGCCTGCGCGACGTCCCGGTCTCGGAGCTCAGGCAGCACGACACCGAGTGGCGCGAGCTGCCGATCGACCCGACCGACCCGGTTGGCCTGAGCAGGGCGCTCGCCAGCGTGCGCGAGACGATCGAGGTCGAGGTCGCGCAGGCCGCGCTTCTGGGGATGTACGACGAGAGCGACGCGAACGCGGCGGTCAGGCCCGACGCCGGGGGCCGCATCGAGGTGCCGCGCTGGCGTCACGCGATCGTCAACTATCCCCATCCGCTGCTCGAGCTCGGGCTGGTCGTCATCGACACGCCCGGGCTGAACGCGATCGGGGCCGAGCCCGAACTGACGCTGAAGCTGATCCCGGGCGCCGACGCGGTGCTGTTCGTGCTGGCGGCCGACGCCGGCGTCACCCGCACCGACGTCGAGGTCTGGCGCGAGCACATCAGCGCCAGCCACGAGTCGGGGCGGTTCGTCGTGCTCAACAAGATCGACGGGCTCTGGGACGGGCTGAAGGACGAGGTCCAGATCCAGCTCGAAATCGCGCGCCAGGTGAGCTCGGTGGCGCAGACGCTGGACCTGCCCAACGAACGGATCTACCCGGTCTCGGCGCAAAAGGCGCTCGTCGCGCGGGTCAACCGCGATCCGCTGCTGCTCAAGCGCAGCCGGATGTCGGACCTCGAGTACGCGCTCGGACGCGAGCTGGTGCCGCAGCAGCGCGAGATCGCCGGCGAGCACGTGCGCCGCGAGTTCGACGACTTGCACGCGCAGGTCTGCGCGACGCTCGGCGCGCGGCGGCGCGCCGCGGTCGAGCAGCTCTTCGAGCTCGGAGGCCTGCGCGGCAAGAACCGTGGCGTGATGGATCACATGGCCGCGCGCATCCGTCGCGAGCGCGAGGAGTTCGACCGGAGCCTGCGCCAGCTGCAGGGGCTCAGGGCCGTGCTCTCGAAGCATTCGCGGATGCTCGGCGAGGCCGTGGGTGGCGAGTCGTTCAAGCGCCACGTCCGCCAGGCGCGCGAGGCGATGAGGAGCAGCAGTTTCTCGGTCGGCCTGCGCTCGGGGATGAACGCGCTGCTCGAGGCGGTGCGCGCCGACTTCGACGAAGCGACGCGCCTGGTCGACGAGATTGCGACGCTGATGAGCGCGATGTACCGCAGCTTCAGCGCCGAGCACGGCCTGTCGCTGGGAAATCCGGCGCTCTATTCGACGCGGCGCTTCTACGCCGAGCTCGAGCGCATCGACAAGCTGCAGCGCCGGCAGTTCGGCGCGATCACGCTGGCGACGACCTCGCAGTGGGCGCTGATGCGGCGTTTCTTCGAGTCGGTCGCGACGCGGATGCGCGAGCTCGAGGAACTCGCCGATCGCGAGATCCAGGCGTGGCTGCGTACCGTCATGGCGCCGATCGAGACGCAGGTGCGCGAGCACCAGGCGCAGCTCAAGCGCCGGCTCGACTCGGTGCGCCGCGTGCTCGAGGCCAACGACAGCCTCGAGTCGCGCATCGCCGAGGTCGAACGCCAGCGCGCCGACGTCGAGCAGCGCATCGCGCTCGCCGAGGAGTTCGCGTTGCAGGTTCGCGGCCTTCTCGGGGAGCCGGCGAGCGTGGCAGAGGCCGCCGAGACCTGAGAGGGACGGCGCCCGCGAGCGCGGCCGTACAATCGGCCGCGTGATCGCTCCCCGACTGGTCGAATGGCAGCGGCGCCACGGGCGCCACGACCTGCCCTGGCAGAACACCCGTGACGCCTACCGGATCTGGCTTTCCGAGGTGATGCTGCAGCAGACGCAGGTCGACACGGTCAAGCCCTATTTCCTGCGCTTCGTCGCGCGCTTTCCCGACGTCGCGGCGCTGGCTGCGGCACGCGACGACGAGGTGCTCGCGCTGTGGAGCGGGCTGGGCTACTACAGCCGGGCGCGCAACCTGCACCGCTGCGCGCGCGAGGTCGTCGAGCGCCACGGCGGCGCGTTCCCGGACGATCCGCAGCGTCTCGCAGGGCTGCCCGGCATCGGGCGTTCGACCGCTGCGGCGATCGCGGTGTTCGCGTTCGGCCGCCGCGCCGCGATTCTCGACGGCAACGTCCGGCGCGTACTGTGCCGGCATGCCGGCGTGCGCGGCTATCCGGGCGAGCGCGCGGTCGAGAACACGTTGTGGCGCATCGCCGAGGCCGAGTTGCCGCTCTCGGACGTCGAGGCGTACACGCAGGGGCTGATGGATCTCGGCGCCACGGTGTGCGTGCGTGCCCGCCCCGCCTGCGGCGCGTGTCCGCTCGCGTCCGACTGCCGCGCCCTGCGCGAGGGCGCCGTCGCGCTGCTGCCGACCCCGCGTCCGCGCCGCAGCGTGCCGCTGCGCCGCTGCACGATGCTGGTGATCCGGCGCGGCGACGAGGTGCTTCTCGAGCGCCGGCCGCCGAGCGGCGTCTGGGGCGGCCTGTGGAGCCTGCCCGAGTTCGCGCCGGCAGGCGAAGCCGGCGACGACGAGTGGCCCGACGCTTCGTCGCTCGCGCCCGAGATCGAGCGCCGCTTCGGGATGCGGGTGACGGCGCCGCGGGCGCTCGCCGCTTTCGACCACGCGTTCACGCACTTCCGGCTGCGGGTGCAGCCGGTCGTCTGCGAGCTTCTGTCCGCTGCGGCGGCCGCCGACGCCGCGGGAACGCAGTGGCTGGCGCTGGAAGGGGCGGGCGAAGCGGCGCTGCCGCGCCCGGTGAAGACGCTGCTTCAGGCGTTCGCGCTCAGATCACCCGGTGCTGCTTCAGGTACTGCTGGATCAGCGACAGGCGGGTGAGCGCGTCGTCGAGCTCCATCAGCTTCTGGCGCGCGCGCGGCGGTATCGGCAGGAACTCGCACAGCCGGTTGCCGACCCAGGCGGCGGAGTCGAAATCGTAGGGCCGGGCGATCATCTGCCGCATCGGATCGGGTTCGCGCGCGACCAGGTCGTCGACCAGCCGTCGCAGCAGCGATGCGCAGGCCGCGTACTCCTCGGAGACGGGCGCCGGGTCGTCGGGGTCGATCATCTCGACGTCGGCGCGAACCAGGCGGTCCTTGCGGACGCGTCGCTCGAGCACCCTGAAGCGCTGCCCGCCGACGGTGCGCAGGTTCAGGACGCCGGCGTCCTCCATGCCGAAGTCGACGATGTGCGCGGTGCATCCCACGGCTTCGTGCTGCGCGGCTTCCCCGACCTCGCTGCCCTCGGTGATCAGGCAGACGCCGAACGGCGCGTCCGCGGCAGCGCACTCGCGCACCAGATCGAGGTAGCGCGCCTCGAAGACGCGCAGCGGCAGCACGCCGCCGGGAAACAGCACGGTGCCGAGCGGGAAGATCGCCAGGTCGCGGACCATTGCGCGCGCCGCGGTTCAGACGTGCGCGCCGCCGCGCGTCGCGAGCGCGCGGTGGCGCACCAGCACGTGCTCGATGCGGCGGAAGCGGCGCGCGAGCTCCTCGACGCAGTACACCGAGCGGTGCTGGCCGCCGGTGCAGCCGATCGCCACCGTCAGGTAGCTGCGATTCTCCAGGATGTAGTGGGGCAGCCAGGTGTGAAGGAAGCCGCCGATGTGGTCGATCATCCGCTGCACCGACGGGATCGACTGCAGGTACTCGGCGACCGGCGCGTCCAGCCCGGTGAGCGGGCGCAGCTCCGACGTGTAGTACGGATTCGGCAGGCAGCGAACGTCGAAGACGAGGTCGGCGTCGAGCGGCACGCCGTGCTTGTAGGCGAACGACTCGAACAGCAGCGTGAGCGGCGCGCGTTCGGTGCCCACCACGTCGCGCACCCAGCTGCGCAGCACGTTCGGGTGCAGGTCGCTGGTGTCCAGCGCCACGCCGATGTCCTCCAGCGCGGACATCAGCTCGCGCTCGCGCTCGATCGACTCGACCAGCGTCGGCGCCGCCTCGCCGCCGGCGCCCTTGCGCAGCGCCATCGGGTGCCGGCGCCGCGTCTCCGAGTAGCGCTGCACCAGCGTGTCGGTGCGCGCGTTCAGGAAGATGATCTTGACGTCGTGCCCGTAGCGCCCCAGGCCGCTCGCGATCTCGCGCAGGTCGCCGACCGATTCCCCGCTGCGCGCGTCCACCGAAACCGCGACCTTCTCGTGGCCCGCCTCGCGCAGCGAGGTGATCACCTCGTGAAGGAAGCGGATCGGCAGGTTGTCGATGCAGAAGTAGCCGTCGTCCTCGAGCACGTTGATCGCGATCGACTTGCCCGAGCCCGAGATGCCGGTGACGAGCACGACGCGCATCGCGTCAGGCCTGCGACTCGATCAGCTTGCGCTGGCGCGCCAGGAACTCGCCGGTGGTATCGAAGCCGCGCAGCTGCAGGATCGTGCTGCGCACCGCGGCTTCGGTGAGGACCGCGAGGTTGCGGCCTGCAGCGACCGGGATCACGACTTTCGGAATCGCCAGCCCGAGCACGTCCTCGGTCAGCGCCTCGAGCGGAAGGCGCTCGTAGGCGTCGTCCATCGTGCTGCGGCGGACCAGGTGGACGATGAGCTTCAGCGTCATCTTCCTGCGCACCGCCGTCTCGCCGAAGATCGTGCGGATGTCGAGCAGCCCCAGGCCCCTCACTTCCAGCAGGTCGCGCAGCAGCGGCGGGCAGCGACCCTCGATCGCGTGCGGCGCGATCCGCGCGAACTCGACCACGTCGTCGGCGACGAGGCCGTGGCCGCGGCTGATCAGCTCGAGCGCCAGCTCGCTCTTGCCGAGCCCGGACTCGCCGGAAATCAGCACGCCCATCCCGAGCACGTCCATCAGCACGCCGTGCATCGAGCAGGTCTTCGCGATCGCCTTGGTGAGGTAGACGCGCAGGAACTCGATCACCCGCGCCGCGGGCAGCGGCGTGCCGAGCATCGGCAGGCCGTCGGCCGAGGCGCACTCGAGCAGGTCCGCCGGAGGATCGAGGCCGTCGGCCACGATCACCGCGGGGGGGTGTCCGGCGACGAGATCCTCGTCGAGCGCCGCGCAACGCGCGGTGCCGATGCGCCGGGTGTAGGCGAGTTCCGCGTGCCCGAACACGTGGATCCGGTTCGGGTGGATCAGGTTCAGGTATCCGACCAGGTCCGCGGGCTCGGTGGATCCCGGGGCGGCGTCCCGATCGGCGCCGGCCTCGCCGGTCAGCCAGCGCAGCTGCAGCTGTTCGCGGTTCTGCTCGTAGAGGGTTCGGACGGTGACGCTCATCCGTCAAGCATACCGCCGACGCGGCGGGTGCAGCGATCGCCCGGCGCGTCCGCGCGGATCGGGCTGCCGGGCGGTGTCAGGCCGCGGGGCGGAAGGGTCCCCAGGTGGTCAGGATCCGGTGCACCTGGGCGGGATCGTTGCAGGTGGCCAGCGACTCGCGGATCGCGGCATCGGACAGCAGTTCGGCCAGTTCGGAGAGCAGTTCGAGGTGCTCTTCGGTCGCGGCTTCGGGAACCAGCAGGAAGACCAGCAGGCCGACCGGCTTGCCGTCCGGCGCGTCGAACGGGATCGGCTCGGCCAGCCGGACCACCGCGGCCAGCGCTTCCTTCAGGCCCTTGATGCGTCCGTGCGGAATGGCAACGCCCTCGCCCAGGCCGGTCGAGCCGAGCCGCTCGCGGGCGAACAGCGAGTCGAAGACCTTGCTGCGCTCGATGCCGTGGTTGTTTTCGAAGAGCAGGCCGACCTGCTCGAACAGGCGCTTCTTGCTGCTGACCGACAGGTCGAGCACCACGTTGGTGGGGGCCAGCAGCCTGGAGAGGCGGTTCATCGCGACGACGCCCGTGGCGGGGGTTTGCCTGACGCTTTGAAGCATGAAAGTCGACCCCCGGGGGCAATTTCAGGACTCGGCCGATTATATCGGCGGGAATCCCGAAGGAAAGCTCTGATTGCGGCATCGCAACAAGAAATCCCTGCAAACGGAACGAGGGGCCGGGGCAGGGGGGCCATCGGGACCGCGCGTCAGAGGGCCCGGCGCTGGGCCAGCGGCGGGATCCGCAGCGCTTCGCGGTACTTGGCGACCGTGCGGCGCGCGACGACGAACCCCTGCTCGGCCAGCAGTTCGGCGACGTGGCCGTCGGACAGCGGCCGCGCCGGGTCCTCGCCGGCGAACAGTTCCTTCATCAGCGCGCGGATCGCGGTGCTCGAGGCCGCGCCGCCGCTGTCGGTCGCGACATGACTGCCGAAGAAGTACTTGAGCTCGACGATCCCGAACGGTGTGAGCATATACTTCTGAGTCGTCACTCTCGACACAGTCGACTCGTGCAGGCCCAGCACGTCGGCGATCTCGCGCAGCACGAGCGGGCGCATCGCGACGGCGCCATGCGAGAAATAGGCCCGCTGACGGTCGACGATCGCCTGGGCGACCCGCAGGATCGTGTCGAGGCGCTGCTGGACGTTCTTTATCAGCCAGCGCGCTTCCTGGAGCTGGCCGGCCAGCCCGCCGTTGCCCCCGCGGTTGCGTTTCAGGATCTGCGCGTAGGCGTCGTTGATTCGCAACTTCGGCACCACGTCCGGGTTCAGGGTCGCGACCCAGCCGTTGCGGCCGTGCCGGACGATGACGTCGGGGATCACGTAGCCCGCTTCGCCACCCCCGAACGCGGCGCCGGGCCGCGGCTCGAGCCGCCGGATCAGCGCCTGCGCGTCACGCAGCGCATCGTCGTCGCAGTGCAGTGCGCGGCGCAGCCGCCCGAAATCGTGCGCGGCCAGCGCCTCGAGGTGCTCGTCGACGATGGCGCGCGCGACCCGGACAGTCGCCGGCAGGCAGTTGCGCGCCGCGTCGCCGCGATCGATCTGCAGCAGCAGGCTCTCCCGCAGGTCGCGGGCGCCGACCCCGACCGGGTCCAGGCTCTGCAGCAGCTTGAGCGCGGTCGACAGCTCCTCGGGCTCGATCGCGAGTTCGGCGGGCATCAGCGCGGCGATCTCCTCGAGCGAGGAGTCGAGGAAACCGTCGTCGTCGAGGGCGTCGATCAGCGTCTGCACCAGCGCGCGGTCGCGCGGCGTGCACTGCAGGCCGGCCAGTTGCTCGGTCAGATGCTCGCGCAGCGACTTTCGCGCCGCCGCGAGCTGCGGGTAGTCGCGCTCGTCGCCCTCGCCGCGCCCGCCGCCGTCGGCGCCCCAGTCGCCGCCGTGCGATTCGCCGGCCTCCCAGGCGCCCTCGGGTTCGGCTTCGCCGCCCCCGGCCGGCAGCGGCAAATCCTCCGGCGCTCCTTCGTCGCCCGCATCGGTCGCGCCGGCCCGGGAGTCGGGCCCGGAAGGGGCCGCGATTGCGCGCTCGTCGTCGAGTCCGCCATTGGGCGCGATGCGCACGCACTCGGCCAGCGGATCGTCGAGGCGCTCGAGCAGCGGATTGTCGGCCAGCGCCTGCTCGATCTCCTGGTTCAGTTCGAGCGTCGACAGCTGAAGCAGCCGGATCGACTGCTGCAGCTGCGGCGTCAGCGCGAGCTGCGGAGTGAGTTTGAGCTGGAGCGACGGTTTCATCGGTTGTCCGGGCACTGCTTCCGCGCCGGCGGCGCGACCGGAGCCGGGTCGCGCTACATCGAGAAGTGCTCGCCGAGGTAGTAACGGCGCACGTCCTCGTTCTGGACGACCTCGTCGGGCCGCCCGGAAGCAAGAACAGTACCAGCCCTGATGATATACGCCCGGTCGCAGATGCCAAGCGTTTCGCGCACGTTGTGGTCGGTGATCAACACGCCGATGCGCCGATCCTTGAGAAACCGCACGATCCGCTGGATCTCGATCACCGCGATCGGGTCGACGCCGGCGAAAGGCTCGTCGAGCAGGATGAACCTCGGCGACCCCGCGAGCGCGCGCGCGATCTCGACGCGGCGCCGCTCGCCGCCGGACAGCGACTGCGCGGTGTTCGAGCGGATCTGCTCGATCTGCAACTCGCCCAGCAGCGACTCGAGCCGTTGCTCGACCTCGGCGCGCGGCAGCGGCCGGCCGCGCTCGTCCCTCTGCAGCTCGAGCACGGCGACGATGTTCTCCTCGACGCTGAGCTTGCGGAAGACCGACGCCTCCTGCGGCAGGTACGACAGCCCCAGCCGGGCACGGCGGTGGATCGGCAGCCGGCCGATCGGCACCCCGTCGAGTTCGATCGAGCCGCCGTCCGAGGGTACGAGCCCGACGATCATGTAGAAACAGGTGGTCTTGCCCGCGCCGTTGGGTCCGAGCAGGCCGACGACCTCGCCGCTGGCGACGTCGAGCGACACGTCCTGGACGACCTTGCGCCCGTGGTACGCCTTCATCAGGCTGCGAACCGCCAGGCGGCTGTCGTTGCGCACCGCGGGGCTGGACGGGGAACCTGCCATCAACGCGACGGGCCCCCGCGCGGCGGCGCCAGCTGCTCGGCCGGCTTCAGCGGCGTCGCCTCGGCCGGCGGGCGCGGCCCCGCGGGCGCGGGCTCGCGCGGCTGGATGACGACGCGCACGCGCCCCGCCGGGTTGCCGGGCGTCGCGGCGGCGCCGCCTGCGCCCTCGACCGTGAAGAACTCGTTGAGGCTCTCGTACAGGATGTCGCTGCCGTGCACTTCGTCGACGACGCGCTCGTTCTCGGTCCGGCGCATCATCGCCTGCTGCTGCAGCCTGAACGTCTCGAGCTTGCCGTCGTAGTCGATCTGGCGCGCCTGTCCCTCGACGTACTGGTCGACGCCGTCGCGCTTCTGCCTGAAGAACGCGAGGTTGCCGGTCGCGGTGCCGTACTGGTAGCCCTCGGGATCCTGGCGGATCACCAGCCGGTCGGCGCGCAGCAGGATCGTGCCCTTGGTGAGCACCACGTTGCCGGTGAACACGTTGATCTGCTTGAGATCGTCGTATTGCATCCGGTCGGCTTCGACGTTGATCGGCTTGTTGCGATCGGCCTTCTCGGCCGCCGCCGGCGCGACCACGCCGACCGACAACGCGAGCAGCAGCGCTGCGCGCGCCGCCGCGTGCAGTCGCGCGCGGGGCAGGGGTCGGGGGGCGGGGAACGCGCGCATGGTCAGCGGGTTGGTGGCGGCGGCTGCCAGGTGAGCTGCACCCGGGAATCGACCCGCAATGAGCGGGCCGCATTATTGAATTCCATGCCGACGCCCGTCAAGACCGAGTCGCCGCGCTCGATGCGCACTGGCTGGTCGGTTCGCGCGATTTCGGTTTCGCTGTAGATCGTGGCGCTCTCGGTGCGGATCGTCATGGCCGGTTCGCGCGCAGTCGCATCGCGCACCATCACGACGTTGCCGGTCAGCAGCGTCTCCTCGCCCTCCGCGCTGGTGCGCCCGCGGTCGGCGCGAAGCGTGATCCGCGGGTCGTTCGGGTCGAGGCTGACCAGCACCGGGCTCTCGAAGGTGCTCGACTGGTCGTCGGGGTAGTGCAGCATTCGCGTCGCCGAAACCCGGAACACCGGATCGCCGCGCGAGTTCATCCGCGTGAAGACGAGGTCCTCGACGAAGTAGTCGGGGTCGTGCGTGAGGGCCGCTGCGCGGGCGGGGCCGGTCTCGCGCAGCGAGATCTGCGCGAGGAAGTAGGTGCCGGCGGCCAGGGTCAGCAACAGCGTGACCGACAACCCGGCGGCGAGCCGGTCGTAGAAGCGCGGGGTCACGGCGCGTTGCCCGCGTAGCGCGCCAGCGCCTCGTCGAGCCGCTGCTGCGACGCCAGCACGAACTCGGCGAACTCGCGCACCGCGCCCTGGCCGGCCGCGGCCCGCGAGACCCAGTGCGCGCGCTCGCGTACCGGCGCCGGCGCGTCGGCCACGCTGGCCGCCAGGCCGGCGAGCGCCATCGCGCGCAGGTCGGGCCAGTCGTCGCCGACGTAGGCGGCCTGCTGCGCGGCGAGGCCGAAGCGGTCGCAGATCTCGCGCAGCGCGCCAGCCTTGTCCCTGGCACCCTGGCGCACTTCGTCGAAGCGCAGTTCGGCGGCGCGAACCTCGACGATCGCCGATTGCCGGGCAGTGATCACCGCGAGCTTCACGCCCGCCTCGCGCAGCAGCGTCAGACCGAAGCCGTCGCGCACCGAAAACGCCTTCATCGCCTCGCCGCCCGGGCCGATGAACAGCCGGCCGTCGGTGAGCGTGCCGTCGACGTCGAGCGCCACGAGGCGCACCAGGGCCGCGCGGCGCACCGCGTCTGCCGTCGCGCGCATTCAGACGACCTTCGCCGTGAGCAGGTCGTGGATGTGCAGCGCGCCCAGCAGCCGGCGCTCACCGTCGATGACCAGCAGCTGGCTGATCCGCCGCTCCTCCATGACGCGCACCGCCTCGGCCGCGAGGGCCTGGGCGTCGATCGTCGCCGGTGAACGGGTCATCACCTCGTCGATGCGCAGGCCGCGCAGGTCGCGCCCCTGTTCGATCAGCCGGCGCAGGTCGCCGTCCGTGAAGATGCCGGCAAGCCGGCCGTCGTCCGCGACGATCGCCGTCATGCCCATGCGCTTGCGAGTGATCTCGAGGATCGCGTCGACCAGCCGGGCGCCGGCGGGCACCCGGGGCAAGGGCTTGCCCGTGCGCATCACGTCGCAGACCCGGGTGAGCAGCCGCCGGCCGAGCGCGCCGCCCGGGTGCGACATCGCGAAGTCGATCGGCCCGAATCCGCGCGCGTCGAGCAGCGCGACCGCGAGCGCGTCGCCCAGCGCGAGCGTCGCCGTGGTGCTGGCGGTGGGGGCGAGGTTGTGCGGGCAGGCCTCGCGATCGACCGCGGCGTCCAGGTGCACGTCGGCCAGCCGCGCGAGCGGCGATTCGCGGTCGCCGGTGATCGCGATGAGGCGGGCGCCCTGGCGCTTGACCACCGGGACGATCTTGAGCAGCTCCTCGGTGCTGCCCGAGTTCGACAGCGCGACGAACACGTCGTCGCGCGTCACCATCCCGAGGTCGCCGTGGCTCGCTTCGGCCGGGTGCACGAAGAACGCCGGGGTGCCGGTCGACGCGAGCGTCGCGGCGATCTTGCGCGCGACGTGCCCCGACTTGCCGATTCCACTGACCACCACGCGCCCCGTGCAGGCGAGGATCAGCCGGCAGGCTTCGGCGAAGCTGTCGTCGATCCGGTCGGCCAGGCGCGCGACCGCGTCGGCCTCGATGCGCAGCACCTCGCGCGCCTGGCCGAGCAGTCGCTCCGGCGTCACGGCGGTCGAATCGCTCATGGCGGCGAGTATATGACGACTGAGGCGCCCGGCGGGCGCGGCGGCGCCCGGGCGGCATCACGGTTTAGAATTCCGGGTTCGACGGAAACCCGGGCCTTTCACGGCAGCTCCTCGATGCCAGAGTTCCTCACGCTGGACAGGGTCCGTTTCGGATACGGCAGGCGCGTCATCCTGAACGACATCTCGATGCGCTTCGAGCGCGGGAAGGTCGTCGCGTTGATCGGCGGTTCCGGCTCGGGCAAGACGACGATCCTTCGGCTGATCGGCGGACAGTTGCGCCCGCAGCAGGGCTCGGTCGTCTTCGACGGCGAGGACGTGCACCGGCTCGATCGCGACGGGCTGTACCGGCTGCGGCGCCGGATGGGGATGCTCTACCAGTTCGGCGCGCTGTTCACCGACCTCACCGCGTTCGAGAACGTCGCCTTCCCGCTTCGCGAGCACACCGACCTGCCCGAGGACATGATCCGCGACCTGGTGCTGATGAAGCTCGAGGCGGTCGGCTTGCGCGGCGCGGCGCAGTTCCGCACTTCCGAGCTGTCTGGCGGCATGGCGCGGCGCGTGGCGCTGGCGCGGGCGATCGCGCTCGATCCGCCGCTGATCATGTACGACGAGCCGTTCGCGGGCCTCGACCCGGTCGCGCTGGCAACCGTCGCGCAGCTGATCCGCAGGCTCAACGACGCGCTCGACTGCGCGTCGATCGTGGTCTCGCACGACATCAAGGACGCCTTCGCCATCGCCGACCACGTCTTCCTGCTGGCCGGCGGCCGGATCGCCGCGCAGGGAACCCCCGACGAAATGAAGGCTTCGGACGACCCGAACGTGCGCCAGTTCCTCGAGGGCGACATCGACGGGCCGATCGCGTTCCACTTCCAGGCGAGGCCGCTCGCCGAAGACCTCGGTCTGGGGGCCTGATGCGCGCGCTGCTCCTTCCGCTGCAGTGGCTGGTCGAATTCGTCGCCTCGGTCGGCAAGGGCGCGCGCTTCTTCGTGCACCTGTGCTGGCTGGGCGTGGCGGCGCTGCGCAGGCCGCGGCTGGTGATCGACCAGGTGCACTTCATCGGCAACTATT
>JAMLIR010000050.1 GCA_023954045.1 Burkholderiaceae bacterium | reverse complement strand
CGATGCGTAACCCACCTTGGGCACGGGACGCCTCCGATGCTCGAAAAAAGTTCAGCCGAATCGAAATATTGTCAGATGTTCGGCTGTTTCTGGCGATTCACCGAAATATTTTCACTGATGCGTCCGGGTGATGGGCGCCATGGCTTCGAGCGAAACCATCGGAATCCACGCCGTTCCCCAAGGGAACCAGCAACGAGCCGCAAGTTGGTCGAGCCGGCGTCGCAAGGCCTGAGGCGCCAGCTACCCGTTGTTCCCGTTCTTCGTCTGGCACACCTCGGGGTCGCGCTCGCCGATGCGGTTCTTCGTCGAACTCGAACTCGGCTCTGAAATCAGCGTCGCGTCGCAGACCGTTCCGCTGCGGAGGATCAACTGGCGTGTCAATCGGAACCGGAGCAGGACGCAACGAACGCGCTGAGCTGATAGTATGGATTTCATGAGCGAGGGAAAAAAGAACAAATACGGACTCAACCGCACAATACCGAAAGACGTCAAACGTGAAGTCCGCCGAAGGTCGAAGTTTGGTTGTGTGATCTGCAGAACAGGTTTCTACGACTACCACCATATCGATCCTGCTTTCGAGGAAGCCTCCCGCCACGATCCTTTGTCAATATGCCTTCTATGTCCGACGTGCCACAGCGCTGTAACCCGTGGGTCGAGGTCAAATGGATCTGTAATGCGTCGGTACGAAGAGATCCAGCGAGCAAGCATCGAAGACGTTGAGCCGCCGATCGGGCCACTTGACTTCGACGACGGCTCCGCAGAGCTCGTCATCGGTAACTTGCGATATAGCCCCGCCGTAAGAACAGTATTGCGATACGGAGGCAGCGACGTGATCCGGGTAGACCCTGGAAAAGATAGAGAACCCGGGTCTATTTCGGCCATCTTCGCTGATGACGAAGGGCGAGAGGTCCTAAGGTTGGACCGAAATCAGTGGATTGGATCGCTGGATAGTTGGGATATCAGTGTCGTCGGCCGACGAATCGCCGTCCAGAGCAGACGTTCGCAGGCCGCATTGAAGCTTCGTCTCGAACCTCCTGGCCGAATCGTTATCGAGCATCTCGACATGCGTTTCGGAAATGCCCATCTCCTGGCGACTGAGCATGCTTTCGCCGCCGGACGATACCTCTACGATGGCCAGATCGGTTGGTGTACGGGTCGAATTGCTATTCCGGTAAGTCATGTGGCAGGAGCCGCCATCGACGTCATGAGCGAGGACGACATCGAATTGCAGGATCGGGCAACGAGACCCGGCTCCCGGTCTCTGCCAAGCTCAAGCAATGACATCGTCATGAGCGGGCGCGGCGGCGTGCTTTTCAAGCGGCTCGGAATTGCACTGGCGAGTCTCTGTGGCACGGTCCACGTTTACGAAACAGCCTACGGCTTTCAACCAATCGACATCGTCCGTCAAGTCGTCTCGAATAGCCCGAGCAAGGTCGCCCGCTACTTGGGTACCGGTCGTCCATTCTGAGCAATTCAGGCCCGCGCGCGGCCCCGGTGTTCCGTAAGAAACGACGATGCGCTACAAGGTGAACGGCGGCGCCGAGATGACCGGCACTTCATTGGTGCGAGCGCGCAGCGCTGGTAGACGCGTTGTTGCGAGCCCGTTTTTGAGCATGGTCCGGGATTCGTCGGTGACACTGGTGAGCGGTGAGAGCCGCATCCCGTTTGAGAGATCGAGTCGAGTTCGACGTTTCCCATGGCGCCGCCGTTCGCCAACGATGATGGGGGATGCCATGGCGGTGCGCAAGCGAGACGACGAAGTGTTTCCGAACGCGGCGGGGATCGACGTGGGAGCGTCGAGCCACTGGGCGGCGGTGCCGCGACACTGTGCCGAGGCGCCGGTACGAGAGTTCGGGGCGATGACCGACGATCTGAACGCGCTGGCCGACTGGTTTGTCTCGTGCGGAGTCGACGTGGTGGCGCTGGAGTCCACCGGGGTGTACTGGATACCGGTCTACGAGGTGCTCGAGAGCCGCGGGCTGAAGGTGTGGCTGGTCGATGCGCGCCAGGTCAAGTACGTGCCCGGTCGCAAGAGCGACGTACAGGACTGCCAGTGGTTGCAGAAGCTGATGAGCCATGGGCTGCTGCGCGCGGCGTTCCGACCCGCGGCCCAGGTGTGCACGATTCGTGCGGTGTCGCGCCAGCGCGAGGTGCTGCTCGTGCAGCAGGCCAGTTGGGTACAGCGCATGCAAAAGGCGCTCGTGCAGATGAACCTGCAACTGGGCGAGGTGATCAGCGACGTGATGGGCGCCACCGGTCAGGCGATCATCCGCGCGATCGTGGCCGGCGAGCGCAATCCGCGGGTGCTTGCGCGCCACCGGCACCGACGCATCCGGGCGGGCGAAGACGAGATCGTGGCCGCGCTCACCGGGAACTGGCGCGAGGAGCACCTGTTCGTGCTGGGGCAGGCGCTGGGGATGTACGACGACATCGCCCGGCACCTGGACGAATGCGATCGCAAGCTGCAGGTGCTGCTTGCCGAGTACGCTTCGAGCGACGTGGATCTGGGCAAGCACCCGCGCGAGGGCACCAAGGCGCGCGCCGAGTTCGATGCGCGCCAGGCGCTGGCGAACTGGGCGGGAGTGGATCTGACGCGGATCAACGGTCTGGGGCTGGACTCGGTGATGAAGATCCTCAGCGAGATCGGCCCGGACCTGAGCCGGTTCGCCAATGTCAAGCACTTCTGCTCGTGGCTGGGACTGTGTCCGTCGACCAAGATCAGCGGCGGCAAGGTGCTCTCGGCGGGTACCAAGCGCTCGGCCAACCGCGCGCGGCAGGCGTTCCGGATGGCGGCGATGGCGCTCTCGCGCAGCGACTCGGCACTGGGCGCCTTCTACCGACGATTGTGCTCGCGAATGGACAAGCCGCGAGCCAACACGGCAACCGCACACAAGCTGGCGCGCATGGTGTACTTCATGCTCACCCGCGGCGAGGCCTTCGTCGACCAGGGACAGCAGCACTACGAAGAGCAGCAGCGCCAGCGCAGCATCGCCGCCCTGAAACGGCGCGCTGCCGCGCTCGGCTATCAGGTCAACCCGTTGGGGCCGCCCGCATGAGCACGGCTGCCGTCAATTCTGTTTCTTGAGAGAGAACGTGCGATCGCGGGTGC
>JAMLIR010000005.1 GCA_023954045.1 Burkholderiaceae bacterium | reverse complement strand
TGGCTGGTGGTCGAAATCGGGACACCTCGCTCCGTCCACCGAGGCGCGCTTCGGGCCGCGCGTCGCGCGGCGCAAAAGGTCCCGGTGCACGTAACGCAATTGCTGCGAGCAGTACTGCCGGTGAAGAATGACCTTGCGGAAGCGGAGGAACCGGGCTAGAAGACGCGCTGCGGGAGCAAGCATCTCGTCCGGCGCGCGCTGGTCGGCGCCTCGGCAAGGTGGCGCACGCTGGTGCCCGGAGACGTGCTGATCGACCCACCCAGCCACGAGCTTGCCGAGGGCGCCGCGACTCGCCCTCGAACAGCTCGCGGTGCGGCCACTGCGGCCTGTCTTCGAACCCACCTTCGAGGGACGCCCTGCTGGTTCGCGCCGAAATCTGCTGCTGGGCCAAGACGGTTGGACGCCCGACACGAAATTGTCGAGTACAGGCTGGGCCTCAAAATCGATGCGTCATGCACGAGGAGTCGGACGCCCGCCGTTCGCTTCATCTATTCCCCGCCCTTCCATCAGGTCCATTTCCCCGAGCTCCAGCGCGGAAGCGCCCGAGTGCAGCCACTTCTCGAGCAGCTTGACAGCCGCTTCAACCTGCTGCGGTTTTCGCAGCGCACACCCCCACACAGTTGCGACTCGCCAGCCGGCGTCGAGAAGGGTCGAGCGCGCTGCCTTGTCCCGCGTGACGTTGGCCAAGAATTTGTCTTGCCAGAACTCCGGGCGTGTGGTCGGGGATGTTGTGAAGCGGCAGCCCTCGTGCCGATGCCAGAAGCAACCGTGGACGAAGATAACCGCTCTGTACTTCGGGAGCGCGAGGTCAGGCCGCCCAATTACGTTCTTCGCGTGCAGGCGATACCGATAACCGCGCGCATGCAGCGCCCGACGCAACTTCAGTTCCGGCTTGGTGTCCTTTCCCCGGATCCCGGACATCATCCGTGATCGGGTCTCCTTTCCAACAATATCCGTCATAGACCTCCTTGCCTTCGCGATCGCAACTGGTATAGACGAAGCCTCTCAAATTCCTTTGGAGCCCAATTTGCCAGCCACCTTTGGCGTTGTCGACCTCTTTGCCGGCCCGGGCGGGCTGGGCGAGGGATTCTCCTCGTTTCGCAAGGACGGGCATGCACCGTTTCGCATTGGTATTTCTGTCGAGAAGGAAGCCTCGGCGCACAACACTCTGACCTTGCGCGCCTTCCTGCGAGAGCATCAGCTGCGCTATGGCGTCCTGCCAAAGGAATTCGTCGACTTCCACTCAGGCCGGATGCCGGAGCCGGACTGGGCCACCGTAGACGCGCGAACCTGGAAGCTTGCGCGGGAGGAAGCGCGTCGTCTGGAGTTGGGTGCTGATGGTACAGCCCATGAAATCGACCGAGCGATCTCTAGGCTCCGCAGACACTTCGACGAAACGCTTCTGATCGGCGGGCCACCTTGTCAGGCGTACTCCCTCGTCGGTCGCGCTCGCGCGAAGGGTAAGCGTGATTACGTGCCGGAGGCTGACGAAAGGCACTATTTATTCCGCGAATACATTCATGTACTCGACCGGCTACGTCCGGCTGCATTCGTAATGGAAAACGTCAAGGGGATGCTCTCCTCGACGGTTGAAAGGCGTCTCGTCTTCGAGATGCTCATGGAAGACCTATCTACTCTGGGAACTGGGCGCGGGCATCTCTATGAACTGCGAGCCATTCAAGTCGAGGACGGCAGGGCCAGCCTGCGCGAGGCCAGGCAATCATCGGACTTCATTGTGCGCGCCGAGGAGTTCGGTGTCCCGCAGCGACGACATAGGGTGATCTTGATCGGAATCCGCTCCGATCTGGCGGCTGGCACATCTCGCGCGCGTATCGACATCTCTCGCGTGACGAGAACCGTCGAAGACGCGATCGGAGGCCTGCCCTCGCTGCGAAGCGGCATCAGCCGCGGAGAAGACAGCGCGGACGCGTGGCGCGAGGCGGTCACGCGAGCCGCGAAGCGCTTGGCGAGAGTTCATGGAGGCAAGCACGACGGCGCGCTCCGGGAGGCGTTCACGAGACTCGCACGGCGGATGAACGACTATGAGCCGCCACCGCGGGCATCATCCGAACTCCCTGAGGCATATACCCGGAAAAAGGACGATTTGCTTCGCTGGCTCGAGCGGCCAGCATTGCGTGCCATTGCCCAGCACGAAACGCGTGGGCATATGGCTGCGGATCTCGGTCGCTATCTATTCGCAGCGGTTTTTGGCGAGATTCACGGCTACAGCCCTAAGGCGGCAGACTTTCCTCTGGCCCTGAGTCCTGATCACCGTAATTGGTTCAGCGGCGTCTTCAACGATCGATTCCGCGTTCAAATTGCGCACGAGCCTTCGACAACCGTAACCAGCCACATCTCGAAGGACGGTCATTACTTTATCCATCCCGATCCGATGCAATGCCGGAGCCTCACCGTCCGCGAGGCTGCAAGGCTGCAGACCTTTCCCGATGACTATCTATTCCTCGGCAATCGAACCCAGCAATACGTCCAGGTTGGAAACGCAGTGCCTCCATTTCTGGCTAGGCAAATCGCTGACCTGTTGAATGCCGCGCTGACCGCAAGAGACGGAACTCGGCCTTAGTCTCCGTGTGACGCGCCACCCATTGCACGCCCGATCAATCCGCGTTCACCATCCGGAAATCACCTATGCAGGAACAGGCAATCACACGACGGGCTGACGCAACACCTCATGCCGCCTCCCTGATCGAGGGATTGCGGGACATCGGGTATTCCCTCGAGTCGGCAATTTCCGACGTTATTGATAACTCCATTACCGCGGGCGCAAGCTGCATTGAGATTCTTGCGGACACTTTTTCGCACGAACCGTTCATCGCCATCGTTGACGATGGCAAAGGCATGACCGAGGAAGAACTCGTCTCGGCCATGCGCCCCGGCAGCAAGAATCCGCTCGACAACCGCGACGAGCAGGATTTAGGCCGATTTGGTCTCGGTCTGAAGAGTGCCAGCTTTTCGCAGTGCCGCCGCCTGACAGTCATCTCAAGGAAATCGGAAAGAACTTCCGCTGCCGTCTGGGATCTCGATGATGTTGCAGAACGAAACGAGTGGACCGTCCAACTGCCCGACGAGGTTGTAGGAATTCCTGGCATTGATCATCTTGGCTCGTCTGGAACGCTCGTCGTCTGGCAGAAGCTCGACCGGCTCTCGGCGGGCTACTCACAAAACGCGGTTCGCCGTGCCGAAGTGATAAATCAGAGGCTTTCGGAAACCGAACGCCACTTGCGTCTTGTCTTTCACCGATTCATGGAGGAGGTGAAGCCACTTCGCATTCTGATGAACGGGCGCCAACTACGACCACTGGATCCTTTTGCCAAAAGGCACCCGGCCACCATGGCGGATCCGGCGGAGCGGCTCACACTCAGTCACGGAGACGTGGAAATCCAGAGTTTTACCCTTCCTCACCACCACCGAATGAGCAAGGCGGAATGGGAGGATATCGGTGGCCCGGAGGGCCATCTGAAATCTCAGGGGTTCTATCTGTACCGAGGGAAGCGTCTGATTCTCTACGGTACATGGTTCAGTCTTTGCCGCCAGTCCGAGCTCACCAAGCTGTCTCGGGTCCGCATCGACATCCCCAACAGCATGGACGGTGATTGGAGCATTGACGTCAAGAAGTCGTCCGCGCAACTGCCACCCATCGTCCGGGATCGGCTCAAGAAAGTCATCGAACGCATCCAGGACGGGTCCAAGCGGACCTATCGGAAACGTGGCCAGAAGCTTGTGGATCACGAGCGTCTGCCAATGTGGAACCGAGTTCAGGCGAGCGGGCAGATTTCCTATCGACCGAACGTAGACCATCCTGCATTTGCGGCTTTCGCCGAGAGCCTTCCGCCAGATCTCAGACGTGGGTTCTTCAACTGCATCGCTCTGGTTGGGGCGTCTCTACCGATCGAGACGTTGCATGCCGACATGGCGGGTGCCCCAGAACAGATCGTTCCGGACCGAGTCGATGAAGACACACTCGTGCAGGCCGTTCAATCAACGCTCTCGGTGTTGCTGCGCGCAAAGAAGGACCTCAAGGAGATAGTCTCGTTGATGAAGGATGTCGATCCGTTCCGATCCTCTTGGGAGGACACCCAGCGAATCATCGCCGCGACAATCGGAACGAAGGAAGAAGTGTGAAGGCGATTCTGACCAGCCTCGAAGGCATGACATCGGTATACATGGCCTCGGAGCCGGGCCCGCACACGGCGAAGTCAATCCGCCAGATTATCGAGCAGCTTTGCGCGACGCCGATGTTCGCAGGGAGGGTCAGCGAAGTTGAAGCCGAGGAGCTTGCCCGCCTCATCGAAGAGAAGTACGGGATAAGCATGGGTTTGGGCGCTATCGTGGATGCGGAGGATTTCCGTCCTTGGCTCCACGACGCGAAGATCAATGGCCAGATCGGGGTCTTCTACTGGGGTCGCTACCGACAGCTCCTGAACCTGAAGGGCCTGCCGAAATCGGTAATCGACGCAACAGACGAGGTCACCGATCGGGTACTGGACCGATTGGGCGATCCTCGGAATACGAGTCCATGGAGTCGCCGGGGCATGGTGGTCGGTCATGTGCAGAGCGGCAAGACTGCGAACTACACAGGGCTGATCTGCAAGGCGGCCGATGCGGGCTATCGCTTGATCGTCGTCATCGCAGGCATCCACAACAATCTGCGCAATCAGACCCAGGCCCGCATAGATGAGGGTTTCATCGGTCGGGATACGGGGCGCCTAGCTCATGCAAATAGGGCGCAGCGACAAAGGATCATCGGGGTGGGAACCTTCGATCAGCGCGAGTTCCCGGTATCGCTCACGAACACCATTCGCGACTTCAACAAGGCGACCGCCACGACCTTTACGGCTCAGCTCGATCAGTTCAATGTGCCCGTCGTCCTGGTGATCAAGAAGAACTCGAGCACCCTGAAGAATCTGCTGGAATGGCTCAAGGAGCATTCCGTTCATCAAGGAACTCGGATGGTCAGCCAACCCATGCTGCTCATCGACGACGAGGCGGACAATGCGTCGATCAACACAGCGTATGGCCGTGACGAAGTCACGCGGATCAACGGTCAGATTCGCGAACTGTTGTCGATCTTTTATCGAAGCTGCTATGTGGGCTACACGGCAACGCCGTTCGCCAATATCTTCATTGACCCTGATACCGATGATGACACCCTCAAGCAGGACTTATTCCCCCGGCATTTCATCATAGGGCTGGAGGCACCCTCCAATTACTTTGGAGCACAGAAAGTCTTTATCGATGGCCGCGATCAGCACGTCCGCCTGATCGATGACAACGAGGACCTCCTGCCCATGAAGCACAAGATCGACCACCCGGTCGATTCTTTGCCAGAGAGCCTTGCGCAGGCGGTAAGAGTCTTCATCGTGGCTCGCGCAATCCGGAATGCGAGGGGGCAACAGGCCGCCCACGCATCGATGCTGGTCAATGCCTCACGCTTCACCGACGTGCAGGGTCGACTGCGGTCGAGGATCAACGATGTGGTCAGCCGAATTCGCGATGCGGTCGCTGTGGAAGCCGGTAAAGGAGCAGCGGCACTGAAGAACCCCGAGATTGCGGCACTGCGCGCGGCGTGGGCGCAGGAATATTCCACCTCTGAGGGCGCGAGCTGGTCTGTGATACAGGCGCGTCTGTATGAGGTCTTGGCGGCGGTGCAGGTGATTGAGGTCAACGCATCGAAGCGGGCTCAAGCGCTCGACTACGACCAAAGGGGCGAGCACGGTGTGACGGTCATCGCAGTCGGCGGTTTTTCGCTCTCGCGGGGTCTGACTCTGGAGGGGCTGACAGTCAGCTACTTCCTGCGCAACTCGATGATGTACGACACGCTCATGCAGATGGGCCGTTGGTTCGGCTATCGACCAGGTTACGAGGACCTATGCCGGATCTGGATGCCGGCCGACGGAGTCGGCTGGTACGCCCATGTCCATGAAGCGATGGAGGATCTTCAGGCTCAGCTCAAACGCATGGAACTGGCGCGGGCCACACCGGAGCAGTTCGGCCTTGCGGTCCGCAGCCACCCCGAGGCGCTGATTGTTACGGCACGCAACAAGATGGGAACCGGGAAGGAGTTTCCGGTAAGGGTCGGCCTTGCCGAGAAGCTCATCGAGACAACACGTATTCGCGCCGACAGGGATCAACTCGACAGAAACCGCAAGGCAGGAGAGAGCCTCGCCGCTGAGATCAGGGCCCAAGGCATTCCCGCGCAGCCCCGTCCCAGAGGGCAGCTCTATTTGCGCGTCCCTGTGGACTTGGTCCGTGCGTTTCTACGGGCATACCGAACGGACGCAGCCGACCCTCTGACCGATCCGCGCCTGATGAACGACTATCTCGATGCCAGGGCCGATTCGGAGTTGAGGGAATGGGACGTGTTGTTTGCCAGCGCTCAGAAGGATGCGGTGATACGGGATGAGCTATCCAGCATTCGAATGACACCCTTCGATCGGTCGGTGAGCGACAGTGAACTCCATCACGGCGTGCTGGCCATCAGCGGAACCAGCCGACGGGTCGGCTCACCCGGCGACGAAAAAGAGGGGCTGAACCAAGATGAGCTTGGCAAGGCAGAGGCCGAATTCCGGCGGGAACATCCGGAAAGGGAGGTCCCTACCGCTCTTCCGGACCGCTATTTCAGGATGACGAGGTCGCGCCCGCTCTTGATCCTTCGACTCGTGACGCCCAAGGTATCCGACAGCCTTAGCGACAAGCTGCCGACCGGCAATATTCTCGCTTGGTCTATTTCGTTTCCGAGGAGTGATATCGATGGCGGAACAGTTGCGTACGTCGTCAATACCATTCGTCTGCGTGAAATGTTTGGCGAGGAAGAGCTAGAAGAGGAGGGCATTGGTGATCGCGAATGACACGCCTTGGTTCGGCCTGGAGGTCGGTAATGTCGACACTCGTCGCGTCGATGCGAACGGCCGGTGGAACTTCTTCTGGGCGGTGATGCCGCGCGCCGACGTAGCGCTAGTTCTCCAGCTGACGGCATTGCCAAAGCCGATGCCAGACCTGCCGAGGCTGAAGAATCTCGAGATCCGCTTTCAGACTCTGCCCGGTGGACCAATCCTTTATATCCGTCTGAAGGACAACGCACAGCTGGAGCTCTTTGAAACGCTGTGCCGCGATGTCGTGGCCGCTGGCGAGCTGGCGGATACCGAAGCCACAGCGCTCGAGCGGGCGATCCTGCGCACATTTCGTTGGCATTATCTGCTGCGGGGAGGCAAGGCAGAGGTTCTATCGGAAGATGCCCAGAAGGGCCTGATTGGAGAGATCGAAGTTCTGAAGCTGCTGATTGCCGGCCTTGGGGCGAAGGCAGCGTTGGCAGCCTGGACCGGACCTTCGGGGGCGCCGAAGGACTTCGAACTCAGGTCAGACTGCGTCGAGGTGAAGGCGCGGCGGGGCGCGTCGCAGCCCTATGTGAAGATCGCGAACGAGCACCAACTTTCCGACGTCCCAGATCGGCGGCTCTGGTTGGCGATCCTTGCAGTCGACAAGGTGCAGCCGCCGCATGGCGATACCCTGACCGAGCGCGTCGCCGAGGTCACGGAGCTTCTTGAGCGAACCGAGCCGTCATCCATTCGTGAGTGGGATCTCCGTCTGGCCGATGCGGGGTACGATTTTCTCCACGATTACTCGCCTTGGCGCTGGATCGCGTCCGAGCCCGAGTTCCATGCCGTGTCCGATGGATTTCCGCGCATTTCGTCGCCTGTCCCTCTTGGCGTGTCCAATGTGACCTATGCATTGGCCTTGTCTGCTTGCGCACCGTTCAGTGCGAGTTGGAAGGTCGTGCGGTCGAAGCTCTTCGAGGAAAGTGGCAATGGGTCAGCTTGAGGAGTATTACCAGAGTCTCATGGCCGACGTCCGGCGTGAGGCGGATGCAAGCGGTGTGATGATGGTCGAGGCATTTTTTGACCAGATGACCGAGCGGCTCACGGAGGCGGGCGAACTCGAGGTCGTCGACCGTGCGTTTTACCAAAGCGGCGACGGCGCACAGAGAGTCCGGATTGACGGATATGCCGGTGATCCGCGCGACGGCGAGGGCGTTCTCGGTCTGATTGTCTGCGATTTCGTTGATTCTGAAGATGTTCGGACTTTCGGAAAGAGCGACTTACCCCCAATCCTAAACCCACTGATACGGTTCCTCAGCAAGGCAAAGACCGAGGAGTTTCTCGAGTCGCTCAACGAGGTCAATCCAGCATTTCAGGTGTCCGATCTGATCATCAAGACGTGGTCGCAGGTCACCAAGGTGAAGTTGATTCTCGTCTCGAATCGCCAATACATCGGCCGCGACGATGCGGTGAAGCTGGCGCACACAGGCGCCGTACCGATCACTTACTCCGTTTGGGATCTGGCTCGTTTCGAACGCTTTGATCGCTCGGGACAAGCCCGAGAGGACATGGTGATCGACTTCGCGAGGGACTTCGGTGGTGCGCTTCCGGCTCTGAAAGCATCGCAGGCGGGCGCCGCGCTCGAAAGCTACCTGATGATCATGCCGGGACAGCAACTGGCCGAAATCTACGACCGATGGGGCGCACGCTTGCTCGAGGCCAATGTCCGGTCTTTCCTGCAGGCACGAGCCAGGACGAACAAGGGCATTCAGAAAACGATAAGGGAAGAGCCAGAGCTATTTTTTCCGTACAACAACGGACTGTCGGCCACAGCCGATGAGGTGACTTGTGTCCGGACGGGAGGCGGACTTGCGATTGCCTCGATCAGCAACCTTCAGATCGTCAACGGAGCACAGACAACAGGCTCCATCCATGCCGCGTTGAAGTCCGCGAGAGACATGCTGCCTCGTGTCTTCGTGCAGATGAAACTGACCATTGTCCCGCCCGATCGATCCGAAGAGATCGTGCCGCGGATCTCGGAGTTCGCCAATACTCAGAACAAGGTAAACGCTGCGGACTTCTTCTCGAATCATCCCTTCCATGTGCGCATGGAGCAGTTCTCGCGCAACGTGATCTTCGCGGCGCGCGATGGCGAGCGGCATGACAGCAAGTGGTTCTACGAGCGTTCGCGTGGCCAGTACATCAATGCGCGGAGCCGCCTGACTTCAGCACAACAGAAGAAATTCGACCTCGAGTTTCCGAAGGCTCAACTCTTCAGCAAGACGGATCTCGCGAAGTTCGAGTTCTCTTCCGCCGGCCATCCTCATGTAGTTTCCAGGGGCGCTCAGAAGAATTTCGCAGAATTCGCGAAGGAGATAGGCGACACTTGGTCGAAGAGCGACGCGAAGTACGACGAACTCTGGTTCAAGCGCTTGGTCGCAAAAGCCATGATCTTTCGGAAGCTCGAAGCCGAAGTGCCACGGCAGCCTTGGTATGAGGGCGGGTATCGCGCCAATATCGTGACCTACGCCATGGCCAAAGTATTTGACGACGCGAACGGCGAGAAGCAGGTTCTGGACCTTGACACGATTTGGCGGCGCCAAGCGGTGCAGGAGCCGCTTGTGCGCGCGCTGCTTGTCGCAGCCGCGGAAGCCCACGACGTGATTACTCATCCCACGTCGGGGATTCGCAATATGTCTGAATGGGCAAAGCAGCAGGCCTGCTGGAGCCAACTCAAAGCCCGGAAGCTCAAATATGGCGATGATTTCGGCAACTGCCTGGTACTAGCGGAGACCGCCCAGTCGGCTGTGCGCGAAGCGCGGACGCGGAAGGCGATGACTGACGGCATCAGCGCACAGACGGAAGCTGTGAATCTTGGCACCGATTTCTGGAAGCAACTCCTCGAGTGGGGGCACGCGCGAAAACAGCTCACAGACAAAGAACTGCAGATCCTGCAGGTATGCGCCTCGATGCCCCGACGTTTACCGTCGGATCTTCAGGCGAAAGTAGCCCTGGACGTTCTGGGTAGGCTGCGCAGCCAAGGATTTAGCCAAAACGGGCAATGACTTGTACGGCGGAGGCTGGACAGCTAGAAAAGCTGCGCCAATATCGGTTTTCGAGGAAGCCGCGGACGACGCATGAGCTCGTCGGCGGGCATCCGGAAGTCTTGGACTGGCTTGCTCATGCTACTGTACCGCGGTGACCTGCCCCAGTTCTTCGAACCACTGAATTCTGGAAAGATGGCTCTTCTTCGCAAAGGAAGAGTCGATGAGAAAGAGCCGATTCACGGAGGAGCAGATGGTTGCGATCCTCCGGGAAGCCGAGAAGACGACCGTTGCCGCGGCGGCCAAGCGCAACAAGGTCAGCGAGCAGACGATCTACGCCTGGCGGCAGCACTTCGCCGGCATGGAGCCGAGTGACGTCAAGAAGCTCAAGGCGCTGGAAGCTGAGAACGCCAAGCTCAAGCGGCTGCTGGCCGAGCGTGACCTCGAGATCGACGCGATGCGCGAGGTGAATCGAAAAAAGTGGTGAGCCTGCAGGTTCGTCGCGACCAGGTCGGGTTCCTCATCGGCCGGGGCATCTCCAAGCGACGGGCGTGCGGGCTGATTGGTGTCTCCCGATCCGGCATGTCCTACGAATCGAGAATCGACGCCAAGGACAAACCGGTGATCGAGGCGATGAGGCGCCTGTCGGGGCAGTATCCCCGCTATGGTTACCGCAAGATTCGCATCTTCCTCTCCCGCGAGGGCCACGTGATGAGTCCGGGCCGCGCCGAACGGCTCTGGCGCAAAGCCAAGCTGCAGCTTCCCCCGAAACGTCGCCGGAAGCGGATCTCCAGCGCCCGGCCTCGGCCGCTGCCAGCTCGGGCGGCCAATCACGTCTGGGCCTACGACTTCGTCTTCGACGCTTGCGCCAATGGACAGCAGCTCAAGTGCCTGACGATCGTCGACGAGTTCACACACGAGTGCCTGGCGATCGACGTCGCCGGCTCGATTCGCTCGGGCCGCGTCATCGAGATCCTGGCGCGGCTGATGAGCGAGCGAGGCGCGCCGGCGTTCGTGCGCAGCGACAACGGCCCCGAGTTCGTGAGTCTGGCCATCCTGAAGTGGCTCGCGGAGAGCCAAGTGGAGACCGCTCACATCGACCCCGGCAAGCCGTGGCAGAACGGCACCAACGAGAGCTTCAACGGGCGGCTACGCGACGAGTGCCTGAACGTGGAGTGGTTCCGAACCCGGCGCGAGGCGCGCATCGTGATCGAGGCCTGGCGTCATCACTACAACGCGGTCCGGCCACACATGAGCCTGAACTACTTGACCCCGATCGAGTTCCGAACGCAGCATCAACCCTTGGCCACGATCCCCAACCGAGCCATCTTCCAGGAATGAACGGTTCGAGGATCCTGGGGCAGGTCAAGTCGAGCGCGATACGACAACCAAGGCGGCAAGGGTGATCACATTTCCGTTCCGACGTCGAGCGTTGGGGGTGACCATGAAGGCGATCATCGAGGTGTCTCGCCGGGGCTCGGTGTTCCGTTCGGCGGCGCAGCAGGTCAGGGCCGCGCGTCGCGGTGGGTCGACTGACTTTCGGCTCGGTTTCGAATCGGCACGATCGCTGTTCGCCGAGTTGACGCCTGCGCGGCTCGACTTGCTCGCAACTCTGCGAGGCCTCGGACCCCGCAGTGTCTACGCGCTCGCCAAGGCGGCAGAGCGCAACTATTCGAACGTCCACACGGACGTGTCGCGCCTCGAGGAACTGGGCCTGGTGGTGCGCTCGGACGACGGCAGCGTGTCGGTGCCGTTCGAGTCGGTGGAGATTCGGGTTCCGCTCGCGCAGGTGGCGTAGCGCGATCTCGCGCCCGGCATGTAATCGTCTTTCACGTCGAGGGTCTTCGCGCGGACGGATTGCCAGTGCCAGCCCCCGTGGAGTCAAGTGGCGTACGTCGAGATTCCCGTGCAGCGGCACTTTGCCGATACGCATCGGCGGCCGCTTGAACCGGGCGCTGGTGTCGGCCGGACACGGTGCCCCGACGCTGCAATCTATACCACTAAGTGGCACAATTACCCGGCCCAATGAGGACGCTGATGGGGCCATGCAGGAGATATGCCGTGGTGACCAGGCGAAAGCCGAAGAGCCGGATACTCGAGGCCGTTCATGAAACCGCCAGCGACCTGCATCGCCTGGGTTTCATCGACAAGCGCAAGATGCAGGCGTACGACGCGCTGTGCCTGTCGCCGGTGCCCGAATACGACGCAGCCAGGATCCGCGAGCTGCGCGAGAGCCTGCGCCTGAGTCAGTCGGTTCTGGCGGCAGTGCTCAACACCAGCGTCTCCACGGTTCGCAAGTGGGAGATCGGAGACAAGAAGCCCAGCGGCCCTTCGTCGAAGCTGCTCGATCTCATCGAGCGCAAGGGGCTCGAAGCGGTGCTGTGAAGTGGCCCCGATCCGCTGTGGAGCGGGGGCTGACTCCCACGACCTCGGCCATTCGTTCGACAGACACCCCGCTTCCCCACGGATAGCCTTGCCGCTGGTCGATAGGGCTGCCAGGGCGATTGATGGATGTCGTTCATTGAACTACAATCCGGATCCGAGTTCGAGTGGGATCGAGTAAAGAGCGACGCCTGTTTCGACCGACGAGGGTTCGACTTCGCCTATGCGCTGCGAGCGTTTCTCGACCCCCACCGCGTCGTGACGCTCGATGATCGATGGGACTACGGCGAAGACCGATATCGGTTGTTCGGAGCGATCGAAGGTCGGGTGTATTGCCTGGCCTTCACCGTTCGCGGTGAGCGAATTCGAATCATCTCGGCTCGGAGGGCGAACCGTCGAGAGGTCGGGGAGTATGAGCACAGTACGCGTCAAGGTCGATCTCAGTCGCCCGACTACCCTGCCCAAGGGCAGGGTCGATCGCCGCAAGCTGGACGCGACGACTGAAGCCGACCTTGCCATCCAGCAGGCCGAAGACGATGCCGAGGCGATGCAGGACGCCGCACGCTTCGTCCGTCGCGTCAGGCGGCGCCTCGGACTGACACAGCAGGAATTCGCGCGGCGCATCGACGTGCCGCTCGACACGATCCGGAACTGGGAGCAGGGCAAGCGCTATCCCACCGGAGCGGCAAGGTCGCTGTTGAAGGTGCTGGACAGGGTGCCGAAGGCGGCCTTGGCCGCGCTGGATTGATCGGCCGCGATCAACCGCAGTGGCCGCCGCTGCAGCAGTTCCCGGCGTCGGGGTGCACCTCGATGATCGACGACCCGCTCCAGCGCGCCAGTTCGGCGCGCGTGGGATATCGTCCGGCGAGCGCCTGTTTGCCGTCGATCAGGACCAGCGGCAGCGCATCGGCACCCTCGGTGTCGATGTAGGCCTTGACCTGGGGATCGCGCAGGAACTCGGGGGCGTCGCTCGCGAATTCGTAGTGCTCGATCTCGGCGCCCTGCTCGCGGGCGCGCGCGATGTCCGCCATCGCCTCGAGACGGTTCCGGGCATTGCGCCCGGCTTCCGAACGCGCCGATTCGAATATCTGGATTCGGGTCATCGAGGTGCTTTTTGGAGGGTGCAAGAGGCTCGATTATCCGCCTTCTGTCGTATGCTGAACGCCATCTGGTCAGAGCCGGGTCAATGGAAACATCGAGTGTGGGCACGACTCGAATTGCCCAGAGCCGTACGCGAGTTCCTGCTTCGGATGGGAGTCAAGCTATGACCAACACGATGAGCTACCGAGGCTACGTCGCCAGCATGATCTTCGACGCCGAGGACAAGGTCATCGTCGGCCGCGTTCTCGACGTCGAAGACATCATCACTTTTCACGGAGAGTCCGTCACGGACTTCGAAGCGAACTTCCACATGGTCGTCGACGACTACATCGCCGCCTGCGAGAGTCTCGGCGGCGCTCCCGAGAAGCCCGCCAGCGGGAAGCTGATGCTGCGGGTTTCACCCGGCGTTCACGCCGCCGCCTTGAAGGCTGCGGCGCGCAGCGGCATCAGTCTCAACAAGTGGGCCGAGGAAGTGCTGAGCGTTGCGAGCCGACGCAGCGCAACGACATCGACGGCGCTCGTGCAACCCGACCGAACGCGGAAGCGGACGCGCGCCGGCTCCCGGTCTTCGCGCGCTGCCTAGCTTCGACGTCGTGCGATTCGGGCGCAAGGCGCTTGCGCCGGCGCCGTATCAGGCTGGCGCCGCCAGAGCCCGAGCCTCGGCGCGGACGCGCAGCGCCGCCACGTCCGGCGTGCGCACCGGCTCGGACACCTCCACCAGCCGCAGCGGCCGCTGCAGGTCGATGCGGAAGCGCCCCCGCCCCGTCTTGCAGATCTGCATCGACGCGCCGCGCTCGGCGAGCCGGCGCTGCAGCAGCAACAGCCGCACGCTCAGGTTGTCCTGCAGCTCGGGCAGGCGCAGCTCGTGGCCGGCCAGTCGCAGCTCGCGCAGGCTGAACTCGCTGCGCCCGCTCAGCGCGTGCTCGCGCGCCAGCTTCCAGAAGATCGCGCCGGCCACGCCCTTGATGAGGTAGTGCGTGTCGAGAAAGACGCTGCCGTCGCGCGGGTAGTAGCGCACCTCGACGGCTTCGGCGTGGGAGATCGGTTCCATCGCGTCGACTCCTTCACGTGCCCGCCCCGGGCTTTCGGGCCGCGTCGACCAGCGCGCGGATCGCCCAGCGGCGCACGCGCCGGGCCTCGGCCTCGTCGAGCTGCAGCACGTCCTTCAGCGCCAGCATCGCCTCGGTGCCGATCACCAGCGCCAGCGCCCGCGTGAGCGTCTTCAGGGCCGCCGGGCGGAACTCGCGACGCGCCGGCTCGAGCGCAGCCTCGATCAGCGGCGTGCGGCGGTTCTGGCGCACCGGCGTCGACGCGTCGCCGGTCCTGCGCCCGCGGCGCACGCTGCGCTCCAGCGTGTGCCGCAGCATCAGGCGCAGCGCGACCTCGTTGTCGCGGATCATCCGGTCGAACGCCGCGTCGACGCGCTCGAGCCGCGCCACCGGGTCCTCGCGCGGCGCGCCGCGGAACACCTCCTCGGCCTGCGGCGTGTCGATGTCGAGCGACGCCTCGACCAGCAGCGCCGTCACGTCCGGGAAGTGCCGGTAGGCCGTGGCGCGCGAGACCATCGCCTCCTCGGCGATCTCCTCGAGGTTGGGGTGGCGGCCCTGGCTCGTCAGGCGCGCGGCGGCCTGCAGCAGGTCCTTGCGGGTGCGCCGCAACTGGTTGGCGCGCCCCCCGGCTTCCGCGCTCATGCCGACCCTTGCTGCGGCAGCTGCGCGAGGATGGCGGCGAAGTCCAGCCAGACGTTCTCGCGCGCGATCTCGCCGTTCTCGGCGAACTGGAGCACGTGCAGCAGGCGGAACTCGAGCGGCCGGTCGCGGCCCTCGAGCCCGAAGGGCCGGCCCGCGGCCCGCCCGCGCCAGACCGACTCGTCGACGACGAAGTCGCTGCCGTACAGGCGGCGCAGCGTCTCGACGCGGCTGTCGGCCAGGTCCGCGAACATCGCCTCGTAGAAGGCGCGCGCGGCGGTGCGGCCGCGCGTCGCGCCCGCCGGCCAGCCGACGACGTCGTGTTCGGCGTCCTCGGCCAGCGTGCGCAGCACGCCCTCCACATCGTCGCTGGCCTCGTAGCGGAAGTGCTCGTCGATTTTGCGGTCCATCTGCGCGGGTGTCATCGGCATGTCGGGCCTCCGGAAGGCGGGGCCATTGGGAAGGGCCCTTTGTGAGACAAGAATCTCATAAAGCGGCACGATTCGCAATACGGCAGGCGATTAGCAACAAGTTAGCGATTCTTTCGCCAAGTCTTAGCAGCGTGCCCGGGCCCCGGACGCCAGACTGGCCGAAGGCTGGAGCGAAGCCGCTCCCCGAGCCATCACCACGAGGACACTCACCATGGACCAACCCACCCTGCTGCCGAGCCGCCGCGTCGGCACCGACACCGACCTGCTGCCCGCCTACGTGCCGCTGCCCGGCCTGGGCGTGCTGCCGATCAACGCCTACCTGATCCACGCGCGCGAGCCCGTGCTGGTCGACACCGGCATTGCGCCGCTGCGCGACGGCTTCCTCGAGGCGCTTCGCGCACTGATCGATCCCGCCGCGCTGCGCTGGATCTGGATCACGCACGCCGACGCCGACCACGTGGGCAACCTGGCCGCGGTGCTGGCCGAGGCGCCGCAGGCGCGCGTCGTCACGAACTACCTGGGCGTGGGCAAGATGGGCCTGCAGCAGCTGCCGCTGGACCGCACGTACCTTGTCAACCCCGGGCAGGCGCTCGACGTGGGCGACCGCCGGCTGCTGGCGCATCGGCCGCCGGTGTACGACGCGCCCGAGACGATGGCGGTGTTCGACACCGGCACGCGCCACCTGTTCAGCTCGGACTGCTTCGGCGCGGTGATGGCGCGCCCCGCCGAGACGGCCGCGTCGATCGGCGCGCGCGAGCTGCACGACGGGCTCGCGTTGTGGGCGCGCATCGACGCGCCCTGGCTGGCCGAGCTCGGCCGGGATCGGCTGGCGGCCGCCTGCCGCCCGCTGCGCGACCTGAAGCCGCGCCTGATTCTCGGCAGTCACCTGCCGCCGGCGGCAGGGCTCGACGACGCGCTGTATGCCGGCCTGGACGCCGCGCGCGAGGCGGCGCCGTTCGTGGGTCCGGACCAGGCCGCGCTCGAGCAGGCAATCCGGGCGCCGGAGCCCGCCGTGCTCTGAACCGAGGCCGCCACGGGTCCCTGCCCGGACGGGGACTTGCACCGCGCCAGACCGCCCGCAGCCGGAAATGCGCCATTCGGCTGGCGATCCACGATTCTCCATGCATCTTCCGAATAATCGACACACGCCACTCTGTCGAACGAAGCGGGTGATGTGGACCATGGGGAATCTGGAGCAGCAGACCGTCATTGTGATCGGCGTCGTCGCCGCCAGTTTCATCGGCCCGGCTCTGGGCATTGGATCATTGGTGCTGCGACGGCGCCGCGCGCGAGCCCGCCGAAAGACACCGCTCGTCGATGACTTGTTGCGCGCGCCGGGCCATACGCTTCGAGAGCAACTCGATGATGCGACCATCGATCTGCACTGGGACGTGTTCGCGCTGGCAGCGCTGCCGCTCCTGGTACTGGCCGCCTTTCTGGCGCAAGGGCATTTGCGCGGCGACCTCCGGTCAGTGATGCACGTGGCGCCGTTGTTCGTCGTGGGAGCCCTCGCATTCATCGGGTTCATGGTGCGGAAGATGTGGCGGGCCGGAGAGCGCCTCGACAACCTGAGGGCGGGCCTCGATGCGGAGCTTGCCGCAGGCCAGGAACTCGACCAGTTGATGCGTCAGGGAGCGGCCGTCTTCCACGACGTTCCGGCGAACGACTTCAACATCGATCACGTGGTCGTGTCCCGAGAAGGTGTTTTCGCGATCGAGACCAAGGGCTTCACGAAGCCCAATGGCGGACGGGGCAAGGCGGATGCCACGGTGGAGTTCGATGGCAGCATCCTGCGGTTTCCGACCTGGGTCGCCAAAGCGCCGCTGGAACAGGCGCAGCGACAGGCCGACTGGCTGGCGAGGTGGCTCACCGGGGCAGTCGGCGACCAGATTCGAGTGCTTCCAGTCCTTGCCCTGCCGGGCTGGTATGTGAAGCGCACCGGCCGCGGCGAAGTGCGCGTCTTCAGCGGCGGGGAATTGAAAGGGCTGCTGAAGGCGCGCGGTGCGCAGACTCTGTCGGTGCAGGACGTGCAGCGCGTCGTGCATCAGCTCGAGCAACGATGCCGTACCGTCGAACCCATGCTGTCTGAACGGAAACGGGCAGCGTAGTGCGTTTCGACGGCAAGCTCTCGAGGTGGAACGAAGACCGCGGCTTCGGTTTCATCACTCCGACCCTGGGCGGCGACGATGTCTTCGTCCATGTTTCGGCCTTCCCGCGCGATGGGAAGGCCCCGCGCCTGCATGAAGCGCTCTCGTTCGAAGTCGAATTGAACAAGGACGGCAAGAAGCGCGCGACCAGGGTCCATCGCCCCGGCAGTTCCCGGCCCGTCGCATCGCGCGAGCGCAGGGCGGTGCGACCAAGCCAGACTCGCAGTCTGTCCGGTCGCGCAATGGGCGTCGCGTTGGCGGTCGTGATCGGCGCTCTTGGCTTCTCCGAATATTCACAGAGAGCGAGCCGCGGATCGGATGCGACTTTCGCCGCCACGCCCGCGGTGCAGGCCGATCGTTCGAGCGCGCCCGCCTACCGGTGCGACGGCCGAACCCGGTGCGGGCAAATGACCTCGTGCGCCGAAGCCCGGTACTTCCTTGCGAACTGCCCGGGCACGGAAATGGACGGGGATCGCGATGGGATCCCTTGCGAGCGGCAGTGGTGCGTGGGCACTGATTGACCGCGTGCGCGCAGGCGCCGGCTCCAGCCCGTCGGCTATAAGCTATACTGGTGGTACACCTTTTGACCCGGAGCCGGAGAACCCGCAACCATGAGAATCGCCATCAAGTCGAACCTCGAAACACTGGGCTCCGCAGCGACGAGCGAGGCGATCCACTCGACCGTGGACGTCCGCACGATTGCGCCGAGCGAGCGTCACGACCGCATCTTCGCCTCGTTCAATGCCCTGCCGCAGCGCGCCGCGCTGGAGCTGGTCAGCGATCACGATCCTGCGCCGCTGCACCGCCAGTTCAAGTCGACGCTCCATGGTCTCTTCACCTGGGACTACCTCGAGCAGGGCCCGGATCTCTGGCGCGTGCGGATCGGCAAGGCTCCCGGCAACTGCTGCGGCAGCTGCAGTTGACGGTCGAGCGCGGCTGCGCGCTCTGGCCGTCGGCATCACGAACGAGCCGGGTGTCGAGCGAACTGGGTTAGCGCTTCGCTTCGCGGCGACTGGCGCGCCGACCTGCGCTCCGCAGGGCCGCAGGCGTAGCGGCAGCGCCCGCCGGTTTCAGTCTCGTTTCACGTTGCTGCGCGAAGAATGCAGGCAACGGGCTTTCACGCCCTTGTCCATTCGGAGCGCAGATGATGTCGCGCAGGTTCTCGTCCCGATTCCGGCAGGCATCGCTTGCCGTTGTCGCCATCGCGCTGCTCGTTGCGGCGAGTGCGCATGCGGCGGACACTTCCGCTGCACGGCAACTCGAGCGTTTCAGCACCGCCTCCGGCGCACCCGGCGACGCGGAACGCGGGCGCCTCTTCTTCACGAGCCGGCACGGCGGTGAATGGTCGTGCGCATCGTGCCACCGCGATGCGCCGCTCACCGCCGGCAAGCACGCGAAGACCGGCAAGACGATCGATCCGATCGCACCGGTTGCGAATGCGGCGGCCTTTACCGACACCGCTCGCGTCGACAAATGGTTTCGCCGCAACTGCAAGGACGTGCTCGGGCGGGAATGCAGCGCGGGGGAGAAGGCCGACGTGCTCGCGTACCTGCTCGGGCTCGGACGCTGACGGTCGGCGCGCTTCGGGATACCTGCGATGAGCCCCTCGTTTCGCGATCGCCTCTCACGATTCCTTACCGTGGCCGGTCTTTGCGCCGCCGCTGCCGCCGCGCATGCCGGCGAGCGCACGGCGATGCCGGCCGACGTGCCCGACGCCTACCTGCAGGAATGCGCGTCGTGCCACATCGCGTACGCGCCGGGAGCGCTTCCTGCGGCATCGTGGCGACGAATCATGAGCGGGCTCGACAGCCACTACGGAACCGACGCCGCGCTCGACGCGGCCACGGCTTCACGAATCGACGCATGGCTGCAGCGGCATGCCGGCACCTGGAAACGGGTGAGCGAGGAGCCGCCGCAGGATCGCATCACGCGTTCGCGCTGGTTCGAGCGCAAGCACCGGAAAGTGGACACCGCCGTCTGGCGTCACGACAGCGTGAAGAGCGCCGCGAACTGCGGGGCGTGCCACGTCGGCGCCGACCGCGGCCGTTTCGACGACGACGACCTGCAATTCCAGGTAGGCCTCGACGCGCGTCATCGGCGCGCCTGGAATGATTGAAGCGAGCAACGAGATGCAATCCGTATCGACCCTCCCGCGCGCCGTCGGATCGGCGCAGACTCCATCGACGGGCCGCCGCGTGGTCGACGCGCCCACGCGCGCGTTCCACTGGCTGTTCGCGGCGAGCTTCCTCGGGGCATTCATCACCGGCGACAGCGAAACCTGGCGCCCGATGCACGTCGCGCTCGGCTACCTGATGGCCGCGCTGCTCGGGTTCCGGCTGCTCTACGGGATCGCCGGCCCGCGCTACGCGCGCCTGGCGCCGACATGGCGCAAGCTGGCCGGCCTGCCGGCGTGGCTTCGATCGATTCGCCACGGACGCTGGTTCGCCGACGTCGACTGGCGGCACGGCGAGAACCTGCTGATCACGCTGCTCGTCGTCGCGATGCTCGTCGCGGTCGTGCCCCTCGCGCTGAGCGGCGTCGTGGTCTACGAAGAGTGGGGCGGCGACTGGCTCGAGGAGGTCCACGAGTTCTTCGGCAACGCGTTCCTCGCGCTCGCCGGCGCGCACGTCGCCGCGCTCGTCGGCTCCAGCGTGCTGCGCCGAAGGAACCGCATGGTGCCGATGATCACCGGGCGCGCGAGCGGCTCGGGCCCGGATCTGGTGCGCAGCAACCGGACGTGGCTCGCCGTGCTCCTGGGGATCGCATCGATCGGCTTCGTCGTGTGGCAACTGCTCTGACGCGCGCCGCCTACCGCAGTCGCAACGGCGGCGCCATCCCCACCAGCGCAAGCAGCCCCCACACCGCGAGCGCCGTGCCGCCGCAGCCATACAGCGCCAGGTAGAAGCGGAACGCGAGCGGGTTGTCGTCGCGGTTCGGTCGGAAGGGTCGCAGGAAGTTCGACCCGGCCGGCAGCTCGCCCACCCGATAGCCATGCCAGCCGACTGCCAGCACGCCGGCCCCCATGGCGATCAGGAACAGCGCGCCGAGCATCTGCATCACGCAACCTGCCCCGCGCCGGTCAGTCTGCGCAAGACCGACAGCAGCCCGGTGACGCCGGCGCTCATCGCCCCGGCCATCAGGATCTCGAACGGCCACAGGTTGTGCGAGGTGGGGTCGATCGCAACGCCGATCACGATGCGCAGGACGACGAATGCCATCATGATCGCCGGCACCGCTGCAGCGATGCGCCAGCCGCCGCGCCAGCGCAGGAGCATCCACGCCGGGCCGGCGAAGCCGAGCAGGCCCACTCCCAGCATGGCCAGCATGAAGCCGTTGAGAAGCGCCACGTCACCGGCGCTGACCGGTGCCTGGCTGCGCGCTTCGGCCGCCCGCTGCTGGGCGAGCCGGGCCTGCGCGTGCATGTCGGTCACCCATGCCGGGGGCGCCACGCCCGCCGAGGTTTCGCTGCCGCCGACGACGTGCACGCGATACGTGGCCACCACCGGCGTGCTCTGCACCCGGCCGTCGCCGGCGGTGATGCGGATCTCGTCGACCTCGTCCCCCGGCTGCATCAGGAAGAACCAGGCGAGCATTTCGCCATCGCCCGTATAGCGTGGCGACGGGCTGGTGCCCGCATTGGCCGGCTTGCCGCGAAAGTACGGCCTGACCCAGATGCCGACCGGCTGGTCGCTGGAATAGGCCAGGCGCAGGTTGAAGTTCTGGTTGCGCGCCAGCGTGATGCGATCGCCGGCAGGCCAGGTTTCGAGCACCCGTACCGTCGGCGCAGCGCCGGCCTGGCCGGAGAGGCCGAGCGCTGCTGCAAGCAACAGCAGAATCGCAATGAACCTTGGGCGCATGGCTCACGATTCTCTGCCCGAACCCTCCCGGGTGCGGCCGGGGAGTGCGGCCGATCGCGCCGGCCGGCGGCGCTCGCGCGATGAATGGCGCGATCGTGTGTTGCGTCAGGCGCCGGTGCGGGGAGCGCTTGCCGCGGCGGGCGGCGGGGCTGCCGCCACCAGCCCGTACCGCGACATCACCTCCAGCAGCTTCGCCCGGTCCGGCGGCCCGCCGGCGTTGACCACCTCCGCGACGTCGCGGAAGTATTGCGCTCCGATGTCCGGCGTGAGTACGACCAGCGCGCGCGCCGTCTGCGTCCCGGTGTTCCGGAACGCGTGCACCGAGCCGCGCGGGGTCGACATCCATTCGCCGGGAGCCAGCTCGCGGGACTCGCCGTCGACCGAGTAGCCGAGCGAGCCTTCCACGACGTAGAAGAACTCCTCGTTGTGGCTGTGGCTGTGCGGCGGCGGCACGTTGGCGCCCGGCGGCACGACGAGTTCGAACACGCCCAGGCCGCCGCTCTTCGAGCCGTCGACCAGGTAGCGGATCTCCAGTTGGCCCACCTTGATCAGGTCGCTGCTCATGTCGGTCTCCCTGGTGCGAGGGTCACGACGACAATGTATACCGTTGCCAAGGCCGGATAAATGGCGTCTCATCCGACCTGCCATGGCAAGCGCCATGCAGACGCCAGAAAGGCAGGCCCGTTCCATGTGGAAGCAAACCGCGCAGCACTGGTGGTCGATCACCCGCGAAGCCGTCAAGCTCTGGCTCGACAGCAACGCGTTCAGCCACGCCGGGGCGCTGGCTTTCTACACGCTGTTCTCGCTGGCGCCGGTCGTCATCATCGCGGTCTCGGTGATCGGGATCGTGATGGGCGAGCAGGCCGCGCAGGGCCACATCGTCGCGCAGCTGCAGGACGTGATGGGCCACGAGGCGGCCCGGGCGGTCGAGCAGGCGGTTGCGCGCTCGCGCATCGAGGAGTCGGGGCTGCTGCCGACGCTGCTCGGCGTGGCCGCGCTGCTCGCCGGCGCCACGACGGTGTTCGGACAGATGCAGTCGTCGCTGAACGCGATCTGGGGCGTGGCGGCGCGGCCGCATCGCAACAACCTCTTCGCGCTCGTGAAGAATCGCCTGCTGTCGTTGACGGTCGTGCTGGCGATCGGCTTCGTGCTGCTGGTGTCGCTGCTGCTCGGCGTGGTGCTGCGCGCGGTGCTCGAGTTCACCGACCGCTTCGTGCCCGCGATCGCCGCGCTGCTGAGCGGCAGCGAGGTGCTCGTTTCGCTGCTGTCGGCGGCGCTGTTGTTCGGCGCGGTCTTCAAGGTGCTGCCCGACGTCGTGCTTCACTGGCGCGACGTGGTCGTCGGCGCGTTGGTCACCGCGGTGCTGTTCTCGGTCGGCCGCTGGGGCATCGCCGCCTACCTGGCGCACACGGCAACGGCGTCGACCTACGGCGCGGCAGGCTCGGTGGTGCTGATCCTGCTCTGGGTCTACTACTCGTCGCTGATCCTGCTGTTCGGCGCCGCGTTCACGAAGGCGCACCTGCTGGCGCGCGGGCGCGCCGTGGTGCCGCGCAATACGGCGGTGCTGGTCAGGCGCGAACTGGTCACCGAACAGTCCGGCTGAGCACCTTGCCGACGAGCTCGCGTCGGCTGCGCACGCCCGTTTTCTCGAAGATCGCGGTGAAGTGCTCCTGCACGGTGTACGGCGAGATGCCGAGCGCCGCCGCGATCTGCTTGGTCGACAAGCCCTGCAGCAGGTAGCGCATCATCTCGCGCTCGCGTCTTGTCCGGCCGGTCGGGTCGGGGGCCGCTCCCCAGTGGCGAAGTCGGCGACTTGCGCGTGATGTCCCCCGAAGGGCTCGGCCGTTGGTGCGATGGTCCCGGCGGAGCGACCGCCATAGCATCGCACGGAACCACTTGCCAAATGTATCCGTCAGGATACATAATCACCGTGCGCGTCCTCACCACGAATGTCTATCTCGACTGGATCAATGGCCTGAAAGACGTCGTGGTGCGCGCGCGTATCCAGGTGCGTGTCGATCGCCTGGTACACGGCAACCCCGGGCAATACCGCCGACTCGCGGCGGGCGTTGCCGAACTCAAGATCGATGTGGGTCCCGGGTATCGCGTCTACTACATATCGCGGGGCGATGCCCTCGTCGTGTTGCTGGCGGGCGGGGACAAGTCGAGCCAGCAGCGGGATATCGAATTGGCGATCGAACTCGCCAGGAAACTGGGGGACGAGTTGGAATGGTGAAAGCAGCAGTCAAGTCCAAGCCGGGAGCGACGACCGTCCGCTACGACGTCGCCGAGCAACTACGTGATCCCCGTGAGATGGCCGCTTACCTCGACGCGTGGCTCCAGGATGCCCCCGACGACGCGGGCGGCATCGTCCGTGCGCTCGGCGACATCGCGCGTGCGCAAGGCATGACGTCGGTCGCACGCGCCACGGGCCTGGGCCGCGAGAGCCTGTACAAGGCGCTCGACGCCGCCGGAAACCCGAGCTTCGCGACCGTCCTGAAGGTCGTCCGCGCGCTCGGACTTCGCTTGCGCGTCGAAACGCGTCCGTAGCGAGTGCGCCCGACTTGGCATCCCGATCCGGATTTGCAGCGGCCGCGCCGGACTCGCGCCCGGGTTACGCCGGGATCGTCAACCCACGCGCCACCGCCGGCCGCGCGACGAACGCCGCCAGCGCTCGCGCCACTTCCCTGAACTCGCCGAACCCGACCAGCTCGCCCGCCTCGTAGAACCCGACCAGGTTGCGCACCCATGGGAAGGTCGCGATGTCGGCGATCGTGTACTCGTCGCCCATGATCCACCTGCGGCCTGCCAGCCGCTGCTCGAGCACCTTCAGCAGCCGTTTCGCCTCGGCGACGTAGCGATCGCGCGGGCGCTTGTCCTCGAAGTCCTTGCCGGCGAACTTCGTGAAGAAGCCCACCTGGCCGAACATCGGGCCGATGCCGCCCATCTGGAACATCAGCCACTGGATCGTCTCGTAGCGGGCCGCGGGATCGGCCGGCAGGAACGATTCGCGCCCTTCGCGCGCGCACTTCTCGGCGAGGTAGATGAGGATTGCACCCGACTCGAACAGGCCGAGCGGCTTTCCGCCCGGACCGTTCGGATCGACGATCGCCGGGATCTTGTTGTTCGGGTTCAGCGACAGGAACTCGGGCGACAGCTGCTCGTTCTCCTGGAAGCTGACCAGGTGCGGCTCGTAGGGCAGGCCGGTCTCCTCGAGCATGGTCGAGACCTTGACGCCGTTCGGCGTCGGCCGCGAATAGAGCTGGATGCGGTCGGGGTGGCGCGCGGGCCACTTCTTCGTGATCGGGAAGGCGGAGAGGTCGTTCATGGCGGGCTCTTGGGGCGCAGCCCCGAGGGTAGCGCAGCGCGTGCAGATCCCTCGGAGACAACCCTGCCGGCACGAAGTTTCGCCCGGGCGTGTAACCGATCGCCGCGCGCCGACGAACTAGGAGCCAGGTCGCACGATCTGGCCCGCCACCCCGGCGGCCGTGCGTTGCGGCCTCGCAGGCGTTGCCAGGGAACGTGCCATGACCGCAACCGAGGATTCCATTCATCCATTGTGGGTTCGCGCCACGCATTGGCTGAATGCGGTCGCGGTCGTCGTTCTCGTGACCAGCGGCTGGCGCATCTACGACGCCGCGCCGTTCTTCGGGTTCGTGATTCCGCCGCAGCTCACGCTCGGCGGCTGGCTGGGCGGCGCGATCCAGTGGCACTTCGCGGCGATGTGGCTGCTGGCGGCGAACGGTCTCGCGTACGTCCTGCTGAACCTGGCCACCGGGCGCGCCGCGCGCAGATTCCTCCCGCTGTCGCCACGCGCCTTCGTGGCCGACCTCGCTTCGGCCATGCGAGGCCGGCTCTCGCACGTCGACCCGGGGCGCTACAACGCGGTGCAGCGGGCCGCCTACCTGTTCGTGGTGCTCGACACCGTGCTGCTGGTGCTGTCGGGGCTGGTGCTCTGGAAGTCGGTGCAGTTCCCGCTGCTGCGCGAACTGCTCGGCGGCTACGAGGCCGCGCGGCGCGTGCACTTCGTGGCGATGGCCGCCCTGGTCGGGGTCGTGGCAGTTCACCTCGTGATGGTCGCGCTGGTGCCGCGGACGCTGCGCGCGATGGTCCTCGGCCGCTGAACGCAAGGAGATTTCGATGAACCGGACGCCGCTTCCGAAACCCGCCGTCGACGCCGACGCGGTCGTGAAGGATGCGCTGAGCCGCCTCGGGCAGCCGGCGCGCCGGCTGTTCCTGCGTCGTTCGCTGACGCTCGGCGGCCTGTCGCTGCTCACCGGCTGCACGCTGGCCGACGGCAACGACGTCGAGGCCGCACTCGCGCGCGTCTCGCGCTTCAACGACCGGGTCCAGGCGTGGCTGTTCGACCCGAAACGGCTCGCGCCGACCTATCCGGAATCGATGATCACGCGGCCGTTCCCGTTCAACGCCTACTACGGCGAGGACGAGGTGCGCCGGGTCGACCGCGCCGGCTTCCGCCTCGAAGTCGGCGGCCTGGTGGCGGACCGGCGCAGCTGGACGCTCGACGAGTTGCAGGCGCTGCCGCAGGTCGACCAGGTCACGCGCCACATCTGTGTCGAGGGGTGGAGTGCCATCGGCAAGTGGGGCGGCGTTCCGTTCGCCGGCTTCCTGCGCCGCGTCGGGGCGGACACAAGCGCGAAGTACGTCGGCTTCGTCTGCGCGGACGACTACTACACGAGCATCGACATGGCGACGGCGCTACACCCGCAGACCCTGCTCGCGCTCACCTGGGACGGCCAGGCGCTGCCGGCGAAATACGGGTTCCCGATGAAGCTGCGGATGCCGACCAAGCTCGGATACAAGAACCCGAAGCACATCCAGGCGATCTTCGTGACCAACACGTACCCCGGCGGTTACTGGGAAGACCAGGGGTACAACTGGTTCGGTGGCAGCTGAATGCGATTCGGCTGCGCCGGAATTGCGGCATCTCTGCCGCACCTGTCTCCAACCCTCGAGAAGGAATTCACCATGATCAGGATCACTGCGGCGCTCGTCTCGATCGGTCTCGCCCTGGCCGGCGGCAGCGCCTGGGCCCAGGACTCGATGAAGAAGGACCCGATGGCGAAGGACGCGATGTCGAAAGACGCGATGGCCAAGGATGCGATGGCCAGGGATGCCATGAAGAAGGACACCACGAAGAAGGACGCGATGGCGAAGGACGCGATGGCGAAGGACGCCATGTCGAAGGACGGCATGGCCAAGGACGCGATGAAGAAGGACGAGATGAAGAAATAGGGCCCGAAGGCCGCCGCTCAGATCATCTGAAGGGGCGCTGGGCCGCTCGGCGGCGCGAACAACCGGCCCAGTTCCTCCGCCTCCGCCTTCGTGAGCGGACGCGACAGCACCGCCGCGTTCTCGCGCATCCGGTCGCGATGCGAGGTCTTCGGGATCGCGATCACGCCCGGCTGCGACAGCACCCAAGCGAGCGCGAGCTGCGCCGGTGTGCGACCGACTCGCTCGGCCATCGCTCCGAGCTTGCGGTGGCGCAGCAGCCGCGCCTGGTCGATCGGCGAATACGCCATCACCGCGACGTGGTGGCGGCGCAGCCACGGCATCAGGTCCCACTCGATGCCGCGGTGCGAGAGGTTGTAGAGCAGCTGGTTCGCCGCGACATGCCTGCCGCCGGCGATCGCCCACAGTTCGTGCATGTCGGCGAGGTCCAGGTTGCTCACGCCCCAGTGGCGGATCTTGCCTGCGCGCCGCAGCGCCTCGAAGCCCTCGACGGTTTCCGCGAGCGGAATCGTGCCGCGCCAGTGCAGCAGGTAGAGGTCGATGCGGTCGGTGCGCAGGCGCCGCAGGCTGCGCTCGCAGGCCGCCGCCGTGCCTTCGCGCGACGCATTGTGCGGATAGACCTTCGTGACGACGAAGGCTTCGTCGCGGCGGCCGGCCAGCGCCTCGCCGACGAGTTCCTCGGCGCGCCCGTCGCCGTACATTTCGGCGGTGTCGACGAGGTCCAGCCCGAGGTCCAGCCCGAGCCGGATCGTTGCGATCTCCTCGCGGCGCGTGGCGCGGCTGTCGCCGAGGTTCCAGGTGCCCTGGCCGAGCGCGGGGACGGATTCGCCGCCCGGAAGCGTCACCGCGGGGAGCGAGGCGTTCATCGGGGCGCGATCGCGAACGACTGCGCGCGTCCCGTCTCGCGCTACCGCATCGCCTTGCCGACCATCTGCAGGATGTCGTCCAGCGGGTTGCCGTCGCGATTCAGGTCGAGCATCGACGCGAGCCCGCCCAGGCCGCCGCCCGCGCCCGCGCCGCCGGCCGCCTGGCCGCCCAGCAGGCTTCCGAGCAGGTCGCCCAGCCCGCCGCCGCCTTGCGGGGCAGGCTGCTCGCTCGCTTGCGCCGACGTACTCGCGCCCTGCTGCCTGGCGATCAGGCCCGCGACCACCATCGCCAGCATCGGCAGCATCTTCTTCAGCAGCGACGTGTCGAGCCCGGTCTGCGAGGAAGCGTTCTGCGCAACCGCGCGGCTCACGTCCCTGGAACCGAAGATCTGTCCCAGCACGTCGTTGCCGCGCTCCACGTTCGTCGGCTGCGGGGCCAGCACTTCGTCGAGCAGGCCGCCGCCGCCGAGTTGGCCGAGCAGGCCGCCGAGTCCTTCCAGGCCCGAAGGCTGCGCCTGCGCCTGCTTCTTGAAGCCTCCCAGGATCGCCGGCAGCAGCGCTTCGGCGCCGCTGGCCGCCTGCGACTCGCTCACCCCCAGTTCGCGTGCCATGGCCTGGAGGCCGCCCATCTGGGCAAGGATGTCTGTCAGCTGCATGCGGGTGCCTCCACGAATGGGTCATGACGCCCGGCGCCGCCGGGAGCGGCCCGCGCGCGGCGGGCCGGAAGGGCTCAGGCCAGCTTGCCCAGCGTGCCGGTGGCTTCGGCGAGCAGGTAGTAGAACGTCACGCGGTGCTTGGTTCGATCGCTCTTCATCTTTTCGGTGACCGTCTTGATGCCGGCGTCGGCTGCCGCGGCGTCGAGCCCGAGCTTCTTGGCGGCGAAGCCGTCGCGCACGGTGGCCAGCTCTTTCGGATCGGTCGTCGAGACGAGCGACGAATCGGCATTGCGAAGCGCGATGCCGCAGTAAGCGACGATTGCCTTGACCGCGGCCTCGTCGACGTTGGCGGTGTACTTCCTGATGTCTGCGACGTAGTCACTCATTGGGGGCTCTCCTGGATGGACATGGACGAGTCACGGCGAAGCCGCGGAGCCCGCGTTGCGCCATGCGCCTGCCAACGATGATGTTAGGAGCCTGGGGGCGCGCCGGCTTGACCGTGGTCAATGTGTGCCGCCCGTGCACCGGCGCGCTCGCCGATCTGCTGCCGCCACATCGCAAAGTACAACCCCTTGCGCTCGAGCAGCTCGGCGTGCGTGCCGCTCTCGACGATCCTGCCCTTCTCGAGCACGTGGATCGTGTCGGCGTGCATGATCGTGGACAGTCGGTGCGCGATCATGATCGTGATCCGCTCCCGCTCCTGCGAAATCCTGCGCACGGTCTCGGTGACCTGCGCTTCGGTCAGCGAGTCGAGCGCCGACGTGGCCTCGTCGAAGATCAGCAGCCGCGGCTGGCGCAGCAGCGCGCGGGCGATCGCCACGCGCTGGCGCTCGCCACCCGAAAGCTTCATGCCCATCTCGCCGATGCGGGTCGACAGCCCTTCGCCGGTCTTCCGCAGCAGGTAGGCGCAGGCGGCCTGCTCGAGTGCGGCGATCATTTCGTCGTCGGTCGCGTCAGCCTTCACGAACTGCAGGTTCTCGCGCAGCGTTCCCGAGAACAGATGCGTCTGCTGGGTCACGAAGCCGATCTGGCGGCGCGCCTCGTTGTAGCGCAGCTCGCGGGTCGAGATGTCGTTGTAGAAGACCTCGCCTTCGGCCGGCGTGTACAGCCCGACCAGCAGCTTGACCAGCGTCGACTTGCCCGACCCGGACGGGCCGACGAATGCGAGGCTGTCGCCGAGCCGTGCCGCGAACGAGACGTCGTCGAGCGCGTTCTCGGGCGCGCCGCGATGGCGAAAGCTCACGCCTGCAAAGCGGATCTGCGAGATCGGGCCGATCTCGACCGGCGACTCGGGCCGGCGCTCGATCGGCTTGCGCATCAGCGCGTCGAAGTTCGCCAGCGACGCGTCGGCCTCGCGGTAGGCGAGGATGATGTTGCCGAGTTCCTGCAGCGGCGTGAAGATCGCCACCGAGATGAACTGCATCGCGATCAGTTCGCCGGTGCTCAGCACGTTGCGGAAGATCAGCCACAGCAGCGTGAAGAGGATCGACAATTTCAGCAGGCTCAGCGTCGTGCCCTGCAGGAACGACAGCACGCGGATACGCTTGACCTTCGCCATCTCCAGCTCGAACAGCTTCATCGTCTGCGCCTGCAGGCGGCGGATTTCCGGGAAGGTCAGCCCGAGGCTGCGGATCAGCTCGATGTTGCGCAGCGCCTCGGTGATGAACCCGGCGTTGCGCCCGGTTTCGCGCACGATCGAGCGCTGCTGCGCCTTGATCTGCCGGCTGAGCAGGCCGGTGAGCCCGCCGAGCACCAGCACGCCGATCAGGAACACCGGCACCAGCGCCCAGTGCCGGGCCAGCGCGTACCACGCCAGGAAGCAGATGCCGACCAGCGACGCGAACAGCGTGTTGATGAAGGTGTTGATGAAGCGCTCGGTGTCGGCGCGCACCTTCAGCAGCAGCGACAGCGTCTCTCCGCTCGACTGGTCCTCGAACTCCTGGTAGCGCAGCCGCAGCGTCTGGCGCAGCCCGTCGTTGAAGATCTGCGCGCCGAAACGCTGCACGACCAGCCGCGTCACGTACTCCTGGAACGCGCGGGCGAGGCGTGACAGCACCGCGACCAGCACCGCGAGCGCGAGCAGGCGCAGTGCGCCCGAGATGAGTTCCTGGTCGGTCTTGCCGGCGCGGCCGATCGCGTAGTCGTCGATGATCCAGCCGAAGATGATCGGATCGACGAGCGCCAGCACCTGGCTCGCGGCGGCGAGCAGCAGCGCCAGCGCGATCAGCGCGCGCTGCGGCTTCATGTAGCGCCAGAGCAGTCGCATCGGGGGGGCGGTCTCGGGCCGCGGGCGCCGTCAGTACCCGAGCGCTGCGAGCAGGGTCCTGCAGGCCATGAAGACGAGGATCAGCGAGCCGATGCTCCACAGCGTTGCGCGCGTGTCGTGGGTGCGTGCGCCCAGGTACGCGGCGAAGTGCAGCAGCCGCGAGACCACGTAGCCGTAGAGCAGCACCTGGGCGAGCAGCAGCGGCGGGTCGGTGAGCACGTACAGGAAGCCGGCGACCAGGAAGAACGGGATGTTCTCCAGGTCGTTCATCTGGATCCGCCGGATCCGCTCGACCCGCTCGTTGGGCGCGAGCTGCTTCGGGTCGGGCGACGGGTTCAGCGGCGTCCTGCGCAGGTCCTCGGGCGACCGGAAGCCGGCGTTCTCGGACATCATTCGATAGACGGTCAGCCACGACATGCCGACCGCCTTGAGGATCATCAGCGTGGCGGCGATCACGTAGGTGGCGAACAGAGGGTCCTGCAGGCTCGGCGTCTCCATCTTCGTCTCCCCGGTCAGGTGGATATCGGGACAGCAGGCGGCTAGAAGCGGAACCCTCGGGTCCGCCGGTAGTACTGCGCCGGCCGGTGCGCGCCTTCGGCGAACTCGCCGGGCACCTCGACGAACTCCTTGCCTTCCCTGAGCTTGAGCCGCCGCCGGAACGCGCTCTTGTCCAGCGCCTCGCCGGTGATCGCTTCGCAGGCCCGCTGCAACTCGGTCAGCGTGAAGCGGTCGGGCAGCAGGTGCAAGGGCAGCGCGTCGTGCTCGATCTTCGCGCGCAGCTGCGCGAGCGCTTCGGCGAGCTGCCGGTCGTGGTCGAAGGCCAGCTCCCGGCCCGGCCGGTCCGGGTCCACCCACTCGATCGCCTCGGTCTTGTGGCCGGCCACCGCGTCGATCCGGTCCTTCGGAAGCAGCGCGTAGAACAGCACGCTGATCGACCAGCCGCGGCTGTCGCGATCCCGGCCGCTGAACGCGCACACCTGCTCCAGGTACGGGATGTCGAAGCGGACCTTCTCGGCGAGCACGCGCCGGGCCGAGGCGGCCAGGTCCTCGTCGAGCGAGGGTTTCAGCGCTCCTCCCGGGAGTGCCCAGCGGCCCCGCTCGGGCTCGTTGGTGCGCTTGACGACCAGCACCCGCAGCGCGTCGCCATCCAGCGTGAACAGCGCGACGTCGGTGGTCACGAACGGAAAGAGCTTGTCGCCGGCCATGTTATTGACACAAGTGCACTAAGCGCTTATGATAGTTGTATGCTGCCACGAAGTGAGGGTGCGCGGCAACCGCGGAGGCGGTTGCGCTGCTCGGACAGGAGGGGAGGCATGGGTGACGCGAATGCCGGAGGGCGCGAATGACCGGCGTCGACTGGTTCGAGCAGCTGACCGGGTTCCGGGAGCCGTCGTACGACGAGACGCGCGCGCGCCTCGAGGTCCGCGACGGTCGGCTGTGGTCGCGGATCGACGGGCGCTCGCATGCCATCGGCCGGCTCGAGATGCCGTCGGTGGCGGAGCTGAGGTCGCGCGCGCTCGCTGCGGCGGGCGAGGGGCGCTCCGGCCCGGCCGGCGTGCCACTGGCGGGGCCGATGTCGGTGACGAACGTCAGCGCCGACGTGCGCGCGCTGCACGTCGATCCGGCCAATCGCGGCGCGCTGTTCCAGGTCGCGTCGCAGTTCAACCTGCTGGAGATGGTCGGCCCGGATGTCACGCCCGAGCATGGCGTGTCGCGCTACGCGGGCGACCACACGCAGGGGCCCGCCTGCGCGGTCTCGGCCGGCGCAGCGACCATCTATCGCAACTACTTCGCACCGGTCGACGGCGTGCCGGGGCAGACCGCGACCCGGCAGTTCGACGGCCTGAGGGATGTTGGCGTCGCCTTCGGCAACGAGGACGGTCGGCTCTGGACGATGCGCAACGGCTACGCGCTGTGCACCCGCGACGGGCTGGCCAGCATCGAGGCGAGGCTCGCGGCCGCCGATGCCGCGCAGGTCGACGCCTGGCGCGACCTGCTGCGCATCGGCGTGCACTGGGACGTCGAGGTGACCCCGGCGCCGGACGAGTCGCGCCCGACGGTGTCGCAGGCGTTCTGTTCGGCGCTGCCGGTCAGCTACACGGCCATCGCGCCGGCGCATTGGCGCGCGTTCGCGACGCTGGTGCTCGAAGGCGCCTACGAGTCGACGATGTGGGCGGCAGTGCTCAACGCCGCGCGCGGCGCATCGCGGACCGTGTTCCTCACGCGCCTGGGCGGCGGCGCCTTCGGCAACGACGAAGCCTGGATCCACTCGGCGATGCGCCGGGCGCTGCGCAAGGCGCAGGGCTTCGCGCTCGACGTGCGGCTGGTCAGCCACGGGGCCGTGCCGGCGGAACTGCGGGCGCTCGCGGCGGAGTTCCGTCCGCGTTGAATCGCGGCCCGGTGCGTTCAGGACGCGCGCATCGGGAGCGTCACGCGGCATCCACCCGTTGCCGCGCGGCTCGGTCCGCCGCATAGTGCGGGATTCGAGGCCACGAGCGGGTTTGCGGAGGAGGTCGAAGTGAAGATCGGATTGCCGGCATCGAGCGCGCGGCGCCTGGCCGCCTGCCTGCTACTTGGCGCAACGGTGGCACCTGCGAATCGCGGCCACTTCCTCGCGTCGCAGGCCTCACCGGTCCTCGACGTCGGCCATTCGGTGCCGCACTAGACTTCGAGGCCTTCTCGCAAGCCGGTTAGCCGCCTGAATGGGCTGAGCAGGCTACTTCAAGCGCGTGGCTCGGGTGCATTGACGTTGCTGCGGGCAGTGGCGGGGAACTCGAAATGGATGCGGGACAACCGTCCGGGTGCACGACGAGTGCCAGGTCCAGAATGTCGCGCGCGGCGGAGCGGCGCCCCCGGCGCCGCGACGGCCTCAGGCGCTGGGTTTCGACTCGCCCACGGCAGAGCGTGCGCCTCCGCGGAGCAGCTGCGACACTGCCGCAACACCGAAAAGGGCGACACCCATCACGTCAGTGACCCAGCCGCCCCAGAAGAGCAGGCCCGCGGCGCCCAGGCACAGGAGGCGCTCGACGACGGTGAGGCGCCGCACCCCGAACCCCTGCACGCCGGCAGCCAGCGCGAGCACGCCGACCACGCTGGTGACGAATGCCAGCACGATGTCGAACAGCGAGCCCCTCAACAGCAGCGCCGGGTGGTAGGCCATCACGAACGGCACGATATAGACGGCCGCGCCGATCTTCATCGCGGACCAGCCGGCCTTCTGCATCGGGCAGTTGGCGATGGACGCGGCCGCGTAGGCGGCGATCGCCACGGGTGGCGTGATCGCCGACAGGATCGCGTAGTAGAAGACGAACATGTGCGCGGCGAGCGGCTCCACGCCGAGCTTGATCAGCGCCGGTGCGCCGAACAGTGCGACGATCAGGTAGGCCGCGGCGGTGGGCAGTCCCATGCCGAGGATCACGCAGCTGAGCATCACCAGGATCAGCGTCAGCAGCAGGCTGCCGTGCGTGATGCTCAGCAGCAGCGACGTGAAGCGCAGGCCGAGCCCGGTGAGCTCGATCGTGCCGACCACCATCGCCGCGACGAACAGCGCGGCGGCCACCGGGACGATGCGCCGTGCGCCGAGCTCGAACGCGTCCAGGACGCCGCGCAGGTTCAGCCGCGTGGTGCTGCGCAACTGCGCCAACGCCACCGTCGCGAGCACGCCTACGTAGGCGGCGAAGAATGGGGTGCGCCGGTCGATCAGCATCGCGACCACGATCACCAGCACCAGCAGCAGGTGCACGTGCAGCTTCACGTCGCTGCGCGCCTGCAGCACCGACTCGCGCGCCATCGCCGGCAGCTCGTACTTCACCGATTCCAGGTGCACCATCACCATGACGGCGAACAGGTACAGGAACGCGGGCAGCGTCGCGGCCACCGCGATGTCGAGGTACTGCAGGCGCGTGAAGTCGGCGATCAGGAACGCGGCCGAGCCCATGATCGGCGGCACCAGCTGCCCGCTCGACGAGGCCACGGCCTCGACGCCCGCGGCGAAGGACGGGTGGAAGCCGGTGCGCTTCATCAGCGGAATCGTGAACGTGCCGGTGGCGTAGACGTTGGCGACGGCCGAGCCCGAGATGCTGCCGAACAGGCCGCTCGAGGCCACGGCGGCCTTGCCGGTGCCACCGCGGTATCCGCCCATCAGCCCGACGGCCAGGTTCATGAACAGTGCGCCGCCGCCGGCGCGTTCGAGCATCGCGCCGAGCAGCACGAACATCAGAACGAAGGTCGCGGAGATGCCAGTGACCGAGCCGTAGAGCCCCGACGAGCCCATGTAGAGGTGGTCGAGCAGCCGGTCGAACTCGACCGGCGTCTGCCTGAGCGGGCCAGGAAAGAACTGGCCGAACAGCGCGTGCGTGAAGAAGATCGCGAACAGCACCGCCAGCGTCAGCCCGATCGAGCGCCGGCAGGCCTCGAGCGTCAGCACGACCGCCGCGACGCCCATCACGACCTCCATTGGCGCCAGCGCCTCGACGTAGGGCAGCCGGGTGACGAAATGCTCGTAGTTCGCGAAGATGTAGAGCGCCGGCACCCACGACAGCCCGCAGAGCATCCAGTCGTACCACGGGATGTGCTCGTGCCGCAGGCCCTGGCGGATCGGGTAGGCGAGGAAAGCGAGCCCGACGTACATGGCGACGTGCGTGGGCAGGAAGATCAGCACCTCGGGCGCGCCGAACTGCGCCGCGTACAGGTGGAACAGGATGATGCCGATCGAGTACCAGCGCAGGAGCAGGCCGGCGGTGCCGCGCGGCTGGCGCTGGCCACTCAGTTCGACGTCAGGCTGCTGGTTCATTGCCGTTCCCGGATAGCGATCGTGGATCGACAAAGGGCGCCGGCCATGGCCGGCGCCCCCGTGTCGGGTCCCGGGGCGGCGCACCCCCCCGGGACGATGTTGCCTCGGAAGCCGGCTATTTGATAACGCCGATCTCTCGGTAGTAGCGCTCGGCGCCGGGATGCAGCGGGATCGGCAGGCCCTGCGAGCCCTTGGCCGGGTCCATGTCCCTGAAGATCGGGTGCACCGCGACCAGCGCCGCCTTGTTCTCGAAGGCGAGCTTGGTCATCGCGTAGACGAGGTCGGCGGGCACGTCCTTGTGCGTGAACAGCGCGTGCGTCTGCGAGATCGTCGTGACGTCCTGGGTCTGCCCCTTGTAGGTGTTCGCCGGGATCACCGCCTTGCCGTAGCCGAACTCGCTCGCGAGCTGGTCGATCGACTTCTGCGATAGCGACATGATCCGCATGTCGCGCGACAGCACCAGTTCCTTGTAGGTGGGGCTGTTGATGATGTCGTCGTTGATGAAGGCCTCGATGTGGCCGTCGACCATCCTGCCCGCCGCCTCGCGGTAGGCCGAGTGCGTGACCGAGCCGCCCCACGCCTTGATGTTCTCGTATGACGCACCGTTGGCCGCCATCGCGCGCTGCGCGGCGAGTTCCCCGCCGGTGCCGCGCGAGCCGGTGTCGACCTTCAGCGGGTACTTGCGCGCGACGATCTCCTCGAAGGACTTGACCGGAGCCGATGCGAGGATGAACGGGTGCAGCAGGCTCGAGACGTTCAGGCTGAAGATCGCCCGCAGGTCGGGCATCTTCTCCTTGTTCGGTGGCAGCCCGTTGTAGGCGGCGAACAGGTTGGTCGTGTAGCCCATGCCCACCGTGGCCTTGCCGCCCTGCACCGAGATCGGGTTGCTGACGCCGCCGCCGGGCACGATGTTGTAGGTCAGACCCTCGATGTTCTTGCCGTACAGGTCGAACAGAGCGGTCGAGATGACGAACCACGAGCCGCCGATCGATCCGGCCGCCACGGTCTGCTGCCCGGCGGTGGTCTTGTATGGCGCGGCCGACGCGCCGGTCGTCGCGAGCAGGCACGACGACAGCAGCGCGCTTGCAACGAGAGTCTTTTTCAGGTCGAGCATCACTTCCTCCTTGGTATGAGCCTTGCCTCTCGGAACGTCGCGCTCCCGGCGCCCTCTGCGGGTTCGGAAAGGGATCGCGCGGTGTCTTCGGTGCGTGCAGTCGGGAGCTCGGCACGCACCGCGCCGGCCGCGCCGACGGACGCCTCTTCCGGCGTCGACGGGCCGACGGGTCTGGCGCCAAGTGGTCTTACCAGTTGGCGAAGCGATGCTAAGGTGGCGCCGTTTGCCGTGTCAACCGCACGCGTCGGGTGGTGCGCCGGCGCCTGCGGCGCGGCGACCCGGGGCGTAGAATCCATCCGCCCGAAGAGATCGTATCGAGTCGCATGCTTGCACGGCGCAACCCTTCCAGATCCGATCGAGGTGCGGCGCAGCCGAACGCCGGCGGCGCGTTGCCGCCCGCGGACGCCGAGCCCGCGGTCACCGGCCAGGTGCTGCGCTACATCGAGGAGCACGGCCTCGCGGCGGGCGAGCGGCTTCCGTCCGAGCGCGACCTCGCGACGCAGCTGGACGTGAGCCGCCCGGCGCTGCGCGAGTCGCTGGCCACCCTCGAGGCGCTGCGGCTGATCACCCGCAAGCCGAACTCCGGCATCTACCTCGCGGGCCCGAACGCGTACCCGAGCTTCGAGAGCGTGGTGCTGCGTAGCAACCACGGGCTGCCACTCGATCGCGACACGATCGTCCACTCGATGGAGGTGCGCAACCTGCTCGAGCTGCAGGCGATCGAACTCGCCTGCGAGCGCCGCACCGCGGCCGACCTCGCGCTCCTCGCGTCGATCGTCGAGCAGACCGGCCAGCGCCTGGTCGACAACCGCAGCATCATCGACCTGGACGAGGCGTTCCACCTGGGCGTTGTCGCCGCGAGCCACAACCCGGTCTTCGTGCAGATCGTGCACTCGTTCTACCGGCTCTCGATCGTTAGGCGCCGCGTGTACTTCTCGGACCTGCGCCGCTGCCGACGCTCGCACCGCGAGCACCAGGAGATCCTGCGCGCGATCGGCGCGCGCGACACGACCGCGGCGCGCGAGGCGATGCGCCGGCACATCCACGAAGGGTTCTGGCGCAGCATCCTGCGCAGGTCCTCGCGCGTGGCCTGAAGCGCGTCGGGAATTGACCTCGTGTGGATCGCGGGCCATAATGACTACGTAGTCTTTGGACGCCAGACTACGCCCGAATTTCCTAGTTGTAAACCGTTAATTCGTACACAATCGACAGGCCTCCTGGGGCGCGAGGGGCTGCGAGCAGGAGGATGCGATGAGCGACAGGCGACGCAGTTTCTACGGCTGGGGATACGAGGATGACCAGGCCAGCGACGACGAACTGCGCTGGTTCGAGAAGACCTGGTCGAACCTGTTCGGCGTCGACCGCTTCGAGCCGATGCCGATGCCGCGCGAGTCCGAGATCGAGTTGCGCGCGCCGCGCGTGCAGCCGCCCGCGAGCCTGCAGGCGTTCGTCACGAGCGACAAGCACGAGCGGCTGTTCCACAGCTACGGGCGCTCGGTGCACGACCTGGCGCGCATGATCCACCGGCGCGACTTCTCCAACCCGCCGGACTGGGTCGCGTACCCGCGCGACGAGAGCGAGGTCCGCGCGCTGCTCGATTGGTGCAGCGCGGGCGACATCGCGGCGATCCCGTTCGGTGGCGGCTCGAGCGTCGTCGGCGGTGTCAACCCGCCCGGCGACGATCGCTACCGGGGCTCGGTCACGATCGACATGAGTCGCATGGACCGCGTCCTCGAGGTCGATCCGGTGTCGCAGGCCGCGCGCATCCAGGCGGGCGTGCTGGGCCCCTCGCTCGAGCAGCAACTCAAGCCCACCGGCCTGACGTTGCGCTTCTTTCTGCAGGCCTGGGAGTTCTCGTCGCTGGGCGGCTGGATCGCGACCCGGGCCGCGGGACACTATGCGACGGTCTACAGCCAGATCGACGACCACGTCGAGAGCCTGCGCGTGGTGACGCCGTCCGGCACGGTTGCCTCGCGCCGGCTGCCGACCAGCGGCGCAGGACCGAACCCCGACCGCCTGTTCCTCGGATCCGAGGGCGCGCTGGGGATCATCACCGAGGCGTGGGTGCGGCTGCACCGCCGGCCGAAGTTCCGCAAGTCGACGACGGTGCGCTTCGACGACTACGCGCGCGCGGTCGACGCGGTGCGCGCGATCTCGCAGGCCGGGCTCTACCCGGCGAATGCCCGCCTGCTCGAGCGCGGCGAGGCGGCGTTCACCGAAGCGGGCGACGGGCGCCACGAGGTCCTGATCCTCACCTTCGAGGGCGCCGACCATCCGTTCGACGCCTGGATGCAGCGCGCGCTGGAGCTGTGCGCGGACCACGGCGGACAGTGGGACCCGGAGGCACTGGCCGACAGCGAGTCGCAACGCAGCGGCGCTGCCGGCAACTGGCGCGACAAGTTCCTGCGGGGGCCTTTCCTGCGGCCGCACGCGATCGCGCGCGGCGTGATGCGCGACACGATCGAGAGCTGCATCACCTGGGACCGCTACCTCGACTTCCAAGCCAGGGTCAAGGCGCAGACCCTGCGCGCGATCCGCGAGGTCACAGGGCGCGACGGCACCTGCACGGTGCGCTTCACGCACCTGTACCCGGACGGCCCGGCCCCGTACTTCACCTGGCACGCGCTGGGCGACAAGTCGAAGCTGGTCGAGCAGTTCTGGGCGATCAAGTCGGCGGCCTCGCAGGCGATGATCGACGCAGGCGGTACGATTACGCACCACCACGCGCTCGGACGCGATCACAGGACCTGGTACGACCAGGAGCGCCCGCCGCTGTTCGCAGATACCCTGCGCGCGGCCAAGCGGGTCCTCGACCCCAGGTCCGTGCTCAATCCGGGCGTGCTCATCGACCCCTGACCCGCCCGCCACATGCCCGGACCCCTGCTCGGCATCCGCGTTCTCGACTTGAGCCGCATACTCGCCGGGCCCTGGTGCACGCAGGCGCTGGCCGACCTCGGCGCCGAAGTGATCAAGGTCGAGCGCCCGCGCATCGGCGACGACACGCGGGCGTGGGGGCCGCCCTTCGTCGCGCGGACCGACGGCACCGAGACCACCGACTCGGCGTACTTCATGTCGGCCAACCGCGGCAAGAAGTCGATCACGCTCGACATCGCCGCCCCTGAGGGACAGCAGATCGCGCGCTCGCTGGCTGCGATCTCCGACGTCGTGATCGAGAACTTCAAGGTCGGCGACATGAAGCGCTACGGCCTGGACTGGGCGTCGCTGTCGGCGCTCAACCCGGGGCTGGTCTACTGCTCGATCACCGGCTTCGGGCAGACCGGCCCGTACAGCGAGCGCGCCGGCTACGACTTCATGATCCAGGCGATGGGCGGGCTGATGAGCGTGACCGGCGAGCGCGACGAGATGCCCGGGGGCGGCCCGCAGAAGTGCGGCGTGCCGATCGCCGACATGATGACCGGCATGTACTCGGCGTTCGCGATCGCCGCGGCGCTCTACGAGCGCCGTTCCAGCGGCCTGGGCCAGTACGTCGACATGTCGCTGCTCGACACACAGGTCTCGTGGCTCGCCAACCAGAACCTCAACTACCTGGTCTCCGGGCAGCTGCCCCGCCGCTGGGGCAACGCGCATCCGAACCTGACGCCGTACCAGGCGTTTCCGACGCGCGACGGCAACCTGATCCTCGCGATCGGCAACGACCGCCAGTTCCGGCGCTTCTGCGACGTGGCGGGGTTGGCCGCGCTCGGCGACGACGCGCGCTTCGTCGACAACCGCGCGCGCCTCGCGCATCGCGACGAACTGGTGGCGCTGGTCGCGAGCGCGATGCGCGCCCGCTCCACCGACGAGTGGATCGAGGCGCTCGAGGCCGTCGGCGTGCCGTGCGGCCCGATTAACACGCTCGATCGCGTGTTCGCCGATCCGCAGGTCGTGCATCGCGGGCTGCGCATGGACCTGCCGCACGCGGCGGCGGGCAAGGTTCCGCAGGTCGCGAACCCGATCCGCTATTCGCGCACCGCGATCGAGTATGGGGACGCGCCGCCGGTGCTCGGCCAGCACACCGACCAGGTGCTGGGCGAGCTGCTGGGCCTCGACTCCGGTCGGATCGCCGAGCTGCGCCGAACGGGCATCGTGTGAGCCGCGCGCTGACCAGTCACGAGGTGGCCCGCCTGGCCGGCGTCTCGCAGGCCACCGTGTCGCGGGTGCTGCGTGATGACCAGCGGGTCCGCCCGGCCACGCGAGACAGGGTGCTGCGCGTGCTGGCCGAGACCAAGTACGAGCCGAATGCCGCTGCGCGCGCGATCCGCGGCCGGCGCACCGGCTCGATCGGCGTCGTGGTGGCGCGGCTGTCGTACCAGCTCTATCCGGCGATGCTCGAGGCGATCGGCGCGCAGCTCGCGCGGCTCGACCGGCGCATGATCGTCTGGGACGCCGAGCACGGCGGCGACCAGCCCGCGGTGCGTGCGCTGCGCCAGGGCATTGTCGACGGCGTGATCCTGACCGCCGCCACCGCCGAGTCGCAGTTCCTGAAGGAGGTCCACTCGCCCGAGGCGCCGGTCGTGCTGGTCAACCGCACGGTAGACAGCTGCCCCGCCGACCAGGTGTCGAGCGACAACACCGGTGGCGGCGAGCGCGTGTCCGGGTACCTGGTGCGCTGCGACCGGCGCAGGATCGCGCTGATCGGCGGCATTCCGCGGGCGAGCACGATCCGCAACCGGGAAGCCGGCTTTCGCGCCGGACTGGCGCGCGCCGGCATCGCGTTGCCGCCGCAGTACTACCGCCGCTCCGAGACCTTCAGCCACGCGAGCGGGCGCGAGGCGGCGATCCGGCTGCTCGAGCTGGGCAGCCCGCCCGACGCGATCTTCTGCGTGAACGACGTGCTGGCGGCCGGCGCAATCGACGGCGCGCGGCACCTCGGGATCAGGGTGCCCGACGACCTGTGGATCATCGGCTACGACGATATCGAGCTCGCGTCGTGGGATGCCTACGACCTGACCACGGTGCGCCAGCCGATGGACGAGATGATCGCCTGCGGCATCGAGCTGCTGCTCGGGCGGATCGCCGAGCCGGCCAGGCCGGCCGAGCGCCGCTGCTTTCCCAACGACCTGGTGATCCGCGGCTCGACCGGCCGCCACCCGTTTCCAGGGCCCGGCGAGGGCCGGTCCCGGCCGGCCGCCGCCGCTCGATCCGCCAACCGAAAGGCGCGCCATGACGAGAAAGCTTCGCAGTAACTTCGAGGAAGGCTCGCCGCGCTGGGCGGTGCGGCGCGCGCAGTGGCGCGCGCTGGGGCTGAGCGACGAGGACATGCGCAAGCCCAAGATCGCGGTCGTCAATTCGTCGTCGGAGTTGTCGATCTGCTTCAGTCACCTTGACGGCATCGCCGCGGCAGTCAAGCAGGCGGTGCGCGAGGCCGGCGGGCTGGCGTTCGAGATCCGCACCTGCGCGCCGAGCGACTTCGTCACCAGCGCGGGCAAGCAGGGCCGCTACATCCTTCCCAGCCGCGACCTGCTGGTCAACGACATCGAGGTGCAGGTCGAGGGCGCGCAGCTCGACGGCATGATCTGCCTCGCCTCGTGCGACAAGACCGCGCCTGGCCAGATGATGGCCGCGGCGCGGCTCGACGTTCCCACGCTGATCGTGCCGTGCGGCTACCAGCCGCACGGCACGCTCGACGGCTGCGCGGTCGACATCGAGGAGGTCTACGAGAGCGTGGGGCGGGTCGCGACCGGCGAGATCAGCCTGGAGCGGCTCGGCAGGATGTGCGACGTCGCGATCGGCGGGCCCGGCGTGTGCGCGGGCATGGGCACCGCAAACACGATGCATATTGCCGCCGAGGTGCTCGGGCTCGCGCTGCCGGGCGGCACGCCGGTGAGGGCGAACAGCGAGCGCATGTTCGAGTACGCGCGGGCCGCCGGCCGGCGCGTGGTCGAGGCGGTCTGGGAGGACCTGAGGCCGAGCCGGATCCTGACACCGCAGGCGTTCGAGAACGCGGTGATGGCCGGCCTCGCGTTGTCCGCGTCGATCAACCTCGCCCGCCACCTGCAGGCGATCGCGGTCGAGGCCCGCTGCCCGGTGCAGATCTACGACCTCTACGACCGCGCCGGCGAGCGCGTGCCGCTGTTGTGCGCGGTGCGCCCCAACGGCGAAACCCGCATCGAGCAGCTGGAAGCCGCTGGCGGCGCGCGCGCGGTGATGCAGCGGCTGCGCACGCTGGTCCACGGCGAGTGCCTGACCGTGTCGGGGCGCAGCTGGGCCGAGGAGATCGCGGCCGCGCCCGAGCCCGGCGCGGTGGTGCGCACGATCGACGATCCGATCTCGCGCAAGGCCTCGGTCGTCGTGATGCGCGGCAACCTGGCGACCGAGGGCGCGATCCTGAAGCTGGGCGACGCCGGCGGCAAGGCGTCGCGCTTCGAGGGTCGCGCGCTGGTGTTCGACTCGCAGGAGGCGGCGCTGCAGGCGCTGCGTGACGGTCGCATCGTGCCGGGCACCGTGGCGGTGCTGCGCGGCATGGGCGCGCGCGGCGGCCCGGGCATGGCGCTCGCTTCCGGCTTCGTGGCCGCGGTCGAAGGCGCGGGCCGCAGCCGCGACGTGGCGGTTGTCACCGACGGGCAGCTGTCGGGCCTGAACCGGGGCATCGCGATCGGGCTGGTCTCGCCCGAGGCGGCGGCCGGCGGGCTGATCGCGTTCGTCGAGGATGACGACCCGGTCGTCGTCGACATCGAGCGTCGCACGGTGACGCTGGCGGTCGACGAGGGCGAGCTCGCGCGCCGTCGCGAGCGCGGGCCGACCGTCGCGCCGGCCGAGGAGCGCGGCTGGCTGTCGGTCTATGCGCGCACCGTGCAGCCGATCTCGCGCGGCGCGGTGCTGATCGAACCCTGAGCCGGGTCGCTGGCGCGAGGAGCCGAGAAGTGACGCGAACGATCGTCGAACCCGAACGCCGCACACCGGTGATCGCCGAGCCCGACGTGCTGGTGGTGGGCGGCGGCGCGGCGGGCATCGCGGCGGCGTGCGCGGCGGCGCGCGGCGGCGCGCGAACGATGCTGGTCGAGGCCTGGGGTTGCCTCGGCGGCACGCTGACGCTGGTCACGCTCGGTGGCTTCTGCGGCACGCACATGGTGGTCGACGACGAGCGGCTCGGGCGGGTCGTTGGCGGGCTGTACCTAGAGCTCGAAGGTCGACTCGCGGCGCGCGACGCGCTGCTGCCGCCCCGCCGCCATGGGCGCATCCTCGGCGTGCCCTACGAGTCGGCCAGCCTGAAGCTGGTCGCCGACGAGATGGTCGCTGCCCACGGCGTGCGCGTGCTGCTGCACACCGGCGCGGTCGCGGCGCAGACCGACGGTTCGCGCGTGACGGCGGTGATCGTCGAGAACAAGGGCGGGCGCGCGGCGATCGCGCCGCGCGTGGTCATCGACGCGTCGGGCGACGCCGACGTCGCGGCCCGGGCCGGCGCGGACTTCGCGCTGGGCGAGGAAGGCACGACGCAGTATGCGTCGACGATGTTCCGGCTCGGTGGCGTCGACACCGCGGTCGCCGGAGAACTCACGCGTCCGCAGATCCGCGAGCTGCTCGAGCGCGCGGTCGCCGACGGCTACCCGCTGCCGCGCACCACGACCGGGGTGCACGTGAATCCGCTCGAGGGCGTCGTGCACCTGAACGTGACCAAGCTCACGAATCCCGACGGCGAGCCGTTCCTGCTGGTCGATCCGGAGCAGCTGAGCGAGGCCGAGCGCGTCGGGCGACAGCAGGTGAAGCTCTACGAGGAAGTCTTCCGCCGCTACGTTCCGGGCTTCGGGCGCGCTCGCGTGATCGACATCGGCGCGCGCGTCGGCGTGCGCGAGACGCGCCTGGTGCGCGGCGACGGCGTGCTCACCGAGGCGCACGTGCGCGGCTGCGTGAAGCCCGACGACCGCATCGCCTGCTCGTCCTGGCCGCTGGAGCTGCACGGCAAGGGCCGCGCCACGACCTGGGAGTTCCTGCCCGATGGGGAGTGGTACGGCCTGCCGTGGGCTTGCCTCGTCGTCGCGGGCTTCGACAACCTCCTGGTGGCCGGGCGCAACCTGTCGGCCGAGCATGCGGCGCAGGCCTCGGCGCGCGTCGCCGGGCCGTGCGTCGCGATGGGCGAGGCCGCCGGCACCGCGGCGGCGATGAGCCTGTCCGCGGGCGGCGCGGTGCGCTCGGTGGCGGTCGAGGCGCTGCAGCGCAACCTGCGGCGCGCGGGCGCGGTGCTCGACCCGGTCGCCGAGCCGGGCTGAGGGCCCGGACCGAGGGACCGCGCCGACCGGCGGGCCGGCCGTTCAGCCGCCGAAAGCGTCGATGCCGAGCAGCTCGCGGCCGATCACCAGCTGGTTGATCTGCGTCGTGCCGTCGGGCATGGTCAGCATCCGGGCATTTCGGAAGTGGCGTTCGACCGGGAATTCGGTGGTTAGCCCGTAGGCGCCGTGGATCTGGATCGCCTTCGAGGCGATCCGCAGCGCCGCCTCGGTCGCGTAGATCTTGGCCATCGCGGCCTCGAGGTTGCAGCGCTGCCCCTTGTCGAGCAGCGCGAGGCCCCGGTAGACCAGCAGGCGGGCCGCGTGCAGCTCGGTCGCCATGTCCGCGAGCATCGCCTGCACCAGCTGGTGGGCGCCGATCGGCCGGCCGAACTGCTCGCGCTCGCGCGCGTAGCGCAGGCTCTCCTCGAGCGCCGCCTGCGCGATGCCCAGCGCGAGGATTGCCACGAAGATGCGCGCGCGCTCGAACCCCTTCATCGTCTCGCGCAGGCCCTCGCCGACGCCTCCGATCAGGTAGTCGTCGGCGATCCAGGTGTCGTTGAAAAAGACCTGCCCCAGCGACCAGCTCCTCAGTCCCAGCTTGGCGATCTCGCGCGTCTCGATCCGGTGCTCGCGCGGATCGACCAGGAACACCGAGAAGTCCTGCTCGCCGGTGCGGGCGGTCAGCATGATCACGTCGGCGATCGGCGCGTTCGAGATAAAGGTCTTCTCGCCGTTGACGACGAAGCCGTTGCCGCTGCGTTGCGCGCGGGTCTTCATGTTGCGAACGTTCGACCCGCCTCCCGGCTCGGTCACCGCCGAGCAGCCGATCAGCTGCCCCGAGACGAGCCCGGGCAGGTACCGCTGCCGCAGCCCGGGCGAGCCGCCGCGATGCAGCTTCATCGCTGCGCCCTCGTGCACGTACGCGAGCCCGGCCGCATCGGGGCTCACCCGCGAGAGCTCCTCGTACAGCAGTCCGCTCGAGACGAATCCGAGCCCCAGCCCGCCGCCCTCTTCGGGCACCCAGCCGCCGCCGATGCCGTGCCGGGACAGCAGGCCCAGTAGCTCGTGCGCGACCTGCTTCGGAAAGACCTCGTCGCGGTGGCGTGTCGCGATCGGCGCGATCTCCCGCTCGATCATGCGGCGCAGGCCGTCGACCGCCAGCCTGTCTTCGGGCGAGGGTTCGAAGATCACCTTGGTCGTCTCCGCTATCGGCGCGGCTGCGCCGGCGCCGCCTCGCCCAGCCATTCGTCCAGCACCTGCCCGGTGTGTTCGCCCATTAGCGGGGGCGCCCGCCACCCGCCCGCGACGTCGAAACCCGAGTACTTGACGGCCGGCCCGAGCGTCGGAAGCCTGCCGTAGGCCGGATGCTCCACGTACTTCAGCATTCCGCGGTGGAGCACCTGCGGGTGCTCGAAAACCTGCCGCATGTCGTTGACCGGCGCACAGGGCACGCCGGCACGTTCGAGCCGCTCGACGAGGTCCGCTGTCACGTGCCGGCGCACTTCGGCGTCGAGCACCTCGTAGACCGCGTCGCGGTTCTCGACCCGCTCGGCCAGCGTGCGAAAGCGCGGCGCTTCGAGCAGGTCCTCGCGCCCGATCACCTTCATGAAGGCGCGGAACACCGACTCGTAGCCGGCGCCGATCACGACCATCCCGTCGGCGGTATCGAACACCTTGTACGGTACGATCTGCGAATGCTCTGAGCCCCATCGTCCGCGGACGTGGCCTGAGACCAGGTACTCCATCGCGGCGTCGGCCAGGAAGGCGACCTCGCTCTCGAGCAGGCTGGTCTCGATGCGCTGGCCGGCGCCCCCGGCCTGCCGGCCGTACAGCGCGACCGCGATCGCACCGAACGCGTTGACGCCGCACAGCAGGTCGAACACCGACGTGCCGAGCTTGATCGGCCTGCCGCCGCGCTCGCCGGTGATGCTCATGAAGCCGCCCTCGGCCTGCACGGTCAGGTCGAAGGCGCCCTTCTCGCTGAACGGCCCGTCGGCACCCATGCCCGACAGCGACGCATAGATCAGCCGCGGATTGGCGGCCGACAGCGCCTCGTAGCCGAGCCCGAAGCGCTCCATTACGCCAGGCCGGTAGTTCTCGACCAGGACGTCGGCGCGCGCGGCGAGCTCCAGAGCTCGCCGGCGGTCGTCCTCGCGCTTGAGGTCGAGCACGATCGAGCGCTTGTTGCGGTTCGCGGCGAGGAAGCTCATCCCGTCGCCGTGGTGGAAGGGCGGGCCCTGATGGCGCAGCGGATCGCCCTCGGGCATCTCGACCTTGACGACGTCGGCGCCGTGGTCGCCCAGCAGCATCGTGCAGTAGGGCCCCGCGTAGATGCGGGTGAAGTCGAGCACCCGGATGCCCGCGAACGGCTTGTCGGCGCTCACAGCACGCCCACCTGCGGCATCACGAACTCGCGGTGGCCCATCGCCTCGGCCCGCGTCCGCTCGCCGCTGGCCACCGCGTGCATCAGGCTCTCGATGCGGTCGGCGCCGCTCCCGATGCTGGCGCCGGACTCGACGATGTCGGTGATGTCGACGTCAATGTGCGCGGCTAGGCGTTTGCTGCCCGCGGCCGACGCGCAGATCTTGATCACCGGGCAGATCGGCGAGCCGATCGGCGTGCCGCGCCCGGTGGTGAACAGCACCAGCTGCGCGCCCGCGGCGGCCATGCCCGCCACCGACGCGGGGTCGAGGCTCGGGTTGTCGAGCAGCCACAGGCCGCGGCCGAGCGGGGTCTCGCCGGGCGCGAGAATGCCCTCGATCGGGCTCTCGCCGCTCTTGCGTACGCCGCCGAGCGCCTTCTCGGTCAGGGTGGTGAGCCCGCCGGCCATGTTGCCCGGCGACGGGTTCGCCTCGTCAATCCGTTTGCCCCGGTGCATCGCGTTCTCGTAGAGCCGACGCAGCACCCGCAGGATGTCCTCGCGTACGCGCTCGTCGCGCGCGCGCCCGAGCAGCACATGGTCGGCGCCAAACCATCCGGCGCTCTCGCCCATCATCGAGATCCCGCCGGCACACACGACCCGGTCGGAGACCACGCCGACAGCCGGATTCGAGGCCAACGCCGAGGTCCAGTCTGACGCGCCGCACTTGGTCGCGATGACGAGATCGGCGGCGTCGAACGGCTCGCGCGGCTGGGCAGCGAGCGTTCGCGAGGCCTCGACCACGAAGGACCGGACGCGCTCGATCGCTTGATCGCTGCTGCCACAAGACTGGATGGCGACGCTCTCGGCGGGCTTCAGGTCGCCGATCTCGTCGCGCAGCAGCCGCCCCGGAGTCTGCTCACAGCCCAGGCCGACGAAGCAGACCGCCCCGACGTTGGGGTTGCGCGCCAACCCCAGCAGCATCCGGTGCGTGATCTCGCGGTCGTCGTCGAGCGACATGCACCCGGCCGCCTGATCGATGCACGCGACCTCGGGGAACTCGAAGCCGATGCGCTGCACAACGCGGTTCGCGCACGTGACCGTTGAGAGTACCAGCACGTGATTGCGCACGCCGAAGCGGCCGTCGCGACGACGGTAGCCGAGTAGCGGGGTCATCGGCGCCCCGCGAGCGACTCGTGCGCGGACAGCCAGTCGTCGAACAGGCTCGCGACGTTGTGGGCGTGCACGTGCTCGCCCGCGGCGATGTCGGCACTCGCCCGGCCGATCGCCTGGCCGTACTTGACGACCGCGTCGCCGGCAGCGATCGGGGCGAGCGCGACCTTGTGGCCCATTGGGACTGGCGTGCGCACCGCCATCACCCGCCCGAGCACTTCGAAATGATCGCCGCTGTCCAGTGCCTCAAGCGCGTTTGCCACGTTGTCCCGGGCGTCGACCGCGAGCACTCGTCGAGTGGATGCGGGCTTGGCGGCCCGCTGCGACTCAACGGCGGACTTGTCTGAAACCATGCGTGGGTTTCCTTGTGGCACGGGTCGCCCTCGAGCAGATCTTCCCGGAAAATTGGTCTGACCACGGCACCTGCGCGTAATCTAGCGACCGGGGGTTGCGGCGTCAACTCTTGTTCCGACGGTTGCGCGACCGTATGGCAGCCGCATCCATATGTTGTGGCCATCCGAGGACGCGTGATCCCTTGTCAATCCCTGGCGGGCGCCAATCAGTCGGGTGCTGTTCGCGTGCCATTCGCAGCTTCTGAGGTCCTCGTGGGCCCAGTGCCGGAGGCCAAGCTTCAGAGACCAGCCCCTACGTGACGTGGTAATCGGTACTGATTTCGGCGGTAATCTCCCGCTTGGAGTTTGGTCGCGGGTCGCCGGTTTTTGTGCCGCCTGAATCCAGGTCAGCCGCCAGGAAAGGGGAATCGACTTGGACGAAAGTGGGTCGACGAAGCAACGTTGCCCCACGTCCTGGACTGCCGTGTGGTGCGCTCGATCAAAGCCACCGGATCGCTGAAGACTGCGTGGCCCGGCTGCATTGGTTCTACACTCGTATGGCGATTGGTCCACATGAGCGATAGGATTCCTGAGCAATGAGTGGTTTTCCCAGAAGACCAAATCGAGAACGCGGTGAATCGGACCAAGGACGGCGTGTCGCCCGCATGATTGGCGCCAGGTGCTGGCGCAGGGGTACGGCAGGCTTGAGCAACAGACCCAGCTGCATTGATGTATCGACTGACAGACCAACGATTGTCGGGGATCTCCTCCCCTCGTCGTAGGAGGACATTGATGCATTCCCCCGCAGGACTAAGCCGGCGCCAAGCGTCTCAGCGACTCGAAGTGTCGGTGAAATGACCTTCCGCCTTTCACTGTCATCACGTCGGAAATCGTGCGTTACGATGCCGGCCATTTGCTTGGTGCTCTTTGCCTTGATGGCACTGAATCGCCCCGGCTTCTCTAGACACATCTGAGCCGGTTAGTGTGGCGCCGTTCGAACTCGACCGGCGAGAGCCGGTCGGCGTGTCCGTGACGCCTCACGGGGTTGTAGAACATCTCAATGTATTCGAACACGTCCTGGCGGGCGGCGTCGCGGCCCGGATAGATCCGGCGCCGAATTCGCTCCCGCTTGAGCAACTGGAAGAAGCTCTCGGCCACAGCGTTGTCATGGCAGTTGCCGCGTCGGCTCATGCTCGCCACCAGCCCGTGAGCCTTCAGGAGGGCCTGCCAGTCGTGGCTGCCGTACTGGCTGCCTTGGTCCGAGTGCACGATGACCTCGTGCTTCGGTTGGCGTCGCCACACCGCCATCAACAGCGCATCAAGTACGAGTTCGCGGTCGATCCGTGACTGCATCGACCAGCCGATCACCTGCCGCGAGAACAGGTCGAGCACCACCGCCAGGTACAGCCAGCCTTCGTAGGTTCGGATGTACGTGATGTCGGTCACCCAGACCCGGTTCGGTTCGGCGACGTTGAACTGCTGCTGCAGCCGGTTCGGCGCGACCACCGACGGACGTCCGCCGCGCGGCGCGGGCCGGCGTCGATAGCCAGACTGCGAACGAAGCCCCTCGGTGCGCATCAGGCGATACACGCGGTGCTTGCCGCAGCCGATGCCCAGCTCGCGCAGATCGGTGTGCACCTTGCGATAGCCGTACACCCCGCCGCTCTCGAGCCAGGAGTGCTTGATGTGACCGAGCAGCGCCTCGTCCTCGCGACGCCGTCGGCTCTGCGGCGTGGTCAGCCAGGCGTAGTACCCGCTCGGATGCACACGCATCATCCGGCAAAGCGTTCGCACCGCGTGCTGCACCTGCTGCTCGCGGATAAAGGCGTACCTCACGTGGACTGCTTGGCGAAGTACGCCGTGGCCTTTTTTAGGATGTCGCGTTCCTCGGTCACGCGACGCAGCTCCGACTTCAGACGCCGGATCTCCGCGGCTGAGTCCTGCGCGGCAACCGCGGCCGGGCCGTCGGCCTCGCGGTGCGCCCGCAACCACTGGTACAGGCTCCACGGCGATACGCCCAACCGCGTCGCTACCTCGCGCACCGCATACCCGCGCTCGACGACCTGCTTCACTGCCTCGGCCCTGAACTCGGCCGTGTACCGCGTCTGACTCGTTCCCATCTGACCTCCCTCCGCCTCATTGTGAGGCCCGAAGGTGTCTAGGAAAAGCGGGGCGATTCACACCGACCCTTGCCGCCGAGGACATCGACCGCCAGGCACGCGTCTGGGCCTCGTCCTGCGCGGGCTGCCACGGCACCGACGGCCGCTCGCAAGGGGCCTTCCCGTGTATCGCCGGCCGCGACGCCGACGACCTCTATCGCGCGATGGTCGAGTTCAAGACCGGCGTGCGCTCCTACGCGTCGGTGATGCATCAGCACGCGAGCGCCTGGACCGACGACGAGCTGCGCCGCATCGCGCGGTTCTTCGCTGCCCAGTCCGCCCCGTCGGCAGGCAATCGATGACGGACGCGCGTCGACGCCGGTTGCTCGGCGCCGGGCTGGCCGGCAGCTCGCTCGCATTGCTCGGCAGCGCCAGCGCGGCCACCCGTGCGCCGATCGGCCGCGTGGTCGTGATCGGCGGCGGTTTCGCCGGCGCCACTGCGGCGAAGTACATCCGCAAGTGGGAGCCGCGCATCGAGGTGACGCTGGTCGAGCGCAACGAGCACTTCCTGTCCTGTCCGCTCAGCAATCTGGTGGTGGCCGGCCTGCGCGAGATGTCGGACATCACCTTGTCGTACTCGGGGCTCGCCAGGTACGGGGTGAAACTCGTGCGCGACGAGGCGACGGTGATCGACGTCGACCGCAAGCAGGTGCGCCTCGCGCGCGGCGCGCCGCTGTCGTACGACCGGCTCGTGGTCGCGCCGGGCATCGACTTCCGCTTCGATCAGGTGCCCGGCCTGGCCGCGGCCGACGCGAGCGGCCGGGTGCTGCACGCGTGGAAGGCGGGCCCGCAGACCGCGGCGCTGCGCAGGCAGCTCGAGGCGCTGCCGAACGGCGGCGTGTTCGCGATTTCGATCCCGCGCGTGCCGTTCCGCTGCCCGCCCGGACCATACGAGCGCGCCAGCCTGGTTGCGCACTACTTCAAGACCGCCAAGCCGAGGTCCAAGGTCGTGGTCCTCGATGCGAATCCGGAGATCGCCTCGAAGAAGGAGCTGTTCCGCAAGGCCTGGGACGAGCTGTACCCCGGCATCATCGAGTACCGGCCCGACAGCGAACTGACCGAGTTCGACGCGCGCGCCGGTGCGGCCGTGCTGCAGGTCGAGGACTTCAAGGCCGACCTGTTCAACGTCATCCCGCCGCAGCAGGCCGGCCGGATTGCGCAACCGCTGATCACGGTCGACGGCAGGTGGGTCGGCGTCGAGTTCCAGACCTTCGAATCCGTGAAGGTGCCCGGCATCCACGTGATCGGCGACGCGATCTCGCCGGCCTACGGGATGCCGAAATCCGGCTACATGGCGAACAACCAGGCGAAGGTGGTGGCCGATGCGGTGATCGCGCGGCTCACCGGCCAGCCGATCGACGAGGCGCCGATCGTTGCCAGCACCTGCTACAGCTTCGTCTCCGACCGCGAGGCCGTCCACGTGGCCAGCGTCCACAGGTGGGATGCCACGAAGAAAACGCTGATGCCGGTGCACGGCGCCGGGGGGCTTTCGGCGGCGCGCAACGAACTCGAGGGCCAGTATGCGCTGTCCTGGGCGCGCAACATCTGGGCCGACATCCTGAACTGATCGCCGGATCGCCGGCTATCGTCTCGGCCAGGCGATCGCGTTCGTGGCGAGGCTGTACAAGGCCCACAGCAGCAGCATCGGGATCACGGCCGTCTGCAGCAGGAAGATCACGATCAGGTTGATCATGTGCTCGATCGCCTGCTCGGCCGCCGCCTTCAGCTCCTCGAAGCGCGCCTTGACGTCGACGTTCTGCGACACCCAGCCCTTCATCTTCTCGAGCAGGCCGGTCTCGGGCGTCTCGACCCCGGTCGCCGGCGCGAGCGCCTGCGTCTGGCCCGACGCGGTGTCGATGACCCGCTGGCTGGCCGCGTAGTCGTCGGCCAGGAACTGCTGGAACAGCCAGTCGGAGCCGAGCGTCGTCAGCGGCACCGCGAAGCGGACCAGCAGCAGCGCGACGACGACACTGGTGAACCAGCGTGGCGGCTGCAGCCTGCGGAAGTAGAGCCAGGCCCACGCGAGGACGGCGGCGGTCAGCAGCGCCGACACCGGCCAGTAGCCGCCGATGCCGATCAGCATCTTCTGCAGGCCGAACGACACGCTGGCCGCCAGCATCAGGTTCGAGAACTGCTCGACCATGTCGTTGACCGGGTCCAGCACCTGGCCCGGCGCGACGTTCACGCCGACGCCGAGCGGCTGGGCCGACAGCTCGGTGCCCTGCGCGACCGAGATCACCGCGTTCAGCGCCCTCGCGGTGGCGAAACTGGCCAGCGCGCGCTTCAGGCCCGCGTCGACCCGCTCGCTGGCGGGCGTGTCGAGCGGCACGAACCACGCGCAGAGCACGATGGCTGCCATCGCGAGGACGAACAGGATCGGGCGCACGATGTGCATCTGCGGACTCCCTTCGCATGTCCGGCGGGGCGGCATGCCCCGGGGTACTGCGATTGTCGCCGACCGACCGGGCCGTTCGTTACCGGGAATCGGCCCGTCGGTCAGGACTCGCCCGGCGCTTCGAGCGTCCAGGCTGCGGGCCGCAGGCCTGCCACTTCGCAGTCGATCTCAGGGCCGCGCCGCTCGATTACCGCGAAATCCCCGTCCGCCAGCGCCAGCAGCGGATGGTGCCAGGTGCCGCGCCGGAACGTGATGCCGCAACGGCCGTCGACCAGGAAGGCTGTGAGGGTGCCGTCATCGGGCGCATCGTCGCCCAGCGCCACGACGACGACGAACGGCGTGCCGCCCAGCGGCAGGAAGGTCTGGCTGCCGAGTCGATGCCGCTCCAGTTCGCGCACCTCCAAAGGCAGTCGCACCGCGCTTGCGCGAAACACGCTCAGCGATGGTCGTCCGTCGTGCTCCAGCAAGTCGGGCTCCGGCATCTCGACACGCACCGAGGTGCCCGCGTTGATGCTGCGGCCGCCGCGCCCGGCGCTGCTCACCACGTCGCCGTACGGCGCGAAGCCCTCGGTCGTCAACGGCCTGGGCGCGAGCCTGCGCCTGCCCCTCAGAAGTTGATCCCCAGCCACTCGCGCACCTGCGCATGGAGGTCGCCGGCGAAATCCGCCGGGCTGCCCTCGGCCGTGATCTCGCCGAGGCTCATCACGTAGATGTGGTCCGACATCGCCACCACGCGGCGCACGTTGTGGTCGACCAGCAGGATTCCCATCCCCGCCTTCGCGAACGCGTCGATCCACTGGAACACCTCGGCTGCGACGCGCGGCGCCAGTCCGATGCTCGGCTCGTCGATCAGGCAGACCTTCGGCTGCACCATGTAGGCCTTGGCGAACTCCAGCGACTTCTGCTGGCCGCCCGACAGGTCGCCGGCCTGGGCCGCGAGCTTCTCCTTGAGCACCGGGAAGCGCTCGAGCGTGTCGGCGTAGCGCGCTTCGATCACGGCGCCATACTGCTTGCGGCGGCCTTCGAGCGGCAACCGCAGGTTCTCGGTGACCGTCATGTACGGGAACAGGCTCGACTCCTGCGGGATGTACCAGAGCCCGTCGTCGATCATCGTGTGCGGCGCCCTGCCCGAGATGTCGCGGCCGCCGAGTGTCACGCGGCCCGACTTGGGTCGCAGGAAGCCGCACAGGGTCTTCATCAGCGTCGACTTGCCGGCGCCGTTCAGCCCGATCAGGCCGCTGATGCGACCGGCGTGCACCGCCAGCGAGACGTCTCGCAGCACGTCGATGTCGCCGAGATAGCCGGCGGTGACGCCCTCCATGGCGAGCAGGGTGTCAGCCATGCTCGTGCCCTTCGTGCGCCTGCTCGCCGAGGTAGGCCTCGATGACGGCCACGCCGTTGAGGACCTCCTGCGTCGGGCCGTCGGCGAGCACCTTGCCTGCGTTCATGCACACCGAGCGCGCGCAAAGCTCGACCACCACCGGCATGTCGTGGCTCACCAGGATGAAGGTCTGGCCGCTGGCGTTGCGGCGCTTGATGAACGCGGCCATGGTCTCCTTCATGACCGGATGGACCGCGGCGAACGGCTCGTCGAGCAGCGCGATTCGCGGCGGCACCATGAAGCAGGCGCCGAACTCGAGCAGCTTCTTCTGCCCCCCCGACAGCTGCCCGCCGTCGAGGTGCATCACGTGGGTGAGCTGGAGTTCTTCGAGCAGCTCCACTGCGCGCGCCCCGGCCTTCGCCTCGTCGAGGCCCATCGCCAGGCCGCAGACGACCAGGTTGTCGAAGGCACTGACACGGTTGAACACGCGCGTCATCTGGAACATCCGCAGCACCCCGAGCCGGGTCAACTGCGTCGGGTTCAGGCCCAGCACGCTGCGGCCATCGAGCAGCACCTCGCCGGCGTCGGCAGCCATGTGCCCCGACAGCACGTTGAGCAGCGTGGTCTTGCCCGACCCGTTGGGGCCGATCAGGCCCAGCAGCTCGCCCTGTTGCACGTCCATGCTGACGCCGTCCACCGCGCGCAGGCCGCCGAAGCGCTTCTCGACCGACTGGATCTGCAGCAGCGCCATCAGGCCTCCTTCGCCGCCGCGGGCGCCGCGGCCCGCCGGCGGGCGAGCGCCCCGCGCGCCAGACCCCACAGCCCCTCGCGGAAGAAGCGGGCGAACACGATGACCAGCAGCGCGAACACGATCATCTGGATGTTGCCGACGTCGCGCAGCATCTCGGAGGCCACGTAGACCAGCATCGCGCCGATCAGCGGGCCGACCAGCGTGCCCATGCCGCCGATCACCACCATCGCGATGACGATGCCGGTCTGCGAGATCAGGCCGAGCTCCGGGCTCACCAGTTGCGCGAAAGTGCCGTACAGTCCGCCGGCGAAGCCGCAGATCGCGCAACTCGCCAGGAACGCCCAGTTCTTGGCACGCACCACGTCGACCCCGCGGCTGGCCGCCCCGATCTCGTCGTCGCGGATCGCCAGCAGGTAGCGGCCGACCGGCGCGCGCAGCATCAGGAACACCACGATGGTCACCGCCGCGAGCGCGGCGAGGAACAGGTAGTAGTAGCCGACGCGGCTGTCCATCAGCCCGGGCACGTTCAGGCCCTGGTCGCCGCGCGTGAAGTCGATCGAGTTGTAGATCACCAGCCGCACGATCTCGGCGAACGACAGCGTGGTGAGCGCGAGGTACGGACCGGACAGCCGCAACACGATGCGTCCCAGCACCAGTCCGATCAGCCCCGGCACGACGATCGACATCGGCAGCCCGATCCACGACGGTACTTTCCAGTGGTACGCGAGCAGGCCGGTCGTGTAGGCGCCCAGCATCGCGAAGGCCGCGGGCGCCAGCGAGAACTGCCCGGTGTAGCCGGCCAGCAGGTTCCAGCCGCACGACAGCATCGCGAAATACATGCTGACGATCAGCACGCCGAGCCAGTACGGCGACGAGATGCCCAGCGGCAGCAGCGCCAGCACGGCGAGCACGACCAGCGACAGGCGCATCTCCTGCATCAGCTTGCTGCGCAGGAAGTTCGGATGGCGGGGGATGCCCATCGCTTCAGACCTCCCGCGCGCGCTCGCCGAACAGCCCCTGCGGGCGGAACAGAAGGACCAGGATCAGCAGTACCAGCCCGAAGGTGTCGCGGTAGTCGTACGAGATGTAGACCGCGCCGAAGCTCTCGAGCACGCCCAGCGCGAGCGCCGCGACGATGCTGCCCGGAATCGAGCCCATGCCGCCGATGACCACGATCACGTAGGACTTCACCGCCGGGAACACGCCGACGTCGGGCGCCGGGTTGATCACCGGCGCGAGCAGTGCGCCGGCCAGTGCCGCCAGCACGCCGGACGCCATGAAGATGATGCTGCTCGCGCGCGCGGTATCGATGCCGGCAATCGAGGCGCCGAGCCGGTTCTGCGCCACCGCCTGCACCTGCCTGCCCCACAGCGAACGCTTGATGAATAGCGCCAGCCCGATCAGCAGCACGATCGCCACGCCGGCAGTGATCAGCTTCTGTCCGCTGGCCATGAACGGACCGATGGACATCCGCGTCACCTCGGACAGCGACGGGCCGCGCATCGGGTAGGGGCCGACGATCTTGTCGACCAGGTTGATCAGCAGCAGGGACAACCCGAAGGTGACCACCACCGCGTATTCGTCCTTCATCAGCGCCCACGAGCCGTATCCCGCGTAGAGCGGTCGCATCAGCCAGCGCTCGGTGGCCCAGCCGAGCAGCGCGCCCAATGCGGCCGCGACCGGCAGCGCGAGCCACGGCGACACGCCGAGCGACAGCGACACCAGCGTGTAGGTGTAGGCGCCGATCATGTAGAACTCGCCGTGCGCGAAGTTCACGACCTTCAGGATCCCGAAGATCATGGTCAGGCCGACCGCCATCAGCGCGTAGAACAGGCCGATGATCAGCCCGTTGACGAACAGGTCCAGAGCGAGCAATCGAGTCTCCGCGTCGCGCCGCGGGAGCCTCCGCGGCGCGGCTTGTTGGCGGCTACCGGCCGCGCGAGGGCCGCGCGGCCGCTCCGGGCATCACTTCGCCGGCTTGACCACCTTGTCGATCTGCAGCGGCTGTCCCGGAACCTGGATCAGCGTGGTCTTGCTGACCGGCTGGTTGACGTCGGTCAGCTGGTAGGTCACGTAGGGGATGTCGACCCATTGCTGGTACTTGTAGCCCGCTTCCTGCGAGAACGAGAACTTGCCGCGCACGCCCTCGAACTCCATGCCTTTCAGCGCCGCGATGATCGCGGCGCCGTCGGTCGACTTCGCCTTCTCGATCGCGCGGGCGATCAGCAGTACCGAGTCCGCAGCCTGGAAGATCAGCCGGTTCGGCTCGTTCTTCGACTGCTTCTGGTAGATCTCGCCGACCTGCTTGCCGAGCGCGGGCATCGGCATCGCGGGGTGGTACAGGCCGAAGGCCAGCATGTACTTGCCGGCTTCCTTCACGTTCTGCCAGAAGTCCGGATAGTCGGCGATGCCGGCGCCGTCGTAGAAGCCGGTCTTCGCGCTGGGCGCCACGCCCTGCTCGTACAGCTGGTTCATCAGGATGTAGGCGGCCGGCGGCAGCATGATGTTGACCACCAGGTCGGGCGGGCTGGCGCGCAGCGGCAGCACCGCGGGCGTGAAGTCCTTGCCGGCGCGGTCCAGCGCGACGTACTTGTACTGGGTCTGCGGCGCGGTCTGCTTCAGGAACTCCCCGAGCAGCTTCGCCTGGCCGATCCCGTAGTCGGTGTTCTCGGCGAACGCGATCACGCTCTTGACCTTCAGCGCGGCGATGGTCTCGGCCATCGCCGACGAGACGCGCGTGTTGTAGTTGCCCGGATTGAAGACCTCGGGATAGCCCTTGGCGCGGACGTCGTCCGACCAGCAGTTGGTGTTGACGTACGGCGTCTTGTAGCGGTGCGCGACCTCGATCTCGGCCAGGCACACCGAGCTCTGGTGGCCGCCGGTCACCGCGACGACCTTGTCGCGGGTGATCAGCTTCTCGGTCGCGGCGCGGCCCTTCTCGGGGATGCCCTGGTTGTCTTCGTAGACGACCTTCAGCGGCCGCCCGAGTACGCCGCCCTTGTCGTTGAGCATCTTGACGACGATCTCGACGCCGTCCTTCACCTGCGTGCCCTGCACGACCGAGCCCGGAGGCGACTGGGCGATGCTCACGCCGATGACGATCGGCTCGGCCGCGTACGAGGCGGTGGCCAGTGCGGTCGCCGAGGCGGCGAGCGCAATCCGGAACAGGTTCTTCATGGTCTTCTCCTTCAGGGGGTCGTATCCAGCAGGTCTTCGAGGCGGGCAGCGACGTTCAGAACCCTCCAGTCGTCGCCGCGCCGGGCCGCGATCTGCACGCCGATCGGCAGGCCGTTGTCGCCGACGCCGCAGGGCAGCGTCAGCGCGGGCATGCCGGTCAGGTTGAACGGCATGGTGAGCGCGGTGACGGCGGTATGCAAGGGCACGTCGCGCCCGCCGATCCGCGCGGCGCCCGCGCCCGAGCGCGGCGGCTCGATGCGAAGCGTCGGGGTGACCAGCACGTCGACTTCGCGCGTCGCCGCCGCGAACATCGCGGCCAGCACCGCGCGGCCGCGCTGGGCGCGCACGTACCAGGTGGCCGGCAGGAACTGTCCGATCTCGAGCCGCACGCGCACGTCGGCGCCCAGCGTCTCGGGGCGCTCGGCGAGGCGCTTCCAGTGCAGGTCGGTCGCTTCGCTGCACAGCGTCACGAACTGCAATGCGGCGCTGTGCTCGACGCCCGGCAGGTCGATCGGGACCAGCTTCGCGCCGTCGTTGCGCATGCGCTCCAGCGCGGCGCGGACCGCGCGTGCCACGTCGTCGGCCAGCGGTTCGTAGAAGTAGTTGTTCGGCACGCCGACGCGCAGGCCCGCGAGCGGCGCGCGGCTGGCAGTGCGCGTCGGCTGGCCTGCCATCACCGAGTACATCAGCGCGGCGTCGGCGACGCTGGCTGCGATGGGGCCGACGTGGTCCAGGCTCGTGCCGAGCGACTGCGCGCCGTCGCGCGGCACCGCGTCGAACGTCGGCTTGAAGCCGACCACGCCGCAGCACGACGCGGGAAGCCGGATCGAGCCGGCGGTGTCGGTTCCGATCGCCATGCGGACGATGCCGGCCGCCACCGCGGCGGCCGAGCCGCCGCTGGAGCCACCCGGCGTGTGGCCGGGGCGCCGCGGGTTGACGACCCAGCCGTGGTGGGGGTTCTCGCTGGTGATGCCGTACGCGAACTCGTGCAGGTTCGCGGTGCCGATCACCAGTGCGCCGGCATCGCGCAGCCGCGCGACGGCCGGGGCGTCCTGCGTGGCGGGCGCAGGCTTGGGGCCGCCGGTGCCGTTGGTCTGCGGGAAGCCGGCGACCTGCATCAGGTCCTTGACCGCGACCGGCACGCCCATCAGCGGCATCGACGCGCCGTCGCTCAAGCGGCGTGCCGCGGCCGCAGCGGCCGAATCGAGGTCCGCGGGGTCGGCCAGCGTGATGAACGCGTTCAGTTGTCTGTGCTGCCGCGCGGCGGCAAGCGCGACCTGCGAGGGTGCTGCGGCGCGCTCGTGTGCCGCGCGGCACTCGCGCGCGATCGCCGCGGCGCCGCCCGCGTCGTCGGCGAGCGGCACGCCGCCGGCCCCGATGCCCGCGGGCGGCGGCGACAGGTAGCCGAGCTCAGGCTCGGGCCGCAGGCGCTCGAAGACGCTCAATTCGGGCAGGTTCACGCGCAGCCGGTCGAGCCAGGCCTGGTGCCGGTCGACGTGCGGGTAGCGGCCGAGGCGCGCGATGCCGTCGACGGCGAGTTCGAAACGTTCGAAAAGGTCGTCCATGTCTTCGTGCAGCCTCGCGATTGCGCGCGGCCGGTGCGACAGCCCTGGCTCGCGGGTTATATTGATTCGATCTGGCGGTCGAACCGGTCTGACCAGTGGGCTGCCATCGTGCCGAGGCGGTGGCGGGCTGTCAATCGTGCGCGGCATTCGGAGCCGGGATATCGAAATGAGCACCGTCGGGCAGGTCGCACGGGCGCTGCAGGCCCGCATTCGAAACAGGGACTGGGTCCGCGCCGGGAAGCTGCCGGGCCAGCGCCAGCTGGCCGCGGAGTTGGGTGTCAGTCGGGCATCGCTGCGCGAGGCGATCGCGATGCTGGAGAGCCTGGGGTTGCTGCGCAGCGAGCCGGGCCGCGGCGTCTTTATCGTGCGGCCCGGCGAGTCGCGCCCGGCGAGCGGCCTCGACCGCTGGCGCTTCCAGGCGCGCTACGCCCTTCGCGACGTGTACGTCGTGCGCGGCGAACTCGAGGAGCTGGCGGCAGCGATGGCCGCGTCCGTCGTCACGGCGTCCGGACTGGCCACCTTGCGCGCCACGATCGAGCGGATGCGGGCGGGCGCCGACGCAGGTGACCTGGTGGCGATGGCGGAGGCCGATCGAGCGTTCCACGCCGCCGTCGTCGAGATCGCGGGCAGCCCGATGCTGCGCGACCTCTCCGATAGCGTCGCGGCGGTGGTCGACAGCAGCCGGCAGGTCGCCTTCGCGGATCCGAACAGGGTGCGTGAGCCGATTCGCGAGCACGAGCGGATCCTCGACGCCCTGGCGAGCGGATCCCCGAGGGCGGCGCGGCGGGCGATGCGGACCCACATCCGCAGGGCGGCCGGCCGGGTCGGTGTCGAACTCGCGTGAGCGCGCTGGCCAGCCGATCCCTCGAGGAATGGCCGAACGCATGAGCGCGACTCATGCGTCGGCACCGAAAAAATCGGTTGTCGATGCCTCGCGGCGATGGCCTGATGACGTCACGCGCCGGCGAGTCGAGGCATCGGCGCGGCACCGACATCGAACAATCCGGGGGACACGATCCAATGCGCGCGACTTCGCTTCTCGGCAGTCTGTTGTTCGTCATCGCGGCCGCCGTGCCCGCCGCGCACGCCCAGACGGGCGCGCCGCCGGCCGGCGCCCTCAGGCTCGGGGTCCTGACGGACATGTCCGGCGTCTATTCCGACTTCTCGGGCAACGGGTCGGTGGTGGCAGTACAGATGGCCATCGACGACTTCGGCGGCAAGGTGCTCGGTCGGCCGATCCAGTTGCTGTCGGCCGACCACCAGAACAAGGCCGACATCGGGGCGAATCTCGCGCGCGAGTGGTACGACAAGGAGAACGTCCGGGCGATCTTCGACACGACGAACTCCGCGGTGACCCTCGCGGTCACCGCCGTGACCCGCGACAAGAACCGCATCGTGATGATCGGCGGCTCCAGCACGACCAAGGTCACGACCGACTCGTGCACCCCGAACAGCGTCCAGTACGTCTACGACGCGAACGCGCTCTCCAACGTCACCGGGAAGGCGCTGATCGCACAGGGTGGCGACACCTGGTACTTCATTACCGTCGACTTCGCCTTCGGCCATGGCCTGGAGAAGGCGACCTCGGATGTCGTGAAGGCGGCGGGCGGAAAGGTCGTCGGGGCCGTCCGCCATCCGTTGAACACGACCGATTTCTCGTCGTTCCTTCTGCAGGCGCAGGCGTCGGGGGCCAAGGTGATCGCCCTGGCCAATGGCGGTTCGGACACGATCAATGCGATCAAAGGGGCGAGCGAGTTCAAGATCACGAACTCCGGCAAGCAGCGTGTCGCGTCGTTGCTGACCTTCATCACCGACGTCCACGCCATGGGGCTGAACCTGGCCGAAGGCATCATGCTGACCGAGGCGTTCTACTGGGACCTGAACGACGAGACACGCGCCTGGTCGCGGCGGTTCTTCGAGAAGACGAAGCGCATGCCGACGATGGTCCAGGCGGGCATGTACTCGGCTGCGACGCACTACCTGAAGGCGGTGGCGGCCAGCGGCACCGACGATACTGCCTCCGTGATGGCGAAGATGAAGGCGACCCCGGTGAACGACATGTTCGCCAAGGGCGGGAAGATCCGCGCCGACGGCCTGCACGTGCACGACATGTACCTGATGCAGGTGAAGAAGCCTTCCGAATCGAAGTCGCCCTGGGACTACTACCACGTCAAGGCCACGGTTCCGGCGGCCGAAGCGTTCACGCCGATGACGCCCGGCGCCTGCGCCTTCATCAAGTAGTCGTCCGACGGCGCCTGCCATGGAGGCGACCCGCGGACCCGTCGCTTCCGCCTCAGAACTGGGCGGCTACCCAACTGCCGAACAGTTCGACCTCGGCGGAATGTGCGCGCTCCTGGGGCGCCAGCAGGTAGTAGGCGCCCGCACTCTGCAGCCGGAAGTCGAACGGAAACGCCAGCTCGTCGCGCCAGTCGACGGCCTCGACCTCGATCGTCGGCACGCAGGCGATTCCCAGGCAATCGCGCGCGGCGAGCACGGCGAGGAACGAATGCCCGACCTCGAGGGCCGAGCTGCCGCGACGGGCGCCTGCGCCACTCGCCTTGAGCCATGCGGTCCACGCGTCGGGCCGGCTCGCGTTGTGGATCAGCGGAAACCGGTCGAGATCCTCGAGCCGCCGCAGCGGTTGTCCCTGGGCCAGAAGCCGCTTCGAGCACACCGGCGTCAGGTAGTCATCCCAGAGATGCGTCGCGCACACACCCGTCCAGTCGTCGACCATGTCGAACTCGATTTGCGAGCCCCGCGACGAATACGCGTGGCCCGGCAGCTTGCCGACCCGGATGGCCACGTCGACGTTGTCGCGCTTGAAGCTCACCGGATCGAGGGATGCGGAGACGTGCAGCCGGATTTCGGGGTATGCGCGCGTGAACGAATTCAGGCGCTGGAACAACCACAGCGTGGAGATCGAAGGCAGCAGGCTGATCGACAGCGAGCGCTGGTGCTGCAGCGTGACCTGGGTGGCGTTGGCGATCTGGTCGAGGGCCGATGACGCGATCGACAGGTATGCGCGGCCGAATTCGGTCAGCTCGACCTGACGGGTCAGGCGCCGGAACAGGGGAACCGCGAGGAAGCCCTCGAGGACCTTGATCTGGCGACTGACCGCGCCCTGCGTGACCGAGAGCTCCTGGGCGGCCTTCGAGAAGCTCAGCAGCCGGCCGGCGGCCTCGAAGGCCCTCAGGGCATGGAGCGGAGGGAGCTGGCGTTTCATGTCCCGGGTATCGGACGGCGATCAGAGTATCCACAGCGACATCGGGGTCGTCAATGTCGCACGGCAAGCATCGAAATGAAGAGAGGGCAGACAGCGTGACGAAGCGAATCTCCTGCGGGCTCGGCATCGACATCGACGCCGTGGCAGCGTGGCTGGGCACGTTCGGCGGGGCGGATTCTCCGCACGACATCTCGAGGGGCATGTTCGCCGGCGAGGTCGGCGTTCCGCGGTTGCTCGAGTTGCTGCGTCGCTTCGACCTGAAGGCGACCTGGTTCGCGCCGGGGCACTCGATCGAGACGTTTCCCGACCAGATGGAGCAGATCGTGCGCGACGGTCACGAGATCGGCCTGCACGGCTACTCGCACGAAAACCCGCTCGCGATGAGCCCGCGGCAGGAAGCCGACGTGCTCGACAAGTGCATCGAACTGGTGGTCGACCTCACCGGGGCTCGGCCGACCGGCTATGCGGCGCCGTGGTGGGAGCTCAGCGCGGCGACACCGAACTTGCTGCTCGAGCGCGGCATCGTCTACGACCACAGCATGATGCACCGCGATTTCGAGTGCCACCGCCTGCGCGTCGGGGATGCCTGGACGCCGATCGACTATTCCCAGCCCGCGTCGAGCTGGATGAAGCCGCTGGTGCGCGGCACCGAGACGTCGCTGATCGAGATCCCGGTGAGCTGGTATCTCGATGACCTCCCGCCGATGATGTTCATCAAGAAGGCGCCGAACAGCCACGGCTTCATGAATCCCCGCGACATCGAGGAGTTGTGGCGCGAGCAGTTCGACTGGGTCTATCGGGAAATGGACGAGGCCGTCTTCACGTTGTGCCTGCATCCGGACGTCGCGGGCCGGCCCCAGGTGCTCGCGATGCTGGAGCGCCTGCTGCACCACATGCTGCGGCACCCGGGGGTGCAGTTCGGGACGCTCGAGACGATCGCCTCCGAGTACGATCGCGCCCACCCGTTCGAGGGCTGACGCGGTGTGCGGGTTGTGCGGCCTGTGGGGCGAGACGGCGCATTGGAGCGCCGCGGGCGCCGCGCCGCCGGGCGTCGCGAAGCCGGTCGGCCACGAAGCCCGGGCACGCGCGCGGCGCTTGCAGCAGCAGTCGCTCGACCGCGTCTGTCGCGCCTTCGGCGCCAGCGTGGCCGACTGGAACGGTACGTCCTGGATCGTGACCAGCGCGCACGGCGCGAGCGAAGTCGTCGGCTCGTTGCCCGAACTCTGGCGGGTCGTCGGGGCGCTGTCGAAGCGGCCGATCGACCCGTTCGATGTGGCGTTGCTCGATGCGCTCGAGGCGCGCGCCGCGACCGTGCACCAAAGCGGCGCGTCGTGATCGCTGCCAGGCTGCCCGTCCTGATCGTCTCCGGGTTCCTCGGCAGCGGCAAGACGACGTTGCTCAGACAGGCCCTCGGCGATCCGCGCTTCGAGCGCTCTCTGGTGATCGTCAACGAGGCGGCGCCGCTCGGGATCGACGATCGGCTGCTGCGGGCCGTATCGAACCGGCAGGTCGCGCTGCTGCGCAACGGCTGCCTGTGCTGTGTCGTGCAGGACGACCTGAGGCAGTCGCTGCTCGACGTGGTCGACGATCCGTCGCTGGCCGGACGAGTCGACCGGGTCGTCATCGAGACCAGCGGTCTGGCGGATCCGGTCTCGGTGATCGCGACGTTGTCGGCCCATCCGCGCCTGACCGCGCGGCTGCGCTTGCAGGCGGTGGCGAGCACGGTCGACGCGTTGCACGCCGAGTCCCAGCTGGAAGAGTCGCCCGAGTTCGCCGCACAGGTCCAGTGCGCCGATCTCCTTCTGGTCACCAAGTCCGACCTGGCGGGCGCCGAGCGCGCCGAGGCCGTGTCCGGGCTGGTCGGTTCGTTGAATCCGCTCGCCACGGTGATCGATCGCGCGGACCGGCCGATCGAGGCGCTGCTGCATGCCAGCAGCCGCTTCACGGCGGGTCCGCCGGCGAGCCGGTGGTTGCCGTACGGAGACCCTGAACAATCGGCCAACGACTACGTGCGGCTTGCCCGAGTCGGCGGCAGCGGCCGCGACCGGCATACGCGGGGTGTCGCGGCTTTCGCGATCGCAGCGAGCCGGCGCCTCGACTGGGTGGCATTCTCGACCTGGCTATCGCTGCTCGTGCATGCCCACGGCCCGAAGCTTCTGCGGATCAAGGGCGTGATCGACGTGGCCGACGGCGACACGCCGGTCGTCGTGAACGTGGTCAGGCACGTGGTCCATTTCCCGGAGCACCTGGCCGAATCGTCGGTCGCGGGAGGCGAATCGGGGCTGGTCTTTCTGGTTCGGGACATCGCCCCCGACTCGATGCTGCGGTCGATGTCGGCGTTCGTAGGGGATGGCTGCCGGCTCGTGTCCGAGGCACAATTCCGTGTATCCCGGGGATGAGCAGAGCCGGCTTTCACCTTGCCTGCGCCGGTGTCCCGGGCTGCCCGACCATGCAACGCCTCCTCATCGCCATCGGCCTGCTGCTCCTCGTCGCCGGCCTGCTGTGGCCCTGGCTCTCGAAGCTGCCATTCGGCCGACTGCCCGGCGACATCGCGATCGAGCGCGAGGGCTTCCGCTTCTACTTCCCGCTGACGACGTCCATCGTCGTCTCGTTGCTGCTGTCGCTGCTCGTCTGGTGGTGGCGCAAGTGAGGCGCCAGGCGGCGCCCCGCATTCATCGCCGCCCCACCGTCAGCAGCAACTCGTTCGGCCCGACCCACCCGTCCGACGTCGTGAATTCGCCGAGCCGCTGCTCCATCTCGGCCCAGGCCGCGTCGGCCGCGGCACGGTCGAGGCGGCCCAGGATCTGCTGGATCGGGCTGGCCGACGTGCGCACGAAGTCGAGGTAGTGCCGCACAGTGGGCAGGCGAAACGGCGCGTCGAGCGTCGTCGTCGCCACGTCGCGAAAGCCTGCCGCGCGGAACAACTCGTCGGCCAGGCCGGGCTTGCCGAGGCTGAGCAGGCCGCCCGGCTGGAATGGATCGCGCGGGGCGAGACCGGCGTGCTTCAGCGCGGTCGACATCAGGATCGTGACGCAGGGGTTGCGGTCGGGGCGCGAGAACACCATCGTGCAGGTGCGGCCGCCCGGGCGCGTGGCGCGGTGCATCTCGCGCAGCCCCTGCAGCGGATCGGGGAAGAACATCAGGCCGAGCCGGCACACCGCGGCGTCGAAGCTCGCGTCGTCGACCGGCAGGCGTTCGCCGTCGGCGACCTTCGTCTCGACGTTGCGATGGCCGGCGCGCTCGGCGTTGCGCTGGGCGAGGGCCAGGATGGCCGGCGACAGGTCGGTGGCGAGCACGCAGCCGTCGGGACCGACGCGCGCGGCGATGTCGAGCGTCTGGTCGCCCGAGCCGGCGGCGACGTCGAGCACGCGCGAGCGCGGCCCGATCGCGGCCATGTCCAGCATCGCTTCGGTGGCGGTGGCCAGCCACGCGCGGATCTGCGGCGCGTGCGCGTTCCAGCCGGCGGCGGACCTGTCCCATTGCTCGCGCAGCGCGGCCTTGAACGCGATCGGGTCGAGGGCTTGGGCGGTGCTCATGGTCGGTGGCTCCTTCGTGGGTGTCGGACGATCGACGCGAGCCCAGTCTGGACGCGCAGCGAGCACCCCGGAAGCCGGGAAAATCGCATAATGGGGCAGCGAAACTGCATAGCCCGCCCGTGTTCGACTGGAACGACCTCCGGTATTTCCTCGCGGTTGCGCAGCACGGCAGCACGCTGGCGGCGGCACGCGCGCTGAAGGTCAACCAGTCGACGGTGCAGCGGCGGCTCACCGAGCTCGAGCAGCGCATCGGCCGGCCGCTGGTCAGGCGCCACCCGACCGGGTACCGGCTCACCGAGTTCGGCGAATCGCTGCTGCCGCATGCGCAGCGCGTCGAGCAGGCGGTATCGGGCTTCGAGGAGCAGGTTGCGGTGTCGCAGCGCGCGGCGGTCGGCGTCGTCCGAGTCACGTGTCCCGAGCCGCTCGCGGTGCGGATCAGCCACTCGCCACTGCTCGAGCGCTTCCGCGCACGCTATCCGGGGCTCGACGTCGAGTTCGCGATGAGCGACCGCTACCTCGACCTGTCGAAGGGCGAGGCCGACGTGGCGCTGCGCTCGGGCGACACCGACGACGGGGTGCTGATCGGCCGCAAGATCGGCGACTCGCTGTGGGCGGTGTACGCCAGCCGCAAGTACGTCGAGCGCCACGGCAAGCCCGAGCGCGTCGAGGACCTCGAGCGCCATGCGCTCGCGGGCTTCGACGAGACGATGGCCGGGCATCGCGCGGCGAAGTGGCTTCGCGAGGTCGCGCCGAACGGGCGCATCGTCGCGCGCAACAACAGCGTGCTCGGGCTGCTCAATTCGGTGAAGGCGAGCATCGGCATCGCACCGCTGCCCACCGCTCTGGGCGACGCCGAGCCCGAACTGGTGCGCGTGCTGGGGCCCATCCCGGAGCTCACGCGGATCTGGCGCGTGCTCGCGCACCCGGACGTGCGCCACACGCCCCGCGTGGCCGCGTTCTTCGACTTCATGGTCGACGAAATCGAGACACTGCGCCCGATCATCACCGGGTGATTTCCGCAGCTTGACAACTTTCTATAGGCTAATAGACGATCGTTTCCGCGGCGTGCGCATCCGGTCGCGCCCCCTTGCCGAGACGCATGCAGCCATCCCCGTTCCGCCCATCCATTGCACTCACGCCGGGCGTTCCGGTCGACCGCGGGGTGTCCACCTACACCCGGTTCGCGGGCTACTTCGAAGCCCATGAGTACACCGGCTGGGTCGACGAGAGCCAGTCCTGGAAGACGACCTGCTACATCGGCGACTGGTCGCCCCTCGCCAAGTTCCGCCTGAAGGGGCCCGACGCGCTGCAGTTTTTCTCGGACGTCTCGGTCAACGGCTTTTCCGCCTACGAGATCGGACAGGCCAAGCACCTGTCGCTCTGCAACGAGCGCGGCAGGCTGATGGGCGAGGGCATCCTGATGCGGCTCGCCGACGACGAGTTCCTCTTCACCAGCGGGCCCGGCGTGCCGTGGCTGGTGTACCGGCACGAGGCGGGCGGCTATCGCGCGCATGCCGAGCTGGCCGGCGCCGAGCGCTTCATCTTCCAGGTGCAGGGCCCCGCTTCGCTGTACCTGCTCGAGCAGGTCTGCGGCGAGAGCCTGCGCGACATCGGCTTCATGCGCTTTCGCCGTGTGCGCATCGGTGACATGGCGTTCGACCTGCTGCGCCAGGGGATGGCCGGCGAACTGGGCTACGAGCTGCACGGGCGCGGCGAGGACGCGCAGGCCGTCTACCAGGCGATCGTCGACGCAGGCCGCGACTTCGGCATCCGGCGTCTCGGCGGACGCACGAAGATGGTCAACCACGTCGAGGCCTGCTTCCCGACGCCGTCGGTCGACTACCTGCCGGCGCTGTACGGCGAGGACCAGAAGCCCTACCACGACTGGTGCGCGCGGCGGTTTCGCAGCATGGTCACCGCGCGGCCGTCCACGGCCGGCAGCCTGCGCTTCGACGACCTGTCGGCGCTCTACCGCAGCCCGGTCGAGCTCGGCTGGGCGAAGAGCATCCGGCTCGACCACGACTTCACCGGGCGCGCCGCGGTCGAGGCGGAGCTGGCGAACCCGCGCCGCAGGATGGTGACGCTGGTCTGGAACAGCGAGGACGTGATCGACGTCCATGCGTCGCTGTTTCGCGAAGGCGAGCCGTTCGACCCGATGGAGATGCCGCGCAACCTGCTCGGCTGCATGCACGTCGACGAGGTGCTCGACGGCGAGGCGGTCGTGGGCGCCAGTACCTCGCGCTGCTACAGCTACACGTTCCGGCAGATGCTGTCGCTGTGCACGATCGACGTCGGTCGCGCGGAGCCGGGCACGCAGGTCGTCGTGGTGTGGGGCACCCCCGGGCGCCCGCAGAAGCGCATCCGTGCCACCGTCGCGCCGGCACCGTACAAGCGCGACAACCGGCGCCTCGACGTCGCCACCCTGCCGGCGCGCTTCGAACGATAGGGCGCGCATTGGATTCGACGATCTTCCTGTTCCTCGTCCAGGACGGGGTCATCAACGGCGCGATCTACGCGCTGGCCGCGATCGCGCTGGTGCTGGTGTTCGCGGTCACGCGCGTCATCCTGGTGCCGCAGGGCGAGTTCATCGCGTTCGGCGCGATGACCGTCGCGGCGCTCGAGGCGGGGCGTACGCCACCGACGATCTGGCTGCTGGTGGCGCTGGGCGCGCTGTCGGCGCTCGCGGCGCTGGCGCAGAACCGGCGCACGCTCGGCGCGGGCCTCGTCGCGCGGATCGTCGCGTTCGACCTGGTGCTGCCGGCGGCGCTCGCGGGGCTCACGGTGGTGCTGGCCCCGCTGAAGCTGGGGCCCGCGGTCTACGTTCCGCTCGCGGTTGCCCTGATCGTGCCGATGGGGCCGATGATCTACCGCGTGGCGTTCGCGCCGATGGCGCAGGCGAGCGTGCTGGTGCTGCTGATCGCGTCGTTCGGCGTGCACTTCTCGCTGATGGGGCTCGGGCTGGTGTTCTTCGGGCCCGAGGGCATCGGCACGCAGCCGCTGCTCTCCGGCGACTTCTCGCTGGGCGGCATCCCGATTACCGGCCAGAGCGTCGTGGTCGTCGGCACGACGGTGCTGCTGCTGGTCGCGTTCGCGCTGTTCTTCGAGCGCACGCTGATGGGCAAGGCGCTGCGTGCGTGCTCGTCGAACCGGCTCGGCGCGCGGCTGGTCGGCATCCCGACCACGACCGCGGGCAGCGTCGCGTTCGCGCTGGCTGCCGCGATGGGCGCGATCTCCGGGGTGCTCGCCGGCCCGATCGTCACGATCTACTACGACAGCGGGTTCCTGATCGGGCTGAAGGCGTTCGTCGCGGCCATCCTCGGCGGGCTGGTCAGCTTTCCGCTGACGGTGCTGGCCTCGCTGGGCGTGGGCATCGCCGAAGCGTTCTTCTCGTTCTGGACCAGCAACTTCAAGGAAGTGCTGGTGTTCACGCTGATCCTGCCGGTGCTGCTGTGGCGTTCGCTGCGCACGCCGGTGCATGCCGAGGAAGACTGATGGCGGCGCGCGCGAACCTGCTTGCCGCGCTGCTGGCCCTGGTGGTGCTCGCGCTGCCGTTCAGCGGCGTGATTCCCGCGTACTGGGTGACGCTGTTCAACTACATCGGCATTGCGAGCCTGGTGGCGATCGGCCTGGTGCTGCTGACCGGCGTCGGGGGCATGACCTCGTTCGGCCAGGCGGCGTTCGTCGGGCTGGCCGCGTACACGACCGCGGTGCTCACCGTGCAGTTCGGCGTCAGTCCGTGGCTGAGCCTGCCGGTGTCGCTCGCGGTGACGGCGCTCGGCGCGCTGCTGGTCGGCTCGGTGACGGTGCGGCTGTCGGGGCACTTCCTGCCGCTGGGCACTCTGGCCTGGGGCGTCGCGCTGTTCTACCTGTTCGGCAACCTGTCGTGGCTCGGCGCGCACGACGGCATGTCCGGCATTCCGCCGCTTCGGATCGGCGGCCACGCGCTCACCGACGGGCGCCAGTTCTTCGTGCTGGTGTGGCTGGCCGTGGTGCTGGCGGTGGTCGTCGCGCAGAACCTGCTCGGCGCGCGCGCCGGCCGCGCGCTGCGGGCGCTGCGTCGCAGCGCGCACGCGGCCGAGGCCTTCGGCGTCGACATCGCCGGCGCGAAGCTGAAGATCTTCGTCTTCGCCGCGATGCTGGCGGGCCTGGCGGGCTGGCTCTATGCGCACTTCCAGCGATCGGTCGCGCCGGGGCCGTTCGGCGTGAACGCCGGCATCGAGTACCTGCTGATGGCGGTGGTGGGCGGCGCCGGCCGCGTGTACGGTGCGATCCTCGGCGCGACCGGCATCACCTTCCTGCGCGACCAGGTGCAGGATCTGCTTCCGGTGCTGGTCGGCAGCGCCGGCAACTACGAGATCGTCGTGTTCGGCGCGGTGCTCGTGCTCGCGTTGCAGACGGCACCCAACGGCCTGTGGCCGATCCTGTTCGGGCCGCCCGCGCCGGCGAAGATTCCCGCGCGGCGCGGCGTCGCGAAGCTCGCGCCGCGCGCGCGGCCCGAGCGCGGCAGCCGGCTGCTCGAAGTCGACCGCGTGCGCAAGAATTTCGGCGGACTGGTCGCGGTGAACGACGTCGGCTTCGAGGTGCGCGCCGGCGAGATCGTCGGCCTGATCGGGCCCAACGGCGCAGGCAAGAGCACCACCTTCAACCTGATCTGCGGCGCGCTCGACATCGACCAGGGCGCGATCCGCTTCCGCGGCGAGTCGATCGCGGGCGCCACGCCGCAGCGAATCGCCGCGCGCGGGCTCGGGCGCACGTTCCAGCACGCCGACATCGTGGCCGACATGAGCGTGCTCGAGAACGTCGCGCTCGGCGCGCACCTGCGCGGCCAGGCCGGCATGGTGCGCGCGATGCTGCGGCTGGACCGCGACGAGGAGGCAAGCTTGCTCGGCGAGGCGGCGCGACAGCTCGAGCGGGTCGGCCTGTCGGCGGACGCGCACAAGGCCGCCGGCAGCCTCGCGCTGGGCCAGCTTCGGCTGGTCGAAGTGGCGCGTGCGCTGTGCCTCGACCCTGTGCTGGTGCTGATGGACGAGCCCGCGGCCGGCCTGCGGCACGGCGAGAAGAAGGCGCTGGCGAAGCTGCTGCGCGAACTGCGCGCCGACGGCGTCGGCGTGCTCTTGGTCGAGCATGACATGGACTTCGTGATGAGCCTCGCCGACCGGCTGGTGGTGCTCGACTTCGGCACGCGGATCGCCGAGGGCGTGCCGACGACGGTGCGGCGCGACCCGCGGGTGCTCGAGGCTTATCTCGGGGGCGTCGCATGAGCGCCGCCCCTTCGGGTGCGGCCGCTCCGGGCGCGACCCCTCCCCATCTCGCGGTGCACGACCTGTCGGTGCGCTACGGCCGCACCGAGGCGGTGTCGGGCGTGTCGATCGAGGTGCCGCGCGGGGCGCTGGTCACGATCATCGGCGCCAACGGTGCCGGCAAGAGCACGCTGCTCAATGCGGTGATGGGCGTGCTGCCGTCGCGCGGCGGCATTCGTTTCGACGGGCGCGAAGTGTCCGCGCTGGCGCTCGAGGCGCGCGTCGGGCTCGGGCTGAGCCTGGTGCCAGAACGGCGCGAATTGTTCGCCGACCTCAGCGTCGAGGACAACCTGCGGCTCGGCGCATTTCGCCGCCGGCGCGACGAGCGCGAGGGCGCGCTCGACGACGTCTACGCGCAATTTCCGCGGCTGCGCGAGCGCCATCGCCAGCTGGCCGGCACGCTGTCCGGCGGCGAGCGGCAGATGCTCGCGATGGGCCGCGCGCTGATGTCGCGGCCGTCGCTGCTGATGCTGGACGAGCCGAGCCTCGGCCTGGCGCCGAAGATCGTCGCCGAGGTGTTCGAGCGGCTGGTGGCGCTGCGCGCGAGCGGCGTCTCGCTGCTGCTGGTCGAGCAGAACGCGCGCGCGGCGCTGCGCGTCGCGGACTATGCTTACGTGCTCGAGCTGGGCAGCGTCACCACGCACGGGCCGGCCGCGGCGATTGCCGACGACGAGCGACTGGTCGAGAGTTACCTGGGGATGGGCGGCGCGGAATACTGAGGCGCCCCCATCCGCATTGAGCCACTGCAGTACGACGAAGACGGGAGACGAAGATGAGAAAGAGCAGGACGATCGTGGCCGCGATCGCGGCGGCCTTCGGCATCGCGATGGCCGGCCCGGCGCTGGCGCAGATCAAGGTCGGCATCACCGTGTCCGCGAGCGGGCCGGGCGCGGCGCTCGGGCAGCCGCAGATGCGCACCGTGCAGTCGCTGCCGAAGGAGATCGGCGGGCAGAAGGTCACCTACGTCGCGCTCGACGACGAGTCCGATCCGACCAAGTCGGCGCAGAACGCGCGCAAGCTCATCACCGAGGAGAAGGTCGACGTGCTGATCGGCTCGTCGCTGACGCCCACCAGCCTGCCGCTGATCGACATCGCGGCCGAGACGAAGACGCCGCTGATGACGCTGGCGGCGGCCGCGGTGCTCGTCACGCCGATGGACGAGAAGAAGCGCTGGGTCTACAAGGTCGTGCCGAACGACGACCTGATGGCCGCCGCGATCCTCGACTACATCGCGAAGAGCGGCGTGAAGTCGCTCGGCTACATCGGCGTGTCCGACGGCTACGGCGAGGGCTACTACAAGGCGCTGAGCGAGATGGCGCCGAAGATGGGCATCAAGCTCACCACGCACGAGGTCTACGCGCGCAGCGACTCCAGCGTGACCGGCCAGGCGTTGAAGGTGATCGCGACCAAGCCCGACGCCGTGTTCATCGCGTCGGCCGGCACGCCGGCGGTGCTGCCGCAGAAGGCGCTGCGCGAGCGCGGCTACAAGGGCCCGATCTTCCAGACGCACGGCGTGTCGACCGAGGAGTTCATCAAGCTCGGGGGCAAGGACGTCGAGGGCGCGATCTACGCGGGCGAGGCGTTCACGATCGCGCAGGACCTTCCCGCGGGCAGCCCGTTCAGGAAGCCGGTCGAGGCGTACATCAAGGCCTACCGCGAGACGCACGGCCAGCCGCCGAACATCTTCGGTGCGCACCTGTGGGATACGGTCGAACTGGTGGCGCGCGCGGTGCCCAACGCGCTGAAGGGCGGCAAGCCCGGCACGCCCGAGTTCCGCGCCGCGCTGCGCGACGAGATCGAGCGCGGCAAGGACGTCTACCTGAACAACGGCGTGTCCACGATGAGCCCGACCGACCACAACGGCTACGACCGGCGCTCGACGTTCCTGATCAAGGTCGAGAAGGGCGCGTTCAGGCTGGTCAAGCAGTAACGCTGCGCGGGGAGGCACGGCGATGAACCTCGTCCGCCTGCTCAACGAGACGGCGCGCGTGCACGCGGCGCGCACCGCTCTCGTCGACGCCGAGTTCACGCTGACCTGGGCGCAGTGGTTCGACCGGATGCGCCGCGCCGCCGCGATGCTCGCGGCGGCGGGCGCCGGGCCGGGCGCGCGCTTCGGCCTGCTGATGAAGAACGGTTTCCGGCAGGCCGAATCGATCTGGGCGGGCCACTGGGGCGGTGCGGTGCCGGTGCCGGTGAACTGGCGGCTCGCGCCGCCCGAGATCGCCGACATCCTCGACGACGCCGGCTGCAAGGTGGTCCTCGTCGATCCCGAGTTCGCGCCCTTGTTCGAGGCGCCGCCGCTGGCCGCGTGGCGCGCGCGGACGATCGTCGCCGGCGCCGACCAGGGCGACTACGAACGGCTGCTCGCGGCGAGCGCGCCGGCACCGATGCACGACGGCGGCGACGACGCCGAGGCGATCGTCCTCTACACCGGGGGGACGACCGGTCGCAGCAAGGGCGTGCGGCTGTCGCACCGCAACCTCGCGTGGAACTCGATCCAGGTCGGGCTCGCGCTGGGCATTCGCCAGGACGACGTGACGCTGACGGTCGCGCCGATGTTCCACGCAGCGGCGCTGTGCAGCAACATCACGACGCTGCTGGGCGGCACGCATGCGTACCTGCGCCAGTTCTCGCCGCAGGCGATGCTCGAGGCCGTCGAGCGCTGGGGCATCCGCTTCACCACCGTCGTGCCGACGATGCTGAAGATGGTGATCGACGATCCCGGCGCGGCGCGCTTCGACCGCTCGTCGCTGCGGGTGATCTTCTACGGTTCGTCGCCGATGCCGGTGTCGTGGCTGCGCGCGGCGATCGGTTTCTTTCCGAACGCGGGGTTCCACCAGGCCTACGGGCTCACCGAGACCGCACCGATCCTCACGATCCTCGGCGACGACGAGCATCGGGCCGGTATCGCGGCGGACGACGCGGCGATCCTCGGCTCGGCGGGGCGGCCGCTGGTGGGCGTCGAGCTGCGCATCGTCGACGACGCGGGCGCCGAGCTCGGCGTCGGGCAGCCCGGCGAGATCCGCGTGCGCGCGCCGGGCGTGATGCTCGGCTATCACGACCGGCCGGTCGAGACTGCCGCGGTGCTGCGCGACGGCTGGTTCAGCACCGGCGACGTCGGCGCGCTCGACGCGAGCGGCCGGTTGACGATCCTCGACCGCAAGAAGGACCTGATCATCACCGGCGGCGAGAACGTCTACTCGGTCGACGTCGAAGCGGTGCTCGCGCGGCATCCGGCGGTGGCCGAGGTAGCGGTGATCGGCGTGCCCGACGACCGGCTCGGCGAAGCGGTCGCGGCGGTGGTCGTGCTGCGGCCCGGTGCGACGCTCGGCGCCGAGGAACTGGTCGCGCACTGCCGCGCGTCGATCGGCGCCTACAAGGTGCCGCGGCACGTGCGCTTCGTCGATGCGCTGCCGCGGACCGCGGTCGGCAAGGTGCGCAAGAGCGCGCTGCGCGACGACTGGGAGAAGGTGGAGCAGGCGGGCGGCCGGCGCGCCTGATTCAGCGCGGCGCCGGCGCGGCTGGCTCGGCGCGGGGCCCTCGCGGCCGGTTCAGCGCGGCGCGACGCCGGTCCCTTCGGCCAGCACGTAGCGCAGGCACTCTTCGACGCCGGCCGGCGACAGCGCCTCGCCGGGGCGCGGCCTGAGCGCGAGCACCGTCGTCTCGCCGTCGCGCCGGGTGTCGCAGTCGCCGATCTTCGCGCACTCGCCGCTCGGGCACGACCACCAGCTCTGCCCGCGGCAGGCGCAGACCTTGTCGAAGACCTCCTGCTCGGTGCGCGTGGCGCCTTCGATCCGCACCAGCAATTCGTCGCCGTGCCTTTCGATCCTGAAGCCCATGTCCCCTCCTGCGCGGACGTGGCGGCGCGTCGTGTCGCGCGCCGCATCGGGGTTCACTGTATGCCCGCGGGCGGGGCTGTCAATGCGCGGACGCAAGAAAGGTCGGCATTCAAGGCCCACGCGGACGGCTATCATCGGCCCCGCAGGCACCCGGCACGCGCCGGTGTCGACCCCACCCAGGCCCGCGGATGGACACCGTCGCTGTCATCGACTTCGAGACCACCGGAATCTCGCCGGACGCCGGCGCGCGCGCGACCGAGATCGCTGCCGTGCTGGTGCGCGACGGTCGCGTCGTCGGGCGTTACCAGAGCCTGATGAACGCGGGCGCCTGGGTGTCGCCGTTCATCGAGCAGCTGACCGGCATCACCAACGAGATGGTGCGCGCGGCGCCGCCCGCGGCGAAGGTGATGCGCGAAGTCGCCGACTTCGTCGGCGCGCATCCGATGGTGGCGCACAACGCGTCGTTCGACTGCAGGTTCTGGGACGCCGAGCTGGGCCGGATCAGGAGGGAGCGCGTGCAGGCGTTCGCCTGCACGATGCTGCTCGCGCGGCGCATCTATCCCGAGGCGCCGAACCACAAGCTGGGCACGCTGGTGGAGTTCGCGGGCCTGCCCGTGGCGGGCCGCCATCACCGCGCGCTGGCCGACGCCGAGATGGCGGCCAGCCTGCTGCTGAAGCTCGAAGAGCAGCTGGAGCGACGCTTCGGGCTCGGGCCCATCACGCACGCGCTTCTGCGCGAGATCCAGTCCTCGTCGCGCCACGCGATGCACGAGTGCATCGCTCGCCACGGCGGTCGCGTCCGGCGCGTGTAACGGCAGTTCAACCGCGCGCCGCGGGCGCGATCGTTCGCGCTCAACGCGCCGCCAGCCGCCGCAGTTGCAGCGCCCACGCGCCGAGCCCGGCGATCAGCGCGGCGAAGCCGATCCAGCCTCCGAGCCACGGCACGCGCGACGCGAACGCGAGCGCCAGCACGCCGAGCGCGGCCGCGACGACGCGCCATCCGGTGCGATCGGCGCGGGCCGACGCGGCGCGCGCCAGCAGCCAGTCGCCGACAGCGACGCCCGTGCTGGCCCAGGCCACCGGCAACAGCGCGAGCCAGGCGAACAGGACCAACAGCGCGAGCGGGACGCCGATGATGGTCACGAGCAGCAGCACGGCGGCGATCGGCGCGCAGGCCAGCACCACGAATCCGAGCACCAGGCTGAAGCCCGGCCGGCCGCGCAGCGATGCGGAGACCGAGGCGCTGAGCTGCGGCGTGACGGCCACCAGCAGCGCAGCCAGCAGCATCAGGCCGGTGGTCCAGAACAGGCCTGCGCCCCTGCGCATCTGCCGCGCTTCGGACGACCACTTCGCCGGGTCGGGGCCGACGCGCACGATCTCGCCGACGACTTGCGCGGCAGGATCGCGCTTCAGCGGCTCGGTGCTGCGATACCGCAGCGTGCCGCCGATGCGCGCATTCGGCCCGAGCTCCAGCGTGCCGGCGGCCGCCTCGACGTCGCCGCCGATCGGCGCATCGATCAGCAGGGTTCCGGCGCCCGCGCTCAGGTGGCCGTCGACCGCGCCGCGCACCGCGATGCGGCCGGCTGCCGCGCCCAGGTTGCCGGCGATCTGCGCCTTCGGCCCGATCTCGATTTCGCCGCCGGCGAGTCGCGCGTTGCGCGCCACGCGCCCGACCAGCGACAGTTGCCCGGCCGCCGCGTACACCGACTGCCCGACGCTGCCGCCGATGCGGACCTTGCCGCCTGCCGCGACGACGCCGCCGGCGACGTCGGTGTCGACGTCGACGCTGCCGCCAGCGGCGATCAGGTCGCCTGCGACGGGCGCGACCTCGGTGACGGTGCCGCCGGCGACGAAGCGGTCGGACGCCGGCGGCGCGGCGCGCGCGAGCGGCGCGCCGACGGCAATCGACAGGGCGACGAACGAGGCAGCGACGGTCGCGGAGCGCATGGTGTACTCCCCACGGCGTGGGCCGTTGCCGCCACGATAGACCTGGGCCGTCGTCGTCTCAAGTCAGGGTCGATGCGCCCGGCGGGCGGAGCGTTCATACTCCCGACCGATATCCGGCCCGGAGACACGCCATGTACGACCGCATCCTCGTCCCCATCGACGGCAGCCCGACGTCGGAGCGCGCGCTCGCCGAGGCGGCCGGCCTCGCCCGCCTGTGCTCGGCGACGCTGCGCCTGCTGCACGTGATGGATCCGCTGATGCACATCACCGGCTACGAACGGCCGGAAGTCTTCGTGCGCGAGATCGAGCCGGCGTTGCGCAAGGCCGCGCAGGACCTGCTCGCGAAGGCGCGCGACACTGTCGCCGACGAGCGCGTGAAGGCCGAGACGGCGCTCGTCGACAGCGTGGGCCAGCGCGTGTCCGACGTCATCCTGGACCAGGCGGCCGCCTGGCCCGCCGACCTGATCGTGATCGGCACGCACGGCCGTCGCGGCGTCGACCGCGTGCTGATGGGCAGCGACGCCGAGCAGGTCGCGCGGCGCTCGCCGGTGCCGGTGCTGCTGGTGCGGCTGAGGTGAAGCAGGCGGTGTCGTTGCGGACGGTTGGCGCCCCGGGTTGACCAACAATTCAGACTAGTTCAGACTAGTCGACATGAAGCCCACGCTGGTTGCGGCCGAGCCCGTCAGCGCTTACGACGCCAAGACGCACCTGCCGAAGTTGCTGGAGCGCGCCGCGCGCGGCGAGCGCTTCGTGATCACGCGCCACGGCAAGCCCGTCGCCCAGCTGATCCCGTTCGAGCAGGGCGACGAGGCCGCGGTCCGGCAGGCGATCGACAAGGTCGAAGCCATCCGCGCCCGGTTGGCCCGGCAGGGCGTCACGCTCGCGAGCGTGCTCGCTCCTGGGGAGACGGCGCGCGAAATGGCCCACGCCGGACACCGCTACTGAACCGACGCCGCTGCGGCCATGGCTTTCGTGCTCGACGCGTCGGTGTCGCTGGCGTGGCTGCTGCCTGACGAACGCAGCGAAATCGCGCAGCGCTTGTTGCTGCGAGCCGCGCACGATCGTCCGCGTGCGCCGTCGCTGCTGCTTCTCGAAGTCGGCAATGCGCTGCTGCAGGCCGAGCGGCGCAGCCGCCTGCGTCAGGCAACCCGCCTCGAACTGCTCGATGCCTTCACTTCGCTGCCGATCGCGCTCGAGCCGATTTCCGCCGAGGCGATGCTTCGGGCAGGCGAACTGGCTTCCCGTCATGCCCTTACGCTTTACGACGCCAGCTACCTCGAGCTTGCGGTGTCGCGTGACTGTCCGCTCGCCACGTTCGACCAGGCGCTCGGCGAGGCAGCGCGCGCCGAGGGAGTCGCCGTGCTGGATGAAGCTCGCGCCTGAACTCGCCGTCCAGCCTGCGGCCGCTCAGCCGCCGGCCGATGCAGGCTTCGCCCCGTCGATGAGCCACTGCATCAGCTTCGTTGCCGTCTCCGGCGACAGCTGCTCGTGGGCGACGATACGGCGGAAGGGCTCTCCGCGACGCAGGTGCTCGGCCTCCTTCGCTGCGGCGCCTTCCTGCCCGCGCAGCTTCTCGTAGTGCGCGGCCATTCGCTCGAAGGTCGGCGCGTCGTGGCGCGCCGGCGTGCGGTGGCAGTTGTAGCAGCCCATGTGCAGCGCCAGGGCGGCACCGGTCAGCTCGCTCTCGGCGAGTGCCGGGGCAGCCTGGCCGCCGGCCGCGAAGAGCAGTGCGGCCGTGAGCCGCCGCAACGGCTGTGGAGGGGCGGTTCGGGTGCGAGTCGGGGTGCGGGCCATGGCGATGCGAGCGTCGGAAGTGACAGCGGATGCGGGCAGTCTGAATCGGCGCGCGCGCCGTGGCAAGCGCCAGGCACCACGCCGCCGAGACAGAACGGCGACGGCGCGACGACACCGGGCGCAACCGCGCGTGGATTACGCGCCCAAACCCGTGCATGATGCGCGCGCATGAACTGGATCTTCCTCGGCATCGTGCTCGTCGCGTTCGTCGCGGCCGCGTGGCGGCAGATCGCGTTCGTCGCGGCCGAGGGCCTTCAGTCGCCGATGCAGGCGCTGTCCTCCGCGATGATCTCGTCGGCGGCCGGCGCGGTCGAGCTGGCGATCGGGCTCGTCGGCGTGATGACGCTGTTCCTCGGGCTGATGAAGGTCGCCGAGGCGGGCGGGCTGCTGACCGTGATCGCGCGGCTGATCCGGCCGCTGATGACTCGGCTTTTTCCCGAAGTGCCCCCCGATCACCCGGCGATGGGTGCGATGATCCTCAATCTCTCGGCCAACGCGCTGGGCCTGGGCAACGCGGCGACTCCGTTCGGCATCCGCGCGATGCAGGAGCTCGACCGGCTCAACTCGCGGCCGGGCACGGCGACGAACTCGATGGCGCTGTTCCTCGCGATCAACACGTCGAGCGTCACGTTGCTGCCCACCGGCGTGATCGCGCTGCGCGCGGCGGCCGGTTCGGCGGACCCGGCGGGCATCCTGCCGACGACGCTGTTCGCGTCGATCTGCGGGACGATCGCGGCGGTGCTTGCGGCAGTGTGGCTGGCGCGCTTCTTTCCCGCAGGCGCGCCCGAGGTCGCCGCGACCGACGTCGACCGGCCGTGGGCGAGCGAGGACGCGCCGCGCGAGCGCCTGCCCGCGGATCCCGGCGCGTATCCGCTGTGGGCGTCGGCGCTGGCGATCGGCGGCCTCGTCGCGCTGATCCCGCTCACGATCGCCTGGGGCAAGGCGATGTCGCCGTGGATCGTTCCGGGCCTGATGACGGGCTTCCTGCTGTTCGGCGCGCTGCGCGGCGTGCGCATCTACGAAGTGTTCGTCGACGGCGCGAAGGAGGGGTTCCAGGTCGCGCTGCGGATCATCCCGTACCTGGTCGCGATCCTGGTGGCGGTCGGCATGTTCCGCGCGAGCGGCGCGCTCGACGCGATGGTGTCGGTGCTGGGCGCCTGGACCTCGAAAGTGGGCCTGCCCCCCGAGGCACTGCCGATGGCGCTGCTGCGCTCGCTGTCGGGTTCCGGCGCCTACGGCGTGATGGCGTCGATCATCAACGATCCGGCGATCGGGCCCGACAGCTACACCGGCTACCTGGTCAGCACGCTGCAGGGATCGAGCGAGACCACGTTCTACGTGCTGGCGGTCTATTTCGGCGCGGTGCAGGTGCGCCGCGTGCGCCACGCGCTGGCCGCGGCGCTGATCGCCGACGTCGTCGCGGTGATCGCGGCGGTGGCGATCTGCAGCTGGCTGTTCGCGTGATCGACGACGTTCACGATCGCGCTGCGAGGAGAAGCGAGTCGACCTCGGCGACCCAGTCGGGATTGCGCCGCCTGAGCGGTGCGAGGGCGTCGCCCGGGGGCGGCTCGAGGCGATCCATCTGCTCGGCGCAGGCGTGCGCCGCTTCGCGCTCGCCAAGCTTCGCGTGCGAGCATGCCGCGATTTCGAGCGCGGGTCGCCAGTCGGGCCGGATCTTCATCGCGCGCGTCGCGCATTCGAGCGCGCGGACGGGATCGCCCGAGAACAGGTGCGCCCACGCGAGGATCTCGTTCCAGGCGAAATTCTGCCGGTCGTGCGGATCGAGCCGCAGGCCGTGCTGGAGCGGGGCGACCGCGCCCGCCGCGTCGCCGGCGAACGCGCGCGCCATGCCGAGCACCAGGTGGCCGAGCGCGAAGCTGGGGCTGCATTCGATCGCCCGCTCGGCGGCACGCATCGCCTGGTCGAAGCGGTCGGCGTAGACGCTGGCGATCGCCAGCCCGTAGTGCGCATACGGGTTCTGCTCGTCGAGCTGGACCGCGCGCAGCCCCGCATCGACGCCCTCGCGAAGGACGGCGGCCGGATCGTCGCTCCAGCCGTACGCGGCGAGGCCGGCGCTCACGCGGGCCAGCCACAAATGCGCCTCGGGCAACCCGGGGTCGATGCGGGACGCTTCGCGAAACAGCTCGCGCGCGCGCAAGTGCGTCGGGCGCGTGACCTGATGGAAGTACCAGGTGCCCCGATGCACCAGGTCCCAGCCGCTGGGGTCGCCGCGCCGTTGCCGCCGGGCTGCCAGCGCCGACTCCGTTCGAAGCAGTTCGGGCTCGATGGCGCCGGCGACCTGCGCGGCGATGCGGTCCTGGACGGCGAACATCTCGCCGAGGTCGAACTGGCCGCCGAAGTCGAAGCGGTCCGCCCACAACGGGTTCGCGGTCGTGGCGTCCACCAGCTGCGTCGAGATCCGGATGGCGTTCGGCGAACGGCGAACGCTGCCTTCCAGCAGGTAGCGCACGCCGAGCGCGTGGGCGACGTCCTTCGCGCCGACAGGCCTGCCCTTGAACGCGAAGCTGGAATTGCGCGAGGCCACGCGGAACCAGCGAAACCGCGACAGCGCCGTGATGATGTCTTCGGTCACGCCGTCGGCGAAGTATTCCTGCGCCGGGTCGCCACCCAGGTTGGCGAATGGCAGCACGGCGATCGACGGCCTGCGCGCGGCGTCGCCGGCGTGCGCGTCGGCCGCTTCGTCCGGCGCGCCTTCGGAGATAGTGACCGGCCCGGCGAAACGGTAGCCGATGCGTGAGGTCGTGGCGATCCACTCGCTGCCACGGGGCGGTGCGCCCAGCAGCCGGCGCAGCGCCGCGACCTGCACCGACAGGTTGCTCTCCTCGACGAACACGCCGGGCCAGGCGGCTTCCATCAGGTCGGACTTGGCGACCACCTGTCCGTCGGCCTCGAGCAGGGTGCGCAGCAACGCGAACGCGCGATGCCCGATCGCGAGCGGGGTGCCGTCGCGCAGCAGCGTGCCCCGGCCGGGGTCCAGCACGTAGGGCCCGAAGACGAAGCGCTTCTCGAGCATGGGGAAATTCTATCGGCGGCTTCGGGCCTTTTCGGGATTTTTCGGCGCGGCTTCGATACCGCAGCCGCGCGGTGGGCGATCTTTCGAGGCGACGCGGCCGCGGGGCGGCGCGAACCGGGCAAGGCCCGTACGAGGAGAGGCGCCATGGACCAGTCGGTGCAATCGAAGAGGGGGCAGGTGGTGCGCGGCGGCGAGCCGTACCGCAGCGAGCAGGGCGCGGTCTACGCGCCGGGCATCAGCGCCGAGACTGTCGCGTCGGCGGCGCTGTTCCTCGGGATCGTCACGCTGCCGCCGGGACAGCGCACGAAGGCGCACGTTCACGAACGGCACGAGTCGGCGTTCTACCTGCTGAGCGGCGACGAAGTGGAACTCTGGAGCGGCGAGCGGCTCGAGCACCGCGACGTCGCGCGACCCGGCGACTACCTGTTCATTCCTGCGAACGTGCCGCATGTCGCGGTGAATCGCGGCGCCACGCCGGCGGTCTTCGTCGGCGTGCGTGACGAGCCGACCGCGCAGGAGAGCCTGCTGATGCGCCCCGAGCTCGACGCGCGGGTGCCCTAGCCGAGTTCCTGGTCGAGCGCCCTGGCAGCGCGCCGACACCTTGACGGGGGCGGTTCCCCGGCGGAGCATCGAAACCCTCTGCATCGTCGGCAAGTGCCGATCGGGGGGATCATGGATCAGCCCGTTCACGGTGTCGGGGTGACCCCCGTCCGCAGCGGCGCATCGCGATCGCTGGACCAGATCGACGGCCCTCGCGGCATGCCCTTGCTGGGCAACGCGCTTCAGTTCGATCCGCCGAAGATGCACACCGTGCTCGAGGGCTGGCAGAAGCGGTACGGCGACCTCTATCGGCTGAAGATCGGGCGTCACCCGGTGCTGGTGCTGTCCGACGCGACCGGCATCGCGTCGCTGCTGCGCGACCGGCCCGACACCTGGCGTCGTTGGCACGTCATCGAGTCGATCACGGCCGAGAGCGGCGTCGACGGCGTGTTTTCGGTCGAGGGCGACGCCTGGCGACGGCAGCGCCGGCTGGTGATGCAGGCGTTCGACCCGGGGCACCTGAAGCGCTTCTTTCCCTCGCTGGTTCGCGTCACCGAGCGGCTGCTGGCCCGCTGGAAGCGGGCCGCCCAGTCGGGCACGGCGATCGACCTGCAGGCGGACCTGATGCGCTTCACCGTCGACGTGACCGCCGGGCTGGCCTTCGGCAGCGACGTCAACACGCTCGACGCGCAGCGCGACGCGATCCAGGAGCACCTCGACAAGGTCTTCCCGATGATCCAGCGGCGCATGAACGCGCCGTTCCCGTATTGGCGCTACGTCCGCCTGCCGATCGATCGCGCATACGACGGGCACCTCGAGCGCGTCGGCGACGCGATCCGCGGCTTCATCGCGGAGGCGCGCCGCCGCATGGACGAAGACCCGTCGCGGCGCACGACGCCGTCCAACCTGCTCGAGGCGATGATCGCGGCGCACGACGCGGACAGCGGCGCCTTGAGCGATCGGGAACTCGCCGGCAACGTCTTCACGATCCTGCTCGCCGGCGAGGATACGACCGCCAACACGCTCGCATGGACGATGTACCTGCTGTTCGAGCACCCGGACGCGTGGCGCAGGGTGGTCGCCGAGGCCGACGCCGCGCTCGGCCCGGACGACCTGCCGCGGCGCTTCGACGACGTCGGCGGCTTCGAGTTCACCGAGGCGTGCATCGACGAGGCGATGCGGCTGCGCCCGGTGGCGCCGCTCATCGGGCTCGAGTCGAACCGCGAGGCGAGCGTGCTCGACGTGCGGGTGCCGGCGCGCACCGTGGTGTTCTGCCTGATGCGGCCGCCGGCGGTCGATGCCCGCCATTTCGAGCATCCGGCCGAATTCCGTCCCGAGCGCTGGCTCGACGCCGAAGGCGCGGCCCACGACCGCAAGTCGGCGCGGCGCGCGACGATGCCCTTCGGCGCGGGGCCCCGGCTGTGTCCCGGCCGCTACCTGGCACTGTGCGAGATGAAGATGGTCCTGGCCATGGTCGCGAGGAACTTCAGTCTCGCGCGCGTCGGTACCGAAGGCGGGCACGAGCCGCCCGAACGGATGGCCTTCACGATGGCGCCCGTCGGCCTGCGCATGAGCCTGGGCCTGCGCTAGGGCGCGACGCGACGCGGACGACGGGCCCGGATCCGGTACACTCGATTGCCGCGCGCCAGCCTCCCGAGGGGCGGCGCGCCTCCGCTGGGGGTGCCGCGCCGCAGATCCGTCTGCGGCGCAGCTGAGACCAAACCCTTCGAACCTGATCGGGGTAATGCCCGCGCAGGGAAGCAATCATGTCGACGATCGCCCGCAACACCGCCCTCATTCCCCTCCCGGCCGCCGACCGCCTGTTCGGCTGGCGCGACCACGCTGCGCTCTGGCTCAGCCTCGGCGTCGGGTTGCTCGTCATGCAGGTGGGTGCCTACCTCGTGCCGGCGCTCGGCACGCAGGCGGCGCTCGCCGCGATCCTCGGCGGCTCGGTGATCGGCGCCGGCCTGCTCGGCTGGACCGCGAAGATCGGCTGCGACAGCGGGCTGTCGAGCGCCGGGCTGATGCACGCGACTTACGGCAGCAGCTTCGCGCGATTGCCGGTGGTCTTGAACATCGTGCAGCTGATCGGCTGGACCACCTTCGAGCTGGTCGTGATGCGCGACGGCGTGCTGGCGATTGCGCGGCAGGCGGGGCTGATGGGTCCGGCGGCGGGCTCGACCGCAGGTTCGGCGGCAACCGCGCCGGCGGTCGGCGCGGCCGCCGGGGCGGCCGAGGCGGCTTCCTCGCTGCCGCTGCCGACGGTGGTGGTCACGCTCGTCTTCGGCGCGCTGCTGGTCGCGCTGCTCGCCGGGTCGATGGTGGGGCTGGTGCGGCGGTTCATCGGCCGCTTCGGCCTGCCGCTGGTCGTCCTGTCGCTCGCCTGGCTGTCGTGGCAGTTCCTCGGCAAGGCACAGGCGACAGGCTGGGCGGACCTGTGGAATCGCGCCGGCGAGGGCGGGATGAGCACGCTGTCGGCGCTCGACCTGGTAATCGCGATGCCGATCTCGTGGCTGCCGCTGGTGGCCGACTTCTCCCGGCACGGTCACGACGGACGCAGCGCGCTGCGCGGCACCTGGCTCGGCTACGCGGTGGCCAACGCCTGGTGCTATGCGCTGGGGGTGCTGGTCGCGCTGACGACGCCGTCGCCCGACCTGGTATCGGCGCTGCTGCTCGCGCAGGGCGGGCTGGTCGCGCTCGGGCTGATCCTGATCGACGAGGTCGACAACGCCTACGGCGACCTGTATTCGGGCTCGGTGGCGGGGCACAGCCTCGCGCCCGGCTGGAGCACGCGGCAGTGGGGCGTGCAGCTCGCGGTGCTGTGCACCGCGCTGGCGCTGGTGCTGCCGATGCACAGCCTCGAGCCGTTCCTGCTGATGCTCAGCTCGGTCTTCGTGCCGCTGTACGGGGTCATCCTCGGGCGGCTGGGCGGGCGCACGGACGTGCCTTCGCTGGTCGGCGCGAAGCGGGTCGACCTGGGCGCGGTCGCGGTCTGGGTGCTCGGCGTGGCGGTCTTCCACCTGCTGCCGCAATGGACGACCGAGCTTGGATCGGCGCTTCCGACGCTTGCACTCACTTACGTGCTTGCCCGCATCGGTCGGTAGGGGCGCCCGCGCGGCAGGGTGCCGAGCGAGGACGCAGCTACACTTGCTCCCATGATCCCGCTCTCCGTCCTCGACCTGGCCCCGGTGCGCGAAGGCGACACGCCCGCCGACGCGCTGCGCAACACGCTCGACCTCGCCCGGCACTGCGAGCGCTGGGGCTACCGCCGCTACTGGCTCGCCGAGCACCACAACATGACCGGCATCGCCAGCGCGGCGACCTCCGTCGTGATCGGTCACGTGGCCGGCGGCACGCGGACGATCCGCGTCGGGGCGGGCGGCATCATGCTGCCCAACCATTCGCCGCTGGTGATCGCCGAGCAGTTCGGCACGCTCGAGTCGCTGTACCCCGGCCGCATCGATCTCGGGCTGGGCCGGGCGCCGGGCACCGACATGGTCACCGCGCGCGCGCTGCGCCGCGACCCGCGCGCTGCCGACACCTTTCCCGACGACGTGCTCGAGCTGCAGGCGCTGCTCGGTCCGGTGCAGCCGGGCCAGCCGTACCGCGCGGTGCCGGGTGCCGGAACGAACGTGCCGCTGTGGATCCTCGGCTCGAGCCTGTACGGCGCGCAACTCGCCGCGGCGCTGGGGTTGCCGTACGCGTTCGCTTCGCACTTCGCGCCCGAAGCGCTGATGCAGGCGCTGCAGGTCTACCGCGACCACTTCCGGCCGTCGGCGCAGCTCGATCGCCCCCATGCGATGCCCGGCGTCAGCGTCTTCGCGGCCGACACCGACGAGGAGGCGCGTCGCCTGTTCACGACGGCGCAGCAGTCGTTCACGCGGATGATCCGCAATACGCGCGGCCAGTTGCCGCCGCCGATCGACGACATCGAGGGGTTCTGGACGCCGGCCGAGAAGGCGCAGGTGTCGCGGATGCTGTCGTGCGCGTTCGTCGGCTCGCCGGCGACGGTGAAGCGCGAGCTGCAGAAGTTCGTCGACGCGACGCGTGCCGACGAGCTGATGGTCGCGGCGGCGATCTATGACCACGCGGCGCGGCTGCGCTCGTACGAGCTGCTGGCCGAGCTCGGTTGTGACCTGGCGCCAGCGTCCGCGCGCGCGCCGGGGGCGCGCGAAGCCGGGCCGATTTGACAGCGAACGGGCGCGGGCTTACCTTTGCCCCCGCCTCATCGCGCCGATTTGAGGATCAGCTTGCGGGCGCGTAACAAATACGGCTAAAGCGGCCCGGTGCACGCCCGAACGCGCCCGACCCGCCAGCAAGCCGGTCGGGCTTTTCGTTTCCGGCGGCCGCGTGCCGCCCGCGGCCTTGAACCCACCCGTCCAGCCAAAGCTCCTGTCGACGCCGGCGCCCGGCTCGGTGGGCGTCGTCGTGCCGCAGCGGATGCGCTTCGACGCGCCGCTGGCGCTGCGCAGCGGCGCGTCGATCGCCGGCTACGAGCTCGTCTACGAAACCTACGGCACGCTGAACGCCGAGCGTTCGAACGCGGTGCTGGTCTGCCATGCGCTGAACGCCGGCCACCACGTCGCGGGCACCTACGCCGACGCGCCGAACGACGTCGGCTGGTGGGACAACATGGTCGGGCCCGGCAAGCCGGTCGACACCGACCGCTTCTTCGTCATCGGCGTGAACAACCTCGGCAGCTGCTTCGGCTCGACCGGGCCGATGAGCCCGGACCCGGCCACCGGCAAGCCCTACGGCCCCGACTTCCCGGTGGTCACCGTCGAGGACTGGGTGCACGCGCAGGCGCGCCTGGCCGACGCGCTGGGCATCGAGCGCTTCGCCGCGGTGATGGGTGGCAGCCTGGGCGGGATGCAGGCGATCGCGTGGAGCACGCTGTATCCGTCGCGCGTCGCGCACTGCGTGGCGGTGGCCGCCGCGCCGAAGCTGTCGGCGCAGAACATCGCGTTCAACGAAGTGGCGCGCCGCGCGATCATCACCGACCCGGAGTTCCACGGCGGGCGCTTCTACGACCACGGCGTGGTGCCCGCGCGCGGCTTGCAGGTGGCGCGGATGATCGGCCACATCACCTACCTGTCCGACGACGTGATGGGCGAAAAGTTCGGCCGGGCGCTGCGCCGGCACGTGACCGACACCGTGCTGCGCAACGACTACCGGTTCACCTTCGACGTCGAGTTCGAGATCGAGTCGTACCTGCGCTACCAGGGCGAGAAGTTCTCCAGCTACTTCGACGCGAATACGTACCTGCTGATCACGCGCGCGCTCGACTACTTCGATCCGGCGCTCGCGTTCGACGGCGACCTCGGGCGCGCGCTCGCGCCGGCGCAGGCCGATTTCCTGGTCGTGTCGTTCACCACCGACTGGCGCTTCGCCCCCGAGCGCAGCCGCGAGATCGTCGAGGCGCTGCTCGCCAACGGCCGGCGCGTCACCTATGCCGAGGTCGACGCGCCGCACGGCCACGACGCGTTCCTGCTCGACGACCCGCAGTACATGGCGGTGATGCGCGGCTGGTTCGACCGCGTCGACCAGTGGGTGCGCCGCGCGGGGGCCGGGCGATGAACGGGCTGCGGCCGGACCTCGCGCTGATCGCCGACTGGGTCGCGCCCGGCTCGCGCGTGCTCGACCTGGGCTGCGGCGACGGCGCGCTGGTCGCGCACCTGCAGTCCGCCAAGGGCTGCCGCGGCTACGGCGTGGAGATCAACGACGCGCAGGTGCTCGCCTGCCTGCGCGCCGGCGTCGACGTGATCCAGCAGGACATCGAGGCGGGGCTCGGGATGTTCCACGCGCCGTCGTTCGACGTCGTCGTGCTGTCGATGGCGATCCAGATGACGCACCAGACCGAGCGGGTCTTGCGCGAGATGAGCGAGGTCGGCCGCGAGGGCATCGTCTCGCTGCCGAACTTCGGGCACTGGTCGCACGCGTGGTCGATCCTGCGCGGGCGCATGCCGGTGTCGCGCGAATTGCCCTACGAGTGGTACGACACGCCGAACCTGCACATGTCGACGGTGCGCGACTTCGAGGACTTCCTGCGCCGGTTGGGGCTCACGATCACCGGGCGCGCGTTCCTGGCCGACGGCCGGCCGGTGAACTGGCTGCCGGCGCTGCGCTCGACGCAGGCGATCTTCCGGTTCAGGCGCGGCTGAGCGCCGCCGCGACGCTCAGCGTACGTCGGCGTACGAAGGCGTGCGGTCGAAGACGAGCCGCACGTACGAGCACGCGGGCACCAGCTTCACGCGCTCGGCGCGCGCCCACTGCACCACCGCGTCGACGAGCCGACGCGCCGCCTTGCCGCCGCGCATCTGCGGATCGACCCAGGTGTGGTCGACGATCGTCGCTTCGTCGCCGCGCGAGTAGGTGAGCTCGGCGACGCGCCGGCCGTCGCGTTCGATGTAGAACACGCCGCGCCGGCCGAGGGTCTCGTGCAGGATCGGGTCTTCGGTGTCGGCTTCGCTCATCGGGGGTCCGGTTCGATCAGGCTTGTGGCTCGAGCCGCAGCAGGCGGCCGTCGGCCTCGTCGGTCAGAAGATACAACAGGCCGTCCGGACCCTGGCGCACGTCGCGCACGCGTTCGCCGAGGTCGGGCAGCAGGCGCTCCTCGCGCACGACGCGCTCGCCGTCGAGTTCGAGCCGCGCGAGCAGGCGAAACTTCAACGAGCCGACGAACAGGCTGCCGCGCCAGGCCGGATAGCGATCGCCGGTGCAGAACGCCATCCCCGAGGGCGCGATCGACGGCGTCCATTGCCACAGCGGCGGGGTCACGTCGGCGCGCTCGGTGCCCTCGCCGATCTTCGCGCCGGTGACGTACTCGCGACCGTATGTGACGACCGGCCAGCCGTAGTTGGCCCCGGCGCGCTCGAGGTTGACCTCGTCGCCGCCCTGCGGCCCGTGTTCGTGCGTCCACAGGCGGCCCGTCGCGGGATGCAGCGCAGCGCCCTGCACGTTGCGATGGCCGTACGAGTGGATCTCGGGCAGCGCGCCGGGCTTGTCCACGAACGGGTTGTCGGGCGGCACGCTGCCGTCGGCGCGGATGCGCACGATCTTGCCCAGGTGGTTGTCCAGCGTCTGCGCCCGGTCGCGCTGAGTGAAGCGGTCGCCCAGCGTGACGAACAGCGTGCCGTCGCGCGCGAAGACCAGGCGCGAGCCGAAGTGGTTGCCGCCGGACACCGCGGGCCGTTGCGCGAAGAGCGTGCGCGCGTCGCGCAGCGCCGGCGCGGCGCCGTCGACGAACTCGGCGCGCGCGACCGCGGTGCGCGCGCCGTCGTCGGTGCGCTCGGCGAAGGACAGGAATACCGAGCGGTCGCTGGCGAACCCGGGCCCGAGCGCGACGTCGAGCAGGCCGCCCTGGCCGCGCGCGAACACCTGCGGCACGCCGGCCAGCGGCGCCGACGTGCGGCCATCGGGTTCCACGACGCGAAGCTGCCCGCGGCGCTCGGTGACCAGCATGCGGCCGTCGGCCAGGAATGCGAGCGACCACGGATGGTCGAGGCCGCGGGCGATGACCGTGACGCGCGGCTGCGGGGCCTGCGCGCGGGCGCTGCGCGAGGAAAGCGCGACGGCCGCGCCGGCTGCCGGGATGGCCCGGAGCAGCGCGCGGCGCGCCGGATCGGGACTCTGGCTCGAGGGGGGCGTGGGCTGACGCATGGGACCTCTTCGACTACTTCGGCCGCTGCCGCTCTTCGAGCAGCCTTGCGAGCCGCTCGCGCAACTCGTCCGAGGCGAGGCTCTCGCGGTAGGCGGCGGCCATGGCCGCCATCGTGGCGCGGCCGTCCGGACTGTCGAGCCCGGCCTGCGCCATCGCGTGCAGGTGGCGCTTCATCTGCGCGACGACCTTCGGCGCGGTGCGCGAGACGTGGTCGAGATACGCGTCGACGCGCGCGCCGAGCGACTCGCGCGGCACCATCTCGGTCAGGAAGCCGATGCGCAGCATCTCGTCGGACTCGATCGTCATCGCGGTCAGCATCAGCTTGCTGGCCGCCGGCAGGCCGAGGCGCGTCAGGTAGCGGCGCAGGCCGCCCGGGTAGTAGTGCAGGCCGAACTTCGCGGCGGGCATGAACATCTTCAGGCCGGGCGAGCCGATGCGGAAGTCGCAGCACAGCGCGAGGTCGGTCGCGCCGCCGTAGACGCTGCCGTTCAGCGCGGCGATGGTGACGAACGGCAGCGCTTCGAGCGCGTCGAGCATGCGCTCGAAGCGCGCGTCGAGCTCGTCGACGATCGCGTCGAGCGTGTAGCCCGAGCTGAAGGTCTTCTCGCCGGCGCCGGTGACGACCAGTGCGCGCGTGCCGCCGTCGGCAGCCAGCCGCTCGAACAGCGCGAGCAGCGCATCGACGTCGGCGGGGTCGAGGCGGTTGTGCTCGGCGGGCCGGTTCAGCGTGATGCGCAGCAGGTCGCCGGCGCGCTGCGCCAGCGGCGCGCCCGCGTGCGCCGCGAGCGGCTCGGCGTCGATGCCCGCGAAGCGGTCAGGCATCGCGGTCGTCGCCGACGCGGACGAACGCGGCGACCTCGGGCGTGCGCCGCAATTCGGCGAGCTGCGCCGCGTCGGGCAGCTGCGGACGGTCGCGCTCCTTGTCGACGAGGCACAGGAAGCCGAGCGGTGCGTCGGCATCGGCGCGGAACTGATGCCACGTGAGCGGCGGCACCGAAACCAGGTCGCGCTCGGCGACCGCGTGAACGTGAGCGCCGACCAGGCAGCGGCCGCGACCGCGCAGGATCATCACCGCGTGCGCGTGCTCGTGCCGCTCGAGCGTGGAGTAGCCGCCCGGCGCGATCTCGAAATAGCGCCACTCGCAGCGCAGGCCGTCCTCGTGGAACAGCACCTGCCGCGTGATGTCGCGAAACGGCGCGCTGCCCTCGTCCTTGTAGCGCATCGTCTCGACGCGCTCCCAGCGGTAGCCGGGCAGCGCCTTGCGGATCGGGGAGTCGGCCATGGTCAGGACTCGTGGGGAGCGAAAGCGCGCGCCACGCGCGCGGCGAACTCGGCGGCGCGCGCGGGCATCTCGCTGCCGGCGGCGAGCAGGTTCCCGCCGATCAGCAGCATCGTGTCGGGACCGTAGTCGCCGAGCATCTCGTCGACGCGCTCGACGCTCATCCCGCCGGCCGGCACCGGCAGCGCCGGACGGTGCGGGCCGAGCGGCGCCCGCGCGGCACCGGCGATCGCGAGGCAGTCGTCGCGCGGGTAGCTGAAGCGCCCGCCCCAGTTCGGAAAGATCGTCGCGTCGGCACCGAACAGCCGGAACAGCCGCCCGAGCAGCAGCGGCGCGGCGATCCGCGCGTGGCCGGCGAGCGCCGGGTGCGCGAGCAGCGGCACGGCGGCCTCGTCGCGCACCAGTTCGACGAAGGCCGGCACGCCGAGGATCATCGGGCACGCGAGCAGGGCGGCCACGCCCTCGTCGCGCGCGACGCGCAACTGCGCGCCGAGCCGCCGCGGGCCGCCCGAGAGGCTCGGCGCGTAGACGCTGCGATGCCCGGCGAGCGCGCCGTCTTCGCACGCCTTCTCGCGGTTGGCGCGCTCGACCGCCGCCTGCACCAGCGGCACGCGCTGCGCGAACGGCGCCGCGGACTGGTCGGCGATCCCGTGGTCGTCCTTGATCACGTCGATGCCGGCGCGCGCGAACGCGTAGGCGAGCTCGGCCAGCGCGTCGGGCGCGAGCCCCTGGGGCTTGAGCGCGGTGCAGCTCAGTGGCCGCTGCGCGCCGGCGGCGCCGACCGCGGCGCGCCAGCCGTCGATGCCGAAGCGCGGGCCGGGCAGCGCCTCGAGCATCGGGGGCGGCAGCTGCACGTCGACCAGTTCGACGTCGGGCTGCAGCGAGCAGTTGCCGAACAGCATGTTCATCAACTGGCCGGGCTCGCCGCCGACCGTCTCCGCGGCCAGCGCGAGCACGACGTCGAAGTGCCCGGGCGCGCCGCGCGACGGTTCGATCGACTGCACCTGCCCGACGACCTCGCCGCGCACCCGGGCGTCGCGGACCGCTTCGAGCGGCATCTCGATCGACTGCTCGATCGCGAGCGATTGCGCGCGCGCGTCGATCGACCCGTCAGGGCAGCGGATGCGATAGCGGGCCGACAGGCGCGTGGACATCCGACAAGGATAGCGCGAGGGCCGACGGGACTAGGACGTCGGGTGAATTGTCGCGGGGCCGGGGTGCCGATAGCTTGGACACATGCTCACCGAACCGCTCCGTTGCCGCCGCGCGGCGCCGCGCGCGCTCGCGGCGCCGATCGCCGTGCCGACCATGCTCGCGCCGATCGCCGCTTCTGCCATGCTCGCGGCGGTCGCCGCGCTCACCGCGCCGCCCGCGTTTGCGGCCGCCCCGGCGATGTGCTCGCCGGCCGGTGGCGCGCCGGGCGGGTCGTCCGCCGCCCGAGTGCCGATCGGCGGGGCGATCGGCCCCGGCGTCGGCGGCACCGGCGGCGACGCGTTCGCGTCGCTGCTCGCCGGCGAGTCGCCGGCCCCGCCGCCCTCGGCGTGCGCGGCGCCGCCGCCGTTGGCGGACACGTTCGCGCCGGCTGCAGCCTCCCGCGAGCCCGCCAGCATCGCGGCGCCCGGCTTCGACCGCGCGGCGGGCAATCCGGTCGACGTCGTCACCGGCAACAAGTATCACCGGCAGGCCGACGTCGTGCTGCCGCACCCCGAATCGAGCGCGTTGTCGCCCGACGGGCCGGCCGCCGCGTTCGGCCTCGCGCGGCACGACTCGCTGCTGCTGCAGTTCGCGCGGCACTACAACAGCCGCAGCGACTTCGCGCTGTCGCTCGGCCGCGGCTGGAGCCACAGCTTCGACACCCGGCTGGCGCGCATCGTCCGCGGCGGGCGCGTCGAACTGCAGATCGTGCAGGCCGACGGCCGGAGGCTGGTGTTCGCGCGCACTGCGGCCGGGCCGTACGGCAGCGGACGCGTCGCCGACGGGCTGGTCGACGAGCAGCCCGCCGACGCTGCTGCGAGCTTCGTCTGGCGCTGGCCGGGCGGGCGGCGCGTGGTCTTCGATGCCAACGGGCGGCTGGCGTCGATCGTCGCCGCCGACCTCGACTCGATCCGTCTGCGGCGCGACGCCCAGGGCCGGCCGCTCGAGGCCAGCGACAACGCGGGCCGCACGCTCGGCTTCGAGTACGCCGGCGCGCGGCTGGCCGCGCTGCGCCTGCCCGACGGCCAGCGCATCGCCTACGACTACGATGCGCACGGCCAGCTCGTCGCGGTGCGCTACCCGGACGGCCGCACGCAGCGCTACCACTACGAGGACCCGCGGGCGTTCCACCTGCTCACCGGCATCACCGACACCGACGGCCGCCGCAGCCGGTATGCGTACGACGACGCGTTCAGGGTTTCGCTGTCGCAGGGCATCGGCGCGACCGACGCGCAGGCGCTGCGCTTCGCCTACAGGCTGCCGCGTCGCGCGGGCGAGCCGGGCAGCACCACCGTCTCGGCCGACGGGCGGACCAGCCGCTTCCGCTGGGTCGAGCGGCGCGACAGCGGCCCCGCGATCGTCGCGAGCGAGGGCGACGGGTGTGCGCAGTGCCCGCCGATCGGCTTGCGGACCGTGCTCGGCCGCGACGGGCGCGCCGTGTCGATCGGTCCGGTGACGATCCGCCACGACTCGCACGGCCGCGTCGTCGAACGGCGCATCGGACGCACCGGGCCGGCGCACGGGTGGGTCGAGCGGCTGAGCTACGCCGACGCCGACCCGCTGTCGGGCCCGACGCGCATCGAGCGCCCGAGCGTCGTCGCGGGCCGCACGATGCGCTGGACGATCGCTTACACGGCTCGCGGCCAGGTCGCGGCGATCGACGTCGCCGGCTTCGCGCCGGGCCGCGACGCGCCCGAGCCGGCCGCCGCGTCGCTGCGATTCCAGTACGCGCAGGCAGGGCCCGCGATCGGCAAGCTGGTGTCGATCGCGCGTGAGGGCGGCAGCGCGGGTGTCGCGCGCACGGTGTTCGTCCACGACGTGCAGCGCCGCCTCGTGCGCGTCGGCCACGCGGCGGTGCTGGCTCACACGATCGAGCGCGACGCGATCGGGCGCGCGGTCTCGGAGCGGTTGCCCGACGGCAGCCGGCGCACCCGGGCGTTCGACCGCGGGTGGCGACTCGCGTCGAGCAGCGTGCGCGGCGTCGGCGTGCGGATCGACTACGACGACGCGGGCAGGCCGAGCGGAGTCGAATGGTCGACCGGACAGCGCTGGACGCTGCGGCTGCGTGGCGACGGCGTCGAGGTCGAGTCGAATCACGGTTGGCGGCGCGTGTTCGCGCCAGCCGCCGGGCGCGCGGCGCCGGCGCGGGCGCCGCGCGCGGCCCAGGGCGGCACCGAAGGACGGGCGCTTCCGGTCGCGCTCGCCCGCGCCGAGCCGGGCCGTCAGCGAGTGGTCGACGCCGCCGGCCGCGGCACCGAGTTTCTCTACGACGATCTCGGCCGCCTGGTCGAGTTGCGCTCGTCGCACGCGGGCTCGCGCCGCCAGCGCTACGACGCGCTCGGCCGGCTCGCGCGGATCGAGCACGCCGACGGAAGCGTCGACGCCCGCGAGCACGACCTGGCCGGGCGCATCGTGCGCCGCGAGCAGGCGGCGGGGGAGGAGCGCGTCGTGACCCGCTTCGGCTACGAGGGCGCGCGCCTGGTCACGATCGAGCACCCGGTGCAGCGCTCGCTGGCGCGCCACGATGCGCTGGGCCGGCTGGTCGAACTGATCCACGAGCGCGACGGCACGACCTATCGCCAGACCTTTTCGTACGACCCGCTGGGCCGCCTCGCCGAGCAGGGCCTGCCCGACGGATCGCGGCTGGTGCACGGCTACGACGCGCAGGGGCGCGCCGACGCGTTCGGGCTGTCGATGGCCGGCGACGCCGCGGTCAGGTGGCTCGCGCGGGCCGTGCACCGCGACGCCAGCGCGACCGTGGTGGAGCTCGGCAACGGCATCCGCTTCGAACGAAGCGTCGACGCATCGGGGCGGCCGACCTCGTTGCAGTGGCTGCGCGCCGGCACGGACACCGGGACGGGTGCGGAGCAGCCCGCTCGCGCGCCGCGCGACTGGGACGCGCTCGGCCCGACCGACCTGCCGTTTCGCCGGCTGCAGTGGCATCCGCGCGGGCTGCCGACGTCGATCGCGCACGAGTCCGGCGAGGACCGCTACGGCTACGACGGCTTCGGGCGCCTGATCGCGCGCGAGCGCCACGCGGGCGGCCGGGCGCCCGCACACGTCGAGTACTTCCTGCAGGGCGCGGTCGGCGACCGCATCGCGGCGCGCCGTCGCGACGGGACCGACTGGCGCGAGCCCGATTCGCGGCCCGATGTGTCCGGACGCCCGACGCGCCACCGCGGGCAGGTCTTGCGCTACGGCGCGCAGCGACGCATCGTCGAGGCGGGCGGCGAGCGGGGCGCGACCCGCTACCGGTACGACGCGTTCGGCGTCCGTGCCGCGCGCAGCGGCCCCGCGGGCGACCGGGGCTTCCTGCACCGGGCCGGCGAGCTCGTCGCCGAAACCGGTGCCGACGGGCGCCTGCTGCGCCAGTACCTGCGCTGGAACGGCCGGCTGGTCGCCGTGCTCGACCACGAACCGGCGCCCGACGGCGGACGAGTCGCTCATGCCTCGCTGCACTGGATCCACGCCGACCACCTCGGCACGCCGATCGCCGCCACCGACGAGAATGGCCGCGTCGCCTGGCGCGGCGACTGGGACGCGTTCGGGGGCCTCGCTCGCGCGCAGGGAAGCTTCGCGCAGCCGCTGCGCCTGGACGGACAGTACTTCGACCCCGAGACCGGGCTGCACGACAACGTGCTGCGCACCTACGACCCCGACGCGGGCCGCTACCTCGAGCCCGATCCGCTCGGACTCGCCGCGGGGCTCGACCCGTTCGCCTATGCCGACGGCAACCCGCTGGTCGCCACCGATCCGCTCGGCCTGATCCTGTTCGCGTTCGACGGCACCGGCAATGGCGTCACCGGCGAGAACGGCGAAGACGTCTCCAACGTGCGCAAGTTCTTCGAGCAGTACCAGGACCCGGCCAAGTGGTACATGGCCGGAGTCGGCCGCGACGACCACGGCAGCGGCATCGCCAGCGGCGCGCTCGACTGGGCCGAGGCCGGTACCGCCCGCGAGCGCGTCGACTGGATGCTGGGCGCGCTGGACGGCTTCCTCGGCGACGCCTGGATCGGCAAGACGGTACCGGTCGACGTGATCGGATTCTCGCGCGGCGCCGCGATGGCGCGCGACTTCGTCAATCGCGTCTCGACGCTGATCGACGAGCGCCACTTCTGGGCGCGCGGCATCTGCGTCGACCTGCGCTTCCTCGGGCTGTGGGACACCGTCGCGCAGTTCGGCGTGCTCGGCGCCGACAACGGAAGCTGGCAACTCGCCATCCCGTCGGCGGTGCGGGCGACGTTCCACGCGGTCGCGCTCAACGAGCACCGCTCGCTGTTTCCGCTCGAGTCCGCGCTGGGCGGCAGCGCCTGGGTGATCGAGCGCGGGTTCATCGGCGATCACTCCGACGTGGGCGGCGGCAACGCCGAGGGCGACCTCTCCGACGTCTCGCTGGTCTGGATGACGCAGATGGCGAAGGCGATGGGCGTGCCGATCGGCGACCTGCATCCGCGCGATCGCTACGTGACCGACCCGCGCGTCCACGGCCGCAACTACAGCGGGCTCGGCGACCGGTCGGTGAACCGGCGCGACGAGAGCGGGCGCGTCGTCCAGCGCAGGACGCAGCGCCGGGCCGCGGTCTCCGGCGTGAGCTGGCGCGACAGCGCGGCCTTCGTCGTGCCCTATCCGCGCCGCGGCATCGACGGGCGCGGACAGCCGTCGATCGTCGGCACGGTGGACATGCGTGCCTACGCCGCCTGGCTGAAGGTCTCGTACGGCATCGAGATCGGATACTGACGGCCCACGGTGCGCGCGCTCAGTCCTTCCCGGGGCCCACGCCGCAGTAGCGCCCGCCCACGTAGACGAGCGGCCGGCGGCCGGCGGTGTGAACCCGTTCGACGCGCCCGATGAACAGCAGGTGGTCGCCCGCGACCTGCGTCGAATGCGTGCGGCACTCGATGTAGGCCGCACAGCCGTCGATCAGCGGCGCGCCAGCCAGGCCGGCTTGCGTCGCGACCCCGTGGAACTTGTTGCGCGCCGGCGAAGCGAAGCGCCGCGAGATTGCAGCCTGGTCTTCGGCCAGGATGTTCACCGCGAAATGCCCGCAGGCCTCGAACGCACGCCGGCTCGAACTGCGCGTGCCCAGCGACCACAGGATGAGCGGCGGGTCGAGCGACAGCGAGTTGAACGAATTCACCGTCAGCCCGACGAACACGCCGTCGGGGTCCAGTGTCGTGATCACCGTTACGCCGGTGGGAAAACAGCCGAGCGCCCGGCGCAGCTCGGTGTGGTCGATCGTGGGGTGGATTCGCATCGTCGGAGGGATTTGCGGCCGATCCTATCCGAATCGCAGCGCGGATCGGCGCCGCGACCGCCCGGCGGAGCCGGCGAAGGCCGACAATTGACGTTAACGTAAACGTCAATTAACGTCGCAGGTTCGCCCGCCTCGCATCGCCCGCTCCTGCGGGCGATACTGGCGACGAGAGGCTTCAAGCACAGGATCACCGCCATGACCGACCTGTCCGACCAGAAGAAGCTGGCCGAGTACCGGATGAAGAACAAGGTGCGCTTCGTGACCGCCGCGTCGCTGTTCGACGGCCACGACGCGTCGATCAACATCATGCGGCGCATCCTGCAGAGCCTGGGCGCCGAGGTGATCCACCTCGGGCACAACCGGTCGGTGCGCGAGATCGTCGACTGCGCGCTGCAGGAAGACGCGCACGGGATCGCGATCTCGTCGTACCAGGGCGGGCACATCGAGTTCTTCAAGTACATGATCGACCTGCTGCGCGAGGCGGGCGCCGGGCACGTCAAGGTCTTCGGCGGCGGCGGCGGCGTGATCGTGCCCTCGGAGATCAGCGAGCTGCACGACTACGGCGTGGCGCGCATCTACAGCCCCGAGGACGGCCAGCGGATGGGGCTGCAGGGGATGATCGCCGACATGCTCAGCCGCTGCGACGTCGACCTGTCGCAGTACGCGCCGCTGGACCTCGACGCGATCGTCGCGCCGCCCGCGCCAGCGCCGGGCGACGGGGCCGTGGCCGCGTCGGCGCGCGCGCGGCTCGCCGCCTCGCGGCGCGCGCTGGCGCAGGCGATCACCGCGCTGGAACTGGGCCACGTCGCGGGCCGGCTCGATGCGGCCGGCTTCGCCGCATGGCGCAGCGCGCTGCACCAGCGCGCCGACAGGATCACGACGCCGACGCTCGGCATCACCGGCACCGGCGGCGCGGGCAAGAGCTCGCTCACCGACGAACTGGTGCGGCGCTTCCGCCTGGACCAGGAAGACCGCCTCAGGCTCGCGATCGTCTCGGTCGACCCGACCCGCCGCAAGAGCGGCGGCGCGCTGCTCGGCGACCGCATCCGGATGAACGCGATCGACCACCCGAACGTCTACATGCGCTCGCTCGCCACGCGCGACGCCGGCAGCGAGATCAGCCAGGCGCTGCCCGACGTGATCGCCGCGTGCAAGGTGGCTGGCTTCGACCTGATCATCGTCGAAACCTCGGGCATCGGCCAGGGCGACGCGGCGATCGTCCCGCTGGTCGACGCGTCGCTGTACGTGATGACGCCGGAGTTCGGTGCCGCGAGCCAGCTCGAAAAGATCGACATGCTCGACTTCGCCGACTTCGTCGCGATCAACAAGTTCGACCGCAAGGGCGCGCTCGACGCGCTGCGCGACGTCTCGAAGCAGTACCAGCGCAACCGCGAGGCGTTCGCGAAGCGCCCCGACGAGATGCCGGTCTACGGCACGCAGGCCTCGCGCTTCAACGACGACGGCGTCACGGCGCTCTACCAGGGCCTGCTGCCGCGGCTCGTCGAGCTCGGGCTGAAGGTGCCGCGGGGCGCCGACGGCGCGCCCGCGGGGCGCCTGCCGAAGGCGAACGTACGCCACTCGTCGAGCCAGCTGGTGATCGTGCCGCCGCAGCGGGTGCGCTACCTGGCCGACATCGCCGAGACCGTGCGCGGCTACAAGCGGCACGCGCGCGCGCAGGCGCGCATCGCACGCGAGGTGCAGCAGCTGCGCGAATCGGCGCGGATGCTGCTCGAGGACGACGGCGGGAAGAGCGGCGCGCGCAAGACCGTCGAGGCGCTGGCCGGGAAGCGCGAGGCGAGCCTCGACGCCGTGTCGAAGAAGCTGCTCGCGATGTGGCCGGCGATGCAGAAAGCCTACGCCGGCGACGAGTACGTAGTGAAGATCCGCGACCGCGAGATCCGCACGAAGCTCACCTACACGTCGCTGTCCGGCAACAAGATCCGCAAGGTCGTGCTGCCTTCGTACGAGGACCACGGCGAGCTGCTCAAGTGGCTGCTGCTCGAGAACGTGCCGGGGTCGTTCCCGTACACCGCGGGCGTCTTCGCGTTCAAGCGCGAGAACGAGGACCCGACCCGGATGTTCGCCGGCGAGGGCGACCCGTTCCGCACCAACCGGCGCTTCAAGCTGCTCTCCGAGGGCATGCCGGCCAAGCGGCTCTCCACCGCGTTCGACTCGGTGACGCTGTACGGCCACGACCCCGACCTGCGCCCCGACATCTACGGCAAGGTCGGCAACTCGGGCGTGAGCATCGCCACGCTCGACGACATGAAGGTGCTGTACTCGGGCTTCGACCTGTGCGACCCGGCGACCAGCGTCAGCATGACGATCAACGGCCCGGCGCCGACGATGCTGGCGATGTTCATGAACACCGCGGTCGACCAGCAGGTCGAGAAGTTCGAGCGCGAGAACGCCCGCCCGCCGACCGACGACGAGTACCAGAAGATCCGGGAGTGGACGCTGTCGACGGTTCGCGGCACCGTGCAGGCCGACATCCTGAAGGAGGACCAGGGCCAGAACACCTGCATCTTCTCCACCGAGTTCAGCCTGAAGGTGATGGGGGACATCGCCGAGTACTTCGTTCACCACGACGTGCGCAACTTCTACTCGGTGTCGATCAGCGGCTACCACATCGCCGAGGCCGGGGCGAACCCGATCAGCCAGCTGGCGTTCACGCTGTCCAACGGCTTCACCTTCGTCGAGGCCTACCTCGCGCGCGGCATGCACATCGACGATTTCGCGCCGAACCTCTCGTTCTTCTTCAGCAACGGCATGGACCCGGAGTACACGGTGATGGGCCGGGTCGCGCGCCGGATCTGGGCGGTGGCGATGAAGGAGCGCTACGGCGCCAACGAGCGCAGCCAGAAGCTGAAGTACCACTGCCAGACCAGCGGCCGCAGCCTGCACGCGCAGGAGATCGCGTTCAACGACATCCGCACCACGCTGCAGGCGCTGATCGCCACCTACGACAACGCGAACAGCCTGCACACCAACGCCTACGACGAAGCGATCACCACGCCGACCGAGGAGAGCGTGCGCCGCGCGATGGCGATCCAGCTGATCATCAACCGCGAGTGGGGACTGGCGAAGAACGAAAACCCGAACCAGGGCAGCTTCGTCATCGACGAACTGACCGAGCTGGTCGAGGAAGCGGTGCTCGCCGAGTTCGAGCGGATCGCCGAGCGCGGCGGCGTGCTGGGCGCGATGGAGACCGGCTACCAGCGCGGGCGCATCCAGGACGAGAGCCTGCACTACGAGATGCTCAAGCACACCGGCGAGCACCCGATCATCGGCGTGAACACTTTCCGCAACCCGCACGGCGACCCGATTCCGACGAAGCTCGAGCTGGCGCGATCGACCGAGGAAGAGAAGCAGTCGCAGCTGAAGCGGCTCGCCGACTTCCACGCGCTGCACGCCGCCGATGCGCCGGCGATGCTGCAGCGGCTGAAGGACACCGTGATCGCCAACGGCAACGTGTTCGAGGTGCTGATGGACGCGGTCAGGGCCTGCTCGCTCGGGCAGATCACGAACGCGCTGTTCGAGGTGGGCGGGCAGTACCGGCGGAACATGTAGCGCCCGCCCGCCGCTCAGCTGCGCCAGGGCAGGTCGAGCTCGGTCCCGTCGGGCAGGCGGGTCACGACCGGCGTCGCGCCCAGGATGCCGATCGTCTCCATCGGGATCTCGCCGACGTTGAAGAACTGGTGCGTGCGGTTGCGCGGCAGCACCAGCGTGCAGTCGGCGCCGAAGCGGTGCACCTCGCCGTCGACGTGCAGTTCGCCGTGGCCGGCCAGGCACAGCACGACCTCGTCGCAGTCGTGGCTGTGCGGCGGCGTTCCCGTCCCCGGCGCCATCGACTGGCGCCAGATCGAGAGCTGCTGAAGGCCGTCGTCATGGCCGACCCAGGTCGCGTGCTCGATGCCGGGCAGCGACATCGCGACGGGGCGGGCTTGTTCGATCACGTACATGGCAATGCTCCTGAAGATGCGATTGAAGGGGTGAATGCGTGTACCCGCGGCGCCACGAGCGTCGCCAGTATTCCGCGCCCGGGATCGATTGAGAATGCGCGGCGATGGATTAACATTGCCGAAACAATTTCGGCAATCGGCGCCCCGGTGCGCCCGCCCGACGCCGACCGACCCCGACCGGAGACGCCGTGCACGGCCTTCAGACGCTGCTGGCCTTCTCGGAGACCGCCAAGCGCGGCGGATTCGCCGCCGCCGCGCGCGAGCTGAGCACGACCCCGTCGACCGTCGCGAAGGCGGTGGGCCGGCTCGAGGCCTCGCTCGGCCTGCGGCTGTTCCACCGGACGACGCGGCAGGTGAGCCTGACCGTCGACGGCGAGCGGCTGTTCCGGCGCTGCCAGCGCGTGCTGGCCGAGCTCGAGGAGCTGCAGTCCGAGGCCGCCGGCGCGCGCGCCGCCGCGAGCGGCACGCTGCGCATCGACATGCCGATCGTCTACGGACGCAAGGTGATCCTGCCGCTGCTCGCGCGGCTCGAGCGCGAGCATCCGGCGCTCGAGCTCGACGTGCGCCTGTCCGACGCCTACGTCGACCTGGTGAAGGACGGCGTCGACGTCGCGATCCGCGCCGGCGAGCTCGACGACTCGTCGCTGGTGGCGCGGCGCTTCGCGAGCCAGCAGTTGATCCTGGTCGCCGCGCCGTCGTACCTGCGCGAGCACGGCACGCCGCGCTCGCTCGACGCGCTGGCCGGGCACCGGCACGTCCTGTTCCGGCTCCCCGGCCGCGGGCGCGACCGGCCGCAGCAGTTCGCCCTCGACGGACGAACCGTCGCGCTGCGCCCCGCCGGAGGCTCGCGCTTCAACGACGGCGAGGCGATGGTCCAGGCGGCGGTGCTCGGCCTGGGCCTCACGCAGGTGCCCGACTACATGGCCGCCGACGAGATTGCCGCCGGGCGCCTGGTCGAGGTGCTGGCGCGGCATCGGCCGCCGGCGATGCCGATCCACGCGGTGATGCCGGGCAACCGGATGGTGCCGATGCGGGTGCGCGTGCTGCTCGATGCGCTCACCGCGCTGCGCGACGGGCGAAGGCGCCCGCGTGGTGTGAACGACCCCTGACGCTACGTCGTTCCCTGCCAGGCCCCGCGCAGCATGGTCTCCGCCTCGTCCACGCTGTCCGCCGCGATCAGGATCTGCTGGATCTGCGCGGGCGAAAGCGACCTGGACGGGTACTCGTGCGCGAGCCGCGCCGCCCGCTCGCCCGCCTCGGGATGGAAGCGCAGCAGCAGCCCTTCGAGTTGCGACGCGGTCGCGTTGCCCAGTTCGACCTCGACGTCGATGCGCCCCGGACGGATCAGCGCGGCGTCGAGCCGTTCCCGGTGGTTGGTGGTGAGCACGACGATGCGACCCTCCTGGGCTGCCACGCCGTCGAGCGCGTTCAGCAGGCCCGAGAAACTCACCTCGATGCGCGCGTCCTGCTTGTCGCGGGCGTGAAAGAAGGCGTCGATGTCCTCGATCAGGATCAGCGACCGGGGCGGCGTGCGCTGCAGCAGGTCCGCGAGCGTGTGGTCGTTCAGCTTCGGATTGGTCAGCGACAGCGTACACAGCTTCAGCCGCAACTCGCCGGCCAGTGCGTAGGCGACGCTGGTCTTGCCGGTGCCCGGCGGCCCGTAGAGCAGGTAGCCTCGACGCCACGGTATGCCGAGCCGGGCGTACCAGTCGCGCCGGTCGAAAAACTCGTGGACGTCGTCGTGCAGGCGGCGGGCCACGCCCTCGTCCAGCACCACCGAGTCGAGGCTGCGCCGCGGCTTGGTGTCGGCCAGGTGCCACTGCTCGCCCCAGCGATCCATCGTGTAGAGCGCCAGCCGGTGGGCGCGGCGCGCGCCGGCGTGGCGCACCACGCCCTCCATCAGCTCCTCCATCAGGCGCCGGCTGGCGAACAGTGCGCCGAGGTGGACGGTCTCCACGACCTGGAGGTTCATCGCGATCTCGCGTTGAATCCACATCAGGCGGCCGCGATACAGGAACAGGTGGAACCCCGGGGCGGGACTGTACTGCAGCGCCGGAACGTCATCGGTGTCGGCGTCGTCCTCGGCGATTCCCGGGGGCGCCTGCACGACGGTGAACCAGCGGCTGCGCTGACCGAATCGCTGGTCGTCGAGCCAGGCGACGAACGCGGCGAACAGGTCGTTGCGGCTGTCGAGCGAAGCGGTGATCACGAAGGCGCGCTTGAGCTGCGACCAGATTGCGCCCGGCACCTTGCGAAGCGCGGCGGCCGCCACGCCGATCAGCCCCAGGGCGATCGCGCCGGCCACCAGCTGGTTGCTCAGCTGGGCGCGCAGCGCCTCGGTGAACTCGCTCCACATGCCGGACTAGCCCCTGGCGGTCGTGGCGGTCCTTGCCCGGGGTCGAGTGCCCGCTGCGAGGCCTTCGACGAACGTCGCGACCTTCGAGCCGATCTGCCCTGCGTCGATCTCACGATCGGTGAGTGCGAGCGACGCGACGGTGCTGCCGTACAGCGCCTCGAGCTCCGCGAGCGCGCGTTGCCCTCCGGGACTGCCGCAGGTGCAGAAGAACGCGACCTTGCGCAGGTCGTCGCGATGCCGGCGCGCCCAGGTGCGCACCGGGCTCGACAGGCTCCAGAACCAGATCGGCGTGCCGACGACGACCAGGTCGTAGTCGGCCGGATCGTGCCGTGTCTGCGCGAGCAGCGTGTCGAACCGAGCGATCGCTTCGAGCGACGAGCGCGCGTAGCCGACCAGGCCGCCGCGGCCGACCCTGTCGCGGATTTCTTCCACGTCGCAGCCGAGGGCCGACGCGATGTCCATCGCGACCTTGCGCGTGTGCCCGGTGCGGGAAAAGTAGACCAGCAGGATCCTGTTCGCCATCGCAATCTCCACGTGCATCGCGGCGGGCTGCGCCGCCGTGCTCAGGATGGATCGCGGCGGCCGATTGCGGGTTGATCGCCGTCATCCCATAATCGAAACCCGCGCGGGAGCCCCGACGATGATCGATCAGATCCAGCAGTTCCTCCTCACCACCGGCACCGACCTGACGATCAAGGTGCTCGCCGCGATCGCGTTCTGGATCGTCGGCCGCTGGCTGATCGGCAAGGTGATCGCGCTGATCCAGGCGGCGATGGGGCGCAACGACGTCGACCCGACGCTGACGAAGTACATGGGTTCGATCATCGCGGTGGCGCTGAACATCGCGCTGGTGCTCGGCATCCTCGGCTACTTCGGCATCCAGACGACGTCGATCGCCGCGATGCTGGCCGGCGCCGGTGTCGCGATCGGCGTGGCCTGGAGCGGATTGCTCGCCCACTTCGCCGCTGGCGCCTTCCTGTTGATCCTGCGCCCGTTCAAGGTGGGCGACTTCATCAGCGCGGGCGGAACGATCGGCACCGTCAAGGAGATCGGCCTGTTCGGCACGACGATCGTGACGCCCGACAACGTGATGACCGTGGTCGGCAACAACAAGCTGTTTTCCGACAACATCCAGAACTTCAGCGCGCTGCCCGTGCGCCGCGTCGACCGCGTTGCGCAGCTGGCCAACGGCGTCGATCCGCTCGACGCGATCGCGCGGCTGAAGGCCGCGGTCGCGAAGATCCCCAATGTCGCGGCCGATCCGCCCCCCGAGGTGTCGTTGCTCGACTTCGCCCTCGAAGGGCCGCAGATCGCGGTGCGCCCGTACACGAACAACGAGCACTACTGGCAGGTCTGGTTCGACACGAACGAGGCGATCGCCCGGGTGGGCGCCGAGGCGGGCTGGCCCGCGCCCGCGGCTTCGCACCGCGTGCAGCAGGTCGGCGGGTAACGGACGACCGGGACGACCGGGACGATCGGAACGCGGCTCGTCACCGCGACATTCGTCCCGGTCCCGGCGCGGCGCCGGACTTGCATCGGCCAGGAGGAAGTCGAATACTCTCTTCCTCGGCGCTCCAGTCGGAGGCCGGTCGACGCCGGGGGCATCGTTCATGGCAGCCAGGCAGATCAGCATCATCGTCGTCTCGGGATCCCGCGAGCGCCTGCAGATGGCCGCGATGGTGGCCGCGGTGGGCGCCGTCAGCGGCGACGCCGTCACGGTTTTCCTGTCGATGAACGCGCTGCAGTACTTCGTCAAGGGCAACCAGGACGCGGCGCCTGCGGAAGGCCCGTTCGGCAAGCTCCTCGACGAGAAGAAGGCGCCGCCGTTCAGGACGATGTTCGAGCAGGCGGTCTCGCTGGGCGACGCGAAGATCCATCCGTGCTCGATGGCGATCGACGTCCTGGGCCTCGCGCCCGACGCGCTCGAGCCGTGGCTCTCCGAGCCGCTGGGCCTCACCAAATTCCTCGACGACGCGGCCGCCGCGCAGGTCTGGTCGTTCTGAAACGCAGTCAACGCACAGCGCGGGAGGCGCCATGGCCGAGAAGAAGGTGATCGATGCCCGGGGGAGCTTCTGCCCCGGCCCCTTGATGGAGCTCATCGCCGGGATGAAGATGGCGCAGGTCGGCGACGAACTCGAGGTGCTCTCCAGCGACAAGGGCTCGGCCAACGACATCCCGGAGTGGATCCGCAAGGTCGGGCACGAATTGATCGGCACGCGCGAAGAGGCGGGCGTCTGGCACATCTCGGTGCGGAAGGCGAAGTGACGGTTCACTGAAGCAGCGGTTCGACTACCAACGAAAGAGGAGAACGGCGATGCGGATCCTGATCATCGGCGGCGGGATGGGCGGCACGATCCTGGCCAACAACCTCGCGCGGCGGCTGGCGCCCGAGCTCAAGACGGGCAAGGCGAGGATCACGATGCTGTCGGCGTCGGAGCGGCACTTCTACCAGCCCGGGCTCCTCTACCTCGCGTTCGGGCGCGTGACGCCCGACGAGCTCTACCGCGACCAGGCGAGCCTGCTCGAGCCCGGCATCGAGTTCTTCGTCGACCCGGCCGAGCAGTTCCTGCTCGACCAGAACCAGGTGAAGGCGAAGAGCGGGCGCACCTTCGACTACGACATCCTGGCGATCGCCACCGGCTCGCGGCCGGTGCCCGAGCTGATCCCGGGACTCGTCGAGAACTCGGAGACCTTCTACACCGAAGAGACCGCGCTGAAGATGTTCAGGCGGCTGCGCGAGTTCGAGGGCGGCCGCGTCGTGATCGCGGTGGGCGTTCCGCACAAGTGCCCGATGGCGCCGCTCGAGATCACGTTCATGCTGCACGACTACTTCAAGGACCGCGGCATCCTCGACAAGGTGAAGTTGCACTACACGTATCCGATCGGCCGGGTGCACAGCCTCGAGAACGTCGCGAAGTGGGCAGCGCCCGAGATGACGCGGCTGGGCATCACCTACGAGACGCTGTTCAACATCAAGGAAGTCGACGGCAAAGCCAAGGTCGTGCGCAGCGAGGAAGGCACCGAGGCGCCGTTCGACCTGCTGATCTCGATTCCCGCCCATCGCGGCATGGAGGTCATCGAGAAGAACAACCTCGGCACCGGCGGGTTCATCCCGACCCACCGGCACCAGCTGAACATGGAGGGCCGCAAGAACGTCTACGTGCTGGGCGACACGACGAACCTGCCGATCAGCAAGGCGGGCTCGACTGCGCACTTCGAAGCCGAGGCGCTCGGCGAGAACATCGCCGCGATCGTCAAGCTCGGTGCGCCGGTGCGCGACTATGACGGCAAGGTGTTCTGCTTCATCGAGGCCGGGAAAGACCGCGCGACCTACGCGATGTTCGACTACCTGAATCCGCCCGATCCGAAGCCGCCGACGAAGGCCGTCCACTGGTTCAAGATGGCGTACAACAAGCTGTACTGGACGTCGGCGCGCGGCCTGCTCTGACCGGAGGATCCACCATGGACACCCAGACCGGGGAAGCCCGCGCCGTCGACGCGGAGATCGAGCGCCTCGTCGCAGCGGCGCGCGACGCGCTCACCGACGAGATGGTCGGGCGCGTCGCGGCTACTGCCGCCGACGCCGCGGACCTGCTCGACCAGGTCAACCGCGCGGGATTGGCGCGCGCCATTCCGGCCATCGCGCAGATGGTCCAGAACGGCGACCTCGACCGCTTGTCGCAGCTCGCGCGCGTCTACAGTTCGGCGCAGGACTCGCTCACCGACGAAATGGTGGGCCGCCTCTCGGCCACGATCGGCGAGGGCATGGCGCTGATGGACCAGGTCAACCGCGCCGGGCTCGACCGCGCGATTCCCGCGCTGGCCGAGATGGTCAACAACGGCGACCTGCAGCGGCTCGTGAAGCTCGCGCGCGTCTACGGCTCGGCCGAGGACGCGCTCACCGACGAGATGGTGGGGCGGCTCACCGAGACGGTGGGCAACGGCCTGTCGCTGCTCGACCGTTTCGCGCGCGGCGGCGCCGACCGCGTGATCGGCATCCTCGAGCGCCTCGAGAGCTCGGGCGCGCTGCAGAAACTCTCGGAGGCGCTGCCCGATCTCGCCGATCGCATGGGCCGGATCCAGGCCATGCTCGCGGCGATCGAGTCTGCGGCCGAGCGCACGAGCCGCGCCGCGCCTTCGCGCGGGGGCGTGGGCGGGCTGTGGCAGCTGATGCGCGAGCCCGAAGCGCAGGACACCTTGCGCTTCCTGCTCGAGGTCGGCAAGGAGTTGCGCAGCGGAATGCGGGCCGGGCGCTGAGCACCGGCGCTGCCGGCCCGTCGGGCCGGCAGCGCGCTCACGGCTTCCTGCGGTAGATCACCCAGTACACCAGCGCCACCAGCACGCTGCCGCCGACCAGGTTGCCGGCGATCACCGGCACCAGGTTGCGCGCCATCGCGAGCCAGCCGATCGCTTCGGCGCCGGGCAGCGCAAGCAGGGCCGCGTCGCTCGCCAGCAGGCCGATCGCCAGCGGAAAGAAGAACATGTTGGCGATCGAGTGCTCGAAGCCGAGCGCGACGAACGCGGCGATCGGGGGGACGATCGCGACCACCTTGTCGGTGACGCTGCGTCCCGCGGCTGCCATCCAGACCGCGAGGCAGACCAGCACGTTGCACAGCGCGCCGCGCGCGAAGGCGACGTCCCAGGGCAGCGCGGCCTTCGCCGCGGCGACCTCGACCGCCTTCTTCGCGATCAGCCCGCCATTGAGCGCAGCCGTGTCGGCGAGCAGCACCAGGGCGGCCAGCGCGCTCGCGCCGGCCAGGTTGCCCAGGCAGACGACGATCCAGTTGCGCAGCAGCTCGCGCGCGCCCACCTTGCCTTCGGCCCACGCCATCGCCAGCAGGTTGTTGCCGGTGAACAGTTCCGCGCCGGCGACGACGACCATGATCAGCCCGAGCGAGAACACCGCGCCGCCCAGCGTGCGCGAGACGGCGAAGGAAAGGGCCGGGTCGCTCGCCACCAGCAGGAAGGCGATCGAGCCGAGCCCGATGAAGCCGCCGGCCAGCACCGCGAGCATCAGCGTCGTCCGCAGCGGCATGCGTGCCTTGGCCACGCCGATGGTCTCGATGCGCGCCGCGACTTCGCGCGGCGAGAAGGCGTCGAAGCCGAAGATCTCGCCGGCCATCAGCAGGCGGTCCTTCGGCCGGGGAGTCGCGGTGCGGCGGGGGCTCGGCGGCGCATTCCGCGAAGCTTACGCGAACGTGCGAGCCGCGCCGCATCGCGGCGGCGGCGCGATCGGTGCCGGCGCGATTGACGCTGGCGCGGTTCGGGCGGAGAGTGGGCGGTTTCCCGACCAGGCACCGGAGATCCGTTCGGCCAGCGCTTCGGGGCCGGCGCCGGCATCCGCGAACTCCCCCAGGCTCCACTTCGCGAGGAGATCCATCATGGCGAAGTACATTGCGCTGGCAAGCTTCACCGAGCAGGGCATCCGGAACGTCAAGGACACCGTGAAGCGCGCCGACGCGGTCCGCGAGGCCGCGCGGAAGTTCGGCTGCGAGATGTCGCAGATCTACTGGACGCTGGGCAACTACGACCTGGTGACGATCATCGACGCGCAGGACGAGAGCTCGGCCACCGCGTTCGCGATGGCGATCGGCTCGGCGGGCAACATTCGCACCCAGACCTTGCGCGCGTTCTCGCGCGAAGAGATGACCGCCATCCTCGGCAAGCTCGGATGATGGACGACATCCTCGGCAAGCGCGGATGAGGGCCGCGATCGCGTGAAGCGGCTTCGGCTCGCGATCGTCGGCTTCGGCCGCCTCGGGCGCGCGTGCGCCGAGGCGGCCCTTCACGCGCACGACCTCGAACTGGTGGGCGTGGTGGTGCGCGACGCCGCCGCCGCGCTGGCGGCCCCGTTCGCGCGCGTGCCGGTCGCCGCGCACCCGCGTGAGTTGCCGGCGTCCGACGCGACCTTGTCGTGCGTCACGGCCGGGGCGGCGACCGGCGTGGCTGTCGAACTGCTCCAGCAGCGGACGCCGCTGGTCGAATGCGCGGCGCTCGAAGGCCACGCGCTTGCCGCGCACTACGAGGCGATCGGGGAGGCGGCGCTGCGCCACCGGGTCGCCGCGGTCGTCGGTGCCGGCTGGGATCCCGGCTTGTTCCCTCTGATGCGCCGGGCGTTCGAACTGCTGATTCCCGACGGCCGGACCGAGACGCGCGATCGGCCGGGCGCCAGCCTGCACCACACCGAAGCGGCCCGATCGGTCCCGGGCGTCGCGGACGCGCTGGCGACCGAGGTGCGCGACGCCGCGGGCACGCTCAGGCGCTACGTCTATGTCGAGCTCGCCGGTGGCGCCGCGTTCGAGCCGGTGCGCGAGGCGTTCTCGCGCGACCCGCTGTTCGCCGGCGAGGAGACACAGGTGTTCCCGGTGGACAGCGTCGCTTCGCTCGAGCAGGCGGCGCGCGGCGTCGTCCTCGAGCGGCTGGGCACGGCGCGCGGCGGCGCCCACCAGAACCTGCTGTTCGAGGCCCGCTTCGACGCCGCGACCTTCGCCGCGCGGGTGATGCTGGACGCGGCGCGCCGCCTCGCATCGCTGCGGCCGGGGGCGCACCGCTACTCGCTGTGGCCCTGAGACCCCGGGGCGGCGGGGGCGGTTGATCGCGGGCAAGGCACGCCGCTTCAGCGGCGGCTATTCTTGCCCTCCCGCGGCCTGCCGGCCGCGGTCAGTCGCCGCGTTTCCAGGAGTTGTCCCCGATGAAGAATCCGCACCGCAACGAGCGTTCCGAGCGCCGCGACGAGTTGCGCGTCGAGCAGGTCCACGACGCCTACAAGGCCCGCGAGAAGCTGCCCGAGCCCACGGTCTGCCCCGATTGCGGCGCGGTCTACCAGGGCGGGCGCTGGACCTGGAGCGGGGCGCCGCAGGGCGCGCACCGCACGCGCTGCCCTGCCTGCCGTCGTACGCACGACAATTACCCGGTGGGCTACGTCACGTTGGGCGGTGGCTTTTTCGCGAGCCACCGCGAAGAGGTGCTCAACTTCGTGAAGAACTGCGAGGCGCGCGAAAAGGCCGAGCACCCGATGGAGCGGATCATCGCCATCGAGGACCAGCCCGAGGGCACGGTCGTGACGACCACTTCCGCGCACGTGGCGCGCCGCATCGCCGACGGCCTGCACGACGCCTGGAAGGGCACGCTCGACCTGCACTACAACAAGCAGCAGGAGCTGTTCCGTGCGCGCTGGACGCGCGAGCACTGAAACCCCGCTTCCGGAGAATTCCATGCCCACGGTTCCGCTGCAGATCACGTTCCGCCACATGCCGCATTCCGACGCGGTCGAGACGCTGGTGCGCGACAAGGTCGGCAAGCTCGAGGAGTTCTACCCGGCGCTCATCAGCTGCCGCGTCGTGATCGAGAAGGAGGCGCTGCACCACCAGCAGGGCCAGCGCTTCAACGTCCGGCTCGACATTCACGTGCCGGGCCACGAGTTCGCGACGACGCGCGAGCACCACGTGGACTTCGACATCGCGATCCGCGAGGCCTTCGACGTCGCGAAGCGCTGGCTCGAGGACGAGGTGCGGCAGCAGCGCGGCGACGTGAAGCTCCACGACACGCCGCAGCGCGGCACGGTCGTCCGGCTGGTGGCCGACGAGCGCTTCGGGTTCATCGAGAAGGCCGACGGCGGCGAGTTGTACTTCTCGGCCGACAACGTCGTCGATCCCTCGTTCGACGCGCTCGAGCCCGGCATGAAGGTGCAGTTCATCGAGGACTACGGCGCCGAGGAGGGGCCGCAGGCCAAGCGCGTGAGCGTCGGCCGGCACTCGACTGGCTGAGCGCGCGCCGCGCGTTGGTGCGGCGCAGCGACGGCCCCGCCAGGCAGGCTGGAGGCCGTTCGCGGGGCAGAACGATGGCGCCCGAGGCCCGTTTTCATTGCGCAGCGCAGCGCGAAATAAAAGATCGACACAAAAGTAATCTTTGATCTGGATCAAGGATCGGGGTCGGCCTGCGGCTCAATTATGTATTCCGGTACCGAAATGCGTATTTAGACCTGCGAGGAGCCGACCATGTCGACCGAACACCCGAAGGACCTCGAGAGCGAGCTCGACGAGATCCTCGATCACTGCAACGCGCTGCGCCAGGCGCCCGTACCCGACGACGCATCGCTGCCGGCAGGCTACACCGGCACGCTGGGTCACTTCCCGGTGTACTTTCCGGAGGAACTCGCGCACTCGGCCGGCCTGCTGCCGGTGGGCATCCTCGGCGGCGGCAACAAGCTCGAGCTCAAGCACGCCGACGCCCACATGGGCTCGTTCGTCTGCTCGATCTGCCGCTCGACCACCGAACTCGGCCTGAACGGCGCGCTGAAGAACCTCGCGGGGTTCGTCACGCACCCGATCTGCGACGCGGCCAAGCACCTGGGCGGCATCTGGGCGCGCAATTTCCCCGAGCAGCTGGCGCAGATCCTCTACCTGCCGCAGAACGTCAACACGCCGGGCGCGGTGCGCTTCATCGCCGCCGAATACCAGCGGCTTCGCGGCGAGCTGGAGAAGAAGGCCGGCCGCGCGTCCGACGACGAGAGCCTGCGCGCCAGCATCCGGATCTACAACCGCAACCGGGCCCTGCTGCGCGAGCTCCACGCGATCCGCCGCGACGAGCCCTGGAAGCTGAGCTGCACCGAGTCGTACCTGCTGACGAGGGCGCGCACGCGCATCCCCGCCGAGGAGCACAACGCGCTGCTCGAGCGCGCGATTCCAGCGATCCGGGGGCGCAAGCGCCAGGCGCAGGACAAGCCGCGCGTCGTCTTCGTCGGCGGCTTCTGCGAGCAGCCGCCGCTCGAGATGCTCGAGGCGATCGACGACAACTGCTACGTCGTCGACGACGACCTGCTGGTGGGCCTGCGCTGGATCACCGCCGACGTGCCCGAGACCGGCGACCCCGTCCGCGCGCTGGCCGAGAGCTTCGTCGAGCGCTCGGCGGCCAGCCCCGTCCAGCACGACGAGCGCAAGACGAAGGAAGGGTACCTGATGGAGATGCTGCACTCGAGCCGCGCCGACGCGGCGATCGTCACCGCGGCGAAGTTCTGCGAGCCCGGACTGGACGAGCAGGTCGCGTGGTCGAAGCACCTGGACCAGGTCGGCGTGCAGTACCTGGTGCTCGAGTTCGAGGAAAAGATGACTTCGTTCGAGCAGATGGCGATGCAGCTCGAGACCTTCGCCGAGTCGCTGCTCTTCGCCACCGCCTGACCGGGAGATCCCCATGACCACCGCAACCCTCGAGAAACCCGCCGCCGCCGCGCCGGCCGAATTCAACGCCCACCTGGAAGGCCAGCAGCTGATGAAGGACTGGTACGCGGGCCTGGCGCAGGCGCGCGAGCGCGGCCAGAACGTCGCGAACGTCTTCGTGATGGGCAACGCCGTCGAGATCCTGCGCGCCTTCGACTTCCAGCTGGTGTTCCCCGAAATCAACTCGCTGCAGACCGGCGTGCGCAAGGTTTCGGAGGAGTACCTGCGCGAGTCGGAAGACTACGGCTACTCGCCCGACGTCTGCTCGTACGTGAAGGCCGACGTCGGACTGATCCTGCGCGAGCAGCAGCACCCGGCCGGCACGATCCCGAAGGCCGACATCGCGATCGCGTCGAACATGTGCAGCACGTTCATCAAGTGGGGCGAGATCTGGGAGCGCATGCTCAAGACGCCCACGTTCGTGCTCGACCTGCCGGGGCAGCGCGGCGCGAACTGGCAGGTGCGCCGCGGCGACGCGCAGCACATGGCCGACGCGCACTGGGTCGAGGCGCAATTCCGCCACCTGATCACCCGCTGCGAGAAGATCACCGGCAGGCGCTTCGACTTCGATCGCCTGGCCGAGGTGCTCGATCGCGTCAACCGCATGGTGTTCCACTGGAACAACGTGATGGCGCTGAACCGCACCTGCCCTGCGCCGTACAACGCGATGCTCGACGGGCTGACCTACATCGGCATCATGAACGTGTACCGCGGCACCGAGCAGGGCGTCGACTTCATGCGCCGACTCGAGGAGCAGTTGCGCGCGAAGGTGGCGCGCGGCGAGGGCCGGGTCGCCGGCGAGCGCTTCCGCCTGCTGTTCTCGGGCACCCCCTGCTACGTGTCGATGCGCCGGCTGGTCGAGCTGTTCGAGAGCTGGGGCGGCGTGTTCGCGTACTCCGACTACCTGACGTTCGCGGCCGGCGGCATGGATGCCGGCGAGATGGTCTACGACACGTCGCGGCCACTGGAGAGCCTGGCCGAGATCACCGCGCTCGCCGCGCAGCGCGGGCTGTCGAACCAGTTCTTCGCGCACGAGCGGCTGGCCCAGCAGATCCGCGACTACGACGTCGACGGCATCGTGTTCCACGGGATCAAGAGCTGCCGCTTCGTGTCCTCGGGCATGGCCGATACGCGCAACTACCTGAACAAGCGGATGAACGTGCCGAGCCTGTACATCGAGTCCGACCTGATCGATCCGCGCTACTGGTCCGACGCGCAGATCAAGAACCGGGTCGACGCGTTCTTCGAGTCGCTGCAACAGCGCGGCGGCGCCGCCCCCGCGGCGGGACGGCCCGCCGCCACCACGAAGGAGGCCCAGGCATGAACTACATCGGCGGCGTCGACGTCGGGTCGACGCAAACCAAGGCAGTGATCCTCGACGAGAACGGCAAGGTCGTCGGGCGCGCGCTGCTCGACATGGAGACCAGCATGGTCACGATCGCGCAGGACGCGTTCCGCGCGGCGCTGGCCGATGCCGGGATCGACGAGGCGCAGGTCGTGCGGATCGCCAGCACCGGATACGGCCGCTACAACGTGTCGTTCGGCCACGAGCAGGTGACCGAGATCAGCTGCCACGCGCGCGGCGCGGTGGCGCTGTTCCCGGGCACCCGGACGGTGATCGACATCGGCGGCCAGGACACCAAGGCGATCGCGGTCAAGCCGGACGGCCAGGTGGCCGACTTCACGATGAACGACAAGTGCGCGGCGGGCACCGGGCGCTTCCTGGGCGCGGCGTCCTACGCGCTGGAGATGTCGCTGGGCGATCTCGGCCCGCTGGCGCTCGAATCGCGCAACCCGGTGCGCATCACCACGACCTGCACGGTGTTCGCGGAGTCGGAAATCATCAGCCACCTCGCCAAGGGGATCCTGCCCGAGGACGTGCTGATGGGCGTGCACCAGGCGATCACCAGCCGCTGCGTGTCGCTGGCGCGACGCGTCGGCATCCACTCCGAGGTGACGTTCACCGGAGGGGTCAGCCGCAACGTCGCGATGGTGAAGCTGATCGAGGAGGCGGTGGGCATGAAGATCAACGTCAGTCCCGATGCGCACTTCTGCGGCGCACTCGGTGCGGCGCTGGTCGCCCGCGAGCACGCCTTCGGAACCGCGAGCCTGCCGGCCGAAGCGCTGGCCTAGGAGGATCGAATGCTCTACGTTGCTGGACTGGACATCGGATCGACCTACACCAAGGCGATCGCGCTCGACGGCGAGCGCAGGGTGGTCGGCACCGCGGTGCGCCGCACCGGCTTCAAGCTGGCGCAGGCGTCGGAAGCGGTCTTCGACGACCTGATGAAGAATTGCGGCCTCGACCGTTCGAAGGTCGTCTACGTCGGCGCGACCGGCTACGGGCGCTACACGGTGCCGTTTCGCCACGCGCAGATCACCGAGCTGACCGCTCACGCGCAGGCCGCGGTGCACCTGTTCCCCGACACGCGCACGATCCTGGACATCGGCGGGCAGGACATCAAGGCGATCAAGGTCGATGCCGAGGGGCGCGTCAAGGCGTTCCGCCTGAACGACAAGTGCGCCGCGGGCACCGGCGCGTTCCTCGAGAAGACCGCCCGCTATCTCGGCCTGACGACCGAGGACATCGGACCGTATGCGATGCGCTCGACCTCGCCGAAGGCGATCAGCAGCGTCTGCGCGGTCTTTGCCGAATCGGAGGTGATCAATCACCTGTCCAACGGCATCGCCGCCGAGGACATCATGATGGGCGCGATGGTCTCGCTGGGCGGCCGCGCGGTCCAGCTGATGCGCCGCGTCGGCCTCGAGCCGGGCTACATGCTCACCGGCGGCATGACGCGCAACGAGGCGATGGTGTCGGCGCTGGAGGCGGCGCTCGGCGAGCCGTTCCACGTCGCGCCGAACGGGCTGGGGCAGCTGAACGGCGCCTACGGCGCGGCGTACCTCGGGCTGCGGCGCGTCGAGAAGCTGCTCGCCGAGGGCAGGCCGATTCCGCCGACGGCCGCGCAGCAGGGGCAGGCGCAGGCTGCGACGGTGCGCCGCTGGTCGGCGATGGCGGCGACACGCAAGCGCTTCGAGCCGTGCCACGAGGCCGGCGAGTGCCCGGTCGTCGTCAAGCGCCCCGCCGGCAAGCCGGCTCAGGCCGCGGCGTGAGCCGCCTGCGCGAAACCCCCTGATTCCCGCGACCCGTCCACCGGAGGCTGCGATGACCTACGTCGTGACCGAAGCGTGCATCAACTGCAAGCACACCGACTGCGTCCAGGCGTGCCCCGTCGACGCGTTCCACGAAGGGCCGAACTTCCTGGTCATCGACCCCGACGCCTGCATCGACTGCGCGGCGTGCGTGGCCGAGTGCCCGGTCGAAGCGATCTACGCCGACGCCGACGTGCCGGCCGACCAGCGCAGGTTCATCGACCTGAATGCCGAACTCGCGCGCGACTGGCCGGGCATCTCGAGGAAGCGCGAGGCGCTGCCGGAGGCGGGGCACTGGGCGACGGTCAAGGACAAGCTGGGCCAACTGAAGCACCCCTGAACGGTGCGCCAATCGAAAAGGGAGACCCGTATGGAATCGATCACCGCCTGGATGCAGCAGGACCACGTCCTGATCGACGGCATCCTCGAACGCGCGACCGCGGCGGCGCAGGCCGGCGACCTGGCCGCGCTCGAGCGCGAGGCCACGCTGTTCCTGCAACGGCTCGAGCGCCACATCGACATGGAGGAGAACCTGCTGTTCCCGGCGTTCGAGGAGCGCACCGGGATGACCGCGGCGGGCCCGAGCGTGCAGATGCGCGCCGAGCACGAGCAGATGCAGGGCATCTTCCTGCAGATGCGGGCGGCGGTCGCGGCGAAGGATGCTGCGGGGTACAGGCGGGCTTCGCAGGCGCTGCTGGAGGTCCTCGTTCCGCACAACCTGAAAGAGGAGCAGATGATGTACCCGATGCTCGACGACGCGATGGGCGCCGAGGGGTCGGCGCTGCTGGCCGACGTGAGGCAGATGGCGGCCTGAGCGTCCCGCGTCTGCTCGGTTCGGGCGCAGGCGGGGTCGCGGCGACCGGCGTCGGGGCGGGCCCGGGGCCGGCGGGCCCCGCGCGGGCGGCGGGTCCCGGGGCGGGCCGGGCCGGATACCGGTATCCTCGCGGATCGACGTTTCGCGAACCGCGATGAAGGACGGCTTCACCGAGAAGCTCTCGAACCGGGTGGTGCTCGGGCTGCTGCTGGGCGGCCTGCTGCTGCTCACCTACGTGGTGGTGAGCCCGTTCGTGGTGCCGGTCGCCTGGGCGATCATCCTCGCCTACACGACCTGGCCGCTGCTGGCGCGCATCCGGCGCCTGCTCGGCGGTCGCCGCACGCTGGCCGCCGTGGTGATGACCGCGCTGCTGACCGCCGCGTTCGCGCTGCCCGCGCTGTGGCTCGCGCTGCTGCTGCGCGCCGAGATGGCCGACGCCTACGCGGCGGTGGCCGCGCTGCTCTCGAAGGGCCCTTACCGGCTGCCGGACGTCATCGCCGGCGTGCCGGTGCTCGGCGGCTGGCTGCAGGGGCTGCTCGACCAGTTCACCGGCGACCCCGCGGCGATCCGCCACCAGCTCGCCCGCTGGGTCGAGACGCGCACGGCGGAGTCGCTGGCGATCATCGGCGGGCTGGGCCGCAACGCGGTGAAGCTGGGCTTCGCGCTGATCACCGTCTTCTTCCTGTACCGCGACGGCGAGGACGTGCTCGCGCAGGCGCAGCGCGTGCTGCACCGTTTTCTCGGCGCGCGCGTCGACCGCTACCTCGCGGCGGTAGGAAGCATGACGATGGCAGTGGTCTGGGGGCTGGTGGCGACCGCGCTCGGCCAGGGGCTGGTCGCGGGGATCGGTTACTGGTGGTTCGGCCTGGAGGCGCCCGTGCTTCTCGGCGCGATCACCGCCATCATCGCGCTGTTGCCCTTCGGCACGCCGTTCGTATGGGGAAGCGCCGGCGTCTGGCTGCTCGCCAATGGCCAGACCTTCGACGGCGTCGGCCTGCTGCTCTGGGGCACGCTGGTGGTGAGCTGGGTCGACAACCTGGTGCGCCCGATGGTGATCAGCAACGCCACGCGCATCCCGTTCCTGCTGGTGATGTTCGGCGTGCTCGGCGGCCTCGCGGCGTTCGGGCTGGTCGGCCTGTTCATCGGGCCGGTGATCCTCGCCGTGCTGATGGCGGTCTGGCGCGAGTGGATCGAGGAGTCGATCGGCGCCGACTCGCAGCAGGGCGGCCAGCCGGAACAGTGACCGGCCGCTGGCGGCGCGTTCAGCTCCGCGACAGGAGCAACGCGGCCGCCACCGAAATCCCGTAGAGGTGCGCCGCGGCGATGGTGGCGACGAGCGCCGGCAGCAGCCGCGGGCCCGGCGCGCCTTCGCAGTTCAGCGCCAGCTGCCGCGCAGCGAACAGCGACGCAGGCGCGGCCAGCAGTCCCGCGAGCGCGGCGGCCGGAAGCACGCCGCCGACCGCCGCGGCGGCCAGCGCCAGGTAAGCCGCGGCGACGAGGACCAGGTAGCCGCGCGCCGCGGCCCGCGGCCCGAGTCGCACGACGAGGGTGTCCTTGCCGGTCGCCGCGTCGGCGTTGCGGTCGGGAAAGCCGTTGGCGAGCAGGATCGCCGCGACCAGAAGCGCCATCGGCGCGCCGGCAGCCACGGGCACGGGCGACCAGCTGCCGCGCTGCGCGAGGTCGGAGCCGACCGTCACCAGCAGCCAGGCGGCGGCGATCGCCGCTTCGCCGATGCCGCGAGCCGACAGCCGCAGCGGCGGCGCCGAGTAAGCGATCGCCAGCGCGAGCCCGAGCGAGCCGATCCACCAGAGCTGCGGGCGCCCGTCCAGCGCGAGCCCGGCGCCCAGCGCGGCCCCCAGCGCGAGCAGCAGGTAGCCGTAGAGCGCGACCGCCCCCGCCCGCATCAGGCCGTCCTGGATCATGCGGCTGCCGCCGGTGAACGGGGTCAGCCGCTCGTCGTTGGCGGCGTCGGCGTCGCGGTCGTGAAAGTCGTTGACGAGGTTGGCGCCGGCGTGCACGAGCAGCGCGCCGGCCAGCGTGGTCGCGCCTGCGCCCCAGCGCAGCGGCACGCCATCGCCGGCGGCGCCGGCCAGGCCGACCAGCACCGAGACGGCGGTGACGCCCAGGAATTGCGGCCGGGTGGCCGCAAGCCAGTTCGCCGGCGAGCGTGCGGCTGCCAAGCGGCCCTCAGGCCGCGGCGACGTCCTCGGTTTCCGGCGCGCCCTGCCAGAGCATGTCGTAGCCGAGTTCCTTGCTGTCGGTGCACAGTTCGCCGAGCGCCGCGAATTTCGCCTTGAACACCGTGTCGGCGTGCGAGCGCTCGTGCTCGTCGAAGGAGCGCCAGTAGGTGACGATCGCCACGTCGTGGTCGGAGTCGCGGGCGCTGCCGATCGAGCCTTCGTCCGAGGCGAAGCCGGAGAAGCGGAACACCTGGCCGGCGATGAAGCCGCCCTTGTCGCCGCCGTAGGTCTCCTTGACGACGTTGCACATCTCGCCGACCGCGAGCTCGACGTCGTCGATGCTCACGCCCGGCTTGAGCTTGACGGCGTTGAAGAGCATCTTCGCGCCGAAAGGGATCGTGATGGGGCCGAACATGGGTGTCTCCTGGATGCTGACGGACGGGCGATCCGGTGCCGCGACGCGCGGGTTCGACCCCCGGGGCGCGTGCGAGCCAGGCCGCTCGACGGCGGCTGACCGGATACCGGGGGAAGTGTACGTCGGGCGCGATAACCCTGCCCCGGGGCGGGACGAATCTGCACGGCGCCGGCCCGTGCGGCGACGGGGCGCGCCCGCGAATCTAGCCGATCACGTCGAAGAGCGCCTGCCTGATCGGAGCCGGCAAGTGGCCGGACAACGGCTCGGCCCCGCTGATGCGACGGCGCGGCCCGAGGCGGCCGCTGTAGACGAGCATTCCGTCCTCGGCGATGGTCACGACGAGGCGCCTCGCGTTGGAACCGGTCCACTCGAAGACGATCAGGCCCTGGTCGTCCGCGGTCGGGGCGGGCACGGCGACGCTGACCGGCAGCAGCCGGGCGAACTCGCGCGCGTAGTGGATCAGCCGCAGCGCCACCGGCGGGCCCGACCAGCGCTCGAAGAGCGCCTGTTCGGCGGCCCATGCGAACTCGCCGAGCGCCGTGTCGAGCTTGTGCAGGCCTTTCTCGACCAGTCGCGCGCGGGCACCGGCGGCCTGCCGGGACATCCGCAGCGAGTCGCTGCCGACGCCGATCGCGCCGGCGGTCGCGGCACGGTGCAGCAGATTGGCGATCTTCATTGATATGTCTCCGCCAGGCGCTCGGTGATCATCCCGAAGAACGCCCGATTCTTGATTTCGTGCAGCTGCTGCAACGCTTCGCGCAAGCGCTCGGCGATCCTCTCGTCGGCGACCTGCAGCCGGTTGTTGCCCACGTCGACGTCGATGATCAGCGGGATCTCGCTCGCGCTGCGGCCCTTCGCGTCGGTGGCCTGCATCACGTCCACCGTCGTGTCGTCGATGCCGGTGGGCAGCCGCAGGTGCATCAGGAAATCGAAATACGCCTGCGGAAACCCCTTCGGCGTGCGCGGCGCGGTGGTCAGGTAATCGTCGAAGTCGAACGACGGGGTGATCGGCAGGCGGATGTCGTTCACGTAGCGCAGCCCCACGCGCTCGATCTCGGCCGGGGCGACCACGCGCCGGTAGGTTTCGAAGAGCGCCAGGCAGCGCGCCGCGAAAGGGTCCCAGCCCTGGTAGTCGCCGACCCGGGCCACCGAGAGCCCGTCGGTCCAGACCAGCACCACGTCGTGCCCGTCCGCGCTCTCGCAGCGCCAGCCGACCTGCGCGGCTACCGATCCGAAGTCGAGCCGGGTGCGTCGCTCGTCGGGCAGCCCCAGCGCCTCCGACGCGAGGCGAAACGGCTGCGATCGCGGGAAGTCGGCGGCGATCGAGTCACGCCATTCGGTGACCCTGGACAGCGGGCACCGGGCCGACCGGATTTCGATGATCGCCTCGCGGATCGGGGAGTGCGCCAGCGGTCGGATGGTGGCCATGAACTCGCAGAAGTCGATTCCTGCGATTCATTCTAGTATCAGGTTAAGAAAAATTACTATCCTGTTGTTTTTGAATGACAATTTTGCCAAGTCGTAGCTGCAGTGCAGCAAACGCGGGTCGCCGCAGGCGGATCAGCGGAACCGGTAGTCCCCGGCGCGGTGCAGTCGCCAGCTGCCATTGCCGGTCAGCTCGAGCACCTGCTGGTGGAACTTCAGCAGCGCGGCGTGGTGGCTGACGCTGACCGGCGTCGTCGAAGTCGCGGCGAGCTCGCGGTAGAGCAGGTCTTCGTTGCCCACGTCGAGCGCGCTGGTCGCTTCGTCGAGCATCACGTAGCGGGGCCGGGAGAGCAGCACGCGCGCGAACGCGAGGCGCTGCTGCTCGCCGATCGACAGCACCTTGCCCCAGTCGAGTTCGGCGTCGAGGCCGCCGAAGCGCTCGGCCAGGTCGGCGAGGTTGACGCGCTCGAGCAGGCGCAGCAGTTCCGGGTCGGAGACGCGGCGGCTGCGGTCCGGATAGAGCAGCTGGCTGCGCAGGCTGCCCAGCACCATGTACGGCTGTTGCGGCAGGAACATCGTCTCCTCGGGACCCGGGCGCACGATGCGGCCCGCGCCGGCGCTCCACAGCCCGGCGATCGCGCGCAGCAGCGAGCTCTTGCCGCCGCCGCTGTCGCCGACGATCATCAGCCCCTGGCCGGGAGCGACCGAGACCGACAGGTCGACGATCAGCGTGCGCTCGCGGCCCGGCGTCTGCAGCGTCAGGTGGTCGAGGGCCAGCTGCGGCCCCCACGTCGATTCGATGCGCCCGGTCGCGTCGTCTCGCGCGGCTTCCTTGCCCGCCAACACCTTCGAGAACGTCCCGAGGCGGTCGATCCCGGCCGCGAACCGGCTGAGCCCCTCGAAGTGGTCGACGATCACCGCCACCGCGCCGAGGATCGCCGCGAACGCGCCCGCGGCCTGCACCGCGCGACCGACTTCGAGTTCGCCCGAGATCACGCGCGACGCGATGATCGCGCTGGGCAGCACGATCGTCAGGAAGCTGTAGGCGTATTGGAACAGGTTCAGGTTCAGCTGCGCCTTCAGCAGCCTGCGGTAGTTGGCGAACGCGGCCCCGAAGACCTGCTTGGCCTGGAACGACTCCTGCTCCTCGCCGCGATGGAACGCGATCGCCTCGGCGTTCTCGCGGATGCGCACGAGGCCGAAGCGGAAATCGGCCTCCCGCCTGAGCTGCAGGAAGTTGATCCCGATCAGCACGCGCCCGAACACGACGACGGTGACCACGGTGCCGACGACCGCGTAGACGACCAGGAAGTAGACGAGCTCGCGCGAGATCGACCACAGCACGCCGGTGAACGCGGCCAGCTGGATGACCGCGCCCAGCGCGATCATCAGGAAGTACAGCGATTGCTGGGTGAACGAGTTGATGTCTTCCGAGATCCGCTGGTCGGGGTTGTCGATCGAGCCGCTGGCGTTGAGTTCGTAGTACGCCCGATCGGTGAAATAACGGTCGAGGAAGCGGTTGGTCAGCCATCGGCGCCAGAGGATCCCGAGCGTGTCGCGCACGTAGTAGTAGAACGCGTAGATCGGCACCGCGACCACCACGATCGCCACGCATTGCCGGATCGACAGCCAGAACCGGTCCGCGTCGCGCGCCGCGAGCGCCGACGTGAATTCCCCGGTCTGCTCGTTCAGCAGCACGTTGAACGCGGTCTGGCCGAGCAGCAGCAGGACGGCGAGCGCGAGCAGGCCGCGCGCCTTCCACTTCTCCTCGGACAGCCAGTACGGCCGCGCAATGACGGCGAACCGCCGCCAGACGTGGTGACCTTCCGTGCCCATCTGCGTGTCGTGCCCCGAACCCGGCCGGCTCTGCCGCCGCCGATGGCGGCACCGCCGCAGGACCGCGGCGTTGCTCCTGCGATGGCCGGAAGCCGGCAGTGTACCGAGGCGCCGGCGTTCGCGACTACATCGCGGCCGGCGCTCGTGGCGGCCTGAAGCGCGGCGCCTGCAGCTCAGCTGCAACTGCTCTCGAACTGGATACGGGTCGCCAGCACCTTGCTCCCGGTGGGCGTGGCCTGCAAGGTTCCCTTGACTTCGACGCAGGCGCCGTTGCGCAGGTTGGTCGCGTTGCCGCCCTCGTAGGCGACGGTGCCCGACGCGTCGACCGGTGTGGCGCGCACGACGAAGTGGCCGACGTCGACGAAACCGCTGATCAGTCCCTTCAGTTCGAACTCGCTCGCGTCATCGCGCTCGAACTCGAGCTTCGAGGCCGCGACAACGCCTGCCTGCACCGGGCCCTCGACTTCGACGCGGCGTCCGACGACCAGGTCGGCCAGCGTGCCGCCTTCCAGCGTCGCCTTGCTGGCGTCGACGCGCAAACCGTCGACGCTGAAATCGGCCAGCGAACCGAAGCGGTCGATCACGCCCTCGATCTCGACCTTCGCCACGTCGCCGAGATCGGGCGTGGCGACGACGTCGACGCGGGCGGCAGCCAGCACGCCGGCGACCGGCTCCGAGGACGCGCGAACCCGGACCTGGACGCCATTGGCAAGCCCGGCGGGCGCCGGACTCGCGGCCGAGTAGTCGACGATCAGCGTCCCGAGCTGGAAGCGCTTCGTGGTGGCGTCGAGGGCGCCGATCGTGCCGCGCACCTTGTAGCCGGCCGTCGGCGCCTTGTGCTCGACGCGCGTCGCCGTCAGCGTTCCGGTGGAACGGTCATAGATGCCGTAGACCTCGACGTAATCGCCGTCGGCGATCGCAGCCGCTTCTTCGTAGACCGTGTTGACCGTGGTGCGCACCGTCAGTCCGAGCAGTTCGAAGCCGTTGGCCGACACGCCGGAGACGGTGCCGCGCGCCTCGCTGAAGACCCTGATCGTGTCGGCCGTGCCGGCCAGCCCGGTGGAATCGATGTCGCCGCGGAGCTCGATCATCATGCCCAGGCCGAGCGGGGCCGGGGGCGTGCCGTCGTCGTTGGAAACGGTGGCGGCGCGTTCGTCGAAGTGCACGCCATTGACGATCACCGAGCCGAAGCCGGCAATCGATCCGTAGGAAACGCTCGCCATGCGGATGCCGGTGCCGCCGCTGCCGACTCCAGCGAGGTCGGTGCCGCCGCACGAGGCGACCGTCAGCGCGATCGACACGCTCGCCAGGGCGCCGGCCCAGCGCGACCAGCGCAGCGACGTTGCCCGCTCGTGATGCTCACCCATCGTCATCCCCTCTGCGCCTTCGCAGGCTTGCGAGCCTTGCGCGGCGGGTTCGCGGCCGTGGCGTCCGGTGTCGCCTGCCGGTCCGAATAGAAATACATGCCGACCCGCAGCCGCCGGTCGGCGCGGCGCTTTGCGGCGCGGTCGGCGGCGATGCGCTTCTCGAGCATCGGCGCGAGCGCCTGCAGCGTCGCGTGCCAGGTCTGTCGGGCGATCTCGTGCGCGAGTTGAACCGATTCGTCGGACAACTCGTCGGCGAACACCGCCTGCTCGAGCAGCGGCGCGCGGTCGCCGATCACGTTGGACACCGCCGCCTGCAGGTGGTCGCCGACGTTGTCGCCCAGCAGCGCGAACATCCGGGCGCTGTCCTTCGAGGGCACGAAGCTGCCGGCGGCGATCCGCACGGTCTGCGCCTGCTCGTCCAGTTCGACGATGCCCAGGCGACGCAACTCGTCGAGCAGCGTCTTCGGATGCACGTCGGTGCTGACCGACCGGGCGAGCGATTCGAAGCTGCGCTCGCCTCCCGATGCGCGCTGCGGCAGCACCCGCGGAATGCCGCGATAGCGGTAATGCCGGTCGGACACCCAGCGCGTGAACACCTCGGCGGCGAAAGATCGCCCGTGCACCGACGGATCGCCCGGCGACTCGAGCAGCCGCTTGACGTCCTTGCGGTGGATCCCGGTGGTGATGCTGATCTGGCTCACTGTGGTGTCGAGTCCGTTGCGCTCGAGTTCCGCGCTGCCTGCCTGCACGAAAGCCTGCTTGAGCAGCTCTTCGACCTGCCCAAACTTCAGGCCGCGCGCCACCAGCAGGCGGGCGAGCGGAACCAGCACGGCCAGCGCCGCGCCGAACACCGCATTGCCCGGCTCGGCGGCGAGCGCGCCGGCTCGCCCTTCGGTCCCGTTGGTCTTCATCGTTTTCGGTTCCCTGGCCTTCCGGCAATCGCCGGAAGTCCGACGTCACCGAATCTAATGGGAAATTATCCCACCATTCCGGTGGAAGGGGCGCCTGCCAGCCCGCCGCTCGAGGCGATCTCGCCCGAGGGCCCGACGGTCAGCCAGGCGGCGCCGGATCGCGCGAGGAACTCGCCCGCCGCGGCCTGCTCGAGCATCGCGATCGTGCTCAGGCTGCCGGCGGCGATCGCCAGTGGGGCCAGCACCGTGACCGACTGCCAGTAACGCACCGGCCACCCGGTGCGCGGGTCGAGGATGTGGCAGTAGCGCACGCCGTCGATCTCGAAGTAGCGCTCGTAGTCGCCGCTGGTCGCCAGCCCGCCCTGGACCACCTCGAGGCTGGCGATCGTCTCGCCGGCGCGGCGCGGATGCTGGACCCCGAAGCGCCACGCCGAGCCGTCGGGCTGCGGGCCGAACGCGCGCAGGTCGCCGCCGAGGTTCACGAAGCCGTGCCGGCAGCCGGCCTCGAGCAGCAGCGCCGCAGCGCGGTCGGCGGCATATTCCTTGCCGAAGCCGCCGAAGTCGATCTCCATCCCGCTGCGCGTCAGCCGCACGCTGCGGCCGTCGCGCTCGACGCGCTCCCAGCCGACGAGCGAGCGCGCGGTCTCGACCTCGGCCGGGGTCGGCAGGCGCGCATCGCGGAAGTCCCAGGCGCGACGCAGCACGCCCGACGTGATGTCGAAAAGCCCGTCGCTGCTCGCGTACAGCGTATCGGCGTAGGCGAGCAGCGACAGCGTCTCGTCGTCGCATTCGACCGGCGATCCGCCGGCGGCGCGATTGATCCGGCCGACGATGCTGTCCGCGCGATAGCGCGAGTACTTCTGCTCGATGCGCCGGACTTCGTCGATCGCCCGCTGCGCGTGCCGCGTGGCGCTCGCCTCGTCGAGTCCGGCCAGGCGCACTTCGCATCCGCAGGCCATCGCCGCGAACTCGAAGCCGAGTTCGGGCCACGGCGGCGGGCCGCCGGTTGCGCTAGAACCTGTGCGTGACACCGACTTGCATGAAACGCGCCCTGAAAGGTGCCAGCCCGGGGCTACCGGTGCCGCCGAGGCGCCATGCGCCACGCTGCTCGTACCACTCCATGCGCAAGTCCGCGTTCCAGTCCTTGATGACTTCCTTGCTCACCTTGAAGCCGAAGGTCAGCGCGCCGAACGCCGACAGCCGATGGTCGGCCGAATAGAAGCCGCTCGGATTGGCCAGGTACCCCGGCGGGAACGGCGCCCCGAGCAGGGGATCGTAGACCGGATCGTAATAGAACTTCGCCGCGCGTTGCGTGTGGTAGCGGATCGAGGGCGCGATCGTCCAGCCCTTCGGCAGCGGCTGCACCCATTCGGCGGACAACGTGTGCGCGTTCACCTTGAAGCTGTCGTCGTAGTAGCGGTAGCTGCTGCGCAGCGTCGAGCCCAGGCCCTCGAAGTGGTGGTTCCAGCGCAGCATCACCGCCGACTGGTTGCGCTCGCGCGGGCGCTGGTCGACCTGCTTGTAGGGGTCGGAGTAGTAGCCGGTGCCGCGCGCGATCGTCAGGTTCGCCTGCACGATGTCGTTCGGCGTCAGGACCTGCGTCACGCCGACCATGAAGTCGGTGGTGCGCTTGTGCTCGTCGACGACGATGCCGTTGACCGGATCGATCCGGTCGAGCGCGCGGCCGACGCCTGCCGCCCAGGTCGTGTTGTTGTCGTCGCTCGAGAACGTGGCTTGCAGGCTGTACGAGTTCGAGCGGTAGTCGTGCTCGGTCGAGTACGCGGTGCCGAAGCTGAAGGACGAGCGGGCGAAGTACCTTGTCACGCGCAGGTCGGCGGCGCGACGGAAGTCGCTCATCTTCGAGGCGCTCGAGATCGACGAGTGCCAGCGCGGCGAGGCGCCCGAGACGCTGTCCATCGTGTACGAGCCCGCCAGCGCCCAGTTGCCGGCCACCGGCAGCAGAAACGTCATCGACGGCGCGTCGACCGAGATGCGCTTCAGGCCGGGCTGCGAGTCGCGGTAGTTCAGGTACTTGAAGCCGATAAGCGCGGATTCGGGCGCGCTCTCGGCCTGCGCGGAAGGAACGACGCCCGGCAGCGCGAGCGCGGCGGCGAGCACCGCCGCGCCTGGGGAGGAGGGTCTCGCCATGTCAGTTGCACCCGCAGCCGCCGCCGCCGACGCCGAGGCCGCCGGAGGCGCTTTCCTTGCTCTGGTAGATGTGCTCGAGGAACTTCGTCTCGAGCGCATCGCCTTCGAACGTCATCTCGGGCCTGGCGAGATTGCCCTTTTGCCAGGGGGACACCGGCTCGATGAACGAGCAGCCGGCGCTCGCCAGCAACAGGGTCAGCAGGATCGTCGCGCGCATTCGTCGGACTCCGGGGATCGAGGGGCGGCTCGGGTGCTCACTTGCCGCCCAGCGACTGGCGGATCGTCGCCTCGAGCGTCTCGCGGTCGGATTCGCGGAAGCCCGCGTGCTGCAGCAGCACCTTGCCGTCCGGCCCGACCAGGAACGAGGTCGGCATTCCCTTGATCGCGTACGACTTCGGGGCGTCGCCCCGGGCGTCGAAGGCGACGACGAACTTCGCAGGGGTCTCGGACAGGAACTTGCGCGCGTCGTCGGTCTTCGCGTCGACGTTCACGCCGATCACCTGGAAGCCCCTGGCGCCGTAGCGCTCCTGCATCTCGTTCATCCACGGGAACGACTGCAGGCAGGGCTTGCACCACGACGCCCAGAAGTCGACGTAGACGAGCTTGCCCTTGTAGTCGGCCAGCTTCACCATGCCGCTCGCGCCGGGCAGGTTCAGCTCGGGAGCGGCGGCACCGACGTCGAGCGCGTGCGCCGCGCTCGCGAACGCCAGTCCGGATGCAAGGCCGGCCAGCCCTCGGGCGATTGCGGGAAGGGGGGTGTCGAACTTCATCGTTGCTCTCCTGTTTCGGACTTGACGATCGGTGTCGGTCGGACGGGGGCGCGGCGCCGGATCGCGAGCGCGGCCGGCGCGGCGAGCGCCAGCAAGGGCAGGACCGGATCGCCGCGGCCGCCCGGGTCGCTCGTGCAGCCGCCGCCGCCGAGGTTCTGCGGCCCGGCGCGCGGTGCAGCGTCGGCGGTCGCCGCCAGCACGACCGACTTCGGCGTCGGGCCGGCGTTCGACGCGATCGAGACCTGCCCGCTCTGCTTGCCGGCCACGGTGGCATTGAAAGTCACGACCAGCTGGCAACTCGCGCCGGGATCCAGCGTGAACGGCACTGCCGGGCACTGCGACGAGGTGGCGTCGATCGTGAACGGGCCGGTGACGTCGATCTCGCTCACCTGCAGCGTGGCGGTGCCGCTGTTGGTCACCGTCAGCGTTTGCGTGGCCGTGCCGTTCAACGGCTGCACGCCGAAGTCGAGCATCCCGGCTCCGGTGTCGATCGCCGCAGCCGCGACCGCCAGTCCGGTGCCGCGCAGGTCGACCGACAGCTGCGAGCCGCTGCTGGCGGCGATCTCGAGCCTGGCGGCCTTCGCGCCGATCGCCGCCGGCGCGAACGACACCGATACCGTGCAGGAGGCGGCGGGAGCGATCGACTGGCCCGCAGCGCAGTCGCCCGCCTCGATCGCGAAGCTCGACGCGTCCGTGCCGGCGATCGCGATCGTCGAGATCGCGTACGAGGCGCCCCCTCCGTTGCCCAGCATGAACTGCCGTGGCGCGCTGCGCTGGCCGAGTTGCACGTCGCCAAAGTCGACCAGCGCGGTCGGCGCCAGCGTGGGTGAGCCCACCGGCCCGACGACGCCGTTGCCTCCGAGCGAGACGGCGTGCAGGCTGCCCGCGGCGCTGTCGGCGACCTGCAGCGCCGCGGACGCTGCGCCGGCCAGGGCGGGCGTGAACGTGACGTCGATCGTGCAGCTCGCGCCGGCCGCCAGCGTCGCGCCGCAATTGTCGACGGCGATCGCGAACGCCGCCGACCCGGTGATCGCGATGCCCGAGATCGACATCGACGCGCTGCCGATGTTGGCCAGCACGGCCCGGCGCGCGGGCGACGTCGTGCCGATCGTCTGGTCGCCGAACGCCTGCGCGGCCGGGGTGAGTTGGGCAATGGGCGCCGGCGCCGGTGCGCCGGTGCCGCTCAACGCGATGGCGGGGCTGCCGTTGGCCGCGTCGGAGGCGATCGTGAGCGTCGCGCTGCGCGTGCCCAGCGCCGAGGGCGAGAACGCGATGCCGACTGTGCAGCTCGCGCCGGGCGCCAGCGCAGTGCCGCTGGCGCAGGTGCCGCCGGCCGCACCAGCGGGTCGGGTGAACTCGGCAGCTTGCGCGCCGGAAACGACGAAGCCGGTGAAGGTCAGGCTCGCCCCGCCGACGTTGACGACCGTGATCGTCTGCACCGGCGAGGTCGTGCCCAGCGCGGTCGACGCGAAGCTCGCCGCATTGGAAGAGACCGAGATCGTCGGCTGCGGCACGACGGTGGCGGTGCCCGACAGCGCGGCGCTGCTCGAGCCGCCGGTCGCATTGTGGGCGATCGTCAGCGTTGCAGTGCGAGTGCCCGGGGCGGCGGGCTGGAAGCGCAGCAGGATCGAGCAGCTGCCGCCGGCCGCGACGCTCGAGCCCGCCGCGCACGAGCCGCCGGCGACGATGCCGAACTCGGCCGCGTTGGCTCCCGAGGTGGCGATCGAAGCGATCGACAGCGCTGCGGTGCCGGTGTTCGCGACGGTCACCGCCTGGTTGGCCGACGCGGCGCCCACCACGGTCGCGGCGAACGCCAGCGACGAGGGCAACACGCTGGCCGCCGGCGCGCCGGTGCCGGCTGCCGGGTTGGCGATGTAGGCGCCGATGTCGGCGGCGTCGGTCGAGTTCACGTAGGCGCTGAGGAACCCCATGCCGCCGGTGTTCTTCGAGATCGCGCTCATGATCAACGGGCCATTGTTGGCGCCGTTGCGGATCTTGTTCTTGTTCAGCGAGACGTTCGTGCCGTGGCAGCCCGAGTTGGCGCAGGCGAGCGGCGCGCCGTTCGTCACTTCGTAGAGCACCTTGCCGCGCACCGGGTCCGCGGCGTGCGCTGCGGGCGATTGCGCGAGAGCGATGCCGACCATGGTCGAGATCGCGAAGACCGGGCCTCTCATGCTGCGTCTCCTGCCGACCGGGATGCCGGCGACTTGTCGTATGGGAAAATTTACCATACATTGACCGGCAGGCAACCCGGCTCCGAAATCCGCCGCTTCGCAGGCTTTCACAGAGGAGAACGCGGCATCCGGAGGGCGTCGGAAGAGCGACGAATCCGGTCCGGAATCGCGGGTTTCGGACAACCGGCGCGAAGCGCCGGACGAACGGCGACGGGAAGGTGGAACGCGTCTTCGGACGCTCGACAAAAGGAATGACGCCATGATGAAACCGAGCCGCAAGCTTCATCGGCTGCTCCTGTTGCCACTGCTGCTGCTCGCGGTGGCGCTGGCCGGCACGGTGCGTGCCGAAGACTTCCTCGATCCGGACCAGGCGTTCAAGGTCGCGCTGGCCGGCACCGGCGAACGCAAGGTCGAGCTCGACGTTCGGGCCGCCGACGGCTACTACCTGTATGCGGAGAAGTTCGCAGCGGCCAGCGACACGCCCGGCGTGAAGCTCGGCGCGCTCGCGCTGCCGGCCGGCACGACGAAGTTCGACGCCACCTTCGGCAAGGACGTACAGACGCACCGGGGCGTGGTCCGGCTCACGGTGCCGATCCGCTCGGCGCCGCAGTCGTTCAAGCTGAAGCTCGACCTGCAGGGCTGCGCCGATGCCGGCCTGTGCTATTCGCCGATGACCGTGGAGGTTCCGGTTTCGCTGTCGGCAGCGGTCGCCGACGACGACGATGGTCGCGCGGGCGGCGAGTTGGCGGTGATCGAGCGCACGCTCGCGGCCGGCAGCCCGACCGGCGTGGCTGCCGCGTTCCTGGTCCTCGGATTGCTGTTGTCGTTCACGCCCTGCGTGCTGCCGATGGTGCCGATCCTTTCGTCGATCATCGTCGGACAGCAGCAGCTCACCCGCGGCCGCGGCTTCGCGCTCGCGCTGGCGTATTCGCTCGGGATGGCGCTGGTCTACACCGCGGTAGGCGTCGCCGCCGGGCTCGCGGGCGAGGGTCTCGCGGCCGCGCTGCAGAAGCCGTGGGTGCTCGCCGTCTTCGCGTCCCTGTTGGTGGCGCTGGCGCTGTCGATGTTCGACGTCTACCAGCTCGAAATGCCTCAGTCGATCCAGAATCGCGCGACGCAGGTGTCGTCCCGGCTGCCCGGCGGAAGGTTCGCCGGCGTGTTCGTGATGGGCGCGGTGTCGGCGCTGGTCGTCGGCCCCTGCGTCGCGGCCCCGCTGGCCGGGGCGCTCGTCTACATCAGCCAGACAAAGAACGTCGTTACCGGCGGGCTTGCGCTGTTCTCGATGGCGATGGGCATGAGCGTGCCGCTGCTGCTGATCGGACTGTCCGCGGGCAGCCTGCTGCCGAAGGCGGGCGCCTGGATGATCACCGTGAAGCGCTTCTTCGGCGTACTGCTGATCGGTGTCGCGATCTGGATGGTGTCGCCGGCGATCCCCGAGTGGGCGCAGATGATGGCCTGGGCCGCGCTGCTGATCGTGACGGCCGCGTTCCTGCGGGTGTTCGACCCGCTGCCCGACGGTGCGGCCGCGACGCTGCGCTTGGGCAAGGGGCTGGGGGCGCTGATGCTGATCCTGGGCATCCTGCAACTGGTCGGGGTGGCCAGCGGCGGCCGCGACGTGCTGCAGCCGCTCGGCGCGCTGGCGGCGCGCAGCGCGGTGGCCGCGCAGGTCGCAACGGCCGCGCCGAAGCCCGGCTTCACGAAGGTGCGCTCGCTCGACGAGCTCGACCTCGCGCTCAGGACCTCGGTGCAGCCCGCGATGGTCGAGTTTTCGGCCGACTGGTGCGTGTCGTGCAAGGAGATGGAGCGGCTCACCTTCTCCGACCCGCGCGTCGCCGAGCGGATGTCGCGGCTCAAGCTGTTGAAGGTCGACGTGACGGCCAATTCCGCCGCCGACCGCGAGCTGCTCAAGCGCTTCAACCTGTTCGGGCCCCCGGGGATCCTGTTGTTCGGCGCCGGTCGCACCGACTCGGCCGCTTCGCGCGTGATCGGCTACCAGCCGGCCGAAGCGTTCCTCGAGCACCTCGACCGGGTGCTCGGCAGCTGAGCGGCGACCGCGTCAGATGCGGTAGTCCTCGGCGCGGTGCAGGCGCCAGGCGCCGTTGCCGGTCAGCTCGAGGACCTGCCGGTGGAACTTCAGCAGCGTGGGGTGGTGGCTCACGCTGACCGGCGTGGTCGCGGTCGCGGCCAGTTCGCGATAGAGGATCTCCTCGTTGCCGACGTCCAGCGCGCTGGTGGCTTCGTCGAGCATCACGTAGCGGGGCCGGCACAGCAGCACGCGCGCGAATGCGAGGCGCTGCTGCTCGCCGATCGACAGCACCTTGCCCCAGTCGAGCTCGGCGTCCAGGCCGCCGAAGCGCCCGGCGAGATCGGGGAGGTTCACGCGCTCGAGCAGGCGCAGCAGTTCGGGGTCGGACACGTGACGACTGCGGTCCGGGTAGAGCAGCTGGCTGCGCAGGTTGCCCAGCACCATGTAGGGCTGCTGGGGCAGGAACATCGTCTCCTCGGGACCCGGTCGCACGATCCGCCCCGACCCAGCCGACCACAGCCCGGCGATCGCGCGCAGCAACGAGCTCTTGCCGCCGCCGCTGTCGCCGACGATCATCAGCCCACGGCCGGGCTCGGCCGACACCGACAGGTCGACGATCAGCGTGCGCTCGCGGCCCGGCGTCTGCAGCGTCAGGTGTTCGAGGGCCAGCTGCGGCCCCCACGTCGATTCGATCCGCCCGGACGCGTCGTCGCGGCCCGCTTCCTTGGCGACGAGCACCTTCGAGAATGTCCCGAGGCGGTCGATCCCGGCGGCGAAGCGGCTCAGTCCCTCGAAGTGGTCGACGATCACCGCGACCGCGCCGAGGATCGCCGCGAACGCGCCGGCGGCCTGCACCGCGCGACCCACCTCGAGCTCGCCCGAGATCACGCGTGACGCGATGATCGCGCTGGGCAGCACGATCGTGAGGAAGCTGTACGCGTACTGGAACAGGTTCAGGTTCAGCTGCGCCCTGAGCAGCCGGCGGTAGTTGGCGAACGCCGCGCCGAAGAGCTGCTTGGCCTGGAACGACTCCTGCTCTTCGCCGCGATGGAACGCGATCGCCTCGGCGTGCTCGCGGATGCGCACCAGGCCGAAACGGAAGTCGGCTTCGCGCCTGAGCTGCAGGAAATTGATGCCGATCAGCACGCGACCGAACACGACGACGGTGACCACGGTGCCGACCACCGCGTAGACCACCAGGAACCAGACCAGCTCGCGCGAGATCGACCACAGCACCCCGGTGAACGCGGCGAGCTGGATGACCGCGCCCAGCGCGATCATCAGGAAGTACAGCGACTGCTGCGTGAACGAATTGATGTCCTCCGAGATGCGCTGGTCGGGGTTGTCGATCGAGCCACTGGCGTTGAGCTCGTAGTACGCGCGATCGGTGAAATAGCGGTCGAGGAAACGGTTGGTCAGCCATCGGCGCCAGAGGATGCCGAGCGTGTCGCGCACGTAGTAGTAGAACGCGTAGATCGGCACCGCGATCACGACGATCGCCACGCACTGCCGGATCGACAGCCAGAACCGGTCCGCGTCGCGCGCCGCGAGCGCCGACGTGAATTCGCCGGTCTGCTCGTTCAGCAGCACGTTGAACGCGGTCTGGCCGAGCAGCAGCAGGACGGCGAGCGCGAGCAGGCCGCGCGCCTTCCACTTCTCCTCGGACAGCCAGTACGGCCGCGCGATGACGGCGAAGCGCCGCCAGACGTGGTGCCCGCCGTTCTTCGTGGCAGCCATCTCCCGGCGGTTCCGTTCAGCCGCCGAGCTTGCGCAGCAGCGCCCGGCCGGCGAAGCGCACCCGCTGCGACAGCGGGAACCGGCGGAACGTCGAGCGGGCGGTGCCGGTGGTGAACGCGGTCGGCTTCGAGTAGTCGATGCCGACGTCGACGATCACCGGCCGGCCCTGTCGCGCAATGTCGCGCGCCTCGGCGATCGCCGCGGCGATGCGGTCTTCGCCGGGCATGTCGACGAACGCCGCGCCGGTGGCGAGCGCCACGCCTTCGAGGTTCAGCGCGCCGAGCACCGAGCACGACTTGCGGTTGTAGGGCATCTGCTGGGCCTGCGCGATCTGCGACAGCTCTCCGTCGTGGAAGACGAAGTACACGACCCCGAGGCCCCGGGCGGCGGCGGTGACGATCTCCATGCAGGTCATCATGAAGCAGCCGTCGCCGACGATCGCGAACACCTCGCGATCGGGCTGCGCGAGCTTCGCGCCGATCGCCGCCGGCACCGCGTAACCCATCGCGTTGAAGTCGGTCGGCGTGAGCAGCTTTCCGCCGCGGCGGATCTCGAACAGCTCGGCGGTGAGGAAAGTGTGGTTGCCGTCGTCGAGCACGGTCACCGCGTCGTCGGGCATCTGGCGGCGCAGCTCGTCGAAGAAGCGCGCCGGATTGACCCGGCCCTTGCTGTCGTGCGCGAGCCACGCGTCGCGCCAGGCGCGCTTGTCGCGTGCGATGCCTTCGCGCAGCGCGGCATCGGCGGGACGCGGCGCGCCGCGCGCGCGCAGCTCGGCGAGCAGCGCCGCCATGACCGCCCGGGCGTCGCCGGCGATGTTCACGCGCGACGGGTAGTTGGCGTCGAAGACCGCGGGATCGATGTCGACGTGCACCAGCGCGTCGGGCACGACGGCGCCGAAGCTCCCGGTGGGAATCTCGGCGAAGCGCGCGCCCACCGCCAGCATCGCGTCGCAGTCGCGGAACGCGTTGCGCGCCGCCGGCACCGCCGACGGGCTGAACCCGAACCCGGCATGCAGCGGATGGTCGCCGGGGAAGCTGGCCAGCCCCTGCAGCGTGGTGGCGACCGGCGCCTGCAGGAACTCGGCGATCGCGGCGAGTTCGTCGGTCGCTTTCCGCGCGCCCCAGCCCACGAACAGGCCGACGCGCTTCGCGGCGAGCAGCAGGTCGGCCGCGCGCCGCACGTCGTCGGGGCCGGGCCCCGAAGGCGCGGCAGTCGCCACCCATTGCGGCAGCCCGCCCGCGTCGCCCGAAAAGAGCTGCAGGTCGACCGGCAACTCGACCAGCACCGGCCCGGGCAGGCCGGACGTGGCGATCCGGTACGCCTCGAACAGCGTCGGGACGACGTCGGCGTGGCGCGCGACGCGAAACGCCGCCTTGGTCAGGGGTTTCGCCAGCGCGAGCTGGTCGATCTCGTGAAGCTTGAAGCGATGCGGGGTGTCGCTTCGCACCCCGCCCGAGACGACCAGCATCGGGATGCCGTCGAGGAACGCCTCGCCGATGCCGCTGGCCGCGTGCGTGAATCCGGCTGCCGGCACGATCGCCAGCACGCCGATCGTCTCGTCGGACGCCCGGCTCAGGCCGTCGGCCATGAATGCGGCGCCGCCCTCGTGGGTCACCAGCACCGGATCGATGCGCCCCGACCGGTCGAGCTCGTCGTAGAGCTCGGTGTTGTGGACCCCGGGAATGCCGAAGGTGAAGCGGATGCCGAGCTGCTCGAGCGCGTGGACGGCGAGCCAGGCTGCGGTTCTCTTCATGGCCGCCAGTGTACCGGCGCCTTGCCGGCGTGGTGCGGGCCGCCGGCGGCCGCCGTCTTCCGGTTGCGCTAGGCTTGCGTCTTTCCGTCGCGCAACCAGAGGATTCCGGCCATGACCGCCCGCACCACCCCGCCGTTCCGCGCCGACCACGTCGGCAGCTTCCTGCGTCCGCGCTACCTGCTCGAAGCCCGCGACCAGGCCGCGAAGGGCCAGATCACGCCCGCGCAGCTGCGTGCGGTCGAGGACAAGGCGATCACCGAGATCGTGAAGTTCCAGGAGGACGTGGGCCTGAAGAGCATCACCGACGGCGAGTTCCGCCGCACCTACTTCCACATCGACTTCCTGCAGCAGCTGGGCGGCGTGAAGACCGACATCCCGGTCACGGTGCGCAAGCCCGACGGCACCGAGGAGCTCGCGCCGCCGGTGATCCGCGTGGTCGACAAGGTGCGCCACGTCAGGGACATCCAGCGCGCCGACTTCGAGTACCTGAAGAGCCAGGTCTCGCCCGGCCGCACGCCGAAGGTGACGATCCCGTCGCCGACGATGCTGCACTTCCGGGGCGGGCGCGCAGGAATCAGCCGCGAGCACTATCCGGAGCTCGAGCCCGACTTCTACGAGGACGTCGCGCGCGCCTACGGCGACGAGCTGCGCTCGCTGCACGAGGCAGGCTGCCGCTACGTGCAGCTCGACGACACGAACCTCGCCTACCTGTGCGACGACAAGATGCGCGAGGCGGCGCGCCAGCGCGGCGACGACCCCGACGAGCTGCCGCATCGCTACGCCAAGTTCATCAACCGGGTGGCTGCGCACAAGCCGGCCGGCATGACGCTGGCCATCCACCTGTGCCGCGGCAACTTCAAGAGCACCTGGGCCGCGCAGGGCAGCTACGAGCCGGTGGCGCAGGCGCTGCTGTCCGAGATGGACGTCGACGCCTACTTCCTCGAGTACGACGACGCGCGCTCGGGCGACTTCAAGCCGCTGCGCTTCCTGCCGAAGAACAAGATCGTCGTGCTCGGCCTGGTCACGACGAAGCTCGGCGAGCTCGAGAAGAAGGACGACCTGAAGCGGCGCATCGAGGACGCGGCGCGCTACGCGCCGCTCGACCAGCTGTGCCTGTCGCCGCAGTGCGGCTTCTCTTCGACGGTCCACGGCAACGTGATCCAGGTCGAGGCGCAGCGCGCGAAGCTGGCGCTGGTGATCGAGACGGCGCGCGAAGTCTGGGGCGACGCCTGAGGGTTCGTCGCGGCGCCGGCGGCGGGCGTCGCGACGGCGACGGCACCGCGCGGTGCGGCGCGGCCGCGTTCAGCTCCGGTTCAGCCCGCCGGGTTCATGCTGCGCTTCACCTGCACGAACCCGGGGACGAATCATGGGGAACGTCAACACGATCGACGCGCCGGTGCGCTTCTCGCGCTGGCAGATCCGCCTGCACTGGCTGACGCTGCTGCTGATCGCGATCGCCTATGGCGCGATCGAGGCGAAGGGCTTCGCGCCCAAGGGCTCGACCGCCCGCGACCTGATCATGCTGGTGCACTTCAACGCCGGCGCGCTGGTGGGGGCGCTGATGCTGGTGCGGCTCGGCCTGAGGCTGCGGCGCGCCGACCCTGCGATCGTGCCCGAGCCGCCGCGCTGGCAGGCGGCAGCGGCCCGGCTCGGGCATCGCCTGCTGTACGCGACCTTCCTGGCGCTGCCGGTGCTGGGCGTGCTGGCGGTGGCCTACGCAGGCAAGCAGTGGTCGCTGCTGGGGCTGCCGGTGCACGACCTGGTGGCGCCCGATCGGGCGACCGGACACACGCTGAAGGAGATCCACGAGACCTGGGCCGAAGCCGGCTACTTCATCGTGGGGCTTCACGCTGCCGCCGCGCTGTTCCATCACTACGTGCGGCGAGACAGCGCGCTCGCCGGCATCCTGCCGCAAGCCTGAGCCGGGGCGCGGCAGCGCGCCGCTTCAGTGCCGGATGCAGATCTTGCCGAACTGCGCGCCGCTCTTCAGCCGTTCGAACGCGGGCACCAGCTCGTCGAAGGCGAACACCCGGTCGACGACCGGCGCGACGCCGTGCTGCGCGATCGCGCGGCACATCTGCTCGAAGTCGTCGCGGGTGCCGACGGTGACGCCCTGCAGCCGCACCTGGCGCGTCACCACGTGGCCGAGCGAGGCCTGCATCGCGGCGCCCGAGAGCACGCCGATCATCGAGATCGTGCCGCCGGGACGGATGCAGCGCAGCGACTGCGGCAGCGTCTTCTCGCCGCCGACCTCGATGATCTGGTCGTAGCCGCGCCCGCCGGTGATCTCGCGCGTGGCGCGCGCCCAGTCGGGCGTGCGCGAGTAGTTGACGGTGGCATCGGCGCCCATCGCGGCGAGCCGCTCGATCTTCTCGTCGCTCGAGGAGATCACCGTGACGTGCGCGCCGAACAGTTTCGCGAACTGCAGCGCGAACAGCGCCACGCCGCCCGAGCCCTGGATCAGCACCTGCTCGCCCGGACGCGTCGCGCCGAGCACCGCCAGCGCGCGCCACGCGGTGAGCGCCGCGCAGGGCAGGCACGCGGCCTGCTCGTCGGTCAGCGCGGCGGGCACGCGCGCGACGCCGGGCTCGGGCAACACCATGAACTCGCTCATGGTCCCGTCGAGCGGGCCGCCGAGCGACTGCGTGAGCCGCGACAGGTCGGGCTCGCCGGCGATCCAGGTCGGGAAGAACATCGGGCAGACCCGGTCGCCCGCCGCGACCCGCGTGACGCCGGCACCGACCGCGACGACCTCGCCGACGCCGTCCGACAGCGGCACCAGCGGCAACGTGCCGGTGAAGTTGCCGTAGCCGCGGTCGAGCACGACCAGGTCGCGGTAATTCAGCGACGAGGCGCGCATCCTGAGCAGCACCTGGCCCGGTCCGGGCGAGGGGTCGGGGCGGGACGCGAGACGCAGGTGGCCGATGCCCCAGTCGCCTTCGATCTGGTGGACGCGCACGGTGTTCTCCTCGGGTCGTTGGCCGTTGGCGAGACTTTACCGCCTGGGGCGCCCGCCGTTTGACGCAGGGCCTGGGAGAGGTATAAGATCGCTAACAAATAGATCTTTCGATCACGTCCTTCCCCGATTCGGCCGCTCCTTCCCCCGATCCGCAGCCATGACCCACGTCGTCGGCGAGGCCTGCATCAAGTGCAAGTACACGGACTGCGTCGACGTGTGCCCGGTCGACGCGTTCCGCGAAGGCAAGAACATGCTGGTGATCGACCCGGACGAGTGCATCGACTGCGGCGTCTGCATCCCGGAGTGCCCGGTCGAAGCGATCACGACCGAGGAAGACGTGCCGCAGTCGCAGCTCGACTACATCGCGCTGAACGCGGAGCTGGCGAAGCACTGGCCGGTGATCACGAAGACGAAGGACGCGCTGCCCGAGGCCGACCAGTGGGCGAAGGTCGACGACAAGAAGGCGCTGCTGGACCGCAGTGGAGAAGGCGATGAACGCTGAACGGATCGCGACTGCGCGTCGCGGGGGGGCCTGATGGACAGCGCGATCCTGAGCCTTCTGGGGGCATTCCTGCTGTCGATCCTCGGTCTGTTCGCATTCATCTGGTCCCTGAGGAAAGGCCTGCTCGTCGAGAACCCGCGCGGCGCCGGCGTGATCTTCGCGCGCGGCGAGATCGGCCAGGTCGACGACCCGGCGCTCGCCGACCCGGCGCTCAGGCAGCTGCAGGACGCGTCCTCCGCTCGCGAAGGCCCGCCAACCGGCGCCGACGCCGGGGAGTTGCGCGACCGGATCGACGCCGACCGCTCGAGCGCATTCCCGGTCTTCATGTTCATCGCGTTCGCCTGCCTGTGGCTGCTGGTCGGCTCGGCCGCGGGACTCACCGCGTCGATCAAGCTGCACGCGCCCGACTGGCTGACCGACGAGGCATGGCTCGGATTCGGGCGCTTGCGCGCGGTGCACACCAACGCGGTGTTCTACGGCTGGGTGTCGAACGCCTGCATCGCGGTGATCCTCTGGCTGCTGCCGCGACTGCTGCGCACCCGCCTGGCCGGCGCCGGCTGGGCAATGCTCGGCGGCAGCCTGCTGAACGCCGGCGTCGCGGCCGGCATCGGGGCCATCGCCTCGGGCTGGTCCGACGGCATGGAGTTCCTCGAGATCCCGTGGCAGATCGACGTCTTCATCTTCGGCGGCATCGCGCTGGTGATCCTCCCGGCGCTGTACACGCTCGCCGACCGCAAGGTCGAGCACCTGTACGTCAGCGTCTGGTACTTCGTCGCCTCGCTGCTGTGGATCGCGGTGCTGTTCCTGGTCGGCAACCTGCCCGGCGTGCACGTCGGGGTCCAGCAGGCGACGACCAACTGGTGGTTCGGCCACAACGTGCTCGGGCTGTGGTTCACGCCGGTGAGCGTCGGCGCGATCTACTACTTCCTGCCGAAGGTGCTCGGCCGGCCGGTGGTTTCGTACAACCTGTCGCTGCTCGGGTTCTGGACGCTCGCGTTCTTCTACCCGCAGGTGGGCGGGCACCACCTGATCGGCGGGCCGGTACCGGGCTGGCTCACGACGCTGTCGATCGTCCAGAGCGTGATGATGGTGATCCCGGTCGTCGCGTTCAGCATCAACCAGGGCGGCACGTTGTGGGGCCGGATGCGCGTGGCGATCTACTCGCCGACGCTGCGCTTCATGATGTTCGGCGGGCTGATGTACTTCGCCTCGTCGGTCGAGGGCTCGATCGAGGCGCTGCGCAGCGTCAACCGGGTGGCGCACTTCACGCACTTCACCGTCGCTCACGCGCACCTGGGCGCCTACTCGTTCGTGACGATGGTGATGTTCGGCGCGATCTACTTCATGCTGCCGCGCGTGCTCGCCTGGGAGTGGCCGTACCCGAAATTGATCACGCTGCACTTCTGGCTGGCGGCGCTCGGCGGCCTGCTGTACGTGATTCCGCTGTCGATCGGCGGATGGCTGCAGGGACTGGCGATGCTCGACGCGTCGCGCCCGTTCATCGATTCGGTGACCGTGACGATGCCCTATCTCGAATGGCGCAGCGCCGCCGGCGCGATGCTCACGGCCGGGCACCTGGTGTTCGTCGGGCACTTCTTCGCGATGGCGCTGCGCTTCGGGCCGCATCGCGCGGGCGCGGCGCTGTTCTGGTCGCCGCCCCAGGCCGGGATCGCACATGGAAAATGAACTCAAGCTCGGCGCCGGCGCGGTCGCGTCGCTGGGCATCGCCACCGCGGCGCTGGTCGTGCTGCCGTACCTGCAGGTTCGCGACCTGCGGCCCGCGCCGGGCCTGAAGCCGTACACCGAGCAGCAGCTTCGCGGCCGCCAGGTCTACATCGCCAACGGCTGCGTCTACTGCCACAGCCAGCAGCCGCGCGACCGCAACCTCGGCCCCGACTTCGAGCGCGGCTGGGGTCGCGCCTCGGTGCCGGCCGACTACTACTACGACAGCCCGCACCTGCTGGGCACGATGCGCACCGGTCCCGACCTGCTGAACATCGGCGCCCGCCAGCCGAGCGAGGACTGGCACCTCGGCCACCTGTACCAGCCGCGCGCGTACGTGCAGGGGTCGAACATGCCCGCCTACCGATTCCTGTTCGTGCAGAAGGACGCGGCCGAGGACGGCGACCGGGTGGTCAGGCTGCCGCCCGGCTACGGCGTGCCCGGCAAGGTCACGGTGGCGACCCGCGAGGCGATCGACCTGGTGCGCTACCTGCAGTCGCTCGATCGCAGCTATCCGGCGCTGCCGGCGGACGCCCGGCCGTGACGCGGGCGCGCGAACCAGGAAGCGGGCCATGCTGAACGACCCGGACGCGCCCACCGGCGCGCAGCAGCGCGAGAACCTCGAGCCGACCGAGCGCATCCGCCCGATCCCGCTGGCGGCGGCGGCGGTGACGCTGGCGATGGTGCTGTTCGGTGTCGGCTACCTGCTCTCGTCCGAGTCGCTGGGCACCGCCGCGCTGGGCGATCGGCGCACCGTCGCCGATCTCGCCGGCGCGCCGGCGGGCGCCGCTCGGGCCGCCGACGGCAAGGCGCTGTACGCGGCGCACTGCGCGGCCTGCCACCAGCCGACCGGCCAGGGGCTGCCGGGCGTCTTTCCGCCACTCGACGGATCGGAATGGGTCAATGGCGACGAGCGCGTCGTTTCGAATATCCTGTTGCACGGCGTCACCGGCGAGATCGAGGTGAAGGGCGCGACGTATCGGGGCGAGATGCCTTCGTTCGGCAAGCTGGCCGATGCGGAACTGGCGGCGATCGTCAGCTGGGTCCGCGGCCAATGGTCGAACAAGGCTGCGCCGATCGCCGCGGCGTCGTTCGAGCGCGAGCGAAAGGCATCGTCGCGCACGACGCCCTTCGCCGGTGGGGCCGAGCTGAAGGCGCTGGCGGCGCAGTCGCGCTGAGCGCCGCCGCGCAACAGGGGAATCGAGATGCGCCTGACGATGATGACCGACTACGCGATGCGCCTGCTGATGTACGTGGCCCGGCATCCCGATCGACTGTGCACCATCGCCGAGGTCGCGCGCGCCTACGACATCTCCGAGGCTCACCTGATGAAGGTGACGCACCAGCTCGGGCTGAACGGGTGGATCGAGACGGTGCGCGGCAAGGGCGGGGGCATGCGGCTCGCGCATCCGCCCGAGAAGATCAATCTCGGCGCGGTCGTGCGAAGCATGGAGTCCGACTTCCAGCTCACCGAGTGTTTCGGCACCGGCAACCAGTGCTCGCTCACCGGCAGCTGCCGGCTCACGGGGATCGTCGACGAAGCGCTGCAGGGCTTCCTGCGCGCTTTCGACGCGCACACGCTCGCCGACATCGTGCCGCCGGGCAGCGGCGGCGAAGCCAGCGGCATGCGCGCACGCCCGCTGACCCGGATGGGCAAGGCGCGCGCGGCGTGAGTGCGCGCGCCATCTGATGCTGCGCACGGCCGTCGCGAGTGCTGCGTTCGCGCTCCTCGCGCTGGCGGCGGCCGCGTGGCTCACGCACGATTTCCGCACCTGGACGCAGGAAGGCGCGCGGCGCTACGAGGTCGCGCGCGAGCCGGTCCCGGCCCCGTCCGTCGAGGTGCTGGTGCCGGGCCTGGGCGAACGCGCGCTGCCGGACCTGCTCGCGTCCGAAGGCGCGGCGACCATCGTCGACTTCTTCTACACCGACTGCCGGTCGGTCTGCGCAGCGCTCGGCACCGCGTTCCAGCAACTGCAGGCCCGGATCCGCGCCGGGGAAGCCGGCGCCGCGCGTGCCGAGGTGCGGCTGCTGTCGATCAGCTTCGACCCGGCGCGCGACGACGTCGACGTACTCGCGCGCTACGCGTCGGAGATGAACGCGCGCGCCGACACCTGGCGCTTCGCGACGGTTGCCGATGCGCGCAGCCTCGCGCCGCTGTTGCGGCGGTTCCGCGTCGTCGTGATCCCCGACGGCCTCGGCGGCTTCGAGCACAACGCCGCGCTGCTGGTCGTCGACCCGCGCGGCCGGCTGATCAGGATCTTCGACTACGACCGGATCGACGACGCGCTGGGCTTCGCACGCGCGATTGCCGCGGGCGGCGCCGATGGCTGAGCACGGTCGCGCGCGGCTGCTCGCTGGCGGGCCCGCGCGCGCGCGACGCCGGGCGCTGGCCGGCGCCGCGGCGCTCGCGCTGCTCGCGTTGCCGCCGGTGCGGCGGGCGATGGAGGCCGGCATGGCCACTCACATGCTGCTGCAGTTCCCGGCGCTGATCGCGGCCGGCGCGCTGCTCGCGTCGGCGTGTCCCGCGTCGCTGGGTCGAAGTGTCGCGCGCTGGAACGCGCTGGGCATCGCCGGGCTGAGCGCGAGCGCGGGCGTGCTCGCGCTCGCGATGATCCCGCGCCTGCTCGACCTGGCGCTCGTCGACGTCCGTGTCGAGGCCGCGAAGTGGGCCGCGCTGCTGCTTTGCGGCGCCGCGCTGCGGATGTCGTGGCGTCCCGCCGGGGTCGTGGTCCAGGGCTTCTTCCTCGGCAACGTGCTGCCGATGACCGGCGTCGTCGGCGTCCTCTACCAGGACGCGACCACGCGGCTGTGCAACAGCTATCGGCTGGACGAGCAGGCGCTCGTCGGACAGGCGCTCGTGTGGCTGGCGATCGCGGTGGCCGCAGCGTGGCTGGCGCAGGCGGCCGCGCGCTCGATGCGCGCCGAGCGCGAGGGCCTGCGCGGTCGCGCGGGCGCCTGATCGACGTCAGGCGGATCGATCCCCGGCCGCGCGAGGCGCCCGGATCGGGCATGATCGGGGCGTGTTCAGCTATCGCCACGCCTTCCATGCGGGCAACCACGCCGACGTGCTCAAGCACGTCGTGCTGGTGCACCTGCTGCGGCACCTCGCGGCGAAGGACGCGCCGTTCTGGGTGATCGACACGCACGCGGGCGCGGGGCTGTATTCGCTCGAAGGCGAGTGGGCCGCGAAGCGCGGCGAGTTCGCGGACGGGATCGAGCGGCTGTGGTCGCGCACCGACGCGCCCGCGCCGGTGGCCGAGTACCTCGACGTCGTCCGCGCGGCGAATCCAGACGGCGCGCTGCGGCACTATCCGGGGTCGCCGTTCATCGCGCTCGCGCACCTGCGCGCGGATGACCGGCTCAGGCTGTTCGAGATGCATCCGACCGAGGTCGGCGTGCTGGCCGGCAACATCGCCGAGGCAGGCCGCGGCGCGGCGCGCCGTACGATCGTTCGGCGCGAGGACGGGTTCGACGGACTCAAGGCGCTGCTGCCGCCGCCGCCGCGCCGGGCGCTGGTGCTGATCGATCCGTCGTACGAGGACAAGCGCGACTACTCGCGCGTGGTCGGGGCATTGCGCGACGCGCTCGGGCGTTTCGCGACGGGCTGCTACGCGATCTGGTATCCGCAGGTGCAGCGCCGCGAGCCGGCGGAGATGGTGCGCCGGCTCGAGCGCGTGCCGCGGCTGCGCTGGCTTCACGCGACCTTGACGGTGCGCGCGCCGACGCCCGACGGACTGGGGCTGCACGGCAGCGGGGTGTTCGTCGTCAATCCGCCTTGGACGCTGCAGCGCGCGGTGCGCGAGGCGCTGCCGTGGCTGGCCGGCGCGCTGGCGCAGGACGCCGGCGCGCGATGGACGCTGCAGTGCGCCGACGATCCGGCGCTGCGACGCCCCGGCTAGCGGCGTGCGCCAGCTCGCGGCGTGCGCCAGCTAGCGACGGTCGCGCCGCTGGTCGGCCGCCTTGCGGGCCTGTGCGTACACCGGTCCCCAGATCGGGTGACCGGCCTCGGCGGGCTGCAGCTCGAACGTCGCGTCGAGCCGAAGCGCGGTGTCGAACGAGCGACGGCACAGCACGCGCCGCTGCGTCACGCAATAGCTGAACGCCAGGTACTTGTTCGCGCGCACCCGGGTGCCGACGTCGCCGTCGGCGATTTCCTGCGACTGGAGGGTGCGGATCGCCGCGGGGAACTCTCCCTGGTCGTAGAGCGCGATCCCTTCGGCGAGCTTCTGCTCGGCCGGCGAGGCCGGGGCGATGCCGACCTTGCGGCCGACGTCGCCGATCGTGCTGCATCCCGCGAGCGCCAGCGCGGCGATTGCGAGTACGAGTGCCGGGTGCCTGTTCATCGTCGGTCTCTCGGGGAAGATTTCGGCGGCGGCAGCGCCGGCCGGTCACTTGAAGCGATGCGCGATCACGGTCGCCTTGCCCTCGCCGACCACGACCTCGCGGACCAGGCTGGGCGCCGCGGGATTGCGGACCTCGATCCGGTGCCGCCCTGCGCCCAGCGCGAACTCCTTCAGCGGAGGCGTGACGCCCCTGCTCACGCCGTCGACGAACACCTCGCCCCAGGGCGACACCGCGAGCCGCACGGTTCCCTTCGGGCCCGGCGGCGCCGATGCCCGAGCCTGCGGCGTCGCAGGGGTACCGGCGGTGTCCGCGGCCCCGACGGGCGCGGCCGGAGCCGGCCTTGCGATCGGCGCCGACGTCACGGAGACGGCAGGCGGCTTCGCGACAGGGCGCGCGACGGCGACCGGCGCCGGGCCAGCGGGCTTCGCTTCCGCAATGACCTGCACGCCCCGCTCGCCGGCATCGGCGGGCGGCCTGGGCCAGGTGGCAAACGCCGCAAGCGCCGCGGCGCCCACGAATGCGGCAGCAACCGCCCACTGCGCGCGGCGGCCGGCCGGTCGCCGCGGCGACGGCTCTGCCTGATCCCGCGCGGCGGCGCCGCCGGCGCTTTGCGCCGTGCTGCCCGCGCTGCCGGCTTCCGCGGGTCCGCCATAGAGCAGCGACCGGAACTCGGCGATCGACCGCGGCCGCCGCTCGGGCCGGATCGACAGGCCGCGGTCGATCGCCTCGAGGAAACCGAGCCCGTAGCCGGGTGGCTGCAGCGATCCCAGCGGCGGCAGCGAATCGTGCATGACCCGCGACGCCGAAGCGGGAGGCATGCGTCCGGTCACGGCGAAGTACAGCACCGCGGCCAGCGCGTAGATGTCGGTCCACGGGCCCTGTCGGCACGCCGGATCGTCGGCGTACTGCTCGATCGGCGCGTAGCCCGGCTTGAGCATCACGGTGAGCGCGCGCTCGGAGTCGCCGATCACGCGGCGCGCGGCGCCGAGGTCGAGCAGCAGCGCCTTGCCGCCCTCGAGGATCAGGATGTTGTCGGCCGAGACGTCGCGGTGGTAGCAGTCGGCGGCATGCATGTGCTCGAGCGCGTCGAGCACCGGCGCGAGCGTGTGCTTCAGCCAGGCCTCGCTGACGATGCCGGGCTTGCTTTCGAGCACGCGATCGAGCGTCAGCCCTTCGTAGAAGGGCATCGCCATGTAGGCGGTGCCGTTCTGTTCCCAGAAGTGGAAGACCTCCAGCAGGCCCGGATGGCGGAACTGCGCGAGCAGCCGCGCCTCGCTGACGAAACTCCGGCGCCCCAACTCGAAGGTCTTCGCGTAGCGGCTCGAGATCGGGTGAACGCGCTCGCCGTCCGGTCGCGTCGCGAGGTGCGACGGCATGTATTCCTTGATTGCCACCCGCCGCTGCAGGCAGAGGTCCTCGGCCTCGTAGACGATGCCGAAGCCGCCCTGGCCGACCACGCGGGTGAGCAGGTAGTCGCCCAGGCGCCGGCCCGGCGCGAGCGGTGCTGCGGCGTCGCGCCGTTCGGCGAGCTGGTCGGTCGGCGCGTTCATGCGTGGATCACGGGGGTGTGTCGCGGGGCGCGCGCCGCGAGCGCCTCGCGGGACCCGGCGGCGGGCTTGCGAGCAGCGCGCTCGAGCGGCCGCAGGTCGACGGTCTGCGTCAGCCAGGCCTCGATCGGTTGCGCCTTCGAGAACACGAATCCCTGCGCATAGTCGAGATCCAGTGCGAGCAACGATCCGAGCGCCGCCACGTCCTCGACCCGCTCGGCCAGGCAGGCTGCGCCGAGTTCCTCGGCGAGCCGGCGGATCCCGCGGACGATGACCTGGTTCTTCGGGTCGCGGTCGATGGACACGATGAACTGGCCGTCGATCTTGATCAGCGCGGCGGGCAGCTCGCGCAGGTACGCGAACGACGAGTAGCCGGCGCCGAAGTCGTCGAGCGCGATCCGCACGCCCAGCGAGTGCATCCGGTCGGCGAAGCGGCGCGTGTTGCGGATGTCGTACAGCGCCACCGATTCGGTGATCTCCAGGCAGATCTTCGGCGCGATCGCAGGATGCTGCGCCAGCATGGCGTGCACGTCGGCGAGGAAGTGGTCGTCGTTCAGCGAAATGCCGCTCAGGTTGACCGTGACGAAGCCCAGCGCCGCGGCGTGCTGTCGGTGGTCGTCGAGGTGCTGCAGCGTGCGCTCGAGCACGAAGCGGTCGATCGCGGTCATTGCGCCGTGACGTTCGGCGGCGGCGATCAGCCGCGTCGGCGGCGCGATCCGGCCAAGCTCGTCCCGCTCGCGCAACAGCACTTCGTACGACAGTACGCGCGGGTCGCCCTTGAGCGGCACGATCGGCTGCGCGTGGACGCTCATCCGCTCGGCGGGCAGGCTGGTGCGCAGCCGCGCGCCGAGCGCGATCTCCGCGCGATAGCGCGCCAGGTGCTCGCGCGAGGATTCGGCGGCGACGATGCGGTCGCCGCGTCCCTTCTTGGCCTCGGCGCAGGCCGCGCCGGCATATGCGATCAGCTCGGGCACCCGCATGTCGGCGGCGAACTCGACGATGCCCACGCCGGCCTCGACCCGGATCCGCTTGCCGTCGAACTCGTAGGGCTCGTCGACGACGTCCGCCACGATACGTTGCGCCATCGAGCGCGCCTCGTCGAGCGTGCAGCCAGGGACCGCGGCCAGGAACTCGTCGCCGCCGAGCCGGCCGATCAGGGCCGAGGCCGGCAGCGCCGCGGCCATGCGATTGGCGACTTCGATCACGATCGAGTCGCCGGCCGCGTGGCCGAACACGTCGTTGATCGCCTTGAACCGGTCGAGGTCGACGAAGATCAGCGAGGCCGGGGTGCCGGCGGCCGCCGAAGCGGCCAGCCGCTCGATCTCGCGTTCGAGTCCGCGGCGGTTGAGCCGGTCGGTCAGCGAGTCGTGGTAGGCCATGTGCTCGAGCGTGCGCGCGAGCAGGCTGCGCTCCGTGACGTCGGCGAGCGTGATCTCGATCGCGTCGCCGGCGCGCAGCGCGTCGATCGCGCAGGTGCGCAGCCCTCCCTCGACTTCGTCGAGCTGCACCTGGATTTCGGAGCGATGCCGTCCGCTCGACGTGGCCTCGGCGACCAGCGCGTCGGCGCGCTCCGGGCCCAGCACCGCCGCGAGGGTGTTCAGCCGGCCCTGTCTCAGTGCTGCGCGGAACAGGTGCCCGGCCTGGTCGTTCCAGCGCAGGACCTGGCCGAGCAGGTCGATCGAGATCAGCGCCACCGGCGCCGTGTAGTAGACGTGGCGATACTTGCGCGCCGCGTCCAGGGCGTTGCGCTCGGCGCGGTCGCGCTTGCGTGCCTCCACGCTGGCGATCCGGCCGACGATCGTGGCGGCCGATGCCGCGAACACGACGATTCCGGCGCCGACGGCGAGGCCGGCGAGCCCGCCCTGCTCCGCGGGCGAGGCCAGCGATTCGTAGAGCGCCGCAGCGGCGTGCGCGCCCCAGCCGGCGAGGAACGTCGCCAGCCGTGCCGCGTGGGTGGCGGCCAGCGTGTGCAGCGACGCCAGCAGGACGATCACTGCCACCAGGCCGGCGGCGTACGGAAATGCAGGGAGCAGGAATCCCCGCGGGAGGACCAGCATCGCGAGCGCCGCCGCTACGCCGGCGGCGGGCACCAGACCGATGGCGCGGCGCAATCGAGGCGACGCGAGATCCTTTCCGAACGCCGCGAACAGCAACCCGATGGTGCTCGCGAGCTGGGCCGTGTAGGCGGCCAGGCGAAAGGCGTCCAGGCCGGCCACCGGCATCGAATCGGCCAGGCCTGCGAGGTCCCATCCGGACGCCGCCGCGCACAGCGCGAGCGAGCCGACCCAGGTCGCGAAGGCGCCCAGCAGCCGGTTGCTCTTCAGGCGGGCAGTCAGCGCCGTGCCGACGACCAGCAGCGCCAGCGTGGCGACCGCCGCGCCGACGCGGCGCTCATGACCGGCCAGTGCGAACCCGAGGACGGCGATCCAGAGTGTCGCCAGCGTCGCGGCAAGGCCGGCGGCCCGCAGCTGCCGCAGTCGCGAATCCGATCCTCTCCAACGGGCTGGCGGTTCCACTGTTCGCAGGGGGTGATGCCGATCGCCGGCGGCGCGCCGCCGGGCTCGGGCTCATGGGGAATCCAGCCGCCATCTTGGGCGCCCCGGGACGCGGTTTCGCCGCCGGCAGACGACCGGGCGATCTTTCGGGACGCACGGCGCCCCAATGTGGTGCAAGCGTCAGTTGCGCCCGAGGTAGTCGGACTTGCCGATCTCGAGCCCGTTGTGCCGCAGCAGGTCGTAGGCGGTGGTCACGTGGAAGAAGAAGTTCGGCAGCGACCAGTGCAGCAGGAACACCCGTCCCTTGAACTCGAGCTTGCGGTCGCGCAACGGCACCACGACGTCGCGGTCCTCCTGGCCGTCGACTCTCTCGCGCGGCACGCTGGCGATGAACGCGAGCGTCTTCGCGATGCGCTCGCGCAGCTCGGCGATCGTCTGCTCGTTGTCCTCGTACTTCGGCGCCTCGATGCCGGTGATGCGCGCGACGCCGAGCTTCGCCGTGTCGCAGGCGATGCGCACCTGCGAGACCAGCGGCAGCATGTCGGGGAACAGGCGCGCCTGGCCGAGCACCTTCGGGTCGATCTTCCGTGCCTGCGCGTACGCCTCGGCCTTCGCGAGCACCTTGTCGAGCGCGCCGAGCATCTGCGTGTAGACCGGAACGCTGGCGTCGTACATCGAAATCGGCATGGCGGGATTCCTCGGCTGGATCGGGGGCATCATGATGCCCGATAATCGGCGCGGCCCAGCCCCGGGAGGAGACGATCGATGGACGTGCGTGCCGCAGTCAGCTACGAACCCGGCCAGCCGCTGGTGATCGAGACCGTGCAGCTCGACGGGCCGCACGCCTTCGAGGTGCTGGTCGAGATCCGGGCCACTGGCGTGTGCCACACCGACGAGTTCACGCGATCCGGCGCCGACCCGGAAGGGCTGTTCCCGGCGATCTTCGGGCACGAGGGCGCGGGCGTCGTCGTCGACGTCGGCCCCGGCGTCACCTCGGTGAAGAGGGGCGACCACGTGATCCCGCTCTACACGCCCGAGTGCCGGCAGTGCAAGTCGTGCCTGTCGCGCAAGACGAACCTGTGCACCGCGATCCGTGCCACGCAGGGCAAGGGCGTGATGCCCGACGGCACGAGCCGCTTCTCGATCGGGGGCAGGAAGATCCATCACTACATGGGCTGCTCGACGTTCGCGAACTACACGGTGCTGCCCGAGATCGCGGTCGCGAAGATCCGCGAGGACGCGCCGTTCGACAAGGTCTGCTACATCGGCTGCGGCGTCACCACCGGCCTGGGCGCGGTGATCAACACCGCGAAAGTCGAGCCGGGCGCCAACGTCGTCGTCTTCGGCCTCGGCGGCATCGGCCTGAACGTCGTGCAGGGTGCGCGGATGGTCGGCGCCGGGAGAATCATCGGCGTCGACCTGAACCCGGCGCGCGAAGCGCTCGCGCGCAGGTTCGGGCTCACCCACTTCGTGAACCCGAAGGACGTGCAGGGCGACCTGGTCGCGCACCTGGTCGAGCTCACCGACGGTGGCGCCGACTACAGCTTCGAGTGCGTCGGCAACGTGCAGCTGATGCGCCAGGCGCTCGAGTGCTGCCACCGCGGCTGGGGCGTGTCGGTGATCGTCGGGGTGGCCGGCGCAGGGCAGGAGATCGCGACGCGCCCGTTCCAGCTGGTCACCGGGCGGGTGTGGAAGGGCACCGCGTTCGGCGGCGCGCGCGGCCGCACCGACGTGCCGAAGATCGTCGACTGGTACATGGAAGGGAAGATCGACATCGACAGCCTGATCACGCATACGATGCCGCTCGAACGGATCAACGACGCGTTCGACCTGATGCACCGCGGCGAGTCGATCCGCAGCGTGGTGGTCTACTGATGGCGGGCGGCGACGACTTCCGCGTGATCGCCGAGCATGCCTGCTTCGGCGGGGTGCAGGGCTTCTACTCGCACGCTTCGACGGTCTGCCGCGCGCCGATGCGCTTCTCGGTCTACCGGCCGCCGCAGGCGTCGACCAGGCGCGTGCCGGTGCTGTACTACCTGGCCGGGCTGACCTGCACCGAGGAGACCTTCATGATGAAGGCCGGCGCGCAGCGCGTGGCCGCCGAGCTCGGGCTGATGCTGGTCGCCCCCGACACGAGCCCGCGGGTGCGCCTGCCGGGCGACGACGCGCACTGGGACTTCGGGCAGGGCGCCGGGTTCTACGTCGATGCCACCTTCGCGCCGTGGTCCAGGCACTACCACATGTACAGCTGGGTCACTCGGGAACTGCCGGCGCTGGTCGCGCAGCGATTTCCCGCAGCGGACGCGCAGGGCATTTTCGGCCACTCGATGGGCGGGCACGGGGCGCTCGTCTGCGCGATGCGCAACCCCGACCGCTACCGGTCGGTGTCGGCGTTCGCGCCGATCGCGGCGCCCTCGCAGTGCCCATGGGGGCAGAAGGCATTCGGTGGCTATCTGGGCGACGACCGGGCCGAGTGGGCGCAGTACGACGCGACCGAGCTCGCCGCGCGGCGCGGCTTCGGCACGACGATCCTGGTGGACCAGGGAGCGGCCGACGAGTACCTGGCCGTGCAGCTGCTGCCGGACCGGCTGGTCGAGGCGTGCAGGGCTTCGGGGACGTCGATCAGGCTGAACGTGCGCGAGGGTTACGGGCACGGATACTGGTTCGTGCAGACCTTCGTCGAAGACCACCTGCGGCACCACGCCGCGCTGCTGGCGGGCCAGGCGTGAACGGCATCGGCTGCCGCTGACCCCGTGGAGCGCGCGGCGCGCGCGCGACGTCAGTCGCGCTTCGCGCGTTGTGCGCGCATCTTCGTGGCGATGAAGTCCTGATGAGGGACGTGCAGCAGGTCGGCGATCCGGCGGATCAGGTGCAGTTCGTGGTCGTCGAGCCGGCCGTCGGCGTAGGCGACCTGCCACATCAGCTCGATCATGCGCACTTTCTGCTCCTGCGCGAAGTGGCGGTTGATCAGCGACGTGAACTGAAAATAGTCGGTCGCCTGGCGCATCTCCTGCGATGCGAGGTCGAGCAGCGTGGCGGCCTCGTCGGGAGACAGGCCCAGCTTCTCGTTGATCGCGCGCAGCGCGATCGCTCGCTCGGCGTCGCCGCTGTGGCCGTCGATGCGCACGACCTCGGCCAGCAGCGCAGCGGTGGCCAGCTCGATCGTGTGCCGTGGCGTGCCGCTCGGCGTCGCGGCGATGTGGCGCTCGAAGAACTCACGGATCGTGTTCAGCATTGCGCAATCGTCTCACGGGGGCGGGTCGGATCCCGGATTCGGCCCCGCCGGGCTTGACCCGGTGCCGCCGCCGCCTTTCAAACCCCGCATCCATCCACGACGCCCCTGGGAACTCACGTGAGCCGCACCGCGGCTTTCGACGTCGGCGCGCTGGCCACCGCCGGGCTGACCGCGTTGGTCTGGGGGCTCACCGGCGTGTTCGTGCGACTGTTGCCGTCGCTCCCGCCGCTCACGCTGACCGCGCTTCGGCTGGGGATCGCGCTCGCAGGTGGGCTGCGCCGCGCCGCGAGGGCTTGCGAATCGGCGGGTCCGCAGGCACGTTCGATGCGAACGCGTCGCCGGTTACGGCCGGTCGCGCGATATGCTTCAGGTCGAACGCAGCGCGCTCGCGGCCGGATTCGCGCCGCCGTACCCCCGAACGACCGGGCTGTAACCGAACGCGGCAATGCAACGAACTGGCATGGGAGGCCCGGCGAACGCGACCGAGGAACGCCTGCGCGAAGCGCTGGTACGCGGGCAGGGCGGCGATTCCGCCGCCTACCACGCGTTCCTGAAGGCGCTCGGTGCGCACCTGCGGGCCTATTTCCGCAGGCGCCTGGGCAGGCTGCCGGACGAAGTGGAGGATCTGGTGCAGGAAACCCTGCTCGCGGTACACAACCAGCGGCACACCTACGACCCGGACCAGCCGCTGACCGCGTGGGTTCACGCGATTGCGCGCTACAAGCTCGTCGACCTGCTGCGTCGACGCGCCCGCGGCGATGCGCAGACCGATTCCCTCGACGACGCCGACGAGGTGCTCGCCGCGAGCGACGCCGAAGCGAGCGAGGCGCGCCGCGACCTCGCGAAGCTGCTGCAGGCGCTCCCCGATCGCCAACGCCTGCCGATCCTGCACGTGAAGATCGAAGGCCTGTCGGTGCTCGAGACCGCGCGGCTGACCGGCCTGTCGGTTTCGGCGGTGAAGATCGGCGTGCATCGGGGGCTGAAGGCCCTCGCGGCGATGATCCGGGGCACGCGATGAAAACCGACGACCTCGTGACGATGCTCGCGACCGGCGCAGCAGACGTCGAGCCGTCGGCGGCGCGGCGCCGCTTCGCACTGGCGATCGGATGGGGCGCACTCGGCGCCTCGCTGCTGATGGCGATCCTGCTCGGCGTGCGCGACGACCTCGCGCAGGCGGCCGGCTTGCCGATGTTCTGGATGAAGTTCGGTTTCGTGGCCGCGCTGGCCGCAGCCAGCGTGGTGGCGGCGCTGCGGCTTTCGCAGCCCGGCGTCGCGCTCGGCGGGGCGCCGATCGGGATGGCCGCGCCGCTGCTGGCGATCTGGGCTCTGGCCGGCGCGGTCCTGCTCGCGGCCGAGCCGGCCGATCGCGCGGGCCTGGTCTTCGGCCAGACCTGGGCGACCTGCCCGCTGAACATCTCGGTGCTGTCGGTGCCGACCTGGGCCACCGCGATGTGGGCGATGAAAGGCCTCGCGCCGACGCGCCTGCGCCTCGCGGGGGCCGTCTCCGGCCTGCTGGCCGGCGCGGTCGCCGCCGTCGTCTACACGCTTCATTGCCCCGAGATGGCCGCCCCGTTCCTCGCGACCTGGTACGTGCTCGGGATCCTGATCCCGGCGGCCGTCGGCGCATTGCTCGGCCCGACGCTGTTGCGCTGGTAGTGGATGGATATCCAGCGAATCCTCTAAACTCGCGGGCATGCCCGCCGATGCCATTGCGCCACTCGCCGCTGCTGCCCCGTCCGGCACGAGCCGGCGCGCCGTTCCTCGCCCCGACCCGCTCGACGGGCTGAATCCCGAGCAGCGCGCCGCCGCCGGCTTCGGCGAGCGGGGACCCGACGGCCGCTTCGACTCGCCGCCGCTGCTGATCGTCGCGGGAGCCGGCACCGGCAAGACGGCCACGCTCGCGCATCGGGTCGCGCACCTGGTGGTGCAGGGCGTGGACCCGATGCGGATCCTGCTGCTCACCTTCAGCCGGCGCGCCGTGCAGGAGATGACCCGGCGCGCCGAGCGGCTGGTGGCCGCGGCGCGCCCCGGCCCGGTTCGCCTGCCGTGGGCTGGCACCTTCCACTCGATCGGTGCGCGCCTGCTGCGCGAGTACGCCGACCGCGTCGGGCTCGAAGCGTCGTTCGGCATCCTCGACCGCGGCGACGCGGCCGACCTCGTCGACGTGGTGCGCCACGAGCTCGGCCTGTCGTCGACGCGCCAGCGCTTCCCGCGCAAGGACACGTGCCTGGCGATCTATTCGCAGCGGGTCAACAGCGGCTGGCCGCTCGAACGCGTGCTGCACGAGGTGTTCCCGTGGTGCGCCGAATGGCGCGACGAACTGTCGGCGCTGTTCCGTGGTTACGTCGAGCGCAAGCAGGCCAACGGCGTGCTCGACTACGACGACCTGCTGCTGTGGTGGCACGCGGCGATGTCGGATCCGGCGCTGGCCGCCGAGGTCGGCGCGCGCTTCGATCACGTGCTGGTCGACGAGTACCAGGACACCAATGCGCTGCAGGCGCAGATCCTGCTGGCGATGAAGCCCGGCGGCCGCGGACTGGCGGTGGTCGGCGACGACGCGCAGTCGATCTACGCATTCCGCGCGGCCGACGTCGGCAACATCCTCGATTTCCCGGCGAAATTCGAGCCGCCGGCGCAGCGCATCACGCTCGAGACCAACTATCGGTCGGTGCAGCCGGTGCTCGACGCCGCCAACGCGCTGATCGCGCAGGCGGCGCGGCAGCACCCGAAGACGCTGCGCGCGAGCCGCGGCGGCGGCGCGCGCCCGCAGCTCGTCACCGTCGTCGACGATCGCGCGCAGGCCGACTGGGTCGTCGACGCGGTGCTTCGCCACCGCGAGGCGGCGGTGCCGCTGAAACGGCAGGTCGTGCTGTTCCGCAGTTCGCACCACAGCGCGGCGCTGGAGATCGAGCTCGCGCGGCGCAACGTCCCGTTCGTCAAGCACGGCGGATTGAAGTTCCTCGAGGCCGCGCACATCAAGGACCTGCTGTCGGTGCTGCGCTGGGCCGAGAACCCGCGCAACGCGATCGCCGGCTTTCGCGCGCTGCAGTTGATGAGCGGGATCGGGCCGGCCACCGCGCAGCGTTGCCTCGACGCGATCGGCGGCGCGCCTTCGCGCCTGCTCGAGGCGCTGCGCGGCTTCGCGGCCCCGGCCGCGGCGCGCGAGGAGTGGGACGGCTTCGTCGCGGTGATGGCGGGGCTGCTGGACCCGTCGGCGCGCTGGCCCGCGCAGCTCGAGCCGGTGCGCCGCTGGTACCAGCCGCTGCTCGAGCGCCGGCACGACGATGCCGCGGTGCGCGCCGCCGACCTCGACATGCTGCAGTCGATCGCCGCGCAGTTCGGCACGCGCGAGCGCTTCCTGACCGAGCTGACCCTCGATCCGCCGCAGGCGAGCGGCGACCTCGCCGGCGACCCGCTGCGCGACGAGGACTACCTGGTGCTGTCGACCGTTCATTCGGCGAAGGGGCAGGAGTGGGACGCGGTCTTCGTCATCAACGTCAACGACGGCAACTTCCCGAACGAGTACGCGACCGGCCGCGCCGAGTCGATCGACGAGGAGCGCAGGCTGCTCTACGTGGCCGTGACGCGGGCACGCGACGCGCTGTACCTGCTCGAGCCGCAGCGCTACTTCGTCACGCAGCAGCCGCGCTACGGCGACGCCTACGTGCACGGCGCGCGCAGCCGGTTCCTCACCGACGCGCTGGTCGAGCGCTTCGACCGGGTGGGCGCGCCGCCCGCGCCCGGCCCGGACCAGCCGGGCGCCGCCGCCGCCGCCGCGCCGAAAGTCGACGTCGCCGCGCGGATCCGGCAGATGTGGTGATCGGCCGTGGCTCGATGGAGCCATGATCCTGCGAGCCATTGCGGGGCGCCCGACCCGGGCATAGCCTGAGAGCCCTCGAACAGGGTTTTGCGGAGGGGGCGCAGATGAAACGGGTTCTGAAGCTGCTCGGGGCGATCGTGGCGCTGGCCGTCGTGGCCGCAGCGGCGACGCTGCTGTGGGCCTGGAAGGTGACCGACGAGGCGCTTGCGCGGCGCCACTCGCCGCCGTCGATCGACATCGCCCGGGAGGTGCGCGACTCGCCGATCGGCGTCGGCGAGCGGATCGTGCGCGTGCGCAACGGCTGCCCGGATTGCCACGGCAAGGACCTCGGCGGCGCGCGGGTGGTCGACGATCCGGTCGTCGGCAAGGTCTACGGGCCGAACCTCACGCCGGCCGGCCTGGGCAAGTGGAGCGACGGCGAGATCGCCGCCGCGATCCGCACCGGCCTGCGGCCCGACGGCAGGGCGCTGGTGATCATGCCCGCGCATGAATACCAGCATCTCGCGCGCGATGATCTCGCCGCGTTGATCGCCTACCTGCGCAGCCTGCCTGCCGTCGAGCGCAGCACGCCGCCGGTCGAGGTCGGCCCGCTGCCGCGCCTGCTCTACGCGCTCGGCAGGTTCCCGACGCTGCTGCCGGCCGAGACGATCGACCCGTCGCGCGGGTTCGACGACAAGCCGCACGAGGCGCCGACCGCGGCGTTCGGCCGTTACCTGGCGTCGGCCTCGTGCAGCGGCTGCCACGGGGGCGAGTTCCGCGGCGGGCCGATTCCCGGTGCCCCGCCCGACTGGGCCGCGGCCGCGCCGATCCGGCTGGGTGCCGATTCGCGCTGGGATCTCGCCGGCTTCGTGCGGACGATGCGCGATGGCCGCTCGGCGCTCGACGGCCACGCGCTGCGCGCGCCGATGCCGGTGTCGGTGTACCGGAAGATGAACGACATCGAGCTGGCCGCGCTGTGGCAGTTCCTGTCGACGCTGCGCTGAGGCGTCGGCGCCGCCCGGCGCGATAGACTGTCCGCCGCCCCGCCGCGACGGACAGTCCCTCGATGACCCACGACCCCGATTCCCGCTACGCCTGGTTCCGGCTGTGGATCAGCCTCGCGTTGTCGACGATCGGCGGCTGCGGGATGTACGTCGTCGTCGTCGTGCTGCCCGCAGTGCAGGCAGAGTTCGGCGTCGCCCGGGGCGGCGCGTCGCTGCCGTACATGGCGACGCTGATCGGCTTCGGCCTGGGCGGCATCCTGATGGGGCGGCTCACCGATCGCTTCGGCGTCGCGGTGCCGGTGACGATCGGTGCCGTGTCGCTCGCGCTCGGCTGCTTCGCCGTGGCGTCTGCGCAGAGCCTGACCGCGTTCGCGATCGCGCACGGCGTGTTGATCGGGATGCTCGGCAGCTCCGCGACGTTCAGCCCGCTGGTCGCCGACATCTCGTTCTGGTTCGTGCGCCGGCGCGGCATCGCGGTGGCGATCTGCGCCAGCGGCAATTACCTGGCGGGCACGATCTGGCCGCCGGTCGTCGAGCACTTCGTCGGCACCGTGGGCTGGCGCCAGACCTACCTTGGCATCGGCGTGTTCTGCCTGGCGACGATGTTGCCGCTCGCGCTGTTGCTGCGGCAGCGCACGCCCGCCACGCTGCGCGGTGCGCCGTCGCCGGCGCGCGCCGCGGATGCACGGGTGCCGACGACGACGCCGGACGCCGTCTCCGCCGGTCCGGCGGCCATCGTGCCGTCACCCGCGGCGGGCCCAGGCCCGGCGAGCACACGCACCGCCCTCGGCCTGTCGCCCGCCGCGTTGCAGACGCTGCTGTGCATTGCCGGCGTTGCGTGCTGTGTGGCGATGTCGATGCCGCAGGTCCACATCGTGGCCTACTGCGGCGACCTCGGCTACGGGCCCGCGCGCGGGGCGCAGATGCTGTCGCTGATGTTCGGCTTCGGCATCGTCAGCCGGCTGGTCTCGGGAATCATCTGCGACCGCATCGGCGGGCTGCGCACGCTGCTGCTCGGCTCGGCGCTGCAGGGCGTCGCGCTGCTGCTGTTCCTGCCCTTCGATTCGCTCGCGTCGCTGTACGTGATCTCGGCGCTGTTCGGCCTGTTCCAGGGCGGCATCGTGCCGTCGTACGCGATCATCGTCCGCGAGTACTTCTCGCCGCAGGACGCCGCGATGCGCGTCGGCACCGTCCTGACGGCGACGCTGTTCGGCATGGCGCTCGGCGGCTGGCTGTCGGGCGCGATCTTCGACCTCACCGGCTCGTACGACGCCGCCTTCGTCAACGGCATCGCCTGGAACCTGCTGAACGTTTCGATCGTGCTGTGGCTGCTCGGCCGGCTGCGCCGCCGGCCGGCGCTGCGCCCGGCGGCGCTCGCCTGATCGCGCGCCTCAGTCGACGTCGACGAGCACCTTGCCGACGTTCGACATCGATTCGGTCGCTTCGTGCGCCGCTGCGACGTCGTCGAGCGCGAAGTGCCGGAACACCTGGTGGCGCAACTGGTCGCGCGCCAACGCCTCGCCGATCCAGCGCGCCGCCTGTGCGTGCGCGTCGTCCGGCATCGCGTAGACCAGCACGAAGCGCACGGTGAGGTCCTTCGACAGCAGGGGCCAGAACGGCACGGCCGGCTCGGGGGCGGCGTCCGACGCGTAAGTGGCGATGACGGCGCCGGGGCGCAGCAGGTCGATGTCGGTGCGCAGGTTGGCACCGAACGCGACCTCGACGACGCGGTCCAGGGGTGCCTGGGCGCCGCACAGCGCGCGAACCCGCGCGACCACGTCCTCGGTGCGATAGTTGACGACCTCGTCGGTGCCCGCCTCGCGCGCACGCTCGGCCTGGGCGTCGCGGCTCACGGTGGCGATCACGCGGGCACCACCCAGCTTCGCCATCTGCACTGCGTAGTAGCCGACGGCGCCGGCGCCGCCCTGCACCAGCACCGTCCGGCCCGCCACCGGGCCGTCGGCGAACACGCAGCGATGCGCGGTCATCGCCGGAATGCCCAGGCATGCGCCGGCGTCGAAGCCGACCCGATCGGGCAGCGGCACGGCCTTGTGCGCCGGGACCGTCGTGTACTGCGCGGCGGTGCCGAACGGGCGGCCCAGGTTGGCCTCGTAGACCCAGACGCGCTCGCCGACACGCGAAGGATCGACGCCGTCGCCCACGGCGTCGACGACTCCCGCGCCGTCCTGGTGCGGTATCACGAGAGGAAACGGCATCTCCTTGACGCGCAGCCCGCTGCGGCTCTTGGTGTCCGACGGATTGACGGCCGAGACGTGGATGCGAACGCGCACCTCTCCGGTGGCGGGTGTGGGGAGCGGCCGCTCGCCGACGCGCAGCACCTCGCGGGCGGCACCCTTGCGTTCGTAGAATGCGGCTTTCATGTCGGGCGCGCCTCGATGCGTGGGTGATCGATGTACCGATGATAGTGCGCGATCAGCCCCGCGGCACTTCGATCTCGACGACGAGCCCGCCGCCGTCGCGATTGCGCGCCGCGACGCGCCCGCCGTGCGCCTCGATCGCGCGGCGCGCGATCGCCAGGCCCAGGCCGAAGCCGCGCTCGCCGGCGCCGTTGCGCGCGCGATGGAAGGGCTCGAAAATGGCCTCGAGCTCGGAGTCGGGAACGCCGGGCCCGCGATCGGCCACGCTCAGGACGAAGGGAGCGCCCGCGCTGACCGGCGTGCCCGGCAGGCCGACGCGTACCTCGACTGCGGTGCCCTCGCGCGTGTATTTCACCGCGTTGCGGATCACGTTCTCGAACGCCCGGTGCAGCAGCTCCGCGCGTGCCGTCGCCATCACCGGATCGGCGCCCGAGAACGAGACGTCGCGCCCGCTCGCGCGCGCCTCGAAGCGCGCGTCGTCGACGATCGATTCGACCAGCTCGACCAGGTCGACGCGCTCGAGCGGGGGCAGCGCGTTGCCGGCCTCGAGCCGGGCGAGCGCGAGCAGTTCGCCGACCAAGCCGTCGAGCCGGTTTGCCTCGCGCTCGATGCGCTCGAGCATCGACGCAGTGCGTTCGGGGTCCTGGCGCGCCAGCCCGACCGCCGCCTGCAGTCGCGCCAGCGGCGAGCGCAACTCGTGCGACACGTCGTGCAGCAGGCGCCTCTGCGAAGCCACCAGTTGCTGCAGTCGCTGCGCCATCTGGTCGAAGTCCCGGCCCAGGTCGGCGATCTCGTCGGCGCGACGCCCCATCAGAGGCGCGACGCGGGTGTCGAGCCGGCCCTCGGCGACCGAGGCGACCGCGCGGCGCAGGTGCCGGATCGGTCGCGTCAGCGACCAGGCGAGCAGCGCGCTGAACGCGACGCTGGCGAGCAGGCCGATCGCGCCCAGCAGCACCGGTGGCAGCGGCTCGGGCGACCGGCCGAACCGCGCGGGGCGGGGCGCCGGTCGGATCGAGTCGTCGGCGGCGAACGGCACGAACAGCAGCAGTCCGCTCGCGTCGTCGTAGCGCACCGCGCGCGCCGCACGCGGCGCCGCGGGCCGCGCGAGGAGCCCGCGCGCGCGCTCGAGCGCGTCGGCCGGCACGTCGCGCCCGAGGAGATCCCTGCCGTCGCGATCGACCGCATAGACGACCGCCGCGCTCCACGGCGGGGCCGCGTCGCCGAGCAGCGCGCGCAGCGCGGGCACGCCGCCGTGGCGCAGCGTGGCGGCCGCTGCCTGCAGCGCGAGCGCAGCCCGCGGACCGGCCGCCAGCGCCGGCTCTTCGCGGGCCACGCGCTGCTGGTGCAGCCAGACGAGCGAACCCACCGCGGCGCCTGCCAGCAGCAGCGCGAGCCAGAACGCGAGGAAGAATTTCCAGAACAGCCGGCCCACCGTCGCCGCTCCGGTCAGTCGAGCAGGAACTGGTAGCCGCGCCCGCGCACGGTCTCGATCCACGAGCGTCCGTCGCCGCGCTGGCCGAGCTTCTGGCGCAGGCTGCTCACGTGCACGTCGATGCTGCGATCGAAGCGCGCCAGCGGCCGGCCGAGCGCCTGCTCCGACAGTTCGGCCTTGCCGACGACCCGCCCCGCCTGGCGCGCGAGCACTTCGAGCAGGCTGAATTCGGTGCTGGTCAGCGACAGCGTCTCGCCGCGCCAGCGCGCGAGCCGCTTGCCCGGCCACAGCGACAGCGGCCCCGCGGCCAGCGGCTCGTCGGCGGCGCCGGCTTCGGCGGGACGTACGCGGCGCAGGATCGCGCGCAGGCGCGCGGCGAGCTCGCGCGGCGTGCACGGCTTCGGCACGTAGTCGTCGGCGCCGAGCTCGAGCCCGACGATGCGATCGACATCGTCGCCCCTGGCGGTCAGCATCAGCACCGGCACGCGGCTGGCCACCCGGATCCGGCGCAGCGCCTCGACGCCGTCGAGCCCGGGCATCATCACGTCGAGCACGACGATGTCGTAGCCGCCGTCGAGCGCGCGCGCGACGCCGGAGTCGCCGTCGTGCACGGCATCGGTGTCGAAGCCTTCCCGCTGCAGGTACTCGCGCAGCAGGTCGGACAGCTCGACGTCGTCATCGACGAGCAGGACTTTCGGCATCGCGGGTGGACTCCGAGCGCATCGAACCGATCATATCGGCGGCGGGCCGGCGCCGACAGCGTCGACGCGAAGGACCGTGCGCTTCTTTACGAACGTTTACACGTGGCCAACGACGGTTAACGCGCGGCGCGCGCATCCTGCAGGCGTGCCGAAGCCCAGTCCTCGGCCAGCCGGGCAGCCGCCCGGTCGATTCGACGATCACGCGGGCCCTGGCCCCAACGAAGGAGTTCACGATGAAGAAAGCACGTATCGCAGCCATCGCCGCCGCGGCGGGGGTCGCGCTCGCCGTTCCGTTCCTCGTCTCGGCGCAGGGCGCGCCGGCCGGCGACGGCCCGGGCATGCGCGCAGGCGGGTTCCACCACGTTCACGCGCGCCATGGCGGCCCCGGCGAGCAGGCGATGATGGGCGGCGCGTTCCTGCGCGGCCTCGACCTGACCGAGGCGCAGCGCGACAAGGTGTTCGCGGTCATGCACGCGAACGCGCCGGCGATGCGCGAGCAGGGCAAGATCCTTCGCTCGACGCGAGGCGAGCTGGCGAAGCTCGCGCTGTCGAACGACTACGACGAAGCGAAGGTCAAGGCGCTGACCGATCGCAGCGCGCAGGCGATGAGCACCATCGCGCAACTGCGGGCGCGCGGGATGAACGAGGTCTTCCGGACGCTGACCCCCGAGCAGCAGGCGAAGGTGATCGAGCGGCAGGCCCGCTGGGAGCAGCGCGGCCCGGGTGGCGGGCGCCACTTCGGCCCGGCCGGCGAGGGCCGCCGCGGCGGCCCGCGGTTCGACGGCGGTCCGGGCGCCGGGCGCAGCTGATCGCGCGGCCGCCGGCGGCCGCGGGGCCCCGAAGCGGCCGCAAGGGGCGCCGCGCGCCGCTGCGCGCCGATCCGCCACGCGCGGATCGGCGCGCGCGCGTTCCGGTCCGGTACAGTGCCGCATGGCGCTCAGGGCAACCATCTACAAGGCCGAGCTGTCGGTCGCCGACATGGACCGCGGCTACTACGCCGACCACTCGCTGACGATCGCGAAGCATCCGTCGGAGACCGAGGAGCGGATGATGATCCGCATCCTCGCCTTCGCGCTTCGCGCCGACCCCGCGCTCGCGTTCGGTCGCGGACTCTCCACCGAGGACGACCCCGACCTGCTGCGCAGCGACCTGACCGGCGCGATCGACACCTGGATCGACGTCGGCTGGCCCGACGAGCGGCGAGTGCGTCGCGCCTGCGGGCGTGCGCGCGAGGTGCTGGTCGTGACCTACGGCGGCGCGAAGGCCGAGGCCTGGTGGCGCCAGGTCGCTTCGGCGCTCGCACGATGCGACAACCTCGAAGTGATCGAAGTGCCGGCCGAGGCGGGCGCCGCGCTCGGCGCGCTGGCGCGGCGGGCGATGCGCGTGCACTGCTCGATCCAGGACGGCCAGGTGCTGTTCGGCTCCGACGAAGGCCAGGTCGCGTTCGAGCCGGTGGCGCTGCGGGCGCGCGGCTGAGCGCGGCGAGCGCGTAACATCGTGCCATGATCACCGACACCCCCGCTTCCGAGGCCGAGCGCGCCGCGCTGGCCGACGCCGACTTCGATCGCCTCGACCAGCTCCTGGCCGAGCTCGGCAACGACGACGCGATGATCGTCGAGGAGCTCGACGGCTTCCTGGCGGCGCTCGCGTGCGCGCCCGAGCCGGCGACCGCGGACGATTTCCTGCCCGTGGTCTTCGGTCTCGAGGACGGCGACGGCGGGCCGCGGCGCGGCCAGGCGGTGTCCGCCGAGGTGGCCGCCGAGTTGGCCGCACTGGTGCGGCGGCACGCGCGTGCCGTCGCCGCCTCGCTCGACGCGGGTTCGTTCGCGCCGGTGCTGGCCTACGACGACAAGGGCGCGCCCGATGGCAGCGCCTGGGCGGTCGGTTTCCTGCGCGCGGTCGAGATGGCGCCCGAGAGCTGGGACGCGATGCTCGCCGAGAAGGAATTCGGCGACGCGCTCGACGCGGTCGACGCGCTCGCGGCGACGCTCGACGACGAGCCGGGCGCGCGACTGCCGTCGCGCCGCGAGCGCGAAGCGCTGATCGACCGGATGATCGCGGACGTCGGCGACATCCACGAGTTCTTCCGGCCGTACCGGCAGGCAGGCACGACGCCGCGGGCGATGCGGGTCGAGACGGTGCGTCGCGAGCAGCCGAAGGTGGGCCGCAACGAGCCCTGTCCGTGCGGCAGCGGACGCAAGTACAAGGCCTGTTGCGGCGCGTCGCCTCAGGGCCGGTCCTCGGCGAGTGCCGACACGACGTAGCGCAGCCGGCCCCCCGGCGCGACCGCGTCGAACGGCCAGCAGGTGACCAGCGTGAGCTCGTCGCGGCCGCGGTCGGCGACGATGCCGACGTCGCGGGCATCGACGATGCGCGCGCCGCTCACCCGATAGGTGCGGCTGCGCCCGTCGAGGCGCTCGACCTCGATGCGTTGCCCGGCGGACAAGCGTTCGAGGATGCTGAAGTGCGTGTCGCGATGGCCGCTCACCACGCTGTTGCCTGCGCCGCCGGGCATCGCAGTGCCGGTGCGATGCCCGGGCCCGAAGGCCAGCGTCCGGCCGGCGTCGTCTTCGAGCACGACCATCGAGCGCGCGTGCTCGACGAACGTGATCCGCGCGACGGCCGTCGTATCGGCCCAGGCCCACGGGCGCGCGGTTGCGCGGCCCTGCTCGCGGTTGTGCCGCCAGGCCTCCTCGATCAGCACCTGCGCGAGCCAGGCTTTCGCGTGCAGGTACAACCCGGCGCCGACCTGCCACAGGCCCCCCGCCACGAGCGCGGCAACGAGCAGCCGGGGCGCGCCGAGCTGCCGGCGAACCGCCAGCCACGCGTGCCGCATGTCGATGCGGCGGTCGAGCAGCCACAGGCGCATCGACTGGATCATCGCCGGGCCCCGTTGCGCGTGAAGGTCGCCGCCGCGCGCATGCCCCGACGCGCGCCTGCCGCCGCGCGATCGCGTGCCTGCGCCCACCGCGACCTCGACCAGAGCAGCGAAGCGAGCGCGAGCAGCAGCGTGCCGGTCGCGACCTGCAAGGCAGCGGGCGTTGCGCCCTGCGCGAGCTCGCCCTGGCCGAAGACCGCGTCGAGCTCCCATCCCGCCGGAAGCTGCGTCGGCGCTGCCGCCGACTGCAAGGGTGTACCGGCCGGACGCGCCGGCGTCACGTCGACCGCGACGAGGCTCGTGTACGCGGTGACCAGGTGATGGGCGAGCCCGAGGTCGCGCACGCGCGCGCGCAGCGCCTCGAGCTCGGTGCGGTCGCCGCGGGCGCGCGCGATCTCGTCGCCCAGCTCCTCGATGCGCTGGCGCGCCCAGGCCGCGTGCAGGCCGCTGCCCTCGGCGGCCGCAGCCTCGATGCGGCTCTCCCAGCGGATCGCGCCGACGCTGCCGGAAACCACCGCCGCGGCCGGCGTCCCCGCGAACCGGGCGCGCACGACGATCGGCTCGCCCGCGTAGAGCTCCCCGGGGAGCGAGACCGGGTCGAGCGGCTGTGCGCCCTCGAATCGCAGCTGCAGGCCGGTGAGCATCGGGCTGGCCAGCTTCGCGTAGAGCTCGGCCATCCGGGCCTCGACGTCTTCGACGCGACTGACGTAGGTGTAGCTGCCGCGCCCTGCGGCCGCCGCCTTGCGCATGAACCAGCCGTTCGGCGCCGAGCCGATCCCGATCGTGAAGAATCGCCGCGAGCCGAGCCGGCGCTCGATCAACGCGAGCATCTCGGCTTCGTAGCCGACTGCCCCGTCGGTCATGAAGACCACCTGGCCGACCAGCCCGGGCGCCGCGGGGGCGGCGAGCGCCTGCTCGATCGCGCCGCGCATTTCGGTGCCGCCCTCCGCGCGCAGGCGGTCGATCCACGCGAGCGCGTCGCGCCGCGCGGCTTCGTCGAACGGCCGTGGCGCCGGGTAGAGGCTGTCGTGGCGGCTGCTGAAGCGGATGATGTTGAAGGAATCGCCGGGCCTCAGTTGCGCGACGCCGTAGCGGAGCGCGCGCAGCGCCTGCTCGAACGACGTGCCGGCCATCGACCCCGAGGTGTCGATCACGAACGTGGTCTCGCGCGCGATGCGCGGCGCATCGACGCCGGCCCCGGCCGGCGGCGCGAGGATCAGCTGGCCGTAGCGCAGGTCGCCGTGCCGCTCGACCCGGAACGCGCCGGCCGGATGCTCGCCCGGAAGCGGCGACCACTGCAGCTCGAAGTCGCGATCGGCGATCGCCGCCGGGTCGAGCGCGATCCGGTACAGGCCCGGCGCGTCGCGCGCGACGCGGATCGCGTGCGTCGACGAGGTCGGAGTCGTCACCGGCACGCCGGCGTCGAGGCGGATCGCCACCGACAGCGCATTGGGGACGCGCCGCGGCTCCTGGTCGTCGCCCGTCGCAACGAGCGGCGACGTGCCGCCGGCCGCAGCCGGCAGCAGCACGGGCAGCGCCCCCGGCCCGACGATCTCGCGCCCCGGGTCGTAGCGCGGGGCCACCACCGTCGGGAGCCTGAGCCGCCACGCGCCGTCCTTGAGCGCGAGCGCCTGCTGGTACTCGACGCGAATCGCGATGCGCGCTCCCGGCGCGATGTTCGCGACTCGCGCGGTGAACAGGTTCGGCCGCTGCTGCTCGACGATCGATGCGCGCTTGCCCGCTGCCGCCGCGTCGCGATACTCGGCGCGGGCGGCGTCGCGCTCGCGGATGCGGCCCTCGACGAGCCGCTCGCCGACGCGCATCTGCAGGCGGTCGACCGCGCTGTCGTCGGGAAGCGGAAACGCGTAGATGCCCTCGAGCCAGACGTGCCCGGGGTTGTCGTAGGTCTGCGTGACCGTCGTGCGCACCACCGGCCCGGTGACCTCGACCTGCACGTCGCTCGAGAGCAGCGGCGCGGCCTTCAGCCCCTGCGTGGTCCGGAACAGCAGCGTCGCGCGATCGGCGTTGCCGGCCGAGGCGACGCGGGGCAGTCGCGCGATCGCGGCGTCCGCAGGCGCGGATGCCGGCGCGGGATCCGCCGGCGCGGGCGCGGTCTGCGCGATCGCGTGCGTGCTGATGATCAGCACCAGCGCGCCGAGCACCAGCGACACGAACAGCGCGGTGCCGACCACGCAGCCGGCGAACGCGAGCCACTCGCGCCAGTCGAAGCGAGGCGCGGCGTCGGCGACGGGCATCGGATCGGTGGCGGCGGTTCTCGACATGTCCGGCTCCTCTCTCGGGTGCGGCGCGACGCCGCGGCAACGGCGATTGCGCGCTCGCGCCGCGGCGGCCGCGGGGCGCGAATCGGGCCGAAGGCGGCGCAATTCGGGCATTTCGCCGACACCGTCGCGGGCCGCGCGAGCCGGGCGGGGCTTTGGGATACATTGCGCGCATGAGCCGCCGCATCGCCATCGTCGAGGACGAGCCCGCCATTCGCGAGAACCTGCGCGACGCGCTGGCTCGCAAGGGCTTCGAGGTCCAGGGGTTCGCCGACCGGCGCGAGGCGCAGGCGGCGTTCGCGTCGCGCCTGCCCGACATGGCGATCATCGACGTCGGGCTCGGCGACGAGCCGGACGGCGGCTTCGAGCTTTGCCGCTGGCTGCGCGAGCGCGCGCCGGCGCTGCCGATCCTGATGCTTTCGGCGCGCGACTCGGAGATCGACATCGTCTCGGGGCTGCGCCTGGGCGCCGACGACTACCTCACCAAGAACGTGAGCCTGCCGCACCTGCTGGCGCGCGTGACGGCGCTGTTCCGGCGCGTCGACGTGCTGGCCCAGCCGCAGCTGACCGCGGAGCAACTGGTGCGCGGCCCGCTGCGGCTCGACGTGCCGCGCTTCGAGGCCAGCTGGCGCGACCACCCGATCGAACTGACGGTGACCGAGTTCTGGATGCTGCACGCGCTGGCGCGGCATCCCGGCCACGTGAAGGATCGCGACGCGCTGATGCGCGAAGCGAACCTGGTGGTCGACGACCAGACGGTGACGTCGTACGTGAAGCGCATCCGGCGCAAGTTCGAGGCGGTCGACCCGGCGTTCGACGCGATCGAGACCGTCTACGGGCTTGGCTATCGCTTCGTCGAGCGCGATGGGGCAGCCGCCGCGTAACGCGCGTCGCTGGCGCCTGCCGCTGGGTCTGCGGTTCACGCTCGCGCTGGCGATGCTGCCGCTGCTGGCGCTGCCGCTGGTCGGCCTGCGCTTCGCCGAGGTGATGACCGAGCTCGCGCGCAACGAGCGGCTCGAGAACCAGGCGCAGGCGGCGCGCAATCTCGCGGCGTCGCTTCACGAGCGCCGCGAGCTGTTCGATCCCGGCGCCGCGACCCCGGACCGCCGCGCCGGTGCCGAGCCGCTTCCGGTCGAGTTGCTGGCCGACGTCGTCGTCGACCACGACGCCAGCGAGTGGCTCGAGGTGCCGGGCCGCGCGCTGCCGATGCGCGCGCCCGACGGGACGATCGCGTCGGTGCTGCGCGTGAGGCTCGCCGCCGCCCGCTCGCAGGAGCGGCCCGGCAAGTTCTTCCTGCTGGTCGACGCCGACGACGAGCGGCTCGTCCTCCCGGAAGTCCGCGACGGCACCAGGCTCGCCGGCGACGAACTGGTCGTCGAGTACGGCACCGACGTCGACGCGATGCAGTCGCTGCGCGTGCAGCCGGTCGAGCGGCCCGGAGGCTGGATCGCGGAGATCGGGTTCGATGCCGAGCCGGCCCTGCTGCGCGTGCGCATCACCGACGTCGACTACCTCGGCTCGCGCCGGATCGAGGGGCGGGCTGACTCGGGCCTGCTCGCCCCGGTGCGGCCGTTCGCCGCGCCGACGCGCCGCGATCGCCGGCCGGCGCTGTGGGCGGACGCGGTGCGCGGACTGGCACGCGCCAGCGGGCGCGTCTCGGTGTTCGACGCGAGCGGCGCGCTGCTGGCCCAGTCCGGCCGGGTGTCCGCGGGGCCGCCGCCGGCCGACGACTGGAAGTCGCGCCTCGCGCGCCGGCTGCTGTCGGCGACGCTCAGCCTGCGCCCCGAGCGCTTCCTCGACGAATCGACGCCGGGCAGCGTGCCGGCGATCCCGCCGCTCACGCGCGCGCTCTCCGGCGTCCCCGCTCAGCAGTCCGAGCGCATCGCGATCCAGGCGGGGCTGCCGGTCTGGATGCTGACGAGCGCGCAGCCGCTGTGGGTCGGAGACCGGGTCGTCGGCGCGCTGGTGCTCGAGGAGAACACCGGATCGCGGCTCGGCGTCGCGCGCGAGGCGATCGAGCGGCTGGCGCTGCTCACCGCGGCGGCGATGGCCGCGAGCGCGCTCGCGCTGCTCGCCGTGGGGTCGGTGACCGTGGCGCGGGTCGTGCGCCTGCGCCGGCAGGCCGAGCAGGCGATCGATTCGCGCGGCCGCGTGGTGGGCAGCGTCCGTCCGCCGCGCATTCGCGACGAGATCGGCGCGCTCGCCGAGAGCCACGCCAACGTGCTCGAGCGGCTGCGCCAGCACCAGCAGTACGTCGGGAACCTGCGCGCGCGGCTGGTCCACGAGTTGCGCACGCCGATCATGGTGGTGCGCTCCTCGCTGGACAACCTGGCCGCGGAGGCCGACCCGCAGGGTCGCGAGGCGTACCTCGCGCGCGCCCGCGACGGCGCGCAGCGCCTCGAGCGGATCGTCGCGAGCATGGGCGAGGCGTCGAGCCTCGAGGCGATGCTCGCGCAGAGCCGGCTCGAGTCGGTCGACCTGGCCGCGCTGCTGAACGCCTGCGCCGACGGCTACCGCAGCGCCTTCCCGGCGCGCGCGTTCGCGGTCGAGTGCGCGGCGGACTCGGCCGTGTGCCCGGTGGTTCCCGAGGCGATCGTGCAGGCGCTCGACAAGCTGGTCTCCAACGCGGTCGACTTCGCGTCGGCCGGCACGGCGGTCGTGCTGTCGCTGAGCCGGGTCGACGGCGCGGACCAGGCGCCGGGCGGCCAATGGGTGTTCGCGGTGCGCAACCAGGGCCCGCCGCTGCCGCACGCGATGCGCGACAACCTGTTCGACTCGATGGTGTCGATCCGCGACCACCGCGGTGGCGGCGAGGCGCACCTCGGCCTCGGCCTGTACCTGGTGCGGCTGGTCGCCGAGTTCCACGGCGGGCACGCGTTCGCGCGCGACGTCGCCGGCGGGGTCGAAGTCGGGTTCACCGTCGCGTCGCCCTCACGGCCCGGCTGACCGGCAGGCGCGCGCGGCCGGCCATCCGTCGGCCGCGCTGTGCGCGAGGGGGCCGGCTCGCCTTGTACTGGTGAGCCGGTGCAATTTCGAACCCCCCGGTGCGAACCCCCCGGCGCGAACCCCCGACGACGAATCCTCCCAAGTGGCTCACGTTCCGGCCGAACTCCTGGTGAAGACCGCCCCGGAAGCGCGCTTGCGCGAGGAGCGTTCGCTGCGCCACATGCTGCTCAAGTACGAGGCGATCCTCGAGAACGCCTCGATCGGGATCGGCTTCACCCGCGACCAGCGCTTCGAGCACGTCAACCCGCGCTTCGAGGAGATGCTCGGGTGGCCGCGCGGGACGCTGGCCGGCCAGCCCGGCTACGTCGTCTGGCGCTCGCGGCGGGAGCACGCCGAGATCGGCGCCTACGTCGGGCCGCTGCTCGCCCGCGGCCAATCGGTCGACTTCGAGCACGAGATCCTGCGCCGCGACGGCGGCAGCTTCCTGGCGCGCATCCGCGCCAAGTCGGTCGACCCGACGCACCCGACCAGGGGCGGGACGATCTGGATCGTCGAGGACATCACCGAACACCGGCGCTCGGTCGAGGCGCTCAGGCGCGCCCACGACGAACTGGAGATCCGCGTTCGCGAGCGCACCGAGGCGCTGGCCGAGGCCAACGCGCGGCTGCGCGACGAGATCGCCGAGCGCGAGACCGCCGAGCGGCGCATCCGGCACCTCGCGCACCACGACGTGCTCACCGGACTGCCGAACCGGCGCCTGCTGCAAAAGCGGCTCGAGCAGGCGCTGGCGGCCGCGCGCGAGGACCAGGGTCACGCAGCCGTGGTCTTCATCGACCTCGACCGCTTCAAGACGATCAACGACTCGCTCGGCCACGCGGTCGGCGACGCGCTGCTCAAGGCGGTCGCGCTGCGCCTCGGCGAGGTGCTGCGCCCCGGCGACACCGTCGCGCGCTTCGGCGGCGACGAGTTCGTGCTGGTCCTGGGAGAAGCCGCCGGCCCCGAGGACGCCGTGGCCGTGGCGGACCGGCTGCTCGAATGCCTGTCGCTGCCCTACGACATCACCGGTTACTCGCTGCGCGTGACGCCGTCGATCGGCATCAGCGTCTTCCCGCGCGACGGCGAGGACGCGCAGACGCTGCTCAGCCGCGCGGACGCGGCGATGTACCACGCGAAGTCGGATGGCCGCCACTGCTTCCGGTTCTTCACCGAGCACATCCAGCGCGCGTCGACGCAGCGGCTGCAGCTGGAGAACGAGCTGCACGGTGCGATCGCGCGCGGCGAGCTGCTGCTGCACTACCAGCCGCGCTTCGACCTCCTGCACCGCGAGCTGGTCGCGGCCGAGGCGCTGGTGCGGTGGCGGCATCCGCGGCGCGGGATGATCAGCCCGGCCGAGTTCATCCCGCTGGCCGAGGAAACCGGCCTCATCCACCCGATCGGCCGGTGGGTGCTCGAGGAGGCCTGTCGCCAGCAGCGCGCGTGGCGCGAGCGCGGTTTCCTGCCCGGCTCGGTCGCGGTGAACCTGTCGGCCCAGCAGTTCCGCAGCGCGGACCTCGCCGGCTGGGTCGGGACGGTCATCGGCGACGCGGGCGTCGATCCCCGGACGATCGAGATCGAGATCACCGAGTCGACGCTGATGCACGACAGCGGCCAGACGCTCGCGACGCTGCGGGCGCTGGCCTCGCTCGGGATCAGGATGTCGATCGACGACTTCGGGACCGGATACTCGAGCCTGGCCTACCTGAAGCGGTTCCCGGTGCACCTGCTGAAGATCGACCGCTCGTTCGTGCGCGACATTCCTGCCGATCCCGACGACGCGACGATCGTGCGCGCGATCGCCGGGCTGGCGGCGAGCCTGGGCCTGCGGGTCGTCGCCGAAGGCGTCGAGAACGAGGAGCAGATGCGCTTCCTGCAGGGCATCGGATGCGACGAAGGGCAGGGCTTCCTGTTCGCGCCGGCCATGCCGGCCGACGAGCTCGAGCGTCGCTTCGCGCGCGGCAGCGCGACGCGCAGCGCCCGCGAGTGCTGACCCGGCCTCAGGTTGCGCCGCGCTCGGGCGCGGCGTCGGCGTTCGGGGACCGGACGCTGCCGCGAAACGGCAGCACGACCGGGCCGGCCTGGCGGCGCGCCTCGTCGGCGCTTCCGGACCACTCCGCCGGCGCCTGCGGATCGGCTTCGGAGCCGGGCAGGCGCGCGCCGATCGACCACGCGACGGCGGTCGTCATCAGCAGCGCACGGACCACGGGTCGATGGTTTCGCATCGTTCGCTCCCTGTTCATCCCAGCCGCACGGGCACGAAGATGCGCAGCTCCCCGCGCTGCACCAGCAACGCGAGTTGGCGCGCGTCGCCGTTGACCAGCGCGCGCAGCTGCTCGACGCTCGCGACCGGTTTGCCGTTGACCGACAGGATCACGTCTCCGGGCTCGATGCCGGCGCGCTGCGCCGGACCGGAGACGTCCTCGACGACGAGTCCCGCATTCAGCCGCGTCGCCTGCCGTTCCTGGGGCGCGAGCGGGCGCACCGCGATGCCGAGGCGCCGTTCGCTTCGTTCCGGCGCTTGCTGGACGACGGTCTCGGCGCCGCTCGCGAGCTCCGCGAGCACCGCCGTCAGCTGCTCGCGCTTGCCCTGGCGTACGACGTCGAGGTTCACGCGATCGCCGGGCTTCGACTTGCCGACCATCGCCGCGAGGTCGCCCGAGCGCTCGACGCGCTGGCCGTCGAGCGCCAGCACCACGTCCCCCGGGCGCAGCCCGGCCTTCTCGGCGGCGCTGCCCGGCGCGACGCTGGAGACCAGCGCGCCCCTCGGGCTGTCGAGCTTGAACGACTCGGCGAGCCCCTGGTTCAGCTCCTGCACCGTGACGCCCAGCCGCGCGTGCCTGACGCTTCCGGTGGCGAGGATCTGGTCCTTGATCCGCACCGCGACGTCGATCGGGATCGCGAACGACAGCCCCTGGTAGCCGCCGGTGCGCGAGTAGATCTGCGAATTGATGCCGACGACCCGGCCGCGCGCGTCGAACAGCGGGCCGCCGGAGTTCCCCGGATTGACCGCGACGTCGGTCTGGATGAACGGCACGTAGGTGTCGCCGGGCAGCGAACGCCCCTTGGCGCTGACGATGCCGGAAGTCGCGCTCTGCTCGAAGCCGAACGGCGAGCCGATCGCCAGCACGTAGTCGCCGACGGCCAGTTCCGACGGGTTGCCCAGCTGCACGGTCGGCAGGCCGTCGGCCTTGATCCGCAGCACGGCGACGTCGGTCGCGGGGTCGACGCCGAGCACGCTCGCCTCGAACTCGCGCCGGTCGGCGAGCTTGACCGTGACGCTGCTCGCGTCGCGCACCACGTGCGCGTTGGTGAGGACCAGGCCGTCCTCGCTGACGATGAAGCCCGAGCCCTGCCCGTGAAGCGGCAGGTCGCCGCGTGGCATCGGCGGCACCGGCAGCCCGCGGTAGAAGCGGAAGTACGGGTCGTCTTCGAATTCGGGCGCGCGCTGGCGCACTGCCGGAACCGAGCCTTCGACGGTGATGCCGACGACGGCCGGGCCGAAGCGCTGGAAGATGGTCCGGTAGTCCGGCGCGGTGGTGGGCGCGACGAGCCCCTGCGATGCTGCGCCCGGCGCGGGCTGCGGCGCGCCCGAGGCGACCGTGCTCGTCTTCGCGAACCAGTCGGCCGGATTCAGGCTCCAGCCGTATGCGGTGCCGACGCCGAGCAGGCTTGCTGCGGCCAGCGCGGCCACCGACGATTTTCGTGTCATCCGTGGATTCCCGTCGTGCGAATCGGACAATTCCCGGTTGCCGCACGATAGGCGGCCAGCCTTAGACGATCCTTAAGTCGCGGTGGCCTGCGCGGCGCGCGGGAGGTGCACCGCGACCCGAAGCCCGCCGAGCTCCGACTGCGCGAGCTCGATGCGCCCGCCGTGACGGTCGACCACCGCCTTGACGATCGCGAGCCCGAGGCCGCTGCCCGCGTCGTCGCCGGCGCTGCGCCCGTAGAAGCGATCGAACACCCGCTCGCGCTCCTCGACCGGAATGCCGGGGCCGTTGTCGTCGACGCTCAGGCACACCGCCTGCCCGGCGTCGGTCACCGCGACCTCGATCCGGCTGCCGTTCGGCGTGTGCCTGAGGGCGTTGTCGATCAGGTTGCGCACCAGGCTGTGCAGCGCGCTGGCGTCGCCCGGGATCTCGGCCGTTCCCGCAGCGGCGAATTCGACCCGTGATCCGCGCGCCTGCGCCAGCGGCAGCATCTGCGCGACCGCGTCGCCGGCGATGCGCGCGAGGTCGACGGTGGCGGCTCCGGCCGCCGCGCGCGCCTCGGGCTCGCTGCGCGCCAGAGTCAGCAGCTGGTCGATCAGGTGGGCGGACCGGTCGATGCCGGCATTGAGCTCCCGCAGCGCCTCGCCGCGCGAGGCTTCGTCGCGTGCGCGGGCCACCAGCCCCGCCTGCAGCTTGAGCGCCGCGATCGGCGTGCGCAGCTCGTGCGCGGCGTCGGCGACGAACGCGCGCTGGGTCGCGAACGCGCGTCGCAGTCGCTCGAGCAGCCCGTTCAGCGACCGGACCATCGGCTCGACCTCGGTCGGCAACTCCTCCTCGGGGACCGGGTCGAGCCGTTGGGCGTCGCGGCGCTTCAGTTCGGAGGCGATCCGCTCGACCGGCCGCAGCGACTGCCCGACCAGCCACCAGATCGCCAGCGCGACGAGCGGCGCGAAGATCAGCAGCGGCGTCAGGCTGCGCAGCGCGGCGGCGGCGGCGATGCGCTCGCGCACCTCGAACGGCTGCCCGACCTGGATCACGCGCCCGCCGGCCAGCGTGCTGTAGACCCGCCAGCGCTCGCCCTCGGTCACCACGTCGGCGAAGCCGAGCGTGGCCCGCTCGGGCAGCCGCGCGCGCGAGCGCGTGTGCGAAAGGTAGATCTTGGACCCGTCGGCGCTCCAGATCTGAACGACGAAGTCGAACTGCTCGCGGTCGTCCGGCGGGCCGGGCGGAGGCAGGACCGCGCCCTGGTCGCGCAGCGACAACGCCATCTGGCGCAGGTGGTAGTCGAACAGCTCGTGGCTCTCGCGCAACACGTAGCGATAGCTGACCGTCCCGATGACGGCCTCGGCGAGGATGAACAGCGGCAGCAGCGACAGCAGGAGTCGGGCGCGGATCGACGGTGCGCTCATCCCGGTCCCTGCGAATCCGCCTTCGGCACGAAGTAGCCGACCCCGCGGACGTTCTGGACGAAGTCGTGGCCGAGCTTGCGGCGCAAGCCGTGGATGTAGACCTCGACCGCGTTGCTCTCGACGGATTCGCCCCAGCCGTAGAGCCGGTCCTCGAGCTGGGCGCGCGAGAGCACCGCGCCGGGGCGCAGCAGCAGCGCCTCGAGGACCGCGAATTCGCGCGGTGACAGCGTGACCGGCTCGCCGTCGCGGGTGACTTCGCGGGTCGCCGGGTCGATGCGCACGCCGCGATGCTCGAAGACCGCCTCGCCGCGCCCGGCGCTGCGACGCAGCAGCGCGCGCATTCGCGCGCCGAGTTCGTCGAGGTCGAAGGGCTTGACCAAATAGTCGTCGGCGCCAGCGTCGAGTCCGCCCACGCGGTCCTGCACGTCGTCTCGCGCGGTGACGATCAGCACCGGCGTCGCGTCGTGGCGCGCGCGCATCGCGCGCAGCAGCGCGACGCCGTCTCGCCCGGGCAGCCCCAGGTCGAGCAGCACCAGGTCGAAATCCGCGGTGCTGAGCGCCGTGTCGGCGGTTTCCGCGTCGCGCACCCAATCGACCGCGTAACCGTCCTGCCGCAGCGCGGTCTGCACCGCCTGCCCGATCATCCGGTCGTCTTCGACGAGAAGCACTCTCATTGCGCGCAGCCACGAATCCCGGCTGCCAGCATACCGTGTCCGGTCCGGCGACCCCGGCCGGACGGGCACTCGAGTCTCAGTCGGCGATCATCGTCTCGGCGCACGGCTCGCCGTCGGGGTCGACCGTCTGCATCCGGACGGTGAAGCCCCACAGCCGCTGCAGGTGGGCCAGAACACGCTCGGCGTCGTCGTCGAGCGGACGCCCGCGGTGCCGGACGTGGCGCAGCGTGAGGCTGCGGTCGCCGTCCCGCTCGAAGCCCGCCACCTGGATGTCGGGCAGGCGGGCGTCGCGATCGAAGTGCGCGGCGAGCAGCTTGCGCACCCGCCGGTAGCCCGCATCGTTGTGGATGCACGCGACTTCGAGCATCGGGTCGCCCTCCTGGTCGGCGATCGCGAACAGCCGGAATTCGCGGATCAGCCGCGGCGACAGGAACTGCGCGACGAACGACTCGTCCTTGAAGTTGCGCATCGCGAAGTCGAGCACCGAGCGCCAGTCGGCGCCGGCGATCTCGGGAAACCACTGCCGGTCCTCGTCGGTCGGGCGCTCGCAGATGCGGCGGATGTCCGAGAACATCGCGAAGCCGAGCGCGTACGGGTTGCAGCCGGAATAGCCCGGCTCGTCGAAGCCGCGCTGCGCGACGACGTTGGTGTGCGACTCGAGGAACTCGATCATGAAGCCGTCGTCCGCCAGCCCGTGGTCGTACAGCCGGTTCAGCAGCGTGTAGTGCCAGAAGGTCGCCCAGCCCTCGTTCATGACCTTGGTCAGGCCCTGGGGGTAGAAGTACTGCGCGACCTTGCGCACGATGCGCACCAGCTCGCGTTCCCACTGCGCAAGCCGTGGCGAGTGCTTCTCGACGAAATACAGCAGGTTCTCGTGCGGCTCGTCGCGTCGTGCGCCGCCCGCCGGCTGTCCGGGCTTCGCGGCTTGCGGCGGCAGCGTGCGCCAGATCTCGTCGTGGCGGTGCTGGGTCCACGCCTCGCGCTCGCGCAAGCGCGCCCGCTCGGCGTCGGCCGACAGCGGGCGCGGATGGCGGTAGCGGTCGACGCCGTGGTTCATCAGCGCGTGGCACGCGTCGATCACTTCCTCGACCGCGGCGGCGCCGTGGCGTTCCTCGCACTCCATCACGTAGCGCCGCGCGAACACCATGTAGTCGACGATCGCATCGGCCGCGGTCCACTGCCGGAACAGGTAGTTGCCCTTGAAGAACGAGTTGTGGCCGTAGCAGGCGTGGGCGATCACCAGCGCCTGCAGCGGCATCGGGTTCTCCTCCATCAGGTAGGCGATGCAGGGGTCCGAGTTGATGACGATCTCGTATGCGAGCCCGCGCGCGCCCTTGCGGTACGCGTGCTCGTGGGCGATGAACGACTTGCCGAAGCTCCAGTGCGGATAGCCGACGGGCAGGCCGGTCGTCGCGTAGGCGTCGAGCATCTGCCGGCTGTCGATCACCTCGATCTGGTTGGCATAGCAGTCCAGGCCGTACTCGTCGCGCGCGATCCGTCCGATCGCCTCGTCGTAGCGGGCGAGCAGGTCGAAGGTCCACTCCGAGCCGGTGGAGATCGGGGTCGGCATCGCCCGGCGCTCCTGCCCAGGTTCCCCGTCACGCGCCGGCCGCGCCAGCGCCCCCGGGCGCGCGCTGGAACAGGCCGCGGAACACGGGCCAGATGTCGCGGGGTTCGCGGACCTCGCGCATCGCGAATTGCCGGGCCTCGATGCGCCGGTAGGCGGCCGACAGCGTCGTCGTCGCGGTGTCGTCGTCCGACACCTCGACGTAGGCGAAGTGGCGCACGCGCGGCAGCAGCGTCGACTCGAGGAACCCGCGGCTCTTCTCGGGGTCGGCGCCGAACGCGTCGCCGTCCGAGGCCTGCGCGCCGTAGACGTTCCAGCCGGCCTGCGCGTAGCGCTCCTCGACGATCCGGTTCATCAGCGCCAGTGCCGACAGCACCACCGTGCCGCCGGTCTTGCGGTCGTGGAAGAAGCGCTCCTCGTCGACCTCCTCGGCATCGTCGGTGTGACGGATGAACACCACGTCGACGTGCTCGTACTTTCGCGCGAGGAACAGGTGCAGCAGCGTGAAGAAGCGCTTGGCGAGGTCCTTCTTGTCCTGGTCCATCGACGCCGACACGTCCATCAGGCAGAACATGACGGCGCGCGCGACCGGCTGCGCCACCATCGTGCGGTGGCGATAGCGAAGGTCGATCTCCTCCAGGAACGGCACGCGCGCGATCCGGCGTTCGAGCCGCGCGACCAGCGCGTCGGCGCCGCGCGCGGCCGCGCCGGCCCCGTCGTCGGCGGCGGGCGGGTCGGCCTGCGCGAGCGCGGTGACCCGCGCGAGCTCGCGGCGCGCCGCCGCGGTGAGCGCGAGCCGTCGGCCGAGCGCATTGCGCAGCGAGCGGGCGACCGCCAGGTTGGCCGGCGTGCCGTGCGTGGCGTAGCCGGCGCGCTGCGGCCGCTGCTCGCGGATCTCCCCGAGCACGGTTCGGGCCAGCCGCGGCAGCTCCAGGTCGTCGAAGAAGATCTGCATGAACTCTTCGCGCGACAGCGTGAACGAGAACTCGTCGGTGCCGTCGCCGTCGCCGCCGGCGCTTCCCCCGCCGCCGCCCTCGCCGCCCTTCGGGCGGGGCAGCCGGTCGCCGGACTGGAAGTCCCGGTTGCCGGGGTGGACGTACTCGTGGTCGCCGCCGGCACCGTGCCGGAACACGGGTTCCGAGATGTCCCGGGTCGGGATGCCGACCTTGCCGCCGCGTTCCATGTCCCGGATCGAGCGGTCGGCGACCATGTCGTCCACCGCGCGCCGGATCTGCGCACGGTAACGGCGCATGAAACGCTCGCGATTGACCGCGCTGCCGCTGCGGTCGTTCGGCCTGCGATCGATGATCACCGACACGGCCTTCTCGCCTACTGCGACTTGCGAACGCGCAGGTACCA
>JAMLIR010000049.1 GCA_023954045.1 Burkholderiaceae bacterium | reverse complement strand
CCCGCGTCGCCGGCCACCGCGCGCAGCCGCTCCTTCTGGTCGACGTCGCGCACGTCGTTGACCAGCGTCCACGCGCGGTTGAGCGCGGCGGGCCCCAGGTAGTCGGGGCGCCACGCGACCACGTCGCACGACGCGTAGCAGACGCCGCAACCGATGCACTCGATTCCGGCGTTCGCCGCGACGCGCTCGGGCGACGCCGGTTCGACCCGCGCGAAGTCGTCGTGGCGCGTCGTCGCACCGCGAAACCTCCCCTTCGCGCGCGCCCACTTGTCGAAGAACTCGCCCATGTCGGTCGCCAGGTCCTTGATGACCGGCAGGTTCGACAAGGGCGCGATTTCGAGCGAGTCGCCGTCGACGACCTTCGAGACGTGCGTCCGGCAGGTCCAGCGCGCGACGCCGTTGACGGTCATCGCGCAAGAGCCGCACATGCCGACCCGGCACGAAAAGCGATAGCTCAGCGTCGGCTCGAGCCGGCGCTGGATGTAGGTGACGACGTCGAGCACGGTCTGGCTGGCCTGCCGCGGCACCTCGTAGGTCGAGAAGCCGCCGTCGGCGCCGCCGCGCCAGACCTTTACGCGCAGGTTGCTGGACATCCCGCGATTGTCCGGGTTTGGTCCGTCAAGCGAAAACGAATTATTCTTCGCACATTCAAAAGGATTTCTTTCTGATGTCCTCGATCCGCACGATGAAGACCTTCCTGGCGGTTGCCAGGCACGGCAGCTTCGCCGCAGCCGGCGGCGAGATCGGCCTGAGTGCCGCCGCGGTCGGCCTGCAGATGCGCGCGCTCGAGGAGAGCCTGAAGCAGCAGTTGTTCGACCGAAGCGGCCGCTCGGTGGTTCTGAACACCGCCGGCCGGCGCGCGATCGCCCGGATCGAGGAACTGGTGACGCGCTACGAGGAGCTGATCGGCGGCCGCGACGGCGACTCGCTGTCGGGCACCGTGGTGATGGGCGCACTGGTGTCGACGCTGATGGGCGCCTTCGCCGACGCCCTGTGGTCGCTCAAGCGCGAGCATCCGGGGCTCGAGGTCAAGCTGTTCGCGGGGCAGTCGAGCGACTTCGCGAACCGGGTCGAGCAGGGGCTGCTCGACGCGGCGATCGTCACCCGCCCGCCGCGCCCGCTGCCGCGCAGCCTGGCCTGGACCCAGCTCTACGTCGAGCCGATGGTGATGATCGTGCCGCGCCGCCCGCACTTCGAGCTGCCCAGGGACCCGCTGCAGGCGCTGCGCGAAGCCCCGTTCATCCGCTTCGACCGCGAGACCTGGACCGGCCTGCTCGTGAGGGACGTGCTGAGCCGGAGCCGGGCGGAGGTCCGCGACGAGATGGAGCTGAACTCGGTCGAGGCGATCCTGGCGATCGTCCGCCAGGGCTTCGGCGTGTCGATCGTCCCGAAGCTGGCCAACGTGCGCTGGTCCGAGGATCGCGAATTGCGCGTCGTCGAACTGCCCAACGTCGACGTGCGCAGGCGCGTCGGCCTGCTCGAGCGCTCGCGCCACGCGCGAATGCGGTTCACCGCAGCGATCAAGCGCTATTTCGCGGATGCCGGACGCCACGCGAGGGGGCGGGCCCGCTGAGTCGCGCGCGAAGGCGCGCGGCCCCTTCCCGGGGGTGCCTCGCCGCGGCGCCGAAGTCGAAAGGCGAGCGCCTGCTGCTGGTGCCGGCTGTCTGACTCGAACAGACGACCTATCGCTTACAAGGCGATTGCTCTACCAGCTGAGCTAAGCCGGCACGGACAGCAGAGTGTAGCCGAAGCCCGCGCGCCCGAAGCGGCGCCCACTCCGCCTGTTCGACCGCCTACTTGATCCGCTTCAGGTGGGGCCTGCCGGTCGGCGTCGCGCCGGGTCCGGGGTCGTCGTCGCCCGGGGCTTCGCCCCGGGCCCCGGCGCCGCGATCGCCGGTCGTGGCTGCTGCTCCGGACGGGGCTTCGCCGGCGACCGGGCTGGCCGGCGCGGCTTCGCTGCCGACGGACGAATCGCGCGGCGCCTTCCTGCCGCCCGGGACCGCGGAGATCTGCGGCTTGCGCCGCGCCGGCTTCGACGCATCTTCGGCACCGACCGGCACTGCGGAAAGCTTCGGCTTGCGGCGCGCGCGCCCCGCCGAGGGCGCCGCGGCGCCGGCGTCGGGTTCGGGCGGCAGCGCGGCCGCGTCGGTACCAGCGCCGGCCGTCGACTCGTCGCCGCCCCCCGCGGGCTCGGGCGCGACCGCGGGCGCCTTCGGCACCTCGAACGCCATCCCGTGCCCGTTCTCCTGCGCGAAGATCGCCGAGACGTTCTCGATCGGGATCGACACCTGCCGGGCGACGCCGCCGAAGCGCGCCTCGAATTCGAGCAGTTCGTTGCCGATCGTGAGGCGGTTGGTCGCGGCTGCCGAGATGTTCAGCACGATCTCGCCGTTGCGCACGAACTCGCGCGGCACCAGCGTGCGCTCGTCGACGGCCACCGCGATGTACGGCCGGTAGCCGTTGTCGGCGCACCACTCGTACAGTGCGCGGATCAGGTACGGCTTGGTGGAAATCTCGGCCATCAGCGGCGCATCACCTTCTCGGACGGAGTCAGCGCCTCGATGTAGGCCGGGCGCGAGAAGATGCGCTCGGCGTAGCGCAGCAGCGGCGCCGCGGTCTTGGGCATCTCGATGCCGTAGTGGTCGAGGCGCCAGAGCAGCGGCGCGATCGCCACGTCGAGCATCGAGAAGTCGTCGCCGAGCATGTACTTGTTCTTGATGAAGATCGGCGTGAGCTGCGTGAGGCGGTCGCGGATCTGCGAGCGCGCCTTGTCCATCGCCTTGGACGCATCGCGCGCCTGGTCGCGGCGCTCGAGCTGCTGCACGTGGACGAACAGCTCGCGCTCGAAGTTGAACAGGAACAGCCTCGCGCGCGCGCGCATCACCGGGTCGGCCGGCATCAGCTGCGGGTGCGGGAAGCGCTCGTCGATGTACTCGTTGATGATGTTGGACTCGTACAGGATCAGGTCGCGCTCGACCAGGATGGGCACCTGGCCGTACGGGTTCATGATCGAGATGTCCTCGGGCTTGTTGTAGAGGTCGACGTCGCGGATCTCGAAGTCCATGCCCTTCTCGAACAGCACGAAACGGCAGCGCTGCGAGAACGGGCAGGTCGTGCCGGAGTACAGCACCATCATGGTCGAGCTCCTGATAAGTCTGGGTACCGCATGAAAAAAATCAGGGTGAGCCCGTCGGCGGACTCACCCTGCATCGGGTCGG
>JAMLIR010000048.1 GCA_023954045.1 Burkholderiaceae bacterium | reverse complement strand
GGTCAAGCAGGCACTGCGCGCGAACACCGCGGCGGCCGCGGCCGCCGGCGTGTTCGGCGTGCCGTCGACGGTGATCGAAGGCGAGGTGTTCTGGGGGTTCGACGCGACGCCGATGGTGCTCGCGCGGTTGCGCGGCGACCCGTTCTTCGCGTCGCCCGCGCTCGAGGCGGCGCGCAGCCTGCCGCAGGGCGTGCAGCGTCCGCGCTGATCCGGGCGGCGCGCCCCGGGGCGCCCCGAACCGCGCGCCCGTCACTCGCGCGGCAGGATCACCACCTTGCCCTTGACCCGGCGCTCCATCACGTCGCGCAGCGCCTGCGCGGCCTGCGCGAGCGGATACGCCTTCGTGATCGGCGGGCGCACCTTCTTCGACAGGTAGAGCGCGAACAGTTCCTGCATGTGCTCACGGGTGCGATTCGGGTCGCGCTGCACGAATGCGCCCCAGAACGCGCCGACCAGCGACGCGGTCTTCAGCAGCGGCAGGTTCATCGGCAGTTTCGGGATCTCGCCGGCCGCGAAGCCGATCACCAGATGCCGGCCCTCCCAGGCGATCGTCCGGAAGGCCTGCTCGGTGTACGCGCCGCCCACCGGATCGTAGATCACGTCGGGCCCCTTGCCGCCGGTCAGCGCCTTGACGCGCTCGCGCAGGTCTTCGCTGGCGTAGTCGATCGTCTCGTCGGCGCCGTGCTCGCGGCAAAGCGCGAGCTTCCCGGCGCTGGACGCCGCGGCGATGACGCGCGCGCCCATTGCCTTGCCGATCTCGACCGCCGCGATGCCGACCCCGCCGGCGGCGCCGAGCACCAGCAGCGTCTCGCCGGCAGCGAGCTTCGCGCGATCCTTCAGCGCGAACAGGCTCGTGCCGTACGCCAGCACGTAGGCCGAGGCCGTCGGGAAGTCCATGCCTTCGGGGATCGGCATCACCCGCGCGGCGTCGGCCACGAGTTCCTGCGCATAGCCGCCGTAGGGCAGGTTCGCGATCACGCGATCGCCCGGCTTCCAGGGCTTCACGCCCCGACCCACCGCGCGGACGATGCCCGCGACTTCGGCGCCGGGCGAGAACGGCAGCTCGGGCTGCACCTGGTACTTCTTCTGGATGATCAGCGCGTCCGGGAAGTTCACCCCGGCCGCGTGTACCTCGATCAGCACCTGGCCGTCGCCGGGCGCAGGCGTCGGCACCTCCTCGATCGCCAGCAACTCGGGCGGCCCCCACTCCCTGCACAGCACGGCCTTCATGCGATCGCTCCCCGCTGAAATGAGGGGACCGGCGCGCGGCCGGTCCCGGTGACGTCCCCGAGGCGGATCTTACGGCAGCGCGTCCGTCCTGCATCGTCGCGTCGCCTGTCGCTATACTCGCAGGCCACCGGAAGCGTGGCCGAGCGGTTTAAGGCACTGGTCTTGAAAACCAGCGACGGGGCAACCCGTCCGTGAGTTCGAATCTCACCGCTTCCGCCACAGAGCTAGTAATCATGCGGGTTTCCGGCCACTAGAGCTTCTCTACCCACCTACTACCCGCCCTCCGACAAATGCTCACCTGAAACGAAGAAAGCCGCCCGTAGGCGGCTCTGGTGCGGCGCTGGTGGCGGTCAGCCGGTCGCGCCCGCCTCGTAGGCCTCGAAGGCCTCATAGGCCTCGCTTGCGATGCGCTCGCCGATGTTCGCCAGGGTCAGGGTGTCGCCGCCATTTTCGTTGGCCGCGCGGATCGCCTTGAACATCTCCCCGCACTCGAGAAGCGCCATCGCCGCGGCCGTGAGCGGCGAAAGGTTGTTGTCGTCGTTCATCGCGTCACCTCCGGTTTCCCGTATGCGATCGCCTCGGCCGTCGACATTGCCAGCCGTCGCGCGTCCTGTGCCAGCCGGTCGACGAAGATCAACTCGTCGTCGTTGTCGTAGTCGTCGCGGCCGCGCAGCATCGCCGATGCGCCGGCCAAGCGCGCCGCGATCTCGAACAGTCGATCTGAAACGTCCATAACATGCTCCAGAAAAGGGTGAGCGGAACCGACGGGTTGGCGGACCAGCTGTTGGACTGGCAGGCTCTTTCGAGCCTCCCGCCGGCCCGCCCATAGCGGAGCACAGCGAACGGGCATGAAAAAACCGCCATTGCGGCGGTTGCCCGCCAACAGACCAGGCCGCCAAGCCCGGGCGCCGAAACCTCGGCGCGGATCAAGTGTGCACCCCGCGTGCACGAGGGTCAACCCCGCAGCCACGGCAGCGCCAGCATAAGCACGGCCAGCGCGAATGCGGCCTGACTCATCGCCGCGTCAAGCCACCGGCCAGCCCGGCTTGAAGTCCTCACGCCGCAGATAGCGAAGGTCGTGGATCAGAATGTCAACGCTCGGGCCCACAACGCGCCAGGCGCGGCCGAACGGATAGATGCGCGCACCGAACGACGCCGCCAGCGTGCGCGCCTGCTGCTCGCGCTCGGCTGCCGCCTGCATGTCGATCAGCTTGCCCATCATGCGCCCCCAATCTCGGCCTTCTTGACCTTGCGAGATACGCGCAACAGCCCATAGCGGCAGGCGTCGGCGCCGTGGTCGGGCCCGGTCGTGTCCAGATCCTCGACGCGCCGCTCATCGCGCGCGAGCGTCGGCAACGTCTGCCACCAGTACGAACACCGCCGGCTGACGTACAGGCCCGGCACGTCCGGTTTCCCGGCATCGGCGAGCATCCGCTTCATGAGCTGCCAGCCGCTTACCCGATCGCGTTTCTGTGCCGGATAGAAGTACACCCCGGCTCGGCGAAACTCATCGGCCAGCGAGCCGGCGCCGTGCCCTGTCTGCGCGAAGCACGCATCGTCGGCCGCGCCTTCCGGGCGCACCTTCCACCGCTTGCACATGTTGCGGATTTCCTCGCCCAGCACCGCGACCGTCCAGCCGAGCCCCTGCGTGAGCGAATCGCGCCGGTTCGTCGCCAGCTCGTCGACCAGCACGACGGAATCGCGCGGATACCAGCGACCGTCGACCGACTCGCCAGGCGAGCGCGCGAGGATGTAGGTGACGCTCGGCGCCGCCGATCCGAAGTCGTGCCCGAGCCACGTCTCCCAGACCCGCGGGATCGCCGACCACGGCTCGACGAGATTGCGCCGCTCGTCGATCACGTCGGAGAAGAACGCCCCGCGCGCCGCCGTGAAGTCGCCATCGAGCCACGCCTTGAGCAGCTCCGGGTCCGTCTGACAGGCCACCTCGAGCTGCGCGCGATACTCCGTCTGGTCGATGAAGTCGTTATCCGCCAGCGTCGACGGGCAGTAGCACCACAGGTCGCCGCGCTCGTCACGGTACGGCTTCCACGGCGTGCCGCGCAGCGCGATCCGCTTCGCAAGCCACCCCTGCCCGACGTGCCCAGGGTTCGCACACAGCACGATCCGCAGCGGCAAGTCCTTCGGCCCGCGCATGTTCGCGCGCAACAGGTCGATCAGCGCCGGATCGGGGTACTGGCCCGCCTCGTCGACCATTACCAGGCCCATCGAGCGGCCCTGGAATTTGCCCAGCTCGGCGTGCGACTCCAACTGCGCCAACTCGAAGATCGCGCCGCCCGGCAGCCGCCACAGATGCTCGTGCGCGTTGTACTTGGCGTCGGTGCCGAACGCCAGCCCGAACACCTCGCGCGTGACCATCTCGAAGTCGCGCAGCCCCGCATAGCTGCGACGCACATAGAGCATCCGCGCGCGATCCCCGTACTGCACCGCATAGCGCAGCGCGAGCAGCGCCAGCGTGTAACTCTTGCCGCCGCCGCGCCCCCCAAGAATGCCCAGGTTGATCGCCTCGGGCAGATCAAGCACGCGTTGCTGGAATCTGGATAGTCGCAGTTCGTCCGTCGCCATCTTCGATTTCCACCTCGGCCAGCGGGCGCGCCGCCGGCAGCTTCACCACCACGTTGACCCGACTCGCGTCGGGCTGCTCGCTCGAGCGCCAGCCATGCCGCGCGTTCAAGATGCTGAGCGCCGCCAGCGTCCGATCCCGAT
>JAMLIR010000047.1 GCA_023954045.1 Burkholderiaceae bacterium | reverse complement strand
TTTGCGCTGCTGCCCAGGCGCGACGAGGTGATCACGGCAGAGCACGTGCGCGAGATCATGGAGCGCGAAGGGATCTGATGCGCTTCCTGCTCGACGTGAACGTCTGGGTCGCTCTGTTCGACGACGCCCACGTCTTCTCGGAGCAGGCGAATGAACTCATCGAGACTCCCGGCCTGCGGATTGCGACCTGCCCGCTGGTCGAAAACGGCGTGATTCGCGCGATGAACTCGCCCAGTTACGGCCGCAGGGGCGCCGTGGGCATCCGGCAGGTTCGCACGCGCCTGCAACAGGCGTGCCACGAACTCGACCACGAGTTCTGGCCCGACGACGTCTCCTTGCGCGACGACGGCCGTGTCGACTTCGATCGCATTCATGGTCATCGACAGGTCACCGACGTCTATCTGCTGGCATTGGCCGTCGCGCACGGTGGTTGCCTGGTCACCTTCGATCAGGGCGTGCCGGTCTCTGCCGTTCGAGGCGCGACAGCCCGGCATGTGCGTACGCTGTGATCGACTGCGATACCTCCGATCATGATCTGCAGCACGGTTTCACCTGGCGCGGTGTGACGGTGGTGAACCCGTTCGCCGAGCCACGGGACGCGCTGCTCGAAAGGGCGCTTCAGACCCGGTAGTCCTCGCGCGACTTGCCCTGCGCTTCCAGCGCCGCGAGCCAGCGCGGCGTGCGCCCGCGCCCCGACCAGGTGTCGCCGGTCTTCGCGTTGCGGTACTTCGGTGCGACCGGCTTGCGGGCGGCGCCCTTCTTCGCGGCGCGCTTCTTCGCGCCGGCCTTCGCCGCGCGCGTCCGGCGGGGCCTGGCCCCGGCCATGTCTTCGAGCGTCACGCCGAGTTTCTTCATCAGCGCGACGACCTGCGCGACCGCCTGCTTCTTTTTCTGTTCCGCAGCCTCCTCGAGCTTGCGCGCCTGCGCTTCGAGCTTCTCGATCTGCTTGCGGATGGCTTCGTAGGATCGGCGGGGCATGTTCGTACGTGTCCGGTGGGTTTCGCGGGCCTGCCGGCGATACTGCCACACGTTCGGCAGCGCCGGGGGTCCTTCTCAGGAAGGGTGTTCCACAAGCAACTGTTGCAGGTAGCGGCCGTAGTCGCTGGCGGCCAGCGGCCTGGCCAGTTCGGCAAGCTGTCGTGAATCGATCCAGCCCTGGCGCCAGGCGATTTCTTCGGGGCAGCAGATCTTCAGTCCCTGGCGCTTCTCGAGCGTCTGGATGAACAGGCTCGCCTCGAGCAGCGAATCGTGGGTGCCGGTGTCGAGCCACGCGTCGCCGCGGCCCAGCCGCTGCACCTCGAGCGTGCCGGCCTCGAGGTAGCGGCGGTTCAGGTCGGTGATCTCGAGTTCGCCGCGGGCGCTCGGCCTGAGCGATCTTGCGTAGTCGACCGCCCTGGCGTCGTGGAAGTACAGGCCGGTGACTGCGTAGCGGCTCTTCGGCCGCTGCGGCTTCTCCTCGATGCCGACCGCGCGGCCCTGCGCGTCGAATTCGACGACGCCGTAGCGCTCCGGGCAATTGACCGGATACGCGAAGATGCGCGCGCCATCGTGCTTCGAAGCCGCCGCCGCCAGGCGGGGTGCGAGGTCGTGGCCGTAGAACAGGTTGTCCCCGAGGACGAGCGCGCTGGGCGCTCCCCCCAGGAAAGCCTCGCCGATCAGGTAGGCTTGCGCGAGCCCCTCGGGGCGCGGCTGCGGCGCGTACTCGAGCCGGATCCCCCAGGCGCTGCCGTTGCCCAGCAGCCTGCGGAAGCGCCCCTGGTCCTCGGGGGTCGTGATGACCAGGATTTCGCGGATGCCGGCCAGCACCAGGGTGGCCAGCGGGTAGTAGACCATCGGCTTGTCGTAGACCGGCATCAGCTGCTTGCTGACCGCGAGCGTCACCGGGTGCAGCCGGGTGCCCGAGCCGCCGGCCAGGAGGATGCCTTTGCGGTGGGTCGTCGTCATGGCGTGTCGAGCGGAGCGGGCGGCCCGCAAAGGCTACCACCGGGAGCGTTCGGCACGGGGTCGGCTGGCATAATCGACTGCCGAACCTTCGCCGAACCTTCGCCGAACCCTCCGCCGCGCGCCGACACCGCCGATGACCCCACGCCCAGACCCCGAACACGTCGCCCGCGCGGTGTTCTGGGGTTGGCACAGCGACGACGCGGTGGCGGCGGTGCGCGAGCTGCGCGCGCAGGGCCGGCTCGCGGTGGTGGCGTGGTTCGGCAACGGCCCGGACTGCACGCACCGCCTCGACCCGTTCATTCACCAGTTCCGGCTCGACCCCGTTCCGCCCGGAATCGGCGTCGATCCCGGCAGGCTCGCGCCGCAGGAACTGCTGACTTTCTGCGACATGTATTCGCGGGTGTCGCGCGCCCGCGCGCTGCCGGTTCACGAGCTCGAGCACGCCGCCTATTGCTACCTGCGGTTCTTCGTGGCGCTCCTCGCGTCGGGGCGGGCGACGCACGTGTTCTTCTCGAGCCCGCCGCACTTCGGGGTCGACTACCTGCTTTACCTCGCTGCGCGGCGTGCGAACGTCCAGACGGCGTTCTGCTACCAGTCGCTGTTTCCCGACCGCTTCTTCTACGTGCGCGCGCTCGAGGACTTCGGGCGGTTCGACGAGGTGCCGGAGGGGCCGGAACCCGATCCCGACGAGCCGCCGGTGCGCATCGAGCGGCGCTTCGAGAAGAAGCTCTTCTACATGCAGGGCGTGAAGACTCGCGGCAAGCCCGCGCTGGCGAGCCTCGCCAACGACCTGAGGCGCCTGGCGACGACCCGCGCCAGCAAGCCGATGTCGCTCGCCGGCGCGCTGCAGAAGTACCAGGAGGCGCGCCACTTCGCCCGCGGCTACGAGCGGCTCGCCACCGACGCACCCGACCTGTCGGTGCCCTACGTGTACTTCGCGCTGCAGCTGCAGCCCGAGATGACGACCTCGACGCTGGGAGCCGGCTACTCGGACCAGCTGTCGGCGCTCGAGCGCCTCGCGGCGATGATCCCGGGCGACTGGCGCATCTACGCGAAGGAGAATCCGAAGCAGACCGCGCGCCAGCGCGGCGAGGCGTTCTTCCGGCGGCTCTCGATGATCCCGAAGCTGCGCTACGTCGCGAAGACGGTGAACACCTATGCGCTCCTCGAAGGCTGCCGGTTCGCGAGCACGGTGACCGGAACGGTGGGCTGGGAGGCGATCTCGGGCGGCAAGCCGGCGCTGGCGTTCGGCCAGCCGTGGTTCGCGCAGCTGCCGGGCGTGGTCGGGTTCCGGCCGGGCCTGACGGTCGACGAGGTGCTGCGGGCGACGATCGACCATGCGGCGCTCGAGCGCGCGCTCGCCGCGTTGCTGCGCAGGTCGGCGCGCGGCGTGATCGACCCGGTCTACCAGGGGATCGTCCCCGGGTTCGACGCCGCGGCCAACGTCACGAGACTGCGAAGCTTCCTGGAACGTGGCATCGAAGGGCGGCTGTTCGTCACGGCCGCGCCGGAGCGGGCGACATGAGGCGCACGGCCGTGTTCTTCGTCGCTTCGCCGCTCCACTACCTGGCGGCGCGCCGGGTCGCGATCGACCACGAGCCCGAGGCGCGCCACGTGCTGGTCTACTACAACCGCGTGCTCGAGCCGGTCGTGCGCCCCGGCGACTGGGACGCCACGCTCTACATTCCATGGCCGCGCTTCGAGCCGCTGCCGGGCCTGTTCGGGCGCCACCGGCGCCTGCTCGAGAACCTGCGCCGGGTCGCCGACGCGGTCGGGCCGACCGATACGCTGGTGCTTCACAGCCCGGTGTTCGACACCGAGGCGATCAACTACTTCCTGCGCGCGCTGCCGAAGCTGACCGGGGCCGCCGAAATGCAGGCGCGCATCCTGCCGGACGGATTGCTCAACGTCCAGCGCTATCCGTTGAGCCTCGCCAAGCGTGGCGCACAAAGGCTGCGCGGCCTGCGGCGGCTGGTGAGCCCGGTGCTCGACTACTGGCACTTCTCGGGCGACCGGATCGGATCGGACGCGCCGTTCGTCGACCGCATCTACGTGCTGGCCGGCTTTCCGCATCGCTACGACCCGGCGCGCACCGTGACGCTCGCCCCGCTGGTCGAGCCCGTCGGGGCGGGCGAGCCGTTGCGGGCGGCCGCGCCGCCACGGGCGCTGGTGATCGGCCAGCCGCTGGCGGGCTTTGGCCTCATGGACGAGGCCGACCGCGCGGCGACGTCGAAGGAGATCGGCGACTGGCTCGCCAGCAAGTGCCCCGGCCCGGTCGACTACAAGGCGCATCCCCGCGAGGGCGAGCGGCACGAACTGCGCGAGCCCCACTATCATCTGCTGGAGATCGACGAGCCGATCGAGAGCTACCTTGCACGAACCCCGTACGCGGTCGTGGCGGGCTGTTGCTCGACGGCGCTGTTCATCGCCCGGCAGATCTACGGTCCCGGGGTGCCCATCGCCGCCTTCGGCGTCGACCGGGTGCACTTCAAGGGCGCCGGAAAGCGCGAGAATACGCTGGCGCTGATGCGCGAACTCTCCATCGAGGTCCACTGAACGTCATGCTCGACGGCAAATCCATCCTGATCACGGGCGGCACCGGCTCGTTCGGCAGGCAATACGTGAAGACGATCCTGGCGCGGTACAAGCCGCGCCGCGTCGTGGTGTTCTCGCGCGACGAGCTGAAGCAGTTCGAGATGCAGCAGGAGTTCGACGCGCCCGAGATGCGGTATTTCATCGGCGACGTGCGCGACGCGGCGCGGCTTCACCAGGCGATGCGCGGCATCGACGTGGTGATCCACGCGGCGGCGCTCAAGCAGGTGCCGGCGGCCGAGTACAACCCGATGGAGTGCATCAAGACCAACGTGCACGGCGCCGAGAACGTGATCCTCGCCGCGCTCGAGAACGAGGTGCAGCAGGTGATCGCGTTGTCCACCGACAAGGCGGCCAACCCGATCAATCTCTACGGAGCCACCAAGCTCGCCTCCGACAAGCTGTTCGTCGCGGCCAACAACATGGCGGGCGGCCACAAGACGCGCTTCGCGGTCGTGCGCTACGGCAACGTGGTCGGCTCGCGCGGCTCGGTGGTGCCTTTCTTCCGGCGGCTGATCGCCGACGGCGCCGACCACCTGCCGATCACGCACGCCGACATGACGCGGTTCTGGATCACGCTGCAGCAGGGCGTCGACTTCGTGCTGAAGTGCTTCCAGCGGATGCAGGGCGGCGAGATCTTCGTGCCGAAGATCCCGTCGATCCGCATCACCGATCTCGCCGCGGCGATGGCGCCGGAGCTGCCGATGCGCATCGTCGGCATCCGCCCCGGCGAGAAATTGCACGAGATCATGTGCCCGGCCGACGATTCTCACCTGACGCTGGAGTTCGACGACCACTTCGTGATCCGGCCGACGATCCGCTTCTTCCACTCCGACATGGACTACGCGACGAACCGCCTGGGCGAGACCGGACGGCCGGTCGAGCAGGGCTTCGAGTACAACTCGGGCAACAACGCGCACTTCCTTACCGTGCCCGAGATCCGCGAAGTCAACCGGGTGGCCGGCGCATGATTCCTTACGGCCGGCAGGAGGTCACGCAGGCCGACATCGACGCGGTCGACGCGGTGCTGCGGTCGGACTTCCTCACGCAGGGGCCGGCGGT
>JAMLIR010000046.1 GCA_023954045.1 Burkholderiaceae bacterium | reverse complement strand
GCGGGGCGCCGCCGGCGTCGATGATCGAGGGCATGGCGGCGATCGGCTTCGACATCACCCACGTCTACGGCCTGACCGAGGTCTACGGTCCGGCGGCAGTGGCCGTCAAGCGCGCCGGTTGGGCGGACGAGGACCTGTCCGAACAGGCGCGGCTGAACGGCCGACAGGGCGTGCGCTATCCGCTGCAGGAGGGCATGACGGTGATGGACGCCGAGACGATGCGCGAGCTGCCTGCCGATGGCGAGGCGATGGGCGAGATCATGTTTCGCGGCAACATCGTGATGAAGGGCTACCTGAAGAACCCGAAGTCCACCGCCGAGGCATTTGCCGGCGGCTGGTTCCACACCGGGGACCTTGCCGTGATCGAGCCCGATCGCTACGTCAAGATCAAGGACCGCAGCAAGGACATCATCATCAGCGGCGGCGAGAACATCAGCTCGATCGAGGTCGAGGACGCGCTCTACCGGCATCCGGCCGTGCTGGCCTGCGCGGTCGTCGCCAGGCCGGACCCGAAGTGGGGCGAAACGCCGCTCGCCTTCGTCGAACTGAAGCCCGGTGCGAACGTGACGCAGGCTGACCTGATCGCGCACTGCAAGGGCCTGCTCGCAAGCTACAAGGCGCCGAAGGAAGTCCGCTTCGAGGAGATCCCGAAGACCGCGACCGGCAAGATCCAGAAGTTCCAGCTGCGCGAGCGCGCCCGCTCGGCGCAGGCCATCGAGTGAAGGAGGCGACCATGTCAGGCCCCGACCAACCCCTCGTGCTGCGCGACACCGATGCGCGCGGCGCCGTCACGCTCACGCTGAATCGTCCGCTCGCGTTCAATGCGCTGTCCGAGGAGATGCTCGCCGCGCTCCAGGCAGAGCTCGACGCATTGGCGAAGGACGCGTCGGTGCGCGTCGTCGTGCTCGCCGCCGCCGGCAAGGCGTTTTGCGCCGGGCACGACCTGAAGCAGATGCGCGCAGCACCTTCGCTAGCCTACTACCGCAAGCTGTTCGACCAGTGCGCGCAGATGATGCTCGCGGTGCAGCGCCTGCCGGTGCCGGTGATCGCGCGCGTGCAGGGCATCGCGACCGCGGCCGGCTGCCAGCTCGTTGCGATGTGCGATCTGGCGGTCGCGTCGAGCATGGCGAAGTTCGCGGTGAGCGGCGTCAACCTCGGGCTCTTCTGTTCGACGCCGGGTGTCGCGCTGTCGCGCAACCTCGGCCGCAAGGCGGCCTTCGAGATGCTCGTCACCGGCGAGTTCATCGACGCCGCGCAGGCGCAGGCCAGGGGGCTCGTGAACCGGGTTGCCGCGCCGGAGGAACTCGACGCCGCGGTCGAGTCGCTCGTCGCCAGCATCGTCGCCAAGCCGCGCGTCGCCGTCGCGCTCGGCAAGGGCCTGTTCTATCGCCAGCTCGAGATGGGCATCGACGCGGCCTACCAGCTGGCCGGGCAGACGATGGCCTGCAACATGATGGACGAGTCGGCGCTCGAGGGCGTGCAGGCGTTCATCGAGAAGCGCCCGCCCGACTGGAAGTAGCCTGGCCGGGCAGCGTCGAGTCGCCGTCGCCGAGGCTGCGCTGCATCAGCACGGTGTCGACCCAGCGGCCGAACTTGAAGCCGACCGAAACCAGCGTGCCGGCGTCGCGGAAGCCCAGGCGCCGGTGCAGCGCGATCGATCCGGCGTTGGCGCTGTCGCCGATCACCGCGACCATCTGCCGCCACGGCCCGGTCTCGCAGCGCCGGATCAGTTCGCCGAGCAGCTTCGTGCCGGTCCCCCGGCGCTCGAGGCCGGCAGCGACGTAGACCGAGTCCTCGAGCGTGTGCCGATACGCCGAGCGCGCACGGTAGGGCGCCGCGTAGCCGTATCCGACGACTGCGCCGCCGGCCTCGGCGACGAGCCAGGGCAGCCCGCCGCCGAGCACCGCGGCGCGGCGCGCGAGGAGCTCTTCGACGCCCGGCGGCGACTCTTCGAAGCTGGCCAGCCCGTGGAGCACGTGCCACGCGTAGATGTCGGCGAGTGCGGGCACGTCGACCGGGGTCGAATCCCGGACCAGGACTTCGCAGGCGGCGTCGGCGGGCATGCAGGATTCTCGCGAGCCGCCTTGCGGCATGTCAACGAAGCGGGATCGGGCCGCGAGCCGGCCCGGCGGTCGGTTTCCGCGAACTCCCTATAATCGACCCTTTCCCCTGTTCCAGATCGTGAGGTCCCGATGAAGATCCTCGTCCCGGTGAAGCGGGTGGTCGACTACAACGTGAAGGTGCGCGTGAAGAGCGACCAGAGCGGAGTGGACATTGCCAACGTGAAGATGTCGATGAACCCGTTCGACGAGATCGCGGTGGAAGAGGCGATGCGGTTGAAGGAGAAGGGGGTGGCCACCGAGGTGGTGGCGGTGTCGTGCGGGGTGCAGGCGTGCCAGGAGACGCTGCGTACGGCGATGGCGATCGGGGCGGACCGGGGCATCCTGGTGCAGACCGACGTGGAGCTGCAGCCGCTGGCGGTGGCGAAGCTGCTCAAGGCGCTGGTGGACAAGGAGCAGCCGGGGCTGGTGATTTTGGGCAAGCAGGCGATCGACGACGACGCCAACCAGACCGGGCAGATGCTGGCGGCGCTGGCCGACCTGCCGCAGGCGACGTTCGCCTCGAAGGTGGAGATTGCCGAGGGCCGTGCGACGGTGACGCGCGAGGTCGACGGGGGCCTGGAGACGATCTCGGTGTCGCTGCCGGCGGTGGTGACGACGGACCTGCGGCTGAACGAGCCGAGGTACGTGACGCTGCCGAACATCATGAAGGCGAAGAAGAAGCAGCTCGACGTGGTCAAGCCGGAGGACCTCGGGGTCGACGTGGCGCCGCGGCTGAAGACGCTGAAGGTGAGCGAGCCGCCGGGGCGCAAGGCGGGGGTGAAGGTGCCCGACGTCGCCACGCTGGTGGCGAAGCTGAAGAACGAAGCGAAAGTGATCTGAAGGGGAACGACCGATGGCAGCTCTGGTACTGGCCGAACACGACAACGCGGCGCTCAAGCCCAGCACGCTGAACACGATTGCCGCCGCGGCCAAGGCGGGCGGCGAGGTGACGGTGCTGGTCGCGGGGGCGGGCTGCGCGGCGGTGGCGCAGGCGGCGGCGCAGGCGGCGGGCGTGGCGAAGGTGCTGCTGGCCGACGCGCCGCAGCTGGCCGATCAGCTGGCCGAGAACGTGGCCGCGCAGGTGCTGGCGGTGGCGGGCGGGTTCACGCACATCCTGGTGCCGGCGACGGCGCACGGCAAGAACGTGGCGCCGCGCGTGGCGGCGAAGCTCGACGTGGCGCAGGTCTCCGACATCATCGGGGTGGAGTCGGCCGACACGTTCACGCGGCCGATCTACGCGGGCAACGCGATCGCCACGGTGCAGAGCGCCGATGCGGTGAAGGTGATCACGGTGCGCACCACCGGCTTCGACGCGGTGGCGGCCACCGGGGGCTCGGCGCCCGTGGAGGCGGTGGCGGCGGTGGCCGATTCGGGCAAGTCCAGCTTCGTGCGGCGCGAGATCGCCAGGAGCGACCGGCCCGAGCTCACCGCGGCGAAGATCGTCGTCTCGGGCGGGCGCGGGATGGGCAGCGCCGAGAACTTCCACCTGCTCGAGCCGCTGGCCGACAGGCTGGGCGCCGCGCTCGGGGCGAGCCGGGCTGCGGTCGACGCGGGCTACGCGCCCAACGACTGGCAGGTCGGGCAGACCGGCAAGATCGTCGCGCCGCAGTTGTACGTGGCAATCGGAATCTCGGGGGCCATCCAGCACCTGGCGGGGATGAAGGACAGCAAGGTCATCGTCGCGATCAACAAGGACGAGGAAGCGCCGATCTTCGGCGTCGCCGACTACGGCCTGGTCGCCGACCTGTTCACCGCGGTGCCCGAGCTGGTCAAGGAACTGGGCTGAGGGGCAGCGCCCCGGCCGTGACGAGGGAGTCTCCGCCATGTCGTACGTCGCACCGCTGAAGGACATGCTGTTCGTGCTTCGGCACCTGGCCGGCATCGACCGGGTAGCCTCGCTGCCCGGCTTCGCCGACGCGGGTTACGACACCGCGCAGGCGGTGCTCGAGGAGTGCGCGAAGTTCAACGAAGGGGTCGTCGCGCCGCTCAATCGCGGCGGCGACATCGAGCCCTCGACGCTGGCCGCAGGCGAGGTGACCACGTCCCCGGGCTTTCGCGAGGCATTCCGCCAGTTCGCCGACGGCGGCTGGCAGGGCGTCCAGCATCCCGAGGAATTCGGCGGCCAGGGCCTGCCGAAGCTGATCGCCACGCCGTGCATGGAGATGCTGAACTCGGCCAACCTGTCGTTCGCGCTGTGCCCGCTGCTCACCGACGGCGCGATCGAGGCGCTGCTGGTCGCCGGCTCGCAGGCGCAGAAGCAGCTGTTCGTGCCGAACCTGATCTCGGGCGCGTGGACCGGCACGATGAACCTGACCGAGCCGCAGGCCGGGTCGGATCTCGCGCTGGTGCGCGCGCGGGCCGTTCCGCAGGCGGACGGCACGTATCGCATCTTCGGCCAGAAGATCTTCATCACGTTCGGCGAGCACGACATGGCCGGCAACATCGTGCACCTGGTGCTGGCGCGTACGCCTGACGCACCCGAGGGGGTGAAGGGCATCTCGCTGTTCGTGGTGCCGAAGTTCCTCGTCGACGCCGGCGGCAAGCCGGGGCAGCGCAACGACGTCTGGTGCCAGTCGATCGAGCACAAGCTCGGCATCAAGGCGAGCCCGACCGCGGTGCTGATCTACGGCGACGACAAGGGTGCGGTCGGCCCGGGCGCGATCGGTTACCTGGTCGGCGAGGAGAACCGCGGCCTGGAATACATGTTCGTCATGATGAACTCGGCGCGCTTCGCGGTCGGGATGCAGGGCGTCGCGCTGGCCGAGCGGGCCTACCAGCATGCCGTCGGGCATGCGCGCGAACGGGTGCAGAGTCGCGATGTGGCGGGCTCCAGCGGGCCCGTCGCGATCATCCGGCATCCGGATGTCCGCCGCATGCTGATGACGATGCGCGCCCTCACCGAGGGCGCCCGGTCGCTGGCCTATTTCGCGGCAGCGCTGTCCGATCTCGGCCATCACGGCGCGGACGAGGCGGCCCGTCGCCGTGACAGCGCCGCCTACGAGTTCCTCGTCCCGATCGTCAAGGGCTGGTCGACCGAGATGTCGATCGAGGTCGCGTCGCTCGGGGTCCAGGTCCACGGCGGCATGGGCTTCATCGAGGAAACCGGAGCGGCGCAGTTCTATCGCGACGCGCGCATCCTGACGATCTACGAGGGCACCACCGCGATCCAGGCGAACGACCTCATCGGCCGCAAGACGGCGCGCGACGGCGGGGCGGTCGCCCGGGAGATCCTCGCGCAGGTGCGCGAGACGGCGAGCGCGCTGGCCGCTGATGGCGACGCCCGGCTGGGCGCGATCGGCGTCCGGCTCGCTCGCGCGGCCGCTGGCCTCGAGGCGAGCGTGGACGCCATCGTCGCGAGCTTCAAGGCGGACACGCATGCTGCCTATGGCGCGAGCGTGCCCTACCTGAGCCAGGCCGGCCTCGTCCTCTGCGGCTGGCAGCTCGGCCGGGCGGCGCTGGCCGCCCGGGCGCTGCTCGGGGATCCGGTCGCCGATCGCGGCTTTCTCGAGGCCAAGATCGCCACCGCGCAGTTCTTCGCGGAGCACCTGCTGCCGCGGGCGGCCGCCCATGGCGAGGCGGTCGCCGCAGGTGCCGGGAGCACGATGGCGCTCGACGAATCGGCTTTCTGAGCCTGCGGAACGGACGGCGAGGCGCTCACAAGCCAGCCGCGCCAGTCCTCGCGAGCAGTTCGCGGAGAAGGCGGCGGCACCCGCGAGCTGGCCGCGCACGCTCGTTCCTATCGCTTGGACGCGCGTCCGGCCCGCGGGCACCACCGCCTTCGATGAGGCGGGACAACAGATTCCGGCGGCCGCCCTGGCGGCCCTCGGAAACGGCGTTTCTATCGCAGCAGTTTCGCTGCGGTGTCGACAGGCAGGTAAAGGCTGGACGGCCGCGCGGTGAATGGCTGGAAGCCGTGATGGCGGTAGAAAGCGAGGGTCGTGTCATCCTTCGCGTCGACGATCACCGTCAGCACTGCCGGTTCGGCGCGCAGCGCCCGCAGCATGGCGTCGAACAGCAGGGTCGCACCCAGTTGCTTCCCACTGAAACCCTGATCGACGGCAAGCCGCCCGATCAGCGCCGCGGGTAGCACCGGGTAGCGCGGCAGCCGCCGTGTCTGATCGTCGGGCAGGTCATGGACCGGGATGCTGGCGGCGGCCAGGGTGTAGAAACCCGCCACGGTCGCCGCACCGTCCGGCACGGCGACGAAGCAGTTGGACACGCGTCGCCGCATGTCCTGACCGGCCTGTGCCTTGAGATAGCGGTCGAGCGGTTCGACGCCGGACGTGAATCCGGCGCGATCCTGGCCCGCCAGCAGCTCGATACGGAAGCTGTCCGACACTACGAGGAAATGACGAGACGACGATGCGCGACGGCAGCACGCCGAAGCGCGTCATTTGGCTCCGGCGGGTTCAGAAGGGCGGCGGCGAGCGCCTGCTGGTCCTCGACCGCGAGCCGGAGCACCTGTGCGTCCTCTATGGTCCGCTGTGCGGCTTCCTGCGCCGCCGAAACGACGAAGTCGCTGACGCTGCGTCCCTGAAGTTCCGCCGCGCGCTTGACGATAGCCAGCGCCTCAGGGGAGAGGCGGGCTTCGACGCGTGCCG
>JAMLIR010000045.1 GCA_023954045.1 Burkholderiaceae bacterium | reverse complement strand
CGGCCAGGTGTACATGGACGGCGCGAACCTGAACGCACAGGCGGGGCTCACGAAGCCGGGGCTGATCGGCGCCGACGTCTGCCACATGAACCTGCACAAGACCTTCTGCATTCCGCACGGCGGCGGGGGCCCGGGGATGGGACCGATCGCGGTCGCCCCGCACCTGGCGCCCTTCCTGCCGGCCGAGCCCTTCCCGCTGCCTTCGAAGAGCACGACGGCGCGCGAGGCGGCGCGTGCCGCAGCCGGCGACGCAGCGGTCTCCGCGGCGCCGTTCGGCAGCGCGCTGATCACGACGATCTCGTGGATGTACATTCGCATGATGGGCGCCGCCGGCATCCGCAAGGCCACCGAGTTCGCGATCCTCAATGCGAACTACGTCGCGAAGCGTCTCGCGCCGTTCTTCCCCGTGCTCTATCGCGGCCAGAACGGCGAGGTCGCGCACGAGTGCATCCTCGACATGCGCAACCTCAAGGCCGACTACGGGGTGAGCGCCGAAGACGTCGCCAAGCGATTGATGGACTACGGCTTCCATGCGCCGACGCTGTCGTTCCCGGTGGCCGACACGCTGATGGTCGAGCCGACCGAGTCCGAATCGAAAGCCGAACTCGACCGCTTCTGCGACGCGATGATCGCGATCCACGGCGAGTTGCAGCGCATTGCGTCGGGCGCGCTCGACCGCGAGGACAATCCGCTGAAGGGCGCGCCGCACACCGCTGCGGAGGTCGCCGGCGACTGGGGCCATCGCTACAGCCGCGAGGAAGCGGCGTTCCCGCTGCCCTGGGTGCGCGAGGCGAAGTTCTGGCCGAGCGTGAAGCGAATCGACAACGCGGCCGGCGATCGGCACCTCGTGTGCACCTGCCCGCCGGTGGCCGACTATGCCGACGAAGGGAGCGCGTCATGAGCGAGCAGGAACAGGCCAGGCTGCGGCACATCCCGCTGCACGCGCTGCACGCGGCGCACGGCGCGAAGTTCGGCGCCTTTGCCGGCTACGAGATGCCGATCCAGTACCCGCAGGGGCTCAGGGCCGAGCACCTGCACACACGCGACCGGGCGGGGCTGTTCGACGTCTCGCACATGGGCCAGCTGCGCATTCGCGCCGCCGACGATCGACCGGCCACGCTGTACGCGCAGCTCGAGGCGGCGTTGCCGGTCGACTTCGACGGATGGGCCGACGGCGTTCAGCGCTACTCGCTGCTGCTGAACGAACGGGGCGGCATCGAGGACGACCTGATGCTGGTCCATGGCGTCGACGGCGCCCGTGCCGAGGTGCGCATGGTCGTGAACGCCGGCAACCGCGATGCCGACCTCGCGTTGCTGCGCGCGCGCTGCCCGAAGCTGCGCATCGAATGGGTCGACGCGGCGCTGGTCGCGCTGCAGGGTCCCGCCGCCGAGGCAGCGCTCGCCGCGCTCGATCCGGGCGCGGTCGCCATGCGCTTCATGCAGGCGGCAACGCTGCGGCTGCTCGGGGCCGACTGCTTCGCCACCCGCTCCGGCTACACCGGCGAGGACGGTTTCGAGATCTCGCTGCCGCTCGCGCACGCCGAGGAGATCGTCCGCCACCTGCTCGCCAACCCGGCCGTGCACCTGGCCGGGCTGGGCGCGCGCGACACGCTGCGGCTGGAGGCCGGGCTGCCGCTGCACGGCAGCGACATCGACGCGGGCACGACACCGGTCGAATCGGGCCTGGCGTTCGCGATCCCGCGCTCGCGTCGCGCCGGCGGCGCGAAGGCAGGCGGCTTTCCGGGGGCCGCCACGATCCTCGCCCAGCTCGCCGAAGGCACGCCGCGCCGACTGGTCGGCCTGGTCTCGCACGAGCAGGTGCCGGTCCGCGCGCACGCGGTGATCGTCTCGCCCGACGATCGCGCCGTCGGCGAAGTCACGAGTGGAACCGTGTCGCCGACGCTGGGGCACCCGGTGATGCTGGCGCGCGTCGAGCGCGGCGCACTCGACGACGCGACGCGCGCGCCGCTGCGCGCAGTGGTGCGCGACCGGCGCCCTGGCGTGATGCCCGCGCCGCTGCCGTTCGTGCCCAAGCGGTACAAGCGCTGAGCGTCCCGCGCGCACTTCGGGGTTTCCCCTCGGCGAGCCGCGCTCGCCTTGTGCCGCTTCGCGCGTTGTGCGTAGACTCGCGCCATACCCCGCCACGAGGACTTCCGACATGATGAGAATCCGTCTCGCCGCGGTGCTGGCGGCGGCCGCGCTGCTCGCTCCGTCGCTCGCCTGGGCCGGCACGACGCTCGACTCGATCAAGCAGCGGGGCGCGCTGCGCTGCGGCGTGAACACCGGCCTGCTCGGCTTTTCGGCGCCCGACGCCCAGGGGAAGTGGCACGGCCTCGACGTCGACTTCTGCCGTGCGGTGGCGGCCGCCCTCCTCGGCGACCCGAACAAGGTGCAGTTCGTGCCAACCAACACGCAGAACCGCTTCACCGCGCTGCAGTCGGGCGAGGTCGACATCCTGTCGCGCAACACCACGTGGACCGCGAGCCGCGACTCGACGCTCGGCGCGGTGTTCGCCGGCACGATCTTCTACGACGGCCAGGGGTTCATGGTGAAGAAGTCGGCCAACGTCAAGAGCGCGACGCAACTGAACGGCGCGACGATCTGCGTGCAGCCCGGCACGACTACCGAATTGAACCTCAGCGACTACTTCCGCACGAAGAAGATGAACTTCCGCCCGGTGGTGGTCAACGAGCTGCAGCAGGTCGAGCAGGCGTTCTTCTCGGGCCGCTGCGACGTCTTCACCACCGACATCTCGGGGCTGGCGGCGACCCGGCTCAAGGCGCCGAACAAGGACGACTACGTGATCCTGCCCGAGGCGATCTCGAAGGAACCGCTCGGCCCGCTGGTGCGCCGCGGCGACTGGGAGTACTTCACGATCGTCAAGTGGGTGCTCGCCGGCCTGATCGAGGCCGAAGAGTACGGCGTCACCTCCGCCAACGTCGACAAGCTGAAGGCCGAGAGCAAGGATCCGCCGATCCAGCGGCTGGTCGGCGCCTCGGGCGACATCGGCAAGGGCCTGGGGCTGGACAACGACTGGCTGGTGCGCGCGCTCAAGGCCGTGGGCAACTACGGCGAGATGTACCAGCGCAACATCGGGCCGATCGGCATCGCGCGCGGCATCAACGCGCAGTGGCGCGACGGCGGCCTGATGTACGCGCCGCCGATCCGCTGAACGCGGGGCCGCTCGCCGACCCACCCCGCGGGCGCGCGTCCCCCCGTCCGATCGCGCATGTTCGCGAACGAGCGCGTCCGCGGAATCGTCTACCAGGTCCTGCTGCTGGCGGCCGTCGTCGGCGTCGGCTGGTTCCTGTTCGCCAATACGCAGCACAACCTGTCGACCCGGCAGATCCAGGTCGGTTTCGGCTTCCTGTCGCGCGAGGCCGGCTTCGAGATCGCCGAGACGCACGTCTCGTACGATCCGTCGAACACCTACGGCCGCGCGCTGTGGGCCGGGTTGCTCAACACGCTGTGGGTGTCGGCGATCGGCATCGTCGCGGCGACGATCCTCGGCACGCTGATCGGCGTCGCCCGCCTCTCGTCGAACTGGCTGGTGGCGCGGCTGGCCTCGGCGTACGTCGAGTTCATGCGCAACATCCCGCTGCTGCTGCAGCTGTTCGTCTGGTACGGACTGATCACCGAGCTGTTGCCGCCGGTGCGCGAGGCGATCGCCTTCGGCGACCTCGCGTTCCTGAGCCAGCGCGGCCTGCGCCACGCCTGGCCGCAGCCGGCGCCGGGCTGGAGCGCCGCCGGCTGGGCGCTCGCTGCCGCCGCAGCGCTGGCCTTCGCCTGGCGCCACCTGGCGCGGCGCCGCCAGCGCGCGACCGGCGCCCAGTGGCCGGTGCTCTGGCCGTCGCTCGCGCTGCTCGTCGCGCTGCCCGCGACCGCCTGGCTCGCCGGCGGCGCGCCGACGGCGCTCGACGTGCCGCGGCTCGGCGGCTTCGACTTCCAGGGCGGACGATCGCTGTCGCCCGAGTTCATCGCGCTTCTGGTCGGCCTGTCGACCTACACCGCCGCGTTCATCGCCGAAGTGGTCCGGGGCGGGATCCTCTCGGTGCCGCGCGGCCAGGCCGAGGCCGCGATGGCGCTCGGGCTGAAGCCGGGCCGGCGGCTGCGGCTGGTGACGATGCCGCAGGCATTGCGCGTGATCGTCCCGCCGCTCACCAGCCAGTACCTGAACCTGACCAAGAACTCGTCGCTGGCGGTCGCGATCGGCTATCCCGACCTGGTCGCGGTGGCCAACACGACGATGAACCAGACCGGCCAGGCGATCGAGGCGATCGCGATCCTGATGGCGGTCTACCTGGCGATCAGCCTGGCGATCTCGCTGCTGATGAACTGGTACGCGGCGCGCGTGCGTCTGGTCGAGCGATAGGGCGCGATGGCCTGGATCCGCGCCAACCTGTTCTCGTCGCCGGCCAACGCGGCGCTGACGATCGCGATGATCGGCCTGCTCGCGTGGGCGCTGCCGCCGGCGCTGCGCTGGCTGGCGTTCGACGCGGTCTGGGGTCACGCGCCGGCTTCGGCCTGCGACGCGGTGCGCGGCCAGGGCGCCTGCTGGGCCGTCGTCGCCGAAAAGTTCCGCTTCATGCTGTTTGCCGTCTATCCGTACGAGCAGCAGTGGCGGCCGGCGATCGTGATCGTCGTGCTCTGCGCGCTGCTCGTGGTCTCGGGGCTGCGGCGCTTCTGGCGCCCCTGGCTCGCGGCGGTCTGGGCGCTGGGCATCGCGCTCGCCTTCTGGCTGATGGGCGGCGGCGCGGGCCTCGTGCCGGTGCGCACCGAGCAGTGGGGCGGCTTGCCGGTGACGCTGATCCTGGCGATCTTCGGCATCGCGTTCGCGTTTCCGCTGGGCGTGCTGCTGGCGCTCGGCCGGCGTTCGCGGCTGCCGGTCGTGCGGTCGCTGTCGGTCGTCTACATCGAGGTGATCCGGGGCGTTCCGCTGATCACGGTGCTGTTCATGGCCTCGGTGATGTTCGCGCTGTTCCTGCCGGAGGGGATGCGAATCGAGCAGCTGTTGCGCGCGCAAGTGGCGATCATCCTGTTCGTCGCGGCGTACCTCGCCGAGGCGGTGCGCGGCGGGATGGAGGCGGTGCCTCGCGGGCAGTACGAGGCCGCCGAGGCACTCGGTCTGCCCTGGTGGAAGTCGATGGCGCTGGTGATCCTGCCGCAGGCGCTGCGCGTGTCGATTCCTTCGATCGTCAACAGCTTCATCTCGCTGTTCAAGGACACCTCGCTGGTCGTGATCATCGCGATCTACGATTTCGCCTACGCGGTCAAGAAATCGGTCGAGACCGACTTCGCATGGAAGAAGTACTTCGTCGAGGCGTTCCTGTTCTCGATCGTCGTCTACTGGATCTTCTGCTTCGCGATGTCGAAATACAGCCAGTGGCTCGAGCGCGACCTCGCGCGCGGCGAGCGGCGCTGAGCTTTCACGGGTATCCACCATGGCCGACACGACGCGACCCACTTCCGCCGCCGGCGCGTCCTCCGACGCACCGGCGATCCTGATCGAGGGGCTGAGCAAGTGGTTCGGCGACTTCCGGGTGCTCAGGGACATCGACCTGCGGGTCGCGCGCGGCGAGCGCATCGTGATCTGCGGGCCGTCGGGCTCGGGCAAGTCGACGCTGATCCGCTGCATCAACCGGCTCGAGCCGCACCAGAAGGGGCGCATCGTCGTCAACGGAACCGAGCTCACGGACAACCTGAAGAACATCGACAAGGTGCGCTCGACCGTCGGCATGGTGTTCCAGCACTTCAACCTGTTCCCGCACCTGACGGTGCTGCAGAACTGCACGCTGGCGCCGGTCTGGGTGCTGAAGAAGCCGGCAGCCGAGGCGCAGGCGACCGCGATGCGCTACCTGGAGCGGGTGCACATCGCGGAGCTGGCGCAGAAGTACCCAGGCCAGATCTCCGGCGGCCAGCAGCAGCGCGTCGCGATCGCGCGCGCGCTGTGCATGAACCCGTCGATCATGCTGTTCGACGAGCCGACCTCGGCGCTCGACCCGGAGATGGTCAAGGAGGTGCTCGACACGATGATCATGCTGGCCGGCGAAGGCATGACGATGCTGTGCGTCACGCACGAGATGGGCTTCGCCAAGGCGGTCGCCGACCGGGTGATCTTCATGGACCAGGGCGAGATCGTCGAGCAGGACGTGCCCGGGCGATTCTTCGAATCGCCGAAGAACGAGCGCACCCGGCAGTTCCTGAGCCGGATCCTTCACCGTTGACCGGTCGATCCGCGTCGCTGCCGCGGCCGACGCGGGGACAGCGAGGGCCGATCGCCGCCAGCCCTAGGGGCGGGCGCGCTGCCCTTGCGGTGGCCGCCGAACCGGCCTCCGATCCGCCGGCACCCGGCGCACGGCCCTGGAGCGGGCGTCCGCCCTGCGGCGACGATAGGTCCAGCGCAGCCGCAGGATCGTCCCCGCGGCCACCAGCAGTACCCCGCCGCTCACCTTGGCGAGCGCGCCGTCCGATCCGAGCACTGCGAAGGCACCGCCTGCTGCGTAAACATACGGCGATGCCTCGTACCAGAGACTCTCGATGCTCATTGCAGCGCTTCCTCGAGCACTCCCGCCTCAATCCCGGCGGGCGCGGAAGCCGGCATGCGCCCACTCGCGCCCGAGGCCGGTTGCGCCGATCAGAACCCGGCGCGGCCAGCCGGGCAATGCCCGGCCGACGGCCGGCACGCCGGCGCGCCGGACGGGCACCGGGCTCAGAGCCTGAAGATCTTGCCCGGGTTCATGATGTCGTCGGGATCGAGCGCGCGCTTGATCCGGCGCATCAGGTCGAGCGCATCGTCGCCCGCTTCCTCCTCGAGGAAGCCGATCTTGTGCAGGCCGACGCCGTGCTCGCCGGTGCAGGTGCCGTCCATCGACAACGCGAGGTGCACGATCGCGTCGTTCAGTCGCTCGGCCTCGTCCATCTCCTGCGGATCGTTCGGATCGATCACCAGCACCGCGTGGAAATTGCCGTCGCCGACGTGGCCGACCATCATCGTCGGG
>JAMLIR010000044.1 GCA_023954045.1 Burkholderiaceae bacterium | reverse complement strand
CAGGTGCATCGCATAGCCGAGCATCGCGTACTTGCGCAGCGATTCCTCGCGGGCGGCGTTCGTGTCGACGGCGCTGTCCATGGTCAGATTCCCGAAACGAAGGTGCGGATGCCCGAGGCGACGAACTGCACGCCGATGCAGATCAGCAGGAAACCCATCAGCCGGGTCATGACCTCGATGCCGTTGGGGCCCAGTCTATTCGAAATCGACCGCGCGCTGCGCAGCACCAGCCAGGTCAGCAGGCTCGCGCAGACGATCGCCGCCACCGTGGCCGTCCAGGCGATCAGCGTGTCGGCCCACGCGCCGATCTCGCGGATCTCGGTCGAGATGCCGATGATGACCGCGATCGATCCGGGCCCGCTGATGCCGGGCAGCGCCAGCGGGAAGAATGCGGGGTTGCGGGCGGCTCCAGCCTCGGGGGTGCCACGCTCGTCGCGGCCGAACAGCATGCCGTGGCCGAGCAGTCCGACGACGATTCCGCCGGCGATTCGCAGCGCGCCGTAGGAGATGCCGAAGGAAGCGAGGATCAGTCCGCCCGCGAACAGGCTGACGGTCAGGATCGCGAAGACGTAGACGCTCGCGTCGCGGGCCAGGCGGTCGGCGCCGCGTTCATCGAGCGGCGCGCTGAGCGCGTTGAACAGCGGGATCGCCGACGCCGGGTTGATGATCGTGACGAGGCTGAAGAACGAGCCCAGGAAGAAGCTCGCGAACAGCCCCGCGGCCGATCCGGTCATCCGTTACTCGATGGCCTTCACCATGTCCTCGACGACCTTCTTCGCGTCGCCGAACACCATCATGGTCCGGTCCATGTAGAAGAGTTCGTTGTCCAGCCCGGCGTAGCCCGAGGCCATCGAGCGCTTGTTCACGATCACCTGGCGCGCCTTGTACGCTTCGAGGATCGGCATGCCGGCGATCGGCGACTTCGGGTCCTTCGCGGCGGGGTTCACCACGTCGTTGGCGCCCAGCACCAGCACCACGTCGGTGTCTCCGAACTCGGAGTTGATGTCCTCCATCTCGAACACCTGGTCGTAGGGCACCTCGGCCTCGGCCAGCAGCACGTTCATGTGGCCCGGCATCCGGCCGGCCACCGGGTGGATCGCGTACTTGACCGAGACGCCGCGCTCGATCAGCTTGTCGGCGAGCTCCTTCAGCGGGTGCTGGGCGCGCGCCACCGCCAGTCCGTAGCCCGGCACGATGATCACGCTGTCGGCGTTCGTGAGCAGGAACGCCGCGTCGTCGGCCGAGCCCGACTTGACCGGGCGCTGCTCCTTCGCGCCGGTGGCTGCCGCGGTCGTCTCGCCGCCGAAGCCGCCCAGGATCACGTTGAAGAACGAGCGGTTCATCGCCTTGCACATGATGTACGACAGGATCGCGCCCGACGAACCGACCAGCGATCCGGCGATGATCAGCATGCTGTTGTTCAGCGAGAAGCCGATGCCGGCCGCCGCCCAGCCCGAGTAGCTGTTCAGCATCGAGACCACCACCGGCATGTCGGCGCCGCCGATCGGGATGATGATCAGCACGCCGAGCACGAACGCGAGCAGCGTCATGATCCAGAACGGCGCCCACTGTTGCGTGGCGAAGAACCACAGGCCGAAGCCGAGCATCGCGATCGCGAGCACCAGGTTCAGCAGGTGCTGGCCGGGGAAGACCACCGGGGCCCCCTGGAACAGCCTGAACTTGTACTTGCCGGACAATTTGCCGAACGCGATCACCGAGCCCGAGAACGTGATCGCGCCGACGAAGGTGCCGATGAACAGCTCGAGCCGGTTGCCCATCGGGATCGGCTGGCCGTGCTCGACGATGTTGAACGCCCACGGCTCGGCCACTGCCGCGATCGCGATGAACACCGCCGCCAGGCCGATCATCGAGTGCATGAACGCGACCAGCTCGGGCATCTTGGTCATCTCGACCCGCCTGGCCATGATCGTGCCCGCCGTCCCGCCGACGGCCACGCCGAGCACGACCCAGCCCAGGCCGAGCGCGCCGCTGCCGCCGGTCAGCTTCAGGATCAGCGCGATCGTGGTCAGCACCGCGATCGCCATGCCGGCCATGCCGAAGGTGTTGCCGATGCGCGAGGTGGTCGGATGCGACAGCCCCTTCAACGCCTGGATGAAGCACACCGATGCCACCAGGTACAGCAGGACCACGACGTTCAGGCTCAGGCTCATTTGGCGTCTCCGCGCTCGTCGGCGGCGCCGCTCGAGCGTCCGCCGATCTTCGAGAAATCCAGCTCGCCGCGGATCCAGCCGCGGCGCTCGGCGAACTTCGCCGCCGGGAACAGCACCAGCGCCGCGAAGACCGCGACGATCAGCGTGCGGCCGAGCCCGGGCTCGGCGTAGCGCTCGGCGATCAGCGCGCCCACGCCGATCGCGCCGACCGTGAGCAGCAGCAGCACGACGAAGCCGTTGCGCGTCATGCGTGCGCTCCCGTCTTCGCCTTCGGCTCCTTCTTCTTGAACATCTCGAGCATGCGCCGCGTGACGAGGAAGCCGCCGAACACGTTGACCGCCGCCAGCGTGACCGCCGCCACGCCCATGAACTTGCCCAGCGGCGTCTCGGTCAGCGCGGCCGCGAGCATCGCACCGACGATGACGATCGCCGAGATCGCGTTGGTGACCGCCATCAGCGGCGTGTGCAGCGCCGGGGTCACGTTCCAGACGACGTGGTAACCGACGTAGATCGCCAGCACGAAGATGATCAGGTTGATGACGGTCGGCGAGATCGCTTCCATGTCGATGCTCCGGTGTTGTCCTTCGGGTGCGTCCGCCTCAGGCGCGCAGCAGCTGGCCGTCGCGGCACATCAGGCAGGCCTTGACGATGTCGTCTTCCATGTCGATCGTCAGCGAGCCGTCCTTGGCGACGATCAGCTTCAGGAAATCGAGCACGTTGCGCGCGTAGAGCGCCGACGCGTCGGCGCCGACCCTGGCGGGGAGGTTGGTCTCGCCGACCAGCGTCACGCCGTGCTTGACCACGGTCTTGCCGGCCTCGGACAGCGGGCAGTTGCCGCCCTGCTCGACTGCGAGGTCGACGATGACCGAGCCAGGCTTCATCGACTTGACCATCTCCTCGGTGACCAGCACCGGCGCGCGTCGGCCGGGGATCAGCGCGGTCGTGATCACGACGTCGGCCTGGCGGATGCGCTCGGCGACCGCCGCCGCCTGCCGCTTCATCCAGCTCTCGGGCATCGGCCGCGCGTAGCCGCCGACGCCCTGGGCGATCTCGCGTTCCTCGTCGGTTTCGAACGGCACGTCGATGAACTTCGCGCCCAGCGACTCGATCTGCTCCTTCACCGCCGGCCGCACGTCGGAGGCCTCGATGACGGCGCCGAGTCGCTTCGCGGTCGCGATCGCCTGCAGGCCGGCCACGCCGGCGCCGAGGATGACGACCCGCGCCGCCTTGACCGTGCCGGCCGCCGTCATCAGCATCGGGAAGAAGCGCTGGTAGGCGTTGGCCGCCATCATCACGGCCTTGTAGCCGGCGATGTTGGCCTGCGAGGACAGCACGTCCATGCTCTGCGCGCGCGTGGTCCGGGGGGCGGCCTCGAGCGCGAACGCGGTCAGCCCGGCGTCGGTGAGCCGCTGCAGCCCCTCGCGGTCGAACGGGTCGAGCATGCCGACCAGCACCGCCCCGCGGCGCATCGACCCGAGCTCGTCCGCCGACGGCGCGCGCACCTTCAGCACGGTGTCTGCGCCCAGCGCGTCGGCGGCGCTGCCGATCGATGCACCGGCCGCCGCGTAGGCGTCGTCGGTCTGGCTGGCGGTGAGCCCCGCGCCGGCCTGGACGACGATCTGGTGCCCGGCCGCCGCGAGCTTCTTGACGGTCTCCGCCGTCGCGGCGACCCGGGTCTCGCCCGGGCGGCTCTCCGAAGGAACGCCGATGCGCATGCTCCTACCCCCGAATGCTTGTCGGATCACGAACCGGCGTTTATATCACGTTACGGCACCCCGAAACGCGCCCCAGGGCGCTCCAGTATCATGGCGTGCAGCGGCATGGCAGCGAGGTCGCAACGAAGTCGATGAGCTACTGGAAACCGAACACGACGGTCGCCGCGGTGATCGAGCGCGACGGCAGGTTCCTGATGGTCGAGGAGACCACGCGCGAGGGCGTGCGGATCAACCAGCCGGCCGGTCACCTCGATCCTGGCGAATCGCTGCTGCAGGCGGTCGCGCGCGAGGCGCTCGAAGAGACCGCCTGGAAGGTCGAGCCGGTGGCCGGGGTGGGCATCTACATGGCCCGCTATCGCCACGAGGCCAGCGGGACCGACGTCACCTACCTGCGCTTCGCCTTCGCCTGCCGGGCGCTGGCCGAGCAGCCCGGGCGCGCGCTCGACGACGGGATCCTGCGCGCCCTCTGGCTCGACGCCGACGAGATCCGCGCGTGCCGCGACCTGCATCGCAGCCCGCTCGTGATGCAGACGGTCGACGACTACCTGGCCGGCAAGCGCTTCGCGCTCGACCTGATCCACACGAACCCGAACTGCCTGTCCATCGATGTCTGACGCCGCCGCCTCGCCCGCCGACCGCGCCGCCGCGCCCCCCGAGCGCGACGGCGCCGGCGAGCGCGTCGTCGTCGGCATGTCGGGCGGCGTCGACTCGTCGGTCGCCGCCTGGCTGCTCAAGCAGCGCGGCTTCGAGGTCATCGGCCTGTTCATGAAGAACTGGGAGGACGACGACGACGGCGAGTACTGCTCGACGCGCCAGGACCTGGTCGACGCGGCGAGCGCCGCCGACGTGATCGGCGTGGACCTCGAGGCGGTGAACTTCTCGGCCGAGTACCGCGACCGCGTGTTCGCCGAGTTCCTGCGCGAGTATTCGGCCGGCCGCACGCCGAACCCCGACGTGCTGTGCAACGCCGAGATCAAGTTCAAGGCGTTCCTCGACCACGCGATGGGGCTCGGCGCGACGCGGATCGCCACCGGCCACTACGCGCGGCTGCGCCGCTGCGTCGACGACGGCAGCGAGCGCTTCGAGTTGCTGCGCGGCGTCGACCCCGACAAGGACCAGACCTACTTCCTGCACCGGCTGAACCAGGCGCAGCTCGCGCGCACGATCTTTCCGGTCGGGCACCTGCGCAAGAGCGAGGTCCGGGAGATCGCGCGGCGCATCGGCCTGCCCAACGCGGCGAAGAAGGACTCGACCGGCATCTGCTTCATCGGCGAGCGGCCGTTTCGCGAGTTCCTGAACCGCTACCTGCCGACGCAGCACGGCCCGATCGAGACCGGGGAGGGCGCGGTGATCGGCGAGCACGTCGGGCTCGCCTTCTACACGCTGGGCCAGCGCAAGGGGATCGGCATCGGCGGCACGCGCAGCGGCAGCGGCGAGCCGTGGTTCGTCGCGCGCAAGGACATCGCGCGCAACGCGCTCACTGTCGTCCAGGGGCACGACCACCCGTGGCTGATGTCGCGGCACCTCGTCGCGGAGCAGGCGCACTGGATCGCCGGCGTGCCGCCGCGCGACGACGGGCGGCTCGGCGCCAAGACGCGCTACCGCCAGCGCGACGCGCGCTGCGCGCTGCGCATCGTTTCGCCCGCTGCTTTCGAGCTCGACTTCGACGAGCCGCAGTGGGCCGTGACGCCGGGCCAGAGCGCCGTGCTCTATCGCGACGACGTCTGCCTGGGCGGCGGCATCATCGGGGCAGCGCGGTGACGCACGCGGCGCTCGCTCGCCGGGTCGGGCGCGTCGCGGCGGCGCCCGCGCTGGCGCTGTCGTTCGCAGCTTGCAGCGTGTCGATCGGCATCGGGGTCGGCGACGACGCGATGATCGACACCGGCACCGCGCGCGCCGCGGCGGCGAGCGGTTTCGACGCGCTGGTGGCGCTGGCGGGTCCGGGAATCGGCATCGTCGACGACCCGCTGCGGGTGCCGGCGGACGAGCGCCCGCGCCGCGCGCTGGTGCCTGGCAGCTTCGACTGGATCGAGATCGCTGCGCCGCTGCGCACCGCGGCGGTGCCGGTGTCGGGCGGGCGGTATTCCTCGCAGCAGACGCTCGCCTGCGATTCGGGTTCGGTGCAGGTGCGCGCAGTGTTCGCGAACAGCGCGGCGTTCTCGGCCGGCGACACGATCGAGCTCGACACCACCGGCTGCCGGTTCGGCAACTTGCGCTTCACCGGTAACCTGGCAATGAGCGTCGGCTCGGTGTCGGGCTATCCGGGGCTGAGCGCCGCGTGGAGTGCGCGGATCACGCTCGACTACTCGGCGTGGCGGACCGAGACCACGACGCTGCCCGCGCAGGCGCGCGCAGTGACGGGCCGCGCGGTGCTCGACGTCCAGCGGCTCGACGCGCAGAACGCCCTTGTCGACTTCGACAGCGCGCAGCTGTCGGTCGACCCCGTGGTTTCGAGTTCGGCGCGCGACCGGCAGTCGGTCGAACTGCTCACGCTGCGGCTGGTCGATGGCCCCGGCTCCGACACGGTCAGCGCCGACTTCGAGCTGGCCGACGGGCGGCTCGCCGGCACCGATCTGGCCCGCCTGCGCGCGCGCAGCCACGGCATCGTCACGCTGCCGGGGCCGGCGCCGGCCTATCCGCTGGGAATCCTTCTGGTGAGCGCGCCCGACGATTCGGCGGTCTATGCCAACGCGATCGACGCAGCGCAGATCAGGCTCGACCTCGACCGCTACCTCGACGGGGTGATCGACGCGACGCTGTCGACGTCGTGGAGCAGCCTGCGCGGGTTGCTCTGAAGCGCCCTTCCGCCGTCTGCCGCTCAGGAAACCTTGGTGGCACTCGCGTCGAAGCCGGGGCTGTTGTCCACTAACACCACGACGGTGTCGGCAAAGGCGCGGGCCGTCGGCCGCGGGCGCGCCTTGTGCGCAGCCGAGAAGCGCAGGAGCGCCGGCCCGCGCGCGAAGCGCGCATCGTTCATCTGACTCGCGGCGATTGTCTGAGCGGAGCTCGCGCAGCGAGCGTAGCGAGTTTCGCCGCGCAGGCCGGCGCTCCGAGCATCGCAGGGCACCCCCGCGAAGCGGGGGCAAGCACCCGGCGCGCCTGCGGCAAAGGGCCCACGCCATCGCCCGCGCCTTTGCGCGCGCAGAACTTCCGCAAGCTGGGCATCGAGCGCCGCGACTCGTGCAGCGCGCTCCGGAGCCACTAAGATGTGCCTTCGACTAGCGAACGGAGGCCGTCATGCGCTGGCAAGGAGAACGGGAGAGCTCGAACGTCGAGGATCGCCGCGGCATGGGCGGCCGCCGGGCCGGGTTCGGGCTCGGCACGATCGTGATCGCGGTGATTGCGGCCTGGCTGTTCGGCGTCGATCCGCGAATGATCATGGGCGTGCTCGAGGGCGTCGACACGATGACGGGATCGTCGACGCAGCAGCAGGGCCCCGCGCCGGCGCCGACCGACGAGACCGGTCGCTTCGTGTCGGTGGTGCTCGCCAGCACCGAGGACGTCTGGTCGCAAGCCTTCCAGCAGGCCGGACGCACCTACCAGCCGCCGAAGCTCGTCCTGTACAGCGAACGCATCGACACCGCGTGCGGACTGGGCGCGGCCGCTTCGGGCCCGTTCTACTGTCCGGGCGACCAGAAGCTCTACATCGACCTGAGCTTCTTCCAGCTGATGCGCGAGCGGCTCGGGGCTCCCGGCGACTTCGCGCAGGCCTACGTGGTCGCGCACGAGGTCGGACACCACGTGCAGAACCTGCTCGGCACGATGGACCAGATGGAGCGCGCGCGCGGACGCGCCTCCGAACAGCAGTACAACGCGCTGTCGGTGCGGCTCGAATTGCAGGCGGACTGCTACGCCGGCGTCTGGGCCAATCACTCGCAGCAGGCGCGCAACTGGCTCGAGAAGGGCGACGTCGAGGAAGGCATGGGCGCTGCGTCGGCGGTCGGCGACGATCGCATCCAGAAGCAGTCGCAAGGCGTCGTGGTTCCCGAATCGTTCACGCACGGAACGTCGGCGCAGCGCGTGCGCTGGTTCCGCACCGGACTGGAAAGCGGACGCGCGTCGCAGTGCGACACGTTCTCCGCAAGAACGCTTTGACCACCGAAGGAGTAGTTTGATGCGTCGTACCACCCTGGCCGCCTCGCTGATCGCGATCGGCATTGCCGCGCCCGCCTGGGCAGCACCGACGATGATGTCGGCCGATTGGGGCAAGGCCGCCTGCGAAGCCTGGAACAAGGATCCCGTTCTGACCGACAAGCTGGTCGAGAGCGGCTGGATGGCCAACGACAAGTCGCGCGGCTACAAGATCATGCAGGTCTATCGCACCGATTGCGGCGACAAGCCCACCGCCGAGTTGCGCGTCGCGCTGAAGGACGGCAAGGCGATGTGCGTCTACGGCGGCGCGCCGCAAGCCGACAAGCTCGAC
>JAMLIR010000043.1 GCA_023954045.1 Burkholderiaceae bacterium | reverse complement strand
TGTGGTCGTAGTCAGGGATGGCCCCCGGCGCGGGATGCGCCGGGCGGCCGTAGCGAGAGAACCGGTGTCGTGGGCCGTGCAGCTAGCGCATTTCGAAAGCCTCCTGGTGAAAGCGCAGCCTGGAGCCCAACCGGTCGAGCGCACCGCGCAGCGCATCGGCGAGTCCGCGCGGGCCGCAGAACCAGACCTCGGCCGCACTGGCGTCGTGCAGCGACGCAGCGAGCGAGCCGGGCTCGAGCAACGCGCCCTGCTGCGCACCATAGACGTTCAGGCGCACGCGGGGCAGCGCTGCGCACAGCTTCTCGAGGCGCGCAACGAAGGGATCGGTGGCGCGGTCACGCGTGCAGTAGTGCAGCTCGGCGGCGGGCGCGCGCGCCGGGTCGGACTGTAGCGACTCGAGCCACGCCAGGAACGGCGTGACGCCGATGCCGCCGGCGACCCAGACCTGCTTCGCCTTGCGATCGCAGCGCGCGACGTCGAAGCGGCCGTACGGCCCCTCGACGCGCACTTCCTGGCCCGTGCGCAGGCGCCGCGCGAGGCCGGTGGTGTAGTCGCCGAGTGCCTTGATCTCGAAGCTCACCGTGCGGTCGCCGCGGTCGGCGCCGGCGATCGTGAACGGGTGAGCGCCCTCGTCGGGGTGGAAGGTGACGAACGCGAACTGCCCGGGACGATGTCCGCGCCACGGCCGGTCGAGGCGGCAGCGCACCGTCGTGACTTCCGGCGAGCCGCACTCGATCGCCACGACCTCCCCGGAGACGCTGCGCGCACGACCGATGACGCCGAACAGCGAACGGAGCGCGCTCGCCGTTCCCGCGGCCAGAAGTGCCGCCAGCACCCAGCCCGCCGGGCCCGACCAGTAGCTCGACGGCGCGAGCATCGCCGCGTGGAACGCCAGCGCCAGGTAGAGCACCGGCATCGCGCGATGCAGCACGCGCCAGCTGCGGTACGGGAACTTCTTCCACAGCGTGATGACCAGCATTGCGAGCAGGGCGTAGAGCGCCCACTCGCCCATGTCCTCGCCGAGGTCGCGCAGGATCTCGAGCCATCCGGCGAATTTCTCCTTCGGTACCCGACCCTGGCGCCCGATCAGCGACTTCAGGATGTCGTCCGACATCTCGACCAGCCAGTGCAGCGCGCCGAGTGCCACGGCGAAGATGCCGGCCCACTTGTGCGTTCGGTAGACACGATCCATGCCACCCAGCGGCGCCTCGAGCCAGCCGGGCCGCGTTGCCAGCACCATCGCGAGCGACATCGACGCGATGGACAGGTAACCGGTCAGGAAGAGCGCCTGCTGGCGCGCGAGCCACAGCGGATGCGCGTCGACGCCGGCGGCGCCGACGATGGCTGACGCCCACGCGGCGACGACCACCGCGAGCAGTCCTGCGAACAGGGTCTTCATGGGCCTTCCCTTCCTTCTGCTCGCCGGCTCACCGAACCGCCGCGCCGGGCGCGGTCTGCGGCAGGTCGTCGCGGCAACGACGACGGTTGCAGTCGGCGGTCGATCCACGCTCGCGCCCGGGCGCCGCGCGTCCCTCGTCGTCGCGCCAGCGACGGTCGCCGCGACGCGCGACGATCTCGCCGCTGCGCGGATCGACGTACAGCTTGGCGCGCACACCCTGGCGATCGGTGGCACGGACCTCGTAGGTCCCGTGCTCGCGTTCGATCTTCTCGACATTTCGGTAGCCCGCCGCCTCCAGCCTTCGATGCACCTCGCCGATCGACAGCCAGGGCTGCGGCGCACCCGCCGCGGCCACCGGTGGCCCGTCGGCCGCCATCACGGGAACCCCGATCGTGCTCGCCACCGCGAGCACGACAACGAGCACGACAACGAGCGCGACCAGCGCGCGCACCGGCGTGGCATCCATTCGCATCGTTCTCATCGAATCCTCCTTCGATCCGCGAATCCGCAATCACTCGTCGTAGTAGTAGCCGCGCTCGGCGTCCGGGTGGCACGCGGCACAGTTCGCGCGCGTGCGCACGTCCTTGTGCCGCCATTCCCAGTCGGGCACCTTGCGGTGTTCGCGCACCCAGGCAGGCAGCTCGGTGATGCGCAACGGCGCGGCCGTGCCCGGCACGCCGCGCAGCAGCTTCTCGCCGTAGCGCCGACCGCCGGCGTCGCCCGCGTTGTCGACCAGGTACTTCGCGATCCGCGCGGCGACTGCGGGCTCGACGGTGGCGTCGTCGCCGAAGTGCTCGCCGAGCGTCGCCATCATGCGTTCCCACGAGCGGGCCGGCAGCATCGACGGCGCGAAGGCGAGGTGGCAACTGCCGCACTCCTCCTTGACGACCGGATCCGCAACGGGGGGAAAGTAGTGACTGCCGCCGGCCTGCGCGCGCGCCAGCACGAGGCCGGCGAACACGAGCGCGCACGCGGCAGGAACGAGCATGCGGGTGCGAGGCTTCATGCGATTCTCCTTGTCGGGATTGCGCGGGCAGGGGCCGTCACTGGCCGAACATGAACGTCAGCCAGTCGCCCTTTTCGAGCGCCGTGCATTCGCGGCCGAGCACCTCGTTGCAGTTGCGCCTGAACCACTTCTCCACCTTCGCGGGATCGGTGTAACGTGAGGGTGACGCCGACAGCGCCATCGCTTCGATCGCCTTGCCCGACGGGCTTCGTCCGCCAGCGCGCGTGTCGGTGCCGTGGCAGGACGTGCAGGCCGGCGTGTCCGCCTTGCCGCCGGCGAAGACCTGCGTGTGCAGCGTCTTGCCGCGCGCCGCCGAGAATCCGGCGAAGGCGGGGTCGGAGGCCCTGGCGGCGCTCGCCAGGCGGGCCAGCTGGTCTTCGCGCGGGCCGGCAACGCCGGCGAGCGGCAACGCGAGCGCCAGCGCGATGCAGGAAAGGCGAAGCCCGATGCGGTGTTTCATGTTCTCGTCCCCGACGGATTTGCGACGTGCGATCGGTGCACGGGAGCGACTCTGCGCGGATCCGACTGAACGCGAGCTGAATCGCGCGTTCATCCTGCGTTCAGCTTCGGCCGCCTATAAGGGACGCTGAAGACCGGGTTCGCATGGAGGCGGCAGACATGCCCGACCGGAATGGAATACAGAGGGCACGCGGCTCGTGCGCGCGGCGGATTGCGTGCGCGCTCGTTTTCGCGCCGGCAATCGTGCTCGGGCCTGCCTCCGCACCGGCGCACGCCGACCGGCCGCACGACCACGACCGTGCGCGCGAGGCGCTGGAGGCGGGCGAGATCCTGCCGCTCTCGACCATCCTTCAGCGAGTCGAGCGCGAAAATCCTGGCCAGGTGCTCGACGTCGAACTCGAGCGCGAGCGTGAGCACGGCGAAATGCGCTGGGTGTACCGGATCAAGCTGTTGCGCCCGGGAGGAACGCGGGCGAGGCTCGAGGTCGACGCGCGCGACGGTCGCGTGATCGCGAGCCGCACACGCGAGCGCAAGACCGACTGATGCGCATCCTGGTCGTCGAGGACGAGCCGACGCTGCGGGCGCAACTCGCCGACGCGTTGCGCGCGGCCGGCTACGCGGTCGACTGCGCCGACAATGGCGTCGACGCGCGCCATCTCGGCGAGACCGAGCCCTACGACGCAGTGGTGCTCGACCTCGGGCTGCCGCGCATCGACGGGGTCACGGTGCTGAAATCATGGCGCGCCACGGGCCGCGCCATGCCCGTGCTGGTGCTCACCGCGCGCGACAGCTGGCACGAGAAGGTCGCAGGCATCGATGCGGGTGCCGACGATTACCTGACCAAGCCGTTCCACATGGAGGAGCTTCTGGCGCGCCTGCGGGCGTTGCTGCGCCGCGCCGGTGGACATTCGAGCGCGGACCTGCGCTGCGGACCCCTCGTGCTCGACACGCGCAGCGGCCGCGTGACCGTCGACGGTCGCCTGTTGCCGCTCACCGGCCACGAATACCGCGTCCTCGCCTACCTGGTCCACCATTGCGACCAGGTCGTCTCGCGCAGCGACCTGATCGAGCACATCTACGAGCAGGACTTCGATCGCGACTCGAATACGGTCGAGGTCTTCATCGCACGCCTGCGCAAGAAGCTTCCGCCCGGCACGATCGAGACGGTCCGCGGGCTCGGATACCGCCTCTCGGAGCCTCGATGACCGACATGGCCGCCGGCGTCAGCTCGCGACGATCGCTGCGGTTCCGGCTTCTCGCCGGCACGCTGTTCTGGATCGCCGTAACGATCGTCGCCGCCGGATGGAGCCTCGCCAGCCTCTTTCGCCAGCACGTCGAAGCGCAGCTTCAGGCGGAGCTCACGACGCACCTCGACCAGCTCACGGCGAACATCGGCGTCGACGACGCGGGGCGGCCGGTGCTGCAGCGGGCGCTCAGCGATCCGCGGCTCGAGCGCCCCTACTCCGGATGCTACTGGCAGGTCGACGCGGTCGACGGCGCCCGGGGCCTGCTGCGCTCGCGTTCGCTCTGGGACAGCGTGCTCGACGCCCCGAAGGACGCCCCGGACGAACGCGAGATCCACCGGCACCGCATCGACGGCCCGGAGGGCGCACGGCTCGTCATGGTCGAGCGCGTCATCCGCATCGACGAGACGCCACCGGGCAACGGGGGCGCCTTTCGGCTGATCGCGGCGTTCGACGAGGCGCTGATGGACGAGCCCGTGGCGCGATTCCGGAGTGCGCTCTGGTTCGCGCTCGGCACGCTGGCGTCGGGCCTGGTGCTGGCGGCCGTCATGCAGGTGCGGGTGGGGCTGGCGCCGCTGCGCAGCCTGCGCACCGCGCTCGCCGCGGTGCACGGTGGCGCGACACAGCGACTCGAGGGCAACTTTCCCGGCGAAGTGATGCCGCTGGTCGACGAGTTCAATCGCGTGCTCGCGCAGAAGGCCGGGGTCGTCGAGCGCGCGCGTACCCAGGCAGGCAACCTCGCGCACTCGCTGAAGACACCCTTGAGCGTGCTCGCCAACGCCGCGGACGCCGCGATCGCGGCGCAGGCCGATCACGAACTGGGGCGCCTGGTCCGTGAACAGGTCGACGTCGCGCGCAAGCAGGTCGACTACCACCTGTCGCGCGCGCAGGCCGCTGCCACGCGCGGCACGTCGACGGGCGGCAGCGCACCGCTCGGGCCTGTCCTCGATGGACTGGCGCGCGCGATGCGTCGAATCCACGCGGACCGCGCGATCGAACTTCGGCTCAACCCGGTGCCTGCATCGTTGTCGTTTCGCGGCGACGAGCAAGACCTGCAGGAGATGCTGGGCAACCTGATCGACAATGCCTGCAAGTGGGCGGCACAGCGCGTCGAGGTGAGCGTCGGCGGCGAAGACGGGCAGCTCGTCGTCGTCGTCGACGACGACGGCAAGGGCATCGCGAGCGAGCAGCGCGACGCGGTTCTCCAACGCGGCACGCGCGTCGACGAACAGGTGGCCGGCAGTGGGCTCGGTCTCTCCATCGTCAAGGACATCGCCGACCTGTACGGCGGCGAACTCTCGCTGGAGGAGTCGCCGCCCGGCGGCCTGCGGGTCGTATTGCGGCTGCCGCGCACCTAGCGCTGCCGCACGTAGCTTCCGGGCGCGTCCTCGATCGGGGCGTAGCCCTTGCGGGGCGCGCCCATCGCGGGCGGCTTGACCCGTGAACCCGAGTGCGCCTCGAGCCAGGCCTGCCAAGCGGGCCACCAGGAACCCTCATGCTTCGCGGCGGCTTCGACCCACTCCTCCGGCGCCATGTGCGGATCGGCAAGCGCGCGGGTGAGCATGCGGTAGTGCCGCCTCGGGTGCACCGGACCGCTGACGATGCCCGCGTTGTGGCCGCCCGAGGTGAGCAGGAAGGTGAAGTCGTCCGAGCGCACCAGGTTGTCGACCTTGTAGACCGATTTCCAGGGCGCGACGTGGTCGGTCTCGGTGCCGACGACGAACATCGGCACCCGGATGTCGGACAGCCGCACCAGCCTGCCGCCCACGGGGAACCGGTTCGTGGCGAGCTCGTTGTCCAGGTAGAGGCGATAGAGGTACTCGGTGTGCATGCGCCACGGCATCCGCGTGCCGTCGGCGTTCCAGGCCATCAGGTCCACCAGCGGCGCGCGCTGCCCCTTCACGTACTGGTCGACCATCGGTTGCCAGAGCAGGTCCTGTGCCCGCAGCAGCGCGAAGGCCCCGCCCATCTGGCGGCTCTCGAGCACCCCTTTGCGATGCATCATGGCCTCCAGCATCGCGAGCTGGCTCGGGTTGATGAAGAAGGCCAGCTCGCCCGGCTCGGAGAAATCGGTCTGCGCGGCGAACATCGTCACCGACGCGAGTCGCTCGTCCCGGTCGCGCGCCAGGGCCGCGGCGCCGATCGACAGCAGCGTGCCGCCGATGCAGTAGCCCACCGCGTGGATTCGGCGCTTCGGAACGATCGCCGCCACCGCGTCGATCGCGGCGCGCAGGCCTTTCTCGACGTAGTCGTCCATGCCCATCTCGCGATCGGCCTCGCCCGGGTTCTTCCACGAGATCATGAAGACGGTGTGCCCCTTGTCCACCAGGTACTTCACCATCGAGTTGCGCGGGCTGAGGTCGAGGATGTAGTACTTCATGATCCAGGCCGGAACGACCAGCACCGGCTCGGCGAACACGTCCCTGGTCGCCGGCGCGTACTGGATCAGCTCGATGAGCTCGTTGCGGAACACGACCTTGCCCGGCGTGACCGCCAGGTTCTTGCCGAGCTCGAAATTCTCGGCGCCCGCCGGCGCCGCCCCCTTCAGGGTGCGATCGATGTCCTCGAAGAGGTGCTTCACCCCGCGCACCAGGTTCTGGCCCCGCTCGGCCTGGGTCAGGGCCAGCAGCTCCGGGTTGGACGCGAGGTAGTTCGACGGCGAGCTCGCATCGAGCAGCATGCGCACCGCGAATTCCATGAGCTGCGCGTGATACTCGGTGACCCCGCGCACGCCGCCGACCGCCGAACGCATCAGCGCCGCGTTGTTCTGGTACGCACGGGCGTAGACGTTGAACGGAAAGCGCGTCCAGTCGATGCTGCCGAAGCGCCGGTCGGCTTCGCCTTCGAAGCCCTCTGCCGGCGACAGGCTCTCGCCGGTCAGCGCTCGCAGCGCGAACGCCCAAGTGTCCTGCGCGCGCGCCTGGGCCTGCTTTTGCAGTGCGGCCCGGCGGCTCGGCGACTGCGCCAGGTGCATCGCCCAGTCGGCCCAGGCAGTGGTGAACGCGGTCGGCGCGATGCCGGCGGTCATCTGCGAGAGCTGGGCGCGGAACTCGCGGTCGAAGTCGTGCGTGTCGGGAACGGGCCGGCCTGGCTTGCTCATCGGTGTCTCGCCTGCTTTGCGTAAGCCGCTTCGGGAAGTCTACGGCAACCGGGCCGCGGCTCGGCGAGCAATCCAGACTCGCGTGCGCGCGCACATGGCCGTCGTGGCGGCGCCACTGCTTGATGACGGCGCGTGCCTCGACGCCCGGACGGTGCCGCTCAGGGCCCAGGCAGCGTCGCCCAGCCGTCCGTCGAAGCTGCAGGCACTCCCACGCGTCGACCACTGCCATCGAGCTGACTGGTGGGCCCCCCGGGAGTCGAACCCGGCACCAACGGATTATGAGGCCGTCTTTCCGGCCTTCTCCGAGCAACTGAGAGCAACGCAGAGGGTCGTCGAAGACCCGTTTTTCCTGTTTCATATCAGTCTGTTAGGTAGCTCATAGCGCCTTCAAGCAACCCCGAGCGATAATTCGAAGCCCCGAGCACAACGGGGTCGGAACGGGGTCTGGAATCTTGAGGGGTACGGCGCTATGGCACTAACTCACCGCGCGGCAACGTCCGCCAACGAACCGGGCACGAAGCTCGCCGACTCAGCGCCGCTGCCCGGCGGGGGGCGGCTGGTGCTGATCGTGCGCGGCCCGGCCAAGAAGTCCTGGGTGCTGCGGTCGCGGCGCGCTGGCCGCGACACGTCGGTGAAGATCGGCGAGTTCCCCGACATGAGCATCGCGGAGGCGCGCACCGCCGCGCGCGAGATCGCCACCGGCGGGCGGCCCGACCCGCGGGTGCCGGGCGGGTCGCTGCGGGCGCTGATCGAGGCGTATATCGGGTCGCTCGGCGCGCGACCCAGCGCCCGCGACGCGCGGTGGGCGGCGGGGTGGCTGCTCGGGCGGGACTGGTCGCACGAGCTGGCCCGCCGCCCGGCGCATCTGGTCGAGCCGCACGAGTTGGCCGAGCTGCTGCGCGGCAAGGTGCAGGCCGGCGCGACGACGTCGGTGAATCGGGCGCGGTCGATGCTGTCGGCGGCGTTCGCGTTCGGCGCCCGCATCGACCTCGACCCCCGGCGCCCGGCGGGGGTGCCGCGGTTCGCGGTGAAGTCGAATCCGGTGGCGCTGATTCCGCGCATCGGCGAGTTCGAGCAACCGCGGTCGGTGGTGATCGAGCAGCGCACGCTGAAGGAGATCTGGCGCACGCTGGTGAAGCTCGGGCCGGAGGGCGCCTTCGGGCGGTTGGCGTTGTTGTCGCTGCAACGGCTCAAGCAGCTTCAGGCGGCGCAGATCGACGGCGCGACGCTGCTGATCCGGGACACGAAGGGCCGCGCAGCACAAGAGAAGTTCAACCGCCTGCCGGTGACGCCGGCCATGGCCGCGGCGCTGCGCGACGGCGCGCTCGACCTGCCCGGCGGCTATGCGGCGCTGAACCTGACGCTGCGGCCGTATGGGCTGCGCGCGACGGACCTGCGCCGCACGGCGGAAACTTTCCTGAGCGACCGCGGCGTGTCGGGCGAGGACCGCGGCCACCT
>JAMLIR010000042.1 GCA_023954045.1 Burkholderiaceae bacterium | reverse complement strand
CCCGCCAACAGCAACAGATTGACGAGCAGAAAGACCCGCGCAAAGAGGGCCGGCCTGCTGAGCCCCAACGTCACGGCAGCAGCGCCTCTTTCGGGTAGTTGATGAGAACGGCCCGGTGCTTGCCGTGAAAAACGAACATGCTTCCTGCGCACACTGCCGACGCGCCCTCCCGGATCGCCTCCGACAGGTGTTCGATCGTTCCTGCGCCGCCGCACGCCACGAGGGGGACCGACACGCACTGTGCGACACGCTTGACCAGGTCGAGATCGTAGCCATTCATCATGCCGTCCCTGTCGACGCTGGTGAGCAGGATTTCCCCTGCCCCGGCGCCAGCGAGGTGCCTGACGTGATCCTCGAGCGACACCTTGACATCGACCGTTGCCGACCTGGCCACCACCTTGTAGCCACCGAGGAGCGTCCGCCTGACGTCGATGGCGCCCACCACCGCCTGGCTTCCGAACACCGCGGCTGCCTCGGCCAGGAGATCGGTCGACTCGGTGGCGGCCGTGTTGACGACGACCTTTTCGACTCCGGAACGTATCAGTCGCCGGATCTGATCGAGGGTTCGGACGCCGCCTCCATAGGCCATCGGCATGAAGGCCTCGCCTGCCATCTCCGAGATCAGCTCGTAGTTGGGCTCTCGTCCCTCCCGCGATGCATCGATGTCGAGAACGACGATCTCGTCGACCTCCTTCTCGCTGAAGATCCGGATCGCATTCACGGGATCCCCGACGTAGACCGCATCCTTGAACCGCCGGGTCTTCACCAGCCCGTTGCCACGTACCAGAAGGCAAGGAATGACGCGTGCGCGGTACATTCAGGCCCCCTCCGCAAAGGCATGAAGCATCCTCTTGCCGAAACGGTGGCTCTTCTCGGGGTGAAACTGAACGCCGACGATGTTGTCCCGCGCCACGCCGGCGGCGAACCGAATCCCGTACTCGGCGACGAGAAGCACGTCGGCCGGGTCCGAGGGCTCCATGTAGTAACTGTGCACGAAGTAGAACCGGGAATCGCCGTCCATGCCGCGCGTGAGCGGATGCTGCGTCTGCCGCGGCACGACCTGGTTCCATCCCATGTGCGGGACCCGGAAACCCGGAGCTTCCGGGAACCGTCGCACGCGCATGTCCAGCCACCCAAGCCCGGCCTCCCTGCCCTCCTCGCTGTCCCGCCCGAGCATCTGTGCCCCGACGCAGATGCCGAGCAACGGCGTGCGTTCGGCGAGAACCTTGCGCTCGAGCAGCGGCACGAGCCCCGTGGCGCGCAGGTTCGTCATGCAGGCATCGAAGGCGCCATTGCCTGGAAGGATGATGCGGCTCGAGGCGGCGATTCGCTCGGGGTCCGCAGTGATCTCGCAGGCTGCGCCGAGACGCCGCAGCATGTTGGCGATCGCCCCGAGATTACCGATGTCGTAGTCGACGATCGCGATCATCGTCGATCCCCGAGGCTGAATCGATAGGACATCATGAGATAGACGATGTAAAGCAGGCTGTATCCGGCGCTGTAGGCGATGATCGCGGCAGCATGGTGCGAGAACAGGTTCAGGCTGGCCAGCGTCATGCCCAGCAGGCAGGCCTGCCAGACGAGATCCAGATGCTGCTTCCCGGCGATGTAGACCATGTAGCTCAGCGGGCTCGACACGAATCGCAGCGCGAACATCGGAACCAGCCAGGCTGCGATCGTCCCTGCACCTCGCCAGGCCTCGCCAAAGGCCAGCGCAAAGAGCGGCGCGCTCCACAAAGCTAGCACGATCGCCACCCCCAGCGACCCCGTCGCCAGCACCCTGAAAGTCCGCAGGTAGTCCGCGCGGCACTCGCCTCGCTCCCTGTAACTGGTCGCGGCGTGACGCTTGAAGACATCGAGCACCGACTTCCCCAGGATCCCGATCGGAGCGCCCAGCGTCCGCATCGCCAGGGCCAGCAGCCCCGCCGTCTCCGCGCCGAAGCGACCTGCGACGATGAGCACGGGCAGCTGCGCGGACGCGGTGTTGAGAACGTCCGCCGGCAAGGAGAGCAGCGGAAATCTCCTGTGTCGAGACCAGAACTCGCGCACCATCGGCGCCGGATTTCCGGCCGGCCAGTGAATCGGCAAGAGTCGCGCCGAAACCGCAAGGCCGACCATCACGCCGATCAGGTGCGCGATCGCCAGGGAGCCGGCGCTGGCGAACGCTGCACCGAGCGCGATCTGGGAAGTCGTGATGGCTGCGGCTTCGGCGATGCGCATCATCGACAGATCCCGATAGCGTCCCTCGGCAGCCGCCCACGACTGCCAGGTCTGCCCCATGGCGATCAGCAAGGCGACGGGAAAGAACGCTGCGACCAGTGGCGTCGACTCGTGCTCGAGCCACGCGGGCCAGATCACGACGGCGACGGCCGAGGCGCCTGCCAGCAGGACCGCAACCAGGGCGGCCGTCAGCAGCGTCGAGACTACCGCGCGCCGGCGCGGCTCGCCGTCGGGCTCGAGCGCCAGCGCAGTTTCGAAACGACCGGTCAGCGCCACTGCCACCACCAGAACGAGACCGAGCCACGCCGAGAACCGGCCGAAGTCGGTCGGAGCGTACTGGCGGGCAATGACGAGCGAACCCGCAATCGGTACCGCCTGGGCCACGGCGGTCCCGGTCAGGACCGAGGCGACGCTGCGCCAGAAATCGCTGGTCAGCCCGGATGTGCGCATCCCCATTCGTGCTGCCAATCGTGCGAATTCAGCCGGCCGACTCTCTCGCGTACGCGATGAACTCGGCCAGCAACGCAAGGAGGACGCCCCCAAGCAGGCCCGCGACGACTGCCAGCGCCATTGCGTACGCCGTTCTGGGTGCCGCGGGTCGCGCGGGCGCCGAAATCTCGCCCAGGAGCCTGGTCGGCTGGGTCTGCGGCGCCCCCAGGGTCTGGACCAGCCTGGGTTTCTGCTGGTCCAGTTCCGACAGCAGCATGAGCACCCGCCCGCGCTCCATCATGACCAGCGACGCCTGAACGGGATCGCGCGCTTTCAGCGAATCCAGGATCGCGGTCGCGTCCTGAAACTGCTGCTGCAATGCAAGGCGCCTGGCATCGATCGACTGGAGTTGATCCGTCATCGCCTGCACGTTGCGGGCGAAGGTCTCGGCGTGCGCCCGAGCCACCTCGTCGAAGATCTTCGTGAGCAGGGCCGCCGGCGCGTCCGGGCCGTCGCCCTCGGCGGCGAGTTCCACGACTGGCGCCGCCCCCTTCTGCGCGGAAGCACGGCTGAGGAAGGGCTTGGGACGCTTGACGCCGTCGGCCACGTTCTCGCCATACTGGGCCATCAGTCGGGCGGCGAGCACTTCGGCCGGCTCGAACGGCCCGACTCCACCGGTCTGGCCGATCTGCACCCTGGCGCGAGCCTCGAAGACCGGGGCCTTCAGGACGATGTATGCAACGCCCGCCCCCAGGCTGATGATCAGCCCTGCCAACACCCAGAGCCTGCGCCGGACGAGGATCAGCCAGATCTGGGTTAGACTGACTTCATTGTCAGAATACTGCTGGGCAGTTGTGCTGGCGGGCATGTCTCGAGATCGGCTCAAACCGTCATTATTGCATCGCGTTGCCCTTGCCGCGCCCGCCCGAACCCCGGGCGCAGGCAGGCACGCGTGGCCGTGCGCTCACAAACCCAGCGCCTCGACGACCAGGGGCGCGACGAGCCGCGATCCGGCCACGCTCAAGTGGTTGTCGTCCGCGTACAGCAATCGCTCGTCACGCAGCCCACTGCATCGGTCGTTCGAACAAAGGAGTCGTTCCGCGTCGATCACGATCAACGATCGGTCCGTCGCCCGCATGCGCTCGATCAGACTGCGGTAGTCTGCCATTCGTGCCCGATAGATCTCGTAGGAGACGGCGCATCCCTCACGCCTCCCGGTGAGCGTCAGCGGCCGCGAGAGACAATCCCGCGCCGGAACCCCCAGCTCCGGAACCTGGAGGAAGTACGCGACTCGCAGGCCCTTCCTCTCCAGGCGATCGATCGTGGCCTGCAATCCGCGTGCAAACGCCTGCGATGGCGACGCCTGCGACGCAAGCCCATCGCGGCCGCGTCCGGCGATCGGCGGGTAGTGGTAGTTGGCCTCGGCGGGACCGAATCCCTTCCCGTCGAGATACTGGGGACCGCGCGATGCCAGCACGACGGCCGCCAGACGCCCGTCCCTTTCGAGTGCGCTCAGGATGAATTCGATGCTTCGCGCGCACGTCGTCCGTTCCGCTTCATTCCTGCCCGTGACGGCGCCGTCGAAGGGCGGACAGCCGGAGTTCGCGAGCAGCAGCGTGCCGTAACCCTTGCTGGCGGCCAGCTCGGAGACGCCCGGGAACAGCACGTGTGCGTGCGAATCGCCGACCAGCGCGATCATCCGTTCGCCGGGGTGGGACTGGCGGCAGTAGACCGGCGCATCCGTCCCGGAGAACAACGCGAGGCAGGAACCGTCCTGCCGCGGCTCGCGGATCATCTGGGCCTCGGCATCTCTCGCATAGCGAACCGCGTGCCGGTCGGGCAATCCTCCCGAATCCACCACGACACGGGACGCGAGCATCAGCCCCAGCATCGATCCGACGAGGACCGGCACGACGCGACGTCGAGCCCATCCGTGGCGAATCGGGCGCTCGATCCATGCATAGGTTCCCCACGCAAGCAGAACGGACAGAAGGGCAGCGACCCACAGGAGCCAGCCGGCAGGAGTGCCCGATTCGGCGATCCGGACATACGAGAGCAACGGCCAGTGCCATAGATACAACGGGTAACTGATCAGTCCGACCAGCACCAACGGCTTCGCTGCAAGGGCACGATTCACCGTTGCGCCGTGGCCGCTCGCAATGAGCGCCGCGACGCCGAAGAGCGGCGCGATCATGCCCGGCCTCGGATAGAGCGCGTGCTCGTCGAAGGTGAACAGGGCCCATGCAATCAGCAGGAGCCCGACGACCGAGAGCACGTTTCGGGCCGACCGAGGCTCGAGCACGGCAGGCAGCACGTCTCCCCTTCCTGCGTGCCACCACGCGACGCCGGCACCGACCAGGAGTTCCCAGCCGCGCGCCAGAGGATGGTAGTAGAGCGCGTCGGCGTTGCGAGCGGCGAGGTGAGCACCGAACGCGAGAGAGAGCACGGCCAGTACGACGATGACGATGCCGGCGTCGATGCGAAATCGCCGTGCGCCCAGTAGCACGATGGGCCAGGCGAGATAGAACTGCTCCTCGACCGACAGCGACCAGAGGTGCAGCAGCGGCTTGGCACTCGAAGCGACGTCGAAATAGCCCGCCTCGCCCATGAGCCGGAAATTGAGCACGAAGGCGATCGCGGAGTACGCATGCCGGGCGAGGCGTTCGTACTCGTCGGCGAACAGCGCGAATGCCCCGAATCCGAGCGTCGCAATCAATACCGCGATCAGCGCAGGGAACAGCCGCCTGATGCGCCGCGCATAGAAGGCACCGAAGCGGAAGCGCCCGTCGGCCTGCTCGCGAAGCAGGATCAGGGAAATCAGGTACCCGGAAATGACGAAGAAGATGTCGACGCCCAGGAACCCGCCGGGCAAGGCCGAAGGCGCGACGTGAAAAACGAGTACGCTGAGGACGGCAACCGCCCGAAGTCCGTCGATGTCTGCGCGATAGGCGACCGCGGACCTCATCGGACGCGCTTGAAATATTCCCGGTCGCAGCCGGTGCCTATAGCCGCCACGCGGTAATTCCCGCCCGCGCCAGGGCCTGCTGGTCGAACAGGCTCTTGACATCGGCGAGCACCGGCTTGTCGCCCCTGAGCAAGGCCCTCAGATCGTCGGCAGTCCGCGACGCGTACTGCTGATGGGCCACCGCGACCACCAGGGCGTCGACCTGCGCGTCCGGCGCGATGCTGCCGAACGCCACGCCCGAATACTCGCGCGCCAGTTCGCCGGCGTCCGCATACGGATCCTCCGCCACCACCCTGATCCCGAAATCCTGGAACTCGCGGATGATGTCGATGACCTTGCTGTTGCGAATGTCCGGGCAGTTCTCCTTGAACGTGAGGCCCAGCACGCCGACGGTCGCGCGCGTCACGTCGATGCCGTTCTGGATCATCTTCTTGATCGTGGTGCGCGCGACGTAACGGCCCATGTTGTCGTTGATGCGGCGCCCGGCCAGGATGACCTGCGGAATGTAGCCGACCTTTTCCGCCTTGTCGGTCAGGTAGTAAGGATCGACGCCGATGCAGTGCCCGCCGACCAGCCCCGGGCGGAACGGCAGGAAGTTCCACTTGGTCCCGGCCGCCTCGAGCACGGCCCGGGTGTCGATGTCGAGCCGCGCGAACAGCACGCTGAGCTCGTTCATCAGCGCGATGTTCAGGTCGCGCTGCGTGTTCTCGATCACCTTGGCCGCTTCTGCCACGCGGATGTTCGGCGCCTTGTGAGTGCCCGCCGTGATGATCTCGCGGTAGAGGTCGTCGATGATGTCCGCCACTTCGGGAGTCGACCCCGACGTGACCTTCCGGATGGTCGCGACCCTGTGCTCCTTGTCGCCCGGGTTGATCCGCTCGGGGCTGTAGCCGGCGAAGAAGTCGCGGTTGAAAGTCAACCCGGACACGCGCTCGAGCACGGGAACGCAATCCTCCTCGGTCGCACCCGGATAGACCGTCGACTCGTAGACGACGATGTCGCCCTTCTTCAACACCTTGCCGATCGTCTCGGAAGCCTTCACCAATGGGCCGAGGTCGGGGCGCTTGTGTTCGTCGATCGGCGTCGGCACGGTCACGATGTACACGTTGCAGGCGGCAAGGTCCGCCGGCTCCGACGTGAGACGCAAACCGGTCGCCTCGCGCAATTCGGCATCCTCGACTTCGAGGGTGGCGTCATGGCCTGCGCGCAGGGCTTCGATGCGCTCGACGTTGATGTCGAAGCCGACGACGACACGTCGCTTGGCGAACTCGACGGCCAGCGGAAGGCCGACGTAGCCAAGCCCGATGATCCCGAGATGCAATTCGCGTGTTGAGGGCATTTTCAGATCGGACCTTTCGGACGCCCATGTTGGCATCGAACGCCGAATTATGTCACTCGGGAGACGCGCCCCCTGGGAGGACGCCGATCGGAGCAGCGATCACTGCTCCGCGAACGCCCTCTCGACCACGAAGTCCCCCGGCGTCGAGGTGTTGCCCTCGCGGAATCCGCGCCCCTCGAGCATCGCCTTCAAATCGCGCAACATCGCCGGGCTGCCGCACAGCATCACCCGGTCGTTGGCCACGTCGAGCGGCGGCACCCCGAGGTCCTCGAACAGCTTGCCGCTCTGCATCAGCTCGGTGATCCGCCCCATGTTGACGAACTCCTCGCGCGTCACCGTCGGGTAGTAGCGCAATTTGCCCGTCACCAGGTCGCCCAGGAACTCGTGAGAGGGAAGGTGCTCGACCAGGTAGTCGTGGTAAGCCAGCTCGTCGACCTCGCGCACGCTGTGCACCAGGATCACCTGCTCGAAGCGCTCGTAGGTTTCCGGGTCGCGCACCACGCTCATGAAGGGTGCCAGCCCGGTGCCGGTGGCCAGCAGGTACAGGCGCTTGCCCGGCAGCAGGTAATCGATCAGCAGCGTGCCGGTGGGCTTGTGGCCGACGATGATCGTGTCGCCCGGCCTGATGTGCTGCAGCTTCGAGGTCAGCGGCCCGCCGGGAACCTTGATGCTGAGGAACTCGAGGTGGTCCTCGTAGTTCGGGCTCACGATGCTGTAGGCGCGGATCAGCTTCCTGCCGCCGTCCTCCAGGCCGATCATCGTGAAGTGGCCGTTGCTGAAGCGCAGCGACCGGTCGCGCGTGGTGGTGAAGCTGAACAGGCGGTCGGTCCAGTGGTGCACGCTCAGCACCCGTTCTTCGTGGAAAGCGCTCATCGGGGTCGTCCTCCGGGAAATCGGGCTGCCTGGCCGTCGCGCGCGGCGCGCTCGCGCGGCAGGGCCGCGCCGCTGCGCCGTCAATGTAGCAAGAATAACATGTTAATGTATGGAATACTACATTAACGGGCCGCTTCGGGCGCGGCGACCTCGACGCCGGCGGCGTCGGCATGGGACGATCCGCCCGGAACCATCGGAGACGGGGAGGGGGACTGCATGTACAGGAACTTCATTGGCGGCGAGTGGGTCGATGCCCCGGCCGCCGGGCCGAACGTCAACCCGTCCGACGTCTCCGACGTGATCGGCGAGTACGCGCGCGCCGATGCCGCGCAGGCCGTCGCGGCGATCGAGGCGGCGCGCGCCGCGTTCCCGGGCTGGTCGACCGGATCGCTGCAGGCACGTGCCGATGCGCTGGAGAAGGTGGCCGGCGAGCTGCTGGCGCGCCGCGACGAGCTCGGCAACCTGCTGTCGCGCGAGGAGGGCAAGACGCTGGCCGAAGGCATCGGCGAGGTGGCGCGCGCCGGGCAGATCTTCCGTTTCTTCGCCGGCGAAGTGGTGCGCCAGCGCGGCGAGCGCGTGGCCTCCGTGCGCCCGGGGATCGACGTCGAGGTCACCCGCGAGCCGGTCGGCGTCGTCGGGATCGTCACGCCGTGGAACTTCCCCGTAGCGATCCCCGCCTGGAAGATCGCCCCGGCGCTCGCCTACGGCAACTGCGTGGTGTTCAAGCCCGCCGACCTCGTGCCCGGCTCGGCGTGGGCACTGGCCGAGATCATCAGTCGCGCGGGTTTTCCGGCCGGCGTGTTCAACCTGGTCATGGGGCCCGGAAGCCGGGTCGGGCAGGCATTCGTCGAACATCCCGCAGTGAACGCGATCACCTTCACCGGCTCGGTCGGCACCGGCCGTCGCGTGCTCGAGGGTGCGGCGCGCCGCATGGCGAAGGTGCAGCTCGAGATGGGCGGCAAGAACCCGCTGGTGGTGCTCGACGACGCGGACCTCGCCCAGGCGGTCGAGTGCGCGGTCCAGGGCAGCTACTACTCGACCGGCCAGCGCTGCACCGCGTCGAGCCGGCTGATCGTGCAGAAGGGCATCCTGCCGCGCTTCGTCGACGCGATGAAGGCGCGCCTCGAGGCGCTCGTCGTGGACGACGCGCGCAAGCCCGGCACGCAGATCGGGCCGGTGGTCGACCCGTCGCAGCTCGACGTCGACCTCGAGTACCTCGCGGTCGGGCGTGCCGAGGGCGCGCGGCTCGTCTGCGGGGGCGAGCGCGTCGTGCGAGCCACCGACGGGTACTACCTGAGCCCCGCCCTGTTCGCCGACGCGGCGCCGACGATGCGCATCGCGCGCGAGGAGATCTTCGGGCCGGTGGCCTGCGTGATCGCCGCCGACAGCTACGAGCACGCGCTCGCGCTGGCCAACGACACCGAGTTCGGGTTGTCGTCGGGCATCTGCACCACGTCGCTGAAGCACGCGACACACTTCAAGCGCGCGTCACAGGCCGGGATGGTCATGGTCAATGCGCCGACCGCCGGCGTCGACTACCACGTGCCGTTCGGCGGGCGCAAAGGCTCGAGCTACGGGCCGCGCGAGCAGGGCAGCCATGCGGCAGAGTTCTTCACCACCGTGAAGACGGCCTACACGGCAGCCTGATCGGTCGCTACCGCTGCGCGCCGGCGTTGCGGATGGCGTCGAGGGTGGCGTTGGGGGTGATGGCCTGGGGGTCGACCTTCAGGTGCACGAGGGCGGGGCGGTGGCGGGTGCGGGCGTGCTCGAGGGCGGCGCGCATGGCGGGT
>JAMLIR010000041.1 GCA_023954045.1 Burkholderiaceae bacterium | reverse complement strand
GGCCAGCGTCGCCGTCGCATGCGCCAGCTGCAGCATCGTGAAGGCGTTGTAGCCCTGGCCGATGCCGATCGACGGCGTCTCGCCGGGATACCACTTCTGCTTGTAGCGCTTGAGCTTCCACTGCGTCGACGGCAGGATGCCGGCGCTCTCGTGCTCCAGGTCGATGCCGGTGAGCTGGCCGAACCCCCAGGGCTTCATGAAGTCGTGGATCCTGTCCACGCCCATGTCGTAGGCCGCCTTGTAATAGTAGGTGTCGCTCGACACCACGATCGACTTGCGCAGGTCGACGGTACCGTGTCCGGATGGCTTCGAATCGCGGAAGCGATGGTTGCCCAGCTGGAAATAGCCCGGATCCGAAATCGTGTCCTGCGGCGTGCGCGCGCCGGTGGTCAGGGCGGCCAGCGCCATGAAAGGCTTGTACGTCGAGCCCGGCGGGTACGCGCCGCGCAGCGGACGGTTGAGCAGCGGCTTGTCGGGGTCCTCGTTGAGCGATTGCCAGGTCTGCGAGTCGATGCCGTCGACGAACAGGTTCGGATCGAACGACGGCCGCGAGACGAGCGCCAGCACGTCGCCGGTCTTCGGTTCGATCGCCACGAGCGCGCCGCGGCGGTCGCCGTAGAGCTCCTCGGCGAGCTTCTGCAGCCGGACGTCGATCGACAGCACGAGGTTGGCCCCGGGCACCGGCGGTTGCCGCGACAGCGTGCGAACGATTCGCCCGCCCGCCGACACCTCGACTTCCTCGGCGCCGACCTGTCCATGCAGCAGCGATTCGTACGACAACTCCACGCCGACCTTGCCGATGTGGGTCGAGCCAGCGTAGGCGGACAGTCGCTCCTGCTCCTCGAGCCTGCGCTTGTCCTCCTGCGAGATGCGCCCGATGTGCCCGATGACGTGCGCGGCGGTCTCGCCCAGCGGGTAATTGCGGAACAGCCTCGCGCGGATCTCGACGCCGGGAAACCGGAAGCGTTGCGCCGCGAGACGCGCGACTTCCTCGTCGGTCAGCCTGACCTTCAGCGGCACGCTGTCGGTGCTGCGAGAGTCCTCGAGCAGTCGCCGGAAGCGCTGCCGGTCGCGCGGCGTGATCTCGACGATCCCGGAGAGCGCCGCGATCGTCTCCTCGAGTTTCGCGGCCCCCTTCGGCGCGATCTCCAGCGTGTACGCGGAGACGTTCTCGGCCAGCAGCACGCCGTTGCGGTCGAAGATCAGTCCGCGCCCCGGCGGCGCGGGCACCAGCGCGATCCGATTGTCCTCGGCCTGCGCGTGGAAGTCCTCGTAGCGGTACACCTGCAGGTACACGAAGCGTGCGACGAGCACGCCGAAGCAGACCAGCACCAGCGTCATCGCGATCACCAGCCTCAGCCGGAGCTGATACAGGTCCCGTTCGGTGTCGCGGACTTCGACCATGCTGCCTTGCTTCAGATCGGGCGGTTCTCGTCGCGGTCGACCGCGCGTCGCTGTGGCGCCAGCAACAGCCAGTGCGCGACCGGCCAGAGCAGCGTGCAGCTGACGCTCTGCAGGAACCACGGCCAGCCCGGGAACGCGCCGCCGACCGCCATGCGCACGATCAGCAGCACCAGTTGCGTGCCCAGGAACAGCGGCAGCACGTGCGCCATCTGGCCGGCCAGGTGGAACCACGGCACGCGCCGATGCAGGCTGAGCGCGCCGTACGACAGCAGCGTGTACGCCAGCGCGTGTTCTCCGAGCAGCGCCGCGTCGTGCACGTCCATCAGCAGCCCGAGCAGGAACGCGACTCCCATGCCGACCAGTCTCGGCTGGTGGACGTTCCAGAATACCAGCACGAGCGCGAGCAGGTCGGGCACGCCGTCGATGCGGCCCCACGGCAGCACGTTCAGCAGGAACGCCGAGGCCAGCGTGAACGTGATGAAGGCGCGGTTGGCCGGCAGCAGCAGGTAGTGCGGTCGCATCTGCATGGCGTCAGTCCCCGCGGCGGCGCCGGCGTGCCTCGGCCGCCGGCTCCGCGGGCGGCGGCACCGGCAGTGCCTGTGGCTCGACCAGCAGGACCAGCAGCAGCTTCGTGCGCTCGACGTGCGCGGCCGGTTCGACGCGCGCGCTGACGAACGCCGACGTGGCCGGCTGGACCGCGCTGATCGTTCCGACCGGCAGCCCGGGCGGAAACAGGCCGTCGAGACCGGACGTGACCAGCACGTCTCCCTCGCGGACGTCGGCGTTGGTGCGCAGGTATCGCAGCTCGATCGTGCCGTCCAGCGATCCGCCGAACGCCACCGAGCGCTCGCCTGTGCGCCGGACCTCGACCGGGATCGTCGAGCGGCGATCGGTGACCAGCGTGACCTCGCTCGACAACGGGTACACGCGGGTGACCTGGCCGACCACGCCGGCCGCGTCGATCACCGGCTGGCCGGCGATCACGCCGTGCTGCTGCCCCTTGTCGAGCACCAGCTTGCGCGAGAACGCGTCGCGGGTGTCGTAGAGCACCTCGGCGACGGTCGAGCGGATCGCGGTGCGCTCGCGCATCGCCAGCAACTGGCGAAGCCGCTGGTTCTCGGCGGCGAGCTGCTCGGTCTGCAGCAGCGCGTTGGCATTCGCGGCCTCGAGCCGGCGCAGCTCGGAGTTCTCGGTGCGCAGGCGGTTGACGTCGGCCAGGTACTCCGCGCCCAGGTTGACCAGGTCACGCGGCACCAGCAGCGACCTCTGCACGGGATAGAGCACGGTCGCGATTCCCTCGCGCAACCGGCCCAGCATCGCGAGGCGCGAGTCGACGACGAGCAGCGCGATCGCGACCAGCGAAAAGAACAGCAGCCGGGCGTTGGCGGACGGACCTTGCTTGAAAAACGGCGGCGGGCTGCGGTCCACTCCGGGAAGGCCTCGCGGCGGGGCCTACTCGCTCGTGAAGATCGTGCCGAGCTTTTCCATGCGCTCGAGCGCCATGCCGCAGCCGCGGACGACGCAGGTCAGCGGGTCCTCGGCGACCAGCACCGGCAGGCCGGTTTCCTCGATCAGCAGGCGGTCGAGGTCGCGCAGCAGCGCGCCGCCGCCGGTGAGCATGATGCCGCGCTCGGTGATGTCCGCGCCGAGCTCGGGCGGCGTCTGTTCGAGCCCGATCTTCACGGCCGACACGATCTGGTTCAGCGGATCGGTCAGCGCCTCGAGGATCTCGTTCGACGTGATCGTGAAGCTGCGCGGGATCCCCTCGGACAGGTTGCGCCCCTTGACCTCCATCTCGCGGATCTCCGAGCCGGGAAAGGCCGAGCCGATCTGGTTCTTGATCGCCTCGGCGGTGGGCTCGCCGATCAGCATCCCGTAGTTGCGGCGGATGTAGTTGATGATCGCCTCGTCGAACTTGTCGCCGCCGACGCGCACCGAACCCTTGTAGACCATGCCGCCGAGCGAGATCACCCCGACCTCGGTGGTGCCGCCGCCGACGTCGACGACCATCGAGCCCGCCGGCTCGGACACCGGCAGCCCCGCGCCGATCGCTGCGGCCATCGGCTCCTCGATCAGGAACACCTGCGACGCTCCGGCGCCGAGCGCCGATTCGCGGATCGCGCGCCGCTCGACCTGCGTCGAGCCGCAGGGCACGCAGATGATGATGCGCGGGCTCGGCGAGAACAGCCGCGATTCGTGCACCATCTTGATGAACTGCTTGAGCATCTGCTCGGTGACCGTGAAGTCGGCGATCACGCCGTCCTTCATCGGGCGGATCGCCTCGATGTTGCCGGGGACCCGCCCCAGCATCTGCTTGGCTTCGGAGCCGACCGCGGCGATCGTGCGCTTGCCGTTCGGCCCGCCTTCCTGCCTGATCGCGACGACCGAAGGCTCGTTCAGCACGATGCCCTTGCCGCGCACGTAGATCAGCGTGTTGGCCGTGCCGAGGTCGATCGCCAGGTCGGTGGAGAAATACTTGCGCAAGAAACCGAGCATTTCGCTTCCGTGCAGTGTCGAAGGTTTCGCTCGTACGCGGCGAACGATCGTGCCGTCTCCTTGGCGAGCCCGGGTGCGACGGCCGTCATGCTGCAGCGCAAAAGACTTCTAAGTTCGCGTTGAATGATACCGTATAATTCCTTGCAAACACGGCGGTTTTTCGACCATTCCCGCCGTCGGTCCGGGGCCTGCTGCCCGCAGTCGCCGCCCCGGCCCCAGCACCGCCAACGACCCATGTCCCTCACCCTCGACGACGTCAAGCGCATCGCGATGCTCGCGCGCATCGGCCTGGCCGACGACGAGGCCGCGCGCACGCTGGTCCAGCTCGACGCGGTGTTCGGGCTGATCGAGCGGCTGCAGGCGGTCGACACCCGCGGCGTCGAGCCGATGACCCACCCCGGCGAGATGAGCCTGCGGCTTCGCGACGATGTCGTCGACGAGCCGCAACGGCGCGACGACTACCAGGCCGTCGCGCCGAGCGTCGAGCGCGGCCTCTACCTGGTGCCGCGGGTGATCGAATGACCGCGGCGAGCGGCGCACCCGATTCGCTGCGGGCGCTGGCCGGGCTGCTCGAGCGCGGCGAGGCTTCGGCGCTCGAGCTCGCCGAGGAACGGCTCGCTCGGATCGCAGCCAGCGACCTCAACGCGTTCATCGACGTGCAGCCCGGGCTCACCCGCGCGCAGGCGCGCGAGGCCGACGCGCGACGGGCGCGCGGCGAGCGTGGCGTGCTGCTCGGGGTGCCGCTGGCGCACAAGGATATCTTCGTCACGCGCGGCTGGCGCTCGACCGCGGGCTCGAAGATGCTCGAGCACTACGTGAGCCCGTTCGACGCGACGGTCGTGGAACGGCTGGCGGCGGCCGGCGCGGTCTGCCTCGGCAAGACCAACTGCGACGAGTTCGCCATGGGCGGCTCGAACGAGCACTCTCACTTCGGGCCGGTGCGCAATCCCTGGGATCGCGCGGCGATCCCGGGCGGCTCGTCCGGCGGCTCCGCGGCGGCGGTCGCGGCGGGGCTCGTTCCGGTCGCCACCGGCACCGACACCGGCGGATCGATCCGTCAGCCTGCCGCGATGTGCGGGGTCACCGGGATCAAGCCGACCTACGGGCGCGTCTCGCGCTACGGGATGATCGCCTTCGCGTCGAGCCTCGACCAGGGCGGCGTGATCGCCGGCAGCGCCGAGGACTGCGCGATCGTGCTGGGCGCGATGGCCGGGTTCGACCGGCGCGACTCGACCAGCGTCGATCGCCCCGGCGAGGACTTCGCCCGCGAGCTCGATCGCCCGCTCGACGGTCTTCGCATCGGCGTGCCGCGCGAGTTCCTCGGCGAGGGCCTCGCCGCCGACGTGCGCGCCGCGGTCGAGGCGGCGCTCGACGAGTATCGCCGCCTCGGCGCCGCGCTGGTCGAGGTCTCGCTGCCGCAGACCGAGCTGGCGATCCCGGCCTACTACGTGATCGCGCCGGCCGAGGCGTCGAGCAACCTCAGCCGCTTCGACGGGGTGCGCTACGGCCATCGCGCCGCGCAGTACGCCGACCTGGGCGACATGTACTGCCGCACGCGTGCCGAGGGTTTCGGCGACGAGGTGAAGCGGCGCGTGCTGGTGGGCACCTACGTGCTGTCGCACGGCTACTACGACGCGTACTACCTGCAGGCGCAGAAGCTGCGCCGCCTGATCGCCGACGACTTCCGCCGCGCATTCGAGTCGGTGGACCTGATCGCCGGGCCGGTGGCGCCGACCGTGGCCTGGGACATCGGGGCGATCGTCGACGACCCGGTCGCGAACTACCTCGCCGACGTCTACACGCTGCCGGCCTCGCTCGCGGGGCTGCCGGGCATGTCGGTGCCGGCGGGCTTCGGGCGCGGCGGGCGGCCGATCGGGCTGCAGCTGATCGGCCGCTGGTTCGACGAGGCGCGGGTGCTCAATGCCGCGCATCGGTTCCAGCAGGCCACCGACTGGCACTTGCGGAGGCCGTCGTGATCGCGCGATCGCTTCGTGGCGCGGCGCTGGTCGCGCTCGCCGCCGTGCTCGGCGCCTGCGGGTTCATGGCGCCGGGCGCGCCGACTCCGGGTCGCCCGACGCCGTCGGCCCCGGCCCCGATCGCGGATCGGCCGATCAACCTGGACGGCTACTGCAACGAGACCGAGGAGGACGGCTTTCACGAGGACGCGCGGCTCGTCGTGCGCGACGGCCAGGTGCAGCAGCTGTCATGGCAGATGAGAATCGGCCGCCGCGGCAGTTGCAGCTTCGAGCTCGGATCGTTCCGGCAGGTCCGGAGCCGGCCGCACGTCGAGCTGGTCGAGCGCGACGGCAGCGGCTGCAAGCTGATGGTCTGGCAGGATCCGCGCCGGATCACGATGGGGCACGCGGGCTGCGCGAAGCACTGCACGCCGGGCGTCTACGAGCAGGCCTGGCCGGTGATGTTCGATCCGGCCACGGGCCGTTGCGCGCGGCCCTGACCGCGGGCGCGCAATCGAGACGGGCACGACACGGATGCAGTGGGAAATCGTCATCGGGCTCGAGACGCACGTCCAGCTGGACACGCGCTCGAAGATCTTCTCGGGCGCGTCGACCGCGTTCGGCGCCGAGCCGAACACGCAGGCCTGCGCGATCGACCTGGCGCTGCCCGGCGTGCTGCCGGTGGCCAACCGCGCCGCGGTCGAGTGCGCGATCCGCTTCGGGCTGGCGGTCGGCGCGCGCATCGCGCCGCGCTCGGTGTTCGCGCGCAAGAACTACTTCTATCCGGACCTGCCGAAGGGCTACCAGATCAGCCAGTACGAGATCCCGGTCGTCTCCGGGGGCGGGCTCGCGATCGCCTGGAAGGCCGACGAGCGATCCGCGCAGCAGGAGCGCTTCGTGCACCTCACCCGCGCCCACCTCGAGGAGGACGCCGGCAAGTCGCTCCACGAGGACTTCCACGGGATGTCGGGCATCGACCTGAACCGCGCCGGCACGCCGCTGCTCGAGATCGTCACCGAGCCCGACATGCGCTCGGCGAAGGAAGCCGTCGCCTACGCCCGGGCGCTGCACGGGCTGGTGGTCTGGCTGGGCATCTGCGACGGCAACATGCAGGAAGGGTCGTTCCGCTGCGACGCGAACGTCTCGGTGCGCCCGGCCGGGCAGGCCGAATACGGGACGCGCTGCGAGATCAAGAACCTGAACTCGTTCCGCTTCCTCGAGCGCGCCATCGACTACGAGGTGCGCCGCCAGATCGAGCTGATCGAGGACGGCGGCCGGGTCGTGCAGGAGACGCGGCTCTACGATCCCGATCGCGACGAGACGCGCTCGATGCGCAGCAAGGAAGAGGCGCACGACTACCGCTACTTCCCGGATCCCGACCTGCCGCCGCTGGTGATCGAGGCGGACTGGATCGAGCGCGTGCGCGCGGCGATGCCCGAGCTGCCGTCGGACATGCGGCGCCGTTTCGTCGAGCAGTACGGCCTGGGCAGCTACGACGCGACGACGCTGACCGCGTCGCGCGACGTGGCGGGCTACTACGAGTCGGTGGTCGGCGCGCTGGCGAACGGCGCCGTCGCCGGCCGCGAGGGCCTCGCCGCGCTGGCCAAGAGCGCCGCGAACTGGGTGATGGTCGACCTCGCCGCGGCGCTCAATCGCGACGACGTCGCGGTCGCCGACTGCCCGGTCGCGCCCGGCCAGCTCGCGCGGCTGGTCGAGCGGATCCACGATGGCACGATCTCCGGCAAGATCGCGCGCGACGTGTTCGCCGCGCTCTGGGCCGGGCCCTCCGGTGGCGACGACGCGCCCGACCGCATCATCGACGCGCGCGGCCTGCGGCAGATCAGCGACAGCGGCGAGCTCGACGCGATCGTCGAGCAGGTGCTCGCGGCCAACCCGAAGTCGGTCGAGGAGTTCCGCGCCGGCAAGGAAAAGGCGTTCAATGCGCTGGTCGGCCAGGTGATGAAGGCCACGAAGGGCAAGGCCAACCCGCAGCAGGTGAACGACCTGCTCAGGCGACGGCTCGGCTGAAGGCGCGCCGTGCGGCGCTGGCCGTCGGGTCCGTGCCGGACCGGGCTCGCGCGCGTCAGTCGGGGGCGCGCACCCCGTAGCGCGCACGGTATGCCGCGACGCCGTCGCGGTGCGCCGCGATGCCCGCGCCGCTGGCTTCGGCCGTTCCCAGGTAGTCGAGCAGGTCGTCGAGCGTGGCGATCGAGAGCACCGGGATTCCGTAGAGCCGCTGCGCCTCCTGCGCGGCCGACAGCTCGCCGATCCGCTCGGCGTCGCCGCTGCGCTCCTGGCGGTCGAGCGCGATCAGCACCGCCGCCGGCTCGGCGCCGTGCGCGCGGATCAGCTCGACCGACTCGCGCACCGAGGTGCCGGCGCTGATCACGTCGTCGACGATGACCACGCGGCCGGCCAGCGGGGCGCCGATCAGCGTCCCGCCTTCGCCGTGGTCCTTGGCTTCCTTGCGGTTGAACGCGAACCCGACGTTGCGCCCGCCCTGCGCCAGCGCGACCGCGGTGGCGCTGGCCAGCGTGATCCCCTTGTAGGCCGGGCCGAACAGCATGTCGAAGCGCACGCTGCCCGAGCGCTCGGCCGCGAGCAGCGTCTGCGCGTAGAACTGCGCGAGCTGTCCGAGCGAGGCGCCGTCGTTGAACAGCCCGGCGTTGAAGAAGTACGGCGACAGCCGCCCGGCCTTGGTCCGGAATTCGCCGAACCGCAGGATGCCGTTGCGCACGGCGAACCGGATAAACTGCGCCCGCAGATCGTCTGCCAAAGCATCACCCCGCAACGAACGGACTCGACCGACGCAATGATACGGGTCGTCACGCTGAACCTGAACGGCATCCGCTCGGCCGCCCGCAAGGGCTGGCTCGAATGGGCCGCTTCGCAACGCGCCGACGTGCTGTGCGTGCAGGAGGTCAAGGCGCAGGAGGCCGACCTCGACGACACGCTGCGCGAAGTGGGCGGGATGCGTGGCCACTTCCACCTCGCGCAGAAGAAGGGCTACAGCGGCGTCGGCCTGTACAGCCGGCGCCGGCCGAAGGCGCTGCGCAGCGGCTTCGGCAGCGCCGAGTTCGACGCCGAGGGGCGCTACGTCGAGGCCGATTTCGGCGCCTTCACGGTGATCTCGGTCTACGTGCCGTCGGGATCGAGCTCGGATGAGCGGCTGGCGGCCAAGTTCCGCTTCATGGCCGAGTTCCAGCCGCACCTGCGCGAGCTGGCCGCGAGCGGTCGCGAGATCATCCTGTGCGGCGACTGGAACATCGCGCACCGCGAGATCGACCTGAAGAACTGGCGCAGCAACCAGAAGAATTCCGGCTTCCTGCCCGAGGAGCGCGCCTGGCTCGGCGAGGTGTTCGACCAGGCGGGCTACGTCGACGTGTTCCGGCGGCTCGACCCGCGCCCCGAGCAGTACACCTGGTGGAGCAACCGCGGCCAGGCCTGGGCGAAGAACGTCGGGTGGCGCCTCGACTACCAGATCGCGACGCCGGGCGTCGCGGCGAAGGCGAAGCGTGCCGAGATCTTCACCGCGCAGCGCTTCTCGGACCACGCGCCGCTCACGATCGACTACGCGGTGCGCGGATGAGGCCTGCCTGCCCAGAGGTTAGTCCCAGAGGCTCATCCTGTTGGCAGCATCCTGTTGGCAGCATCCTTGACCCTGCGATGATTTGCGTATAGCGTTAACCGGCCGAGTCCGCACACAACAAAGAAGAGCAGGAAGTCCGATTCCGGGTCCGATTCGGTATGTCGCAGTGATCCTGGAAGCGTCAGACGCGACAACAATAAACTGGATTGCTTACGAGGAGAGATGAGGAATGAAACCGGCTATTGCATTGGCGGCATTGACGGCGGTCGTGGCTGTCTTCAGCTTCAGCACACTTTCTGGAGCGTCGGATAAGAATCCAAAGCTTATCGAAACACCATTCAACGCCCCTGGCTACTATGACTTCGAGATCACTTACAGTACCGATGGCAAGTCTCGTGTCTGGGCCTCCAACAGACCGGGCGGGCACGGTGGCAACGATCTCTATTACGCAGAATTCA
>JAMLIR010000040.1 GCA_023954045.1 Burkholderiaceae bacterium | reverse complement strand
TCGGCCGCGTGCACGATTCGCGACAGGCGCGTGCGGCGATCGAGGAGGCGGCGCGCAGCTTCGCGAGGTTCAACCTCGACCTGATGTATGCGCTGCCGGGCCAGACGCTCGACGCGCTGCGCGCCGACCTGGCCGCGGCGCTGGCGTTCGGCCCGCCGCACCTGTCGCTGTACCACCTGACGATCGAGCCGAACACGCTCTTCGCGAAGCGGCCGCCGCCGTTGCCCGACGACGACCTGTCGGCGGACATGCTGGCGCTGATCGAGGAGACCGCCGGCGCGGCCGGGTTCGAGCGCTACGAGGTGTCGGCGTGGGCGAAGCCGGGCGCGCGCTGCCGGCACAACCTGAACTACTGGGAGTTCGGCGACTATCTCGGCATCGGCGCCGGCGCGCACGGCAAGCTGTCGTTTCACGACCGCATCGTTCGCGAGGCGCGCTACCGGCATCCGGAGCGCTACATGCAGGCGGCGCTGCGGGGCGCGGCGGTCGAGGAGACGCGCGTGCCCGGTTGCGACGACCTGCCGTTCGAATTCATGCTGAACGCGCTGCGCCTGACCGACGGCGTGCCGGCGAAGCTGTTCGCCGAGCGCACCGGCCTGCCGCTGGCGACGATCGGCCGCGACTGTGCGCGCGCGGTCGAGCGCGGGCTGCTCGACGCCGATCCGGTGCGGATCCGCGCGACGGCGCTGGGGCAGCGGTTCTTGAACGACCTGCAGATGCTGTTCCTGCGATGAAGGCACGGCGGGCACGGCGGGCGCGGTCAGCCCGAGCACACCGAGCGCTGCGAGTCCGGGCGATGTCTGCGGCGCCGAGCAGCGCAGCCTCGGGGTCGGCGCGCGCAGCGCGCTTCGTACTTCCGACTCGCGGCGACTGTCCGAGCGGAGCTCGCGAAGCGAGCGAAGCGAGTTTCGCCGCGCGACCCCGGGGCGAGCAGCACAGGGAAGTTGGTGCGCAGCACCGACCGGCGCAGTTGTCGCCCCGCCTGGCGCAGCCCGGCCGCGCGGCGCCCGGGCCCGGCGAGTCCCGTCCGCACTGGGCTGCCGCCGGCCGCGACGCGCCGACACTCGAAGAACGTGCCGTCACCAAAACAGACAGCGATTTCACGTCAGGCGCTCCCGCGCAGGCGCTCGATGCGCGCCCCGAGCTGGCCGAGCTTGGCCTCCATGCGCTCGTAGCCGCGATCGAGGTGGTAGATCCGGTCGACCACCGTCTCGCCCTCGGCCACCAGCCCCGCGATGACCAGCCCCGCCGAAGCGCGCAGGTCGGTCGCCATCACCGTCGCGCCCGACAGCCTCGACACGCCGCGGACGACCGCGGTGTTGCCCTCGATCGTGATGTCGGCGCCGAGCCGCTGCAGCTCGAGCACGTGCATGAAGCGGTTCTCGAAGATCGTCTCGGTGATCACGCCGGCGCCCTCGGCGACGCAGTTGACCGCCATGAACTGCGCCTGCATGTCGGTGGCGAAAGCCGGATACGGAGCCGTGCGCAGGTTCACCGCGCGCGGGCGCCGCTTCATCGACAGGCGAATGCGGTCGGCGCCGGCCTCGATCGATGCCCCGGCCTCGCGCAGTTTGTCCAGCGTCGCGTCCATCGTCGCCGGCTGCGCCCGCGTGAGCGTGACCTCGCCGCCGGTCGCCGCGGCCGCGCAGAGGAAGGTACCGGCCTCGATCCGGTCGGCCATCACCCGGTGCGCCGCGCCGTGCAGCCGCTCGACGCCGCGCACCGCAATGCGATCGGTGCCTGCCCCGTCGATGCGCGCGCCCATCGCGACCAGCGCAGCGGCCAGGTCGACCACCTCGGGCTCGCGCGCGGCGTTCTCGATCACGGTCTCGCCATCGGCGAGCGTCGCGGCCATCATCAGGTTCTCGGTGCCGGTCACCGTGACCATGTCGGTGACGATGCGCGCGCCCTTGAGCCGGCTCGCCTTCGCGACCACGTAGCCGTGCTCGATCGAGATCTGCGCGCCCATCGCCTGCAGGCCCTTGATGTGCTGGTCGACCGGCCGCTGGCCGATCGCGCAGCCGCCGGGCAGCGACACCCGCGCCTCGCCGAACCGGGCGAGCAGCGGCCCCAGCACGAGGATCGACGCGCGCATCGTCTTGACCAGGTCGTACGGCGCCTCGACCGAGGCGACGCCGCCGGCGTCGAGCGCGATGCGCTCGCCGTCGCGCTCGGCCTTCACGCCGAGCCGCCGCAGCAGCTTCAGCGTGGTGGCGACGTCGTGCAGCTGCGGCACGTTGCCCAGCGCGACCGGCTCGGCCGCGAGCAGGCCCGCGCACAGGATCGGCAGCGCCGCGTTCTTGGCGCCCGACACGGCGACTTCGCCCCGCAGCGGGCGGCCGCCTTCGATTCTCAGCTTGTCCATGGACGTGTCCGGCCTCCCCCGGCGATCGTGGCCCCGCGGGCCGCGCGCCCCGCCGGGGTCTTCATGCGCCGCCGCGGTCGGCGAACTCTTCGGGCGTCAGCGTGTTCATCGACAGCGCGTGCACCTCCTCGCGCATCCGGTCGCCGAGCGCCGCGTAGACGAGCTGGTGGCGCTGGACGAGACGCTTGCCCTCGAACAGCTTCGAGACGATCAGCGCCTCGAAGTGCCGTCCGTCGCCGCTGACCTCGAGATGCTCGCAGTCGAGTCCGTCGGCGATGAACTTGCGGAGATTCTCGGGGGTGACCATGGCGAAATCCGGGCGAAACGATGTCGGTTGAGGGACGGATCGGGGTGCGGCGCCGGCGGCCTCAGTGTCGCAGCCGGTAGCCGCTTGCCAGCAGCCGCAGCGCGATCGCGCAGACCAGGGCGAGCGTCGCCGCGACGACCGCGAGGCTGGTTGCCGGCGGCACGTCGGACGCCCCGAAGAAGCCGTAGCGAAAGCCGTCGACCATGTAGAAGAACGGGTTCAGGTGCGACAGCGTCTGCCAGAAACCGGGCAGCGACTTCACCGAATAGAACACGCCGGACAGGAACGTGAGCGGCATGATGATGAAGTTCTGGAAGGCCGCGATCTGGTCGAACTTCTCGGCCCAGATCCCCGCGATCAGGCCCATTGTACCGAGAATCGCGCTGCCCAGCAGCGCGAAAGCGAGGATCCAGGCGGGCGCCGCGAACGACAGGTGGGCGAACCAGGCGGTCACGAAGAACACGCCGGCGCCGACCGACATCCCCCGCAGCATCGACGCGAGCACGTAGGCGGCGTACATCTCGCGGTGCGACAGCGGCGCGAGCAGCAGGAACACGATGTTGCCGGTGATCTTGCTCTGGATCAGCGACGACGAACTGTTGGCGAACGCGTTCTGCAGCACCGACATCATCACCAGCCCGGGCAGCAGGAACGAGGTGTAGCGCACGCCCTCGAACACCTGGACCCGGTCCTCGAGCACGTGCGAGAAGATCAGCAGGTACAGCATCGCGGTCAGCACCGGCGCGGCGACGGTCTGCACGCCGACCTTGACGAAGCGCAGCACCTCCTTGTGCAGCAGCGTCGCGAAGCCCTGCATCGAGAACGACCGGTCGGTGCGCTCGCGCGGCGGATCCATTCAGCGCGTCTCCCTCATGACCTGGACGAAGACGTCCTCGAGGTCGGTGTGCAGCAACTCCATTTCCTCGATCCGGCAGCCGCCTTCGCGCAGCGCGGCCAGCACCGGCTCGATCGCGCCGAAGTCCTCGACGCGCAGGCACACCCGGGTGCCGCCCTCGGCCTGCCGGGCGTCGGGCGGCGCGGCGGCGACGGAGGGCTCGGCGATGCGCAGCGACTCGAGCGCCGCCGGAAGCGGCGCGCCGGACAGGCGCAGCTGCAGCCTTCCCGCGGCGAAGCGGCGCAGCAGCGAGCGGGTACGGTCGAGCGCCACCACGGTGCCGTTCTTCAGCATCGCAATCCGGTCGCACAACTCCTGCGCCTCCTCGAGGTAGTGCGTCGTGAGCACGATCGTGTGGCCGTCGCGATTGAGCCGGCGGATGAACTGCCAAAGGGTCTGGCGCAGTTCCACGTCGACGCCCGCGGTCGGCTCGTCGAGCACGATCACCGGCGGGCGGTGGACCAGCGCCTGCGCCACGAGAACGCGACGCTTCATCCCGCCCGAGAGCGCCCGCATGTTGACGTCGGCCTTCGAGGCGAGATCGAGGTTGGCGAGCACCTCGTCGATCCAGTCGTCGTTGCGGCGAATCCCGTAGTAGCCGGAGGTGATGCGCAGCGTCTCGCGCACCGTGAAGAACGGATCGAACACCAGCTCCTGCGGGACCACGCCGAGCGCGCGCCGCGCGGCGCGGAAGTCGCGCACGACGTCGTGGCCCATCACCGACGCCTCGCCGGAGCTCGCGCGCGTGAGTCCGGCGACGATCGAGATCAGCGTGGTCTTTCCGGCGCCGTTGGGGCCGAGCAGCCCGAAGAACTCGCCCTGTCCGATCGAAAGCGAAACGCCGCGCAGCGCCTCGAAGCTGCCGTAGCGCTTGGCCACGCAGCGCACGTCGATCGCCACGCTCATGGGGCGGTGCGGGGGGTTGCCGCGCCCGGCTCCGGGTGCTCGCCGAACAGCAGCGCCTCGACGCCGTACAGGCCCGCCAGCTTGCGCAGGTTTGCCGGCGCGCCGACGAACGCGCAGCGGCGGCCCGCGGTCGAGGCGCGCCGCGACAGTTCGAGCAGGACGGCGATCAGCGAGGAATCGAAATGCCGGCAGGCCGACAGGTCGTACAGCGGCCGCGCTGCCTCGAGCCCGGGCAGCGCCTGCTCGAGCACGGCGCTCGCGCCGGGGAAAGTGGCTTCGGCCGGCAGCGCGACGCCCCCCGCGGCGCGGATGCGCTCCGCCGCGGGCTGCCCGCCGGTGGACTGCTCGGGGCTCACGACTTCCCGGGCGCCGGAGGCTGGCGGTTCTTCTCGCTCAGGCTCCTGATCAGCCCTTCGATGCCACCGGCGCTGACCTCCTGCGCGAACTGCGTACGGTAGGTCTCGACCAGCCAGACACCCAGCACGTTGACGTCGTAGATCTTCCAGCCATCGGCGGCCTTCATCATCCGGTAGTCGAGCTGGATCGGCTCGCCGCGCGGCTGCAGGACTTCGCTGCGCACGATCACGTCGGTGTCCTGCGGATTTGCGCGCAGCGGCTTCATCCGCACCTTCTGGTCGGCGACGGACGACAGCGCGCCCGAGTAGGTGCGGATCAGCAGCGACCGGAACTCGTCCATCAGCTGCTTCTGCTGCTCGGGCGTCGCGCTGCGCCAGTTCCGGCCGACCGACAGGGCGGTCATGCGCCTGAAGTCGACGTGCGGCATCACCGTCGTATCGACCAGGTCGTCGAGCCTCTTCGGGTCTCCGGCCTGCAGCGCGGCGTCGGCCCTGATCCGGTCGAGGATCTGGTTGCTGAGCCGCTCGATCAGCTTGTCGGGCGCCTCGATCGTCGCGGCCGCCGCCGGCACGGCGAACAGCAGGCACAGGCAGAGGGAAAGCAGTCTCTTCGTCATCGTCATCGGTTTCCGCTCGGTGGGGGGACGGGCGCGGGCGCCGCCGGCGCCTCGGGGTCGTCGGCCGGATCGTAGGCCGGCGCGTCTTCGTCGGACGGGGGCGGATTGCCGTCGTAGACCTGGTTGCGGCGTCGCTGCAGGTAGCCGTCGCGAATGAACGAATAGCGGTCGAGCGCCGCGCCGGCGACCAGGCGCTCGGCGCGCAGCAGCTGCGCTCGCGTGTCGATCGTTCGCATCAGGTAAGCGTTGTTGCGCTGGCCCGCCGAATCGATCGCCATCACCAGGTCGCCCTGGTAGTCGACGACGAGCGCCGGCGCGTCGCGCAGGTTCGACGGACCGAGCAGCGGCAACACCAGGTACGGTCCCGAGGGCACGCCCCAGCGGCCAAGCGTCTGGCCGAAGTCCTCGCGGTGCTTCTCCAGGCCCATCGGCGTGGCGATGTCGGCGAGCCCGGCGAGCCCGAGCGTCGAGTTGAGCACGAAGCGCGACAGGTCGGAGACGGCCTCGACCGGCTTGCCCTGCAGCAGCTGGTTCGCCGCGGTCCAGAGGTCGGCGAGGTTGCCGAAGACGCTGCCGATCGCGATCCGCAGGTTCTCGGGGACGTAGTCGTGGTAGCCCTGGGCGACCGGCTTGAGCACGGCCTTGTCGACCGCGTCGTTGAACTGGAACACGGCGCGGTTCATCGGCTCGAGCGGATCGCGCGCCGCGGCCGGGCTTCCCGCGGTCGCGCAGCCGCCGAGAAGCCATGCGGCGCCGAGCCACGCGACGGCTGCGACCCCGGCCCGCAGACCCCTCGCGCGCGGGCCCGGCGTGCGCGCGCGCCGTATCACTTGCCGGCCCCCTCGGCCGCCTTGCCGTAGAGGAACTGGCCGATCAGGCTCTCGAGCACGACCGCCGACTGGGTCATCGCGATGCGGTCGCCGCTGGCGAGCATCTCGGTGTCGGCTCCTGGCTCCAGGCCGATGTACTGCTCGCCGAGCAGCCCCGACGTGAGGATCTTGACCGACGAGTCCTTCGGGAACTTGTAGCGCTGGTCGAGCGCCAGCACGACTTCCGCCTGGTACGCCTGGTCGTCGAAACGGATCGCCGCGACGCGTCCGACGACGACGCCGGCGCTGCGCACCGCGGCGCGCGGCTTGAGGCCCCCGATGTTGTCGAACCGGGCCGTGGTCTCGTACGTGGGGCCCAGCCCGACCGCGCTGCTCATGTTGCCGGCGCGCAATGCCAGGAACACCAGCGCGCCGAAGCCGAGCAGCACGAACAACCCGACCAGCAGGTCGACTCCCGTGCGTTTCATCGAGAACTCTCCATGTCCTTGTACCCGCCCGCCGCGACGACCGTTCAGTTCGTGTTGAACATCAGCGCGGTCATGATGAAATCGAGCCCGAGGATCGCCAGCGAGGCGGCAACCACGGTGGTGGTGGTGGCGCGCGCGACCCCTTCCGGGGTCGGTTGCGCGTTGTAGCCGACGAACAGCGCGACGTAGGCGACCGTGAAGCCGAACACCACGCTCTTGACCACGCCGTTGCCGACGTCGTCGAGCCAGTCGACGCCGCTCTGCATCTGCGACCAGAACGCGCCGGCGTCGACGCCGATCATCGCGACGCCGACCAGGTAGCCGCCGAGCACGCCGAGCGCCGAGAACAACGCCGCGAGCAGCGGCATCGAGAATACCGCAGCGGCGAAGCGGGGCGCGAGCACGCGCGCCACCGGATCGACGGCCATCATCTCCATCGCGTCGATCTGCTCGCCGGCTTTCATCAGGCCCACCTCGGCGGTGAGCGAGGTGCCGGCGCGCCCGGCGAACAGCAGCGCGGTCACCACCGGTCCGAGCTCGCGCACCAGCGACAGCGTAACCAGCACGCCGAGCGCCTCCTCGGAGCCGTAGCGGCGCAGCGTGTAGTACCCCTGCAGGCCCAGCACGAAGCCGATCAGGAGCCCCGACACGAGGATGATCGACAGCGAATAGTTGCCGATGAAGTGCACCTGGTCGATCACCAGCCGCGGCCTGCGCAGCGCCGCCACGCCCAGCCAGCACAGGTGCACGAAGAAGCGCGCACCCTTTCCGACGGCGACGACGAAGTCGGACAGCCATTGGAGCGGCAGCAGCAGTGTGCGCATCAGGCCCCCAGCCCGAGGTCCTGGGCGAGCGGCCTCGCCTGGAAGTGGAACGCGATCGGCCCGTCGATGTCGCCCTCGAGGAACTGGCGCACGTTGGGGTCGTCCGACGTCTTCATCTGGTCGGGGCTTCCCTGCGCGGCGATGCGCCCCCCCGCCAGCAGGAACACGTGGTCGGCAATCGCGAACGCGTCCTTGATGTCGTGCGAGACGACGATCGAGGCGCAGCCGAGCGCGTCGTTGAGCCTGCGGATCAGCTGGGCGACCGTCGCGAGGGCGACCGGGTCCAGGCCGGCGAAGGGCTCGTCGTACATGATCAGCGGCGGATCGAGCGCGATCGCGCGCGCCAGCGCCACCCGGCGCGCCATTCCGCCCGACAGTTCGGAAGTGCGGAACTGCGCGGCGCCGCGCAGTCCGACGGCCTCGAGCTTCATCAGCACCAGGTCGCGGATCATCGCCTCGGACAGGTCGGTGTGCTCGCGAAGCGGGAACGCGACGTTCTCGAACGCGGTCAGGTCGGTGAACAGCGCGCCGAACTGGTAGAGCATCCCCATCCGGCGCCGCAGCCGGTACAGCCCGTCGCGATCGAGCCGGTGCACGTCCTCGCCGTCGAAGACGACCGAGCCCTGCTGCGGGCGCAACTGCCCGCCGATCAACCGCAGGATGGTCGTCTTGCCCGAGCCGGAACCGCCGATGAGCGCGACCACCTTTCCGCGCTCGAAACGCATCGAGATGTCGTTCAGGATGATGCGCTTGCCGTATCCGAACCGGACCCTGTCCAGCGAAAGGAACTCTGGCATCGAAGGACTGTCGTGAAGGACGTCGTCGGTAACTTCGTCGAACCCGGCATTCTAAACCGGGTTGGCGGCGAACCTCCGTTGCGCTCATCGGCCCGCGGAGTCGTCATATACTCGGGTGCATGAGCGATTCGACCGCTGTGGCGCCCGAGCGACTGATCGGCCGGGCGCGCGAGGTGCTGCGCATCGAAGCCGACGCGGTCGCGCGCCTCGCCGACCGCATCGACTCGAGCTTCGCCGACGCCTGCCGGATGATCCTCGCCTGCGCCGGGCGCGTCGTGGTCAGCGGCATCGGCAAGTCGGGGCACGTGGCACGCAAGATCGCGGCGACGCTGGCGTCGACCGGCACGCCGGCGTTCTTCGTGCACCCGGCCGAAGCCAGCCACGGCGACCTCGGCATGGTGACCCGCGACGACGTGTTCGTCGCGCTGTCCAACTCGGGCAGCACCGAGGAATTGCTGACGATCGTTCCTGTCGTCAAGCGCCAGGGCGCGCGGCTGATCGCCATCACCGGCGACCGTGATTCCCCGCTCGCGCGACTGGCCGACGTTCATCTGGACGCGGCGGTCGACCGCGAAGCCTGTCCGCTGAACCTCGCCCCCACCGCCAGCACCACCGCGACGCTCGCGCTGGGCGATGCGCTCGCGGTCGCGTTGCTCGACGCGCGCGGCTTCGGGCCGATGGACTTCGCGCTGTCGCATCCCGGTGGCGCGCTGGGCCGCCGGCTCCTCACCCGGGTCGGCGACGTGATGCGATCGGGCGATTCGCTGGCGCAGGTGCCGGCCGGCGCCCGCCTCGTCGACGCCATCCTCGAGATCACGCGCAAGCGGATGGGCATGACCGCGATCGTCGATGACGACGGCCGGCTCGCCGGCATCTTCACCGACGGCGACCTGCGCCGGCTGATCGAACAGGGCCGCGACCTCCGCGGGCTGCGGATCGACGACGTCATGACGCGCTCGCCGGCCACTATCGACGCGCAGGCGCTCGCGGCCGAGGCGGTGCGCGTCATGGAAGAGCGCCGGATCAGCCAGCTGCTGGTCGTCGGCGACGATCGGCGCCTCGCCGGCGCGCTGCACATCCACGATCTGCTGACGGCGAAGGTCGTCTGAATGAGCAGCGACGAAGACGCCGCCCGCCGCGCGGCCGCCGTCCGGCTGGTGGCACTCGACGTCGACGGCACGCTCACCGACGGCCGCCTGTTCATCGGGCCGACCGGCGAGGCGATGAAGGCGTTCTCGGTGCGTGACGGCTTCGGCCTCACGCTGCTGCGCGAGGCGGGCATCAGGCTGACGCTGATCACCGCGCGTCGATCGGCGATCGTCGAGGTGCGTGCCGCCGAGCTGCGGTTCGACGAAGTCCGCCAGGGGGTCGAAGACAAGGCCGTGGCACTGCGCGAATCGTGCGAGCGCTTCGGCCTGGAACCGCAACACGCCGCCTATGTCGGTGACGACTGGCCGGATCTTCGGGCGATGGCACTGGCCGGCCTGGCGGCGAGCGTGGCCGATGCACCGGCTGCCGTGCGCGAGCGCGCGCACTGGGTCTCGCGTGCACCCGCCGGCGGCGGCGCGGTGCGCGAGTTCGCCGAGTTCGTGCTGCAGTCGCAGCAGCGCCTCGGATCGGCGCTGTCCCGCTACACGGACTCGCGCGCGTGAAGCCGCGCCTGCACGACCGGCTCGCGGCAGGGTTCTCCGTGGCGCTGCTTCTGGCGCTCGCGGCCGGAACGTACTACCTGGCGCAGACCTCGTTGCGCGATGCCGGTCCGGCGGTTGCGCGCGCGCCGACCCACGAGCCCGACTACTTCGTCGAGGACGCCCTCTTCACGCGCATCAACGCGCGCGGCG
>JAMLIR010000004.1 GCA_023954045.1 Burkholderiaceae bacterium | reverse complement strand
GTCCCGGTCGATCCCCATCGCACGCGCCACCCCGACCTGCGAGAAACCGTCAGCGGCCAGCGCCTCGATCCGTGCCGCAGCATCCGCAGGCGGGTCTTTCATGCCTCCGGTCGGGGCCGGCTGCCCGGCCGCCGCCCGCGCTTCCCGCTCGACCCGCGTCAACAGCTTGCGCGCCATCAGCGCACCTTCGCCCGGATCAGGTCGGCGCGGCTCATGCTTCCACCTTGCGGCTCGCCAACATCTCGGCCGCCTCGAAGTCCACCAGGTCGTGCGCTTCGGCCGTCGCCGACTTGACGGCCTGCTCCGCCGAGTCCACCGCCGCCTGCAGGTCGTCGGCCTGCGCCAACACGTCCGGCGCCACCTTGCTCCAGTACTCGCGGCGCAACTCGCCCCATCGGCCGCTCGCCAGGTCGGAAACGATCGCAGGCGCCGCGACCACCGCCGCGAGCACCGCCGGGTCGCGCAACGCCTGGCCGCGCCCCTGCTCGTCGAGTGCAGCGAACCGGCCGCGCAGCTCGGCCTGCACCAGCGCCTTGCCGATGTGCGACGGCGGTGCAGCGGCTTCGTCCAACTGCGCCTTCAGCGCCGCGGCCCGCTCGGTCGCAGCCTCCAGCGCCCGGTTAAACGCACCGTCGAGCCCCTGCAGGCCCGACTTCATGAAGTTGGCTTCGCGGATCATCCGGTCGCCGTCGGAGAGCGTCACGTCGGCACGCGCACGCTTGGCGAAGTCCAGATTCTTCCTGGCCGTGAGCCTCGCTTGGTCGGCTAGGTCGGCGAGCCTGCGCGCCTCGTCGGTGCTCTTGCGTAGCTCGGCCGTGTTGCCGAAGCGCAGGCCGACGACGGTCGCGCTATCCCAGCGGCGTTCGACTTCGTGGATGGGTTTCATGCTGTGTTCCTCATGAGGCGGTGAACGGATGACGACGCGGCTGCCTCAGGCCGGCGGCGTCGGGTAGTCGGTTGCCTGCCGCGCCAGCGCGGCGGATGGTAGGTGTATAGGTGGGTAGAGAGCGCGACCGTCCGGAAACCCGCATGGATTCGACGCACGCCGGGGAATCCTGCTCCGCCGTGCGCCCCAGCAGGCCAGCGGCTCGCAGGTGCCCGGTTTTTAGGCCGGGGGGATCGACGGCCAAGCGCGACCCCCGCTCAGGTGCCGCAGGCAGCGCAGCGGCGATCGGCCTGCGTCGCTGGTGGCCCGCGTCGCAGCGGGCACAGCAGCGTGGGGGGTATGGGGGGTCACTCACGCACGCACCTTCGTACCGACTGCGACGCGCTTTTGTGCCGACTGCGACGCGTTCGGCGTCAGCAGCGACGCGGCCCGTACCGACTGCGACGCGCTCAATCGGGCGCATAGAGCACCTCTCGCGTGTTCCGGCTGCTCGTCTTGACGGTCGACGTGCGTACTGCGCCGGCTGCGCGCAGTTCCTCGAGCGCGCGATTGAAACGCTGCCGGCCGCGCCGCCCCTTGAGGCTGGCGGGCAGTCCGTCGCGGGCATCGCAGACGCTGTGCGCCGTGCGCGTCCCGCTGGTCGCCGCCGGTATGGGGTCGCCTGCGGCCCAGGCTGCGCGGATCGTGGCGAGGATTGCATCGGCCTCGTCTGCGCGCTGGAACGCTCGCCCGCGCTGCGGCGTCTCGGTGTCGACGCGCTCGAAGGTGCCGCTTGCCTCATCGAATGACAGAAGCATCCGTGCGCCCGTGCGCCCCAGGTTCGACTTGCGCACTTCGAGCGCGATGCGCCCGGACTCGGTGCCTTCCTCGTCCGTCTCGGCGTACATGTACCAGCGGCAGCGAACGCCGTTGTGCCAGCCGGTCGAGCCCGAGAACCCGAGCGATTCGGCCCCCGACTTCGCGGCCATCTTGTCGACGTGCGAGAGCAGCAGCAGCGCGCCGTCGGCGGCGATCAGCCGGCGCAGCATCCGAATGAACGCCTTGACTTGGGCCCGGTCGTTCTCGTTGCCGGCATAGGTGTCGGACGAACCGTCCACGATGACGACGCGGCCCGGGCCGCCGATGCGCTCGGCCATCGCGTAAAAGGCTGCGGTCGGTCCGGTTTCGCCGAATTGCCCGCGCGAGTACCACGCGGATACGCACTTCGTGCCATCGAAGATGCGCAGCCCATCGGCCACGTCGCCCGGTGCGACGCCCAGCGCCAGGCAGATGCGATGCAGGCGCCAGTGAATCACCGGCTCGGCATCCTCGAAGCTCACGAAGTCCACGCCGCGCCGCTCGACCGGCAGCCCGTAGAAGTCGCGCCCGGTGCGCAGGCAGACGGCCAGGCGTAGCGCGGTCGCCGACTTGCCGGTGCCGCCGTTCGCGGCCAATAGCGTCACCTCGCCGGCCGGCAGCCACTCGGGCACGATGAAGGCGGGCGGCTCGGGTACGCGCTCGGCGAGCGCGGCCATGTTGATCTCGCGCGGCCGGTCGTCGTCTCGGTCGTCGTTCGCCGGCTCCGGTTCGCGGGCCTGCGCGAGCAGCTCGGCCACCGCCGGCAGCGAGCGCACTTGCTGGTGGAAGTCGTTCATGTCGAAGTTCGCAGGCGATCCTGCGGGCATCTCGACCCATGCGCCGCCCACCGCCCGCGCGATGCGCTCGCCGTCGCGCTCCTTACCGGCGTCGCAGACGATGACGATGCGCGTTACCGGGTAACGCTCACGCATCTGCCTGGCGATCGTCTCGATGCTGCTCGCGCCGAAGCAGACGACGGCCGGCTTGCCCGTTGCCTGATGTGCCGACCATGCCTGCCCGATGCCTTCGCACAGGTAAACCGGCTCGCCGTCATGCACAGCGCCGCCCACTGTGAACGACGCGCCCTTGATGGATGCGCCCGGCGCGTTGCGCTTGTCGCCGGCCGGCGGGATCGCCTGCCACGATTGGAGGTTGCCGTCGGCGTCGAATGCGGGCACCAGCAGCGCACCGTCGAGCGCCTGGCCGTTGAGCGTCAGCGCCCCGCGATAGACCCGCAGCCCGCCGGGCAGGCCCAGCTTGCGCGCGATGTACGGATGCTGCGCCGTGGCCGCCTCAGAATCGCGCCAGACGGCCGCGAAGTCGAAGGACGACCCATCGGCCTTGCCGCCCGGTTTGCGCGGCTCCTGCGCCTTCTGGTGCGGCCTGGCGTGCCCGTTCATCGGCTCGCGCCATCCGGCCTCGCGGGCCTTCGCAAACAGTGTCCCGGCGCCGATACCGCCGGCCTCGTCGATCGAGCGCCAGACGGCGCGACAGTCGGCCTCGTTGCGATAGTTGTGCGCCGGCTCGCTCCACGAATGGAAGTCGGGAAAGTCCAGACCCGCAGCCTTCGCGGCCATTGCGATCGCGACCCATTCGTCGCGGGGACAGCCCGAGTCGAGCGCGTGCAATGCGCTGCGGGTGCGGTCGGCGTCGTTCATCGCCGCTCCCACGGCGGCCGACACTCTGCGTCGTGCCGCTCGAAGTACCGTTCGATCGCCGCCAGCGCAGCCTGTTGCGTGGCTTCGTCCTTGACCTCGGCGAAGCACTCGGCGCACAGGCCGTAGCGATAGACCCGCTGCTTGCCAGCGGGCGTCAGCCGGTGCGGCCAGTATTCGGCGAGGGTGGCGACCGGCTCGACGCCGCAGATGGCGCACTCGAGCAGGTCGATAGCGCGGGCCGTTCGGGTCAGCGTGCTCATTCCTCGCCCCCATCGGCCGTGCGCCGCTTCTTCGTCGCGCCGTAGGCCGTGAGCACCTCGCTCGCGGTCAGGCGCCAGCCGGTGCGCGTCTCGCCTGCCTGCGTCGTCCAGGTCGTCTGTTCGAGCACGCCGCAGGCCGCGACCGTGCCGCCCTTGCGCATCTGCAAGAGCCGCGCCGCTGCAGTCGGCTCGAACGCCGCGAGGCCCACGAAGATCGCATCCTCGCCGGCTGTGACGCGCGCCGTCGCCGTGACGAACGGCTTGCCTTCGCGCGTCGTGCGCTCCACGGGATCTCCGACCAGGGTTCCGGTGACGATGGCGCCGATCATCGGGCCACCTCCCGCAAATACCGGCTCGCGATCCGGTGCGCGATGTACCAGCGCCGCCAGGCCGAGCAGGTCGGGCAAATCGTCGCGCGGCCGATCAGGCGGATGCGCGCGCCGCAGCCGGCACAGTTGCCCAGGTCGGGCAGTTGCTTGCGATCGTCGTCGCGCTCGGCGAGAATCTCGGTGCGTTGTATGTCCTCTGCGGATTCCCGGTCGGCCCCGACAGCCGACCGGCCCGCGACCCCCTCAGTCGGTCGCATGGCCGGCCTCCTGAATCGCTTCCTGAACCCGCGCGCAGAACCCGCGTACCCGAGCGACCGAGTGCAGCCGTGCGACGGCGACTTGCTGCGCCAGGTCGTCGACGTGCGAGGGTCCGGCGGCGATGCGCTGCAGGTAGGTTTCGGCCTGACTGCGGCCGGCGGCGCGTTCATGCCGTCACCGCCCCAGCGCCGCGGCTTTCGACCACGCGGCGCGCGATGTACGCGTCGACCTCGTGCTCGAGCCAGCCGGTGATTCCCGGCGTGACCTTGATCGGCTTGGGGAAGTCCGCTTCCTCTTTCGCCTTGCGCCAGACGAGCGCACGGCTACCGCCGATGCGATCGGCGACCTGTTCGACGCGAAGGATCCTCATTGTCTAGCTCCATCCACCGCCGCACGATTGCGACGCGATGGGGCTAGACTAGATTTCAGCGCTTGGGTTAGCCGAGGGGTTTCCCCACTTTCGCAATCTCTCGGCGGATCGTTTCCACTGCGGCATCCGGCAGCCGTTCACGCCGCGCGATGAGCGCCGCCTTACCGCGTGCGCTAAGCAGGGACGACATTGCGGCGGCCTTCGTGCGCCAGCCCGTGCGCTGCGCCTCGGTGTAGACGGCTCGCTCCTTCGCGCCCTTCACGCTGAATGCCGCCACTTGTTTCTGTCTGCGATGACCGATGCGCGCCTTCGGGTCGGCCAGCCACAGGCGATTGGCCGCCAGCATCCACAGCAGGCACCGTCGCGCCCAATCCTCGTTTCCCTGCGCCATTGCTTCGACGCCCTCGGCGCGGGCCTCGGCGAATGCGTCGCGGTCGTCCCCTGGCGCAATCTGCGCGATAAACGCATCGAAGGCGCGCAGGTCGAAGCCGCGCGCGGCGGCGAAGCGCGCGAAGGCTTCCTCGGGCGTCATGCCGCGCCCCGAATCGGCGTCACGCTCGCCGCCTTCGCGCTCGGCGTGGCGAGGAATCGCGCCCACTCGACCATGAGCGGCCGGCGCCGCTCGAGCTGGTCGCCGCGCTGGTAGGCTGCGACCACCTTGCTTTCCTCCTCGTGCGCCAGCGCCTTCTCGCTCAACTCGTGCGGGAATTTCGTCGCGTCGGCCGCCCAGGTCTTGAAGGTCGACCGAGCGATACCGTGCGGCGTGGCGATCCGGTTGCCCTCGTTGCGGTCGATCCAGCCGGCGCCGCCGGCCTGGACGCGCGCCTCGTGCAGCCGCTCGATCACCGCCTTGAGGCTGCGGTCGGAAAGCGTGCTCTGCCCGCGCGAGGATGGAAAGACGAGCTCGGAGCCTTCGAGCCGCGGCACGCTTCGCAGCAGCTCGAGCGCGGCCGGCGCGAGCGGCACGCGATGCGGCGTCGGCTTCTTCTTCCCAGCCGCCTTCATGCGCTCGGCCGGAACCGTCCAGACGCCCGCCTGCAGGTCGATTTCCTCCCAGCGCGCGCCGACCACGGCCGTATGGCGCATGGCGGTCAGGATGCCGAATTGCAGCGCCCGCGCCGCGATGCCCTCGGCCTTGCCGAGCTCGGCCCAGAAGTCGCCGACTTCGCGCCAGTCGAGCGCCGGATGGTGGCCCTTGTCGGCCGCCTTCGTCGGGTCCAACAGGAGCGGCTTGAGCACGGCCCAGCGCGCCGGGTTCTCACCGGTACGAAGCCGCGCCGAGTACGCCCAGTCCAGTATCTTCTCGATCCGTCCGCGCAGCCGCGCCGCGGTTTCGTGCTTCGTCTGCCAGATCGGCCGCAGCACTTCGACGACGTGCGGGCTGTCAATGTCACGCACCAGCATCCGGCCGAGCCTCGGGCTCGCGTAGCTGGCCAGCGTGTTCTTCCATTGCTGTGCGTGCTTGGCGCTGCGCCAGCCTGGGGCGTGCGTCTTGATGTAGCGGCGCGCGGCCTCGTCGAAAGTGACCTGGCGCGCGGACTCGGCGATCATCGCCGAGCGCACCGCCCGGCGCTGGTCGATCGGGTCGACCCCCTCGCGCAGCTGGTCGCGGGCCTTGCGCGCCGCCTCGCGGGCCTCGGCCAGCGGCACGCCGTCGAACGACCCCAGCCCCATCTCCCGCCGCTTCGTACCCACCGAGTAGCGCAACAGCCAGGTCCGCGCGCCCTGCTCCGTGACCTGCAGCGCCAGGCCCGGCACGCCGCCCACGAAGTGCAGGCCCGGCACCGTCAAGCGCTTGACCTGCAGCGCCGTCAACTCTTTCGCTCGCTTCGGCATGTCTCGCCCTCCTTTCTACCCACCAAAGGATACGCGATTGATTTAGCCGTGTCTAGACTATTTTGGACTAGATGCCGGCTCCTCTACAGGGGAAACCAGAGGGGAGCGCGACGGCGTTGGACGGTCTTGGGTTCGGCGGAGGATTTCACCGCTTCCGCCACCCCCTGCCGCGCCTGCCGCGGCTTCCCCGCCTGCGGCCGCCCGGAAGGCCGCCACGTCGCCCGACGCATCGGGTCGGAGCGGACCCGGCGGCCCGATCCCCGCTTCGACCCCGGGGGGCGGACTCGAGATTTCACTTCAAGAATATCCCGCAAGTCTATGTAAATAAATATCTTTTGGTGCAACACACCCGGATCTCGAGCGAATCCCGGAGAAGCCGAGGAGAAGCTGATCTATTACGCGAGAAAAATCTCGCAACTACCTGTCAGAATGACGTTTTCAGATGCGCTCGAACGACGGCCAAGGCCATGCACCGGCAAAGATGCGCTCGAGCCAGAAGGTGACGATCTGCGTCTTCACGTCGGTGAGACGGCCGGCCCGCAATTCGTCGACCAGCCAGCCGAGCGTCACGATCTCGATCTCGAGGAATTCGCCGTCGTCCAGCGCCTGCCCAGCGTGGACCAGGTCGCGGCAGAGGAACACGTCGATCGCCTCGTCGGAGAAGCCGATCGCAGTGTGAAGCCGGGTCAGGAACGCCCATTCGTTCGCGCGGTAGCCGGTCTCTTCGACCAGTTCGCGCCGCGCGGTCTGCAGCGAGGTCTCGCCCGGGTCGAGCTTGCCGGCCGGCACTTCGACGAAGGTCGTGCCGATCGGGTAGCGGAACTGTCGCTCGATCAGGATCCGCTGGTCGGGAAAGATCGGCACCATCGCGGCCGCCCCGGGATGGACGACGAATTCGCGGTTGGTCGGCCTCCCGTCGGGCAGCCGCACGCGGTCGCGGCGCACCTCCAGGAAGCCGCCCTTGAAGACGACCTCCGAATCGATCCGGGTTTCGCGCAGTTCCTTCGCCATCCTGGGTCACCGGTTTGCGGACGCCCTGCTCCACCGGGCCGCAGCCCGAGCCGGGGCCTGCCGCGTTCGGCCCGGCGGCAGCCCGTTCAGGTGCCGAGCGCCTGCCGGATCGCCTCCAGGCAGGCCGCCATCAGCGGGCCCGGGACGATGCCCAGCCCGAGCACCAGCGCCGCGTTGACCGCCATCGTCGCACGCGCGGCGGCCGCAGGCTCGATCGGCGTCTCGTCGGCCGGCGGGTCGAAGTACATCGCCTTGACGACTCGCAGGTAGTAGAACGCGCCGATCAGAGAGAACAGCACCGCGACCACGGCCAGCCAGACCTGGCCGGCATCGATCACGGCCTTCAGCACGACGAGCTTCGCGTAGAAGCCCACGAACGGCGGGATGCCCGCGAACGAGAACATCATGATCAGCATGACGAGGGCCATCCACGGCCGGCGCCGGTTCAGGCCGCGCAGGTCGGCGATCTCGTCGGCCTCGAAGCCGTCGCGCGCGAGCAGCAGCACCAGCCCGAAGGTGCCCAGCGTCGTCAGCACGTAGGTGATCATGTAGAAGAGGGCCGATCCGTAGGCGCCGTCGGCCCGCGCCATGTCGCCGTCGACGACCCCGGAGAGCAGCCCGAGCAGTACGAAGCCCACGTGCGACATCGTCGAGTAGGCGAGCATCCGCTTGAAGTTCGATTGCGCGATCGCGACGACGTTGCCGAGCGCCAGCGACGCGACCGACAGCACGAGCAGCATCTGTTGCCAGTCTGCGGCCACGCCGACCAGCGCCTCGACGAGCAGCCGGAACGCGATCGCGAACGCGGCGAGCTTCGGGGCGGCGGCGATCAGCAGCGTCGCGGCGGTGGGCGAGCCGTGGTAGACGTCGGGCAACCACATGTGGAACGGCACCGCGCCGAGCTTGAACGCCAGCCCCGCGACGACGAACACGACGCCGAAGGTGAAGACGGTGCGGTTCAGCTGCCCGCCGGTGAACGCGGCGGCGATGCGTCCGTGCTCGAGCGAGCCGGCGCCGCCGTAGATCATCGACATCCCGTAGAGCAGGAAGCCCGAGGCGAGTGCGCCCAGTACGAAGTACTTCATCGCGGCCTCGCCCGAGAGCGGCCAGTCCCGGCGCATCGCCACCAGCGCGTACAGCGAAAGCGACAGCAGCTCGAGCCCCAGGTAGACGACCAGCAGGTTGTTCGCCGAGATCATCACCATCTGGCCGAGCAGCGACAGCAGCGCCAGCACGTGGAACTCGCCGCGGTCGAGCCCGCGATCGCGCGTGTAGCGGCCGCCGTAGACCAGCGTCGCCGCGACCGCGACGTACGCGCACAGCTTGAGCAGGTGCGAGAGCCCGTCCGCGACGTACATGTTCGAGAACGCGTACCGGGTCGGCGAGCCGATCTGCCACAGCGTGGCCGCCAGCGGCGCGAGGATCGCCAGGAGCGCAAGCGCCGAGGTCGGAATGCGGCGCCTGGCGGGCACCAGCACGTCGACGAGCAGCACCGCGCACACGGCGACCAGCAGCGAGATCTCGGGCAGCGCCGCCAGCAGGTTCAGGGATTCGGGTTTCATCGTTCGTTACTTGATCTTCGAGACGGCGACGTGCTCGAGCAGCGCCTTCACCGACGCCTCGGTCATGTCGGTCACCGGCTTCGGGTAGATGCCCATGCCCAGCACCAGCAGCGCCATCGCGGTCAGCATCCAGAATTCGCGGCGCCCGACGTCCTGCAGCTTCGCGACGTGGTCGTTGGCGACCGCGCCGAAGATCACCCGCTTGTACATCCACAGCGAGTAGGCGGCGCCCCAGATCAGCGTGCTGGCCGCCGCGAGCGCGACCCAGAAGTCGAACTGCACCGCTCCCAGGATGACGAGGAACTCGCCGACGAAACCCGAGGTGCCCGGAAGGCCCGAGTTGGCCATCGCGAACAGCATGAACAGCGCGGCGAACCTGGGCATCGTGTTGACGACGCCGCCGTAGTCGGCGATCTGGCGCGAGTGCATCCGGTCGTAGAGCACGCCGATGCAGAGGAACATCGCGCCCGAGACGAAGCCGTGCGAGATCATCTGGACGATCGCGCCCTGCATCCCCATGTGGTTGAACATGAAGAAGCCCAGCGTCACGAAGCCCATGTGAGCGATCGACGAGTAGGCGACCAGCTTCTTCATGTCGGCCTGCACCAGCGCGACCAGCCCGACGTAGACGACCGCGATCAGCGACAGCGCGATGACGAGCGCGGCGAGCTGGTGGCTGGCGTCGGGCGCGATCGGCAGCGAGAACCGCACGAAGCCGTACGCGCCCAGCTTCAGCATCACCGCCGCCAGCACCACCGAGCCGCCGGTGGGCGCCTCGACGTGCGCGTCGGGCAGCCAGGTGTGCACCGGCCACATCGGCACCTTGACCGCGAATGCGGCCAGGAACGCGAGGAAGATCAGCACCTGCTCGTGCAGCGACAGGGGCAGCGCGTGCCAGTCGAGGATCGCGAACGAGCCCGACTTCATGTACAGGTAGACGATCGCCACCAGCGTCAGCAGCGAGCCGAGCAGCGTGTACAGGAAGAACTTGAACGCGGCGTAGACCCGGTTCGGGCCGCCCCAGACGCCGATGATGATGTACATCGGGATCAGCGTCGCCTCGAAGAACACGTAGAACAGCAGCCCGTCGAGCGCCGAGAACACCCCGACCATCAGCCCGGAGAGGATCAGGAACGCCGCCATGTACTGCGCGACCTTGTCCTCGATCACCTCCCAGCCCGCGACGACGACGAACACCGTGATGATCGCGGTGAGCAGCACGAACCACACCGACAGCCCGTCGACGCCGAGGTGGTAGTGCGCGGACAGCGCGTCGATCCAGCGCGTGCGCTCGACGAACTGCATCGCCGCCGACGCCCGGTCGAACTCGGCGAACAGCGGCACGGTCGCCAGCAGCCCGAGCAGCGCGCCGATCAGCGCCACGCCGCGCACGACGGCTGCGTTTCGATCGTTGCCGAGCGCGAGCAGCGCGACGCCGAACAGGATCGGGATCCAGATTGCGGCGCTGAGGATCGGAAAGGAGCTCATGTTCTTGGGTCGTCTTCTTCGCGTTTCAGCGCCGCACGAGCGGCAGCACGACGAACAGCAGCAGCAGCGCCACGCCGACGATCATCGTGATCGCATAGCTGTTCAGCCGCCCGGTCTGCGCCAGGCGCAGCACGCCCGCGAACCAGCCGACCAGCCGCGCGCTGCCGTCGATCGCGACCCCGTCGATCAGGGCCTGGTCGCCGCCCTTCCACAGGCCGCGCCCGAGCAGGCGCGCGCCGCCGGCGAACACCACTTCGTTGATCCGGTCGAGGTAGTACTTGTTGTCGAGCAGCCGGTAGATTCCGCCGAACGCGCCGCGGATCGCCTCGGGCACCCGCGGGTTGACCATGTAGCAGTAGTACGCGGACGCGACCCCGGCAAGCGCGAGCCAGAACGCCGGCGCGCGCACCGAGTGCAGCGCCATCGCCCACCAGCCGTGGAATTCCCCGGCCAGCTCGGCCATCGCCGGATGCCGCTCGACGACGGCGATCACGCCCTTGAAGTAGTCGCCGAACAGCATCGGCCCGACCGTGTACAGGCCGATCAGCACCGACGGGATCGCCAGCAGCACCAGCGGAATCGTGACGACGGCCGGCGACTCGTGCGGCTTCTCGCCGGCAGCGAGTCCGTGGTGGTGATCGCCGGCGTGCGGGTCGTGCCCCCCGTGCGTGTCGTGGCCATGGCCCGCCCTGCCCCAGCGCTCCTCGCCGTGGAAGACGAGGAAGTACATCCGGAACGAGTAGAACGCGGTGACGAAGACGCCTGCGAGCACCGCCCAGTACGCGAACCCGGCACCCGGCACCCCGGCGTGCTTCGCCGCCTCGATGATCAGGTCCTTCGAGTAGAAGCCCGAGAAGAACGGCGTGCCGATCAGCGCCAGCGAGCCGACCAGCGAGGTGATCCAGGTGATCGGCATGTACTTGCGCAGGCCGCCCATGTTGCGGATGTCCTGGTCGTGGTGCATCCCGATGATGACCGAGCCCGCGGCGAGGAACAGCAGCGCCTTGAAGAACGCGTGCGTCATCAGGTGGAAGATCGCCACGCCGTAGGCCGACGCGCCCAGCGCGACCGTCATGTACCCGAGCTGCGACAGCGTCGAATAGGCGACCACCCGCTTGATGTCGTTCTGGACGATGCCGAGGAACCCCATGAACAGCGCGGTAATCGCGCCGATCGTGATCACGAACCCGAGCGCGGTGTCCGACAGCTCGAACAGCGGCGACATCCGCGCCACCATGAAGATGCCGGCGGTCACCATCGTCGCCGCGTGGATCAGCGCGGAGATCGGGGTCGGGCCTTCCATCGAGTCGGGCAGCCAGACGTGCAGCGGGAACTGCGCCGACTTGCCCATCGCGCCGATGAACAGGCAGATGCAGGCCACCGTCAGCAGCGACCACGGCACGCCGGGAATCAGCTCGACGGTGCGGTCGGCCATCGTGGGCGCGACCTTGAACGCCTCGGCGTAGTCGAGCGAGCCGAAGTGCGCGAGCACGAGCCCGATTCCGAGCACGAAACCGAAGTCGCCGACGCGGTTGACGAGGAACGCCTTCAGGTTCGCGTAGATCGCCGTGGGCCGCGTGTACCAGAAGCCGATCAGCAGGTACGACACCAGCCCTACCGCCTCCCAGCCGAAGAACAACTGCAGGAAGTTGTTCGCCATCACCAGCATCATCATCGAGAAGGTGAACAGCGAGATGTACGAGAAGAAGCGCTGGTAGCCGGGATCGTCGGCCATGTAGCCGATCGTGTAGACGTGCACCATCAGCGACACCGAGGTCACCACGCACATCATCGTCGCGGTGAGCGTGTCGACCAGGAAGCCGACCTCGAGCTTCACGCCGCCCACCGTCGCCCACGAGTAGACGGTGCCGTTGAAGGTGTTGCCCTGCAGCACGTCGGCCAGCGTCCACATCGACGCGAAGAACGCGACCGCGACGCCGAGGATCGTGACCGTGTGCGCGCCGGCGCGGCCGATCGCGCGGCCGAACAGGCCCGCCAGGATGGCGCCGGCCAGGGGAGCGAACGCGGCGAGGAGATAGGCTGTTTTCATCGTTTCGCTCAGCCCTTGAGCCGGTCGAGGTCCTCGACGTCGATCGAGTCGAGCGTGCGGAACAGCACGACCAGGATCGCCAGGCCGATCGCCGCCTCGGCGGCCGCCACCGTGAGGATGAAGAAGACGAACACCTGGCCGGCCGCGTCTCCGAGGAAGTGCGAGAACGCGATGAAGTTCAGGTTCACCGCGAGGAGCATCAACTCGATCGCCATCAGCACGATGATCACGTTGCGCCGGTTCAGGAAGATCCCGACGACGCTGATCGCGAACAGGATCGCCCCGAGCACCAGGTAGTGGGCGAGCGTCAGGCTCATGGCTGGCTCCGGTCGCGCGGCTGGGCGGGCATCCGCACCAGCCGGACGCGGTCGTCGCGGCGCGTGCGTACCGCCGCCGACGGGTCGTTGTAGCGCGTGTCCTTGCGACGCCGCAGCGTGAGCGCGATCGCCGCGACGATCGCCACCAGCAGCAGCACCGCGGCGATCTCGAACGCGTAGACGTACTCGGTGTAGATCAGCCTGCCGAGCGCCTTCGTGTTGCTGTAGTCGGCCGGCAGCGGCGGGACGTCGGTCTGCCGGACCCGGAAGCTGGTCATCAGCACCATCGCGAGCTCGATCACGATCACCACGCCGACGAACAGCGCCACCGGCAGGTTGCGCCAGAATCCCTGCCGGACCTGGTCGAGGTTGATGTCGAGCATCATCACGACGAACAGGAACAGCACCATCACCGCCCCGACGTAGACGAGCACCAGCGTGATCGCCAGGAACTCGGCCTTCAGCAGCAGCCAGATGCAGGCGGCGGTGCAGAACGTGAGCACCAGGAACAGTGCCGAGTGAACCGGGTTGCGCGCCGTGATGACGCGCAGCGCCGAGAACACGGTCACGGCCGCGAAGACGTAGAAGAGGACGGTCCGGGGATCCATGTGTGTCGTCTCGGGATCAGCGGTAGCGGGCGTCGGCCTCGCGGTTGGCGGCGATCGAGGCCTCGTAGCGGTCGCCGACCGCCAGCAGCATCTCCTTGGTGAAGTACAGGTCGCCGCGCTTCTCGCCGTGGTACTCGTGGATGTCGGTCTCGACGATCGAGTCGACCGGGCAGCTCTCCTCGCAGAAGCCGCAGAAGATGCACTTGGTCAGGTCGATGTCGTAGCGGGTGGTGCGCCGCGTGTTGTCCTCGCGGCGCTCCGATTCGATCGTGATCGCCATCGCCGGGCAGACTGCCTCGCACAGCTTGCACGCGATGCAGCGCTCTTCCCCGTTCGGGTAGCGGCGCAGCGCGTGCAGGCCGCGGAAGCGCGGCGACATCGGCGTCTTCTCCTCCGGATACTGGATCGTGATCTTGCGCGCGAAGAAGTACTTGCCGGTGAGCTTGAGGCCCTTCAGCATCTCGCGCAGCATGAAACTGGAGAAGAAATCCCTGACCGCTTCCATGTTCGCCACCTCTCGACGCGCGCCCGCCCGCGTCACTTCCAGATGTTCCACGGCGTCTGAATCCAGATCGCCACGACCACCAGCCAGACCAGCGTCACCGGAATGAAGATCTTCCAGCCCAGCCGCATGATCTGGTCGTAGCGGTAGCGCGGGAACGACGCGCGGAACCAGATGAACAGGGACACGACGCAGAAGGTCTTGATGCCGAGCCAGATCCACCCCGGAATCCAGTTGAACACCGCCGAGTCCAGCGGCGGATACCACCCGCCGAGGAACATGATCGAAGCCACCGCCGACAGCAGGATCATGTTCGCGTATTCGGCCAGGAAGAACACCGCGAAGCCCATCCCCGAGTACTCGGTCATGTGGCCCGCGACGATCTCGGACTCGCCCTCGACGACGTCGAACGGATGCCGGTTCGTCTCGGCCACCGCCGAGATCACGTAGACGACGAAGATCGGCAGCAGCGGCAGCCAGTTCCACGACAGGAAGGTCAGGCCGCGCGACGCGAACCAGCCGCGGCCCTGGCCCAGCACGATGTCGGTCATGTTCAGGCTGCCCGAGACCATCAGCACCACGACCATCGCGAAGCCGATCGCGAGCTCGTACGAAACCATCTGCGCCGAGGCACGCATCGCGCCGAGGAACGCGTACTTCGAGTTCGACGCCCAGCCGGCGATGATGATCCCGTAGACCTCGATCGAGGTGATCGCCAGCAGCAGCAGCAGGCCGGCGTTCACGTTCGCCAGCGCGAGTTCGGGGCCGAACGGGATCACGGCCCACGCGGCCATCGCCGGCATGATCGTCATCACGGGCCCGAGCAGGTAGAGCCCCTTGCTCGCCTGCGAAGGAACGATGACCTCCTTGAACATCAGCTTGAGCGCGTCGGCGATCGGCTGCAGCAGCCCCTTCGGCCCGACGCGGTTCGGCCCGATGCGCAGGTGCATGTAGCCGATCATCTTGCGTTCCCACAGCGTGAGGTATGCGACGCAGGCCAGCAACGGCAGCAGCAGCCCGACGATCTTCGCCAGGTTCCAGACGACCGGCCAGGCGGCGCCCATCGTGCCCTCGCCCCAGCTCGTCACCGCGTTCAGCACGTTCCCCATGGCGGTCAGGCCTTCTCGATCGAGATCGCGCCGAAGGCGCAGACGAGCCCCGCGGTGCCCGGCTGCGCCGTGGCCACGCGCACCACGCCGTCGGCCAGCGCGTCGTCGCGCTCGAGCTCGAGCCTCGCCTCGCCGGCGATCCCGCCCAGCGACTGGGAGACGCGGACCGCGTCGCCGGCGGCCAGGCCCAGCCGAGCGATCGTCGCCCCGTTGGCGCGTGCCCGCGCCGGGCGCGCGTCGCGCGTCTGCTGCAGGCTCCCGGCGCGCCGCACGATCGGGTCACTCGCGTAGATGGGCACGTCGGCGAGCCGCTCGAGCGTCGCGGTCGCGGCCGCCGAGGCCGCGGCCGGCGCCGCCGCCGCGGGGGCCGCGTCGGTGAGCGCGTTGTCCAGGTGCCCGACGACGTCGGCCGTCAGCGCCTCGGCGCGCACCGCCTCGGCGCTGTCGTGCTCGAATCCGCCCAGGCCGAGCAGGTTGCCCAGCACGCGCAGCACCTTCCACGCCGGGCGCGCCTCGCCGGCGGGGCGCACCACGCCGTTGAACGACTGCACGCGCCCCTCGCAGTTGACGAACGTGCCCGCGGTCTCGGTGAACGGCGCGATCGGCAGCAGGCAGTCGGCGTAGTCGAGCAGCTCGGCCGAGCGGTAGGCGGTCAGCGCGATCACCGACTCGGCCTTCGACAGCGCGGCCCGCGCCACCGCCGGCATCGCGTGATCGAGGGTCGGCTCGTTGTTCATCAGCAGGTACAGGCTGCGCGGCTGCTCGACCATCGCGCGGGCGTCGAGCCCGCCTGCGGAGGGCACCGCGCGGGCGAGGTAGCCGCCGACCGAGTTCGCGGCGTCGCCGATCTGCCCGAAGCGCGCTCCGGTGGCCGCGGCGATCGCCTGCGCGAGCCGGGCGATCCGCGCGTAGTCGGGGTGCTGGATTGCGGCATTGCCCAGCAGCACCGCGCCGCGCTCGCCCGACGACAGGCTGGCAGCGATCGCGCGAGCGGCCTCGCCCGGGACCAGCGCGGCCAGGTCGATGGCGACCGCCGCCGCGAGACCGGCCGGCACCGGCCTGCCCTGCACCTGCAGCGCGGCGACGAGCACCTCGGCGAGCACGCCCGGCCACTGCGACGGCGCGACGATCGCCTTGCCGGCCAGCGGCATCAGCAGGTCGTCGTCGGCCGCGTGGACGATCGACACCTTCGCGCCGCGCTTGACGGCCTGGCGGATGCGCGCCGCGAACAGCGGGTGGTCCTTGCGCAGGAACGAGCCCACCAGCAGCAGGCGGTCGAGCGCACCCGCCTCTTCGATGGGCATCCCGAGCCACGGGACGCCGGCGCGCGCGCCCTCGGCGGAGAAGTCGAGCTGGCGCAGCCGGAAGTCGACGTTGTCGCTGTCGAGGCCGCGCACCAGGCGCCCGAGCAGGTGCAGTTCCTCGACCGTGCTCTGGCCCGAGCCCAGCGCGCCCAGCGCCTGCGCGCCGTGCTCGGCGCGTACCGTGCGGATCGCGTGGGCCGCGTAGTCGAGCGCGGTCTTCCAGTCGACCTCGCGCCACTGGCCGTCCTGCCGCACCATCGGCGCGAGCAGGCGCTCGTCGCTGTTCAGGCCCTCGTAGGCCCAGCGGTCGCGGTCCGAGAGCCAGCACTCGTTGACCGCCTCGTTCTCGAGCGGCACGACGCGCATCACGCGGTCGCCCTTGACCTGCACGACCAGGTTCGACCCCAGCGAGTCGTGCGCCGAAATCGACTTGCGCCGCGCCAGTTCCCAGGTGCGCGCGCTGAAGCGGAAAGGCCGGCTGGTGAGCGCGCCCACCGGGCAGACGTCGATCATGTTGCCCGAGAGCTCGGAATCGACCGAGCGCCCGACGAAGCTCATGATCTCCGAGTGCTCGCCACGGTTGGCCATGCCGAGCTCCATGATCCCGCCGATCTCCTGGCCGAAGCGAACGCAGCGCGTGCAGTGGATGCAGCGCGTCATCTCGTCGGCCGAGATCAGCGGGCCCACCGACTTGCGGAACACCACCCGCTTGGGCTCGACGAAGCGCGAGGCGGAATAGCCGTAGCCGACGGAGAGGTCCTGCAGCTGGCACTCGCCGCCCTGGTCGCAGACCGGGCAGTCGAGCGGATGGTTGATCAGCAGGAACTCCATCACGCCCTTCTGGGCGCGCACCGCCACGTCCGAGTGCGTGCGTACCTTCATGCCGTTGGCGACCGGCGTCGCGCATGCCGGCAGCGGCTTGGGCGCCTTCTCGACCTCGACCAGGCACATCCGGCAGTTCGCGGCGATCGAGAGTTTCTTGTGGTAGCAGAAGTGCGGCACGTAGATGTCGAGCTTGTCCGCCGCGTGCATCAGCATGCTGCCTTCGGGTACCTCGACTTCCCTGCCGTCGATCTCCAGCTTGACCATCTCGTATCCGTCAGTCGTTCGTTTCGGGGGCGCCGGCGCCTACAGGTACGCCGGGACCGCGCAGGTCTTGTGCTCGACGTGGTGCACGAACTCGTCGCGGTAGTGCTTCAGGAACGCGCGCACCGGCATCGCCGCGGCGTCGCCGAGCGCGCAGATCGTGCGTCCCTGGATGTTGAACGCGATGCGGTCGAGCTCGTCGAGGTCGCGCATCGTGCCCTGCCCGTGCTCGATGCGGTTGACGATGCGCCACAGCCAGCCGGTGCCCTCGCGGCACGGCGTGCACTGGCCGCACGACTCCTCGAAGTAGAAGTACGACAGCCGCAGCAGCGACTTCACCGCGCAGCGCGTCTCGTCCATCACGATCACCGCGCCCGATCCCAGCATCGACCCGGCCTTCGCGATCGAGTCGTAGTCCATGTCGGTGGCCATCATGACGTCGCCCGGCAGCACCGGCATCGACGAGCCGCCCGGGATCACCATCTTCAGCTTGCGACCGTGGCGCACGCCGCCCGCGAGCTCGAGCAATTTCGCGAACGGGGTTCCCATCGGGATCTCGTAGTTGCCCGGACGCTCGACGTCGCCCGAAACCGAGAAGATCTTGGTGCCGCCGTTGTTCGGCCTGCCGATCTCGAGGTACTTCGCGCCGCCGTTGCGGATGATCCACGGCACCGCGGCGAACGTCTCGGTGTTGTTGATCGTCGTCGGCTTGCCGTACAGGCCGAAGCTCGCCGGGAACGGCGGCTTGAAGCGCGGCTGCCCCTTCTTGCCCTCGATCGACTCGAGCAGCGCGGTCTCCTCGCCGCAGATGTAGGCGCCGAAGCCATGGTGCGCGTGCAGCTGGAACGAGAAGTCGGAGCCGAGGATGTTCTGGCCGAGATAGCCGGCCGCCCTGGCCTCTTCGAGCGCCTCCTCGAAGCGCGCGTAGACGTCCCAGATCTCGCCGTGGATGTAGTTGTAGCCGACGCCGATCCCCATCGCGTAGGCCGCGATCGCCATGCCTTCGATGACGATGTGCGGGTTGTAGCGCAGGATGTCGCGGTCCTTGAACGTGCCCGGCTCGCCCTCGTCGGAGTTGCACACCAGGTACTTCTGGCCGGGGAACTGCCGCGGCATGAAGCTCCACTTCAGGCCGGTCGGAAAGCCGGCGCCGCCGCGCCCGCGCAGCGCCGAGGCCTTGACCTCGGCGATCACCTGCTCGGGCGTCATCTTCTCTTCGAGAATGCGCCGCAGCGCCCTGTAGCCGTCGCGCTGCTCGTAGTCCTTCAGCCGCCAGCCGTCCGGCGAGACGAGCCCGGCGTAGATCTGGGGCTGGATGTGGCGGCCGTGAAAGCAGGTCTCCTGCACCTTCGCGTCGATCGTCAGGTCGTTGGCACCCATCATTTCGAGTTCCGCAGCTCGTCGATCAGGGCGTCGAGCTTCTGGTTGTCCATGAAGCTGCACATCCGCTTGTTGTTCACCAGCAGCACCGGAGCGTCGCCGCAGGAGCCCAGGCACTCGCTCTCGCGCAGCGTGAACAGCCCGTCGGCGGTGGTCTCGCCGAAGCCGATGCCGAGCTTGCGCTTCAGGTGCTCGGCCGCCTTCTCGCCGTCGCGCAGCGCGCACGGCAGGCAGGTGCAGACTGCGAGGTGGAACTTGCCCCCCGGCTGCGTGCGATACATGTTGTAGAAGGTCGCGACCTCGTGCACCGCGATCGGCGGCATGCCGAGGTAGGCCGCGATCTCCTCGGTAACCTGCTGTGAAACCCAGCCGGTCTCGTCCTGGGCGATCGCGAGCGCCGACATCACCGCCGACTGCCGCTGCTCGGGGGGATATTTCGCGATCTCGCGGTCGATGCGCGCGTAGGCCGCGTCGCTGAGCAGTCGCTGGGTCTGGGGTACGGCGCTCATGGGTTCGTGCAATCCAGGGAGTCCGGTGCGTGGGGTCTCAGCGGTCGATCTCGCCGAACACGATGTCGAGCGTGCCCATCAGCGTCGTCACGTCGGCCAGCATGTGGCCGCGCGCCAGCTCGTCCATCGCCTGCAGGTGCGCGAAGCCCGGCGCGCGGATCTTCAGCCGGTACGGCTTGTTCGCGCCGTCGGCCACCAGGTAGATGCCGAACTCCCCCTTCGGGTGCTCGACCGCCGCGTAGGCCTCGCCCTCGGGGACGTGCATCCCCTCGGTGAACAGCTTGAAGTGGTGGATCAGCTCTTCCATGTTCGACTTCATGTCGACGCGCGAAGGCGGCGCCACCTTGTAGTTGTCGACGATGACCGGCCCCGGGTTGTTGCGCAGCCATTCGACGCACTGGCGGATGATCCGGTTGCTCTGGCGCATCTCCTCGACGCGAACCAGGTAGCGGTCGTAGCAGTCGCCGTTGCGCCCGACCGGGATGTCGAAATCGAGCAGGTCGTAGACCTCGTAGGGCTGCGTCTTGCGCAGGTCCCACTCGACGCCCGAGCCGCGCAGCATCGGGCCGGTGAACCCGAGCGCCTTGGCGCGCTCGGGGTCGACCACGCCGACGCCGACCAGCCGCTGCTTCCAGATGCGGTTGTCGGTCAGCAGCGTCTCGTACTCGTCGACGTAGCCGGGAAAGCGGTTGGTGAACGCCTCGATGAAGTCGAGCACCGAGCCCTGGCGGTCGCGGTTCAGCTCGTCGATCGCCTGCGCGTTGCGTACCTTCGACGCGCGGTACTTCGGCATCGCGTCGGGCAGGTCGCGATAGACCCCGCCGGGGCGGTAATAGGCCGCGTGCATCCGCGCGCCCGACACCGCCTCGTAGACGTCCATCAGGTCCTCGCGCTCGCGGAACGCGTACAGGAAAACCGCCATCGCGCCGACGTCGAGGCCGTGCGCGCCGATCCACAGCAGGTGGTTCAGGATGCGCGTGATCTCGTCGAACATCACGCGGATGTATTGCGCGCGCAGCGGCGGCTCGATGCCGAGCAGCTTCTCGATCGCCATCACGTACGCGTGCTCGTTGCACATCATCGACACGTAGTCGAGGCGGTCCATGTAAGGCACGCTCTGCAGGAACGTGCGCGTCTCGGCGAGCTTCTCGGTCGCCCGGTGCAGCAGCCCGATGTGCGGGTCGGCACGCTCGACGACCTCGCCGTCGAGCTCGAGAACCAGCCGCAGCACCCCGTGCGCCGCCGGGTGCTGGGGACCAAAATTCAGCGTGTAGTTCTTGATGTCAGCCATTCGCGCATCCCGCCGCAGTCAGCCAACCGCGCTGAATTTCGGCGAAGGCTGACCTGCGCGAAGCGCAGGTCAAGGCCGGCGCAGCCGGCCGGCCGAAGCCAAAGTTGAGCGTGTAGTTCTTGATGTCAGCCATTCGCGCGCGCCCCTACTTCTGCCCCCCGAGCCCCACGTCCGGCCGCTCTGCCCCGTACCGCTCGTCGCGAATCACCCGAGGAACGATCTCGCGCGGCTCGATCGTCACCGGCTGGTAGATCACGCGCTTCTGCTCCGGGTCGTATCGCATCTCGACGTGACCCGAGACGGGGAAGTCCTTGCGGAACGGATGACCGATGAAGCCGTAGTCGGTCAGGATCCGGCGCAGGTCGGCATGGCCCTCGAACACGATCCCGAACAGGTCGAAGGCCTCGCGCTCGAACCAGCCCGCCGCCGGCCACACGCCGGTGACCGAGTCGACGATCGGCATCTCGTCGTCGGCGCAGAAGCTGCGCACGCGCACGCGCCAGTTGTGCGCGACCGACAACAGGTGCATCACGACGGCGAAGCGCGGGCCGCTCCAGCTTCCGCCGTAGTCGCGGTAGTCGACGCCGCAGAGATCGATCAGCGTGTCGAAGCGCAGCGCCGGATCGTCGCGCAGGCGCGTCGCGACCGCCACCTGCGCTTCGGCGTCGACGACGATCGTGATCTCGCCGAGGCGCACGACGAGCGAGCGGATCGCATCGCCGAGCGAGGCGCGCAGCGCGGCCTCCAGGGTTTCGAGCCGTGTGGCCGGCGGAGTCGGGGACGGGGGCATGTGGGTGTCGGGGCGCGTGTCGGTGCGTTCGGCGCGACGCGGTCGTCGGCGTTCGGGCTCTATCGGGCGATCGTGCTGGTGCGGCGGATCTTGCTCTGCAGCTGCAGGACGCCGTAGATCAGCGCCTCGGCGGTGGGCGGACAACCGGGCACGTAGACGTCGACCGGCACGATGCGGTCGCAACCGCGCACGACCGAGTACGAATAGTGGTAATAGCCGCCGCCGTTGGCGCACGAGCCCATCGAGATCACCCAGCGCGGCTCGGCCATCTGGTCGTACACCTTGCGCAGCGCGGGCGCCATCTTGTTGCACAGGGTGCCGGCGACGATCATCACGTCGGACTGCCGCGGGCTCGGGCGATAGAAGACGCCCATCCGGTCGAGGTCGTAGCGCGACGCGCTCGCGTGCATCATCTCGACCGCGCAACAGGCCAGTCCGAAGGTCACGGGCCACATCGACCCGGTTCGCGACCAGTTCACAAGCTTGTCGAGCTGGGTCGTGACGAAACCCTGGCTCAGTAGTCCTTCGATGGCCATCGCGCTGCTCCGAACACTCCGCCCGGGGACGCCGCGACCGGAATCACTCCCAGTCGAGCGCGCCCTTCGTCCATTCGTACACGAACCCGACGACCAGGATCGCCAGGAAGATCATCATCGACACGAAACCGAAGAAGCCGATCGCGTCGAGCGACACCGCCCAGGGGAACAGGAACGCGATCTCGAGGTCGAACAGGATGAACAGGATCGCGACGAGGTAGTAGCGGACGTCGAACTTCATTCGCGCGTCTTCGAATGCCTCGAAGCCGCACTCGTAGGGGGAGAGCTTTTCGGGGTCGGGGCGGCTCGGTCCGAGCAGCTTGCCGATCAGCAGCGGACCGGCGCCGACGGCGACGCCGACCAGGATGAACAGCAGGACGGGCAGGTAGTTTTCGAGGATCACTTCGTTCGGTACCCGACTGTTCTTAGTACAGACCCGTTTGGCCAGAAAAAAGTCCGCCCGGACTTGCGCCCAGAGCGGACCTCCTCATCAGCTCTCCGCGCTCCGCGGCTCGCCGCGCCCAGGACTGCAGCGCCCGAACCTCCTGTGTCTCCGCGGTTTCCCCGCCTCGCACGCGCGGGCGGATGTCATCGTGTTGGTGCCGACGGCGAGACTCGAACTCGCACAGCTTTCGCCACTACCCCCTCAAGATAGCGTGTCTACCAATTTCACCACGTCGGCGAGATTCGTCAGTTCGTCAGCCCGCTATTCTACTTCGGAATGTCGCTCGGAGCGCCGTTTTTCCCCGCAGGCTGGCCGGCCGCTTGACCTGCGTCAGGCGCGGCGGCGCCGGAGCCCGCCGGCGCAGCGGCGCCCGTCGCGGGTGCGGGCGCGGCCGCGCCGCCGGCCGGCGGAATGTCCGACGGCGCCTTCGACGCGCCGCCCTGCGCGGGTGCAGCCGGCGCGCGCTCCATCACGCTGGCCGGCGGCTGGACCGCGCGATGCCCGAGCAGCGCCAGCGCCAGCGTGGCGACGAAGAACAGTCCCGCCAGGACCGCGGTGGTACGGCTCAGGAAATTGGCCGAGCCGGTGGCCCCGAACAGGCTGCCCGAGGCGCCACCCCCGAAGGCCGCGCCCATGTCGGCACCCTTCCCGTGTTGCAGCAGCACCAGCACGATCACGCCCAGCGCCGTGATCACCTGGACGATCATCAGCAGATTGTTCAACCAGCTCATCGAAACCTCGTCGGAAAATGTTCGTCCGGCCGGCACGGCTCGCCGCGCCGGATCCGTGTCACGCCACTGCCGCCCCGCGGCAGATGTCCAGGAAGTCGTCGGCGACCAGCGAGGCGCCGCCGATCAGGCCGCCGTCGACGTCGGGCATCGCGAACAGGCTCACCGCGTTGCCCGGCTTGACGCTGCCCCCATACAGGATCCGCGTCGCGTCGGCATGCCCGTAGCCGCGCTGCGCGAGCCGCTCGCGCACGAAGCGGTGCGCCGCCTGCGCGATCTCGGGCGACGCGGTGCGCCCGGTGCCGATCGCCCAGACCGGTTCATAGGCCAGCACCACACGCTGCGCCGGCAACGGATTCGGCGAGCCGGTCAGCGCGCGCGCGATCGCGTCGACCTGCCGCCCGAGCACCGCCTCGGTCTCGCCCGCCTCGCGCTCCTGCAGCGTCTCGCCGATGCACGCGATGACGCCCAGGCCGTGCGCGATGCACATCGACACCTTCGCCGCGACCTGGTCGTCGGTCTCGCCGGCGAGCTGGCGGCGCTCGGAGTGCCCGGCGATCGACCACTGGCAACCGAGGTCGACCAGCATCGCGGCCGACACGTCGCCGGTGTAGGCGCCGTTGGGCAGCGCCGAGACGTCCTGGGCGCCCCAGGCAATGCCGGTGTCGCCGAGCCAGGCGGCCGCCTGCCCGAGGTACGGGTACGGCGGGCACACGACGACCTCGACCTGCGACAGCGACGCGCGCTCGAGCGCGGCGCGCAGCGCGGTGAACAGGTGCTCGTTCGAGACGATGTCGCCGTTCATCTTCCAGTTGCCGGCGACGAGCGGCTTTCGGACCTTCATCGAGGTGAGCCGGAATCGGGTAAACCCGTGATTTTACGAGGGACGCGGAACCGCGGTCAATTTCGGGGGCCGGCCTCGTGCCCGTCGTCGTCCGGATCCTCGTCGCCCGGGCCGGCATCCGCCGGCTCGTTCCATGGCGTCGGGCCGCCGCGGCGCCAGCGCCAGAACCAGAGGACATAGCCCGACACGCCGTAGGCCAGGAACAGCGAGAACAGCACCATCGGCGGATCGGAGGACACCAGCACGAACAGCAGCACGATGCCGATGACGAAGATGAACGGCACGCTCTTCTTGAGGTTGACGTCCTTGAAGCTGTAGAAGGGGACGTTCGAGACCATCGTGATGCCGGCATAGACGGTCAGCACGAAACTCGCCCACGCCAGGTCGGCACCCGACGCGCTGATCCAGCGCGTCTGCCGCAGGTCGGTGACGATCCAGACCAGCCCCACCACCAGCGCCGCCGCCGCGGGACTCGGCAACCCCTGGAAGAAGCGCTTGTCGACCACGCCGATGTTGGTGTTGAAGCGGGCGAGCCGCAACGCCGCACCGGCCACGTAGACGAACGCCGCCAGCCAGCCCCACTTGCCCAGGCCGCGCAGCGACCACTCGTACATGATCAGCGCCGGCGCCGCCCCGAACGACACCATGTCGGACAGGCTGTCGTACTGCTCGCCGAACGCACTCTGGGTGTTGGTCATCCGCGCGACGCGCCCGTCGAGGCTGTCGAGCACCATCGCGACGAAGATCGCGATCGCCGCGACCTCGAAGCGCCCGTTCATCGCCTGCACGATCGCGTAGAAGCCGCAGAACAGGGCGGCCGTGGTGAACGCGTTCGGCAGCAGGTAAATGCGGCGCGAGCGCCGCGGCGCCAGCCCTTCCCCGCGACGGCCCTCATTCATGCGCTGCGCCTTCCCGGGCCGGCTGCAATTCGGCCAGCACGCTGGTCGTCGCGTGGACCTTCTCGCCGATCGCCACGCGTGGTCGCGCCGACGGGGGCAGGTAGACGTCGACCCGCGAGCCGAATCGGATGAAGCCGAAGCGCTGGCCGCGCTGCAGGCGATCTCCCGCCCGCACGTAGCAAAGGATGCGCCGCGCGACGAGGCCGGCGACCTGCACGCAGCTCACCAGCGAGCCGTCCGCGGCCCGGATCAGCAGCGCGTTGCGCTCGTTGTGCTCGGAGGCCTTGTCGAGGTCGGCGTTGACGAACTTGCCCGGGATGTAGGTGACCCGCTCGACCGTCCCGTCCACCGGCGCGCGGTTCGAGTGCACGTTGAACACGTTCATGAAGACCGAGATCTTCAGCGCGTCGCGCTCGCCGTAGGGGTCGCGCGTCGTCTCGATCGCGATCACCCGGCCGTCGGCCGCCGACAGCACCAGGCGCTCGCCCGCGGGTACCGGGCGCGCCGGGTCGCGAAAGAACTGCAGCACGAAGACGGCGAGCAGCCAGAACGGCAGCGACCACCAGCCGGCCAGTGCGGTGACGACCAGCGCCAGGACGGTGGCGAGCGCCAGGTGGGGCCAGCCCTCGCGGGCGATGAGGGGGTGCGGATACGGCGACATGCTTCGGTTCAGCCCGCAGCGCTCAGCGCATCGTTCATGCGCGGAAGTATATCCGCGGGGGGCCGTGCCGGAACCGGACCACCCCGCGGCGATGGCGTCGGCGCAACGCCGCGCCGGCCGCTCAGTTGCGCGACCTGTCGACCAGCTTGTTGGCCTTGATCCACGGCATCATCGCGCGCAGCTTCTCGCCGACCACCTCGATCGGGTGCTCGGACATCATCCGGCGGCGCGACAGCAGCGTCGGCGCGCCGGCGCGGTTCTCGAGGATGAACTGCTTGGCGTACTCGCCGCTCTGGATGCGCTCGAGCGCGGCCTTCATCGCCTTCTTGGTCTCGGCCGTGACGATCGTCGGGCCGGTCACGTACTCGCCGAACTCGGCGTTGTTCGAAATCGAGTAGTTCATGTTCGAGATGCCGCCCTCGTAGATCAGGTCGACGATCAGCTTCAGTTCGTGCAGGCACTCGAAGTAGGCCATCTCGGGGGCGTAGCCGGCCTCGACCAGCGTCTCGAAGCCGGCCTTGATCAGGTCGACCGTACCGCCGCACAGCACGGTCTGCTCGCCGAACAGGTCGGTTTCGGTCTCCTCGCGGAAGTTGGTCTCGATGATGCCCGCGCGGCCGCCGCCGATCGCGCAGGCGTAGGACAGCGCCAGGTCCCGGGCGATGCCCGAGCGGTCCTGGTGGACCGCGACCAGCATCGGCACGCCGCCGCCGGCCGCATAGGTGGAGCGCACCGTGTGACCCGGGGCCTTCGGGGCGATCATCACGACGTCGAGGTCCTCGCGCGGGACGACCTGGCCGTAGTGGATGTTGAATCCGTGCGCGAAGGCGAGCGTCGCCCCCTTCTTGATGTTGGGCTCGATCTCGCTCTTGTACGCGGCGGCGATGTGCTCGTCGGGCATCAGCATCATCACGAAGTCGGCGCCCTTGACCGCGTCCTTGATCTCGGCGACCGCGAGCTTCGCCTTCTTGACCTTGTCCCACGACGGGCCGCCCTTGCGCACGCCGACGGTGACCTTGCCGCCCGAGTCGTTCAGGTTCTGCGCGTGGGCGTGGCCCTGCGAGCCGTAGCCGATGATCGCGACCTTGCGGCCCTTGATCAGCTTGATGTCGCAATCCTTGTCGTAGAAGACTTTCATTCGTTGGTTCTCCGTCTGGTCGTCTCGTTTGCGGGGACCGCGACCGGGCCCTCGTGGCCCCGATCGATTCGCTCCCCGATACTCGCTCGGTCGATCGGGGCCACGAGGGCCCGGTCGCTCCGCTGCGGATCGTCGCGCAACGAATCCGTTGCGTCTCCGGTTTGCGGCTCGTCGCTCGCTTCGCTCGCGGCTTGCCGCGGGGATTGGCTCTGCTGCCTCTTGCTCCCTTCTCCCTTCTCCCTTCTCCCTTCTCCCGTCTCAGACCTTGAGCACCCGCTCGCCGCGGGCGATGCCCGAGGCGCCGGTGCGCACGGTCTCCAGGATCGCGGTGCGGTCGAGGGCGTCGATGAAGGCGTCGAGCTTGGTGCCGTCTCCGGTGAGCTCGATCGTGTAGGTCTTGTCGGTGACGTCGATGATGCGGCCGCGGAAGATGTCGGCCATCCGCTTCATCTCCTCGCGCTCCTTGCCGACCGCCCTGACCTTGATCAGCATCAGCTCGCGCTCGGTGTAGGGGCTCTCGGTCAGGTCCACCACCTTCACGACGTCGATCAGCCGGTTCAGCTGCTTGGTGATCTGCTCGATCACGTCGTCCGAGCCGGTGGTGACGATCGTCATCCGCGACAGCGACTTGTCCTCGGTGGGCGCGACGGTGAGCGTCTCGATGTTGTAGCCGCGCGCCGAGAACAGCCCGACCACCCGCGACAGCGCGCCAGGCTCGTTCTCCATCAGGATCGAAATGATGTGCTTCATCGCCGGCTCCTCAGAGATCTTCCGAGCCGAGCAGCATCTCGGTCAGGCCCTTGCCGCCCTGGACCATCGGCCAGACGTTCTCGGTGGCGTCGGTGATGATGTCGAGGAACACCAGGCGGTCCTTGTACTTGCCGAACGCGTCGCGCAGCGCCGGCTCGACGTCGGCCGGCTTCTCGACGCGGATTCCGACGTGGCCGTAGGCCTCCGCCAGCGCGACGAAGTCGGGCAGCGCGTCCATGTACGACTGCGAGTAGCGGCTGCCGTACTCGATCTGCTGCCACTGCCGCACCATCCCCAGGTAGCGGTTGTTCAGGTTGACGATCTTCACCGGCAGGTTGTACTGCTTGCAGGTGGAGAGCTCCTGGATGCACATCTGGATCGAGCCTTCGCCGGTGATGCAGGCGACCTGCGCGCCCGGGTTGGCCAGCAGCACGCCCATCGCGTACGGCAGCCCGACCCCCATCGTCCCCAGCCCGCCCGAGTTGATCCAGCGCCGCGGCTTGTCGAAGCGGTAGTACTGTGCCGCCCACATCTGGTGCTGGCCGACGTCGGAGGTGACGAACGCGTCGCCGCCGGTCACCTCCCACAGCTTCTCGACCACCGCCTGCGGCTTGATCACCTCGTTGCTCGGGCGGTACTTCAGGCACTCGCGCTTGCGCCACTCGTCGATCTGCTGCCACCACGCCTGCAGCGCGCGCGCGTCGGGCTTGCGGCCCTCGGCGAAGGACTGCTCGAGCAGCCCGATCAGGTCGGTCAGCGTCTCGCGCACGTCGCCCACGATCGGCACGTCGACCTTGACCCGCTTGGAGATCGACGACGGGTCGATGTCGACGTGGACGATCCTGTGCGGGTTCTGCGCGAAGTGCTTCGGGTTGCCGATCACCCGGTCGTCGAAGCGCGCGCCGATCGCGATCAGCACGTCGCAGTGCTGCATCGCCATGTTCGCCTCGAAGGTGCCGTGCATGCCGGGCATGCCGACGAACTTTCGGTCGCTGGCCCGGTAGCCGCCCAGCCCCATCAGCGTGTTCGTGACCGGGAAACCGAGCATGTCGACGAAGCGGTTCAGCTCCGGCGCGGCGTTGGCCAGGATGATGCCGCCCCCGGTGTAGATCATCGGCCGTTCGGCGCCCAGGATCAGGTTCAGCGCCTTCTTGATCTGGCCCTGGTGGCCGCGCGTGACCGGGTTGTACGAGCGCATCGACACCGTCTTCGGGTAGTCGAACCGGCACTTGTTGCGGGTCACGTCCTTCGGGATGTCGACCAGCACCGGCCCGGGGCGCCCGGTGTTGGCGATGATGAACGCCTTGCGGATCGTGGTCGCGAGGTCCTTGACGTCCTTGACCAGGAAGTTGTGCTTCACGCACGGGCGGGTGATGCCGACCGTGTCGCACTCCTGGAAAGCGTCCTCGCCGATCGCGTGGGTCGGCACCTGCCCGGTGATCACCACCAGCGGCACCGAATCCATGTAGGCGGTCGCGATGCCGGTGACCGCGTTGGTGACGCCCGGCCCGCTGGTGACCAGGCACACGCCGACCTTCTGCGTGGACCGCGAATACGCGTCGGCCGCGTGCACGGCCGCCTGCTCGTGCCGCACCAGGATGTGCTGGACCTTGTCCTGGTTGAAGATCGCGTCGTAGATGTAGAGAACCGCGCCGCCCGGGTAGCCGAAGACGTGCTCGACGCCCTCCTCCTGGAGACAGCGAACGACGATTTCCGCGCCTGTGATTTCCATTGAATGAAGTCCTTTCAAGTCCAGGGAGCCCGTCCGCCGGCGCCATGGCGGGCATCGTCGCGCGGGTACGCGTCGAAGCGCCACGACGCAGGCCTCGGCACGGGGCCTGCGAGTTTGATCGGATGCGCCCGCTCGCCTCTCGTGAAGGCGCTTGGCGCACGTAATGACAACGCCCCGTCCGCGCTGATCGCCGCAGCCACCAGACCCGGAAGGGGCGCTCTAGGGGTAGGCGAGCAGGATACTGCACCGCAACAGCGAGGGTCAAGGCGCCCCGGGCCGCGGGGCGGTGCCGACGGGCCTTCTGCTAGCATGCGCAGCGTCCTCTCCACACTTGCCGCCGACCCGAATGGCCACCCGGCAGGAATTGTCCGACTTCCTCGCCGCGGCCGAGCGCCGAGCGTTCAAGCAGGCGGTCTACGCGGTGCGCGACCAGGAGGTCGCCCTCGACGTCGTGCAGGACGCGATGATCAAGCTCGCGACCCGATACGCCGAGCGCCCGCCGGCGGAGCTGCCGCTGCTGTTCCAGCGGATCCTGCAGAACACGATCACCGACCACTTCAGGCGCCAGAAGGTCCGCAACCTGTGGACGACGCCGCTTTCGGCGCTGGCCGGCGACACCGGGGACGAAGTCGGCGAGCGCGACATCCTGGAGGCCCTCGAAGCCGAGCCGGGCGGCGCCGCGGCCGGCAGCGGCGCCGATCGCCTCGAGCGCGCCCAGTTGCTGGCGATCCTGGACGAGGAAATCGGCAAGCTGCCGCGGCGTCAACGCGAAGCGTTCCTGCTGCGTTACTGGGAGGATCTGAACGTGGCCGAGACCGCCGAAGCCATGGGATGCTCGGAGGGCAGCGTCAAGACGCACTGCTCCCGGGCGGCCCACACGCTGGCCGAAGTGCTCCGGGCACGCGGAATTGCACCATGAACGAACAACGAATCGCCCAGCTCGCCCGCGAGGCGCTCGACGAGTCCGCCGAGCACCTGCCGTGGCGCGTCACCCACCGGCTCGCAACCGCCCGCGAGGCGGCGCTCGCCCGCATCCCCGCCCCGTCCAGGGTGGCCGCGCCGCGGCCGGCCTTTGCCGCAGCCGGGCACGCGATCGTGGTGCCGACCGCCGCGGGCGGCCGCCCGTCTGCCGGCGATCCCGACGGACGGCGGCGCCTGGGGCTCGGCCTCGCGGCCATCGTCGTGCCGATCGCGATCGTGGCGGCGGTGCTCTACGGGATCTCCGAGTGGGACAGCCGGCGACGCGCCGACGACATCGCCGACGTCGACGCTGCCGTGCTCGTCGACGAGGTGCCGATTTCGGCCTACGCCGACCGCGGATTCGGCGTGTTCCTGCGCAACGTCGCCCAGGGAGACCGCGAGTGACCCGCGAGCAGCTCGTCGCGGCCCTCGTCGCCGGCCTGTGCCTGACGCTGGCGGCAGTGGTCCTGCCGGCGCGCGCCGGGAACGAGGCGGCGGCGCCGCGGGCGTCGCTGCTGCCGCTGGTGCGGCCGCTGTGGAGCGAACTCACCCCGGCCCAGCAGGCGGTCCTCGAGCCCTTCTCTACCCAGTGGAACGGCTGGTCGGCCCAGGAAAAGCGCGTCTGGGTCTCGCTGGCCGACCGCGTGCCGCGGATGGCGCCCGAGGCGCGCGAGCGCGCGCACGAGCGCATCCGCGAGTGGGCGGCGCTCACCCCCGACCAGCGCCGGCTCGCGCGACAGAACTACCGGCTCGCCAAGCGGCTGCCCCCCGACGAGCGCCAGGCTCAGTGGGAGCGCTACCAGGAAATGACCCCCGAGCAGCGCTCGGTGCTGCGCACCGCGGGCTGGACCAGCAACACCGCCGCGCGCCACGCCGGTGCGCGGACCGGGCTGGCCAAGGAAGCCGCGCAGCCGCTGTCCGACCTCGCACGCCGCACGCCGAAGCGCCCGCCACCGCGCCCGAAGCAGTTCTGATGCAGGGTTCGCCGGATCCGGCCGCCGACCCCTGGCGCCGCCTGATGGGCATTGCCTACGAGGGAATCATCCTGTTCGGGGTGCTGTGGTTCGCCGACTACGCGTTCTCGGCGCTCACGCAGTTCCGCGGGCACCCCGGCGCGCTGCGCACCGCGTTCCAGCTGTTCACGCTGGGCGTGCTCGCGGCCTACTTCACCTACTTCTGGAGCGCGGGCCGGCGCTCGCTGCCGATGAAGACGCTGGCGCTGCAGTTGCAGGCGCGCGACGGCGGCAGCGTGACGCCGGCACGCGCGCTGGCCCGCTTCGTCGCCGCGTCGGCACTGGCGATCGGCGCGCTCGCCGCCGGCTACTACCTGCACCCGGGGCTGCACCTGCTGATCTTCGCGCCGTACGCCTGGACGCTGGTCGATCGCGACCGCCGCGCGCTCTACGACGTGCTGGCCGGCACCCGGCTCGCCCACGTCGCTGCGCCGCCGGCGCTGCGCTCGGTCGACGTCTGAAGGGGCGCCCCCCCGGGGCGCCGGGCCGCTCAGGTCTTCACGCAGTCGACGTAGTAGCGGTCGACGCCGTCCTCGCGCTCGATCACCAGGCCGTGCACGTCGGTCTCGAAGCCGGGGAAGCGCGCGTTGAAGTCGCGCGCGAACTTCAGGTATTCGACGATCGGGCGGTTGAAGCGCTCGCCCGGGATCAGCAGCGGGATTCCCGGCGGATACGGCGTCACCAGCATCGTCGTGATGCGCTGCTCGAGCTCGTCGATCGGCACCCGGTCGACCTTGCGGTGCGCCAGGCACTCGAACGCCTCCGACGGCTTCATCGCCGGCTGCATGCTCGACAGGTACATCTCGGTGGTGACCCGCGCGATGTCGTAGCGGCGGTACTGCTCGTGGATCTGCGAGGCCAGGTCGCGCAGCCCCACCCGCTCGTAGGCCGGGTGCGCCTGGACGAACTCGGGCATCACGCGCCACAGCGGCTGGTTGGTGTCGTAGTCGGACTTGAACTGCTGCAGCTCGGTCACCAGCGTGTTCCAGCGCCCCTTGGTGATCCCGATCGTGAACATCACGAAGAACGAGTAGAGGCCGGTCTTCTCGACCACCACGCCGTGCTCGGCCAGGTACTTGGTGACGATCGACGCCGGGATTCCCCAGGGCGCGAACTTCCCGTTGATGTCCAGGCCCGGCGTCACGATCGTGGCCTTGATCGGGTCGAGCATCGTGAAGTTGGTGACCAGCTTGCCGAAGCCGTGCCACTTCTCGCTCGACTTCAGGAACCAGTTCTCGCGCTTGCCGATCCCGGTCTCGGCCAGGTCCTTCGGGCCCCAGACCTTGAACCACCAGTCCTGGCCGAACTCGTCGTCGACCTTGCGCATCGCGCGGCGGAACTCGAGCGACTCGAAGATCGATTCTTCGACCAGCGCGGTGCCGCCGGGCGGCTCCATCATCGCGGCCGCGACGTCGCAGGAGGCGATGATCGCGTACTGCGGGCTCGTCGACGTGTGCATCAGGAACGCTTCGTTGAAGCGGTGCCGGTCGAGGCGGTTCTTCTCGGAATCCTGGACCAGGATCTGCGAGGCCTGCGACAGGCCGGCGAGCAGCTTGTGCGTGGACTGGGTCGAGAAGATCATCGCCTCGGCGCTGCGCGGCCGGTTCAGGCCGATCGCGTGGAACTCGTGATAGAACGGGTGGAAGGTCGCGTGCGGCAGCCAGGCCTCGTCGAAGTGCAGGTTCTCGATGTAGTTGCCCAGCGTGCGCTTGATCGTCTCGACGTTGTAGATCACGCCGTCGTAGGTCGACTGGGTGATCGTCATCACGCGCGGGCGCGTGCTCTTGTCTTTGATCAGCGGATTCGCGTCGATCTTGCGCTGGATGCTCGCCGGGTCGAACTCCTCGAGCGGAATCGGCCCGATGATCCCGTAGTGGTTGCGCGTGGGCTGCATGAAGATCGGGATCGTCCCGGTCATCGTGATCGCGTGCAGGATCGACTTGTGGCAGTTGCGGTCGACCAGCACCACGTCGCCGTTGCCCACCGTCGAGTGCCAGACGATCTTGTTCGAGGTCGAGGTGCCGTTGGTGACGAAGAACAGGTGGTCGACGTTGAAGATGCGCGCGGCGTTGCGCTCGGACGCCGCGACCGGCCCGGTGTGGTCGAGCAGCTGGCCGAGCTCGTCGACGGCGTTGCAGACGTCGGCGCGCAGCATGTTCTCGCCGAAGAACTGGTGGAACATCTGCCCCACCGGGCTCTTCAGGAACGCCACGCCGCCCGAATGCCCCGGGCAGTGCCACGAGTACGACCCGTCGTGCGCGTAGTTCACCAGCGCCTTGAAGAACGGCGGCGCGAGCGAGTTCAGGTAGTTCGTGGCCTCGCGGATGATGTAGCGCGCGACGAACTCCGGCGTGTCCTCGAACATGTGGATGAAGCCGTGCAGCTCCTTCAGGATCTCGTTCGGGATGTGCTGCGAGGTGCGGGTCTCGCCGAACAGGAAGATCGGGATGTCGGCGTTGCGACGGCGCGTCTCGACGATGAACTTGCGAAGGTCGCTGACCGCCTTGCTCTCGGTGCCGTCCTCGCCCAGCTCCTCGTCGTCGATCGACACGATGAAGGCCGACGCGCGCGCGGCCTGGTTGGCGACCATCGACACGTCGATGTAGGTGAAGCCGCCCACCACCTCCCAGTGCTGGTCCTCGATCGCCTTGGCCAGCGCGCGGATGCCCAGGCCGCTGGCGGAGTCGGCCTTCCAGTCCTCGTCGATGACGACGATCGGGAAACGGAATTGCATGTCGGAAAACCCAGCGATGGCGGTGACGGCAGGCGCGCGGGCGCGCGCCGGAAAAGGTGCAAGTTAAGCACAAATCGCGGCGCGGGGGACTGCGCAGCCGCGGTACCATCTGCCGCTCGGATCACGGCATGGACGGATCGCGGATGCAACCACCCTCCTGGCCACGCGTGGCCGTCTACGGGGCCGGCGCCGTCGGCTGCTTCTTCGGCGCGAAGCTGGCCGAAGCGGGTGCACCGGTCACGCTGATCGGGCGGGCCGCGCACGTGGAGGCGATCCGGCGCGACGGCCTGCTCTTCGACAGCCCGGGCGCGACCCGCCGGATCCGGATCGACGCCGACACCGGGCCCGACGCGGTGCGCGAGGCCGACCTCGTGCTCTTCTGCGTGAAGACGCGCGACACCGCCGAAGCGGCCCGGGCGCTGGCGCCGCTGCTGCGCGCCGACGCCGTGCTGGTCAGCCTGCAGAACGGCGTGGACAACGTGCCGAAGCTTCGCGATGCCGGCATCGACGCACTCGCTGCGGTGGTCTACGTGGCGACCTCGATGCCGGCGCCCGGCCACCTGCTGCACGCGGGGCGCGGCGACCTGGTGATCGGCGAGTACGGCGAACGGACGGCCCCCGGGTCAGCCGAAACGGCCGTGCAGCCGTCGGCTCGCGCCCGGCGAGTCGCCGCCTGGTTCGAGCGCGCCGGCGTGCCCTGCCGGCTCGAACCCGACGCGCGCGGCGAACTCTGGACCAAGCTCGTCATGAACTGCGCGTTCAACTCGATCTCGGCGCTGGGTCGGTCGCGCTACGGGGCGATGCTGGACGACGCGGATGTTCGCGCGCTGATGCGCGAGGCGATCGGCGAATGCGTCGCGGTGGCGCAGGCCGACGACGTGGCCATCGCCAGCGTCGACACCCTGAACGAAGCCGCGATGCGACTGGGCGAGGCGATGCGCGAGGCCAGTTCGTCGACCGCGCAGGACCTGGCGCGCGGACGACCGACCGAGATCGACTCGCTCAACGGCTACGTGGCGCGGCGCGGACAGGCGCTCGGCGTCGCGACGCCGGTGAACCGGACCCTGGCGACGCTCGTGCGGCTGCTGGAGCGCGCGGCGCCGGCCTGAGTCGGCGATCGGCGACTGGCAGCTTGCCTACGATCGCCGAAGCGCCCGCGACAACGCATCGCCCAGAGCGGTCGGCGTGGCGTCCGGGCCCGCTCCTGGCCCACGCCGTGCGTCACCCTGCCCGCGGCCCCCGGCCCATCCACTGCCGCCGGCCTGTCCGCCGCCCCCGGCGCGACCCCGACCGCCTTGCCGTGCCGCAGGGCCCGCCGCGGCCAGACCTTCCGCGCCTTGCGCTGGCCGCGCCCCGCTCTTCATCGACAGCGCGATGCGCTTGCGGGCCGCATCGACTTCGAGCACGGTCACCGACACCACCTGCCCGGCCTTGACCACGTCGCGCGGATCCTTCACGAAGCGGTCGGCCAGCTGCGACACGTGCACGAGGCCATCCTGGTGCACGCCGACGTCGACGAAGGCGCCGAAGTTGGCCACGTTCGTGACCACGCCCTGCAGCTTCATGCCGGGGCGCAGGTCTGCGATCGTCTCCACCCCTTCCTGGAACGACGCAGTGACGAATTCGCCGCGCGGGTCGCGGCCGGGCTTCTCCAGTTCGGCCAGGATGTCGCGCACCGTCGGCTCGCCAAAGCGCTCGTCGACGAACTGCCGCGGCTCGAGCCCGCGCAGCGCGTCGCGGTTGCCGATCAGCTCGCGCGCGCTGCGGCCCACCTTGTCGAGGATGCGCTGCACGACCGGATACGCTTCCGGATGCACCGCCGACGCGTCGAGCGGGTTGTCGCCGTCACGGATGCGCAGGAAGCCGGCCGCAAGCTCGAAGGTCTTCTCGCCGAGGTACGGCACCTTGCGCAGCGCGTCGCGGCTGCGGAAGGCGCCGTTCGCGTCGCGGTAGTCGACCACGCGCTGCGCGACGGTGCCGCCCAGGCCCGAGACCCGCGCCAGCAGCGCCGCCGACGCGGTGTTGACGTCGACGCCCACCGAATTGACGCAGTCTTCGACCGCCGCGTCGAGCTGGCGCGACAGCGCGTGCTGGTTCACGTCGTGCTGGTACTGGCCGACGCCGATCGACTTCGGGTCGATCTTCACCAGTTCGGCCAGCGGATCCTGCAGCCGCCGCGCGATCGACACCGCGCCGCGCAGGCTCACGTCGAGCTGCGGGAATTCCTTCGCAGCCAGTTCGCTGGCCGAGTAGACCGAGGCGCCCGCTTCCGAGACGACCAGCTTGCGCAGCCGCAGCTCGGGGTGCCGCCGGATCAGGTCGGCGACCAGCCGGTCGGTTTCGCGCGACGCCGTGCCGTTGCCGATCGCGACCAGTTCGACCGCGTGCCGCGCGGCCAGCGCCGCGAGCGCCGCGATCGATCCGTCCCAGTCGCGGCGCGGCTCGTGCGGATACAGCGTCGCAGTGTCGAGCAGCTTGCCGGTGGCGTCGACCACCGCCGCCTTCACGCCGGTGCGGATGCCCGGGTCGAGGCCGATCACCGCGCGCTGGCCGGCGGGCGGCGCAAGCAGGACGTCCTTCAGGTTGGCGCCGAAGACGCGGATCGCCTCGGCCTCGGCGGCCTCGCGCATGCGGCCGAACAGTTCGGTCTCCAGGTGCGGCAGCAGCTTCACGCGCCAGCACCAGCGGCAGACTTCGGCGAGCCAGGTGTCGCCGACGCGCATCGGTTCGCGCGCGTCCGGCCCGGCCGCTCGCGGTGCGGCCGCAGCCGACGCGACGCGCACTGCCGCCTGCACCGATCGGACCAGTCCCACTTTCGCCGCGAGCAGCGCGAGGCACGGATGCGGCTGTTGCTCCTCGAGCGACGGCTCGAGCCCGAGCTTCAGTGCCAGCACGCCCTGCTGGCGGCCGCGCAGCAGCGCGAGCGCGCGATGCGAAGGCACCTTCGCGATCGGCTCGGCGTGGTCGAACCAGTCGCGGAACTTCTCGCCCTCGGCAGCCTTGTCGTCGTGCACCTTGCTCGCGATCCAGCCGTCGTTCCACATCCGCTCGCGCAGCGCCTCCAGCACGTCTGCGCGCTCGGCGAAGCGCTCGGCCAGGATGTCGCGCGCGCCGTCGAGCGCGGCCTTCGCGTCGGCCACGCCGTGCTCGCCGTTCTCGTCGGGCGAGCGCAGGTATTTCGCGGCCTCGGCCTGCGGGTCGAGCATCGGATCGGCGAGCAGCGCCTCGGCCAGCGGCTCGAGCCCTGCCTCCCTGGCGATCTGGGCGCGGGTGCGCCGCTTCGGCCGATAGGGCAGGTAGAGGTCTTCGAGACGCTGGCGGGTGTCCGCCGCGGCAACCTGCGCGGCGAGCGCGTCGGTGAGCTTGCCCTGCTCCGCGATGCTGGCGAGGATCGTCGCGCGGCGGTCTTCGAGCTCGCGCAGGTACGCGAGTCGCTCGGACAGCGTGCGCAATTGCGTGTCGTCGAGCCCGTCGGTGGCTTCCTTGCGATAGCGCGCGATGAAGGGCACCGTCGCGCCGTCGTCGATCAAACCGACGGCGGCCGCGACCTGCGCGGGTCGCGCCGCCAGTTCTTCGGCGATGCGGGCAACGATGCGGGCGGCGACTGCCGCCTCCGGACGGGCACGATTCATGGGCAGGCGAGCAGGGTGTTACCGAGAGGGCCGGATTCTGTCACACCCGGGTCGCCCCCCGACCGCGCGAAGGCGACGCTTGCACGCCACGCGGCAAATTTCTCATCGCCGGCACGGGCCAGCTGTTGCACCATTGAACCGTCCTCCCGTTCGAGTGCCGATCCCCGCATGCAGCTGCACCGGTCCGAACTGCCCGCGGTCACTGGCGGCTTCCTGCCCTGGTTCGCCGCGCTGTTCCTGCTCAGCCAGGTTCCGTTGTACGCCGTTCGCTACGTGGACATCGCCGATTTCGCGAACCACCTCGCGAGGCTGCACGTCCTCGAGCACGTCGGCGACTCGCCGATCCTGCAGCGCTTCTACCAGCTGCAGCCCGGCATTGCGCCCAACCTGGCGCTCGACCTGACGGTCCCGCTGCTCGGCAAGGCGTTCGGCCTCGAGACGGGGCTCAAGCTGTTCGCCTCGCTCTGCGTGCTGCTGGCCGCGAGCGGCACCGCGGCACTCGCCGCGGCGCTGACGGGACGCCTGACCTGGGTCGCACTGGGCGCGCTGCTCTTCGCCCACAACGCGTTCTTCCAGCTCGGCCTGTTCAACTTCGTGTTCGGCGTCGGCGCCGCGCTCTGGCTGCTCGCCGCATGGATCGCGCTGGACGGGTCGCGAAGGCCGCGCCTGCTCCCGGCCTTCGCCGTCGGCGCGACCCTGGTCTACCTGTGCCATCTGGCGGCCTTCGGGGTCTATGCCGTTTGCGTCCTGGGATGCCTGGCCGTGCGATCCCCCGGCGAGCACGGCCCGTGGCAACTCGCGCGTCGTGCGGCACTCGCTGGCCTGCAATTCGTGCCCGCGCTCTACCTGCATCTGGCAATGTTCCAGCCGGGCACCAGTCTCGCCGCGCCGTTTCCCGAGGCCGCCGCGAGCGCACTTCTCGCGTACAAGGTGGTGGTGCTGCTGCTGATTCCCAAGGCGAGCCTGCACACGGCCGCCCTGCCCGCAGGCATCGTGCTGGCCTTCGTGGCGTTCTGCCTGACGGTCGGATGGCGGCACGGCGACCTGTCGATGGCGCGAACCGCGAAGCCCGTGCTGTCGTTGCTGGCCATCGCGGTCTTGCTGATGCCGCCCCTCGGCATCGGTTCGAGCATGGTCGACCTGCGGCTCGCACTCCCACTCACGCTCGTGTTCTGGGCGAGCCTGGACCTGTCCGCGGCTGGCCAGCGTCGGTCACCCTGGCTACCTTGGGCGATCGGCGCAGGCGTGATCGTTACGAGCGGGGCGACGCTGGTGCACTGGAGCGAATCGGCCCCACTGCAACGGGACCTGCGTACTGCGATGACGCACATCGAGCTTGGGAGCCGCGTGGCAACGGTCGGAGTGGCTGAGCGTCGCGACGGACCGGGGTTGAGCCCGCACGCGGCCGCGTGGAGCGTGATCGACCGGTCGGCGTTCATGTCGGCTCTCTACGTTAGGCCATTCAATCCGTTCCCCGTCAAGTTCCGCTCCGAGTTCGTGTCCCTCGCCTCGCTGGCACGGCTGGACCAAGACGGGCCAGCGCCGCCACTCGCGTCCCTGCGTGGGCGCTTCGACTACGTGGTCGCGTTCGGGTCCGAAGCGGCGACGGCCGAATGGGCTGGTAGCGCGACGACCCTCTACGCGTCGCCGGCGAGCCGGCTGATCCGACCGTGAAAAATGCCTCGAGCGCCGCTTGGCGAAGTATTTCATAGCCCACATGGGCTGGTTGCCGCATTATTGAGGTATTTCTGCCCTCCGAGCGCCGATCCCCCGCATGCGTCTGCCCCGACTCGAATTGCCCGCCGTTGCAGCGATCTTGGCGGCAATGTGCGGCCTGCTCGCGTTTCCGCTGAGCGACTACGACTATTTCTGGCACCTACGGACCGGACAGCTGATCCTTGAGACGGGCGCGATCCCGACGACCGATCCGTTCTCGTTCACCGCTGCCGGCCTGCCTTGGCCGGTGCAGGGGTGGCTGTTCGACGCGGCAATTGCCTGGGTTCACCGTGCGCTGGGTGACACCGGCGTACGCGCGTTCTTCGTCGCCTGGCTCCTTGCGACCTGGGCAGTCGTGCACGCCATCGTGCGCCTTTTCATCACTGAGTCGTCGCGCGCGCTCGCCGTCACGCTGGTCAGCGCGGCGGGAGCATCGATGTACTTCGTGGCCCGTCCGTACGTCGCTACCTTTCTCGGCTTCGCGCTCACTCTGTTCCTGCTATCGAAGCACCGCGAGACGGGCCAACGTGCGTGGCTTCTGGGCATTCCGCCGACGATGGCCGTCTGGGTCAACCTGCACTTCGGCTTCGTGACCGGCCTCGGCCTGATCGTGCTGGTGTGCCTGGCGGATCTGCTGTCGCGGGAGATGCCTCTGGATGGCGCCCAGCGAGCCGAAGGACGGCTGACGCCCGCCGCCGGCATCCTGCTGATCGCGGCGAGCATTGCAGCGCTGGGCCTCAATCCACTGGGGTACTCCGCGCTGTCGACGACACTCGAGATGACTCGGGTGAGTGCGGCATCGGTTGTCGTGGAATGGCAGAGTCCCGACTTTCATCACCGGGGCGGACAGGCATTCCTCGGAATGCTCTGTATTGCCGGCTTGGCGCGCATCCTGAGCCGCAAGCCCCCGGACTGGCTCGATCTGGCGCTGCTGGGTGGAATGAGCGCTGCGGCGCTCTATTCGATGCGCTTCATTCCGCTCGCCGCGATTGCAATGGCGCCGGTCATGGCTCGGGCCTTCACCGGGTGGAGCCCGATGCCTTGGAAGAACCGTTGGGCTGCGATCCTGCCAGCCCGCCTGCAAGAAGGCGCCAACAAGGATATCGGCGAGCGCCGGCACGCGTTGAACTGGGCACTGTGCGTCTTGATGGTCTTGGCGCTGCTGGCAACGTTCCCTTGGCTTCAAGCATGGCGCGACGCCCGCCTGCGGGCGATCGTACCGGTCGACGCCGCGACTTTCATCGAAGCCAACAAGCTTTCTGGCCGCATTCTGAACGACTACGGATCTGGGGGCTACCTGATCTATCGGCTGCACTCGCGCGGCTACCGAGTGTTCGTGGACGGACGGTACACCCCCTACCCGCCTGCCGTCATTGATGACTACCTCCGCGTGACCAGCCTGGCCGGCGAATGGCTCTCAATATTTGACCGCTACCGCATCGACGTCGTCCTCGTGCCTTCGCCCGATCAGGGATTCGCTCAGGCGCTGACAGCCACGTCCCGATTCCGGTTGGTCTATGCGGACCGCCACTTCGGTGTCCTGATCCCCAACGACGGCCGACGTCCCGACCTGCCGGACGTGCAGGCGCCGCGCTCGTTGCCGCGCCTTCGATGAGGCAATCGGGTTTCGCGGAAGCGATCGCGCGTGCCTGGGTGACACCCCGCGCGGCGGACGCGGGCGTGAAGCCACGACCCGAATCTGGTCGGGCAGATGGGTGCCAGATTCGGGCTGGCGCTGTATTTTGCGAGAGGTCGCCGGACGCCCCAGCCCGCACCCGCAGCGAGTCGCAATGAGAGCCGGGCCGCCGTCACGAATTGGGATACTCCTTCGATGGACGTGTCGATGGAGCAAGTGAGCAGTGTCGAGAGAACGCCGCGAGGGGAAACGATGCGCAAGCTGGTCAGCCTGGTGTTGCCCGTCTATGACGAAGCCGACGCTCTCGATCGCCTGCTTGAGCGGTTGGTTGCTGTAATCGCCTCGCTCGGCCAGTTCCGGTTCGAGGTCGTGTTCGTAAACGATGGCAGTCGTGACGGAACGCTCGAACTGCTGGTTCGCAAGTCCCGGGAATTGCCGTTCCTCCGTGTGGTCGATCTGTCCCGCAATTTCGGCAAGGAAGCCGCCCTGTCTGCAGGCATTTGCGAAGCGCGAGGAGACGCGGTCATTCCTCTGGATGCCGATCTGCAGGACCCTCCCGAAATCATCGGCAAGATGCTCGAAAAGTGGGAGGAGGGTGCGGAGGTCGTTCTCGCGCGTCGTGCGAACCGGGACAGCGACAATCTACTGAAGCGTCTGACCGCAAAGTGGTTTTACCGGGTGCACAATTCGATGGCGGAGCCCGCCATTCCCGAGAATGTCGGCGATTTCCGTTTGCTCGACCGGCAGGTCGTCGATGTCCTAGTGCGACTGTCCGAGAACCGCAGATTCATGAAGGGGCTGTTCGCATGGGTCGGGTTCCGAACCGAGACGGTCGACTTCGAGCGGGAGCCGAGGCACGGCGGCCGCACGAAGTTCTCCGGATGGAGGCTTTGGAACCTGGCGCTAGAGGGGATCACGAGCTTCAGCACTGTTCCCCTGCGCACCTGGACGTACTTCGGGATCGTTGTCGCGCTCCTGGCCTTGAGTTACGGCCTCTGGTTGGTGATGCGCACGCTCATCCTTGGCGTGGATCTTCCAGGCTACGCTTCGCTGATGACCGCCATCCTGTTCCTCGGCGGGGTGCAGTTGGTCGGCATCGGAATACTCGGCGAGTACGTCGGCCGAACATACATGGAGTCCAAACGGCGGCCGCCCTTCGTGGTGCGCGCACGTTACTCGGCCGGCGCAAAGTCGCCCGCGTCACTGCGGGACGCCGCGGCCAAGTGAACCGATGACTGCCCCGATCCGCTCCCGCAGCGCCATGGGTAACGGTCATCACCCCACCCCAAGCACGTTGAACAGATTGCCGTAGCCGTCTGTCTACGGCCGGATTCGCGGATCGGGCTTCACCTGGACGCCTCCGGACGCCATCGACGCGACAGCAGGGCCCGCTGCGGCGAATCGGCATCGACGGTGATCGAGCGCACGGCATGGCGGAAGTCGCGTTCCGTTTCTACGGCGCCGCATTGCGCTGCAATGGACACCAGCATCGCGCAGCCGAGAGTCGCGACGACACCGAACGACGCACCGAAGCGAGTTTTTCGCCGGCTGCAATGAGCAAAAGCACCATTCCGACTCCGACTAGTGCTAACTGCAATTCGAAGTGACCTTGGAACAGCGTTGCGGCGCCAACCGCCGGGAGCACTCCGCCTGGAGCGCCACCCTGCGGAAACACCAGTTAGAAGCGGTCGAGGAAGCCAGTGGCGCTAGGGGGGAAGCAAGTTCACCGTGCAGGAACATGCACCTTGCGAGCAGTCCCAGCGGACAGAGCGCGGGCGCCAGCTGGAAAGGCACGGGAAACGGCGAATGTCGCGGCCTCGGGCCGACGCTGGCGAGCAGCCCCACTCCCATTGCGGCCTGCGGATCGACAAACCATCATTTGACAGCGCGAAAGACAGCAGTCCGATCGTGACGCCGATCAGCCATACGATCGCCAGAACCGGGGCGAACCCGGCTGTCGACGCTGGCGCATCGCCGATCAGGAATGCAGGCGCCGCCAGGCGCAGCGAAAAACAGCTACAGGTATCGCCAGCCCGAGTCGAGGTCGGCGCGCGCGGTGGGGAGCGCCATGGCCGGTGCCGGAGCGGCGACGGTGCGCGTCGCGTTGGAGGGCTCGCCGCCATACCACGAGGCCACATGGCTCACCACCATGTCGCGGCCCACCACCAGCCGGACGTTCACGCCGGCGTGCATCCGGCTTGCCGGGACCAACCTTGCGTCGACCGGCAGGCGGTCCCTGATGGCCTTCGCGCCGGCGAGATGGCCGGCCCGGTAGTGGACCTCGGTGCGCCGCTGGGCGAAGTTGCGCCAGTCGGACACGCGGGTCACGTCGACGCCGAATCGCGACAACTGGCGAGCGGTGCGGCTCGCCAGGCGCGGCAGCCCGACGCCATTGCTGACCTCGAGCCCGTCGACCGATGCGAGCGGCGCCGGGGTGCCGTCGCGTTCGGGCGCGACGGCCGCGACGCGAGGCGCCGCAACGCCGGAAGTGGCGACGCGAGGCGCCAGACGCAGTTCGTAGAGGTTCGGCGCGAGCCGCACCAGCGTTCCGTCGTTCGACTTCGCCAGAACGACCTCGTAGCTCGTGTTCCGCGCGGACTCCTCGAGCGTCGTCGCCGCGATCGACCGCGCCTCCGACACGAGCCTGGTGCTCCAGTCCGGCGATTTCGTCTGCGCCGCGACCTGGATCGCCGGGACGTGGACCGTCTCGACTAGCGCGGCCGGTTCGGCAATCGTCGGCCGCGGCGCCGTGGGCGCCATCGTCAGTTCGACCTGCGGCGCGGCCGGTTGCGAAGATTCGGCAGGCATCGCCTGCACCGGCGCGGCCTGCCTCGGCAACGAAGGCGCCATCGAAAGATCCGCCACGCCTGCGGCGGGCGCGCCGCGATCGGCGACGGTGTCCGGCGGTGCAGCGGCCGGCTCCGATGAGCCGGTGCTTCCCGCGACGACATCGCCTTCAGGTGCCTTCGTCGCCTGCGGCGCTTCCGGCTGCGCCAGCTCGCGCGCGGGCTCGGACTTCGTCGCCTGCGCCAGCATCGCGCTCTCGCGGGCCTGCGCGAGCAGGCGCAGGTTCTCGTTCGTGCGCGCGTTGGTCGGGTCCAGTTCGATCGAGCGCGCCAGCGACATCGACGCCTCGTCCAGCTGCCCGAGCTTCATCTGGGCGTAGCCCAGGTTGTTCAGCACGTGTGCCGCCGCGGGGCCGGAGGCGAGCGCGGAGCGGAACGATTCGGCCGCCTCGGCGTACCGCCCCGTCTGCCCGTAGGCCACGCCCAGGCCGTTGAGCGCCTCGACGAAGTTCGGATCGAGGCGCAGCGCGTTCTCGAAGCGCCGGATCGCCGCCGCAACGCGTCCTTCGGCAAGATCCATCCGGCCGACCGCATACTGGCCAGCCGCAGTGCCGACCGGCTCCTGCACGCGATAGACGCCCGCGACCTGCGCCGCGCGACCGTCGAGGCCAAGCTTGCCGCCGGGTGCGGTCGCGCAGCCGGTGATCAGCGCGACGGCGCAGGCCCCGGCCAGCATCGGATAGCGAATCGTGTTCATCTCGTCCTCCGATCGGTTCGACATCGAGACCGCGTCGCCCTACATCCTTCCCGTCATCGCCGGCAGAAGCAGGCGGTAGATCTGGATCATCGCCGGCCCCATCAGCACCAGCAGCAGCGAAGGGAAGATGCAGAAGATCAGCGGGAACAGCATCTTCAGCGGGATCTTGGCCGCCTGCTCCTCGGCGCGCTGGCGGCGCCGGATCCGCAGCGACTCCGCATGCACGCGCATCGAATCGGCCACGCTGGTGCCGAAGCGATCGGCCTGCAGCATCATCGCGACGAAGCTGGAGATCTCCTCCAGGCCGGTGCGCGCGGCCAGGTTGCGCAGCGCGCGCTCGCGCGTCGCTCCGACGCGCAACTCGAGGCCGACCATGTTCAATTCCTCGGCGAGCTTCGGGCTGCGCAGCCCGATCTCCGACGCGGTGCGGGCGATCGCGGCGTCGAGCGAGACGCCCGCCTCCACGCAGACGATCATCAGGTCGAGCGCGTCCGGGAAAGCTTCGAACAGTTCGCGCTGGCGGTTCTCGGTCAGGCGCGCGAGCACGGCATTCGGCAGGTAGTAGCCGAACGCGGCCGCGATCAGCAGGAAGAACATCGGCTGGTAGCCCGGCCGGAAACGCACTTCGGTCAGCAGCAGCAACAGCACCGGCAGGCCGATCGCCAGCACAGTCTTCAGCGCGAAATAGATGATCGGCGCGGACGGGTCGCGGAAGCCCGCGTGCAGGAACTTCGCGCGGATCTTCGAGACATCCTCGTCCTTCGGCGTGGCGAGCTTGGCGACCGGCGTCGCCGCCTTCACCATCCGCGCCTGCCACTCGGCGAGTTCCTTCGCCGACATGTCGACCTGCCCGACGACGCCACGCAGCCGCTTGCGGGCGTCAGGGCCGCGGAGGAAGTACGCACCGACGCTGTACACGGCCACGACCACCGCCACGAACAGCGCTCCAAGAACGACGTAGACTTCGGGCGCCATCGTTCGCTCCTAGACCCGGATCTTCACGATCCGCCACAGCCAGAACACGCCGACCGCCATCGCTGCGAGGGCGACCATCACCAGCCTGAATCCGGCCGGATCCTTCCAGAGCACGGCCATGAAGTTGGGGCTGAGCAGGTTGATCACCAGGGCCGTTGCAAACGGCAGCAGCGTCAGGATCCAGGCCGACAGCTTTCCCTCGGCGCTGAGCACGCGGATCGTGCCGAACAGCTTGAAGCGCTCGCGGATCAGCGTGCCGATCTTGTCGAGGATCTCGGCCAGGTTGCCGCCGGTCTCTCGCTGCAGCACCACCGCGACCGCGAAGTAGCGCAGGTCCTCGACCGGCACCCGCGCCGCGAGGTTGAGCATCGCGTCCGACACCGGGATCCCGTAGTTGATCTCTTCGAAGGTCGTCGCGAACTCGCCGCCGATCGGATCCGGGAGCTCCTCGCCGACCATCTGCAGCGACGGCGCGAACGCGTGGCCGGCCCGCAACGCGCGAGCGATCAACTCGACCGCATCGGGCAGCTGCGTCTCGATCTTCCGCATCCGCTTGTCGCGCGCCCAGCCGAGCCAGACGAAGGGCGCGAACACCGCCGCGATCGCCAGCACCGCCGCGAGCCACAGCGGCTGGCCAAGCGCGAGCGCGCTCAGGAACACGGCGAGCACCAGCATGCCGGCGGTGAGCAGGAAGCGCGACGTGGCCATCTCCACGCCCGCCTGCTGCAGCATCTTCTCCAGCGTGTCGACCCGCGGCAGCTTCAGCAGCAGCTTGCCCAGGAACCCGACCCGGTCGGCCTCGCGCTTCTTGATCAGCGACGAGGCCTCGATCCCGTGGCCGCCGGCGTGCAGCGCGCGCAGCCGCCGCTCGAGCTGCCGCACCTCCGAGCTGCTCGTGTCCTGCCACAACAGGAACCCGCCCTCGAGCAGCAGCACCACCCCGAGGAAGCAAACCAGCAGGAAGATCGTGAGGCCCCAGTCCATCGCCGCTCCGTCCAGCGCCCTTTCAGCCGCTCACTCGTAGACCCGCTGCGGGTCGAACATGTCTTCGGGCAGCCTGACCCCGTAGACCGAGATCCGCTCGAGGAACTTCGGCCGCACGCCGGTGGCGTGGAACTCGCCCTGCACGTGCCCCTGCGCGTCGACACCGGTCTGGCGGAAAGTGAAGATCTCCTGCGTCGTGATCACGTCGCCTTCGAGGCCGGTGATCTCGGACAGGCTGACGATCTTGCGCTTGCCGTCGCTCAGCCGGCCGACCTGCACGATCGCGGTCAGCGCCGACGCGATCTGCTGGCGCATCGCCTTCTGCGGCATCTGGATGCCGGTCATGCCGAGCATGTTCTCGACCCGGCTCAGCGCGTCGCGCGGCGAGTTCGCGTGGATCGTCGCCATCGAGCCCTCGTGGCCGGTGTTCATCGCCTGCAGCATGTCCAGCGTCTCGGCGCCGCGCACCTCGCCGACGATGATCCGGTCGGGACGCATCCGCAGGCTGTTGCGCACCAGCGCGCGCTGCGTGACCTCGCCCTTGCCCTCGATGTTCGCCGGGCGGGTCTCGAGCCGCACCACGTGCGGCTGCTGCAGCTGCAGCTCGGCGGCGTCCTCGATCGTGACGATCCGCTCGTGGTGCGGGATGTAGCCGGACAGCACGTTGAGCAGCGTCGTCTTCCCGGTGCCGGTGCCGCCGGAGATCAGGATGTTGAGCTTTGCCTTGACCATCCCGCCGAGCAGCGCCGCGATCTCGGGCGTCACCGACTTGTAGCGGATCAGGTCGTCCATCTTCAGCGGAACCACCGCGAAACGCCGGATCGACAGCAGCGGACCGTCGATCGCCAGCGGCGGGATGATCGCGTTCACGCGCGACCCGTCGGGCAGGCGGGCGTCGACCATCGGGCTCGACTCGTCGACCCGGCGCCCGACGCGCGAGACGATCTTGTCGATGATCTTCATCAGGTGGTCGTCGCTGTCGAAGCGGATCGGGGTCAGTTCGAGGCGGCCGGCCCGCTCGATGTACACCTGCCTGTGCGTGTTCACCAGGATGTCGGAGATCGTCGGATCGGCCATCAGCGGCTCGATCGGCCCCAGGCCCATGATCTCGTTCTGGATGTCGAGGACGATCTTCTTGCGCTCGCCGGCATTGAGCGCCGCGCCCGACTCGCCGATCAGCCGCTCGACCAGCACGCGAAGCTCCTCGCGCAGGCGATCGGGCGACAGCTTGCTCATCACCTCGAGGTCGATCCGGTCGAGCAGCTGCGTCTGCAGGCTCGCCCGCAACGCCTGGTAGGCGGCGCTGTCGGCGCCCTCGGTGGGCGCCTGCACGACCGGCTGCGACAGCTGGATCGTGTTGAGTCTGTCCCGGAGCGACATGGTGTTCCCGTCCGTGCGGTGTGGCTAGCGCCCGAACCAGCCGCGCTTGCGCTCGGCGGTCTGCGGCGCCAGCCGGTCGGCCAGCACCAGCAGGGCCTTCGACACGGGGTCGCGCGGCGCGCTGTTCAGGATCGGGATGCCGTGGTTGATCGAATGCGCCACCGCGGCGAAGCTGTTGGGCACCTCGAGGTCGACCGGCACGCCGAGCGACTTCTGCACGTCGCCCGACGTGATCTCGCCGCCCTTCTCCCAGCGGTTGACGATCATGTGCAGCTTGTCGCGCTCGTAGCCGAGCGTCGCGAGCAGTGCGAGCAGCCGCTTCGCGTCGTGCAGGAACGGCAACGTAAGCTGCAGCGTGACGTAGAGCGCCTCGGCCTGGTCGAGCGCGCGCACCGACGGCGCATCGAGGATGCGTCCCATGTCGAGCAGCACGAAGTCGAAGCGCGTGCGCGCGAACGACACGATGCTGCCCACGGCGTCCGGAGTCACGTCCATCGGGCCTTCCGGCGTGTCCGGTGCCGGCAGCACCCACAGGTTCTCGCCCACCTGCATCATGGCCGACTCGACGAAGGTCGCGTCGAACCGGGCCGACTCGCGCGCGAGGTCGGCGATGGTCCGCGTCGGCTTGCCTTCGGTCAGGAACAGCACCGCGTCGCCGGAGTGCAGGTTCATGTCGATCAGCGCGACGCGCTTGCCGCGCATCGCGAGCGCGTAGGCCAGGTTGGTCGCCACGAAGGTCGAGCCGCTGCCCCCCTTCGCCGGCAGGAAGGCCAGCACCCGCGCCTTGCGCTCGATGCCGCGTGCCGCCATTGCGCGTTCGAGCTGGCGCCCGTATGCGGTCTTCAGCTCGTCGCCCGCGACGGGAACCGGGACGATCTCGCGCACCCCTGCGCGCATCGCGCGCAACAGGTACTCGGGCGAGCGGTCGCCGGTCATCAGGACCATCGCCGTCGCCGGCGAGCGCGCCAGCGCGGACTCGACCCGGGCCAGTTCGTCCACCCCCAGCGCCGGCAGCTCGACCACGAGCAGGTCGGGGCGACTGCTCTCGATCTCGGTCGCCAGGTCTTCCACGCCGCCGAAGGCCAGCGACGCCGTGACGGTGTCGTCGGGCTGCGGCAGCCGGTGCGCGATGTCGTCCGCGCCCTTGTGCGTGGATCCGAACAGGGTGAGCTTGAGCGTCATGAGAATCGCGGTGAGAGCAGGGGCGAACGCGTCACTTACGGCGCCACCGACGAGCTGCCGCCGATGCCGAGGACGTTGAAGGTGCGCTGCGGTTCCTTGAAGCCCTGCTGGTAGAGAAGGATCGCGTTCTGCGCCGCGACACCGTCGATGTCGGCGACCGGGTCGGTGCTGCGGGCATCGGGGTTCAGCGTCTGCTGCGCGCGCGCCTGGCGCACCGCGTCGCCGAATCGCGTGTCGACCGCGCGCGGCTCGTTCGAACCGGAGGAACCGGAGGCCGGAGCCGCGCAGCCCGCGACTGCGAAACCAGCCATCGCGACGACGATCGCCGCACCGATGCGTTGGGTCATGAGAGTCATGATCGTCGTCTCCCTCACTTCATCGAGAAGCCGCCCGTCGCCGGAGCCGACTGGGGCGTCGCCTGGGGCGCGGGTTGCGTCGCGCCTCGCGGCGCGGGCGCCGCAGGCTGCTGCTGCGGCGGCGCCGGCCGGTCGGGCGGCACGTCGCCGCTGCCGCTGCCCTCGAGCTGCCCGTTCAGGAAGAACTCGGCGCGATTCGGCGGCGTGAACGAATCGGTCGGCAACGCGACATCGCCCGACAGCGGCTTGATCAGCCGCGGGGTGATCAGGAACATCAGCTCGGTGCGATCGGTCTGGAACTCGCTGCTGCGGAACAGCGCGCCGAGGACCGGCAGTTCGCCCAGCACCGGGAGCTTGCTCACCGTCTCGGTCACGTTGTTCTTGATCAGGCCCGCGATCGCCAGGCTCTGGCCGTCCATCAGCTGCACGCTGGTCTGCGCGCGCCGGGTCGTGAAGCTCGGCAGCACCGCGGTCGCGCCGTTGATCGTCGTGAACGGCGAGCCGGTCTGCGACAACTCCGACACCTCGGGCGCGACCTTCAGATGGATCCGGCCGCCGTCGAGCACCACCGGCGTGAACTTCAGCCCGACGCCGAACTCCTTCTCCTCGAGCGTGATGGTCGCCGTGCCGAGGCCGGAGTCGCGCGCCACCGGGATGAAGATCTTGCCGCCGGCGAGGAAGCTCGCCTCCTGCCCGCTGATCGCGACGATGTTCGGCTCGGCCAGGACCTTGATCAGCCCGTCGCGCCGCTCGGCGTCGAGCTGGAAGGCCGTGTTGTTGCGCGTAGCGCCCAGCACCGTCGACGAATCGGTCAGCAGGTTGCTGAGGATCGAGTAGCGCCAGCTTCCACTGGTGCGCGTGGCGTTGATGCCCACGCCGAGCTTGTCGAGCAGGTTCTTCGAGACCTCGGCGACCTTGACCTCGAGCATCACCTGCTGCGGCTGCGCGACCCGCAGCATGTTGACCACCTTGGGCTGCAGCCGCGCGCCACCGCCGGCGCCGCCCGTCACGGCCTGCTGCCCGACCGAAATCGCCTGGCCCTGCTGCGCGGTCTGGTCGCCGGCGAGCACCTGCAACTGCAGGCCCCGCGAATAGGTGCGGATGAACGACTCGGCGATCTCGACGGCCTGGGCCGCCTTCAACGCGCTCGAAACCTCGCCGGTGAGCACCAGCGAGTCGGTCGCCGCGTTCACCTTGATCTTCTCGCCGGGCAGCAGCATCTGGATGCGCTGCTCCAGCGCGCTCGCGTCGGCGCTGACCGACACGTCGATGATCGTCGTCGGCGCATTGCGCCGCCACATGATCACGTTGGTCGAGCCGAAGGTCTTGCCGAGCATGTACAGCTCGCGCGCGCTGATCAGCGTGACGTCGGCCACCGCGGGATTGCCGACCGAGATCCGCTCGATCGGCGCCGGCAGCCGCAACAGCGTCGACTTGCCCACGACCAGTTGCATTGCCGGCCCGATTTCGCTGGGCATGCTGCCGTCGGGCACGGCCGGCACGGCCGGCACGGGCTGCGGCGTGAATACCCGCGCCGCCGGCCTCGTGCCCTTGATCACCTCGGGCGGGCGCTGGGCCACGGTCTGCGCCACGGCAGTGGCGGCACCGAGCGCGGCGAGCGCGCCTGCAATGAATGCCTTGTTCATCTTCTTCCCCCTGCTCACAGGCCGACCGACGAGCGCTGGACGCCGCGGATCACTTCGACGCGTGCTTCATCCTTGGCCGGCGGTGCTGCGGGCGCGGGCGTGGGCTCGCGCCGGACCACGCGCCGCGGCGCCGGCTTGGTTGCCGCCGGCGCGGGAGCCGCCGCCGCGACCTGGGACGGCGGAGGCGTGAACGTCGCCTCGCCGAGCAGGTCGGACTTGCGGATGCCCTCGGTGCGCGCCTGGTTCTGGTCGATCTGGTTTCGAAGCACCAGCGACAGGTTGCCGACGCTGCGCGCCAGGTCGATCCGCTCGGCCTCCTCGGGCGTCACCTCGAGCGTCACCGCGTTGACCACGCGCGGCTTCGTGTCGTCCCGGGTTGCCTCCTGCGCCACCGCCAGCACCAGGATGCGCTCGAGGACGATCTTGGAGACCGGCCGGTCGCGCTCGTCCTGCGTATTGACCAGCACGTCGACGTAGTTGCCGGGCAGCGCGAAGCCGGCCACCCCGACGACCTCGTTGACCTTGACCGTGATCGCGCGCCGGCCCTGGCCGATGACCGCCGACAGCCCTCCCTTGGTCCCGATCGGTGCGAGCTTGCCTTCGAGGACCGGCTCGCCCTTGAGCATCGGCGTTCGCAGCACCCTGCCCTCGAGCGCCTCGACTTTCGGGAACGAGCCGGTCGGCATCGACCCCGCAGGCCAGGGGATCGGCGTCACCATCGACGCGTTGAGCGGCTGGCCCAAGTCGATGTCGCGCGAAGCCACGACCACCTGCCCTGCGCTCGAAGCGGTTCTTTGCTGATTGATCCACTGCGCCGCCAGGACCATCGCGGCCACTCCCGCGATCACCGACAGCAGCAGCATGATCAGTGCCCTAGTGCCCTTCATTGCGTCCCCCCACTGATGCCAGTATTGCATGCCCCGCGTCCGGCGGCATGCCCGGGCCCGGTTGCGTCACCCTCGTCGGCGAAATACAGCGACCACGCCCAGCGCAGCGCGTCCGGGGTCAGTCGCGGCTCGCTCCCCTCGTACGCGGCCCGGTCGCGCACCTTCGTGACCAGGTCGAACGGGTAGGCGGCGAGCAGCGGCATCCCCGATTCCGCGTGCAGCACGCGGACCAGGTAGTCGGCCGACGCGTCGTCGTGCGCGACGCCGGCGCGCGCGCAGGCCTGCCGGAACACGCGCCGGTACGAGGCCTCGTCCAGGGCGTCGAGACGGATCTTGTAGCCGAGCCGGCGCACGAACGCCGGGTCGTCGAGGCTCGCCGGCGACAGGTTCGACGAGAAGATCACCATCACGTCGAACGGCACCTGGAACGACATGCCGGTGTGCAGCGACAGGTAGTCGACGCGCCGGTCGAGCGGCACGATCCACCGGTTCAGGATCTGGCGCGCCGAGCTGCGCTGGCGGCCCAGGTCGTCGAACACCAGCACGCCGTTGTTGGCCTTCAGCTGCGCAGGCGCCTTGTAGAAGCGCGCCATCGGATCGAGCTCGAGATCCATCATCTCGAGCGTCATCTCGCCGCCGAGCTTGACGACCGGCCGGTGACACAGCACCCAGCGCGCATCCGGCTGGCGCGCGCGATCGAGCGATCCGCTCGCGCGCGTGCCGTCGATGCGCCGGTGCATCATCGGGTCGAAGACCTGCACGATCTCGCCGTCGACCTCGATCGCATAGGGCACCCAGATCGCGCCCTCGATCACCCTGACCAGGTGCTCGGCCAGCCAGGTCTTGCCGGCACCGCTGTTCCCGTACAGGAAGATCGGCCGCTGCGAGTTGACCGCGGCGCCCAGCGTGGCCACCAGGTCGGGCGGCAGCACGAGCGGGCGCAGCGCCGCCTCGAGGCGGGCGGGCGTGACCCGGCCGTCCGCCACGTGCTGGCGGCCGACCTGCGCGACGTAGTCGGACAGCGATACCGGCGCCGGCCCGACGTACTGGTTGCGACGCAGCGCCTCTTCGGCGCGGACGCGTCCGAGCTCGGTCAGCGCGTAGCGCACGTCCGCGTCGAAGCTGCCGCGCCGCGGCACCTCGACCAGCCGCTCGGCCCGCAGGAACCCGAGCAGCTTCTCGAGCACCGGCATGGGCAGCGCCACCTGCGCGGACATTTCGCCGATCGACAGGTCGCCGCTGCGCTGCAAATGCTTGAGCGCGAGGTCGATGACCAGCGAACTGGACAGTCCGGCCGCCTCGAGCGAGGCCGGAGGATGAATCGACCCGGGCGGTAGCCGGATCGGTTCGACTTGCGTGGCGGCCGCTCCGCTCAGCATTCTTCGATAGCTCCGTGAAGCCGGCCCGGCCGGCGTGCCGGGCGCGTCAGCCAAGTGCGCCCCGCCATTGCAGGGCCGCGAGCAGCGTCGCACCGGCCGCGATCGCCAGTCCGAACGGCAGCCGATCGGCAGTGTCGCGCGACGGATCGAAGCGCGGCCCGCTCGCTCCGGTGAGCGCCGCGACGCGCCCCGCCAGGATGGTCCGCAGGTTTGCGGCGACCGCCCGCCGGCGTTCGCGGTCGAACAGCCGTGCCGCGACCAGCACCCCGCCCGCGGCGAACACCGCCAGCACCAGCGCCGGCAGCGCGCCCAAGCCGAAGACCGCGCCCAGCATGGCCATCAGCTTGACGTCGCCCGCCCCCATCGCCCTGGCCAGGTGCAGCACCAGGAAGGCGGCGAATGCCGCGGCCGCCCCCGCAGCCGAGGCGCCGAACCCGAGCGCGCCCGGGTCGTAGCGGTCGAAGAGGCCCGAACCCGCAGGCGCGAGAGCGTGCCACAGAAGCGCGATCATGAGTCCGGCGCCGATGAGACGGTTGGGGATCCGGCGCGAGCGCAGGTCGCTCGTCCCGACCAGGACCAGCAGTCCGGCCAGCACGAGTCGCGTGCCCCACAGCACCCACGGCTCCCATCCTCCCCACTCGCCCACCCCGCTCAACACGCGCCCCCACCGAGCGCCTCTGACACTGCGCTGCAGATCCGCTCGTACATCGAATGCAGCTCGACCCCGACCAGCGCGACGCCGCCGACGATCGCGATCGCGATCAGCGCGGCGATCAGCGCGTACTCGATCGCCGTCACGCCGCCCTGGTCGCCCAGGAGGCGTGGGATGCGCTTCAAGTCGTTCCCCCGTTCACGTCCCGGACACCGGCCCGGGGCTTTCGCCGCTCGCCGCCCGCCTCGCGGCAGGCGGCCGACCGGCGATCGGCCCGGACGGGCGGCGGCAACTCAGGGGGTCGTCAGCTGGCCCGCGATGTAGTTGAAGATCACGTTCAGGTTCGCGCCGACCGCGGTGACCGCGACGATGATCGCGACCGCGATCAGCGCCGCGATGAGGCCGTACTCGATGGCGGTGACGCCCTCTTCGTCGTTGACGAACTGCTGCGTTGCCTGAATGAACCGTTCCATGCTAGATACCCCCTGCAGTAGCCGCCCAATCCGGGCGACCGTAAACAACGACCGTCGAAGGGGACGGCCCCCCAGCCCGGTGCCCCATCGGACAGCTACCGGACCCCGGGCTGGTCCGACCGTTCGTCGGCTCGCCCTTGACTGCAGTCTCGCAGGAAACCGCCGCGCGAATATGACGAAAGTCACGAAACGTTTCACGGTTCGGCACGATTTCCGCACCAATGCCCCGAACGCCCGGGCAGAATAGCATGCGTATCCGGAGGTCGACGAGACGCGCTGTAGTCGCGGCACCAGCGGTACCGACGGACGGCACAGGAGGCAGCAGTCCATGAGAATTCCCCGCTACGGCACCAGGCACCGGCAACACGGCGTCGCCGCGGTCGAGTTCGGCCTCGTCGCGCTGTTCTTCTTCACCGTGCTCTTCTCGATCATCGACTGGTCGTACCTGTTCTTCGCCAACCTCTCGATGCAGCACGCGGTGCGCGAGGGCGCCCGCTACGCGGTGGTCGGGCGCAGCGACCTGGCGCCCGACGCGACCCCCGGCGACCGATGCGCGGCGGTCCGCGAAAAGATCCGGCAGCAGTCCTGGGGGCTCTACGACCGCGGAGAGTCGACGACCGTGTTCAAGACGATCGACGCCGCCGGAAACGTCGTGACGCTCGGAAGCGGGTCGTGCTACGGCGCGAACCAGCTGATCATCGTCGAGGTGACGAGCCACATCGCCGCGTTCACGCCGTTCGTGCGCCGCTTCTTCACCAACGGCGAGTACGACTTCACCGTTGCCGCAACGATGAAGAACGAGGCCTGGCAGTGATTCCGTTCCTCTACCCCGCGCAGATGCGCACTTCCCGAGTTCGACGGCGCAGGCGGTCCCTCGCGCGTGGCGTCGCCACGATCGAACTCGCGCTGGTGCTGCCGGTGCTGCTGATCCTGGCGCTCGGCGTCATCGACTTCTCGCGCGCGATCCAGTTCAACAACGTGCTGGTGCACCTCTCGCGCGAGGGCGCGAACCTGTCCGCGCGCACGACCGAGACGCCCGACTACATCCTGGCCGCGCTGATGGACAACGCGACGCCGCTCGACATGGACGGCGTAGGCATGATGTACATCACGAAGCTCGTCGGACGCTCCGACGGCAGCGCGCGCGTCGACGCCCAGTACCGCCACAGCAGCAAGGGCAACCGCGCGCTCGCGAGCCGGATTTACGCGTGCCCGAGCTGGAGCGGCAGTGGCGCCTGCAACGTGCCGTCCAACCAGACCTTGCGGCTGGCGGTCAACCTGCTCGACGGAGAGACCGTCTACGCCGTCGAGGCAATGTACGATTACACGCCGTTCACGCGCTACGTGATGAGCGACGATCCGCGTCTCTACGCGCTCACGATCCTCTGAGCGGTCCTTCGAGGAGACACGCCATGCACCGTTCGTACCTTCGCCCCGCATCGCCGCGCCGCCAGCGCGGCCAGGTGCTGATCCTCGTCGGCTTCTCGCTGATCGTACTGATCGGCGCAGTCGGGCTGGCGATCGACTCCGGCCGCGCCTACGGCGTGAAGGCCCGCCTCAATGCCGCGGTCGACGCGGCGGCGATCGCCGGCGCCCGCGCGCTCGCCACCGGCGTCGACGACGCGACCCGCATCGCCAACGCGCAGGCGGCGGCAGTGCGCTTCTACAATTTGAACTACCCGGAGGGCTTCCTCGGATCGACCCGGGGCGCGCCGTCGACGACCGCGGTGCACGAGAGCACCGGGCACTGGCGCATCACCGTGTCGGGCAGCGCCGACATGCCGACGACCTTCATCCGCGTGCTCGGCCCGGCGGGCACTGGCGTCGCGGCGATGGGCGAGGCGATCCGGCGCGACCTGGACGTGATGCTGGTGATGGACACGTCGGGCTCGCTCAGTTCGTCCGACCTGGCGACGCTGAAGAGCGCGGCGATCAACGATTTCGTGAACAAGTTCAGCGCCGGCGCCGGTGGCGACCGGGTCGGCCTGGTTTCTTTCTCGTCCGGCGCGGTCATCGACGCGGCGATCAACAAGACCACGACGCGCGGCTTCAACCGCACCCAGGTGAACAATGCGATCAACGCATTGCCGCGTGGCGGCGCGACCGCGTCGGCCGAGGGAATGCGCAAGGCAGTGAGCGAGCTCGACGGCGTTCCGGCCGACACCCGGTCGAGCCTGCGCGTGGTGTTGTTCTTCAGCGACGGCGCGCCCAACGTGGTCAACGGCGCCTTCCCCCGCTCGGGTGGCAGCCCGAACCCGATCACCGGGAACCTGTATTCCGAGACTTCCGGCTCGGGCAACGACGCGAACTACCCGAACTCTGCGTACCGAATGTTCCGTGAGGACCGGCGCAACCTCTCCTGGGGATCGAACTTCGACGACGGCGGCTACACCGTCAACAACATCACCCGGCTGCCGACGACCGGCGGCTCCGTCACCGTGCCCTCGGAACCCGCAGTGTCGCTGGCGAGCTACACCGGGCATCCGTTCCCGCGCACGCTCAGTGGTTCGCCCCCCACGGACACCCGCTGCAACGTCAACCGGGCGGCGCGCAACATGGTCGAGAACATCGCGAACATTGCCCGGGGCCAGGAGATCCGCATCTACACGATCGGCCTGGGCGACGCGCTCAACGACCTCGAGCCGTCGTTCTCCGGGGGCAACTGCGGGTACACCTCGGCGCGCGAACGCGGCTCGAACATCCTGAAGCGGCTCGCGAATACGGCGGACGCCGACACGCGCAATGCGGCCCAGCCGCAGGGGCTGTACTGCTTCGCGCGTAACGCCAGCGAACTGGGCCGCTGCTTCTCGACGATCGCCAGCGAGATCCTGCGCCTGACGCTATGACGCCGACGGCGGCGGGCATTGCGCAGCCGGGTGCCTGCGGTCGGGCTGCAGAGCCCTGCGCACACGAGCGCCGCCGCACGGCAGGCCGACTGGCCAGCTGGACGGCGCTCGCGCTGTCGGGGCTGGCCAGCGTCGCCGGACTCGCCGGGCTGGGCGACCGCGTGCGCGAGCTGGTCGCGCTGCTGATCGTGACCGGCATCGTGGTCGTCGTCCTCTCCGGGCTGTTCCCGGCGCAGTCGGCCTGGGCGTACTACGGCGTCGACCTCCACAAGGCCTATCACCTGGCGGACCTGAACACGCTGCGCGACCAGACCGCACCCGTCATCGACGTGGGGCGCCAGACCGGCATCGTCACGTTTCCCTCGTACCACACGGCGATCGCGCTGATCCTCGTCTGGGTCACGCGCGGGATCGCTCCCCTGTTCTGGCCGGCGCTGATTCTCAATCTCGGCGTGCTCGTCGCGATCCCGACCGGGGGTGGCCACTACCTGGTCGACATGCTGGCGGGCGCGGCGATCACGGCTGCCGCCTGCCTGTGGCTCGCGCGCCGCGACCGCGCAGTCCCGCCGGCGCGACTGCGATGACCGCACAGGCCGCCTGGTACGGCTGGCACGGCCTGAACGTGCAGTTGTTCGGGCTGGTGAACGGCTGGCACCGGCCCTGGATCGACGCAGCGATGATCGCCGCGACCGCGCTCGGGCACCCGTCGCTGTACCCGCTGTACGTCGCGATCGCGCTGCTGTGGAGCCGTGCCCGCCCCGCGTCGCTCCCCGCAGCGAACGTCGTCGTCTTCGCCGTCGGCTACGTGCTGACCTCGGTGCTGGTCGTGCCCGCGCTCAAGCGTGCCTTCGACTTTCCGCGGCCCGTGAAGGCCCTCGGGGAGGCTGCGGTCACGCTGGTCGGGCGGTCCGACGAGCTCCACGCGTTTCCGTCCGGGCACGCGGCGTTCGCGGTGCTGATGGCCGCGTCGCTGGGTCCGGGCAGTTCGCGACCGGTGCGCTGGGCGCTGATCGCGTTCGCGCTGCTGGTCTGCGTGTCGCGGGTCTCGGTCGGCGCGCACTTCCCGGCCGACGTGGTGGCGGGCGCGCTCGTCGCGCTGGCGGTCGCCGCGCTGGTTCGCGCGCTGCTCCCCGAGCGGAGCGACCGGTGAGCGGCCGCGCCGCCGCAACCGCCGACGTCGCCCCGCTGCGGGCGCTGGCGATCATCGCCGGCCTCTACGCGGCCAGCGCGCTGGGCACCGCGCTTCTGGCCGCTGTGGCCGGCTCGCCGTTCGTGCCCTGGTTTCGCGACACGCCGCTGCTGCTCGCTGCGATGCTCGGGCTGCTGCTGCTGATGGGCATCGCCTGGGACGGCTCGCTGGTGTCGGTCGGCCTGGCCGCCGACGCGCTGCAGCGGCGCGCGGGTCGGTCCGGCGACGCACCGCTCGGCGTCGTCGCGATGCGCGCGCGGCGCTTCTTCAGCTGCGGGCCGGCACCCGTCGCGATGCTGCTCGCCACCGCCGTCGCGATCCTCGGTACGTCGAACATCACGCTGCTGAACCTGGAGCTGCTCGCGCACAGCACCCACTGGCGCGATCCGTTCTTCTGGCGCCTGGAGGGCGGCGTGCTCGAGCGGGTCGCCGCGCTGCCGATCGACACTGCGGCCTGGGACCGCCTGTACCACAGCGCCTGGGGCATCGAGCTGGTCGCGGCCTTCGCGCTGGTCGTCATCGGTCGCGGCTCGCGCATCGTGCTGCACTACTGCGTCACGATGATCGTGCTTTTCTACGTCGGGCGACTGCTCGGAGTGCTGAACCCGGTCATGGGGCCCGCCTTCTACCGGCCCGAGGTGTTCGCCTACCTCGACGGTTCGGTGACCGGCGACGCGATGCGGATGGTCGCGCAGGTGATGGGTTCGCCCCCCGAGCGCGCGATGCACTCGGGCGGCATCCTGCTGGGCGGCGTCTCGGCGATGCCCAGCCTGCACGTCGCAATGGTGGCGGTCACCGCGTACTGGCTCGCGCGCGCCGCGCGCTGGACCCTCTGGATCACCGCACCGTGGGTCGCGCTGGTCTGGACCTCGACGGTCGTGCTCGGCTGGCACTACATCGTCGACGGCGCAGGCGGCATCGCGCTCGGCGCGGCCTGCGTGTGGATCGCCGTGCGCCTGCTGCGCGCCTGCGGCGCGGGCGAAGCGGGCGGCGCTTCGGGAATCGGGCAGCGATGGTCGCCCTGATCCTGCTCACGGCCGCGCTGACCGTGCTCGCGCAGGCCGTCGCGGGGAGCGCGGCGCTCGCTCCGTTCGGCGTGCGCGAGGCGTCCGTGGTCATCGGATTTCCCGCGCTCTACGGTCTGGCTGCGCTGCTGCTGATGCTGTTCCAGACGTTGGTGCAGGCACCCAGGTTGCTGCGCAACCAGGACGACCGCTTCGACCTGGCCCACCTCTGGATGCACTTGCACAAACCCCGCCTCGAGGCGGTGCTGATCATGTCGGTCGCCGGCTACGGGCTGGCCGCGTCGGCCAACCTCGTCGAGGTCTACCGGCTCTCGTCCGCGCACTGGTGGGACGCCGCCCTGTGGTCGGTCGAGGAGCCGCTGTTCCGCGCCCTGCTCGGCTCGCCGCTCGACCTGCCCCGGTTGTGGGATGCCGTCTACCAGGTAGTGTGGCTCGGCGTGCTCGCGGCCGTGGCCGCAATGACGATCGGCGATCGCCTGCCGCGCCTGGCCCGCGCGATGGCGGCAGTGGTGCTCGCCTTCCACCTGACCCGGTATCTCGGCATCGCGTTCCCGAACGCCGGGCCGATCTTCTACAGGCCCGAACTGTTCCGACTCGACGGCACCGCGACCGCGGCGCTGGCCGACGCGCTGCGCGCGTTCATGCGCGGAGAGATTGCGCAGAACGGCCTGCTGCCCGGCACCCAGGGCATGCCGAGCCTGCACGTCGGCCTGGCCTGGATCGCGATGACGACGCTGGCGCGCGAGTGGCGCTGGACGCTGTGGCTGACCGTGCCGTGGTTCTGCCTGAACTGGGCCTCGACCGTGTTCCTCGGCTGGCACTACGCGCTGGACGGCGTGGGCGGGGTTGCGGTGATGGCGGGGTCGATGGCGGCGGTGGACCGGCTCGACCGCATGGCCCGGAGCGCACCGGCTACTGTGCTCCCGCGGCTGCGGGGCGGCGCCACCAGGCGCTAGGCGCGTGCATCAATGCCCCCTGCGAAAGCACAACGCTGAGATCGCGCCATGCCGGTCTTCTTCCCGTCGCCGCTCTCCTACGTCCTCGTGTTGGCGCTTTGCCTCGCGAACGCCGTCTGGGTGCTTGTCAGCGAAGTCCGGTTTCATGCCGACCAGCTGGCAGTGACCGGACTGCTTCTGGCCGGGGCCGCGCCCACCTCGTTCCTGCTTCGGGGCCGATTCCCGTTCGACGGAGACGCGGCATCACGCGCTCTCGCGCGGCTCGTCGTCGTTCTTCAGGGAACGATCTTTCTCTTGCTGGCGTGGTTCGCGCTGCGCGTGTTCAATCACTTGTCGATGACGACCTCGTTCGCGTACGCCGATCGGGTCCTGTCGCGCTGGGATGAATGGCTCGGCCTCGACTGGCTGACGTACTTCCACTTCGTGGAGCGGAACGACTTCCTCAGGACCGTTCTGGATCACGGCTACAAGTCACTGACTCCCGTCAGCGTGATCGCGTACCTGGTGCTGTCCGCGCAACACGATCTGCGGAGAGCCGCGTTCTTCCTCGAGACCTTCGTGATCGTAGCCGTCGTCTGCACGACTATCGGGATGTTCTTCCCGGCGGAAGCCGCCGTGGCGACACATCTCGGCGCCTCAGCCGACTTCGGTGCATTCGGCGAGCCACCGGGCCTGTATCACCTGCCCCACATGGAACGCCTCCGCGGCGAGGGCGTGATCGTGCTCGACCTGCGCGACCTTCCAGGCTTGGTGACCTTTCCTTCGTTTCATACCGCTGCGGGCATCGTGCTTGCCTGGAGCTTCCGCGGCTCCGTGCTCTTCTGGCCCGCGGCGGGATATTCCGCAGCGATGATCGGCTCGACGCCGGTCTTCGGAGCGCACTACTACGTGGATCTCGTGGCGGGCGCTGCCATCGCCTGCGCCATCCTGGCGACGTTTTCCCGACTCCCCGCCTATGCGCACCTGTTCGGACCCCGGGGCGGCACCGGATCAGGGCCCCGCGCATACGCTCCGAACGCGAAATACCGGTAGCCGAGGAAGCTGAAGACCATCGAAACGGCCGTGGCCGCGAAGATTGCGGCGACCGTACCCATGCCGTGGCCGACGCCGATCAGGAACAGCAGATAGTTGAGCAGCGCCACAGCGGTGGCGACCAGCGCATACGGCCCGACGCTGGACAGCGGTGCGTTGACCCTGAACGAGAAGCCGCGATTGAGGCACCAGGTCACCAGTATCGCCGCCACGATCGCCGGAGGTCGCGCGGCGAACGCAGGCCACGCTGCGCCCCGCTCGAGGCCAAGCGTCAGGCCGGTGTCGATCAAGAAGCCGAGCAGGCCGACCAGTCCGAAGCGGAGGAACTGGCCGAGCATGCCGGATGCGCGATCAGGCTGATCCCGACCCGGTGGTTGCGGCGCGATCACGGGTCGATTCGCCAGAGCCGCCAGCCCCCCTGCATCGCGGCCAGCGTGACGCAGGGCGGCGGCGGACCCCGCAACGTGCTCTCGACCAGGTGCGTGAAACCCTGGTCCTTCAACTCGGCGCAATCGACGCTGCCTCGGCCGATCGCGAGGACCAGGCGCTGGACGGCAGGATCAGCAGCGCCGACCTCGAAGGCAGGCGCAACCCGCACCAAGCCGAGATTGGCGAACGGGATGCTGTACGTCGCCTGGCCGAATGACGTCAGCACCACCGCACCGGCGGGCAGATTGAAGCCGGGCAGGTCGCCGTAGCGGGGCCAGCCGGCCGACAACCAGGCGAGAGCGACGCTGCCGATCGCCACCGCCGCCGACCGCGCCATCGCGGGCCATCGAAGCCGCAGGCGCGGCGCGGCCGACAGCGCATGCAGCGCGAGCAGCGGCGCCACGATGCCCCCGTAGCGCGCCTGGTTCGACAGCAGGAAGAAGCCGGCGAGCAGCAGCAGACGCACATCGCCGCCGCGCCGAGCCGCCCAGACGGACGCGAGCGCCAAGGCCAGCATCGGTGGGGTGAGCAGCACGTTGACGATACTCTCGTTCTCCATGACGCCGAGACCGGGCACGCGGTTGCCCACCTGCTCCAGAGGCCAGCGTATCACCTCGAAAAGCCGTCCGTCGGTCAGCCACCACCACATCCCTACCCAGCAGAGGCAAAGGGCCGCGAAGACCAGCGCCCTCGCGCGGCCCCCGATCGGCAGCAGCATCGCGGCCGGGTAGTAGAGCGGTGCGAGCCAGTAACCGGAACCGAGCGCCAGGCCGGTGGCCGACCAGACGACGGTACCGACCGATCCGCGTGCCAGCAGCGCTGACAGCGCCCAGATCGTCATGAAGATCTCGGGCCGAGCCAGCGAAAGCCGCCCCGAGATCAGCTGAAGCACCAGGATCAGTGCCGCGAGCGTGAGCACTGCCCACATCGGATGCCCCGCAAGCAGGCGCCGCGCAGCCAGCACGAAGACCAGCACCAGTCCCGCGCACGCGAGCGCCTGCGCAGTCCACATCGCCGCAGCGGCGCCGGCCAGCCTCGCCAGCGCGCCCATCACCCAGTCGAAGGTGGGGTAGAGCTCGGCCGGCGGCAGCGCTGTTCGCACGTACATGTCGCGGTAGCCGCCTGGCCAGAAGGCCCAACCAATGTGACGCAACAGGTCGTCCGAGGCGATCGGCGGCACCACGATCAGCGGCGCGGCATACACGGCCAGCGGGACGGCGAGCACCAGCCAGGTGCGCTGCTCGAACAGCCCGTCGACGGTGGCCAGGAAGCGCTCGTGATTCGCCCAGACCAACAGGAGAAACGGTATCGCTCCGACGGTCGACCGCGTGGCGACCCCATTGGCGAGCAGCCACACGCCCAAGGCCATGCAGCCCAGCACGACGCCCCTGTGCAGGGGGCGCGGCGAGTAGATGTCGAACAGTGCCCTGAATCGCCCGAGAGATGCCGCGCCCATTGCGCCCTTCGTGAACTCTGACCGTATCGGATTCTGCCAACGCCGGTTGAATGAGGCAAAATCTCATGCAGCCCGAACCTCGAAAATGACCGCATCGCTGCCAATCCCCACCGCGGCCGCCGCAGGCCGGAACTGGCCGGGCAAGGGCAACGTCGCGCGCAGGATGTTCGCCGACATCGACGCCGACGTGCACCTGCTGGTCGACGGAGACCGGGCGGCACGATGACGGCGGGCGCATTCAGCTATTCCGGAAAGGACAACCTGGAGGCAATGCGCCTGGCCACGCGCTATAACGCGTTCCTGCTGGCGCTGATCGAGCGCCACGCCCCGCGGAACGGCCGCATCCTGGACTTCGGGGCCGGACTCGGGTTGTTCGCCAGCATGCTGCGCGACAGGGGCCACCGCGTGTCGTGCCTCGAAATCGACCCGGAACTGGCGCATGGCCTCGAGCAACAGGGTTTCGAGACGGTGCGATCCCCTCGCGAGCTCGTCGACGCGAGCGTCGACTTCCTGTTTTCTCTGAACGTCCTCGAACACATCGACGACGACGTAGCAGCAATGACGGCACTGGTACCGAAGTTGCGACGAGGGGGGCGGTGCCTCATCTACGTGCCAGCGTTTCAGGTGCTGTTCAGCGGATTGGATCGCCTGGTGGGCCACCATCGCCGCTACACTGCGGTGACGCTCTGCCGTTCCCTCGAAAGCGCCGGCCTGCGCGTCGAGCATGTCGAGTACGCCGACAGCCTCGGCTTCCCCGCCTCGCTGGCCTACCGCATCGTCGGTGGAAGCGGCGTGCTCGATCCTTCATCGGTGCGCACCTATGACCGCTGGGTGTTTCCCGCCAGCCGCGCGCTCGATCGCGTCGCCTGCCGCTGGTTCGGCAAGAACGTGTTTGCGGTGGCCAGGAGGCCTTGAACCCGATCCCCCGGACGCGCGAAACACGCTGCAAGGCGAGCACACCGACGCAAGGTGTGTGACGGCGGTCACGCAGGACGCCTACTTGGAACGGCTAGTCTGTCCACCAATCGAATCCGGTTCCCGGAGGCTTCAATGACCGACGAAGCGCAAGGCTCGGCCAGCCTTCCGCGCCGCCCCAGGGTATCCGCGGTCATGCCGTGCCTGAACGAGGCGCGCACGCTCCCGATCTGCATCGAGAAGGCGCAGCGATGCATGCGCGAGTTGGGCATCGACGGAGAGGTCGTCGTGGCCGACAACGGCTCGACCGACGGCTCGGCGGCTCTGGCGGGTGCGCTGGGCGCGCGGGTGGTCCACGAGCCGTGGCGCGGCTACGGCGCCGCGCTGCGGGCCGGCATCGCCGCGGCGCGCGGCGAGATCATTGTGATGGCGGATTGCGACGACTCCTATGACTGGGGCGAGATCGGCCGCTTCGTCGAGAAGATCGACGAGGGTTACGACCTCGTGATCGGCAATCGCTTCCGCGGCGGCATCGAGAAGGGCGCAATGCCACTCCTGCACCGCTACCTGGGCAATCCGGTGCTGTCGTTCATCTCGCGCGTCGTTTTTCGAGCGCCGATCGGCGACTTTCACTGCGGGATGCGCGCGTTCGGTCGCCAGGCCTACGAGCGCATGAACCTCACGACGACGGGGATGGAATTCGCCACCGAGATGGTCGCGAGCAGCGCCCACAATGGACTCCGGATCGCCGAGATTCCGATCCGCCTGCACCAGGACAAGCGCGGCCGCCCTCCCCACCTGCGCTCGTTCCGGGACGGCTGGCGCCACCTCAGGTTCATCGTCACCTACGCACCCGATCACCTCTACCTGTGGCCCGGCAGCACCGCGCTCGTGCTCGGTCTGTTGCTGGAGGGTTTGCTTGCAACCGGACCGATCACGATCGCCGGCATGTACCTGGGCATCCACTTTCTCGTGCTCGGCGCCGCGCTGGTGTTGCTCGGCGTCAATGTTCTTCTGATGGGGGCTCTGGCGAAGACCGCGGTCGCCGCTCGATTTCCGGGATACAGATCGACCCTGCTCGAGTATCTCGAGCGACGTTTCAAGCTGGAACACTGGCTCGTGTTCGGAGCACTGTTGTCGGCATGCGGCCTCGCTGTCGATATGACCATCCTGCTCCAGTGGCTGCACCGACACGGCGGGTCGATGGAGGAAACCGTCCACCCCGCGCTGGTCGCGACCAATGCGATCGTCGTCGGCGCGAATATCGTATTTGGTGCCTTCCTCCTGCGACTGACGCTTCCGCAAGGGGAGTCGGCCATCGCGCCGGTTGCGTCGCCCTCGAGGGTTGCGACCGACGGAAGGCGCCAGAGACGCACGGCACCCCCTTGAACGCCTACTGCCGCGGGATGTCGAACCGATGATCGGTCGGCCGAAGAGTGTGGACGAAGTTCTCCATCGAGCGCCGCCCGGGCAAGAGCGTCCCTACTGCACCAGCCTCGGCGGGACGTTCACCCCGAGATATGGCCCGGTCCCGCCCCCCTCGGATCCCGGTACCGTACAGCCATTCGCGAAACTGACGACCATGCAGAACTTGTCCTGCCCGCTTTTCGGGTTGCCACCGGGCAAGGGTCCCTCGTTGTTGTAGTTGTAGCAGGTGCCCTGGGTCTTGATGACGTCGTAGACCTGCACGCACGCCCACTGGATAATGGGTGTGAACCCCTTGCTGGACAGCGCGTCATCGGCCACGATCGGCAACACGACCTGCTGGCCGCTCAGGCGCTGGTCCGCGGTGTCGTACACGGTGCTCTCGACGCCGGGCTGAATCCAGATGTCCTGGCCGATCGAGAGCACTGTCTGGTTTCCCTGGTCGAGCAACTGCCGGATCGCGGGAACGTTGTTCAGCGCTTTCTCGAAGGTCGTCCACTGCCCGCAATTGCAGCCATTGCACTGCGTGCCGCTCGCCGCGCCGCTGGCGATCACGAACTTCTGGGGCTGGCCGTTCGCGCCGTTGATCGGCGCGCCGGCGACCGCATCCCAGAGTCCCGCCGCGGGGGTCAGCAGACAGCTGGATACCGCGACCGGCGCGAGCGCCCCGATTCCCGCGTTCGTCGGCACCGACACCACGGCCGTGGCGGTGGCCGCCGCGTCGAGGCCATCGACGCCGAAGAGCTTGCCGAACAGCATCGCGACCGAGCCTGCGTTCACGCCGGGCTTCCTGGAGATGCTCGCCCGAAGCGCGGGCAGGTCGTCCGCGCCGGGCGCCCTGCCCGTATCGGTATCGAAGCTGTGATTCCTGAAGTCCCACCAACCCGGCACCACCGACCCGGTCGAAAGCGACACCTTCTCGGACGCATTCAGCGGAATCGCGGCATTACCCTGCTGCGCGGCCTTCGCCCAGTTCGGCTTGCCCGCGACCGGAGGATAGAGGTGTCCGGCGCCGGCCAGTGCCGTGGTGTCCGAGGCGTTCTGCAGCTCGTTGTCCACCACCAGCCACCGGCCGATGTCGATGGCGAAGGCGCCGACTCCGAGCAGCAGGATCAGGACGAGACCGGCGATGATGGCGACCGCACCCCGCTGGCTGCGCCGCCCGGCGCGGCGGCCTGCCCCTTGCGCCCCTCTGTTCATCGTGTACTGCTCCTGCTCACTCGTACTTCATCACTGCGGTGGAACGCATGGTCCCGAGCTCCAGGGCCGCCGGTACCCCGAGCGCCCCCAGCACTCCGATCACGGACTCGATCGGGCCGTGATAGGTGTACTCGACCGAAACGCTCAGCAAGGTCTTGTTCAGCTCGGAGGATGGCGCCGTCAGCGGCACCACCGCCTGGCTCCTGATTTCGCTCGGCACTTCGGCGGTGACGGTGCAGGCGTTGTTGCCGGCCATCGAGATCAGTTTGCTCTGGCAGTGGCTCGTTGCCACTGCCTCGACCTGCGCCTTGGTCAGGCGCGGATCGCGCAGCACGATGCCCGCGCGGGCCGCCTCTCGCGCGGCGTGCGTGATCATCGCCTTGTCGTAGACCATGAAGCCAAAGTCGAACACGGCGATCAGGATGACCACCAGGATCGGCAGCACGAGCGCGAACTCGACGAGTTCCGCACCGCCACTGCGTCGTGCATTGCGCACACGTGCAGCCAGGGTCGGCATGCGCACTCCGCGAACGCTACTCATACTTCATCGTGGCCGTCGAACCCATCGTGCCGAGCGCCAGCGGAGAGCCCGTCACCAGGGCCATCAGCGAAGCCACGGGCCCCCGATAGGTGTAGCTGACGGTGACCGTCAGGTCGCTCTGCAGGCTCGTGATCGGGTTCGGGACGGTGGCTGCGGCCGTGCACGTGCCGTCTCCGATGAGCGTGATGGTCAGCGGCTGGCGCAGCCCGGACACGGGCCGGGTATAGCAGTAGTCGGTGGCGATCGTCTCGATCTGGGCCTTCGTCAGCCGCGGCTCGCGCAGCATGATTCCGGCCCGCGCCGCCTCGCGCGCGGCGTTGGTGATCACGGCCTTGTCGTAGAGCATCAGGCCGAAATCGACGGCCCCGGCGAAGACGACGAGCAGCAGCGGAAGGAGGATCGCGAGCTCGATCGCCGATACGCCACGCACCGAAGCGCGGCTCGGCCGTGGACCGCGACCCACGCGGACGGACGCGACGCGCCAACCCCGACCGGCGTGCGCGGGCGCCTGCGCGGCCCCGACCTCGGGACACGCTGCCGAAACCCCTGGCAATCCCATCTTGCGTTCCACCGTTCCCTATGCAGACGGGAACCTATTCTAGAGCCCCGGAGCCGCCGATGCCCACGCCGGACCGGACACCGCCCGTCAGTGCACCACCCGCTCGAACGTGAACGCCCCGTTCACGAAATCGACGGGGATGACGTCCTTGGGCCCGTACTTCCCTTCGAGCACCAGCTTCGCCACCGGGTTCTCGATCCGCTGCTGGATCGCGCGCTTGAGCGGGCGCGCGCCGTAGAGCGGATCGAAGCCCACCTTGGCGATCTCGGCGAGCGCGGCGTCGGACACCTCGAGCCCCATCTCGCGCTCGGCGAGCCGCTGGCGCAGGCCCTGCAGCTGGATCTTCGCGATCGACGCGATGTGCGCGGCGCCCAGCGCGTGGAACACGACGATCTCGTCGATGCGGTTGACGAACTCCGGCCGGAAGTGCTGGCGCACCTCGACCATCACCGCATCCTTGATGATCTCCGGGTCGTTCATCTTCGGGTCGGCGCCGAGCCGCTGGATCTCGTGCGAACCCAGGTTCGAGGTCATCACGATCACCGTGTTGCGGAAATCCACCGTGCGGCCCTGGCCGTCGGTGAGGCGGCCATCGTCGAGCACCTGCAGCAGCACGCCGAACACGTCGTGGTGCGCCTTCTCCACCTCGTCGAACAGGATCACGCTGTAGGGCTTGCGGCGGACGGCTTCGGTCAGGTAGCCGCCCTCCTCGTAGCCGACGTATCCCGGAGGCGCGCCGATCAGCCGCGCCACCGAGTGCTTCTCCATGAACTCGCTCATGTCGATGCGGATCAGGTGCTCCTCGCTGTCGAACAGGAATTCGGCGAGCGCCTTGCACAACTCGGTCTTGCCCACGCCGGTGGGGCCGAGGAACAGGAACGAGCCGTAGGGGCGGCGCGGATCGGCAAGCCCTGCGCGCGAGCGCCGGATCGCGTCGGAGACCAGGCGCACCGCCTCGTCCTGGCCGACCACGCGCCGGTGCAGGAAGTCTTCCATCCGAAGCAGCTTCTCGCGCTCGCCCTGCATCATCTTGCTCACCGGGATGCCGGTGGCACGCGAGACGACCTCGGCGATCTCTTCGGCGCCGACCTGCGTGCGCAGCAATTTCGGCTTGCCTTCGCCCGCCGCGGCGCCGCCCGCCTCGGCTTCGCTCGCGCTCTTCAGGCGCCCTTCCAGTTCGGGAAGCTTGCCGTACTGGATCTCGGCCAGCTTGTCGAACTGGCCCTTCCTCTGCAGCTCGGCCATCTGCGCGCGCAGCTGGTCGATCTCGGCCTTGATCTGCGCCGAGCCCTGCACCGCGGCCTTCTCGCTGCGCAGGATCTCGTCGAGGTCGGCGTATTCCTTCTCGAGCTTCGTGATCTCGGCCTCGATCAGCTCGAGGCGCTTCTTCGACGCCTCGTCGGTTTCCTTCTTCACCGCCGCGTGCTCGATCTTGAGCTGGATGATCCGGCGATCGAGGCGGTCCATCGACTCGGGCTTGCTGTCGATCTCCATCTTGATCCGCGCGGCCGCCTCGTCGATCAGGTCGATCGCCTTGTCGGGAAGGAAGCGGTCGGTGATGTAGCGGTTGCTGAGCTCGGCCGCCGCGACGATCGCCGGGTCGGTGATCTCGACGCCGTGGTGCAATTCGTAGCGCTCCTGCAATCCGCGCAGGATCGCGATCGTGTCCTCGACGCTCGGTTCGCCGATCAGCACCTTCTGGAAGCGGCGCTCGAGTGCGGCGTCCTTCTCGATGTACTTGCGGTATTCGTCGAGCGTGGTCGCGCCGACGCAGTGCAGCTCGCCGCGCGCGAGCGCCGGCTTGAGCATGTTGCCGGCGTCCATCGCGCCCTCGGCCTTGCCGGCGCCGACCATCGTGTGCAGCTCGTCGATGAAGACGATGGTGCGACCTTCCTCGGCCGCGAGCTCCTTGAGTACCGCCTTGAGGCGCTCCTCGAACTCGCCGCGGTATTTCGCTCCGGCGATCAGGGCGGCCATGTCGAGCGACAGCACGCGCTTGTCCTTCAGCGTCTCGGGCACCGCGCCGTCGACGATGCGCTGCGCGAGGCCCTCGACGATCGCGGTCTTGCCGACGCCGGGCTCGCCGATCAGCACCGGGTTGTTCTTGGTGCGCCGCTGCAGGATCTGGATCGTGCGGCGGATCTCCTCGTCGCGTCCGATCACCGGGTCGAGCTTGCCCTGGCGGGCGCGCTCGGTCAGGTCGATCGTGTATTTCTTCAGCGCCTCGCGCTGGCCTTCGGCCTCGGCGTTGTCGACGCTGGCGCCGCCGCGCACCGCGTCGATCGCCGCCTCGAGCGACTTGCGCGTGAGCCCGGCCTCCTTCGCGATGCGGCCCGCCTCGCCCTTGTCTTCGGTGAGCGCGAGCAGGAACATCTCGGTCGCGACGAACTGGTCGCCGCGCTTCAGGGCCTCCTTCTCGGACAGGTTCAGCAGGCCGACCAGCTCGCGGCCCACCTGCAGCTCGCCGCCGGTGCCCGAGACCTGCGGCAGCCGCTTGATCGCGGCGTCGGCGGCCGTCTTCAGCGCCGGGGCGCGCACGCCCGCGCGTTCGAGCAGCGTGCGCCCCGAACCGTCGGCCTGCCCGGCGACCGCCGCCAGCAGGTGCACCGGCTCGATATACTGGTTGTCGTTGGCCAGCGCGAGGCTCTGGGCATCGGACAGGGCCTGCTGGAACTGGGTGGTGAGCTTGTCGAGACGCATGGATTCCCCTGCAATCAGTGGCGCCGGGCGTTGCCCGAGTGGCTGCCGGGGATTTGCGGGCCCGGCCAGCCCTTTTCAAGAGCCTGGCCGCCGACATCGTCCGCCCAGCCGGTCGCCCGCCCGATCGCGGGTTCGTACGGTTCACTCGCCGATGCGCCGTGCCTCCAGCAAGGCGTACCCGAGCAGCAGGGCCCAGATCAGCGGCGCCACGGGCCAGCGGAATCCCGCCGGGGCGTAGGTGAGGAACGGCGGGGTCATCCACAATGCGGCCATCACGAGCAGTCGGGGCCAGGTCAGCCCCGACTCGGCTGCGCGCCCGGCAAGAAGCGCGATCGGAACGATTCCGACGGCAAGGTCGTAGTCGAAGAAGTACGGCGACACCAGGGGCATCGACGCAACGAGACCGAGTGCACGAAGATCCGTCCGGTCGGTATGGCGCCATACGGAAACCAGCGCGACGAATGCCGCCAACGCGACGGCTGCATGCAATGCCGTTGCAAGCGTACGGTGGCCGGTCAGCTGGAGAACGCCTGCCATCACCGTCGGCATCCGGTGCCACAGATGCGTCGCGCTTCCGAAGAACAGGTCGGCCTGGGTCCCGAGATTCGACAGGAAGGCGAACAGTGGCGCCGGCCCGAAAGCGGCGACGCTCGCGAGGATGATCGCCACCGCCGTCGCCGCGGCGGACGCGAGCACTCGAAGATGGCCGCCGGCCAGCAGGCAAAACGGCAGCGCGACCGCAAGCTGCGGCTTGTACGTCATCAGCCCGAACGCGATGCCGGCCGACACGGGGTGGCTCTGCAACAACCACATGCCCGCACCCAGCAGCGCTGCCGACAGGTTTCCGTTCTGACCTACGCTCGCACAAAAGGCGACGGCGGGCATGAGGAGCGTGCCCGGCAGCGCCCACCACCGCCGCGTGATCAGCAATGCAACGAGTGCCGCAGCGCCGAGGGTCGATGCGGCCCAGAGTCGATAGGCATCCACGACGTCCAGCAATGCCAGGGGCCGGATCATCCATGCGAAAGACGGCGGATACGCTGCGGGCAGCCACTCCAGGTTCCGGTCCTTCGCGAGATCCCTCTCGAGCGCGAGGACTTCGTGCGGGTCGTACGCAAGCTCCGGGCGACCGCGCTCGGCAAGAAGCGCAATTGCCTGAAAGGCAACGAAATCGTTCCGCACGATCGGTCGGTCCGTCCCGACATCCCGGTCCCCGAACCGAAAGACGATCGCCAGGCACACGATCGCGAAAAGAAGGCTCGCACCCAGTGCGAGCCCCACGAGCATCGCTCGAAGCGGCCCCGAGGCCGAGCGGATCGTCTTCGACCGATCCGGATCGACCAGCATCGCCCATGCGCGTTTTTCGGCCGCCATGACACAATCATGGCATGTCACAGCTATTTGCTCCCCTCCACCTTCGCTCCCTCACCCTCCCCAACCGCATCGTCGTCTCGCCGATGTGCCAGTACTCGGCGGTCGAGGGCCGCGCCCAGCCCTGGCACACCGTCCACCTGGGGCGGCTGGCCCTGAGCGGCGCCGGCCTGGTCCTGATCGAAGCCACCGGCGTCGAGCCGGCCGGCCGGATTTCGCCCGGCTGCCTGGGCCTGTACGATGACGCAACCGAGGAGGCGCTGGCCGGCGTGTTGCGCACGGTGCGCAGCGTGGGCGGGGCGGCAATCGGCATCCAGCTGGGCCACGCCGGCCGCAAGGCCTCGACTGCTCGCCCATGGGAGGGCGGCGCGCAGATTCCCGCCGACGCCGGCGGGTGGACTCCGGTGGCGCCGAGCGCGGTGCCGATGAACGACCGCGAGGCGCCGCCGCATGCGCTCGGGCGTGACGAGCTGCAGGCGCTGAAGGCGCGCTTCGTCGACGCGGTGCTGCGCGCCGACCGGCTCGGGCTCGATGCGATCGAGGTCCACGCCGCGCACGGCTACCTGATGCACCAGTTCCTGTCGCCGATCGCCAACCGGCGCGAGGACGAATACGGCGGTTCACTCGAGAACCGGATGCGCTGGCCGCTGGAGGTGATCGCCGCGATGCGCGCCGCCTGGCCGGCGCACAAGCCGCTCGGCGTGCGCCTGTCGGCCACCGACTGGCTCGAGCACCTGCCGGCAGCCGAGCGCTTCGACCTGCCCGACGCGATCGAATTCTCGCGGCGCTGCGCGGCACTCGGCGCCGACTGGATCGACGCGTCGAGCGGCGGAATCTCGCCGCAGCAGAAAGTGCGCGTGGGCCCCGGCTACCAGGTGCCGTTCGCCGAGGCGATCCGGCGCGAGGCGAAAGTGCCGGTGATCGCGGTCGGACTGATCACCGAAGCGCAGCAGGCCGAGGAGATCGTCGCCTCCGGCAAGGCCGACATGGTGGCGCTGGCGCGCGGCCTGCTCTACGACCCGCACTGGCCGTGGCACGCGGCTGCGGCACTCGGCGCCAGCGTCGATGCGCCGCGCCAGTACTGGCGCAGCCGGCCGCGCGAGCATCAGCAATTGTTCGGGCCGTCCGCCGTCCTCTAGCCGTGAGCGCGCACCGGGCGGTCGTCTTCGACCTGGACGGGCTGATGGTCGACACCGAGCGCATCGCGCTCGAGTGCTGGATCGAGTCGGCCCGGACCTTCGGGTGGGAGATCACGCGCGAAACCTGCCTCGCGCTGGTGGGCATCGACAGTCGCGAATCGCGCCAGGCGCTGCTCGACCGCATGGGCGGCAGCTTTCCGATGTCCGAAGTGTCGGCGCGCGGACGCGTGCGTTATCTCGAGCGGCTGCGCGGCGAAGGCGTCCAGGTGAAGCCCGGGTTGATCGAGCTGCTCGACTGGCTGGCCGCGCGCGCGGTGCCGGTGGCAGTGGCCACGTCGACCCAGCAGGAGCTGGCGCTCGAGAAGCTCGCGCTGGCCGGCCTGCGCGAACGCTTCGAAACCATCGTCGGCGGCGACCAGGTACCTCGAGGCAAACCGGCGCCCGACGTCTATCGCGAGGCGATTGCGCGCATCGGCGCCGAGCCGGCGCACTGCATCGCGCTGGAAGACTCCGAGATCGGTTTGCGCGCGGCGCACGCGGCGGGCGCGACCTGCATCGTGGTGCCCGACCTGATGCCGCCCTCGCCCGAGTTCGAGCCGCTTGCGCACGCGATCGTGCCGTCGCTGCGCGAGGCCCAGGCACTGCTCGCCACGATGCTCGGCAGCCGCGGCGGCTGAGCGCCGCGCCGACTCACGGCCCCGCGAGCAGCAACCAGACCACGCCGCCCACCATCAGCGCCATGCCAGCCGCCTCGCGCAAGGTGGTGCCCTGGGCGAACAGCCTCTGCGAGACGGCCTGCGCGAACAGGATTTCGGCCAGCCCGACGGTGCGCACCGCGGCGGCCGCTTGCAGCGAGAACGCGAGAAACCACAGTTGCGAGGCGAGCGCGCCGGCGGCGCCGGCCAGCAACGACGGTCGCCACAGGCGGAGGATCTCGCCCAGTACGCTGCGGTCGCGCCATAGCAGCCAGGCGGTGAGCAGCGCGGTCTGCATCGCGAGCGAGGTCGCGAGCGTGGCGGTGGCACGCAGGTAGAACGGCCCATCGCCCAGCGCGAGAATCGCGCCGCGAAAACCCACCGCCGACAGCGCGAACATCGCGCCCGAGAGGACGCCGAGCAGCGCCGCGCGCGGGACGCGGGCGCCTGCCGGCATCGACATCAACAGCACTCCGGCAGTGGCCACCAGCACCGCAGCGCTCGCCTGCAGGGTCAGACGTTCGCCCAGGAAAACCAGCCCGAACAGCGCGATCTGCAGCGGCTCGGTCTTCACGTAAGCGATCGACACCACGAACGAACGCTCGCGCATTGCCGCGAGCATCAGCGCGGTGCCGAAGATCTGGAACACCGCGCCCATCAGCGCCCAGCCGACGTACGCCCACGACGGCTGCAAGGTCGCGAGTCCGGTGGCAGCGCCCAGCCCGGCGAGGAACAGCAGGCCGAATGGCAAGCCGAACAGGAAGCGCACGTGCGTGGCGCCGACCGTGCCGAGCCGGCCGGTGAGGCTGCGCTGCGCGGCGTTGCGCGCGGTCTGCACGCCCGCGGCGGCGACCGTGCAGGCGACCCAGAGCCAGGACGGGGGATCGGCGGCGAGGCTCACTGCCGTATCGCGACGCAAACCACGCGACGAAAGCCCGAACTCACGTCAGCAGACTGACGCCATCCACTTTCGAGGCGGCCCTGTCGAAGGTCCACAGCGGCTGCTCTCCGGCTCTGGCCGCCAGTGCCGCGTGCACGCAGTCCGAATAATCTGCGGATGCCTCCCGGTAGAGCATCAGTGCAAGCTCCAGGGCATCTTCGGATTCGAACGTCAGTTCCGCCGAGGAAAGCAGTTGCGACAGGATCTGAATCACCGCTGCCTTGCTGAAACCGAAGTTGGCACGCAGCATCCATTCCAGCTCCAGAGACACCGAGACCGGAATGTAGAGGGTTCGCCCCTCTTCGACACACGTGCGGATCAGCCGCTTCGCCGATGCGAGCTGGGTTGCATCGTCCCGCACGAGATAGCGCACGAGCACGTTGGTATCGAGGGCAGCCATCAGCGCCAGGCGTTCATCGCTTCGACAGGAACGTGCTTGCCTTTGGGAGCCTTCAGGATTCCCGCAAGATCCAGAATCGATTTCGTCTTGGCGCGTACGATGACGCTGCCGTCCGGCATGACGTGCCACACGAGGCGCGTACCCGGCACCGCTCCGATCCGCTCCCGCACCTGCGCCGGAACGGTAGTCTGCCCCTTGGCCGTGATGGTGGACTCGGCCATCTCGTCTCCTTACATTTCGATAAATTGTAATGCACTCGACCCGGGCTGGCAAGCGGTGTTCACGACCGCCGTGTTCACCAACGCGCCGCGGCCTCGTCGTCGCTCTCGCGCGCCTCGACCCAGCGCTCGCCGTGCGGCGTGCGTTCCTTCTTCCAGAACGGCGCCTGCGTCTTCAGGTAGTCCATGATGAATTCGCAGGCGGCGAAGGCTTCGCCGCGGTGGGCGGACGTGACGACGACGAGCACGATCTGGTCGCCTGGCGCGAGATCTCCGTAGCGATGGATGACCAGCGCGTCGAGGATGTTCCAGCGGCCGCGCGCCTGCGTGCAGATGTCTTCGAGCGCGCGCTCGGTCATGCCCGGATAGTGCTCGAGCGCCATCGCCGACACGCCGGCGCCTTCGTTCAGGTCGCGCACGGTGCCGATGAAAGCGGCCACCGCGCCGACGTTCAGGTTGCCGGCACGCAGCGCGGCGATCTCGGCGCCGGCGTCGAAGTCGTGTTGCTGGACGCGAACGGGCATGGTCAGACTCCGGTGATGAGCACGTCGAGCGCCGCGACGATCTCGTGGCGATGCGCGGCGAGCGAGCCCACGTGCGCGCCGATGGCCTTGCGCGGAATGCCCGCGATCTCGGGCGTGCGCATCACGACGCGCCGGCCGCCCACCTCGAAGACCGGCATCAGCCGTGCGATCGGCGTGACGTCGTCGCCGGCAGCCGCGAGCGGAACGACCACCCGCGTGGCCAGCGATTCGAGAACATCGGACTGGATTTCGAGCAGGAACGGAAACCGCGCGCGTGTCGAGCTATCGGGGTTGCGATAGACGTCGAACTGCGACACGGCACTGTCTCCAGCCGAAACACGCTAGAAGCTGCGCAGCGAGTCGGCGAAGCAACCGTTGCGCTCGACTTCGCGGTTGTACGCCTCGATTGCGCCGCGATTCTCGGCCAGCCAGCGCTGCCGGGCGCGTTCGGCCACTTCGATCACGAGGGCGGATTCGAGCGTCTGGGAAAGATTGACGTCGAGCTCGCGCGCGCGCCGCAGCAGGTCGGCGTTGACGGTGACGTTGGTGGCGCGCCGCGGCGCGCTGACGTCGTACAGCACGCTGCGTTCGCGGGCGACATGTTTCATGCGCATAATCTATGCGCAGCGGAAGGCGGCGTCAACCCCCGGTGACCGGTGGGAAGAAGGCCACTTCGGCGCCAGCGGCAAGCGGCGTGTCGGGGCGCGCCATCGCCTGGTCGATCGAGACGCGGACGGCACGGCCCTCTGCCAGCGTCTCGGCCCAGGCGCCGCCGCGGCTGCGCAGCCAGGCGCGCAGCTGCGCGGCGGTGCGCACGCCGGCCGGCAGGTCGATCGTCTCGCGATGGGTGCCGAGCGCCTCGCGCAGCCCGGCGAAATAGAGGATCGTGATCGTCATTTCGTCAGCTCCGAAAAGGGCAGGAAACGCACGACGTCGCCGCGCGCGATGGCGTGCTGCGGCGGATTGTCGATCAGCCCGTCGCCCCAGACGGTCGAGGTGAGCACGCCGGAACTCTGGTTCGGGAACAGGTCGAGCCCGCCGTCTGCGTTGAGCTTCGCCCTGAGGAACTCGCGGCGGCGGTCGGGCTTCGGCCAGTCGAAGTCGGCGCGCATCGGCAGCGCGCGCGGCGCCACGTCGGCCACGCCTTGCAGCCGCTGCACGAACGGGCGGACCAGCAGCAGGAAGGTGACGAAGCTCGACACCGGGTTGCCGGGCAGGCCGATGAAGTGCGCGACGCCGGCGTCGGGCGCGCCGCGGCGCACCCGCCCGTAGGCAAGCGGCTTGCCCGGCTTGATCGCGATCTGCCACATGCGCAGTTCCCCTTCGGCCTCGACCGCGGGCTTCACGTGGTCTTCCTCGCCCACAGACACGCCGCCCGAGGTGACGATCAGGTCGTTGCCCTGCGCGGCGCGGCGCAGCGCCTCGCGCGTGGCAGCCAGCGTATCGGGCACGTTGCCCAGGTCGACCAGTTCGCAGCCCATCGACCGAACCAACGCGCCCAGCACGTAGCGGTTGCTGTTGTAGATCGCGCCGGGGCGCAACGGCTCGCCGGGCATCGCCAGTTCGTCGCCGGTGAAGAAGCACGCCACACGCACCGGCCTGCGCACAGGCAGGCTGGCCAGCCCCACCGAGGCGGCCAGGCCGGTGGCCTGCGGCGTGAGACGGGCGCCGGCCGCGAGGATCACGCTGCCGTTGCGAATGTCTTCGCCGGCGCGCCGGATCCATTCGCCCGGCGCCGGGCATTGCGAGAACGACACCGTGTCGCCGTCGACGGTGGCCATCTCCTGCATCACGATCGCGTCGGCGCCCTCGGGCACCAGGCCGCCGGTGAAGATGCGCGCGGCCTCGCCGGGCGCGAGCGGCCGGCCCACGTGGCCGGCGGGAATGCGCTGCACGACGGGCAGCCGCACCGGACGGTCCGTCGCGGCCTGCAGCAGGTCGGCGCGGCGCACCGCGTAGCCGTCCATTTGCGTGTTGTCGCGCGGCGGCACGTCGAGCGTGGAGCGGATGTCGGCGGCCAGCACGCGTCCGGCAGCCGCCGCGGTGTCGACGGTTTCGACTTCTTCGATCGGCGCAGCCTGCTCGAGCAGCGCCGCCAGCGCGTCATCGAACGGCAGCAATCCTGGCTTCATGGATGCGATCCAGATGATCGATGACGAATTCCGCGATGTCGTCGGGCCGGTTCAGGTCGAGCAGCGGCAGCCGCGTCTCGATCGCCGCATCGGTCGCGATCGCGACGATGTTCGGGTCGTCCGGGTGCAGCAGGGGCTTGCCGAGCCCGGGCCGGTGCACCTCGAGCTTCGGGATCGCCGCGTGCTTGTAGCCCTCGACCAGCACGAGGTCGCACGGCGAGAAGCGCTCGAGCTGCTCGTGAAGCGACGGCTCGCGCTCGTCGCGCAGCTCGTGCATCAGCACCCAGCGCTGGTCGGACGTGATCAGCACCTCCGAGGCGCCCGCTTCGCGGTGCCGATAGGAGTCCTTGCCCGGCTTGTCGATGTCGAACAGGTGGTGCGCGTGCTTGATCAGCGACACCCGCAGCCCGCGCAGGACGAAGCGAGGGATCAGCTGCTCGATCAGCGTGGTCTTTCCGGAGCCGGAATAGCCTGCGAAGCCGAATACTTTCATGTCGATCCGAGAGTACCCGAAGCAGTGTAGCGCCGCAGCGGAAACCTGCCACGGACAGGGGCTCGCCGCCCGGCGCCACCCGGCCTGGCCCGGCGCCGCCCGGCGCCGGTCAGCGCGGCTCGCAGCGTCCGGCGATGTAGCGCTTGAGCGCCCCGACGTCGGGCGCCATCCGGTCGAAGCGCTGCGGCAGCGACTCGAGGTTCTCGAAGCCGGGCGGCCGCGGCGCCTCCTCGCCGATCGCCTCGCGGATCGTGTCGGCGAACTTCGCCGCCTGGGCGGTCTCCAGGCAGATCATCGGGACGCCCGGCTCGCGCCAGCGCTGCGCGACGAAGACGCCGTCGGCGGTGTGCGTGTCGATCGTCACGCCGTAGCGCGCGCGCGTCTCGCGGATCGTCGCCAGCCGGTCGGCGTGGCGGCTGCATCCCGACGCGAAGCCGAACTCGCGCAGCCGCGCGAACTCGGGCGTGCCGGCCACGTCGAACTCGCCGCGCTGGTCGAGCTCGCGCCACATCGCCGCGACCCGCGCGGCGTCGGCGCCGACCAGGTCGTAGACGAAGCGCTCGAAGTTCGACGCCTTCGAGATGTCCATCGACGGGCTGCTCGTCTGGTGCGTCTCCGCGGTGCCGCGCGGCCGGTAGCGCCCGGTGCGGAAGAACTCGTCGAGCACGTCGTTCTCGTTGGTGGCGACCACCAGGCGCGAGATCGGCAGCCCCATCATCCGCGCGATGTGGCCGGCCAGCACGTTGCCGAAATTGCCCGACGGCACCGCGAACGAGACCCGCTGGCGGTCGTCGTCGGTCGCCGCGAACCAGCCCTTGAAGTAGTAGACGACCTGCGCGACCACGCGCGCCCAGTTGATCGAGTTGACGGTGCCGATCGCGTAGCGCTCCTTGAACGCGAGGTCGTTCGAGACCGCCTTGACCATGTCCTGGCAGTCGTCGAAGACGCCGTCGACCGCGATGTTGAAGATGTTCGGGTCGTCGAGCGAGAACATCTGCGCGGTCTGGAACGGGCTCATCCGGCCGTACGGCGACAGCATGAACACGCGGATGCCGCGCCGGCCGCGCATCGCGTACTCGGCGGCGCTGCCCGTGTCGCCCGAGGTCGCGCCGAGGATGTTCAGCTCCCTGCCCTGCTTCGCCAGCACGTATTCGAACAGCTGGCCGAGCAGCTGCATCGCGACGTCCTTGAACGCGAGCGTCGGCCCGTTCGAGAGACCGAGCAGGTGCAGCCCCGGCTCGAGCGTGCGCAGCGGGGTGATCTCGGACGAGCCGAACACCTGCGCGGTGTAGGTCCGCTCGATCAGCGCGCGCAGGTCGGCCTCGGGCACGTCGTCGGCGTAGAGCCGCAGGATCTCGAACGCCAGCGCCGGGTACGACAGCTTGCGCCAGCGTGCGAGGGTCGCCGGCTCGATGCGCGGATAACGCTCGGGCACGACCAGGCCGCCATCGGGTGCAAGCCCGCCCAGCAGGATCTCGGTGAAGCGGGCCGGCGGCATGCCGCCGCGGGTCGACAGGTAGTTCATCGGCGCTCGGTTCGGGGTCAGTTCAGTTCTTCGAGGCGGATGCGGGTCGCCTTCGACAGCACCGTCGGCAACGCCTCGATACGCGCAATCGCGGTGATGATCTGGCGCTCGACCGTGCGGTGCGTGAGCAGGATGATGTCGGTCTGGTTCTCGCCCTCGGCCGGCTCGCGCTGAAGCGCCGCGTCGATCGAGATGCGCGCGTCGGCGAGGATGCGCGTGATGTCGGCCAGCACGCCCGGCTCGTCGGCCACGCGCAGCCGCAGGTAGTACGCAGTCTGCACCGACTCGATCGGCAGGATCGGCTCGTCGGACAGCGACTCGGCCTGGAACGCCAGGTGCGGCACGCGGTTGCCCGGGTCCGCGGTGAAGGTGCGCGCGACGTCGACCAGGTCGGCGATGACCGCGCTGGCGGTCGGCTCGGCGCCGGCGCCCTTGCCGTAGTACATCGTGTGGCCGACCGCGTCGCCCTTGACCCAGACCGCGTTCATCGCGCCCTCGACGTTGGCGATCAGCCGGCGCGACGGAATCAGCGTCGGGTGCACGCGCAGCTCGATGCCCGCCTGCTCGCCGTCGCTGCCGTCGCGGCGCCGCGTGATGCCGAGCAGCTTGATCCGGTAGCCGAGCTGCTCGGCGTAGCGGATGTCCTCGGCCTGCAGCTTGGTGATCCCTTCGACGTAGGCCTTGTCGAACTGCATCGGCACGCCGAACGCGATCGCGGCCAGGATCGTCGCCTTGTGCGCGGCGTCGACGCCCTCGATGTCGAACGTGGGGTCGGCCTCGGCGTAGCCCAGCCGCTGCGCTTCCTTAAGGACCGCGTCGAACGGCAGGCCCTTGTCGCGCATCTCCGACAGGATGAAGTTCGTCGTCCCGTTGATGATCCCGGCGATCCACTCGATCCGGTTCGCGGTGAGCCCCTCGCGCAGCGCCTTGATGATCGGGATGCCGCCGGCCACCGCCGCCTCGAACGCGACCATCACGCCCTTCTTCGACGCGGCGAGGAAGATCTCGTTGCCGTGCACGGCGAGCAGCGCCTTGTTGGCGGTGACCACGTGCTTGCCCTGCTCGATGGCCTCGAGCACCAGCGTGCGCGCGATGCCGTAGCCGCCGATCAGCTCGACCACGACGTCGATCTGCGGGTCGTTCACCACCTCGCGCGCGTCGCCGACCACCTTCACCGAGTCGCCGACGATCGCCCGCGCGCGCGCGACGTCGAGGTCGGCCACCTTCGTGATCTCGATGCTGCGCCCCGCGCGCCGCCGGATCTCGTCCTGGTTCCGGCGCAGCACCTCGAAGGTGCCGCCCCCCACCGTGCCGATTCCCAGCAGGCCGACCCGCACCGGACCGAATTTCTCTTTTTTCATCTCAGAGGCTCCAGCACGCATGTCGCGACGTGCGATGCACGAAAGGTTGCGCGGGCAAAGGTTGCGCGGGCAAAGGCGCGGGCCGGGCCGCCCGAGTGGGCGCGCGCCGGGCATACCGGGCATGCGGGGCGAGCGGGGCCGGCCGAAGCGGCGCCGACCGAGGCCGGGGCGCGTAAGGCGATGTCGGCGGCGCCGAGCAGCGCAGCCCCGGGGTCGGCGCGCGAAGCGCGCTTCGTACCTCTGACTCGCGGCGATTGTCTGAGCGCAGCGCGCGCAGCGCGCGAAGCGAGTTTCGCCGCGCGACCCCGGGGCGAGCAGCACAGGGCAGTCGGTGCGAAGCACCGACCGCCGTCGTCATCGCCCTACGCGCCCCGGCCTCGGTCGGCGCCGCTTCGGCCGGCCCCGCTCGCCCCGCATGCCCGATACGCCCGGCGCGCGCCCACTCGGGCGGCCCGGCCCGCCGCCGCGTGCCGCGACCGCGCCAACAGCGGTAGACCGGACCGGAACCGGAGGGAACGACGCGCACGTCAGGCCGCGATCCGGATCAGGCCGTCCTTGCGGAACATCTCCTTGATGCCGCGAACCGCCTGCCGGATGCGCTGCTCGTTCTCGATCAGCGCGAAGCGCACGTGGTCGTCGCCGTACTCGCCGAAGCCGATGCCCGGCGACACCGCCACCTTCGCGTCGACCAGCAGCTTCTTGGCGAACTCCAGCGAGCCCATTGCCCGATACGGCTCCGGGATCTGCGCCCAGATGTACATCGACGCGCGCGGCACTTCGACGTCCCACCCCGCTTCCTGCAGGCCCTTGGCGAGCACGTTGCGGCGCAACTGGTACTTCTGGCGCGCCTCCTCGACGCATTCCTGCGGGCCGTCGAGCGCCGCGATCGCCGCCACCTGGATCGGCGTGAACGTGCCGTAGTCGTGGTAGCTCTTCATCCGCGCGAGCGCGGCGACCAGCTCGGCGTTGCCGACCATGAAGCCGAGCCGCCAGCCGGCCATGTTGTAGCTCTTGCTCATCGTGAAGAACTCGACCGCCACTTCGCGCGCGCCGGGAACTTCCATGATCGAGGGCGCGCGATAGTCGTCGAAGACGATGTCGGCGTACGCGAGGTCGTGCACGACGATGATGTCGTGCTGGCGCGCCAGCGCGACGACGCGCTCGAAGAACCCGATGTCCACGCACTTCGCGGTCGGGTTGCTCGGGAACCCGATGATCATCATTTTCGGCTTCGGCGAGGTCTCGCGGACCGCGCGCTCGAGCTCCTCGAGGAAGTCGACCCCCGGGGTCATCCGCACCGAGCGCGTCTCGGCGCCCGCAATGACCGCGCCGTAGATGTGGATCGGATAGCTGGGGTTCGGGACCAGCACCACGTCGCCGCGATCGAGCGTCGCCAGCATCAGGTGCGCGATCCCCTCCTTCGAACCGATCGTCACGATCGCCTCGGTCTCGGGGTCGATGTCGACGGCGTAGCGCCGCTTGTACCAGTCGGAGATCGCCTTGCGCAGCCGCGGGATGCCCTTCGACACCGAATAGCCGTGCGTGTGCGGCCGCTGCGAGGCCTCGACCAGCTTGTCGATGATGTGCTGCGGAGCCGGGCCGTCCGGGTTGCCCATGCTCATGTCGATGATGTCCTCGCCGCGGCGACGCTCGGCCATCTTCAGCTCCGCCGTGATGTTGAAGACGTAGGGCGGCAGGCGCTTGATGCGCGAAAACTCGCGGGGAGAGCTCATGGGTGGACTCCGGTCAGACCATTAATGTAACATTTTCAGTGGCTTAGCACCCCTTGCGCGACGCTGCAGACGGAGTTCCGATGAAGCTTCACGTCGACACGGCGACGGCCCTCAACACCTTCACCGCCTACGGGCCCGGATACGTCGAGGTCAACCGGTTGCGCTACGAGCACCCGGTGCTGGTCGCGCCCGAGGGCGAGGTCGCGGCCTGGGACGTCGAGGGCTTCGATTCGCTGACGCCCGCGCACTTCGAGGCGCTGCTGGCGCGCGCGCCGGAGATCGTGCTGCTCGGCACCGGCGAGCGCCAGCGCTTTCCGCATCCGCGCCTGACCGCCGCGCTGGCGCAGGCGCGAATCGGCGTCGACGTGATGGACACGCGCGCCGCGTGCCGTACCTACAACATCCTGATGCTCGAGGGACGGCGCGTGCTGGTCGCGCTGCTGATGCGTTGAACCGGGTCTGTGTTATGTTGCAGTCAGGTACACCGATTTCCTCGCAGAGGGTTCGTTGAGCGTTTCGGTCGGCAGGAAGGTTCCCGATTTCAGCGCGGCCACCACGGGTGGCGAAGTCAGACTGTCCAGGCTGAAGGGCCGCAAGGTCGTCCTGTTCTTCTATCCGAAGGACAACACCCCCGGTTGCACCAACGAGGCGAGCGATTACCGCGACCACAACGCGGACTTCGCCGCGGCCGGCGCGATCGTGCTCGGCGTATCGCGCGACTCGATGAAGTCGCACGACGGCTTCAAATCGAAGCTCGGCCTGCCCTACGAACTCGTGTCCGACCCCGACGAGGCGCTGTGCGAGCTGTTCGGGGTCATGAAGCTGAAGACGATGTACGGCCGCCAGGTGCGCGGCGTCGAGCGCTCCACGTTCGTCATCGACGCCGCCGGCAAGCTCGCGCACGAGTGGCGCGGCGTCAAGGTGCCCGGCCACGTGTCAGAAGTGCTGGAGGTCGTGCGATCGATCTCCTGATGTCCTCCTCCGGATCGATCCCACCATGCCGCTACCGAAGCCGCCGGGCAAGCCCGCCACCCTGCTGGATCTCACCAGCGCCGTCGAGGCCCGCGCGGCGCGCCCCGGCAGCCCGCGACAAACCAGGGCGGCGACGCCCGCATCCCACGAGGTCGTGTCGATGCGGCCTGCGCGCGGTTCGCCCGCGCATCCGCCGACCGCCGCGCCGGCCGTCGCGCCGGCCGCCCCGGCCGAGCCCCACGTCGAGCCCGCAGCAGGCGGCGCGGAAGCGCCAGCCCCGACGTCGACCGCCCGGGGCGCAGCGAGTGCCCGCCGCGAACCTCGCCGGCAGGCGGCGCCGATCCCGAAGCTGTTCGTCCTCGACACCAACGTGCTGATGCACGACCCGAGCAGCCTGTTCCGCTTCGCCGAGCACGACGTGTTCCTGCCGATGATGACGCTCGAGGAGCTCGACAACCACAAGAAGGGCATGTCCGAGGTCTCGCGCAACGCGCGGCAGGTGAGCCGGTCGCTCGATGCGCTGATCGCCACCGGCGGCGACATCGAGCAGGGCGTCGCGCTGTCGGCGCTCGGGAACCGCGACGCGCAGGGTCGCCTGTTCTTCCAGACCCAGGCGATCGCGCCGATGCTGCCGTCGAGCCTTCCGATGGGCAAGGCCGACAACCAGATCCTGGGCGTGGTCCGCGCGATGCAGGACCAGCTTCCCGACCGCCAGGTCGTGCTGGTGTCGAAGGACATCAACATGCGGATCAAGGCCCACACGATGGGCCTTCCCGCCGAAGACTACTTCAACGACCAGGTCCTCGAGGACACCGACCTGCTCTACACCGGCGTGCTGCAGCTTCCCGCCGACTTCTGGGAGAAGCACGGCAAGGGCGTCGAGTCGTGGCAGCAGGGCGGGCAGACCTACTACCGGATCAGCGGCCCGCTGGTGTCCTCGCTGCTGCTGAACCAGTTCGTCTACTTCGAAGGCGACATGCCGCTGGCGGCGCAGGTGCGCGAGATCACCGGGCGCACCGCGGTGCTGCAGACGCTGCGCGACTACGGCCACCACAAGAACGCGGTGTGGGGAATCACGGCTCGCAACCGCGAGCAGAACTTCGCGCTGAACCTGCTGATGAACCCCGAGATCGACTTCATCACGCTGCTCGGGCAGGCGGGCACCGGCAAGACGCTGATCGCGCTGGCCGCCGGGCTGGTGCAGGTCCTCGAGACCAAGCGCTACACCGAGATCATCATGACCCGGGCCACGGTCCCGGTCGGCGAGGACATCGGCTACCTGCCCGGCACCGAGGAAGAGAAGATGCAGCCGTGGATGGGTGCGCTCGAGGACAACCTCGAGGTGCTCAACCAGAGCGACCCTTCGGCCGGCGAGTGGGGGCGCGCGACCGCCAACGACCTGATCCGCAGCCGGGTCAAGGTCAAGGCGCTGTCGTTCATGCGCGGGCGCACGTTCACCAACAAGTACCTGATCATCGACGAGGCGCAGAACCTGACGCCGAAGCAGATGAAGACGCTGGTCACCCGCGCGGGCCCGGGCACCAAGGTCATCTGCCTCGGCAACATCGCGCAGATCGACACGCCCTACCTCACCGAAGGCTCCTCGGGCCTCACCTACGTCGTCGACCGGTTCAAGGGCTGGCCGCACGCGGGCCACGTGACGCTGCAGCGCGGCGAGCGCTCCCGGCTCGCGGACTTCGCGACCGACGTGCTCTGACTCAGGGCCTGTTCACCCTAGACGCCGGCGGTGAAGTTCTCGAACTTCGTGTACTGACCGACGAAGGTCAGGCGCACGGTGCCGATCGGCCCGTTGCGCTGCTTGCCGATGATGATCTCGGCGACACCCTTGTCGGTCGAGTCGGGGTTGTACACCTCGTCGCGGTAGATGAAGACGATCACGTCTGCGTCCTGCTCGATCGCGCCCGAGTTGTGGCTCACGATGCCGTCGGCCAGCCAGGACGCTGGGCCCGGAACGGTGAGGTCGAACACCTCCTCTTCGCCATCGGGTTCGATCGCGACGACGCGGTCCCAGAAGAGATCGGACCGCGCCCAGGTTCGCAGGGATTCGTCGTCGAGCCGATCGGCGTAGTCGGCGAGCGTGCGGCGGGATGGTGCGAAACGGAAATGGGACGAACCGCCGTACGCGGTGCCGCGCATCGACGCCATCGTCCGGTGCGAAATGCCGCGCTCGCCCATCGTGGCGCGCACGCCCGCGAACACCTCGCGCGGCAGTGTGTCGACGTTGACGTTGGCACGCGCGAGGATCGAGTCAAGGTGTGCGGAGAGCCGCTGCGCCGCGAGGCTCCGCGACCCGAAGGCGCCGACGCGATCGAGGAAGACCCGCTGCTGGTCGGCGCCCGATACGTCGACATTCCACACGGGCCGGCCATTCGCGGGCCTCACCGTGCGGATCCGGCCGACGATGCCCACTCGCAGCAGCAACGCGGCGACGTCGCGCGCGAGACCTTCGCTGCAGGTCGCGAAATAGACGCGCGCTGCCCCTCGCTGCCCCTCGGTGCGGACATGGATCGACCCGTCGGTCGCCCAGAGGTGACGCAACAGCAACGCGACCCGGTCATCGGCCAGCCGAAAGGCTTCGGACGGAATCCGCTTGTCGTGGGAACGCTGGCCGAAGATGCCCAGGCCGCGCAGCCAGGCATTGACCGCTTTCGGGTGCCAGCGATCGCCATTGCCAGACATCACCAACTGGTGCCAGTTGCCACGGCCCTCGTGGCGGGTGACGGTGCAGCCCATCGCCTCGGCCGCCCGCCTCACCGCGTCGGAGTTGTCGTCCGAAGCCGTGGTGTAGCGAATCGGCTGTCCGGAGACGTAGCTGCCGTCGCCGATCAGGTGCCCCAACAGCACGATCTCCGCGTCGGTCCAGTGCGCAGGCTCGGCCGCCTGCGGCAGCGCGCGCGCGATGGCCACCCGGTCGCCGATGCCGATCGCAGCGATCGTGCGCCACCCCTTGCCGGTGAACACGCGGTGCTCCGGAGTCGCGCGCAGCACCCTGCCGCTCGCGAGTGACAGGCGCACGATGGCGCGCGGACCGACCGGCCATACGCGATCGCTGCGCGCCGCGACGATCTTCTGCGACGCGTCCATCGCGAGGACTTCGGGCTCGGCGCCGACCAGGTCGGCAATCGGGACCCGCCGGCCGTCGGCGAGCGTGACCAGCGTGTCGCCGGTGACGCACTCGCGCAGGTCGGACATCACCGGCCGCTTGTTCGGTCGCTGTTCCAGCGAGCGGTTGAGCTGCGAGAGCGCGACCACCGGGCAGTCGAGCTCCTTGGCCAGCGCCTTCAGCGAGCGCGAGATCTCCGAGATCTCGGTCGCGCGGTTCTCGCCGGTGCTGGTCGCCGACATCAGCTGCAGGTAGTCGACGACGATCAGGCCGAGCTTGCCGCACTGGCGCGACAGTCGTCGCGCGCGGGCGCGCAGCTCGAGCGCGTTGAGCGCCGGCGTCTCGTCGATGAACAGCTGCGAGTCCTGCATCTTCTGGATCGCGCTGGTGAGCCGCGGCCAGTCGTCGTCGACCAGCCGCCCGGTGCGCAGCCGCTGCTGGTCGAGCCGGCCGACCGAGCACACCATCCGCATCGCGAGCTGCGTCGCGCCCATCTCCATCGAGAACACGGCCACCGGCAGGCCCTGGTCGACCGCGACGTGCTCGGCGATGTTCAGCGCGAAGCTCGTCTTGCCCATCGCGGGCCTTCCGGCCACGATCACCAGGTCGCCCGGCTGCAGCCCCGAGGTCATCCGGTCGAGGTCGACGTAGCCGGTGGGCACGCCGGTGACGTCGTTCGGGTTGTTCTGGCTGTACAGCTCGTCGATGCGCTCGACGACCTTGCCCAGCAGGTCGGGCAGCGGCTGGAAGCCGGCCTGCCCGCGCGCGCCGTCCTCCGAGATCTGGAACACCTTCGACTCGGCCTCGTCGAGCAGCTGGCGCGTGTCCTTGCCCTGCGGATTGAGCGCCGAGGTGGAGATCTCGTCGGACGTGGAGATCAGCTTGCGCAGGATCGAGCGGTCGCGAACGATCTCGCCGTAGCGGCGGATGTTGGCGGCCGACGGCGTCTCCTGCGCGAGCGAGTTCAGGTAGGCGAGCCCGCCCGCCTCCTCGGCCTTGCCCAGCGACTGCAGCGCCTCGTAGACGGTGACGACGTCGGCCGGCTGGCTGCGCTCGATCAGCCGCGCGATCTGGTGCCAGATCAGCCGGTGATCGTGCCGGTAGAAGTCCTCCTCGCGCAGCACGTCGGCGACGCGGTCGAAGGCCGTGTTGTCCAGCAGCAATCCGCCGAGGACTGCCTGCTCGGCCTCGATCGAGTGCGGCGGCACGCGCAGCGCGGCGACCTGCGGATCGTCGCCCGGCGTGGAACTCGGGACTGCGGACATCGAAGCTCGGGGGCGGCGGTGGAGCTGGGGATCAGCCCCACATCTTAGAGAAAAACGGGGCGCCGCGGCGCCCCGTTCACCATTGGATCGCGGTGCGCGATCAGGCGGACTCGGCCGCGACCGACACCGTGATCCGGACGACCACGTCGCTGTGCAGCGCGACGTCGACGGTGGCGTCGCCGATCGACTTCAGCGGCCCGCCCGGCATCCGCACCATGCCCTTCTCGACCGCGAAGCCCTGCTTCTTCAGGTTCTCGGCGATGTCGAAGTTGGTGACCGAACCGAACAGGCGGCCGTCGACGCCGGCCTTCTCGGTGATCCGGATCGTGGCGCCGTCGAGCTTCTCGCCCAGGGCCTGGGCGGCAGTCAGGCGATCGGCCTGCGCCTTCTCGAGCTCGGCGCGGCGCGCCTCGAATTCCTTGATCGCCGCGTCGGTGGCGCGGCGCGCCTTGCCCTGCGGGATCAGGTAGTTGCGCGCGTAGCCGTCGCGCACCTTCACGACGTCGCCGAGCTGGCCCAGGTTGACGAGCTTTTCGAGCAGGATGACTTGCATCTCGGTGTTCCCCGGCTCAGTGGTTGTCGGTGTACGGCAGCAGCGCGAGGAAGCGCGCGCGCTTGATCGCGTCCTGCAGCTGGCGCTGGTAGCGCGCCTTGGTGCCGGTCAGGCGCGCCGGGATGATCTTGCCGGTGTCGGTGATGAAGTCCTTCAGCAGGTCGACATCCTTGTAGTCGATCCACTCGATCTTCTCGGCCGTGAAGCGGCAGAACTTCTTGCGCTTGAACAGCGCGCTCTGCGACGGACGGCGAGGTTTCTTGTCCTTGGAACCGCGGCGAAAAGTGGCCATGGTGTTCTCTCTTTCCCTGTCGATTCAGTTCGTTGATCGGTCCGGCGACGCGAAATCGGTGACGTGCAGCACGAGCGACTTCGACTGGCGGCGGCGCGGCGCGAGGAAGCCGGTGACGAGGACCTGCTCTCCGAGTGCCAGCCTGTCGGCGCGCGCCGCGATCGAGCCCGCGAAGCGCACCGCCACCTCGAATTCGAGCTGCCTCGGGTGCCCCGCCTCGCGCACTTCGGAACCGTGGCTCAGTCGCGCGTTCAGCATCGCGACGCCCGCCGGGGTGTAGCGCAGCGCCTCGCGCTCGACCAGCACCCCGGACAGCTCGACGCGGTTGGCCGTCGTTGCAGCTTCGCTCCCCACTGCGCGGGTCGCCGCCGTCGCCCTGACGCCGGCGCCTTCAGGCCTGCGTCGTCTCGGAAGCGGCCTTGCGGGCCTCTTCCTTCTGGATCTGCTTCCACATCGGCGACGCGCCCGTCTCGGCCTTCTTCATCGCGACGATCAGGTGCCGCAGCACCGCGTCGTTGAAGCGGAACGCGTGCTCGAGCTCGTCGAGCGTGGGCTTGCCGCATTCGATGTTGGCCAGCACGTAGTGGGCCTTCGCGACCTTCTGGATCGGGTAGGCCAGCTGGCGCCGCCCCCAGTCCTCGATCCGGTGGACCTTGCCTTCCTGGGCTTCGATCATCGCCTTGTACCGCTCGATCATCGCGGGCACCTGCTCGCTCTGGTCGGGGTGGACGATCAGCACGATTTCGTAGTGACGCATCGGTTCTCCTGGTGCGGACACCCTCGCGGCGACGCCACGGCCAGCCGTTCCATCGGCCCGTCCGGGCCAACGGTTCCATGCGGCCTCTCGGCCGCCGGCTGTCGTGACGCGTGCCCGTCGCGCGGGCGTACCTTGTGGACAATGGCCGCCGGCGCAATAGCGTCGATACACCGTGCGGCAAGGAACCGGGAATTATAGCCGAGCCCTACGACGGGCTCAAGCCGGGGGCCGCTCGCTCCAGTCGGCCCGCGCCCCGGCATACAGCGCCTCGAGGATCGCCCTCTCGCGGCTCTCGATGCGCCCGAGGAAGTCCGAGGCGCCGCCGATCGCGCGAAACGCGTCGAACCCCCGCGCCAGGAAGTCGTGCATCTGCGACAGGCCCGCGACGCGCGCCGGTCCGGCCATCGCCTTGAGCAGTCGGCCGAGCATCGGATGGCGCACCAGGCGGTCGAGCGAGCGGCCGATCGTCACGATCAGCTCGAGCTGGTGCTCGCGCTCGCGCCGCGTCCCGGTGGTCCGGTACGCGTCGGCATAGGCCGGCTCGTCGATCGCCAGCGGGTCGGGCTCGCGCAGCAGCCGGGCCATTGCGAGATCGAGGCGCTCGGACAGCGCGTCCATCTCGATCGCGTCCGCAATCGTGGCGAGTGCCGCGTCCGGCAGCAGCCGCACGAGCATCGGCACGATGCGCGCCAGTTCGGCGTCGCGCTGCGAGAAGTCCTTGGCCCCGTAGAGGTCCTGCAGGAAGAAGCGTGCGGCCGCACCGTGACGCGGCTCGGCGAGAAGGTCGCGGTGCGTGCGCGCGAGCCGGTGCGCCTGCCAGCTCTTGACCGAGTGGACCCAGGCCCGCGCCTGCGGATCGGATGCGATCGAAGCGCGCAGCCGCGCCACCTCCTTCGCCGCCTGCTGCAGCCGCTCGCCGTGATCCATGGGAACGCAGTCTGCCGCAGCCGGCTCGCGCCTCCAAGGGCCGGCGTGGCTCGCCGGCCTCTTTAGAGATGGACCTCTAGCGGGCTCGCCTAGAATCGCCGCATGGTTCGACGTCGGACTTTCCTGAAGCTCGGCCTTGCCGGCGGTGCGTTGCTGGCGGCTGGTGGCGCAGCGTCGTGGCTGGCCGCCCGCGACCCGGTCGCCAACCGTCGCGAAGTGCTCGCAGGCGTCGTCCCCGCCATCCTCGAAGGCGCCCTGCCCTCCGACGGTGCGCAGCGCGCGCAGGCGATCGGCCAGGCGAGCGCGGCCGTCGAGACGGCGATCGCAGCGCTTTCGCCGGCTGCGCAGGACGAGCTCGCCCAGCTGTTCGCGCTGATGGCAATCGCGCCGACGCGTTTCGCGCTCACCGGGCTGGCCGCGTCGTGGCGCGACGCCGGCGTGGCCGAGGTTTCGGCGGCGCTGCAGTCGTGGCGAACCCACCGGCTGGCGCTGCTGCAGAGCGCCTACCACGCGCTGCACGACCTCGTCACCGGCAGCTGGTACGCCGACCCCGCGCACTGGCCGGCGATCGGCTACGGCGGGCCGCCGGCGCTGTGACCTGCCCCCGCCTCGCGCGCAACCGGATTTCCGACGGAGCCTCCGCCCGATGAGCAGTTTTCCCGACCCGATCGCCGAGGGCCTCGCGCGCGGCTGGAAGGTGCTGGACGCGACGTCGGCGACGCTGCCGGAGCAGGTGGACTGCGACGTGGTCATCGTCGGAACGGGCGCCGGCGGCGGCATCAGCGCCGAGATCCTCGCGCGCGCCGGGCTGCGCGTGCTGATGATCGAGGAAGGCCCGCTGAAGAGCTCGCGCGACTTCCGCATGCGCGAAGCCGACGCCTACCCGCAGCTGTACCAGGAATCGGCCGCGCGCAAGACCAAGGACAAGGCGATCAACATCCTCCAGGGGCGCTGCGTCGGCGGTTCGACCACGGTCAACTGGACCTCGAGCTTTCGCACGCCGACGCCCACGCTCGACTGGTGGCGCGAGCACTACGGGCTCGCCGACTTCACGCCCGAGGCGCTGTTTCCCTGGTTCGAGCGCGTCGAGCGCAGGCTCTCGATCGGGCCATGGCTCGCGCCGCCGAACGAGAACAACGACCTGCTTCGGCGCGGCGCCGGCAGGCTGGGCATTCCGGCGCCCGCGATTCCGCGCAACGTTCGCGGCTGCCTGAACCTAGGCTATTGCGGGATGGGCTGCCCGACGAACGCCAAGCAGTCGATGCTCGTGACGACGGTCCCGGCCGCGCTGGACGCGGGCGCGACGCTGTTCACGCGGGCCCGGGCGGCGCGGCTCGAGCTCGCCGGCGGGCGGGCCGACGCGCTCGAGGTGCACTGGCTCGACGCCGAGGGGCTGAGGCCGAGCGGCCGCGCCACGCGGATCCGCGCGACGCACTTCGTGCTGTCGGGCGGCGCCATCAACAGCCCCGCGCTGCTGCTGCGCTCGAGAGCTCCCGACCCGCACAGCCTGACCGGCGCGCGCACTTTCCTGCACCCCGTCGTGGTCTCGGCGGCGACCTTCGAGCAGCGCGTCGACGGCTTCTCGGGGGCGCCGCAGACCATCTACAGCGACCACTTCCTCGACGGCCAGCCGATCGACGGCCCGATCGGCTACAAGCTCGAAGCGCCGCCGATTCATCCGGTGCTGTTCGCGACCACGCTGCACGGCTTCGGCGAGCCGCACGCGCAGCAGATGAAGGAATTCGCCCACACGCACGCGCTGCTCGCGCTGTTGCGCGACGGCTTCCACCCGCAGGCCGCCGGCGGCCGCGTCGAGCTGCGCGCGGACGGCTCGCCGGTGCTCGACTACCCGCTGACCGACTACGTGTTCGACGGCGCGCGCCGCGCGCTGCTGTCGATGGCGCAGATCCAGTTCGAGGCCGGCGCGAAGGCGGTCTACCCGGTGCACGAGCTGGCCGTCGGCTACCGCAGCTGGCCCGAAGCGCGCGCGGCGATCGGCGCGCTGCCGATGAAACCGCTGTTGTTGCGCGTCGTCTCGGCCCACGTGATGGGCGGCTGCGCGATCGCCGGCGACGAGCGGCGCGGCGTCGTGCGGCCCGACGGCGTTCACTGGCAGCTGGCCAACGTTTCGGTGCACGACGGTTCGATCTTCCCGACGTCGATCGGGGCCAATCCCCAGCTGTCGATCTACGGCATCACCGCGCGACTGGCCAGCGGCCTGGCCACGCGGCTCACCGGCCGCGCGGCGCCGGCGCTCGCCGATCCGGCCGGCTGACGCCGATGATCCAGCGGCTGCTCGGCGTGCTGGTGGCCATGGTCGCGCTCGCCGTCGCGGCGCTGGCCCTGTGGCTGAACCAGGCGCGCGACTGGCCGGCGGCGCTGGCGCTGGCCGGTGCGGCCGCGGTGGCCGCGCTGGCGCACGCAGCCGTTCTCGCCAACCAGTTCGCGATCGCAGCCTGGCTGCGACGTCGCACCCGCCCCGACCTGCACCCGGGCCTTCCCGCCGCGCTACGCGCGTGGGCCGGCGAAGTGGCCGTGTCGCTGCGCACCTTCTTCTACGCCCAGGTGCTCTACGGGGCGCGGCCGCTGGCCAGCGGCGACAGCCGCGCGCGCACGCCGGTGCTCCTCGTGCACGGCTACTTCTGCAACCGCGGCATCTGGCGTCCGTTCGCGCGCTGGCTCGCCGCGCGCGGGCATCCGGTCGAGTCGGTCAACCTCGAGCCGGCGTTCGGCCCGATCGACGACTACGTGGCGATCGTCGCCGCCGGCGTCGAGCGCCTGCGCGCGCGCACCGGCGCGGCGCAGGTGGCCGTGGTCGCGCACAGCATGGGCGGGCTCGCGACCCGGGCGTTCCTCGCGCGGCACGGCAGCGCCGCGATCGGCGCCGTGGTGACGCTCGGCACGCCGCATCGCGGCACCTGGCTCGCGCGCTTCGCCTGTGGCCGCAACGTCGCGCAGATGCGGCTCGACAGCAGCTGGCTGCGCGACCTGGCCGCGCGCGAAGCCGGCCAGCAACGCCCGCCGTTCACCGTGATCCTGTCGCTGCACGACAACATCGTCGCCCCGCAGCCGATCCAGACGCTGGAGGGCGCGCGCACGATCGAGGTCGCCGCCCGCGGGCACGTCGAGCTCGCGTACGACCGCGCGATCTGGTCGCGCGCGCTCGAGGCGATCGAGGCGGCCGCCGGCCCTAGAAGTGGATCCCGCGCATCAGCTGCTGGAACGCAACCTGATCGGCGCTGAGCTGCGGGGGCTTGCCACCCCCCTCCTTGCCGGCCCGGGCCGCGTCCGAATCGGGGAACATCCTGAACGAGGTGTTCATCACGATCTGCATGATCCTCGGCATCAGCGCGTGCATCACCTGCCCGGCGATGCCGAGCCGCGTCGCGATGCGCACCGGCTTGTAGACGATCGCCTGGCTCACCAGGTCGGCCGCCTCTTCGGGCGAGAGCGTCGGCACGTTCTGGTAGAGCTTCGTGGGCGCGATCATCGGCGTGCGCACCAGCGGCATGTTGATCGTCGTGAACGTGACGCCGACGTCGGTGAACTCGCTGGCCGCGCAGCGCGTCCAGGCGTCGAGCGCGGCCTTCGACGCGACGTAGGCCGAGAAGCGCGGCGCGTTGGTGAGCACGCCGATCGAACTGATGTTGACGATGTGGCCACGGCGACGCTCGATCATCTTCGGCAGCAGCCCCATCGTGACGCGCACCGCGCCGAAGTAGTTCAGCTGCATCGTGCGCTCGACGTCGTGGAAGCGCTCGAAGCTCGATTCGATGCCGCGGCGGATCGAGCGCCCGGCGTTGTTCACCAGCACGTCGACGCCGCCGAAGCGGTCGACCAGCCAGCGCGTCATCCGGTCGCAATCCTCGGTGCTCGCGAGGTCGACCGAGTAGGTCACCAGCTCGTGGCCGTCGGCCGCGACGATCCGCCTGGCCTCGTCGAGTTTGGACTCGTCGCGTCCGCAGATCACGGCGGTGGCGCCGGCGGCGGCGATCTTGCGCGCGGCAGCCAGCCCGATCCCCGAGGAGCCGCCGGTGATCAGCACCACCTTGCCGCCGACCTGCCCCTTCAGCGTGCGGTCGATGAACAGGTCGGGGTCGAGGTGCCGCTCCCAGTAGTCCCACAGGACCCAAGCGTAGTCGTCGAGCCGCGGGCATTCGATCCCGCTTCCCTTGAGCGCGGCCAGCGTTTCCCGGCAGTCGAAGCGCGTCGGATAGTTGACGAACTGCAGGATGTCGTCGGGCAGCCCGAGGTCCTTCATGATCGCCCTGCGGATGCGCCGCACCGGCGTGAGCGCCATCAATCCCTTCTTGACGCTCTTCGGGATGAAGCCGATCAGCGCGGCGTTCACGCGGATCGACATCAGCGGCGCGTGCGCGGCCTTCGCGAACGCGTTGAGCAGGTCGCCCACCCGCATCGGCTCGGGGTCGACGAGGTGGAAGCAGCCGCCGTCCAGCCCCTTGGCGTGGGCGATGTGGTCGAGCGCCGCGACGACGAAGTCGACCGGAACGATGTTGATGCGCCCGCCCTCGATGCCGATCGTCGGCATCCACGACGGCACGATCTGGCGCAGGCGCTGGATCAGCTTGAAGAAATAGTAGGGGCCGTCGATCTTGTCCATCTCGCCGGTGCGCGAGTCGCCGACGACCAGCCCCGGCCGGTACACGCGGAACGGCACCTTCGCCTCGCGGCGCACGATGCCTTCGGACTCGTGCTTGGTCGCGTAGTACGGATGCTCGAGGTTCTCGGCCTCCTCGAACATGTCCTCGCGGAACACCCCCTCGTAGAGCCCGGCCGCCGCGATCGACGAGACGTGGTGCAGGCATCCGACGCCGATCGCGTTGGCGAACGCGACGACGTTGCGCGTGCCCTCGACGTTGACCGCGATCTGTTCCTCGGCGCCCGCCTTCAGGTCGTAGATCGCCGCGAGGTGGAACATGTGGCGGATCTTGCCCTCGAGCCGCTTGCGGTCGGCCGCCCGCAGCCCGAGGCCGGGCTGGGCGATGTCGCCGACCACGGGGATCGCGCGGCTGGCGTCGACCCCCCAGGCGGCGTACAGCGGCGCGAGCTTCTCGGGCGAGGCGTCGCGCGCCAGGAAGTAGACGACCGCGCCGCGGCGCTCGAGGATCCTGCGCACGAGCCGGCGGCCGATGAAGCCGGTCGCTCCGGTGATGAAGTAGTTCATGGGTCCCCCCGACGCCAACGAAGGTGGTGCGCCGCCCGCGCCTTGCGCGCTGCCGGCGCCGGCCATTGTATCGGCGACGGCGCTCCTTTAGTGTGCTCGCTCTACCGGCTGTGCCTAGACTGTGGTTGCAGGCAATCGCCTGATCGACAACCCCACCGCGCCGGCCGATCCGCCGATGCATCAACGACGAGGAACAGCGTCATGGTCAAGAAACTCAAGGCAATGGCAGAGAGCAAGTCCGAGGGCAAGCAGCTGGCTGCGGCGGTCCGCGACTCGGCGCAGCAGATCTGGCTGGCCGGGCTCGGCGCGTTCTCGAAGGCGCAGGAGGAAGGCGGCAAGGTGTTCGAGGCGCTGGTCAAGGAAGGCCTCGGCATCCAGCGGCGCACGCGGGCGATGACCGAAGAGAAGATCGGCGAGGTCACCGGCAAGATGAGCAAGGCGGCCGGCGACATCACCAAGCAGGCCACGCACTCGTGGGACAAGCTCGAGCAGGTGTTCGAGGATCGGGTGTCGCGCGCGCTCAAGCGCCTCGGCGTGCCGACCAGCAAGGACATCCAGGCATTGATGCACCGGGTCGAGACGCTCAACGACAACGTCCAGGCGCTCAGCGGCGCGACGCCGGTGAAGACGCGCAAGGCCCCCGCGGCCCGCAAGGCGGCTGCGAAGGCTCCGGCCAGGAAGGCCCCGCGCCGCAAGGCCGCGGCCTGAGCGCAGCGTCCGGGCCGCGCGCAGCGGCAATGGCGATGAATCGCACGCCGCCGGGCACGCCCGGACGGATCGGACTGGCGCTCGCCGGCGGCGGCTTCCTCGGCGCCGCCTACGAACTGGGTGCGCTGTGCGCGCTGGCCGAGGCGATCGACGGCCTCGACCTCACGCGGCTCGACGCCTACGTGGGGGTGAGTGCCGGCGCCTTCATCGGCGCAGGGCTGGTCAACGGCGTGTCGCCGCACCGGATGGTGCGGATGTTCGTCGAGGACGAGGAGGGCGACACCGCGTTCGACCCGGCGCTGCTGCTGCGGCCGGCGTTTCGCGAATGGCGGCGCGCGCTGCGCGCCGCGCCCGCCGGCCTGGGCGCTTCGGTCGGTGCCGGCCTGAACGAGGCGCTGCTCGGACCGCAGGCGGCACTGTGGCGCGCGATCGAACGTGGCCTGCGGCTGCTGCCCAACGGCCTGGTCGACGGCAGCCCGGCCGAGCGCAAGCTGGCGCACCTGCTGTCGCAACCGGGGCGCACCAACGATTTCCGGCGCACGCGCGCGCCGCTGCGGATCGTCGCGACCGACATCGATTCGGGGGACCCGGTCGAGTTCGGCTCGCCGGGCTACGACCATGTCCCGATCTCGCGCGCCGCGATCGCTTCGAGCGCGGTGCCCGGCCTGTTCGCGCCGGTGCGGATCGGCACGCGCCACTACCTCGACGGCGCGCTGAACAAGACGGTGCACGCGTCGGTGGCGCTGGAGTATGGCGTGGGGCTGGTGCTGTGCCTGAATCCGCTGGTGCCCTACTACGCGGGCCACGCAGGCGCGCGCCGCATCTCCCGGTCGGGGATCAGCACGGTGATGGCGCAGACGATCCGCACCGCGATCCGTTCGCGGATGACGGTCGGGCTCGCGAAATACCGGGTCACCCACCCGGGCTCGGACGTCGTGCTGTTCGAGCCGCGTCGCGACGACGCCGACACGTTCTTCACGAACATTTTCAGCCTGTCGAGCCGGCGCCGGCTGTGCGAGCACGCCTACCTGGCGACCCGCGCCGACCTGCTGGCGCGGCACTCCGAACTCGATCCGGTGCTGCGGCGCCACGGCCTCTCGATCAATACCGCGGTGCTGCGTCACCCGGCCCGTCGCCTGGTGCGCGAACTGCGCACCGACGCGCAGGCGCGCCTGACGCGGGCCGGCGCCGCGCTCGATCGCCTGGGCCGCACGCTGGACGACCTCGATCGCGCGCTGGAAATCGTCGGCGCGCGCCAGGCGGGCGCCGGCGCCTGACGGACCGGCTCGCGCGCACCGGCCCCGGGCGGCGCCGCGCACCGACGCGGGCACGGTAAGATCGCGGCAAGGGGATGCGCGACGAGCGTCGCGGATCACGACCCACGCGCCGCGCCGCGGCCGGACATCCGACGGAGGAACCATGCAGCGAAAGCCGCCGCGGCGCACCCGTGAGCGCATCCTGGCTCTGTCGCTGCGGCTGTTCAACGACCTGGGCGAGCCGAACGTCACGACCAGCGCGATCGCCGACGAGATGAACATCAGCCCCGGCAACCTCTACTATCACTTCCGGAACAAGGACGACATCGTCGACGCGCTGTTCGAGCAGTTCGAGCGCGAGATCGATCCGCTGCTCGACGGTCCGCTGCGCCGCGAGGTTCACTTCGAGGACGCTTGGCTGTTCCTGCACCTGCTGTTCGAGTCGATCTGGCGCTACCGCTTCATCTACCGCGACCTGAACGACCTGCTGTCGCGCAACCGTCGCCTCGAGATGCACTTCCGCACGATCGTCGACCGCAAGACGGCCGCCGCGCGGGTGCTGTGCCAGTCGCTCGCGGCGAGCGGATCGCTGAGCGGCGCGGGCCGCGAGGTCGAGTCGCTGGCGACCAACATGGTGGTCGTCGCGACCTACTGGCTCTCGTTCGAGTACATCCGCAATGCCCGCCGCTTCGGCGAGGCGGAATACCAGAGCGCGGCGATGGCGCGTGGCGCCTACCAGGTGCTCTCGATGCTCGCGCCGTGGCTCGAACCCGAGGGACGCGAGCTGTTCGCGCGCCTGTCGCAGGAATACATCCGCAGCTGAACCGACGAACCCGACCCCGGAGCCGACCATGGCCAGATGGACCGCGTTTCCCCACGCCGACAGGCAATACGAGTACACGCCCGCCACGCTGAAGAAGCACTGGGCGCGGCTGCACCGCGGCGATTGCGAGCCCTTCCCGAAGGACGACGCGGTGGCGGCGGCCTGGATCGAGTATCACGCCGGGCGCTTCCAGCAGGCCGCCGAGGCGGGACTGGAGGCGGGCGCAGCCGGCCTGAACGTCGCGAACAAGGCGACGAACATCTATGCGAACTACCTCGAGAAATCGGAGAAGCGAAAGCTCGAGCTGTTCCAGGAGGTCGCCGCGCGCTGCGAGGCGCAGCAGGCGGCCGCTCCGAAGGACGCCAACGCGTTCTACCTGTACGCGTACGCGATCGGCCGCTATGGACAGGGCATCTCGGTGGCCAAGGCGCTGGCGCAGGGGCTGGGGGGCAAGGTCCGCGACGCGCTGACGCAGGCGATCAGGCTCGCGCCGAAGCACGCCGACGCGCACATCGCGCTCGGCACCTTCCACGCCGAGGTGATCGACAAGGTCGGGGCGATGATCGGCGGGATGACCTACGGCGCGAAGCGCGACGAGGGCCTTCGGCTGTTCCGCAAGGCGCTCGAGCTGAACCCCGACTCGGCGATCGCCCGCGTCGAGTACGCGAACGGCCTGGTGATGCTCGAGGGCAAGAAGGCGCTGAAGCAGGCCGAGGCGCTGTATGCCGAAGCCGCCGCCTTCGAGCCGATGGACGCGATGGAGCGTCTCGACGTCGAAATGGCGCGCAGCGAGATCGAATAGCCGCGCGCGCATGAACCTGCATCGGATGCTGCGCGAGCGCGCCGACGAAGGACGGCCGCTGCGCGTCGGCCTGATCGGGGCCGGCAAGTTCGGGTCGATGTACCTGTCGCAGGCGCGCCGCACGCCGGGCATCCACCTCGTCGGGGTCGCAGACCTCTCGCCGGCGCGGGCGAGGACCGCGCTCGCGCGCGTCGGCTGGCCGGCGGACGCGCTGCGCGCGCGCACGCTCGCGGAAGCCGCCCGCAACGGAACGACCCGGCTGCTCGACGACGCGCAGGCGCTGATCGCGGCCCCCGAGGTGGAGATCGTCGTCGACGCGACGGGGCAGCCGGCGGCCGGCATCGCGCACGTGCTCGCGTGCTGCCGGCATGGTAAGCACGTCGTCATGGTCAACGTCGAGGCCGACGCGCTGGCGGGCCCGCTGCTCGCGCGCCGGGCGCGCGAAGCGGGCATCGTCTATTCGCTCGCCTACGGCGACCAGCCGGCGCTGATCTGCGAGATGGTCGACTGGGCGCGCGCGGCCGGCTTCGAGGTCATCGCCGCCGGCAAGGGTACGAAGTACCTGCCCGAGTACCACCGCTCGACCCCGGACACGGTCTGGACCCACTACGGGTTGAGCGCCGAGGACGCCAGGGTCGGCGGCATGAATGCCCGGATGTTCAACTCGTTCCTCGACGGCACGAAGTCGGCGATCGAGATGGCCGCGGTGGCCAACGCGACCGGCCTGCGCCCCGCACCCGGCGGGCTGGCATTCCCGCCCTGCGGCGTCGACGACCTGGCGCAGGTCCTGTGCCCTCGCGAGGACGGCGGGCAACTGCAGCATCGCGGCCAGGTCGAGGTGATCTCGAGCGTCGAGCGCGACGGGCGGCCGGTGTTCCGCGACCTGCGCTGGGGCGTCTTCGTGACCTTCGCCGGCGACTCGGACTACGTGCGCCGCTGCTTCCGCGAGTACGGGCTGGTCACCGATCGCAGCGGTAACATCACTGCGATGTACAAGCCCTATCACCTGATCGGGCTCGAGCTGGGCATCAGCGTCGCCTCGGTCGGGCTGCGGCGCGAGCCCACCGGCGCGGCCGAAGCCTGGCACGGCGACGTGGTCGCCACGGCCAAGCGCGACCTCGCGCGCGGCGAGACGCTCGACGGCGAGGGCGGGTTCACCGTCTACGGAACGCTGATGCCCTCTTCCGACTCGCTGGCGATCGGCGGCCTGCCGCTGGGCCTGGCGCATCGCGCAAGGCTGAGGAGGCGGGTGCCGGCCGGCGCGCCGCTGCGCTGGGGCGACGTCGCGATCGACGCGAAGGACCCGGCGGTGGCGTTCCGGCGCGAGATGGAGCGCGTCTTTTCAGGACGCGGGGAACGCGCCCTCGCCGGACGCGGCGAGCGCGCGGAAGCGCCGCCCGGCGGGCGCGGCCTCAGCCGTCGTCGCTGACCTGCTCGACCTGCTGGCACTCGTAGAAGATCCGCGCGGTGCAGCGGCGGCAGATCTCCGGGTCGAGTCGGGTGAAGATATCGGCGATGGCGACGCTCTTGCTGGCGAACACCCGCCGCGGGCCGATGGTCTCGATCGCGTCGCCGCGCTGCAGGAACGCCTCGACCTGCGGGCGCAGCCCGTAGAGGTAGAGCGCGCCGCCGTCGGAGACGCGGCGCCTGGCCTCCGAGACCAGCAGGTCGGCGCCGGCGACGTCGACGAAGTTGACGTTGCGCGCGATGAGCAGCAGGTGCTTCTGCGCGGGCGTGAACTCGCGCAGCGTGTCGAAGTGCGTCGCGACGTGATTGACCGCGCCGAAATAGATCGAACCTTCGACGCTCATGATCTTCAGCTGCGGACACTCGCGGCGATCGGCCTCGACCGGGACCAATCCGCGCTCCTGGCTTCGGCCGTCGGGCACCAGGCTCTGCATCGTGGGTCGCGAGGTGCGGTTCAGGTACAGCACCAGCGACGTCGCGACGCCGACGAGCACCGCGACCTCGAGCCGCATCACGAGCGTGGCGAACATCGTGAGCAGCAGCACTCCGCCTTCGGGCCGGCTCATGCGCAGCGTCGCGCGGATCCGCTTCACGTCGATCAGCGACCAGCCGGCGAGGCACAGCACGCCGGCGACCGCGGGCAGCGGAAGCCACGCGACCAGCGGCGCGAACATCAGCACGATGATCGCCAGCAGGATGCCGGCGAACACCGCGGCGAGCGGCGTGACGGCGCCGGCCTCGAAGTTGGGGCCCGACCGGTTCACCGACGCGCTGGTCGGAAAGCCGGAGAACAGGCCGGCGGCCATGTTCGACAGGCCTTGGCCGATGAACTCCTGGTTGCCGTCGATGCGCTGGCCGCTGCGCAGCGCGATCGCCTTGGCGATCGAGATCGACTGGGTCAGCGAGACGATCGCGACGGCGACCGACACGCCGCTCAGTTGTCCGAGGGCGCCGGGGTCGAGGTGCGGCCACGAGAACGGCGGCAATCGCCGCGCGATCGGGTCGAGCATCGTGATGCCGGTGTGCTCGCCGCCCAGCGCGAGATTCAGCGCGATCGCGACCCCGACACCGGCCAGCATCGCGATCACGACGCTGGGCCAGCGCGGGCGAAAGCGCCGCACGCCCCAGCTGACGCCGATGGTCGCCAGCGCGACCGCGACGACCGCCGGCTTCAGTTCGCCGAGGCCGGCGCCGACGAGCGCGAGCGTGCGCGCGAACGATGCGCCCTGGGGCACCGGGATGCCGGTCAGCGGGCCGATCTGGCTCACCAGGATCAGGATGCCCGCGCCGGCCGTGAAGCCGACGATCACCGGCTGCGAGATGAAGTTGACCAGCACGCCGAGCCGCAGCGCGCCGAGCGCGAGCATGCACAGGCCGGTCAGGAACGCGAGCGTCGCCGCCATCTGGATGTAGTCGGACGAGCCCGGCGTCGCCAGCGGCGCGAGCGCCGCGAACGTCATCAGCGACAGCGCGTTGGTCGGTCCCGAGACCGTGTGCATCGACGAGCCGTACAGCCCCGCGACGATGGTCGGCACGATCGCGCAGTACAGGCCGTAGGCGGGCGGCAGGCCTGCCAGCGTCGCGAACGCGATGCCCTGCGGCAGCACCATCAGCGCGCCGACGAGGCCGGCGATCAGGTCGGCGCGCACGCTGTGCCGGTCCACGCGCGGCCACCAGCGCAGGAACGGGAACAGCCGGTGCAGGAGCTGCTGGTTCATCGGCGCCCGGCAGGATCGGATTGCGGCTCGGCCAGCCGCTCGGCCAGCCGGCCGTGGCGCCGCGTCGGGCGGCTCGCCGCCTCCTCGATCGCCTCGCGCGAGCCCCAGACGCTCAGGCGCCGGCGCGCGCGGGTGACCCCGGTGTAGACGAGCTCGCGGGTGTTCAGTGCGTGGCCCGCCGCAGCCGGAACGAGCGCGACCGACTCGAACTCTGACCCCTGGGCCTTGTGGACCGTCATGGCCCAGGCGTCCTGGCACGCAGGCATCTGCAGGATCGGAAACAGGCGTACGCCCTGCGCGCCGTCGAACGCCACGACGAGGTCGCCGTCGCGCGCGCCACGCTCGGGATGCGGCAGGCACACCCCGACGTCGCCATTGAACAGCCCGAGTCCCGGTTCGTTCTTCGTCACCATCGCGAACCTTCCAGCATACCAGTCCCCGGCGTTGCGCCCCGGCGCGAGCCGGCGAACGCGTGAGGCGATCGCGGCATTGAGCGCATCGGCGCCGTGCGGGCCCTCGCGCATCGCGACGAGCACCCGGTGCCGGTCGTAGGCGGCGAGCACCTGCGACGCCGCGGCGCCCGACCCGATCGCGGCCAGCGCCTCGCGCCAGGCATCGAGCGCCTCTTCGACGATCGCCGGCGCCGACGGCGGCGCCAGCGCGATCGACGCCGGCCAGTCGAGCGGGCCAGCCTCGACCCCGGCCGCGACGCCGGCCGCGACCGGCGCGCGGATCCGGGCAGCCAGCGCGCCGATGTCGGGCGCGTCCTGCTGCCGGTAATTGCGCTCGAGCACCACCACCCCGCCCAGCGGCGCCGCACACAGGTCGGCGAACACGGCGCCCGCCTCGACCGACGCGAGCTGGTCGCGATCGCCGGCGAGCACCAGCCGCGTCGCCGGCCCGGCCGACGCGAACAGCCGCGCCGCGAGCTCGATGTCCAGCATCGAGGCCTCGTCGACGATCACGAGGTCGTGCTCGAGCCGCGCCGCGCCGGAGTCGCCCGCGCCCCGCCCGAGCAGCCGGTGAACCGTCTGTCCCGACCCCGGCAGGCGCGCACGCAATTCGCCCGAGGGATCCAGCCCCGCCAGCTGCGCGGCCAGCGACTGCGCCAGCCGCGCCGCCGCCTTGCCGGTGGGCGCCGCGTAGGCGATGCGCGCCTGCGGCGCCGCGCGCGCGAAAGCCACCAGCAGGCGCGCGAGCGTCGTCGTCTTGCCGGTGCCGGGCCCGCCCGACAGGACCGTGAGCCGGCGCTCGAGCGCGCAGGCGACCGCGCGCTGCTGCGGATCGGCCGGATCGGCGCGGTCGAACACCGCGCCGACCGCGGCCGCGATGCCGCCGTCGCACGGCAGCGGCGCGCTCGCGTCGAGCGCGCGCACCTCGCGCGCCAGCGTCGCTTCGGCGCGCCACAGGCGGTGCAGGTACAGCGCGCCGCGATCGAGGGCCAACGGACGGGGCTCGCCGACGGTTCCGACGACGGGGCTGGCAACCAGCGCCGCGCGCCCGGCCTCGTCGGGAACGTCGACGCAGACGTGGCCGGCGTCGGCCTCGCGCCAGGCGAGTTCGGCCCAGCGCCCGACCGACGCGGCGCTTCCGGCGCCGCCCTCCATCCGCAGGTGCAGCGCCTGCATCGCGCGGCCGAATTCGCGCGCGAGCCGGGCACCGGGTTCGGCGGCGCGCGTCATCGCAGTGCGTCCTCCGGCACCGTGGCCAACAGGCGGTCGAGCCTGTCCATCAGCTTCGCGCTCGGGCGGATCGCGTGCACGCCCGCGCCGTCGACACCCGGCGCAGCGAGCCCCGCGCCCCGCAGGAACACGTAGAGCGCTCCCCCGAAGTCCCGCTCGTAGTCGTAGCCGCGCAGTCGCCGGCGCAGCCAGCGGTGCAGCGCGAGCGCGTACAGGCACGCCTGCAGCGGATAGGCGCCCGCGCGCATCGCCGCGCCGAGCGCCGCGGCCGAATAGTGCGCGGGCGTGTCGCCCAGGTGGTTGCTCTTCCAGTCGAGCAGGTAGTAGCGGCCGCCGTGCTCGAACACGAGGTCGACGAAGCCGCGCAGGAAGCCGCTCCAGCGCGCGGCGCCGACTGCGGCATCCAGCCTGAACTCGGCGTCGACCGCCTCGATCAGCGCGCGGTCGGACACCGCGTCGCCGGCGAGCAGGAAATCGAGCTCGCGCACCTGGCGCGCCATCGGCACCTCGGGCAGGCGGATGGTCTCGCCCTGCGCCGCGCGCATCGGCGTGGCGACGACCTGCTCGAGCCAGTCCGAGACCTGCTCGGGATCGAAGCGCCGGAAGCCGGCGCGTGCCAGCCGTTCGGCGACCGCTCGCCGGTCGAAGCGGGCGTCGAAGCGCGCGTCCTCGAGCACCCCGTGCAGGCAGACGCCGGCCTGGGCGCCCGCCGGAAAGCGGAAGCGGATCGACGACTCGCCCGCCGGCACCCCTGGTTCGAGCGCAGTGGGCCGCTGGTCGTGGTCGGGACGCTCGGCCGCGTCCTGCGCGCGCGCGTTGCCGCCGTCGTCGTCCTGCAGCGCCGAGACGATCGCGGTGAAGCTGGTCGTCACCCGCGGCGCGGCGATCGTCGCATGCCAGGGACGCGCAGCGAGGAGGGGCGCGCCCTCGGCTGCCGGGGCCGCGACGCCGGGCACGGCTGGCACGGTAGCGCGCTCCGCGCGGGCCTCGACGGCGCGTCCCTCGCCCGCAGGCCGGTCGCTCGCGCGGGTGCCCTCTTCGCCGGCCGCCAGCGCGGACGCGGACACGACGCGCAGCGCGCCAGGCTCGCCCGCGCTCGCGCGCGATCGCCACGCGTCGAGGCCGCGGTCGATCACGCCGTCGTCGAGCGGCGGCGGCGCCTTGAACCCCGGACGCCAGTCGTGCTGCGTGGACGGGTCGACGTCGGCGAGCAACCAGGCGAGCGGCGAGAACTGCGCGCCGGACGCGACGCCCCAGAACAGGTAGCAGCGCTGTTCGGCACGGGTGAGCGCCACGTACATCGCCCGCAGTGCCTCGCCGTGCCACTCGGCGGCGAACTGCCGCTCGGCCTCCGGCGTCGGCAGGAAGTCGAGCACCGCGCGCCACCCGCCGTCGGGGGTGCGCTCGTGCCAGGTGCGCGGATTCGCGGTTCCGGGCGCCCTTCCCGACCACGCGTACGGCAGGAACACCACCGGGAACTCGAGCCCCTTGCTCTTGTGGACCGTCAGGATGCGCACCAGGTCCTCGTCGCTCTCGAGGCGCAGTTCTTCGGTCTCGCGCTCGTCGGTCGCGCCGCCGGCGCGCCGACGCGCCCACGCCTGCAGTGCCGGCTGCGGGCCGCGCCGCGCGTCTTCGTCGTCGCCGAGCAGCTCGACCAGGTGCATCAGGTTGGTGAGCCGACGGTCGCCGTCGCGCGTCGCGGCCAGCCGGGCGCCGACGCCTTCGTCGCGGATCAGCCTGCGCAATGCCGCGATCGGTCCGTGGCGCTGCCAGTCCTCGCGCGCACGCGCGAAGCGTGCCGCGGCCTGAAGCGCGCGGCCCGGGTCGGCATCGAGCGCGAGCAGCGCGTCGGCATCCTCGCCCAATAGGGTCGTCGCGAGCGCCGCGCGCAGCAGGCCCGGGTCGGCGGGATCGGCGATCGCGGCGACGATGCGCATCAGCTCCGCGCACTCGAGCGTCGCCAGCACGCTGTCGCGCGACACCTCGGCCGCCCCGATGCCGGCCGCGGCGAGCGCGCGCTTGATCTCGGTGCCCTGCCGGTGGGTGTTGACCAGGACCGCGATGTCGGCCGGGCGCAGCGCCGATTCGCCGAGCCGCGCGCCGCCGCGGACCAGCCGGCCGATCTCGGCGACGCAGGCGCCGACCGCCTGCCGCCGCGCGGCCGCGGCATCGAGCCATCCGGCGTCGTCGGCGGCCTCGAGCCGCACCAGCGTGAGCGCCGCGCGCTCGCCCTCGTCGGGGACCGCGAGCCCGCGCCGCGGCCGCGCCCCGACGCCGGCGTCGGAGAACCCGATCTCGTCGACGAGGAACGGACGCTCGCGCCGGAACAGCGCGTTGACCGCGGCGATCAGGGCGGGGCTCGAACGCTGGTTCTCGCCCAGCCGGTGCAGTCGAACGATCGCGTCGCGCGCGTCCAGGTACGAGTAGACGTCGGCGCCGCGGAACGCGTAGATCGCCTGCTTCGGATCGCCGACCAGCACCAGTGCGCGCGCGACCCCGCCGGCGCCGCCCGGCGCCTCGTCGACGTGGATGCGCCGGAAGATCCCCCACTGCAGCGGATCGGTGTCCTGGCACTCGTCGATCAGCGCCATCGGATAGCGCTCGCGCAGCGCGCGCGCCAGCGCCGGGCCGCCCTCGGGGTCGGCGAGCGCGTCGTGGACGACGCGCAGCAGGTCGTCGAAGCCGAGCGCCTGCGCCTGCGCGAGATCGTCGGCGCGCGCGGCCGCCGCTGCGGCGGCGAGCTCCTGCGCGATCCAGGCCGGCAGGCGCTCGATGTCCGCGGCCAGCTCGACCAGTCGCTCGCAGATCTCCGGAATCGACGACGGCGGCGTGCGCTCGCCGAAGCGACGCGCCGCGAGCCTGCCCGCCGCTTCGGGGAGCGACGCGGGCTGCGGGTCCGCGCAGAAGCGGCGCAGCGCGTCGAGCCATTTCGTCGCCCAGTCGACCCGGAAGCGCTTGCCGTCGGCGTTGCCCTTGACGGCGATCCAGTCGAGCAGCGCACGCCCCTCGCGTTCCAGCGCGGCGCCGAGTTCGCCGCGCAGCGCCGCAAGCGCGTCCTCGATCCGTCGCCAGTCGCCGCCGGCGGGCGCGATCCGCGCCAGCGGGCTCGCGGCGATCGCGTGCACGGCCGCGCGCAACGAAGCGGGGGCGAGGCCCGCCATCCCGAACGCCAGCATCCGCGCGGCCGACGCCTCGCGCGCCTGCGCGCGCCACCAGTCCGCAAGCCGGGCCAGTTCGGGCGCGGCGCTGCCGGCGCTCACCGGCAGGCCCGCCGCCACGCCGATCGACAGCGCGTGCTCGTCGATCACGCGCTGGCAGAAACCGTGGATCGTGTGGACCGCCATCTCGTCGACCCGGGCGAGCGCGATGCGCAGCGCCGATCGGGCGCTGCGCGCCGCGTCGTCGTCGAGCCTGGCCGCATACGCGACGCAGAAGGGCTCGTCGACCGCGCTGGCGCGCCCCGCGAGGCGGTCGTCGAGCAGCCGCTCGAGCTGCGCGATGCGCTGCCGGATGCGCGCGCCGAGCTCGGCGGTCGCCGCGTTGGTGAAGGTCACGACGAGCAGCTGCTCGATGCCGAGCCCGCGTTCGACGAGCGCGCGCACGACCAGCCCGGCGATGGTCCAGGTCTTGCCCGTGCCGGCGTCTGCCTCGAGCAGGTGCAGCCCCTCGAGGATCCCGGCGTCGAACACCGGGTGGGCCGACAGGTCGGTGCTCACGCCTCCTCCTCGCGCCGGGCGCGGACCGCGATGTCGTCGAAGACCGGACGGTAGGCGCGCTCGCCGAGCGCCAGCACCTGCGCGAGGTCGGGCTCGGCATCACGGAACAGCGCCTGTGCGGCAGGCCGTGCGAGTTCCGGCGTGCGCCCGCCGAAGTCGCCGCCGGCGAGCACCTCGCGCGCGCGCTCGCGGGCGGCGCGCTCGCGCGCCTCCGGGGATTGGGCCGCACCGCCGCGCGACGGCCGGGCCAGCGTCAGCGCGTAGCGCAGCCAGCTGCGCGGAAACAGCGCCAGCGGCTCGCGCCGGATCCGGGCGGCCCATTCGAGCGCGTGGCGCAGGCTGCGCCGCGGATCGCGGCAGTGCAACTCGATCGCATAGTCGGGCGACACGAGCCGCGCCGGCGCGCCGTCGCCGTGCGCCGCGCGCCACAGCGCGGTACGCAGCCAGGCATCGATCAGTGCGTGCGGACCCAGCGGAAACGCGGTCACGAACACCGGGGCGTTCGCCGCGTCGAGCGCCGGCGTGGGCGCGGTCAGGCGCGCACCGTCGAGCTCGAATTCGAGCAGCGACGACGAGGCCGCCGGCGGCGACGGCGAAGCCGCCGGAGCAGACGACGCATCGGCCGCGGCCGCCGACGCCGCGCCCGCCCCTGCAGCGGACAGCGCATCGTCGACGAGCCCGCGCGCGCGCCTGACGATCGACTGCGCGTGGCTGCGTCCCGGCGCGCCCGCGGCGGTCGGCGGCGCCAGTGCCAGCTCGGCGGCGACGCCGGCGTCGTCCTCGCCGGCCAGCAGGCGCTCCGCGCACGACTGCACCAGCGCCCGGTCGTCTTCGTCGGTCCACAGCGGCTCGGCTTCGTCCGGGGGCGCGCGCTCGCGCAGCAGCCGCAGGCCGAGCGCCACGCGCAGCCAGGTGGCGGCCGGATCGGCCAGCGCGTCGCGCAGTGATGCGACCGGCATCGTCGCGACGCCCGTCGACTCGCCCGCGTCCGGCGACTGCGCGGCGAACCCGGGGTCGAAGTCGGCAAGCGCGCCGATGCCGGGCGCGCGCTCGCGCAACGGCCGATCCAGTTCGCGGGCCGTCGCAAGCCATTCCCGCGCGTAGCTGCCGCGGCCGGCGAAGTTGCGTACCGAGAACGGGTGCAGCGGATGCTCGAGCAGCGCCGGCGGGCCGTGGAGCTCGGGGTGCCGGCGTCGCGGCGCCTCGAACGTCGCCGCCGAAGCTGCCGGCCCCAGCCGGGCCGACAGGCAGGCGAGCAGCTCGGCGACCAGCGGTGACGGATTCAGCGGCGTGTCGTCGCGCGCATTGCGGCTGCGGCACAGCACCAGCAGCCGGTCGCGGGCGGCGAGCACCGCATCGAGGAAGATGCCGCGGTCGTCGATCCGCGCCAGGCGGTCGCCGAAGCGCGGCGCGCGGCGCATCAGGTCGAGTTCGTCGCGCGCGCCCTGGCGCGGGAATGCGCCCTCGTCCATCCCGAACAGGCAGACGACGCGGAACGGCACGCCGGGCAGGCCGCCGAGCGGGCATACGGTCACGGCGCCGGCGGGCATCGCGGCAGTCACGCCGCGCGCCAGCGCGTCGGCAAACGCGCGCTCGAACGCCGCGGCATCGAGCGCGACGGCCGGCATGCCCGCGGCGCCGGCCAGCAGGTCGGACAGCGCATCGCGCACCCGCTGCAAGCCGGGCGCGTGCCGGCGCACGCCGCCGAAGACCGCCTCGATCGCATCGCCGAGCACGGCGCACCAGTCGACGATCGGGCGCGGCGATCGCGCCGCGGCGCGCAGCTGCACCAGCGCGTCGCCGACCGGCAGCCACGCCTCGAGGACTCGCCCGCGCGTGCCCTGCGCGCCCGGCACCGCGACCAGGTCGCCGACCACTCCCGTCGCTCCGAGCGCGGCGCCGGCGAGCAGGCGGTCGATGGCCGCGCGCAGGTTGTGCTTGGGCGCGCCGTCCTGGTCGTCCAGCCCGCGGCGCGCGCCCGCCGCCTCGAGCCAGCCCGCCAGCTGCTCGACCTCGGCCGCGTCCAGCCCGAGCGCCTCCATCGCCGCCGGGTTGCGCAGCCACGCGTCGAGCGCCGGCGCCGACACCGCGCGCAGCGTCATGTCGAGCAGCGCCTGGACCGCGGCGACGAGCGGATCGGCCCGCGGCGCGCGCCCGCTGATCGCGAACGGGATCCGGCGCGGCTCGGGCTGGCTGTCGAAGACGCCCTCGATCGCCGGCGCGGCCGACTCGAGATCGGCGCAGAAGACGACCACCTCCTCGGGCAGCAGGCCAGGCAGCGTCTCGAAGCACTCGAGCAGCCGCTCGTACAGCACCTCGGCCTGGCGCACGAAGCCGTGCGCGCCCAGCACCGCGATCGAGCCGTCGTCGCCGCCCGCCACGCGCCACGGCTCGTCGCTGCGCAGGAACACCGCCGCCTGCAGCGCCTGCAGCGTGCCGGCCGGAGGCGTGCGGCCCCCGTCGCCGAACGGCCAGGGCTCGTCGCGGCCGGGCGCTTCGGCCTGCGCGCCGAAGCGCTCCTCGAGCGACAGCACCTGCGCGACGAAGTCGCGCTGCGCGCGCCCCCAGTTGCCGAGCAGCGCCGGCTCGCCCTCGTAGAGCCAGGCGACGTCGGGCCGCTGCTCGCGGATCGCCGCGAGCTCGCGCGAATCGAGCATGTCGGTCCAGAGCTCGCGGCAAGGGTCCGGCGCGAACAGCCAGACGTCGACCCACTCCGACAGGCGCCCGAACAGACCGAACTGTTCCGGCGACAGGTCCAGCCGGCCGAGCAGCGCCACGCGCGAGACGCCGAGCGCGCGCCGCGTCGACGCTTCGCCGGCCTCGAGCAGCCGCGCGAACCGGTCGTACGGGTGCTCGTCGCGAATGCCGGCGAGCCGCTCGAGCAGGCGCTGCCAGAGCCAGCGCTGCAAGGCCTCGTGCGGACCGAGCGGCCGCTCGCCGTGCGCCCACCGGCCGCGCTGCCAGCGCGCGAGCCAGTCGCGCCGGTAAGCGAGATAGCGCTCGAATCGCGCAGCGAGCACCTCGGCCAGTGCCAGCCGCGCGAGCGCCCCCTCGTCGCGCACCCGCTTGCGCACCAGCGCGAACTCGGGCGCATCGGGCAATTCGCCCAGCAGCTGCATCAGCAGCCAGCGTACCCGTTCGGGCTCGAACGGCGAGCGCTCGGGCAGGTCCGGCATCGTCGCGCGCATCGTCCGCCACAGCCAGCGCCCGGCGAACTCGGGCCGCAGGCGCGTGCTCACGCCGTGGCGGTGCGCGTCGCGCTGCTGCAGCCACCGGCCGACGCCGACGCTCGGCACGATCACGGTGCGCTCGGCGAACGGGTCGCCGTCGCCGCCCGCCGGCTGCCCGTCGAGCGCGTCGAGCAGCGCGTCGGCGAGCCGGTCGAAGCGGTGGTCGAAGCGCAGGTGCAGCGCCACGGCGGGTCAGGCGCGGATGCCGACCGGACCCATCGCCCGCGGCTCAGAACCGCGAGCCGGGCTCGCGCAGGAACGCCTCCTCGGCGGCGGTGGACGTCCGCCCGAGGATCACGTTGCGGTGGGGAAACCGGCCGAAGCGCTCCACGATCTCGTGGTGGCGCACCGCCCATGGCCAGGCGCCGCCCGCCAGCGGGTCGTCGCGAAGCTGGCCGAACAGGCGCAACGACTCGCGCTGGTCGTCGATCGACTCGGAGTGCTCGAACGGCATGTAGCAGAACCAGCGGTGCAGCGCGTCGTAGTCGCGGTCCCAGCCTGCGGCGACGATGCGTCGCGCCGTGGCCAGCGCGATCGCGTCGCCTGCGAACATCCGCGGCGTGTCGCGGAACGCGTTGCGCGTGAGCTGGTCGAGGACGAGGACCAGCGCCGGCGCCGTGGACGCCGCGAGCGACCAGCGATCGCAACCGCCCGCGAGCGCGTGCTCGATCAGCGCGCCGAACTCGCGGCGGATCTCCTCGTCGAACGCGGGATCCTTGCCGAACCACTCGGCGCGCACGCGCCCGCGCCCCGCCCCGTCGGTCCCGTCGAACCAGAACGCCAGCACGCGCCCGGCCTGCGCGTCGTCCGCGCTCAACTGCACGACGCCTCCAGCAGCAGCGCGTGCTCGAGCTCGCCGGGCTCGGGTTCGCGCCCGAGCAGGAAACCGTTGGGCAGCATCGCGAGCGCCAGCACCAGCCGCTCGAACTCGGGCGCGAAGCCGTCGATGATCGCCTGCGGATCGGGGCACAGCGCGGTGTCGCTCATCACGCCGAACTGGACGCCGCCGGCGTACGAGAGGATCGACACGCCGATGCCGATGTCGCCCGACTGCGGCACCCAGAACATCATCCGCGACAGCGGCACGCCCGCCATGCTGATCGCCTCGGCGGGCCCCGGCACGTTGGTCATCACCGCGCTGCCCTTGTTGCCGAGGTACTCGAGGATCTGCGTCTGCAGCGCGTGCGGCAGCACGCCCGCTGCGCCCAGCATCAGGTAGGCGATGATCGGCTGGTAGCTCGCCTTCAGCTCGGCCATCCGCCGGCGCACCTCGCTCACCCTGGCGATCGGGTTCGCGATGCCCACGGGCAGGCACAGGGGGACCAGCCCGAAGCGGTTGCCGAGCTCGTGGATCGGCTCGGCCGCCGGCCGCAGGTTCACCGGCACCATCGCGCGGACCTCGCAGTCCTCGGCGACCTCGTCGCCGTTGCCCAGCAGGTAGCGCCGCAACGCGCCGGCCACGCACGAGAGCAGCACGTCGTTGACCGAGGCGCCCATCCCCTTGCAGACCGCCTTGACCTCGTCGAGCGGCAGCGGGTCGTTCCAGGCGAACGCCTTGCGCCCGCCAGGCGTGCCCTTGAGCCGCGTGTGCGTGTCGTCGGACATCAGCAGGATCGCGAGCGTGTCGCGCACGACCTGGCTGCCGGTCTGCGCGTAGCCCACCAGCCGGTCGGGGTTCGCGACGACGTCGAGCGACTTCGTCACCAGCGTCCCGGTCGCGTCGATCGCCGCGACCGTCCCCCGGGTGATCGGCTCCAGGTAGGGCTCCCAGGGATTCGACTCGAGCTCCGGCGGGTCGTCGGCGCTGTCCTCGTCGTCCGCCGGCGCGACCGCGTCGGTCAGCGACAGCATCACCCGGACCAGCGCGATGCCGTCGGCGATGCAGTGGTGCATCCGCGTCACCATCGCGCTGGTGCCGTCGTAGTTCTCGACCAGGTGGAACTGCCAGAGCGGACGCGCGGGATCGAGCGGCTTCACCGCGAGCCGGGCGGTGAGGCGCTGCAGCTCGCGGTCGCCGCCGCGGCGCAGCCGCGCCCGCTCGAGATGGTGCCGGATGTCGAACCCCTCGTCGTCGACCCAGTAGTGGCCGATCGCGTCGGTCTCGATCCGCTGCCGGAAGCGCGCGAACTTCAGCAGCCGCTCCTCGAGAACCTGCGCGATCTCGTCCCAGCCCACGCGCCGGGCGAACACGAACACCCCGACGATCATCATCAGGTTCCGCGAGCTGTCCATCCGCAGCCAGGCGGTATCGACGCTCGACATCCTTTCGCGGGCCATGTTTCCTCCGTGCGCGCGGCGGATCGGCCGCTGGAGCGTTGCTATCATACTTGGCCGACAACCCGAGGAGGAATCATGGCCGACCTGAGTTCGCAGTTCGAGCAGGCCGTGGCGGATTCGAAGAACCTGCCCGAGCGTCCCGACAACATGACCCTGCTCAAGCTCTACGCGCTGTACAAGCAGGCCACCGCGGGCGAGGTCGAGGGCAAGCGGCCCGGCTTCACCGACATGGTCGGCCGCGCCAAGTGGGACGCCTGGAACGAGCTGAAGGGCACGGGACGCGACGACGCGATGAAGCAGTACATCGCGCTGGTCGACAGCCTGAAGGGATGAGGGGGCCGCAGGCGCGGCCGGGCGGCGCCGCGGCGTCCGGCCTCGGGCCGCGCCCGGCGCCTCAGATCGCCCGGAACGCCGCGATCGCGACCAGCGTCGGGATCAGCGCAGCCGCGAGCAGGCCGAGCGCGCTGATTTCCTCGTCCGCGAAGTTGCCCTTCAGGATCGAATAGCCCGCCGGGTTCGGCGCGTTCGCGATCACCGTCAGGCCGCCGCCGGTGACGGCGCCGGCCACCAGCGAGTACTTGAACTCGTCGGTGAGGCCCTGCACCAGCGAGCCGAGATAGGTGAGCGCCGCATTGTCGGTGATCGCCGTCAGCGCGGTCGCGCCGTAGTAGACGGCGGTCGGGCTCATCCGCTCGAGCAGCGGCTGCAGCCACCACTGCTGCTGCCCGCCGAGTACGACCAGGCCCGCGAGGAAGAACGCGACGAGCAGGCCCTCGCGCAGGATCAGGCGGTCCTGGAAGCGGCCGTAGCCGTGCGCCACGCCGAGGAAGAACAGGAACAGCCCCATGAACACGACCGGGTGGTGCGCGAACACGACGACGCCGGCGAGGAACAGCAGGTGCACGACGATCAGCGCGAGCGGAACCGGCTCGCCGACCGGCCCGCCCGCCCCCGCGACGTTGCGCAACTCGCCGCGGAACAGCAGCGTCACCCCGAGCGCGTTGACGACCACCGCGAGCGCCGAGCGCCAGCCGAAGTGCGTCAGCATGTGGGCGAGATCCCAGCTCCAGGTGCTCGCGACCATCAGCACCGGCGGCGCCGCGTACGGCGTCAGCGTCCCCCCGATCGAGACGTTGACGAACAGCACGCCGATCGTCGCGTACTGCAGCCGCGTCGACAGCCCCCTGCTGTAGAAGCGGTCGCGCAACATCAGCGCGGCCAGCGTCATCGCCGCCGGCTCGGTGATGAACGAGCCGAGCAGCGGAATCAGCGACAGCGCGAGGAAGTAGTCGGCCATTGCCGCCGGCATCGGCAGGATGCGCGCGGTCCACTGCACGCAGCCCAGCGCGAAACGCAGGATCGGGCGGCTCGCGGCGATCACCATGATCACGAACACGAACATCGGCTCGGTGTAGTTGCGCGACTCGAGGTAGTGCTGCGCCTGGCCGCCGCCCCCGACGAGCGCCATGTAGACGATCAGCACCATCGCCCAGAAGCCGAAGACGACCTCGACTTCGCCCAGCAGGTGCCAGATTCCGGCGTGCGCGGGCTGCGCGTGCGCGAGCCGCTCGAAGAACTTCGCCGAGAACGTGTGGACGACCGCGATCGCGAACAGGATCGCGCCGCCGAGCTGGATCGCAGTGGGTGTCAAGTCGGGCTCCGGGAGGACGGTGTCAGGCGAAGTAGCGGTCGAATTCCTTCTCGAGCTTCTCCTCGATCCGGGGCTTGAAGGCGGCGAGCAGGAAACCGAGCTTCGCCTCGAGCACGACCAGGTCCTTCGTCACCCGCAGGCAACCCGTCACGCCCGAACGCGCGAAGCGCAGCTCGTTGCCGTCCCATTCGCTCTCCATGTCGAACGACTCGGCCATCTCGTCGGCGACCTTCTGCGCGGCCTCGCGAGCCTTCTTCAACCCGAGCCTGTGCTTGCGCTGGAGGTGGATCTCGGACATCGTCGCTCCCGCAGCTGCCGTTGCCGATCAGCCCGCGGCGACCGGCGTCGGCAGCGCCGCGCCGGTCGCGAAGGCCACCAGGTTCTCGGCCGCGAGCATCGCCATGCCGACGCGCGAGCTTCGCGTGGCGCTTCCGACGTGCGGCGTGAGCACCACGTTGGGAACCGTCAGCAGCCCCGGATCGAGCGCCGGTTCGTTCTCGAAGACGTCGAGCCCGGCCCCGGCAATGCGGCCGGCGCGAAGGGCCACGACCAGCGCCGCGTCGTCGACGATGCCGCCGCGCGCGATGTTGACCAGCGTCGCCGTCGGCTTCATTGCCGCGAGCTCCCGCGCGCCGATCGCGTGGTGCGTCGCCGGCGAGTACGGCAGCACCAGCACCACGTGGTCGGACTCGCGCAGCAGCTCGTCGAGCCCCACCCGGCGCGCGCCGAGCTCGGCCTCGTTCGCGGCGCGGCTGCGGTTGTGATAGAGGATCTTCATCTCGAAGCCGCGCGCGCGGCGCGCCACCGCGGAGCCGATCCGGCCCATGCCGACGATGCCGAGCGTCGTCCGGAAGACGTCGGCGCCCAGCCACTGGTCGAACGCCCAGCGCCCCCACTTGCCGGCGCGCAGCCAGTGCTCGGACTCGCAGACGCGGCGCGCGGTCGCCATCAGCAGCGCCCAGGCCATGTCGGCGGTCGCTTCGGTGAGCACGTCAGGCGTGTTGCTGACCGCAACGCCGCGCTCCGCGCAGGCGGCGAGGTCGATGTGGTTGTAGCCGACCGAGCCGGTGGCGACGACCTTCAGCCGCGGGCAGGCCGCGAGCAGCTCGCGATCGACGCGATCGGTGGCTACGACGAACAGCGCGTCGCGGTCGGCCGCGCGGGCGAGCAGCGTGGCGCGCGGCCAGTCCTCGTCGTCCTGGTTCGAGTCGATGTCGAAGTGCGCAGCGAGGCGCTCGACGACTTCGGGGAACACCTTCCGGGTGATCAGGAGTTTCGGTCGCTGGCTCATCGCGCGGATTATAGCGATCAGCCCTTGATGTCGAAGACCTGGCGCAGGTATTTCAGGTACGCCTCGTCGTCGCACATGTTCTTCGCCGGCGTGTCCGAGAGCTTGGCCACCGGCTGGCCATTGCAGCGCACCATCTTGATCACGATCTGCAGCGGCACGTAGCCGAGGTCGTTGGTCAGGTTGGTGCCGATCCCGAACGCGATCCGCGTGCGATCGCGAAACCGCTTGTACAGCTCGACCATCAGCGGGAAGGTCAGCGCGTCGGAGAACACCAGCGTCTTGGTCTTCGGGTCGACGCGGTTCGCCTCGTAGTGCGCGATCAGCCGCTCGCCCCACTCGTAGGGATCCCCCGAATCGTGCCGCGCGCCGTCGAACAGCTTGCAGAAGTACATGTCGAAGTCGCGCAGGAACGCGCTCATGCCGTAGACGTCGGACAGCGCGATGCCCAGGTCTCCGCGGTACTCGCGCGCCCACATCTCGAAGCCGAACACCTGCGTGTCGCGAAGGCGCGGGCCGAGCGCCTGGCAGGCCTGCAGGTACTCGTGCGCCATCGTGCCCAGCGGCGTGACGCCGTGGTGCATCGCGTACATCACGTTGGAGGTGCCGGCGAAGATCGGCCCGAGCTTCGCCTTGCAGATCTGCAGGACTTCCTCGTGCCACAGCCGCGAGAAGCGCCGCCGCGTTCCGTAGTCGGCGATGCGGATCCCCTCGAGATCGGGATGGCCGGAGATCAGCGCGATCTTCTCGTCGAGGCGCCGGCGCCCCTCGGCGTAGTCGGGAACGCCTACCGTCTCGCGGAAGTAGATCTCGTTGACGATCGCGAGCACCGGGATCTCGAACAGGATCGTGTGCAGCCACGGCCCGCGGATCACGATGTCGATCTCGCCGTTGTCCTTCGGCGAAGGCGCCACCGTGATGTACTTCGAGTTCATCTGGAACAGGCCGAGGAAATCGACGAAGTCGCTCTTGATGAACCGGAAGCTGCGCAGGTAGTCGAGTTCGCGCTGCCTGAAGCGCAGCGAGCAGAGGTTCTGGATCTCCTCCTGGATCGCGCCGACGTACGGACGCAGGTCGATTCCCTCGTTGCGGCACTTGAACCGGTACTCGACCTGCGCGCCCGGGAAGTGATGCAGCACGACCTGCATCATCGTGAACTTGTAGAGATCGGTGTCGAGCAGCGAGGTGATGATCATCGGCGTGCCGGGGAAGCGACGGGTGAGCGCCGCGTGCCGGGTCGGCGCGCGGGGGCATCCATCATAAGCGATCGCGATCGCCGCGCACGTAGCCGCTCACCATGCGCGCGGCCTCGACCCAGTAGCGCTCGAGGCCTTCCGGCTCCGCCATGTCGCGACCGAGCACCGCCGACAGCGTGTGCCGGTTCGACAGCCGGAAGTAGCCGAGCCCGGCGATCGCCACGTACAGGTCCGCCGGGTCGACGTCGCGGCGGAACACGCCGCGTGCCTGGCCGTCGGCCAGCAGCTGGGACAGCAGCCCGACGACCGGCCCGACGAGCTCGTCGAGGCGCCCGGACTTTCGCAGGTGGCGCGCACGGTGCAGGTTCTCGGTGTTCAGCACGCTGATGAAGCCGGGATGGTCGGCGTAGTAGCGCCAGACGAAGCGGCAGAACTGCTCGAGCGCCCGGACCGGGTCGTCGGGATCGAGCTGCACCGCCCGCTCGGCGTCGCGCAGCGACGCGTACGCGCCCTCGAGCACCGCGCGGAACAGCCCGTCCTTGCTGCCGAAGTAGTAGTAGACCATGCGCTCGCTCGAGCGCGCGCGTTGCGCGATCCGGTCGCCGCGCCCGCCGGCGAAGCCGTGCTGGGCGAACTCGACCGCTGCCGCCTTCAGGATTCGCGCGCGCGTCGCCTCGGCGTCGCGGCGACGCCGCGGCGGCGCCTCCGGCACGGCCGACGCGGTCCGCGTGCGCCCGCTCGCCCCCGGCATCGCGCGCTCGCGGCTCACGCGACGATCGCCGGCACCTCGACCGCCGGCGGGGTGTTGCGGCTGCGCTGGCAGCGGACGATCCCGTCGATCATCACCATGCCGACGCCGGGGATGTCGCCGAGCCGAACGCTCTCGAGCAGGTCGCGCCCCGCCGAGTGCTGCGCGCGGTCCATGAACACGAAGTCGGCCGGGCGCCCGACCTCGAGCAGCCCCTGGCGCAGCCCGCGCATCCGCGCGGTGTTGCCCGTGGCGAAGCCGAAGCAGATCTCGGCCGGGATGTCGGCCATGCTCGAGATCAGCGCGACCAGCCGCAGGATGCCCAGCGGCTGCACCCCCGAGCCCGCCGGCGCGTCGGTGCCGAGGATCACCCGGTGCGGGCACTTCAGCTCGATCGCGTGCCGCGCGGTGAGGATCGCGATGCGCTCGTTGCCGTTGTGCACGATCTCCATCGCCCGCGAGCTCTTCTCGCACAGCGTGCACACGGCCTTGTACGACAGCGAGGTGTGGCCGCCGTTGATGTGCCCGATCACGTCGGCGTCGGCCTCGAGGACCACCTGCTCGTCGATCAGGCCCGAGCCCGGGATCGACGGCCCGCCGGTGTGGATCGTGCTCTGGATGCCGTGGCGGCGCGCCCAGGCGACCATCCGCGCCGCCTCGTCGCCGGCCTTGACCGACCCCAGCCCGATCTCGCCGAGCAGCCTGACGCCGGCCGCGGCCATCTCGGCGAAGTCGGATTCGACCATCCCCTTCTCGAGCACCGGCGCGCCGGCGAGCACCTTGACGCCCCCGCCCACGCCTGCCGCGCGCATCCCGTCGAACGCGCGTTGCGCGGTGATCGCGAGCGCCTTGACGCCGACCACGTCCTTCGGCCGGCCCGGCAGGTGCACCTCGCCGGCCGACACCATCGTCGTGACGCCGCCGTGCATGCACGACTCGATCCAGCCGAGCTGGTTCTGCCGCGGGGTCCAGTCGCCGAAGACCGGATGCACGTGCGAGTCGATCAGGCCGGGCGCGAGCGCGGTGCCCTTCGCATCGACGACGCGCGCGGCGGCGCCGGCGTCGCAGTCCTTCTCCCGGCCGATCGCCGCGATCAGCCCGTCCTCGACGACGACGGTATCCGCGTCGAGGATCGGACGGTCGATGTCCCCGGAGAGCATCAGTCCGACGTTGCGGATCACGACCTTTCCGGATTTCTCAGCGCTTGCGGCAATCGCCATGGCGTTTCCTCCTGTGCCTGCGTTCGAACCGCGGCGCGCCACCGGCGGCGGCGCGCCGCCTCATACGGCGAGATACTGGCGGCGCACCGCCTCGTCGGCGTCGAGCCCGGCCATCGTTCCGGCGAACTTCACCTGCCCCTTCTCGAGCACGTAGGCCCGGTCGCTCACCGCCGAGGCGAACGCGACGTTCTGCTCCGACAGCAGCACCGACAGCCCCTGCTGCTTCAGTTCGACGATCATGTCGGCCATCTGCTCGACGATCACCGGCGCGACGCCCTCCGACGGCTCGTCGAGCAGCACCAGGCGCGGATTGCCCATCAGCGTGCGCGCGACGCTGAGCATCTGCTGCTCGCCCCCGCTCATCCTGCCCCCGGGGCGCTCGGGCATGCGCCCGAGGTTCGGGAACAGCGCGAACAGCCGCTCGACCGTCCAGGCCGGCGCGCCGGCGCGCGGCGGGCGCCTGCCGACCTCGAGGTTCTCGAGCACGGTCAGGTCGGTGAAGATGCGTCGGTCTTCCGGAACGTAGCCGAGGCCGGCGCGGCTGATCCGGAACGGCTCCAGCCCGTCGATGCGCTCGCCGGCGAAGACGATCTCGCCCGCGCGCGAGGCGAGCAGTCCCATGATCGCCTTCATCGTCGTGCTCTTGCCGGCGCCGTTGCGGCCCATCAGCGCGACGACCTCGCCGTCGCCGACCTCCAGGTCGACGCCGAACAGCACCTGCGCGCGCCCGTACCACGCGTCGAGCCCGCGCACCGCGAGCAGCGGCGCACTGACGGTGTTCCCGCCGGTGGCGCTCCCGCTCATCGCGCGTCCCCGGCGCGCGCCGCCTTCACCAGCCGTCCGCTGCCGAAGTAGACCTCGCGCACCTGCGCGTCGTCGCGGATCGCCTCGGGCGCGCCCTGCGCGATCAGGTGCCCGCGCGCCAGCACCATGATCCGGTCGGCGTGCGCGAACACCACGTCCATGCTGTGCTCGGTGAACAGCACGCCGATGCCGCGCTCCTTGACGAGCCTGCGGGTGAGCTGCATCAGCGCGTTGCGCTCCTGCGGCGCCATGCCCGCGGTCGGCTCGTCCATCAGCAGCAGCGACGGCTGGTTCGCCAGCGCGATCGCCAGCTCGACCGTCTTGATGTCGCCGTAGGCGAGCGTGCTGCACGGTTCGTCGGCCCGGTCGCGCAGGCCCACCGCGGCCAGCAGCTCGAGCGCCTCGTCGCGATGCAGCGACGCCGCGCGCGGCCAGAGCCGGAACAGCTTCCCGTGGTGCGACAGCAGCGCCATCTGCACGTTCTCGGCCACCGTCATCGACGCGTAGGTGGCCGCCACCTGGAACGTGCGCCCGACCCCGAGCCGCCAGATCTCGCGCGGCGGTCGCCCGGCGATCTCGCGGCCGGCCAGCACGACGCTGCCGGCATCGGGCGCGAGCTGGCCGTTGATCATGTTGAAGCAGGTCGACTTGCCGGCGCCGTTCGGTCCGATCATCGCCAGCAGCTCTCCGGCGGCGAGATCGAAGCTCACGCCCTCGACCGCCTGCACGCCGCCGAACGCCTTGCGCAGCCCCCGCACCTGCAGCAGCGCGCTCACCGGCGTGCTCCCGGCGCGACGCGCCAGCGCCAGCGCTCCCACGCGGCGGCGAGACCGCCGACGATGCCCTGCGGGAACGCGAGCACCAGCCCGAGGATCGCCAGCCCGAGCAGCGCGCGCCAGTAATCGGTCGCGCGACTGACCGAATCCTGCAGCCAGGTGAACACCGCGCTGCCGACGATCGGGCCCGCCAGCGTCTGCACGCCGCCGAGCAGCACCATGACCAGCCCGTCGATCGAGCGCCCGACGTGGATCGTCTCGGGCGAGATCGAGCCCTTGCCGAACGCGTAGAGCGCGCCGGCCAGCCCGCAGAACAGCGCCGCCGCAGCGAAGCCCGCCCAGTGCACGCCGATCACGCCGATGCCGGTGCTCTCGGCGCGCAGCGGCGAGTCGCGCCCGGCGCGCATCGCATAGCCGAACGGCGCGAACAGCATCCGGCGCAGCGCATACACGCTCGCGCCGACCAGCGCCAGCGTCAGGTAGTAGTACGCGGTCTTCGACGCGAAGCGCTCCGACGGCCAGATGCCCACCATCCCGTTGCTGCCCCCGGTCACGTCGTCCCACTGGAAGACGATCGACCAGACGATCTGCGCGAAGGCCAGCGTCAGCATCGCGAGATAGACGCCCGAGAGTCGCACCGCGAACCATCCGAACAGCAGCCCGCCGGCGAGCGCGGCGAGCGGCGCGAGCGCCAGTGCGAGCTCCATCGGCAGCGCCAGCCCTTTGAGCAGCGCCGCCGCGCCGTACGCGCCCAGGCCAAAGTACGCCGCGTGCCCGAACGAGTGCATCCCGCCGGGACCCATGATGAAGTGCAGGCTGGTCGCGAACAGCACGGCGATCAGGACGTCGATCATCAGCACGGTCAGGTACGGCAACGAGTCGCCGAGCAGCGGCAGCGCAAGCAGCGCGACCGCGAGCGCGCCCACCGCCGCGACGCCCGCCCGCGACATCGGCCGGATCGGCGCCTCGGCGGCGGCGGCGCTGCGTACCGCGCCCTGCGGCTTGCCGAGCAGCCCCCACGGGCGCCAGATCAGCACCGCGGCCATCACCAGGAACTCGACCACCAGCGTCAGCTTCGAGAACGAGAAGCTCGACCCGAGCACCTCGACGGTGCCGATGCCGTAGCAGATCGCCTTGATCTCGGCAATGACCAGCGCGGCGAGGTAGGCGCCCGGAATGCTGCCCATCCCGCCGACGACGACCACCACGAACGCGTCGCCGATCGTCGTCATGTCGAGCGCGAGGTTGGCGGGCTCGCGCGGCAGTTGCAGCGCGCCGCCCAGCGCGGCCAGCGCCGAGCCGAGCGCGAACACGCCGGTGAACAGCCACGCCTGGTTGACGCCGAGCGCGCCCACCATCTCGCGGTCCTGCGTGGCGGCACGGATCAGCACGCCGAGCCGCGTGCGCCGCAACAGCAGCCAGAGCAGCGCGAGCACCGCCGGCCCGACGAAGATCAGGAACAGGTCGTACTGCGGGAACTGGCGACCCAGCACGTCGATCGCGCCCTTCATCCCGGGCGCCTTCGGCCCGAGCAGGTCGTCGGGCCCCCAGATCGCCAGCGCCGCGTCGCGCAGCATCAGGACCACCGCGAAGGTGGCGAGCAGCTGGAACAGCTCGGGCGCGCCGTAGATGCGGCGCAGGATCAGCAGCTCGACCAGCGCCCCGAGCCCGCCCACCGCGAGCGCGGCAAGCAGGATCGACAGCCAGAACCCGAGCGCGCCGCCGCCCAGCGCCGGCATCAGCCACTGCGTCGACGAGTACGCGACGTACAGCCCGATCATGAACATCGAGCCGTGCGCGAAATTGACGATTCGCGTGACCCCGAAGATCAGCGACAGGCCGACGGCGATCAGGAACAGCGTCGACGCGCCGGCCAGCCCGTTGAGCAGCTGGACCGCGAAGCCCGAGACCATTCAGCGACGACCGCTTCTCAGTCGGCCGGGCGCAGCTTGCGGGTCTCCTCCGCGTTCGGCAGCACCGACGCCCCGTCGACGTAGCGGTAGTCCTTCATGACGCCCTTGCCGTCGCGCACCGTGGTCACGCCGACGTACGCGCCCATCGTCGACTGGTTGTCCTCGGGGCGATAGACCATCGCGCCGAACGGCGTGTCGACCTTCAGGCCCTTGAATGCGGCGATCAGCTTCTCGGTGTCGGTGCTCCCGGCCCTGCGGATGCCGGCGGCGACCGACATCATCGACGAGTAGCCGACGATCGAGCCGAGCCGCGGATAGTCGTTCCAGCGCTTCTGGTAGGCCTCGAGGAAGCGCTTGTGCTGCGGCGTGTCGATCCCGTACCACGGGTAGCCGGTGACGATCCACCCTTCGGGCGCCTCGTCCTTCAGCGGATCGAGGTACTCGGGTTCGCCCGAGAGCAGGCTCACGACCGCGCGGTCCTTGAACAGTCCGCGCGTGCTGCCCTCGCGGACGAACTTGGCGAGGTCGGCGCCGAACAGCACGTTGAAGATCGCGTCGGGCTTCGCGTCGGCGAGCGCCTGCACCACCGCGCCCGCGTCGACCCGGCCGAGCGCCGGCGCCTGCTCGGCGACGAACTCGACGTCGGGTTGCGCGGCCTTCAGCAACTGCTTGAACGTCGCCGCGGCCGACTGTCCGTACTCGTAGTTCGGATAGACGATCGCCCAGCGCTTCTTCTTCAGCTTCGCCGCCTCGGGCACCAGCATCGCGGTCTGCATGTAGGTGCTCGGGCGCAGCCGGTAGGTGTAGCGGTTGCCGTTCTGCCAGGTGATCTTGTCGGTCAGCGGCTCGGCGGCGAGGAAGAACACCTTGCGCTGCCTGGCGAAGTCGGTGACGGCCAGGCCGATGTGCGACAGGAAGGTGCCGAAGATCAGGTCGACCTTCTCGCGCGACACCAGCTCCTCGGCTACCCGCACCGCGTCGCCGGGATTGCCGTTGTCGTCTCGCGAGACGACCTCGACCTTGCGGCCGAGCAGCCCGCCGGACGCATTGATCTCCTCGACCGCCAGCTCCCAGCCCTTCTTGTACGGGTCCAGGAACGCCGGTTGCGCCTTGTAGCTGTTCAGCTCGCCGATGCGGATCGGCGTCTGGGCCTGAGCGCCGGCGCCGAACGCGCACGCCGCGAACAGGGTGGCAAGCAGTCTCTTCCTCATGCTGGTCTCCGTCCTGTAGTCGTCACAACGAATCCGTCCGCGGAAAGGCCCGCGGCCCGGCGCTGCGGCCGCGCGCTCAGCGCAAACCGTCCTTGCCCTGGATCTCGTGCTTCTGCAGCCCGCCGATGCGCGCCAGCGGCCGGCCGCTGTCCGTGACCGCGACGGCGACGACGATCTCGCCGGCGCGCGGCGCATCGGGCACGCGCGCCTCGATCGCGTCGAAATGGCTGCGCACGTAGGCCGCGTCCTTGTGGCCGAGCGGCACGTCGATCGCGGTGCCCGGCCCGCCCATCTTCTTCGCCGACGGCACCAGTGCCGCCCCCTTCTCGACCGCCTTGCGCAGCGGGGCGCCGAGCTTCGGGTGAAGGATCGCCGCCGCGTGCTCGAGCTCGCCCTTCTCGCCGACGATCGCGGCCTTGCCGTAGCTCTCGGCCTGGCCCGGCGCGATCCCGAGCGCCTCGACGCAGCGCGCGCCCAGCAGCCCGCCGAGCTCCTCGCCGATCGCGACCAGCTCGTCGAGCTGCTCGACGTATCGGCCCGCGTACGGGTTGGCGATCACGGCGATCGCCAGCGCGCGCCGCGTCGGCGGCTCGACCTTGCGGCCCATTTCGATGCGCGTCTCGTCGACGGTGACGATCAGCTTGCGGATGTCGGCCGGCATCGGCTGCTCCTGTCGGTTGCGGACGGCCCCGCGCTCAGCGCAGCCCGTCCTCGCCCTTGATCTGGTCGGCGCGCAGGCCGCCGACCCGTTCGTGAATGCGTGCGCCCGTGCTCATCGCGAGGAAGAACACGATCTCGTCGCCCGCGGGCGCGCCGGGCACGCCGACCTCGATCGTGTCGAAGTGGCTGCGCACGTAGCTGGCGTTGACGTGGGTCATCGGGATGTCGATGTGCGTGCCGGGTCCGCCCACCTTGGTGTTCGACGGCACGATCGCCTTCGTGCTGACGCCGCGGCCCTCGAGCAGTTCGCGCATCGCGTAGCCGCCGGGCACGTGCCACAGGTGACCGTGCTCGGACTCGCCGTCGACGCCGACGATGCCGCCCTTGCCGTACGACTGGATCGCCGCCGGCTCGAGCTTCATTGCGGCGAGCAGCCGCTGCGCGAGTTCGACCCCGACCGGCTTCAACGCCTCCATCATCGGCACGATGTCCGGCTCGTAGCGGCCCGAGTAGGGATTGGCCAGCACCACCGCGAGCACGCCGCGTCGCTGCGGACGCGCGCCGCGCGGCCCGAACTCGTGGAAGACGTCCTCGACCTGCGTCCAGACTCGACGGATCTCGATCATGCCAGCGCCTCGATGCGGTGATCGGCGACGATACGCGAACGCCCCTGCAGCGACAACATCGCCTGCGAGACCAGCCCGAGGTCGATGCAGCGTCGCGCGAAGCGCTCGCCGCGCCCGAGCGCGTCCGCGACGGCGTCGGCCGGCAGCGCGCCGACCGAGACCGTGACCAGCCGCTCGCCCAGGTCGCTGTCGTCCCGCAGCGAGGATGCCGGCGCGCGCTGCACTGCCGGGTGATCGATGTCGACCGCGTTGGCGATCATCGTCGCCGCGGCGTCGGCCATCGCGGCGGTGTCGGCGAGCACCGTGACCGCGTCGGCCACGCCGAGCGAGAAGCTGCGGCCGCGCCAGCCCGAGGTCGCGATGCCGCGCGGCGCGTCGGTGTCGGCGATGCGCAGTCGGCCGTCGATCGACGGCGCGGCGAGGTCGGTGACCATGCCGACGTCGACCGACGCGCCGTCGGCGAGCCACAGCGCGATGTCGCCGCCGTTGTTGACCCAGGCGCGGCGAATGCCCGGACGGGCGAAGTGCGCGACGATCTCCTGCGCGACGCTGCCCGCCACCGCCGCCATCGGCGTGACGAACAGGCCGAAGCGCTCGGCGTACGGTCGGCAGGCCTCGGCCATCCGGCGCGCGATCGGGCCGCGCGGCGCGTCGCCGCGCGCCGCCGGCGCGCACGGTGCGCGCAACAGCGCGAGTTCGCCGACCAGCTCGTCGAGCACCCCCGCGAAGCGCGCCCAGGCCGACGCGAGCGCAAGCCCGACCGCGGCCGCGTCGCCGTCGACGCCTATGACCAGGTCGATCGGCCCGTGCTGGAAGTGCCAGCGCCCGTCGCCGAAGCGGGCCCAGGCCGCGCCGGCGTTCATCGCGACCCTCTCGTTGGCGCGCCGGCCAGCGGCCACGGATTGATCGGAAGCGCGTCGACGATCCGGTGCCGCTCGGTGGCGACGACGTCCTCGACGGGCCGCACCCGGTCGACGTGACCGCCGAGCGCCGCGTAGACCTCGCGGCGCATCGTGAACTCGATCGGCGCGACGATCGCCGGCGTCGGCACGCTGCCGAACGAGTTCGCCGGCATCCGCGTGACGTCGACCATCACCGTGATGCCGCCGCCGGGCCAGACGTAGGCCGGCGCGCCGCCGCAGGTGACGTTGGTGAGCAGGTCCTTGATCGAGCGCGTGAGCAGCACCGGGTTCTCGGTGACGCCGGCGCGCAGGCTGCCTCCCGCCCCGCCGACGAAGAGCACGGTCGCGAGCGCGGGCTCGCAGTTCTCGCCGATGCGCTCGACCACCTTGCGCACCGCGGCCGGCATCGGCGCGCGCTGCGGCCGCAGGGCCTCGTCGAGCTCGAACCACTCGGCGTGCTCGCCGGTGGTCGAGACCATCAGCAGGCGCAGGCCCGGGTGCGCCACCTTCGGGTCCCAGCCCTCGACGATCGACAGCGGGTCCTCGATGTCGGTGCCGCCCCAGCCGGTGCCGGGGCTGGCGACCTGGAAGTAGCGGCCCGGCGTCGACTTGCGCCCGCGGATGCGGATGCCCGAGGGCGGCATGTCGAGGCAGCGCCCGGCCTGGTGTTCGCTCAGCACGCCGGTGATGTGGTCGTCGACCACCACCACCTCGTCGACGTGGCCGAACCACTGGCGCGCGAAGATGCCGATCGTCGCCGAGCCGCAACCGACGCGCATGCGCTGCTCCTCGACGCCGTTGATGCGCGGCGCGCGCCCGGCCTGCACCGTCAGCTGCGCACCGCCTTCGATCTCGAGGTCGACGGACTGGCAGTTGCCCAGCGCCATCATCAGCTCGCAGGTGACGCGGCCTTCCTTCTTCGAGCCGCCGGTCAGGTGGTGCACGCCCCCCAGCGACAGGAACTGCGAGCCGTACTCGATCGTCGTCACGTGGCCCACCGCCTCGCCGCGGTGCCGCACCGTCGCCTGCTCGGGGCCGAGGTAGCGGTCGGTGTCGATCTTCACCTTGAAGCTGCAGTAGCTGAAGATGCCTTCGGTCACGACGGTGACCATGTCGACGCCCTCGTGACGGCTGCCGACGATGAACGGCGCGGGCTTGTAGTCGGGATAGGTGGTGCCGCTCGCGACGCCCGACACGAACACCGGCGCGTTGTTCAGCAGCGCGCCGTCCCAGGCTTCGACCGTGCTCGGGACCACCTCGGCGCCGGGGCGCCTGAGCAGCACCACCGGATCGGTGCGGGTGAGCACGCCGCCGACGTTGCCCCAGCGATCGCAGGCGCCGAGCCGGCCCTCGCTGATCTGGCACAGCACCGGACAGGCATCGCACTGGATCTTGTTCGCCGCCATCTTCTCGGGCGCGCGCGCGGCGACGACCTCGGCGGCGGGCGCCGACGGCTCCTGCGGCGCGTCGAACTGCTCGCCGATCGCGTTCGAGCCGATGGGCTGGGTCATCGGGAATCTCCGGGGCGCAGCGCGGCGCGCAGCCGGTCCGGCGTCACCGGAACCTGGTCCATGCGCACGCCGGTCGCGTGGTGGATCGCGTTCAGGATCGCCGGCGCGGTCGCGACCAGCGCCGGCTCGCCGACGCCCTTGGCGCCGTAGGGGCCGAGCGGCTCGGCGTCCTCGACCAGATGCACCACGATCGGCGGGACGTCGCCCGCGGTCGGAATCAGGTAGTCGTGCAGGTTGTCGGTGCGGCCCGAGTGGTATTCCTCCATCAGCGCGAGGCCGAGCCCCTGGGCGATGCCGCCGTGGATCTGGCCCTCGACCTGGGTCGGATTCACCGCCCGGCCGACGTCGTGCGCAGCGTGGATCGCCAGCACCCGCACGGTGCCGAGCGCGACGTCGACCTCGACCTCGGCGAACTGCGCCGCGAAGCCGTAGGTCGCGTACGGCACGCCCTGGCCGTCCGCGTCGAGCGGCACCGTCGGCGGATCGAAGTGGCCGCTGCCGAGCGCGACGTCGCCGCGCTCGTCGGCGGGCAGCGTGCCGAGGTCGAGCGAGGCGGCGCGTCCGTCGACCTCGCCGCCGAGCACCGTGCCGTCGAGCGCGAGCCGGGCGTGCGCCGGAAGGCCGAGCATTTCCAGCAGGCGCGCGCGCAGGTCCGCCCCGGCAGCCCTCGCCGCATTGCCCGACACGAAGGTCTGCCGCGACGCCGAGCTCTTGCCCGCGTCGAGCGTCAGGTCGGTGTCGGCGACGGTCTGGTCGATCAGCGCCACCGGGACGCCCAGCGCGTCGGCGCAGATCTGCGCCATGACCGTGTAGGTGCCCTGGCCGATGTCGACCGCGCCGTTGTAGAGCATGAAGCGGCCGTCGCGGCGCAGGCCGACCTGCATCGACGACGGATTGGCGATCACGGTGTTGCCGATTCCGTACCACATGCAGGCGATCCCGACACCGCGGCGCTTGTGCGAAGCGTAACGGCGATGCGGGTCGCTGGAGCCGGCGTCCGCGAGCGCCCCCGGGTCCGCGCCCTCCCCGGCAGCGGCACGGTCCGCGTTGAACGCCTCGGCGCGCACGCGCGCTTCGCGCCACGGCGGCCGCAACGCGTCGAGGCACGCGCGCATGCCCACGCTGGCGGCGAGCCGCTGCCCGGTCGGGGTCGTGTCGCCCGCGCGCAGCGCCTGCTCGAGGCGCAATTCGAGCGGATCGGCGCCGAGCCGTTCGGCCAGCATGTCGACCAGCGTCTCGGTCAGAAGCGTCGCCTGCGGCACGCCGAAGCCGCGGAACGCGCCGGCGATCGCGTTGTTCGTGTAGACCGCGCGCGTCAGCGCCCGCACCGCGGCAACGCGGTACGGCCCGCTCGCGTGGATCGGCACCCGGTTCGCGACCGTGGGTCCCCACGACGAATAGGCGCCGGTGTTGAAGTCGCCCTCGAAGTCGTAGGCGAGCAGCCTGCCGTCACGGTCGGCCGCCAGCGTCGCGCTCATCCGGGCCGGATGCCGCTTGGTGGTCGAGGCCATCGACTCGGGCCGCGTGTAGACGATGCGCGCCGGCCGGCCGAACTTGCGCGAAGCAGCCGCCAGCAGCGGCTGGATCGAGATGTCGAGCTTGCCGCCGAAGCCGCCGCCGACGCCGGAGGGCACGATGCGCACCTGCTTCGGCTTCAGGCCGAACATCCAGGCGAGCTCGTCGCGATCCATGTACGGCGTCTGCGTACAGGCGAACACGGTGACGCGCTCGACGCCGTCCTCGGTCGTCCACTGCGCGTAGCCGGCCTCGGGCTCGATGTAGGCGTGCTCGACGTAGGCGGTGCGCATCGTCGCACTGACCGCGAGCGGCGCCGCGGCGACCGCCGCGTCGACGTCGCCGCGCGCCACGCGGCCGCGGCACAGCACGTTGTCGGGCCAGCGCTCGTGCAGCGCCGGCGCGCCCGCCGCCAGTGCCGCCTCGGGCTGCTCGAGCGCCGGCAGCGGCTGCCAGCGGATCGGCACCGATCCGGCGTCGATCGCCTCGACGGCCTCGCGCTCGCCCGCGAGCACCAGCACCGCCTCGCCGCGCATGCGCACCCTGCCCTCGGCGATCGCGGGCTGGTCGCGCAGGTCGGGGAAGATCGCGAAGCGGTTGTTCGGGATGTCGGCGGCGACGACGACGCCGAGCAGGCCGGGGTGCGCGGCGACGAAGGCGTCGAGGTCGCCGTACTCGAAATTCGCCGACGGATGCGGCGAGCGCACCACCTTCAGCCAGCAGGCGTCGGCCGGCGCGCGGTCGGCGCCGTAGGCGAGCCGGCCGTCGACCTTGTCCGCCGCGTCGAGCCGCGGCAACCGGGCGCCGACGGCGCAGCCGGCGTCGATCGATTCGAGCGGTGCGGCCACCCGGGCGGCCGGGGCAGCGCCGCCGCGGCCCGCGGCGCCCGCCGCCACCACCGCCTCGACGATCTTCCGGTAACCGGTGCAGCGGCACAGCACGCCGCCGAGCCCGTCGAGCACCTGCTGCTCGGTCGGCTGCGGGTGACGGCGCAGCACGTCGAGCCCCGCCATCAGCATGCCGGGCGTGCAGATGCCGCACTGCGCGGCGCCGTGGTCGACGAACGCCTGGCGCAGCACTGCGGCCTGCGATCCGGGCGCCGCGGCGCCCAGCGCTTCGACCGTCGTGACGGCGCGGCCCTCGCACTGGCCGACGGCGACCAGGCAGGCGCACGCCTGCTGGCCGTCGAGCAGCACGGTGCAGGCGCCACAGTCGCCGGCGTGGCAGCCGATCTTCGTCCCGGTCAGGCCGAGCTCGTCGCGCAGGCAGTCGGAGAGCCGCGTCGCCGGCGATGCGCGCACCGCGACCGACCGTCCGTTGACCTCGAAGCGGATCGCCTGCGCGTGCTCCGGCACGGCGACCGCGGTTTCGCGCCGGTTCACCGCGCGCCTCCGGGACCGGTGGCCGCCAGTTCGGCGAAGATCCGGCGCAGCAGTTCGACGGCCGCCTCGCGGCGGTAAGCGGCCGTGCCGCGCACGTCGTCGATCGGCGCGAGCGGCGCGAACGCGTCGTCGACCGGCAGCGCGTCGAAGCGCCCGGCCAGCCGCGCGCGCGGAGTGCCCTGCATCGCCGCTTCGACGGCCGGCAGGCGCAGCGCGGCGGCCGAACAGGCTCCGACCGCCACCGCGCAGTGCGACACGCGATCGTCGTCGTCGAAGTCCACACCCACCGCCGCCATCGCGATCGAGATCACCAGGTAGCGCCGATGACCGAGCTTGACGAAGCGCGACAGCGCGCGGGGCGACCTGCGCGGAACGATGACCGCGGTGAGCAGCTCGTCGGGCGCGATCGCGGTGCGCCGGTTGCCAAGCACGAACTCGTCGAGCGCCAGCACGCGCCTGCCGCGCACGCTGGCGAGCTCGACCCGCGCATCGAGCGCCAGCAGCGCCGGCACGCCGTCGGCCGCCGGCGACGCGTTGCACAGGTTTCCGCCGATCGTCGCCTGGTTCTGGACCTGGACGCCGCCCACCTCGCGCGCCGCCTGCTGCAGCGCCGCCAGCGCGCCGTCCAGCGGCGCGCGAGCGAGATCCGACCAGGTCGTCAGCGCGCCGATGCGCCAGGCGCCCGCGTCGCCTTGCGCCGCCGCGCGGACGCCGCGCAGCCCGTCGAGCCTGGAGAGGTCGAGCAGCGACTCGCGCACCGGCCGGCCGACGCGTGCCGGATAGAAGTCGGTCCCGCCGGCGAGCGGCGTCCAGCCGCCTTCGGCGAGCCGGCGCAGCGCCGAGTCGAGGTCGGCGGCGCGCTCGTAGCGCGGCGCGCGGCCGTCGGAAACGGGTGCCTGGTGCTGGCTGGTGACCACTGCGGAGCAATCCCGGGGAGTTTCGCGGGCGACTGGGCCAATGAAGCAATCGCTTCATTAGCGTTGCGCAGCGAAATTACTCCACGCTAATATGCGCGTCAATAAGTGCCAATCCGGAATCGCGTGCCATGACCCACGTCGTCCTCGAGTCCTGCATCCGCTGCCGCTACACCGACTGCGTCGACGTCTGTCCGGTCGACTGCTTCCGCGAGGGGCCGAACATGCTGGTCATCGACCCGGACGAGTGCATCGACTGCGCGGTCTGCATCCCCGAGTGTCCCGTCGAGGCGATCAAGGCCGAGGAGGACGTGCCGGCCGACCAGCAGTCGTTCGTCGCGCTGAACGCCGATCTGTCGAAGGCCTGGCCCAGCATCACCCGCACCAAGGACCCGCTGCCCGACGCCGAGCACTGGAAGGACGTGCAGGAGAAGCTGCAGTACCTGGAACGCTGAGCGGGCGCCGGGCCGGCGGGGCGAGGCCGCGGCGATCGGCAACGAGGAGCCCCGCATGTGGCGCCCTCCGCAAAAGATCAAGTGGAAGACGAAACCCGGCCCGTGGCCGTCGCGCGACGAGGCGAGCCGTTCGCGGCTGTTCAGCCCGCTCGAAGCCGGACCGTTCAGGCTCGCGACCCGCACCTGGGTTCCCGCGATGGTGCCGTGGCGGGCCACCGAAGACGGGTTCGTCACCGACGACAACGTCGACTGGTACGCGCGCTTCGCTGCGGGGCGCCCCGGCGCGATCGTGCTCGAGGCGACCGGGATCCGAGACGTGCCGAGCGGACCGCTGCTGCGGATCGGGCATGACCGCTTCGTGCCCGGCCTGCGGCGCATCGTCGACGCGGTCAGGCAGGCGAGCGGCGGCGAAACGAAGCTGTTCATCCAGCTGATCGACTTCCTGTCGATTCGTCGTCGCCCCGACCCCGCGAAGTTCCTGGGCCAGCACCTGCGGATCACCGACCGGCACCGCTCGGCGCTCGGGCTCGACGACGCCCCGCAGGAAGCGGTTCGGCAGGCGCTGCTCGGCCTTGCGCAGGAGCGCCTCGCCGAAGTGCTCGATGCACGCGAACTCGAAGCGCTGAGGATGGGCGCGCGCGAACGCGTGACCGACACGCACCTGCCGCACATCCGCGAGTTGCCGCAGGTACTACCCGGCCTGTTCGCCGCGGCCGCGCGCCGCGCGCGCGAGGCCGGCTTCGACGGCGTCGAGCTTCACTATGCGCACGCCTACACGATGGCATCGTTCCTGTCGGCGCTGAACACCCGCGACGACGGCTACGGCGGCTCGCGCGAGGGGCGAGTGCGGCTTGCGCTGGAAGTGTTCGAACGGGTGCGCGCCGAGGTCGGCGCCGACTACGCGGTCGGCTGCCGCTTCCTGTCCGAGGACTGCATTGCCGGCGGTTCGACCGTGGACGACGCGGCCCATTTCGGCGTCGCGTTCGCGCGTGCGGGCATGGACTTCCTGTCGCTGTCGCGCGGCGGGAAATTCGAAGACGCGAAGCAGCCGGCGATCGGCCGGTCCGCTTACCCCTACACCGGCCCGAGCGGCTACGAATGCATGCCGCACCACGTGTCGGACGAACGCGGCCCGTTCGGACGCAACGTCGAGGCGTCGGCTCGAATCCGCGCGGCGATTCGCGCCGCAGGATTCGCGACACCAGTCGTCGTCGCGGGCGGTATCCACGGCTTCGGCCAGGCCGAAGAGCTGCTCGCCACCGATCGCGCCGACGTCGTCGGCTTCGCGCGCACGAGCCTCGCCGATCCCGACTGGTTCCTGAAGGTGCGTACCGGTCACGGCGATGCCGTCGACCTGTGCATCTACGCGAACTATTGCGAGGCGCTCGACGAGAAGCACGAGGAGGTCACCTGCCAGCTCTGGGACCGCACCGGCCTCGACGAGCCCGGCCTGCGCAAGACGAAGGACGGCAAGCGCCGGCTGACCCCCGCCCCGTGGGTGCCGCCCACGGCCTGAACGCCACCGACGACGAAGGAACCGCCTTGGACCGACCGCTCGCCCTCGCCCACGGACTGGCCTTTCAGGACCTGTACTCGTCCGACGGGCTGCTTCGCGTCGATGCCGCGTTCGTCGACGCGCTGCGCACGGCCGACGCGGCGCTTGCGCAGCGGCTCGAGGGTGCCAGGGCGGCGCACCGCGCGAGCAGGGATGACGGCCCGGCGCCGGGCCCGTACGACGAGGCGGCGCTGCTGATCGAGCTTGCCCCGCACGTCGATGCGTTCGTCGGCGCGCTGTTCGGCATCGGCGACGCGCTCGCCGCGCTGCGTCGACGGCACCACGAGCTCGACCCGCTCTACGAAGTCAAGACCAAGTTCGTGCGGCGCGAAGCGGCGAAATTGCGTGCAACGGAGCTCGAAGGCTTCGACGCCGACGCCGCGCTGCGCCAGATCGAAGCGTGGCTCGGCGGGCCGTTCGGCGAACTCGCGTTCGCGCGCGCGGTGCTCGCCTGGCAGCGCGAAGAGGCCGACGAAGCCGCGGGCCTGCAGGATCGCGAGGCGGCGCGCGCGCGTCTCGGCGTCGCGCTGCGCTACAGCGCCTGGGCCGCGACCACCGAAGCGGGGCGCCGGCGCCACACCGGCGACGTGCTGTTCGCGCTGCCGACGAAGACCGACCCGATGCGCCTCCTCGGCCACGCCCGCGAGCGCGACGAGGACGGCGTCCGGGTGTTCACGATCGAGCCCGACCACCTGCGCCGTCGCGAAGGCTTCGCGCTGACCGACGCCGGCACCGACCTGCGCGGCGCGCTCGACCAGGCCAACTACTGCATCTGGTGCCACGAGCAGGGAAAGGACTCCTGCTCGAAGGGCATCCGCGAGAAGCCGGGCCCCACCGGCGAGGCCGCCTGGAAGCGCTCGCTGTTCGGCGTGAACCTGGCCGGCTGCCCGCTCGAGGAACGCATCTCCGAGTTCCACAAGCTCAAGACGCAGGGCCACTCGATCGCGGCGCTGGCGATGATCGCGATCGACAACCCGATGATGGCGGCCACCGGGCACCGGATCTGCAACGACTGCATGAAGGCCTGCATCTACCAGAAGCAGACGCCGGTCGACATCCCGCAAGCCGAGACGCGTACGCTGAAGGACGTGCTCGAGCTGCCCTGGGGCTTCGAGATCTATTCGCTGCTCACCCGCTGGAACCCGCTGAACCTGCGCCGGCCGCTGCCGAAGCCCGACAGCGGCTACCGGGTGATGGTGGTCGGCATGGGGCCGGCCGGCTTCACGCTCGCGCACCATTTGCTCAACGAAGGACACGGCGTGGTCGGCATCGACGGCCTGAAGATCGAGCCGCTCGACGAGCGCCTGGGCGGCGTGCGCGCCGACGGCACGCGCGCGCCCTTCGGGCCGGTGCGCGACGTGCGCGACCTGTACGAGCCGCTGGACGACCGCGTGATGGCGGGCTTCGGCGGCGTGGCCGAGTACGGCATCACGGTACGCTGGAACAAGAACTTCCTGAAGCTGGTGCGGCTGCTGCTCGAGCGCCGCGAGCGCTTCGCGCTGATCGGCGGCGTGCGCTTCGGCAGCACGATCGCCGTCGACGACACGTTCGCGCTCGGCTTCGACCACGTCGCGCTGGCAATGGGCGCCGGCAAGCCGACGACGCTCGACATTCCCAACGGTCTCGCGCGCGGCGTGCGCACCGCGAGCGACTTCCTGATGGCGCTGCAGCTCACCGGCGCCGCGCGCGCCGACTCGCTGGCCAACATGCAGCTGCGGCTGCCGGTGGTGGTGATCGGCGGCGGTCTCACCGCGATCGACACCGCGACCGAGTCGCTCGCCTACTACGCGGCCCAGATCGGGAAGTTCCTCGCGCGGCACGAGGCGCTCGCCGCGCGGCTCGGCGAAGCCGGCGCGCGCGCCGGCTGGCGTGCCGAGGACGCGGCCGTCGCCGACGAGTTCCTCGCGCATGGCCGCGCGATCCGCGCCGAGCGCGAAGCCGCGCGGCGCGAGGGGCGCGCGCCGCGCATCGCCGAGCTGCTGCAGCAGTGGGGCGGCGCGACGATCGCCTACCGCAAGCGGCTGGTCGACAGCCCTTCGTACACGCTGAACCACGAGGAGGTCGAGAAGGCGCTCGAGGAAGGCATCCGCTTCGCCGAATGCCTCGCCCCCACCCGCATCGACGTCGACGCCCACGGCGCGGTCGAATCGATCACGTTCGCGCGCCAGCTGCGCGGCGACGACGGCCAGTGGCGCGACGGGGAGGCCTGGCGCGCGCCCGCACGCACCGTCTTCATCGCGGCCGGCACGCAGCCGAACACCGTGCTCGCGCGCGAGGACGCGGCGCACTTCGAGCTCGACGGACGCTACTTCCGCGCGATCGACCCCGAGGGCAAGCCGGTCAGGCCCGCGCGCGGCAACGCCAAGCCCGATGTCGCGCAGGTGCTGCTCGCGCGCCTCGACGACGGCCGGATGATGTCGTTCTTCGGCGACCTGCACCCGAGCTACTTCGGCAACGTGGTCAAGGCAATGGCCTCGGCGCGCCACGGCTACCCGGTCGTCTGCAGCGTGCTCGAGCGCCGGCCGCCGGCTTCGACGGGCGCCTTCGACGCCTTCGCCGGGCGCCTGGACGACCTGTTGCGCGCGCGCGTCGAACGCGTCGAGCGCCTCACCCCGAACATCGTCGAGGTCGTGGTGCGCGCGCCGATGGCCGCGCGGCGCTTCGAGCCCGGCCAGTTCTACCGGCTGCAGAACTTCGAGGCGCGGGCGCGGCGGGTGAGCGTCGACGGGCTGCCGACGACGCTGGCGATGGAGGGCCTCGCGCTCACCGGCGCCTGGGTCGACCGCGAGCGCGGTCTCGTGTCCACGATCGTGCTCGAGATGGGCGGCTCGTCGAACCTGTGCGCGGACCTGCGCCCCGGCGAGCCGGTCGTCCTGATGGGGCCGACCGGCGCGCCGACCGAGATCGAAGCCGGCGAGACGGTCGTGCTGGTCGGCGGCGGCCTGGGCAACGCGGTGCTGTTCTCGATCGGGGCGGCGTTCCGCGCGGCGGGCTCCCGGGTGCTCTACTTCGCCGGCTACAAGAAGCGGATCGACCGCTACAAGGTCGCCGAGATCGAGGCCGCGGCCGACACGATCGTCTGGTGCTGCGACGAAGCCCCCGGCTTCGAGCCGGGCCGGCCGCAGGACCGCAGCGTCGTCGGCAACATCGTCGAGGCGATGCTCGCCTGGGCGCGCGGCGAGCTGTCGGACCTGTCCGCCCCCGGCGCGCTGCGCCTGCAGGACGCCGACCGGATCATCGCGATCGGCTCCGACCGGATGATGGCCGCCGTCGCCGCCGCGCGCCACGCGCAGCTCGCCCCGTACCTGAAGCCGCGGCACCGCGCGCTCGGCTCGATCAACTCGCCGATGCAGTGCATGATGAAAGAGGTCTGCGCGCAGTGCCTGCAGCCGCACCGCGACCCCGGGACGGGCGCGGTCACCTACGTCTTCTCGTGCTTCAACCAGGACCAGCCGCTCGATCGGGTCGATTTCCCGGCCCTGGCCGGGCGCCTGGCCCAGAACGCGCTGCAGGAGCGCCAGACGGCCGCCTGGATCGCGCAATGTCGCAATGCGGAATGAACGTCGGGTTTTCCGGCACGTTTGTGCAAAAAGATTTCTTGCGCGCCGCAACAAGCTGCGGATAAATTGCATGCAATCGGTGGCCGATCCGGAGCCCGAATGCTTTACGACATCCGCGAAGCCCAGCGCGCCTTCCTGAACCCGCTGTCGCACTGGGCCGACTCGATGAGCCAGCTGTACACGAATCCGTACAGCCCGCTCTCCTACATGCCCTTCGCCAACCGGATCTCGGCCGGGCTCGAACTGATGCACCGGCTCGGCAAGGAATACGAGAAGCCCGGGTTCGACCTGCGCTCGACGCGCATCGAAGGTCGCGAGGTCACCGTCGTCGAGCGCATCGAGGTCTCGCGGCCGTTCTGTCGCCTGCTCAAGTTCGAGCGGCTGCTGCCCGACGCGCTCGCGCACCGGCGCGACGACCCGGTGGTGCTGGTGTTCGCGCCGCTGTCGGGGCACCACGCGACGCTGCTGCGCGACACGGTGCACGCGCTGCTGCCCGACCACACGGTCTACATCACCGACTGGATCGACGCGCGGATGGTGCCGCTCGCCGAGGGCAACTTCCAGCTCGACGACTACGTCGGCTACGCGATCGACTTCATCCGCCATCTCGGCCCCGACGTCCACGTGATGTCGGTGTGCCAGCCGACGGTGCCGGTGCTCGGCGCGATCTCGCTGATGTCCTCGCTGGACGATCCGGCGGTGCCGCGCTCGATGACGATGATGGGCGGCCCGATCGACACGCGGCGCTCGCCGACCCAGGTCAACAACCTCGCCCAGACGCGCAGCTTCGAGTGGTTCGAGCGCACCGTCATCTACCGGGTGCCGGCCCGCTACCCCGGCGCCGGCCGGCGGGTCTACCCGGGCTTCCTGCAGCACGCGGGCTTCGTCGCGATGAACCCCGACCGCCACGTCACCTCGCACTGGGACTACTACCTGAGCCTGGTCAAGGGCGACCTCGACGACGCCGAAGTGCACCGCCGCTTCTACGACGAATACAACGCGGTGCTCGACCTCCCGGCCGAGTATTACCTGGACACGATCCGCACCGTGTTCCAGGACCACGCGCTGCCGCTGGGCCGCTGGCACGTCTGGTTCGAGGGCAAGCGCCAGCGGGTCGCGCCCGGCGACATCCGCAGGGTGGCGCTGTTCACGATCGAGGGCGAGCTCGACGACATCTCGGGACAGGGGCAGACGCAGGCCGCGCACGACCTGTGCACCGGGCTGCCGAAGTCGATGAAGCGCCACCTGACGGCGCAGGGCGCGGGCCACTACGGGATCTTCAGCGGACGCCGCTGGCGCGAGATCATCTATCCGCAGGTGCGCGACTTCATCGCCTCGAGCAGGCAGCGGACGAAGTTGCGCGTCGTGGCGTGAGTCCCCCTGTCGACGCGATCGACGCGCTGCTGCCGCAGACGCAGTGCACGAAGTGCGGGTTCGCGGGCTGCCGGCCGTACGCCGAGGCGATCGCCGCGGGCGAGGCGGCGATCAACCGCTGCCCGCCGGGCGGCACCGAGGGGATCCGGCGGCTCGCGCAGCTGCTCGGGCGCGCCGAGTTGCCGCTGGACCCGGCCTGCGGGCGCGAGCAGCCGCGGCGCATTGCGTGGATCGACCCGGCGCTGTGCATCGGCTGCACGAAGTGCATCGCGGCCTGCCCGGTCGACGCGATCATCGGCGCGCCGCGCCGGATGCACACGGTGATCGGCGCGCTGTGCACCGGCTGCGACCTGTGCGTGCCGCCCTGCCCGGTCGATTGCATCGAGATGCGCGAGCTCGTGCCGGCAGCGCCCTGGCGTGACGACGAGGCACGCGCGGCCCGCACGCGCCACGACGCGCGGCGCGAGCGGCTCGCGCGCCGTCGCGCCGAGCACGACCTGCGCCTCGCGCAGCGCGCGGCGCGCAAGCTCGAAGCCCTGGATGCGCACGGCGACGGCTCCGAAGCGGAGGCCGACGCCGAAGCCGCGCGGCGCAAGCGCGCCGTGATCGAGGCGGCGCTGCGGCGCGCGCGCGAGCGCGCGGCCGCCCACGGACTGTCCCGGCGCGGCGACGCGTCCGGCGCCGCGACCGGCCCGGCGCCCGAAAACGGGAACCGTCGGTGAACCCCGCGCGACGCGCCGGGATCTTCGCGCGGCTGAAGGCGCTGAACCCCAGGCCGACGACCGAGCTCGAGTACCGCACGCCGTTCGAGCTGCTGGTCGCGGTGATCCTGTCCGCGCAGGCCACCGACCGCAGCGTCAACCTCGCGACCCGCGAGCTGTTCCGCGTCGCGAACACGCCGGCGGCGATCGCCGCGCTCGGAGTCGAGGGCCTGAGCGAATACGTGCGCACGATCGGGCTCTACCGGTCGAAGGCGAAGCACATCGTCCAGGCCTGCGGGATCCTGCTGGCCGAGCACGGCGGCGAGGTGCCGCGCACCCGGGAGGAGCTCGAGCGGCTGCCGGGCGTGGGCCGCAAGACCGCCAACGTGGTGCTGAACGTCGCGTTCGGCGAGCCGGTGATCGCGGTCGACACGCACATCTTCCGGGTCGCGAACCGCACCGGTCTCGCGAAGGGGCGCACGCCGCTCGAAGTCGAGCGCCGGCTCACGCGGTTCGTTCCGCCGCAGTACCTGCACGACTGCCACCACTGGCTGATCCTGCACGGCCGCTACGTCTGCAAGGCGACGAAGCCGCAGTGCTGGCGCTGCCCGATCGCGGATCTCTGCGACTACCGGCCCAAGACGCCGCCGCCCGCGCCCCGCGCGGCGAAGGCCTGAGCGTCGCGGCCCCTGCCTGCGCGCGAGAGTCCGGGCATGTTCGATCCCTCGCGCGAGGACGTGCGCCGCTTCTTCTGCGAGACCTGGCGCAAGCACGGCGAGCGCCTGCCGCTGTCGCCGCTCGAGGCGATCGCGCTCGACTGGATCCTGCTGCACCCCGAGTACCACGCGCTGCTCGCCGCGCCCGAGGAGGCGCTCGCGGCCGACTTCGGCCCGGAATCCGGTCGCGGGAATCCTTTCCTGCACCTGTCGCTGCATCTCGCGGTGGCCGAGCAGCTGCAGGTCGACCAGCCGCCCGGGATCCGCGCCGCCTGGGAACGGCTGCTGCACAGCACCGGGTCGCAGCACGAGGCCGCTCACGCGCTCCTCGAGTGCCTCGCCGAGGTGATCTGGCGCTCGCAACGCGACGGCGCGCCGCCCGACGCGGCCGCATATCTGGAGTGCGCGGCGCGCCGCGCACTCCCGGGCGGGTCGCGCTGAGCGGCGGGGCATTTCTGTTACCCTTCGCTGCGAATTCCCGCCGGCACGCCGCCACGGCTCGGCCCGACGCCCATCCGCCCAGGAACGCCGCATGTTCGGACGCCTGATGCCCCGCGAGGGCAACTTCTTCGAGTTGTTCGACCAGCACGCCGAGCACATCGCGACCGGCAGCCGGGCGCTGGCGCGGCTGATGAGCGACTACGGCGACGTCGCCGCGCGGCGCCAGCACATCGACGCGATCGACCGGGCCGAGAAGGACGCCGACAAGGTCACGCACGAGACCGTCACGCTGCTGCACAAGACGTTCATCACGCCGTTCGATCGCGACGACATCCACAGCCTGATCACGCGGATGGACGACATCCTCGACCTGATCCAGGACGTCGCCGAGTCGGCGATGCTCTACGACCTGCAGCGGATCTCGCCCGAGGCGCAGCAGCTCGCCGAGATCAACGAGATGTGCTGCGACCGCGTCAAGGCGGCGGTGAACCTGCTCGACAGCATGGAGAACGCCGAGACGATCCTGAAGATCTGCACCGAGATCGACCGGCTGGAGTCCGACGCCGACCGGGTGATGCGATCGGCGATGTCGAAGCTGTTTCGCGACGAAGGCGACGTGCGCCAGCTGATCAAGCTCAAGGCGATCTACGAGCTGCTCGAGGCGGTGTCCGACAAGTGCGAGGACGTCGCCAACGTGATCGAAGGCGTCGTTCTCGAGAACGCATGACGACGCTGCAGATCAGCTTCTCGGTGCTGGTCCTCCTGGTGGCGCTGGCGCTGTTGTTCGATTTCCTGAACGGCTTCCACGACGCGGCGAACTCGATCGCCACGATCGTGTCGACCGGCGTGCTCAAGCCGTACCAGGCGGTGGTCTGGGCGGCCGTCTTCAACGTCATCGCGCTGTTCATGTTCGAGCTGCGGGTCGCGGCGACCGTCGGCAAGGGCATCGTCGACCCCGCCGTCGTCGACCACGTCGTGATCTTCGGGGCGCTGGTGGGCGCGCTCGTGTGGAACGTGATCACCTGGTGGTCCGGCATTCCGTCGAGCTCCTCGCACGCGCTGATCGGCGGGCTGATCGGCGCGACGATCGCGAAGTCCGGCACCGGGTCGCTGCTGGGGACGGGGATCACCAAGGTCGCGCTGTTCATCGTGATCTCGCCGACGCTCGGATTCATCCTCGGGTCGGCGCTGATGCTCGCGGTCTCGTGGGCGTTCTTCCGCTCGACGCCGCGCGGCACCGACCGCTGGTTCCGTCGCATGCAGCTCGTCTCGTCGGCGCTCTACAGCATCGGCCACGGCAGCAACGACGCCCAGAAGACGATGGGCGTCATCTGGCTGTTGCTGATCGCGGCGGGCCTGAGCTCGACCGGCGAGCACCATCCGCCGTACTGGGTCGTGCTGTCGTGCTACCTGGCGATCGGTCTCGGAACGCTGTTCGGCGGCTGGCGCATCGTCAAGACGATGGGCCAGAAGATCACCAAGCTCAAGCCGGTCGGCGGCTTCTGCGCGGAAGCCGGCGGAGCGATGACGCTGTTCATCGCGTCCGGCTTCGGGATCCCGGTGTCGACGACGCACACGATCACCGGCGCGATCGTCGGCGTGGGCTCGTCGCACAAGTTCTCGGCGGTGCGCTGGGGGCTGGCCGGCAACATCGTCTGGGCCTGGATCCTCACCATTCCCGCTTCGGCGGCGATGGCGGCGGTCGGCTGGTGGGTCGGGTCGAAAATCCTCTAGGAGTCCGTTGCAGTTGAACCGGGCCGGCCAATTGTGGCTCGAGTTGCCGCCCCAGTCGCCGCGGGCGCCGCGCCGGCTTCTCGTGTTCCTGCACGGCGCGGGATCGAGCGCCGAGGCGTTCGCACCGATCGCCCTCGCCTGGCAGCTGAAGTTCCCCGGGGCGACCGCGGCGATCCTGGAGGCGCTGCGCGCCGGCTCGCTGGACCGCGGCAGGGACTGGTTCGACAGCCGCGGCGTCTCCGCCGACCGGCAGCCGCGGATCGAGGACGCCTGCGCCGTGGTGGCGCAGCGGCTCGAGGCGCTCCAGCGCACCACCGGCATCGACGGCTCGCGCACGATCGTCGTCGGGTTCTCGCAGGGGGCGACCGTCGCGCTCGAACTGGCCCGCTCGCACGCGGCGCTTGCGTCGATCGTCGTATCGTACGCGGGCCAGCTCGCCCGGCCGATCGCGCCCGACGAGCGGGTCGCGCCGACCATCCACCTGCTGCACGGCGAGTTCGACAGCCTCGTGCCCGCGGTGCACGCCGAGCGTGCGTACCGCGGGCTGAGCGCGGCCGGCGCCGACGTCACGCTGGACATCGCGGCCGACGAGGCGCACTCGATCGGGCAGGCGATGGTCAACCTCGGCACGACGCGCGTGCTCCAGACGCTGTTTCGCGGACGCGTGCGGCGCGCCCGCGGCGGAGCGACGCTGCATTGACCGCCCGCCCCGGTCGCGAGCCGGGGCCGGGATACCGAACCACCATCCGATTGGAGGAATCGCAATGAACCGTGAAGTCGTCGTCGTCAGCGCGGTGCGCACCGCCGTGGGCACCTTCGGGGGAAGCCTCAAGGACCACTCGCCGACCCAGCTCGGCGCGATGGTGGTGCGCGAGGCGGTCGCGCGCGCCGGGCTCGGCGCCGGCGACGTCCATCACGTCGTGTTCGGGCACGTGATCAACACCGAGCCGCGCGACATGTACCTCGCGCGCGTGGCCGCGCTCGAAGGCGGCCTGTCGCAGGACGTGCCGGCGATGACGCTGAACCGGTTGTGCGGGTCCGGGATGCAGGCGATCGTCTCGGCGGCGCAGGCGATCCTGCTGGGCGACGCCGACGCGGCCGTCGCCGGCGGCGCCGAGGTGATGAGCCGCGGCCCGTACTCGATGCCGGCCGCGCGCTGGGGCGCGCGAATGGGCGACGCGCGCGTCGTCGACATGATGACCGGCGCGCTGCACGACCCGTTCCAGAACATCCACATGGGCGTAACCGCCGAGAACGTCGCGAAGAAGTGGGGCATCACGCGCGAGGACCAGGACGCGCTGGCCGTCGAGAGCCATCGACGCGCGTCGGTCGCGACCCGCGAGGGCCGCTTCAGGTCGCAGATCCTGCCGATCGAGCTGAAGTCGCGCAAGGGAACCACGGTGTTCGACGCCGACGAGCACATCCGCCACGACGCGACGATCGAGGACATGCGCAAGCTCAAGCCGGTGTTCCTGAAGGAGGACGGCACCGTGACGCCGGGCAACGCGTCCGGGATCAACGACGCCGCGGCCGCGCTGGTGCTGATGGAGCGGCGCGCCGCCGAGGCGCGCGGGCTCGCGCCGCTGGCGCGGCTGGTCTCGTACGCGCACGCCGGGGTCGACCCGGCCTACATGGGAATCGGCCCGGTGCCCGCGTCGCGCAAGGCGCTCGAGAAGGCCGGCCTGCAGGCGCACCAGATCGACGTCGTCGAGGCCAACGAGGCGTTCGCGGCGCAGGCGCTCGCGGTCACGCGCGACCTGGGGCTCGATCCGGCGCGGGTCAATCCCAACGGCTCGGGCATCTCGATCGGCCACCCGGTCGGCGCGACCGGCGCGCTGATCACCGTGAAGGCGGTCTACGAACTGCAGCGCACCGGCGCGCGCCACGCGCTGGTCACGATGTGCATCGGCGGCGGACAGGGAATCGCCGCGATCTTCGAGCGCGCCTGACCCGCGAGCCGCGCGACGGCCGGCGCGCCGCGGCCGACGGCGGCTATGCGGCGGCCGCCGCGGCGCGTCGCTCGCCGATCGGCCGCTGGTCGATCGGCGCGTGGACCAGCGCAGCGAAGGCGCCGAACGCGATCACCATCGCCCACGCGTAGTCGTAGTTGCCGAACAGGTCGAAGAAGCGGCCGCCCAGCCAGGCGCCGAGGAAGCTGCCGATCTGGTGGCCGAGGAAGACGACGCCGCCGAGCAGGCCCAGGTACTGCACGCCCCAGCGCTGGCCGACCAGCGCGTTCGTGAGCGGGACCGTGGACAGCCAGAGCAACCCGATCGCCGCGCTGAACAGGTAGACCGACACCTGCCCGAGCGGCGCGAGCAGGAACAGGCCGATCACGACCGAGCGCGCGACGTAGATCGCCGCCAGCAGCCACTTGCGCGAGAACTTCTGGCCGAGCACGCCCGCGGCGAACGAGCCGGCCACGTTGAACAGTCCGATCAGCGCGACTGCGGTCGCGCCGACGTTGGCCGACATCCCCTTGTCGAGCAGGTACGCCGGCAGGTGCAGCTGGATGAACACCACCTGCAGCCCGCAGACGAAGTAGCCCCAGAACAGCAGGTGGAAGCTGCGGTCGGCGATCGCGCCGCGCAGCGCGTCGGCGAGCCGCACCGGTCCCGCGCGCGTCGACGCCTCGTGCTCGCCGCGCACGCCGAGCGCGAGCAGCAGGATCGCCGCGACGATCGCCGCGTGCACGAGCAGCGCCGCCTGCCAGCCGAGCGCCGCGATCAGCTTGCCGGCCAGCGGCAGGAACAGGAACTGCCCGAACGAGCCGGCGGCGACGCCGATGCCGAACGCGAAGCTGCGCTGCTCGGCGGGCACGATCCGCCCGAGCGTCGCGAGGATGATGCCGAACGAGGTCCCGCCGATCGCGATGCCCATCACGATGCCTGCCGACAGCGAGAGCGCGGCGCCGGACCCCGCCCACGCCATGCCGAGGAAACCGGCCACGTAGAGCACCGCCCCCAGCAGCAGCGTGCGCATCGACCCGTACTTGTCGGCCATCGCGCCGAGGAACGAGCCGCCCAGCCCCCACATCAGGTTCTGCAGCGCGATCGCGAACGAGAAGGTCTCGCGCGACCAGCCCCGCGCCTGCGTCATCTCGGGCAGGAACAGCCCGAACGACGAGCGCACGCCGGTCGAGATCACGAGGATCGCGCAGCCGAACAGCAGCACCGGCAGGTAGGACGGCGCGGCGCGCGCCGGCGCGGGCGCCTGCATCAGGCCAGCGCGCGCAACGCGCGCCGGGCCGCGGCGATCGTCGCGTCGACGTCGGCGTCGGTGTGCGCGCCCGAGAAGAAGAAGGCCTCGACCGGCGACGGAGGCAGGTAGACGCCCTCGTCGAGCATCAGGTGGTAGAAGCGCCTGAAGCGCTCGACGTCCTGCGCCTGCACCTGCGCGAAGCTCGCCGGCGGCGTCGCGAGCATGTACAGGCCGGCGAGCCCGCCGCGATGCCGGGCGCAGAACGCGACGCCGGCCTCGCGCGCCGCGGCGTTCAGGCCCTCGACGAGGCGCGCGCACCCGGCGCCGAGCCGCTCGAAGAAGCCGGGCTCGGCGATCAGGTCCATCGTCGCGAGCCCTGCCGCCATCGCGATCGGGTTGCCCGACAGCGTGCCGGCCTGGTAGACCGGCCCGAGCGGCGCCATCATCTCCATGATCGCCGCCGGGCCGCCGATCGCGCCGACCGGCATCCCGCCGCCGATCACCTTGCCGAACGCCGAGAGGTCGGGCACGACGTCGACGAGTTGCTGGGCGCCGCCGAGCGCGACGCGAAACCCGGACATCACCTCGTCGAAGATCAGCAGCGCGCCGTGCTTCGTGCACAGCGCGCGCAGCCCCGCGAGGAAACCGGGCTCGGGCAGGATCAGGTTCATGTTGCCCGGCATCGGCTCGACGATCACGCAGGCGATCCTGCCGGGGTGCGCGGCGAACAGCGCCTCGACGCTGGCCAGGTCGTTGTACTGCGCGACCAGCGTGTGCCTGGCGAGGTCGTCGGGGACGCCTGCCGAGCTCGGCGTGCCGAACGCGAGCGCCCCCGAGCCGGCCTTGACCAGCAGGCTGTCGGCCGTGCCGTGATAGCACCCCTCGAACTTGACGATCGAGTCGCGCCGCGTGAAGCCGCGCGCCAGGCGCAGCGCCGACATCGCCGCCTCGGTCCCCGAGCTGGTGAAGCGCACCCGCTCGACCTGCGGGAACAGCGCGCAGATGCGCTCGGCGAGCTCGCTCTCCATCACGTTGGGCGCGCCGAACGACAGGCCGCGGCGCGCCGCGCGCTCGACTGCGGCCAGCACGTGCGGATGCGAGTGCCCGGCGATCATCGGTCCCCAGGACCCCAGGTAGTCGATGTAGCGCTTGCCTTCGACGTCCCACATGTACGCGCCCTCGGCGCGATCGATGAAGCGGGGCGTTCCGCCGACCGCGCGAAACGCGCGCACGGCCGAGTTGACGCCGCCGACGAGGACCTTGCGGGCGCGTTCGAATTCGGAGGAATTGGTGCTCATGCCGGGCAGCGGATCCGGGAGACTGGCGCAGCCGCCAAGTCTACTGGATGCCGCCGCCGGCCGTCATGACGCGGGCCCGGGCTGCCCGCCGCCCTGCGCGGCCTGCGCGGCCTGCGCGTCGGCGAGCTTCTGCGCCATCTGGCGCAGCACGAACTTGAGCACCTTGCCGGTGGGATTGCGCGGCAGCTGCTCGAGCACCTCGAGCCGCTCGGGCCAGAAGCTCTTGCTGATCTTCTGCTCGTCGAGAAACGCGCGCATCGCCGCCATGTCGACCTGGGCGCCGGGGTGGACCGCGACGAACGCGCAGGCGCGCTCGCCCAGGCGCGGATCGGGCATGCCGACGATCGCCGCCTCGAGGATGCCCGGCATCCTGTACAGGGCCGCCTCGATCTCGACCACCGGGATGTTCTCGCCGCCGCGGATCACGATGTCCTTCTCGCGCCCGCAGATCCGGATGTAGCCCTCCTCGTCCATCCGCGCGATGTCGCCGGTGTTGAACCAGCCTTCGTCGTCGACCGAATAGAGCTGCGGCCGCTTCAGGTAGCCGACGAACAGCGCCGAGCTGCGCACGCGCAGCGACCCCTGCTCCCCGCGCGGCATCTCGCGTCCCTTGTCGTCGACGACCTTGACCTCGGAGCCGGGGACGGCGATGCCGTCGCTCTCCTCGACCTTGTGCCCGGACAGCAGCGTGGTCGTCGCCGAGCAGACCTCGCTCATCCCCCAGCTCGCGACGACGGTGACCCCGAGGTTCTCCCGCGCCTGCTTGACGACGATCGGCGGGATCGGCGCCCCCGAGGTGACGAACATGCGGAACGCGCGCAGGTCGCGCTGCTCGATGCCGTCGAACTGCGCCAGGTCGGCGAGGAACGGGGTCGACGCGAAGGTGTAGGTCGCGCGGTACTGCTCCATCAGCTCGACCGCGCGCCGTGGATGCCAGATGTCTAGCAGCACGATCGGCGCGCCCAGGATCACGCCGAGCATCAGCCCGTAGGCGAATCCGGCCTGGTGCGCGAGCGGCGACGGCATGAAGACGACGTCGCGGTCCGAGCATTCGAGCCGCCGGATGAACTGCAGGATCGTGCACAGCAGCGTGTTCGACGTGTGCAGCACGCCCTTCGGCTCGCCGGTCGTGCCCGAGGTGTAGAGCAGCTGCACCAGGCCGTTGCCGTCGACCGCGGTGCCGCGCATGAACGCGGCGTCGGCGGGCTGCGCCAGCAGCGCGCCCTCGAACGAGTCGGCGCCCTCCCCGTCGACGAGGAACACGTGCTGCAGCGTCGGCAGCTCGTAGCTCAGCGAGCGCGCGAGCCCGCCGTGGTCGAAGCCGCGAAAGCGCGACGGCGCGATGAACACCTTCGACTCGGCGTGCCCGATCATGAACGACAGCTCGCGGTGCCGGAAGATCGGCATCAGCGGATTCGTGATCGCGCCGATGCGCAGGCACGCCAGGTGCACCGCGACGAACTCCCACCAGTTCGGCAGCTGCAGCGAGACGACGTCGCCCGGGCCGACGCCACGCGCGGCCAGACCCTGCGCGATCCGCGCCACGCGCTCGCCGAGCTCGCGCCAGCTCAGGCGCACCGTGGCGCCGGTCTCCTCCCGGTAGCCGATCAGCGCGGTCGCGTTGCCCTTCTCGACGATCCAGCGGTCCAGGTAGTCGGTGAGCACGCGGTCCGGCCAGAAGCCGCGCTCGCGCTCCATCGCGATCCTGCGCGGGTCGACCTGCATCGCCTCCATCGTCCCTCCCTCACGGGGCCCTGTGCGGGCCCTCTGGCCTGTCACGAAGCATCGCGGTCCAGGAAGCGGCGCACGCGAGCCTGCGTCTCCTCGAGCGCCAGCAGCGCGCCGCTGCCGTCGAGCTCGACCTCGTAGCCGTCCTGCCGCGGATCGAGCGCGGCGGCGATGCAGCGCTTGCTCTCGCGAAGCGCCGGGCCCGGCAGGCCCGCGATGCGCTCGGCGATCGCGCTGGCCGTCGCCTGCAGCTCGGCCGCAGGCGCGCGCCACTGCGCCAGGCCGAGGGCGACCGCCTCGGCTCCCTGCACCGCCTCGGCGCCGAGGATCAGCCGCCGCGCGGTCGCCTCGCCGCAGATCCGCGTCATCCGCTGCGTGCCGCCGGCGGCCGCAAGCAGGCCGAGCCGCGCCTCGGGCAGGCCGAGCCGCGCCTCGTCGGCGACCACCCTGAGGTCGCAGGCCAGCGCCAGCTCGAAGCCGCCGCCGAGCGCCGCGCCGCCGATCTCGGCGACCGACACGAGCGCGCTGCGCTCGATGCGCGCGTACACCTGCTGCAGCCGGCGCGTGAAGTCGATCATCGCGCGCCGCCCCGCCTCGGTCGCGAAGCGCTGCCGCATGAATTCCAGGTCGGCGCCTGCGCAGAACACGCGCTGCGCGCTGCGGATCCACAGTACGCGGACCTGCCCGTCGCCTTCGGCCTCGTCGAGCACGGCGTTCAGGCGGGCGATCCACGCGTCGTCGACCGCATTGACCGGCGGCCTGCACAGCGTCGCGACCGCGACGCCCCCGTCGATCGCCAGCGAGATCGGCGCGGTGCCAGCGCCGGGATGCACGGTCGCCTGCGGCCGGGCGGCCGGCTGCGGCGCCTGCGTCGGTGAACGTTCATTGATCACGATGTCGCACCTCCGTGCAGGGGAGTCGGTGGTCCGCCCCGGGTCAGCCCGGGGCGCTGCCCGCCGGGGCGCCGGAGAAGTCGCGGCTGCGACGGCGCAGCGCGGCCAGCGCCGTCTTGCCTCGCGCCGCGAGGAACGGCTCGATCAGCAGCGCAATGCCGCCCGACACGTAGCCGGCCAGGTGGAAGCGCTCGCGCATCGCCCAGTTCTTCAACGCCCATGCGTGGCAGAACATCACCAGCTGGTAGACGAGCAGGAATTCGTCGACCTCGCGCATGTAGCCGCCGTCGACGCAGTCGCGCACGCAGCGCTCGAGCAGGCGGTTGGTCCGCAATTCGGCCTGCTGGATCAGCGCCCTTCGATCGGGGCGCAGCGAGCCGGTGGACCGGTAGGTGAGCACCGCCGCCTGGCGCAGTTCGTCGACGATCGAGCAGTAGGCCCAGACCGCGGTGCACAGCCGGTCGACCGGGTGCGAGACGCCTTCGAGCCGCGCCGGGATCTCGGTCTCGTACCGATCGAGGACGCGCTTCAGCGACAGGAACAGGATGTCGTCCTTGTCGCCGAAGTACTGGTAGATCAGCCCGATGCTGACGCCGCTCGCCTTGGCGATCTGCTGGATCGTCGTCACGTAGTAGCCGTTCTCGGCGAACAGCCGCACCGCCGCGTCGAGGATGCCGGCGCGCCGCTCCCCGACCAGCTTCGGGTCGGTGACGACGCTGGCGACGTGCTCGGGTGACTTCACCGCGGCGCCTTCCTCAGTTGCCCTCGAACTTCGGCTTCTCCTTCGCGACGAAGGCGTTGTACGCGCGCGTGAAGTCCTGCGTCTGCATGCAGATCGCCTGCGCCTCGGCCTCGGTCTCCAGCGCCTGCTCGATCGTCTGGTTCCACTCCTGGTGCAGGCACTTCTTCGTCATGAAGTGCGCGAACGCCGGCCCGGTCGCGAGCGATCTTGCCATGTCGATCGCCTTCTGCAGCACCTGCGCCTGCGGGACCACGTCGTTGAAGTAGCCCCAGGCCTTGCCCTCGTCGGCGCTCATCGCGCGCCCGGTGTAGAGCAGCTCGCTCGCGCGGCCGTGGCCGATGATCCGCGGCAGGATCGCGCACGCGCCCATGTCGCAACCCGCGAGTCCGACGCGGACGAACAGGAACGCGGTCTTCGTCTCCGGCGTCGCGTAGCGCAGGTCCGAAGCCATCGACAGGATCGCCCCGGCGCCCGCGCAGACGCCGTCGACCGCGGCGACGATCGGCTGCGGGCAGGTGCGCATCTCCTTCACCAGGTTGCCGGTCATCCGCGTGAAGGTCAGCAGCCCGTTCATGTCCATCTTCGTGAGCGGCCCGATGATCTCGTGCACGTCGCCGCCGGAGCAGAAGTTGCCGCCCTCGCCGGTGATCACCACCGCGCGGACGTCCTCGGCGTACTGCAGCCGGTGGAACGTGTCGCGCAATTCGGCGTAGCTTTCGAAGGTGAGCGGATTCTTCCGGTCGGGACGGTTCAGGGTGACGATCGCGACGTTGTCCTGCACCTGCCACTTGAAGTGCTGGGGACGCCACTCTGCGGCCTTGAGCTTGTACATGCGATGATCTCCGGGATGTCGCCCCGCCGGGGTCGCGGACCGGCCTGCGGGGGCGGGGCTCGGTTACGGGTTCACTTGACTTGCGCGTTCACTTGACTGAATGAACGCTCATTCAGTATCGTAGGCGCATCGCCTGGAGAAATCAAGCGCGGCGATCGGGGAATCCGGTCCCGGCGCGGATCGCGACCGACGCCCCGCCCTGCCCCGGAGAAACCGATGCCCGACCGCAGTCACTTCACCTGGCCCTTCCTCGACGACGCCCACCGCGAGCAGGCGCGCGCGCTCGAGCAGTGGGCCGCCGCCCGGCTCGCGCACGGGCACGAGCACGAAACCGACGTCGACGCGACCTGCAGGCGGCTGGTGGCCGACCTGGGCCGCGACGGCTGGCTGCGCTACTGCGCCGGCAAGGCGTGGGGCGGAGCCTTCGACTCGATCGACACGCGCTCGCTGTGCGTCGCGCGCGAGACGCTCGCCTGGCATTCGGGCCTGGCCGATTTCGCGTTCGCGATGCAGGGGCTGGGCAGCGGCTCGATCACCCTCGCGGGCACCGAGGCGCAGCAGCGCCGCTACCTCCCCGACGTGGTGGCCGGGCGCAAGCTCGCGGCGTTCGCGCTCTCCGAGCCCGACGCCGGCTCGGACGTCGCGGCGATCGCGACGACCGCGACGCGCGACGGCGCGCACTGGGTGCTCGACGGCTGCAAGACCTGGATCTCGAACGCCGGCATCGCCGACTTCTACTGCGTGTTCGCGCGCACCGGCGAGGCGCCGGGAAGCCGCGGCATCTCGGCGTTCGTCGTCGACGCCGGTACGCCGGGGCTCGACGTGTCCGAGCGGATCCCGGTAATGGCACCGCACCCGCTGGGCACGCTGCGCTTCTCGGATTGCCGGATCCCGGCCGACGCACTGCTGGGCGCGCCCGGCGAGGGCTTCAAGATCGCGATGCGCAACCTCGACATCTTCCGCACCAGCGTCGCGGCTGCGGCACTGGGCTTCGCGCGGCGCGCGCTCGACGAGGCGCTCGGGCGCGCGACGCGGCGCCGGATGCTCGGGCAGATGCTGGCCGACTTCCAGCTCACCCAGGCCGCCCTGGCCGAGATGGCCACCGGCATCGACGCCGCCGCGCTGCTCACCTACCGGGCGGCCTGGGTGCGCGACCGGCTCGGCGAGCGCGGCACCCGCGAGGTCGCGATGGCGAAGATGGTCGCCACCGAGACCGCGCAGCAGGTGATCGACAAGGCGATGCAGATCTTCGGCGGCCTCGGCGTGAAGTCGGGGATGGCCGTCGAGCTGCTGTACCGCGAGATCCGCCCGCTGCGGATCTACGAGGGCGCGACCGAGGTGCAGAAGCTGATCATCGGCCGCGAGCTGCTCAGGCAGTACGAGCCGCCGCAGGCGCGGGACTGACGCGCACCGCGCAGTACTTGAAGCCGGGGATCTTTCCGAACGGGTCGAGCGTCGGCTTGGTGAGCAGGTTCGCCGCCGCCTCGGCGTAGGCGAACGGGACGAACACGCTGCCGGGCGCGACGCCGTCGTCGCTGCGCACGCGCAGCACGATCTCGCCGCGGCGCGAGGCGATCGCGGCGTAGTCGCCGGCCCGGATCCCGAGCCGGGCGAGGTCGCCCGAATTCAGCGACGCGGTGGCTTCGGGCTCGATCGCGTCGAGCGCCCGCGCGCGTCGCGTCATCGCGCCGGTGTGCCAGTGCTCGAGCTGGCGCCCGGTGATCAGCACGAACGGCCAGTCGCCATCGGGCTGCTCGTCGGCCGGCTCGGGGCGCGCGTGGACCAGCCGGCCGCGGCCGTCGTCGGTCGGAAAGCGGTCGCCGAACACGACCGGGTGGCCGGGGTCGTCCTCGCTCGGGCAGGGATAGGTGACGCTGCCCTCGCGCTCGAGCCGCGCCCAGCCGATGCCGGCGATCGACGCCATGCCCTGGCGCATCTCCTCGAACACTTCGCCGGGACCCGCGTAGCGCCAGTCGAGCCCGAGGCGCCGCGCGATCTGCACGATGATCCAGAGGTCCTGCCGCGCCTGGCCGGGCGGGTCGAGCGCCTGGCGCGCGAGCTGGACCATCCGGTCGGTGTTCGTGAAGCTGCCGGTCTTCTCCGGGAAGGCCGACGCCGGGAGGATGACGTCGGCGAGCACCGCGGTCTCGGTCGGGAAGATGTCCTGCACCACCAGCAGGTCGAGCTTCGCGAGCCCCTCGCGCGCGTGCTGCAGGTCCGGGTCCGACATCGCCGGGTTCTCGCCCATGATGTACATGCCGCGGACCTGTCGCGCGTTCGCCGCGCGCAGGATCTCGACCACGGTCAGGCCCGGGCGGCGGTCGAGCTTCGCTTCCCACAGGCGCTCGAACCCGGCCGCCGCCGCGTCGTCGCCGACGCGGTGGTAGTCGGGCAGCATCATCGGGATCAGTCCGGCGTCGGAGGCGCCCTGCACGTTGTTCTGACCGCGCAGCGGGTGCAGGCCGGTGCCCGGCCGACCGATCTGTCCGGTGACGAGCGCGAGCGCGATCAGGCAGCGCGCGTTGTCGGTGCCGTGCACGTGCTGCGAGACCCCCATTCCCCAGAAGATCATCGAGGCCCTGCTGCGCGCGTACAGGCGCGCGACCTCGCGGATCGTCGCGGCGTCGATCCCGCAGACCGGCGCCATCGCCTCCGGGCTGTACGGCGCGACCGACTCGCGCAGCGCTTCGAACCCGGCGGTGCGCGCCGCGACGAAGTCGCGGTCGACGAGGCCCTCGGCGATGATCGTGTGCAGCATCGCGTCGAGCAGCGCGACGTCGGTGTCGGAGCGGAACTGCAGCACGTGCGTCGCGTGCCGGGCGAGCTCGGTGCGGCGCGGGTCGGCGACGACGAGCCGCGTGCCGCGGCGCACCGCGTTCTTGATCCAGGTCGCCGCGACCGGATGGTTGACCGTCGGGTTCGCGCCGATCACGAAGACCAGGTCGGCCTTCATCACGTCCGAGACCTGGTTCGAGACCGAGCCCGAGCCGATGCCCTCGAGCAGCGCGGCGACCGACGACGCGTGGCACAGCCGCGTGCAGTGATCGACGTTGTTGGTGCCGAAGCCGGTGCGCACCAGTTTCTGGAACAGGTACGCCTCCTCGTTGCTGCCCTTGGCCGAGCCGAAACCGGCGAGCGCGGACGGGCCGTGCCGGTCGCGGATCCGCGCGAGCCCCGATGCCGCCGCGTCGAGCGCCTCGTCCCATGTCGCCTCGCGGAACTGCTCGCGCCAATCGGGCGGCACGCGGCCGAAGTCGGGGTTCTTCGCCGCGCCGGGCTTGCGGATCAGCGGCACGACGAGGCGGTCGGGGCTGGCGACGTAGTCGAAGCCGAAGCGCCCTTTCACGCACAGGCGTCCGTGGTTCGACGGGCCGTCGCGGCCCTCGACGTAGACGATGCGGTTGTCCGAGACGTGCCAGGTGAGCTGGCAGCCGACGCCGCAGAACGGGCACACCGAGTCGACCTGCCGCTGCGACGCGCGCGGGGCGACGCGCGCCGCGTCGCCGGCCTGCACGGCGACGCCGAGCAGGCGCGGCATCAGCGCGCCGGTCGGGCACGCCTGCACGCATTCGCCGCAGCCGACGCAGCTGGACGCCCCCATCGGGTCGTCGCAATCGAAGACGATCTTCGCGTGCTCGCCGCGCCACGCGTAACCGATGACGTCGTTGACCTGCTCCTCGCGGCACGCGCGCACGCAGCGTCCGCACTGGATGCACGCGTCGAGCTGCACCGCGATCGCCGGGTGGCTGAAGTCGGGCGCCGGCTGCTCGCGCGGCGCGAACCGCGGCGCCGCGACGCCGAGCGCCTGCGCCCAGTGGCGCAGCTCCGAGTCCTCGCGGCGATCGGCCTCGGGGGCGTCGGCGAGCAGCAGCTCGATCACCATCCGCTGCGCCGCGCGCGCGCGCTCGCCTGCCGCGCGCACCTTCATCCCGGGCGCGGGGGCGCGGCAGCAAGAGGGCGCGAGCACGCGCTCGCCCTCGATCTCGACCACGCAGGCGCGGCAGTTGCCGTCCGGCCGGTAGCCGTCGCGGTGGCACAGGTGCGGAATCTCGACGCCGTGCCGGCGCGCGGCGCCGAGGATCGATTCGCCGGCGCGCGCCTCGATGCGTCGGCCGTCGATCTCGAACGCGATTGCCGCCGCTGCGCTCGCGGGCGCGCCCGCGGGGTCCGTCGACCGGCCTGCCGCGCTCATCTTCCGTCCCCGCCGCCGGAGTCGAGTTCGTGCGGAAAGTGCCGCAGCACCGAGAGGACCGGGTTCGGCGCCGCCTGGCCCAGCCCGCAGATCGAGGCGTCGATCATCGTCGCCGACAGCTCGCGCAGCAGCGCGACGTTCCATCCGGCGCCGGCGATCTCGCGCGAGGCCTTCGCGGTGCCGGCCCGGCACGGCGTGCACTGCCCGCAGGACTCGTCGCGAAAGAACGCCATCAGGTTGCGCGCGGCGTCCACCGCGCGGTCGTGCTGCGAGAGGACGATCACGGCCGCCGACCCGATGAACGCGCCGTGCGGCTGCAGCGTGTCGAAGTCGAGCGGCTCGTCGGCCAGCGCCGCCGGCAGGATCCCGCCCGACGCGCCGCCGGGCAGGTATGCGTACAGTTCGTGCCCCGGCAGCATGCCGCCGCAGAACTCGTCGATCAGCTCGCGCGCGCTGATGCCTGCCGGCGCGAGCTTGACGCCCGGCTCGCGCACACGCCCCGACACCGAGAACGAGCGCAGGCCGCGCCGGCCGCGCCGTCCGTGCACGGCAAACCACGCGGCGCCGCGCTCGAGGATCTCGGGCACCCAGTGCAGAGTCTCGACGTTGTGGGCCAGCGTCGGGCGCCCGAACAGGCCCACCTCGGCCACGTACGGCGGGCGCAGCCGCGGCATCCCGCGCTTGCCCTCGACCGACTCGATCAGCGCGCTCTCCTCGCCGCAGACGTAGGCGCCCGCCCCGCGCCGCAGCTGCAGTTGCGGCAGCGCGTGACCCCGCACCGGCGGGTCGGCGCGCAGCGCAGCCAGTTCGCGCTCGAGCAGCGCGCGCACGCCCGCGTACTCGTCGCGCAGGTAGATGTAGCAGGCTTCGCAGCCGGTCGCCGCCGCCGCGATCAGCATCCCCTCGATCATCCGGTGCGGCGTGCGCTCGAGGTAGTGCCGGTCCTTGAAGGTGCCCGGCTCGCCCTCGTCGGCGTTCACGACCATCAGCCGCGGTGCGGGCTGCTGCGCGACGATGCGCCACTTGCGCGCGATCGGGAAGCCGGCGCCGCCCAGCCCGCGCAGCGCCGACGCGTCGAGCTCGTCGAGCACCGTGTCGCGGCCGAGCGAGCCTTCGAGCAGCCGCGCGAGCTGCCGGTAGCCTCCGGCCGCGCGGTAGCTCGCGTAGTCCTGTGCGTCCGGCACCGGGCACTCGCGCGCGCCGCGCGCGACGCACGCCTCGATCGAGGCGGCATCGGCCGCGGCCACCGGAAGGCGGCCGACGACCGCAACCGGCGCGTCGGCGCAGCGCCCGACGCACGGCACGCGCCGGATCCGCACGCCGGCGCCCAGGCGCCGCGGCAGCTCGGCGGCAAGCGCCTCCGCGCCGGCGAGGCGACACGGCAGCGAGTCGCAGACCCGCACCGTCAGCGCCGCAGGACGCGGATCGCCCTCGCGGACGACGTCGAAGTGGTGGTAGAAGGTGGCGACCTCGAACACCTCGGTCTGCGACAGCCGCAGCGATTCGGCGAGCGCGGCCAGCAGCGGCGCCGGCAGGCAGCCTTCGGCGTCCTGGATCCGGTGCAGGTGCTCGATCAGCAGGTCGCGACGCAGCGGCAAACCCTCGAGCAGGCCGCGCAGGCGCGCGCGCGCCGCAGCGTCGACCTGCCGGCCCTTGAGCGACCCAACCGGCCGCCGGAATGTGCCCGCGTCCATGGCACCGACTGTACCAGCCCGGCGCCGCAGCCTCGCGGTGCCGCAGGCCGGCGCCCGGGAATTGGCGCGCTCAGAGCGCCAGGTCGACGCTCTCGAGGTGCTCGGGAACCCGCGCCCGCCACCCGAGCTCGGTCTCGATGCGCACGCGCAGCCGGTCGGCCGCCTCGGGCTCGCCGTGCGTGACGTAGACCTGCTTCGGCGCGCTGCGGAACCCGCGCATCCATTCGATCAGCTCGTCGCCGTCGGCGTGCGCCGAGAAGCCGTCGAGCTGGGTGACGCCGGCGCGCACCGGATGCCACTCGCCGTGGATCTTGACCTCGCGCGCGCCGGCCACGAGGTGCGCGCCGCGCGTTCCGGGCGCCTGGAAGCCCGCGAACACGACGTGGTTCGCCGGATCGGGGAGGATGCGCTTGAGGTGGTGCAGCACGCGGCCCCCCGTCGCCATCCCGCTGGCCGAGATGATGACGACCGGCCCGTGCAGCGTGGCCAGGCTCTTCGATTCGGCCGGCGTCGTGACCAGCTTCGCTGCCCGGTACATTCCCGCGCACTGCTCGGGCGTGAGCCGGTGGTCGCTCTGGAACCGCCGATACAGGCGCGTCGCGTCGACCGCCATCGGGCTGTCGAGGAAGACCGGGATCTCGGGGATCTCGCCGCGCTCCTTCAGGCGGTACAGCGCGTAGAGCAGCGTCTGCGCGCGGCCGACCGCGAACGAAGGAATCAGGATCGTGCCGCCGCGCGCCGCGGTCTCGCGGATCACGCGGCCGAGCACCGCTTCGGGGTCGTCGTCGGCGTGCGTGCGGTCGCCGTAGGTCGACTCGACGATCAGCGTGTCGGCGGCCTCTACCCGCTGCGGCGCCTGCATCACGAGATCGTGCGGGCGTCCGAGGTCGCCGCTGAAGACCAGCGTGCGGTGGCCCCTTTGCACGCGCACGATCGCCGCGCCCAGCAGGTGCCCGGCGCGCAGGAAGCGGGCGACCAACCCGTCGCCGAGATCGAAGTCCTCGTCGAAGTCGACGGTGACGATGCGCGAGATCGCGCGTTCCGCGTCCTCGCTCGTGTACAGCGGCCGCGCGGGCGTGTGCTTCGAGTAGCCGTGCCGATTCGCGAACTCGGCCTCCTCTTCCTGCAGCCGCGCGCTGTCGCGCAGCAGGATCTCGCAGAGCTCGCGCGTCGCCTCGGTCGCGATGATCTGGCCGCGGAAGCCGTCGCGCACCAGCGCCGGCAGGTAGCCGCTGTGGTCGAGGTGCGCGTGGCTGAGCACGACGCGATCGATCTCGCGCGGCGGCAGCGGAAACGCGGCCCAGTTGCGGTCGCGCAGCTTCTTGAAGCCCTGGAACAGCCCGCAGTCGAGCAGGATCTGCCGGCCGCCGGAGTCGAGCAGGTAGCGCGAGCCGGTGACGGTGTCGGCGGCGCCGGCGAACGTGAGCTTCACTGGAAGAAGTCCTTCACGCGGTCCATCCAGCCCTTGGTCTGCGGGCTGTGCTTCGGGTCCTTCAGCGACGCCTCGAGCTCGCGCAGCAGCTGCTTCTGCTTGTCGGTCAACCTCACCGGCGTCTCGACGACCACGTGCGCGTAGAGGTCGCCGGGATAGCTCGAGCGGATCCCCTTGATCCCCTTGCCGCGCAGCCGGAACTGCTTGCCCGGCTGGGTGCCCTCGGGCAGCTCGATCTCGGCGCGCCCCGCCAGCGTCGGGATCTGCACCGTGCCGCCGAGCGCCGCCGTCGTGATGCCGATCGGCACCTCGCAATGCAGGTCGTCGCCGTCGCGCTGGAACACCGGGTGCTCCTTCACGTGGATCTCGACGTAGAGGTCGCCCGGCGGCCCGCCGTTGATCCCCGGCTCGCCGTTGCCGGCCGAGCGGATCCGCATCCCGTCGTCGATGCCGGCCGGGATCTTGACCTCGAGCGTCTTGTTCTTCTTCACGCGGCCGACGCCTTCGCAGGCGGTGCACGGATCGGGGATCACCTTGCCGCTGCCGCGGCAGGTCGGGCAGGTCTGCTGGATCGAGAAGAACCCCTGCTGGACGCGCACCGCGCCCTGACCGCCGCAGGTGTGGCAGACCTTCGGCTTGGTGCCCGGCTTCGCGCCGGTGCCGCTGCAGGTGCCGCAGGTGTCCCAGCTGGGAACGCGGATCTCGGACGTGTAGCCGTTGGCCGCCTGCTCGAGCGTGATCTCCATCGCGTAGCGCAGGTCGGCGCCGCGATAGACGTTGCTTCGCCCGCCGCCGGCGCGCTGGCCGCCGAAGATGTCGCCGAAGATGTCGCCGAACACGTCGGCGAAGCCGCCGAAGCCCTGGCCGCCCGCCCCGCCCGGAAAGCCGGCGTTCGGATCGACGCCGGCGTGGCCGAAGCGGTCGTAGGCCTCGCGCTTGGCCGGGTCGGTCAGCATCTCGTAGGCTTCCTTGACCTCCTTGAACTTCTCCTCGGCGTCCTTGTTGCCCGGATTGCGGTCCGGGTGGTACTTCATCGCGAGCCTGCGATAGGCCTTCTTCAGGTCGTCGTCGGTCGAGTTCTTCGCGACGCCGAGGACTTCGTAGTAGTCACGCTTTGCCATTTGTTCGAGGGAAGGGAGAAGGGGGAAGGGAGAAGGGTCAGGAGCCAGCGCGCCGACGCACCGACGCCTGCAGACCCATCAGCATTCCGCTCACGTCGTCCAGTGTCTTCCGCAACTCCTCTGTCTGATCGAAATAGCCGAGTCGCTGTCCGAGCTCGATCAGCGTATCGAGTTCAGACAGCGACCCGGCGGATATGCTCAGGTAGTGCAGGAGCTCGCGAGTTCCGCTCCTGGCATACCCCTCCGCGATGTTCGCAGGCACCGAGACGGCGGCGCGGCGAAGCTGGCCACTGAGCCCGTACCTCTCGGACGGCGGGAACGCGTCGGTCGCACCGTACACCATCTCGACCGGCACGATCGCGCGCTGCCAGACGAGCAGGTCCCGGTGCTTGCGTCGCACGCCGTCCCATTCTTGCCCGGTCCCTTCCCCCTTCTCCCTTCTCGTCCCTCAAGCGTCGCGTTTCACTTCCTTGAAGTCGGCGTCGACCACGTCGTCCTCCTTCGGGCGCCTGGCTTCCGCGGCACCCTCGGGGCCCGCGTGGCCCTCGGCGCCCGCGCCTGCCGCCGCCTGCGCGCCGCCCTCGGCCTGCGCCTTCGCGTACATCATCTCGCCGAGCTTCTGCGACGCGGTCATCAGCGCGTTGGTCTTCGCCTCGATCTCGTCCTTGTCGTCGGACTTCAGCGACTCCTCGGCCGCCTTCAGCGCGTCCTCGATCTTCGATTTCTCGTCGGCTTCGATCTTGTCGCCGTACTCGGCGAGCGACTTCTTCACCGAGTGCACCAGCGCGTCGGCGTGGTTGCGCGCCTGCGCCAGCTCGACCCGCTTGTGATCCTCGGCCGCGTTCGTCTCGGCGTCCTTGACCATCTTCTGGATCTCGGCCTCGGAGAGCCCCGAGTTCGCCTTGATCGTGATCTTGTTCTCCTTGCCGGTCGCCTTGTCCTTCGCCGACACGTGCAGGATGCCGTTCGCGTCGATGTCGAAAGTGACCTCGATCTGCGGCGTGCCGCGCGGCGCCGGCGGAATGCCCTCGAGGTTGAACTCGCCGAGCAGCTTGTTGCCGACCGCGACCTCGCGCTCGCCCTGGAACACCTTGATCGTGACCGCCGGCTGGTTGTCGTCGGCGGTGGAGAAGGTCTGCGAGAACTTGGTCGGGATCGTCGTGTTCTTCTGGATCATCTTGGTCATGACGCCGCCCAGCGTCTCGATGCCCAGCGACAGCGGCGTGACGTCGAGCAGCAGCACGTCCTTGCGGTCGCCCGACAGCACCGCGCCCTGGATCGCCGCGCCCACCGCCACCGCCTCGTCGGGGTTGACGTCCTTGCGCGGCTCCTTGCCGAAGAACTCCTTGACCTTCTCCTGGACCTTGGGCATCCGCGTCATGCCGCCCACCAGGATCACGTCGTCGATGTCGCTCGCCTTCAGGCCCGCGTCCTTCAGCGCGATCCGGCACGGCTCGATCGTGCGCTCGACCAGCTCCTCGACCAGCGCCTCGAGCTTCGCGCGCGTGATCTTCATGTTCAGGTGCTTCGGACCCGATGCGTCGGCCGTGATGTAGGGCAGGTTGAACTCGGTCTGCTGGGAGGACGACAGCTCGATCTTCGCCTTCTCGGCGGTTTCCTTCAGCCGCTGCAGCGCGAGCACGTCCTTCGAGAGGTCGACGCCCTGCTCCTTCCTGAACTCGCCGATCACGTAGTCGATGATCCGCTGGTCGAAGTCCTCGCCGCCGAGGAACGTGTCGCCGTTGGTCGACAGCACCTCGAACTGCTTCTCGCCGTCGACGTCGGCCATCTCGATGATCGAGATGTCGAAGGTGCCGCCGCCCAGGTCGTAGACCGCGACCTTGCGGTCCTTGCCGCCGCCCTTGTCCAGGCCGAACGCGAGCGCGGCCGCGGTCGGCTCGTTGATGATCCGCTTGACCTCCAGGCCCGCGATGCGGCCCGCGTCCTTGGTCGCCTGGCGCTGGCTGTCGTTGAAGTAGGCCGGCACGGTGATGACGGCCTCGGTCACTTCCTCGCCGAGGTAGTCCTCGGCGGTCTTCTTCATCTTGCGCAGCACTTCGGCCGACACCTGCGGCGGCGCGAGCTTCTTGCCGCGGACCTCGACCCAGGCGTCGCCGTTGTCGGCCTTGACGATCCCGTAGGGCATCAGGTGGATGTCCTTCTGGACCTCCTTCTCCTCGAACTTGCGCCCGATCAGCCGCTTCACCGCGTACAGCGTGTTCTTCGGGTTGGTGACCGCCTGCCGCTTGGCCGGTGCGCCGACCAGGATCTCGCCGTCGTCCATGTAGGCGACGATCGACGGCGTCGTGCGCGCGCCCTCGGAGTTCTCGATCACCTTGGGCTGGCCGCCCTCCATGATGGCGACGCACGAGTTCGTCGTGCCCAGGTCGATGCCGATGATCTTGCCCATGTTCCTTCTTCCTCGGTGACGGAGATTGTCTGGCTTGCAGATATGTCGTGATGAATGGAATTCAAGCGGCCGGCTCAGCCCTGCACCACCGTGACGAGGGCGGGCCGCAGCACCCGGTCGCCGATCAGATAGCCCTTCTGCAGCACGTGCGCGACGTGGTTCGGGGCGATCGGCGGCTGCGTCGCGGCGGCAGGCACCATGGAGATCGCCTGGTGCCGGTTGGGGTCGAACTTTTCGCCCTTCGGGTCGATCTCGAGCAGCCGGTTCTTCTCGAACGCCGAGGCCAGCAGCCGCAGCGTCGCCTCGACCCCCTCTTTCAGGTTGTCCACGCTCGGCGCGTCGGCCTTGAGCGCCATCTCGAGGCTGTCCTTGACCGGCAGCAGGCTCTCCGCGAAGGCCTCGATGCCGTACTTGTGGGCCTTGGCGACTTCTTCCTGCGCCCGGCGGCGAACGTTTTCGACCTCCGCGACGGCACGCAGGTACTGGTCCTGCATGTCGGCCAGCTTCGCCTCGGCCTCGGACAGTCGCTGCGCCGGATCGGCGCCGGCATCGTCCGGCGCGGCGGTTTGCCGGCTGCCTTCGGGCGCAAACGGCCCCGGGGCATCGGCGGCGGGAATCCGGTCTTCCGGCCGATCCGGCCTTTCTGGGTTCATCCCCTCGATCTCCTTTTCGAATCAGACACTTGCGTACACCATCCGGCGTCGACCCGCGCCCGGCGCCCATTATGTCGGGGCGATGTCCCGGATTTCAAACCGCCTCCGTCAGTGAAAGCGGGTTACCCTTGGGTGGGCCCCTGACATCGGGACGGGACTGCCCTCGCAACAAGGAGAACGAGCATGGGACTGCTGTCATTCATCAAGGAAGCCGGCGAAAAGCTGTTCGGAAGCGGCGAAGCGAAGGCGGGAACCGCGGACGCCAACGCGGCTGCCGCCAAGGCGATCAAGGACTACATCGGCGCCATGAAACTGGGCGCCGACAATCTGGAGGTGGCTTTCGACGGAAGCACCGGCACGGTGACCGTTTCGGGCCAGGCCAACGACCAGGAGACCCGCGAGAAGATCGTCCTGTGTTGCGGAAACGTCGCCCAGGTCGACAAGGTCGTCGACAACATGACCGTGAAGAATCCGCTCCCCGAGGCGAAGTTCTACACGGTCGTTCGCGGAGACACCCTGTCGAAGATCGCCAAGGAATACTACGGCAACGCGAACGCCTACATGACGATCTTCGAGGCGAACAGGCCGATGCTGACGCACCCGGACAAGATCTATCCGGGGCAGGTGCTGCGGATTCCGCCCAAGGCCTGAAGCCCCGGCCGCGCATGAGCGCAGGCCGGGCCCGCCCGGCGTGCGCTCACGCGCTGGCCGCCCGCGGCCCGGCGATCGGCGTGCCCAGGATCCGCCGCGCACGTGCGGCGAACAGCCCCGACAGGAATCCTCCTGCAACGCTCGCCGGCAGCGCAAAGCCGGCTTCGACGCGCCATTGCGGGTGCAGCACGAGCGACACCGCGACCGCGTAGCGAAGCACGAACACGGCGAGCATCAGCAGCAGTGGCAGCGGACTGCCCGGCAACGCGAAACCGCCGTCGCCGTCCGCGCGCGCCGGTCCGGGCCGGCCGGCCCGGGCGTTCGACGCCAGCGCGATCGAGAGTCCGGCTGTCCAGGCGAGCAGCACCGGCGCCTGCACGCCGAAGGCCGCAGCCGCCGCCCAGAGCGAGTAGCCTCCCATTCCGAGCGGCATCGCCAACAGGCGCAGCCGGCTCGTCGCATGGTCGCGCATCTGCAGCGCGCCGAGCACCACGATCGCGGCCAGAATTCCCCACGCCCAGACAGGCGTGTGGCGTACGACCTCGACGATGACGACATCCAGGGGCAGGTTCGACGGCATGGCGGGCTCCTTCGTTTGGAAAGGGCCCGATGGTGGCCGACGCCGCCAGCCCGGTCGACGTCGATGCGACGAGTTGCAGCCGGCCTTCGCGAGCCGCGCCGGCGGCGGCGCCAGCTGCGCCGGTCGTCGTCAGCGGTCGGCGCCCAGCGCCTTCGCGCACCGGCTCCTCTCGGCGAGCGCCTGCGCGCGCGCGGCCGCCGCCGCTTCGTCGAGGCGACGCGTGGCCCAGCCCGACAGGTGCTGCTCGGCGAGGCTGGCCAGCGCGCCGATGAAGGACGGCGACTCGTTCAGGCATTCGATGTAGCGAAACGCCTGGCCGCCGGATTCGACGAACGCCTGTCGGCCTTCGACCGCGATCTCCTCGAGCGTTTCCAGGCAGTCGGCGACGAAGCCGGGGCAGATCACGTCGACGCTGCGCACGCCCGAGCGCGCGAGCTCGCGCAGCGTCGGTTCGGTATACGGCTGCAGCCATTCGGCGCGGCCGAAGCGCGACTGGAAGGTGACCACCCATTCGCCGGCCCGCAGGCCGAGACGCTCGGCGAGCTGCCGGCCGGTCGCCAGGCACTCGCAGTGGTAGGGATCGCCCAGCGCCAGCGTGCGCCGGGGCACGCCGTGGAAGCTCATGACCAGGCGCTCGCCGCGGCCGTCGCGTTCCCAGGCGCGGCGCACGCCGGCGACCAGCGCGTCGAGATAGCCGTCGTGATCGTGGAAGCCGCGCACGGTGCGCAGTTCGGGCAGGTTGCGCCATCCGGCCAGCTCGCGGGCCAGCGCATCGAACGCGGTGGCCGTGGTCGAGCCCGCGTACTGCGGATACAGGGGGAGCGCCAGCAGCCGGGTCACGTTGCGCTCGCGAAGCTCGCGCAGCACGGCGGCGATCGACGGATTGCCGTAGCGCATCGCGAACGCCACCTCGACGTCGTGTCCGCGCGCGCCCAGCGCGCCGCGCAACAGCGTCGCCTGGCGACGCGTGTGCACCATCAGCGGCGAACCCTCGTCGGTCCAGACGCTCGCGTACTTGCGCGCCGACTTCGACGGGCGGGTCCGCAGGATGATGCCGTGCAGGATGGGCAGCCACGCCACGCGTGGAATCTCGACCACGCGCGGGTCGGACAGGAATTCACCCAGGTAGCGACGCAGCGCCCCCGGCGTCGGCTCGTCGGGCGTGCCGAGCTGCAGGAGCAGCACCGCGGTTCGCGAGGGCGCCGCGTGGTCGAATCCGCTCGCCGCGGTGTAGCGCGTCACGATGCGATCGATCGGGCCGGCGCCTCGGCTCAGCCGTGATGGCTGAGCGCCGACGAGACCAGCCTGGCGGTGATGTCGACGATCGGGATGACCCGCTCGTAGGCCATCCGCGTCGGGCCGATGACGCCCAGCGTGCCGACGATGCGGCCGTCCGACTCGTACGGAGCGACGACGACGCTGATCTGGTCCATCGGAACCAGCTCGGACTCGCCCCCGATGAAGATCTGCACGCCTTGCGCGCGACTGGACGCGTCGAGCAGCTGCACCAGGCTCGTCTTCTGGTCGAACAGGTCGAACAGCCGCCGCAGCCGGTCCATGTTGTCGGAGAGATCGGCCACGCCGACCAGGTTGCGCTCGCCCGAGATCACGACCGGGTCGGCTTCCTCGGTGAGCGCGCGGTTGCTGGCCTCGACCGCCTTGTGCATCAGCGCGGTGATGTCGTCGCGCAGCGACGCGAGCTCGGACTGCAGGTGCGCGCGGATCTTCTCGAAGTCCAGCCCGGCGAAGTGCGCGTTGATGTAGTTCGCCGCCTCGACCAGCTGCGACGGGGTGTAGTCGCGCTCGGTCGACAGGATGCGGTTCTGCACGTCGCCCTCGGGGGTGACGATGATCAGCAGGATCCGGCGATCGGAGAGCCGCAGGAACTCGACCTGGCGGAACAGCGACGCGCGGCGCGGCGTCATCACGACGCCGGCGAAGTGCGAGAGGTTCGACAGCAGCGAAGCCGCGGCCGAAAGCAGCCGCTGCGGCTCGTCGGCCTGCAGCCGGCCCTGGATCGCCCTGGTCTGCTCGCCCTGCAGCGGCTCGACCGTGAGCAGCGTGTCGACGAACAGCCGGTAGCCGCGGGGGGTCGGGACCCGCCCGGCCGACGTGTGCGGGCTGGCGATCAGCCCGAGCTCCTCGAGGTCGGCCATCACGTTGCGGATCGTGGCCGGCGAGAGATCGAGCCCGGAATATCGCGACAGCGTGCGCGAGCCCACCGGCGTCCCGTCGGCGATGTAGCGCTCGATCAGGGTCTTGAGCAGGGTCTGCGCGCGCGAATCCAGCATGTGTCCATTGTATGGGCAGTCGGCCCGGACGCAAGCCGTCCGGATCGTCCGTCCGGCGCGGGCGGCACGCCGCGCCGGCCCGCCGGCCTCGGCCCGGTTGCCGAACGCGGCTCGGCCGCCGGGGTGCGGCTCGCGAGCGGCCGCTTGTGCTCTAATCGCTGCGATGAAGAGCCGATTCAACCAGGTGGCGCTGGTCAGCCGCCCGCAGACCGAGAGCGTCGGAGGGACGGTGCGCGAGATCGCCACGTTCCTGCGCCGGCGCGGGGTCTCGGTGCTGGTCGAGGAGCGATCGGCCGCGATGCTGGGGGCGTCCGAGCTGGAAACGGCGAGCCTGGAGCGGATCGGCCACGAGGCCGACCTGGCGATCGCGATCGGCGGCGACGGCACGATGCTCGGCGCGGCGCGCGCGCTGGCCCCGCACGAAGTGCCGCTGGTGGGCATCAACCACGGCCGGCTCGGGTTCATCACCGACATCGGCCTGGACAGCTGGCGCCAGGCGCTGTCGTCGATCCTCGAGGGCCACTACGCGTCCGAGGAGCGCACGCTGCTCACCGCGCGGGTGGTGCGCGGGCAGGAAGTCGTCTGGACCGAGCTCGCGCTGAACGACGTGGTCGTCAACCGCTCGTCGCGCACCGGCATGATCGAGCTGCAGGTGCACGTCGACGACCTGTACATGTACAGCCAGCGCGCCGACGGCCTGATCGTCGCGACGCCCACCGGCTCGACCGCCTACGCGCTGTCGGCCAACGGGCCGATCCTGCACCCGCAGATCAAGGGCATCGTGCTGGTGCCGGTCGCGCCGCAGTCGCTGTCGAACCGGCCGATCACGCTGCCCGACGACGTCACGGTCACGATCCGCGTCGTCGAGGGGCGCGAGCCGCGCGTGGCCGGCGACATGCAGGTGTTCAGCGACCTGCAGGTCGGCGACGACATCATCGTGCAGCGCGCGGCGTTCACCACGACGTTCCTGCACCCGCCGGGCTACAGCTACTTCGCGACGCTGCGCGGCAAGCTCAACTGGCACGAGCTGCCGCACCTGCAGACGATCCAGCGCTGAGCGCGGCGCTCGAGACCGACCGATATCCCCCGCTGCGCCCGATGCTGCTCAGCCTTCGCCTCGAAGACTTCGTCATCGTCGACTCGGCCGAGCTGGAGTTCGGGCCCGGCTTCACCGTGCTCTCGGGCGAGACCGGCGCGGGGAAGTCGATCCTCATCGACGCGCTGACGCTCGCGATGGGCGGGCGGGCCGATGCCGGCGTCGTGCGCGAGGGCCGCGCCCGCGCCGACATCGCCGCCGAGTTCCGCAGCGACGCGGCGCTCGACGCCTGGCTGGCCGAGCGGGCGCTGCAGGGCGACGCCGGCACCGTGCTGCTGCGCCGCCTGATCGACGCCGACGGGCGTTCGCGTGCGCTGGTCAACGGCCATCCGGCCACGGCGGCGCTGCTGCGCGAGATCGGCGAGCGGCTGGTCGAGATCCACGGCCAGCATGCGTCGCAGGCGCTGCTGCGCGCCGACGGGCAGCGGCAGCTGCTCGACGGCTACGCCGGGCTCGACGGCGACCGGCAGGCCGTCGCCGGGGCCTGGTCGGAGTGGCGCGCGCTGCAGCGCGATCTCGAAGCCGCCGAATCGGGGCAGCGCGAGCTCGCGCTCGAGCGCGAGCGGCTGTCGTGGCAGGCCGGCGAGCTCGAGCGGCTGCGGCTCGCGCCCGGCGAGTGGGAGGCGTTGAACGACGAGCAGAAGCGGCTCGCGCACGCCGCGTCGCTGATCGAGGGAACCCGCGGGGCCGCCGACGCCCTCGCCGACAGCGACGACGCGCTGTCGCGGCGGCTGCATCAGCTGGTGCAGCGGCTGCGCCCGCTCGCGGCGATCGACGCGCGGCTGCAGGAGGCGCTCGAGCTGCTCGACAGCGCGGCGATCCAGATCGACGAGGCCGCGTCGGCGCTGGCCGACTACGCGGAGCGCGTCGACCTCGATCCGGCCCGCCTGCAACAGGCCGAGCAGCGGATCGGGGCGATCTTCGAGGTCGCGCGCCGGCTGCGGATGCAGCCCGAAGCGATTCCGTCGACGCTCGAGACGATCCACGGGCGGCTGCGCGAGCTCGACGCGGCCCAGGACGTCGATGCGCTGCGCGGCAAGGCGACGGCGTCCCGCGCGCGCTACGACGCGCTGGCCGCGCAATTGTCGGCGGCGCGGCGCAAGGCCGCACGGCGGCTCGCCGACGGCGTCTCGCGCCGCATGTCCGAGCTCGGGATGGCCGACGGCAAGCTCGTCGTCGCCTTCGAGCCCGGCGAGCCCTCCGCCTCGGGCACCGACGCGATCGAGTTCCGCGTCGCTGCGCACGCCGGCGCCACGCCGCGAGCGCTGGCCAGGGTCGCCTCGGGCGGCGAGCTGTCGCGGATCGGGCTGGCGATCGCGGTGCTGGCCGCGCAGGCGAACCCGGTGCCGACGCTGATCTTCGACGAAGCCGATGCCGGCGTCGGCGGCGCGGTCGCCGACGCGGTCGGCGAGCTGATGCGCCGGCTGGGCGGCGACCGCCAGGTCTTGTGCGTGACGCACCTGCCGCAGGTCGCGGCGAAGGCGCATCACCACTATCGGGTCACGAAAGACTCGGTCGACGGGCGCGCGGTGAGCCGGATCGAGGCGCTCGATCGCGCCGAGCGCGTCGAGGAGATCGCGAGGATGCTCGGCGGCGCCGAGATCACCGCGACCACGCGCAAGCACGCGCGCGAGATCCTCGCGCAGGCCTGAGCCGCCGCGCGGCGCGCGCCGCGCTCAGCCGCGGCGGTACTCGCAGTTGGGCTTGGTGCAGTTTCCGTACAGCGCCAGCGCGTGTTCCTGGAGCGCGAACCCGCGATCCTTCGCGATCTTCTGCTGGCGCTTCTCGATCTCGGCGTCGTAGAACTCCTCGACGCGACCGCACTGCAGGCAGACCAGGTGGTCGTGGTGCTGCCCCTGCTCGAGCTCGAACACCGCCTTGCCGGACTCGAAGTTGCTGCGCTTGAGCAGCCCCGCCTGCTCGAACTGGGTGAGCACGCGGTAGACGGTGGCCAGGCCGATCTCCTGGTTCTCGGCGATCAGCTCGCGATAGACGTCCTCGGCGCTCATGTGGCGCTGCTTGCCGTTCTGGAAGATCTCGAGGATCTTCAGGCGCGGCAGCGTTGCCTTCAGGCCCATGTTCTTCAGTTCGCTGGTGACGGACATGCGGGTCGGCCCCGGGGCGGAGGGAGTCTCGTCGTATGATAACGGTTTTCAACTGCAACGAGTCGCATTCGGCACCATGGAAGAGGTTTCTGCCCGGCCCCGCCGGCCAGCCGCGGCTCGGCGCGGCGCCCGAGGCGCGATGGCGGCCTGCCTGGTGCCCGTCGCGCTCGCCGCAGCGCTGCTGGCAGGCGGCTGCGCCCAGCGCGACCCGGATCGCAGCGGCCTGCTGCAGCCGTATCGCACCGACCTGCCGCAGGGCAACTACCTGACGCAGGAAACGTTCGACCAGGTCAAGCAGGGCATGACCCGCGAGCAGGTGCGCTTCCTGCTGGGCACCCCGCTGCTGCGCCACGTGTTCCACCCCGATCGCTGGGACTACGTGTTCCGCTACCAGTTCCCGAGCGGGCGCTCCGAGCTGCGGCGCGCGACGATCGTGTTCCGCGACGACCGCGTCGCGGCGATCGAGGCCGAGTCGCTGCCGGCGAAGGAAGACCCCACCGACCCGGCGCTGCCCGGCTACCGGCCGCCGGCCTCCACGCAAAAGGCCCAGCCATGATGCGGATCGCGATCGCCGGCGCATCGGGCCGGATGGGCAGGATGCTGGTCGAGGCGGTGCTCGAAGCCCCCGACGCGCAGCTCGCCGGCGCGCTCGACGTGGCCGGCAGCGCTTCGATCGGGCGCGACGCCGGCGACTTCCTCGGCCGCGCGACGGGCGTCGCGATCACCGACGACGTCGACGCCGGCATCGCCGACGCGCAGTTCCTGATCGACTTCACCCGACCCGCCGGAACGCTCGCGCACCTGCGCGCCTGCGCGGCGCGCGGCGCCGCGATGGTGATCGGCACGACCGGCTTCGACGACGAGGGCAAGCGCGCGATCGCAGCGGCGGCCGAGCGCGTGCCGATCGTGTTCGCCCCGAACATGAGCGTCGGCGTCAACGTGACGCTGAAGCTGCTCGAGCTCGCGGCGAAATCGCTGCAGGACGGCTACGACGTCGAGATCATCGAGGCGCATCACCGCCACAAGGTCGACGCGCCGTCGGGCACGGCGCTGAAGATGGGCGAGGTCGTTGCGGCCGCGCTCGGGCGCGACCTGCGCAAGGTCGCGGTCTACGGCCGCGAGGGCGTCACCGGCGAGCGCGACGCGTCGACGATCGGCTTCGCGACGGTGCGCGGCGGCGACATCGTCGGCGACCACACGGTGCTGTTCGCCGGCATCGGCGAGCGCATCGAGATCACCCACCGTTCGGCGAGCCGCGTCACCTACGCGCACGGAGCGCTGCGCGCGTGCCGGTTCCTGGCCGGACGCGCCAGCGGCCTGTACGACATGCAGGACGTGCTGGGCCTGAAGGACTGAGCGCCGCGTCACTGCGCCGCGGGCGTCGAAGACCCCGGCGGCACCGGTTTGCGCAGCCCGCGGCACGGGTCCTCGCGCGCGGCCGCGGCGGTGACCGCGACTTCGTCGAACGGCCCCGCCCCTTCCTGCCCGGCTTCGAGCAGGCCGATCCCGAGCACGCGCGCGCCGGGCGCCAGGCTGGCCAGGTAGCGCGGCACGCCGATGTCGCGGCGGACGTGGCCGTTGCCGGCCAGCAGCACGACCGGCAGCCCGGTGCGAGCGCGAGCGTCGACGATCGAGCGCGCCAGGCGGGCGTCGCGGCTGCGTTGCGCGGCCGCCATCGGCGCGATCGTCGATTCCGGCAGCATCCCGCAGTGGCCGGCGCGGATCGAGTCCTCGAGCGCGCGCTGGTCGTCGGCGCTCCAGCCCGCCGGCGGCGGCTCGGGCGACGCGCGGCCGCGCGCGACGGCCATCGTCTCGGCGCGGGACAGGTTCGCAGCCACCAGCGGCAAGTCGCGGCGCAGCGCGAGCTCGATCACCGGCCGGTAGTAGTCCCAGTGCCAGCCGCGGAAGTCGAAGCCCGCGGCCTCGGCGATCCGGCGGGCGCGCTGCCCGAGCGGCTCGCCGCGCGCCGCGGCGGCGGCATCGTCGCTTCGCGCCCGATCGAGCGCGCCCTGCTGCGCGGCGTCGAGCTGCTCGAGCGCGATGACGACGCGTCGCCGCGCGGTGAGCGCCTCGAGCCAGCGAAGCCGCATCCGGTGCTGCGCGGCGTTGTCGTGCACTTCGCCGATCAGCAGCAGGTCGGCGTCGAACGCAGCGGCGGGCAGGTTCGCGACCGCGTCGGCCGGCGTCGCGTCGGCGCGCGGCACCTCGGGCGGCGCGCCCGGCACGGCCGAGCAGGCAGCCAGCGCCGCGGCTGCGGCCGCGACGATCCATCCCGCTGCCCATCGCGCGGCCCGGCGGCCGAACGATCGCCTGGTCCGTCGCACGGCCCATCGCGAGCTCCGCCGGCGCCTGCGCACGTGTCCGCCCATTCGCACCCCTGCCTTCCGAAACGGAGCGCGCATTGTCGCAGAGCCCGCGCACCCGGAACGGCGGCGCGCGCCGCGGATTTGGCCAACGCGGCGTCCGTCGCGATAATTTCGCGATGGACGCATCGCGACTGTCGGCAGCAGGCGGAGCGCTGGCGCTGCACGCACTCGTGATCGCCGGCGTGCTCGCGCTTGCCGTCGCCCCGCCGGCGACGCGTCCGCTCGAACCGGTGCAGGTCGTCCTGCTCGTGCCGCCCGAGCCGTTGCCGGTCGCGCGCCAGCCGGCGCCGCCCGCCCGCGAGCCCGACGCCGCGCAGCCCGCAGCCGAGCCGCTGCGCAGCCCTCCCACCGAGGTCAAGCCGCCGCCGAAGACCGCGCGCGCCAGGCCGCGCCCCGCGCCGCCGCCCGAAGCCGCGCCCGCGCCGGCCGCGCCGGCCGCTCCGGTCGTCCAGCCGGCGCCCGCGCCCGCCCAGGCTTCCCCGCCGCCGACCGCGATCACCGCTGCGCCGGCTGCCGGCCCCGCAGACGTCGCGCCGGCGCGAGGCCACGCGCAGGCGCCCTCGATCGCGGCGCGCAGCGCCGGCGCATCGACCGCACCGCAGGCGCGCAGCGCACCGCACGTCGACGCGACCTGGAGCGGCAACACGCCGCCGCCCTACCCGGGAATGGCGCGTCGCATGGGCGACCAGGGCGAGGTCCGGCTCGACGTGCACGTCGGGGTGGACGGTCGCGTCACCGAAGTCCGGCTCAGGCAATCTAGCGGATCGACGTTGCTCGATCGCACCGCGATCGAGACGGTGAAGAAATGGCGCTTCAAGCCGGCCACGGTCGACGGCCAGCCTGTTGCGGAGTGGTATCACGACTGGCGATGGGTCTTCCGACTCGAAGGCTGAGGGAAACGCGATGCAGGAACAGCAACTCGGATTGATGCACTTCTGGCAGGCCGGCGACGCGGTGACGCACGCGGTCGCCTGGCTGCTGCTGGCGATGTCGGTCGTCAGCTGGTACTTCATCCTGTCGAAGGCCTGGAGCGCGTGGCGGCTGCGCCGCGGCGCGCGCGCCGCGCTCGAGCAGTTCTGGAACGCGCATTCGATCGACGACGCCGTGGCCACGCTCGAGCGCGCCGACACCGAACGGGTGTTCCTGCCGCTGGTGCAGAAGGCGCGCGCCGCGGCCGCGATGCAGCCCGACAGCTCGCTCGCCGCGTCGATCGACCGCGACGAGCTGATCACCCGCACGATGCGCGGCGAGATCACGCAGGCCTCGGCGCGGCTCGAGAGCGGGCTCGCCTTCCTGGCCTCGGTGGGCAGCACTGCGCCCTTCGTCGGCCTGTTCGGCACCGTCTGGGGCATCTACCACGCGCTGCTCGCGATCGCGTCGAGCGGACAGGTGATGATCGACAAGGTCGCCGGACCGGTCGGCGAGGCGCTGGTGATGACCGCGGCCGGACTCGCGGTCGCGATTCCCGCGGTGCTCGCCTACAACGCGTTCGTGCGCGTCAACCGCATCGTCCTCGCCGAGCTCGACGGCTTCGCGCACGACGTGCTCGCGCTGGTGATCACCGGGCGCAGGCTGAAGGACGACGAAGGCGACGCACTGCGCAGCGGCGTCGCGCCGCTGTCGGCCAGCCAGGTCGTGCGCTGAACCGCGCGTACCCACCGTCAACCAGGAGGCACGACGCGATGCCGTTCGGCGGATTCGATTCCGGCAACCACCCGCAGCCGATGGCCGAGATCAACACGACGCCGCTGGTCGACGTCATGCTGGTGCTGCTGGTCATCTTCATCATCACCGCGCCGCTGCTGACGCACGCGATCCGGCTCGACCTGCCCACCGCGCAGGCGCCCGCGTCGGCCGAGAAGCCCGAGACGATCACGCTGTCGATCGACCCGTCGGGTGCGATCTACTGGAACAACGAGCCGGTGGCGGGGCTCGACGCGCTGGGCGATCGGTTCCGGCAGGCCGCGTCGCGCCAGCCCCAGCCCGAGTTGCACCTGCGCGCCGATCGCGAGACGCGCTACCAGCGGATCGCCGAAGTGATGTCGAGCGCGCAGCAGGCGGGAATCGCGAAGATCGGCTTCGTGACCGAGCCGCACGACCGGCGCGGCCGCGGCACCGAGCAACGCACCGAGCAACGCACCGGGCAACGCACCGAGTAGCGCGCACGAGCCGCGCGCCGCTTCGACGCGCCGCGCGTCAAAGCGTGAACCGCATCGCGCCGACAAGCGCGCCGGGCGCGCAGGCGCCGCCGGGCTCGCGCCCGTCCCAGGTCGCGGTCTCGGGCATCGGCTGCGCGCGATCGGTCAAGGCGAGCAGCTGCGCGCCGAGGATCCGGTACAGGCTGTCGTCGAAGCGCATCGGCTCGATCGGCGCGATCGCCTCGCCGCCCTCGACCCACAGCGTCGCGAAGCGCGTCATCCCGGTGGCGCGCGCCGCTTCGCGGTCCGAGTAGTTCAGGTACCAGAGGTTGGCGATCGACACGCCGGTCTCGAGCGCCGCGGTGGCGTCCGCTGCAGGCAACGTGCCCGGCGCGACGCACGCCGCGAGCGGCCGTTCGTCCTCCTCGGCGCCGTTGCCGTCGACCCCGAATTCGCGCGCGCTGCGCGGCGAGACCAGACGCTGCGCGGGCCGCCCCGCCTCGATCAGCGGGATGCGTTCGGGGCGCTCGAACCCGTCGGACTGGAACCGCGGCACACCCAACGCGCCGGCGTCGTCGACCAGCGTGAACTCCGGATGGAACGCGGCCTCGCCGCGCAGCGCGCGCGCCAGCGGCGACTGGCCGCTGCGCCAGGCGCGCTCGGAGAAGCCGCCCCAACCGAGCAGCGCGAGCAGCTCGGCCATCGCCTGCGGGGCGAGCAGCGCCCGGTAGTCGCCGGGCGCGAGCCTGCGCGGCGGCCGGCGCAGGATCAGCGCGCGCTCGCGCGCCGCGCGAATCGCCGCCTGCAGCGACGGCGCGTCCCAGCGCTGCGCGAACCAGGTGTCCTTGACCGCGCGCTGGCCTTCGACGTGCACCGAGAAGTCGAAGCTCGACGAGACCGACTCGTGGTAGTGCCGGTGGCCGAGGCTGCTCGCCAGCGCGCGCACGATCGGCCCGCCCGCATACAGCCCGACCAGGTCGTCGCCGCCGGCCGCCTCGACGATCGCGTCGATCGCGGCGCCCGGCTCGGCCACGCCGGCGCGCTCCACGCGCTCGCTCGCACCCGGCTCCGGCTGCCAGCACGCGTACGGGTCGGGCGACAGCTGCGCGGTCGCGGCGCGAAGCTCGCCGAGCGCGCCCGCGAGCGCCGCGGCCACGCCGCCGGGCTCGCCGAGCGTACAGGCGATCCGCGCCTGCCGGCCGGCGTCGACGAGCCGCAGCGTCGCAGTCGCCCGCTCGACGCTGCCGGCCTGCCGCACGCGCGCGCGGTTGATCCGCACGTAGTCGCTGCGCTCGGCCCGCAGCGCGCCAAAGATCACCTCGCCGGGCCGCGCCGACGACGCGACGAACCCGGCCAGCGCGTCGAACAGCGCGGCGAACGCCGGGTCGGCGCTCACGCCTCGCCTCCGAAGACGTCGATCGCGCGGAACAGGCACGCGGGCGACGCGTGGCCGACGCGCGCGATCTGCCCCGGCTCGCCCTTGCCGCAGAACGGCGTACCGAGCACCTGCATCGTCGCGCGGTCGCCGACCGCCGCGAGGCTGCGCCAGAAGGTCGCCGACCTGCCGCGGTAGTTCGGGTTGCGCACCAGCGTCGTGAGCCGGCCGTCCTCGATCAGCCGCCCCCATTCGCAGCCGAACTGGAACTTGTCGCGCGAATCGTCGATCGACCACGACGCGTTGGTCTGCATCCAGATGCCGCGCTCGACCGACGCGATCATCGAGTCGAGCGTCGCGTCGCCGGGCTCGAGGTTCAGGTTGGCCATCCGGTCGATCGGCGGCCGGTGCCAGCCGCTGGCGCGCGCCGACGCGACGCCGTCGATCGCCCAGCCGAGCGCGCGGGCGCGCGCCTGCGACGTCTCGCCGCCGAGCGCGCGGCGCAGGATGCCGGCCTCGATCAGGCGCTGCGGCCGCGCCTCGGCGCCGTCGTCGTCGGCCGCGTAGCTCGCGAACTCGCCGGGCACGCCGGGATCGAAGCTCACGTTCAGCAGCGGCGAGCCGTAGCGATAGCTGCCGAACATCGCGGGCGTGACGAAGCTCGTGCCCGCGAAGTTGCGCTCGTCGCCGAGGATCCGGTCGAGCTCGAGCGGATGGCCGATCGACTCGTGGATCTGCAGCATCATCTGGTCCGGCGCGAGCAGCAGGTCGCGCGGACCGTCGGGGCAGTTCGGCGCGAGCAGCAACTGCAGCGCCTCGTCGGCGACGCGCGCCCCGCCGCCGATCATCCCCGACTCGCGCAACGCGGCGAGCCCGCCCTGCCTGCAAAAGCCGTTGTACTGGCCGCCGAGCGTGCGCGTCTGCGAGCGGCCGTCGGCGACGGCGGTCGCCTCGAGGTTCGGCTCGACGAAGCGGAACGACTGTTCGGCGACCAGCGTCGCGTCGACCCACAGCCGCTGCGTCGACTCGGTCGCGCGCAGGCTCGCCGCCCAGTGCACGACGCGCGCGTCGCGCGCCATCGCTTCGGCCTCGGCCCGCAGCAACCCGAGAAGCTCGGCGCGCGCCGGCAACGGCTCGTCGCGCGGCCCTTCGTAGCGCAGCGCGGCGTCGGCAATCGGCCACGGCGCGGCGGCGAGCCCGATCCCGCGTCCGCGCGCGGCGAGCGCCCATCGCGCGGCCCGGTCGGCCGCGGCCTGCAGGCCGTTCGCGGACAGGTCGGCGCTCGCGCAGTAGCCGATCTCGCCGTCGATCCAGACCGACACCATCGCGCCCCGGTCGATCGCGAGCTGCGCCGGCTGGACGACGCCGCGCACCACGGCGAGCGCCTCGTGGCGCTCGTCGACCAGCCGCAGCGCTACCCTTGCGCCGGGATGCGCGACGGCCGGGAACTGCGGCCGCGACGGCGGTGAAATCGTTTCGATGCGGCGCGCCTCAGCGCGCGAGCCACTGCAGCAACGGCTCCCAGGTCGCGCGATCCTTGTCGACGCGCTGCGAGGGAACGTCGAACACGGTGAGCCCGTGCGCGGCCAGGTGCACGTAGTTCTGCGTGTCGCGCACGTAGCCCGCCACCGGCAGCCCGAGGCTGCCGACGAAGCGCGCCAGTTCCTCGGCGGCGCGCGTGCGCGTGTCGACGCGCATGCCGACGATGCCCACGGCTTCCTGGAAGCGGCGCAGGTTCGCGAACGCCGCCTTCAACTCCTCGAGGAATTGCCGCGTGGCGAGAACGTCGAACATCGACGGCTGCAGCGGCACGAGGATGCGGTCGGACACGCGGACGACGTCGGCCAGCCGCTTGCCTGCGATCTGCGCCGGCGTGTCGAGCACGACGTGCGTGACGCCGCGCGGCGGGCGCGCGATCTCGCCGTTCATGGCCCAGGTCTCGATCGGCTTGACGCCTGCGGGACGCAGCTCGAGCCACTGCCTGGCCGATTGCTGCCGATCGAAGTCGCCGAGCATCGTGCGATTGCCGTTCGACGCGAAATAACCGGCGAGGTTCGTCGCCAGTGTGGTCTTGCCGGCCCCTCCCTTGGGGTTCACGACGGCTACGACGGGCATTGATCGGCTCCTTGGCTGTGCAGCCGCGATGTTAGCAAAAGAACTTGCACCACGGTTGCATTCACGGCCTCGCGCGCCGCGCGGTGTCGATCGCGGCGCACAGGCGCTCGACCGCGTCGAGCACGCGCGGGCCCGGACGCTCCATCGTCGTCGCGTCGAACGCGGCGAAGCGCGCGAGGCCGCGCGGCGCGAGCACGCCACGCTCGCGCCACGTGCGCTCCGAGCGCGTGCCGTCGGTCGCGAGCACCATCTCGGGGCGCGCCGCGATCACCGACTCGGGATCGACGCGCGGCGCGGCCGCCGCGATGCCTGCGAGCACGTTGCGCGCGCCGCAGCTGCGCACCGCGTCGGAGATCACGTCGCCGTCTCCGATGCCGATCAGCGGCGACGACCAGATCTGCACGAACACGCGCACCGGGCGCAGGCTCGCGTATCGCGAGCGGATCGCCGCGAGCCGCGCGCGAAACGCGCGCGCCGCGCCGAGCGCCGCCGCGGGATCGTCGGACAGTCGCGCGAAGCGCTCGATCGTGGCGCCCACGTCGTCGAGCGTGCGCGGCTCGGAGACGAAGACCGCGAGCCCCAGCGCTTCGAGTCGCGCCACCAGCGCGCGAGAGACGCCGGGCCCCCAGACGACGACGAGGTCGGGGGCGAGCGCCAGCAGTTGCTCGACGTCGGGCTGCGGATACGCGGCCACGCGGGGCAGCGCGCGCGCGCGCGGCGGATAGTCGCTGTCGCGATCGACGGCCACGATGCGCCGGCCCGCCCCGCTCGCGAACAGCGACTCGGTGGCGTGCGGGGCGAGCGAGACGATCCGCTGCGGCGCCATGGGCAGCGGCACCGTCCGTCCCCAGTCGTCCTCGAGGCGCACCGGCTGCGCAAGCCCGGCCGGCGATGCCGGCGTCGCCGGCGTCGCGCGCGCGCCGGCCGTCGCCGACGCGGCCGCCACGGCCAGGGCCACGGCCACGGCGGCGAGCGCGCAGCCGATCGGGCGCCGGCGCGATGGCCGCATCAGCGTGCCGCGTAACGCAGCCCGACGAACACCGAGCGCGGCGCGGACCGGTAGCCCGCAGCGGTCTCGTAGTCGCGGTCGCCCAGGTTGCCGGCGCGCGCGAACAGTTCCCACTCGCGCGCGAGCCGATACGACGCCCACGCGTCGACGAACGCGTAGCCGGCCATCCGCTGGCCCAGCGTGTCGAAGCGACGCGCCTGCGCGATCGCCTCGACGCCGAAGCGCCACGCGCCCGCGCCGCGCTCGACGCCGACGACGCCGTAGCGGGGCGCGCGCCGTGCCAGTTCGCCGTCGGTGCGCGCGCCGGTGACCGGATCTACGCTCACGCCCTCGGTGTGCTGGACCGTGGCCGAGCCGCGCAGCGTCCACGCGCCGATCGCGCGCCGCGCCTCGAGCGTCAGCCCGTGCACGTGCGCGCGCGCGAGGTTGCGCGCCGTGAAGAACGAGTCGAGCTCGATCGCCTGGTCGATGCGGCTCGCGAACGCGGTCGCGCGCAGCAGGTCGGCGCCGCTGCGCTGCTCGAGCGCCACTTCGTACCCGTGCGACTTCTCGGGCCTGAGCGTCGGGTTCGGCGAGAACGGGTTGTAGAGGTCGTCGAAGGTCGGCGCGCGAAACGCGGTGCCGTAGCTCGCGCGCAGCAGCCACTGCGGCGCGAAGCGCCAGCCCCACGCCAGCGCACCGGTCGTCTCGGACCCGACCGCCTCGATCCGGTCGCGCCGCAACGTCGCGCGCAGCGTGTGCGCCGCGAACGCGCGCTCGTAGCCGCCGAACACCGAGTCGGTGCTGCGGCTGTCGCGCGCATAGACGAACGCGCCGCCGCGGGTGACGCCGTCGCCATCGATCCGCTGCTCCAGCGATTCCAGCCCGAACAGCAGCCGCCCGCCCCAGGCCGCGAGCGTGTTCTGCCACGCGATCGTGCGCGAGTCGGTCCTGGGCGCGAAGGTGAAGGCCTGGTAACCGTAGTCGATCGAGCTGTTGCCGGCGCGCAATTCGGTCTGCCAGTCGTCGCTCGGGCGCCCGCGCACCCAGGCCGACGCAGCGCCCGAGCGGTAGTCCTGCCGCGCCGTCGCCGCGGTCGAGAACGCGTCGTCGTATTCGACGCGTCCGTCGTTCAGCAGAAGGCTCGCGCCGGCCTCCCATCCGGTCGCGAAACGGTGCGACAGCGACCCGGTGACCGAGCGCTGCCGGTTGCCGTCGCGGTCGGCCTGGAAGTCGGGGCTGCCGGGGCGCGTCGCCTCGAAGCCGTCGGTGCTCTCGTGCGCGACCGACAGCGCCACGCGCGTGCCCTCGCGCGCCGCACGGAAGCCGGCCTGCAGTTGCCGGGTGCCCTGCGTGCCGAATCCGGCGGAAGCGTGGGGCCACCAGCCGTCGGCGTCGGCCTGCCGCGTGAACACCTGGATCACGCCGCCGATCGCTCCCGAGCCGTAGAGCGCCGAAGCCGGGCCGCGCACGATCTCGATCCGGTCGATCGCCGACAGCGGCAGGTGCTCGACGAGGCCGCCGCCGCTCAGCGGGCTCTCGATCCGGATGCCGTCGACCAGCACGATCGACTGCGAGTTGCGCGTGCCGCGCAGGAACAGCCCCGAGACCGAGCCGGCGCCGCCGGTCTGCGAGATCTCGATGCCGCCGGCGCTGCGCAGCAACTCGGGCAGCGTCGCGCCGGCGGCATCGCGGATCGCCTGCGCCTCGATCACGGTGACGTCGGCGAGCGAGCGATCGACCGTCGTCTCGGTTCGCGTGGCGGTCACGACCACCGGATTCATCGACTGGGAAGACGCGTAGTGAGGGGCGAGGCCCGCGGCCAGCGCGCTCGCGCACCGGGCAGCGGCCGCGAACGCGCGCGCGGCCGCAGGGCTTGGGAACAGAAGGGACATGGGGACTCCTGTACGCCTTGCCCACCGCAAGGCGCCGGTTCGTCAATGGATCGACGGCGCGAGGCCGCGACCCTCCCTTCCGGCCGGTATCCGGGCTTGCAGCGTCGGGGGCCTCGCGACGCGGGGCCGGCCCGGACGGGCACTGCCTTCCCGGGCCGGCGCGCGCGAGGCGACGCGTGGCCCAGTGGCGATGGGTGCTCGACCGTTCGCGCGAACGCGAACGCCGCTGCTTACCGTTGCGGGGGCAGCACAGGTTGGCGACGGCCCGCAGGGCCGCGCTCCCTGTTTCCCGTTTACCCGCACGTCGGCATGCGACGCGCGGCACCGGAAGCGACGGGGATTATATGCCCGCCGCGCGAAGCGCCGTCGCGCCTCGCGCGATCGGCTTGATCCAGGTTCAGCGTTCGGCCGAACGCGCGATCGGCGACGGCGCGATGCCCGCGAGCGCGTCCATCACGATGCCGGTGGTCAGCAGCTCGGGAAGGATCTGCGGTTCGCCCTGCCCGGGCGTGAAGAGCAGGTACAGCGGCACGCCGTTGCGGCCGTAGCGTGCGAGCTCCGCGGTGATCGCGGGATCGCGGTTGGTCCAGTCGGCCTTCATCCGCACGACGCCGCGCTGCGCCATCGCCGCGACGATCGCGTCGCGCTCGAGCACCAGCCGCTTGTTGGCCTGGCAGCTCACGCACCAGGCTGCGGTGAAGTCGACGAACACCGGTCGGCCGGCCGCGAGCACCTCGTCGACGCGCGCGCGCGACCAGGGCTGCCAGGCGATCGCGTCGGCCTTCCCGGAACCCGCGCCCGAGCGCACCTGCGCCGGCGGCCCGCCGGCGTTCGACGGCCAGGCGGTCCAGATCGCCAGCGCGAACGACGCGAGCGCGAGCGCCGCGGCCCAGCTGCGGCGCGCTCCGCGCTCGCGCTGCACGAAACGGCCGGCCAGCCAGAGCGCCAGCGCGAGCAGCACCGCGCCGATGGCCAGCGCGAGCACCGCGTCGATGCCCGCCTGCTGGCCCAGCACCCATGCGAGCCAGGCCGCGGTCGCGTACATCGGAAACGCGAGCAATTGCCGGAACGTCTCCATCCAGCGGCCGGGGCGCGGCAGCCAACGCAGCCAGCCGGGAAACAGCCCGAGCAGCAGGTAGGGCGCGGCCATGCCGACGCCGATCGCGGTGAACACCACCAGCGCCTCGAGCGTGGAGCTGCCGAGCGTGTAGCCGAGCGCGGACCCCATGAACGGCGCGGTGCACGGCGTCGCGACCAGCACCGCGAGCACGCCCGATCCGAACGAGCCCGCGAGCGGATGCGCGCGTCGCGTCGCACCCTGTTCGAGCTGGCCCAGGCGCGTGAGCGAGACGCCGATCTCGTAGACGCCGGAGAAGTTCAGCGCGATCGCGACGAACAGCAGGGCCATCGCCGCGACGAACAGCGGCGACTGCAGCTGGAACCCCCAGCCTGCGGCCTGCCCGGCCGCGCGCAGGCCGAGCAGCAGCCCGGCCAGCACCCAGAACGACACGACGACGCCGGCGGCGAAGGCCAGCGCGCCGACGCGCGAGCCGGCGCTGCCTTCGCTGCCGTGGCGGGCGAAGCCGAGCACCTTCAGGCCGATCACCGGGAACACGCACGGCATCAGGTTCAGGATCAGCCCGCCGATCGCGCCGAACAGCGCGGCGAGCCACAGGCTCGCGCCCGCGGCCGACGCGGCGCCCGAACCCGAGGCCGAACCCGAGCCGGGCCCGCGCCCCGCGGCGCCCGCGGAAGATCCGGGGCCGCCCGGCTGCAGGCCCGGCAGGTCAAGGCCGCGGCGCGCCGGCTCGGCGACGGCCTGCGCCGCACCGGCCACGCGCGCGATCTCGGTGCCGGCCGGCAACGCTGCCGGCGACACCGACACGTCGAGCTCGCGCGGCTCGCCGTCGACGAGCACGATGCCCTCGGCTGCCGCCGCGACGCCCGCGCCCGCGCCGCGCGCCTGTCGCGCGCCGTCCTCGCTCAGCCGCACCGCGAGCCGCAGCCCGCCCTCGCTCGCGTAGAGCACCTGCGGCTCGGCGTTGCTCACCAGTCCTTCGCGATAGGGGAAGAACTCGACCGCCGAGGCGCGCCCGGGCAGGCCGATCGACAGCGTCTCGCCGTCGGCGAACGCGCGCGCCGCGATCCGCTGCCGCGGCATCCGGCGGTCGGCCTCGTCGAACAGCCCCGCGAAGCGCGACTTCGGCGCGGCGCCCGAGCGCTGCACCGGCAGCTCGAGCGCGACGTCGGCCTCGCCCGGGATGCAGACCTCGCGGCACATCAGCCACGACGCGCGCCCCGCGAAGCGCACGCGCTCGCCGTCGACGACCGCGGGCACGCGCACCGGCACCGGCAGCACGATCTCGCCCTCGTAGCCGTAGTTCGCCAGCGGCGGGATGAACAGGCGCTGCGGCGCCGGCCACTCGATCGCGCCGGCCGCGAAACCGGGCGGCAGCTCGAGGGCGATCTGCGTCGCCAGCCCCGAGTCGCCGGGGTTGCGCCAGTAGGTGTGCCACTGCGGGTCGTGCCGGATGCGCAGGCCCAGCCGCATCGGCTGCCCGGGCACGATCGCCCCGGCTTCGCCGACCAGCTCGACCTCGACCGCCTCGACCCGCGCGGGGCCGGTGCGCGCGGCCGCGGCGGTGGCGGCCGTCGCAGCCGGCGCAGCGGCGGTCGACGGCGTCGGCGCAGCGGCGGCCGCACCGCCCGGCTGGGCCAGCGCCCACGGCGCACCTGGGCCGGCCAGCGCCAGCGCGAGCAGCGCCGGGCCTGCCAGCCGCGAGCCAGGCAACGAAAGCACGGTCATCGGCAAGTCTGCATCCCTCGTCCGAATGCTACCGGAACGCCGCCCGCGGCCCCATCGAGCCCCTGCGAGCCTCTGCGAAGCCCTTCCAGCCCCTTCCAGCCCCTTCCAGCCCCCTCCAGCCGCATCGCGCCGGCAGGCGCCAACCGCCCGCCACCCTGCCGCGGCGTCTTCGGATAACATCTGCCCATGGATCAGGAAGTGGACCAGCTCGGCGAACGGATCGACCGCATCCTGCAGGTCGTGCGCCGGCTCGCCGAAGAGAACGCCAACCTGCGCGACCAGCTGGCCGCGAGCCGCGGCGCCAACGAGCAGCTGCAGCAGCGCATCGCCGAGGCGCGCGCGCGCGTCGAATCGGCGCTCGCGCGGTTGCCGCTGCCTGCCGAAGGCGCCCAGTAGCGGCGCGACCCCGACGGACCCCGACGATGGAACAGATCGACGTCAAGATCCTCGACCGCGACTACCGGCTGGCGGTCAGCGGCGAGACCAAGCCGCAGCTGATCGAAGCGGTGCGGATGGTCGACGAGAAGATGCGCGCGATTCGCGAAGCCGGACGCATCTCGGGCGTCGACCGCATCGCGGTGATGGCGGCGCTGCAGCTCGCGCACGAGCTGCTCGGCGCGCAGAGCCCGGCCGCGGGCACGCCGAAGGCCGAGATCCTCGGCAAGATCCGCAAGATGCGCGAGGACCTCGACGCCGAACTCGAACGCCAGGAAAGCCTGTTCTGAACCGAAGCGCGTTCCGCGCTAGAATGACGGCGACCCTGCAGTGTTCGACAAGGTCATACATTCCTTGAACCAATGCATTGCATCCAGGTCGCGGCTTTTCGAGCACTGCTGTTGTGATCGTCCCTCGTCGGACGAACCTGATGTGGTGCCTGCTGCGGCCGAACTGAACTGAACGGTTCAGGATGCCGGCCTGCCGGCACAGGCGGGGTCCCCTCTTCCGCCGCGACGATGCCCGCGAAATCCTTCTGGCTGATGAAGTCCGAGCCCGACGAGTGCTCGATCGACGACGCGCTGGCGATGCCGCGGCAGACGGTGCCGTGGTTCGGCGTGCGCAACTACCAGGCGCGAAATTTCATGCGCGACGCGATGCGCATCGGCGACGGCGTGCTGTTCTACCACTCGGGCTGCGCCGAGCCGGGCATCGCCGGGATCGGCGAGGTCGCGTCGACGCCGTACCCGGACGCCACGCAGTTCGACCCGAAGTCCCCCTACCACGACGCGAAGAGCAGCCGCGAGTCGCCGCGCTGGGTGCTCGTCGACGTGCGCGTGCTGCGCAAGACGCGCTACCTGGCGCTCGCCGAGCTGCGCCGGCACGAAGCGCTCGCCGACATGGCGGTGCTGCGCAAGGGCAACCGGCTTTCGATCACGCCGGTCACGCCCGCCGAGTGGCGCTACCTGGGCACGCTGCTCGGGTCCGCGTCGCGATGACCGAACCCTACCGACGAGCGCGCCGATGAACGCCCGAAACGACCTGCCCGACCTGTCGCAGCTGTGGATGCCGTTCACCGCGAACCGCGCGTTCAAGGCGCGGCCGAGGATGCTCGCCTCCGCGAGCGGCATGCACTACACGGCGACCGACGGCACGCGCATCCTCGACGGCACGTCCGGGCTCTGGTGCGTCAACGCGGGCCACTGCCGCCCCGGGATCACCGAGGCGATCGCCCGGCAGGCGGCCGAGCTCGACTACGCGCCGGGCTTCCAGCTCGGCCACCCGGACGCGTTCCGCGCGGCCGGATCGATCGCCGCGCTGATGCCCGACGGCCTCGACCGGATCTTCTTCACCAATTCCGGGTCCGAGTCGGTCGACACGGCGCTGAAGATCGCGCTGGCCTACCACCGCGCGCGCGGCGAAGGACAGCGCACGCGCCTGATCGGCCGCGAGCGCGGCTATCACGGCGCCGGCTTCGGCGGCATCTCGGTCGGAGGAATCGTCGCGAACCGGCGCGCGTTCTCCGGCGCGCTGCTGCCGGCGGTCGACCACCTGCCGCACACGCACCTGCCCCAGGCCAACGCGTTCTCGCGCGGCCAGCCCGCCCACGGAGCCCACCTGGCCGACGAGCTCGAGCGCCTGGTCGCGCTGCACGATCCGTCGACGATCGCCGCCGTGATCGTCGAGCCGCTGGCAGGCTCGACCGGCGTCCTCGTGCCCCCGGTGGGCTATCTCGAGCGCCTGCGCGAGATCACCCGCAGGCACGGCATCCTGCTGATCTTCGACGAGGTCATCACCGCCTTCGGCCGGCTCGGCGCGGCAACCGCGAGCGGCGCGCTGGGCGTCACGCCCGACCTGATCACGCTCGCCAAGGGCATCAGCAACGGGGTCGTCCCGGCGGGGGCCGTCGCGGTGCGGCGAGAGGTCCACGACGCGATCGTCGAAGGCGCGGGCGACGGCATCGAGTTCTTCCACGGCTACACGTACTCGGGGCACCCGCTGGCGAGCGCGGCGATCCTGGCCACGCTCGAGATCTATCGGCGCGACGCGCTGTTCGATCGCGCCCGCGGCCTCGCGCAGCTGTTCGAGGACGCCGCGCACTCGCTGCGGGATGCGCCGCACGTCGTCGACGTCCGCAACTTCGGCCTGGTCGCCGGCGTCGAGCTCGCGCCGCGCGAGGGCGCCCCCGGCGCGCGCGCGGCGCAGGCGTTCCAGCGCTGCTTCGAGCGTGGCCTGCTGGTGCGCGTCACCGGCGACGTGATCGCGATCGCGCCGCCGCTGATCGTCGAGGCCAACCAGGTGACCTGGATGTTCGACACCCTGCGGCGCGTGCTGCTGGAGATCGACGCCGCAGGCCAGGCCTGAGTCCGGCCGCCGCCGACCTCATGGCCCTCGACCTGATCGCCTGGTTCCTGCTGCTGGGCGCCGTCACCGGTTTCGCCGCCGGGCTGCTCGGAATCGGCGGCGGCATGGTGATGGTGCCGTTCATCACGATGCTGCTGACCAGCAAGGGGTTCCCGACCGGGCAGATCGTCAAGGTCGCGATCGCGACCTCGCTCACGACGATCCTGTTCACCTCGCTGTCGAGCGTTCGCGCGCACGCGCGGCGCGGCGCGGTGCGCTGGGACATCGCGAAGACGCTCGCTCCGGGGATCGTGGTCGGCTCGGCCGCAGGCGCGCAGATCGCCGCCGCGCTGCGCGGCAGCGTGCTGGCGAGCGGCTTCGGGGTGTTCGTCGGCCTGATGGCGACGCAGATGCTGTTCAAGCGCCAGGGCGGCGCCCACCGCACCCTGCCCGGCAACCTCGGGCGCTTCGGAATGGGCACCGTGATCGGCGGCCTGTCGGCGATCGTCGGCGCGGGCGGCGCCTTCATCACGGTGCCGTTCCTCACGCGCTCGAACGTGAGGATCCACGAGGCGGTCGCGACCAGCGCGGCCTGCGGCTTCCCGATCGCGCTGGCCGGAACGCTGGGCTACGTCTACGCCGGATGGGGGCTGGACCTGCCGGCCGGCACCGTCGGCTACATCTACCTGCCGGCGCTGGCGTCGGTCGTGGCCACCAGCGTGCTGACCGCGCCGCTCGGCGCGCGGGTCGCGCACTCGATGGACGTGAGCCGGCTCAGGACGCTGTTCGCGATGCTGCTCTACGCGCTGGCCGCCTACATGCTGTGGAAGGGGCTGTACGGACACTGAGCGGACACTGAGCGGACACCGGACGGGCGGCCGCGCACGCGCGCGGCCGCCCGCCCCCGCTCAGCGTTCGCGCCCCGCACGCCTGAGCACCTGCGTGACCGGCTCGACCAGGTACTGCAGCGGCGTGCGCTCCTCGCCCTTGATGTAGACCTCGGCGGGCATGCCGGCCTGCATCCGGATGTCGTCGCCGGCCTCGGCCAGCGACGCGGGGTCGGCCTCGATCATCGCCACGTAGTACGGCTGGCGCGTGGCCTCGTCGACCTGCCGGTCGGCCGCCACGTAGAACACCTTGCCGTCGACCAGCTTCGTGGTGCGGTACTTGAACGCGGTCAGGCGCACCTCGGCGGCCTGCCCCTGGTGCACGCGGCTCACGTCCTCGGTGCGGATGTGCGCCTCGATCACCAGCCGCGGATTCGCCGGCACGATGTCGGCGATCGTCTCGCGCGGCGGCACGACCGAGCCGGGCGAGGTGAACTTCAGGTTCATCACGTCGCCGGCCGCGGGTGCCACGATCACCTGTCGCGCCGACGCGTCGGTGGACTTGCGCAACTCCTGCTGGATCTCGGACAGCCGCGCGCTGGCCACCTTCAGCTGGTCGCTGGCCTGCTGCCGGTACTCGCCTTCCAGCGTGCGGATGCGCAGGTCGATGTCGACCATCCGCTGCTCGGCGCGCGCGAGTTCCGAGCGCTTCTCCTCCAGCTTGACCGCGTAGTCGGCGGTCGAGGCCTCGAGCTGCGAGATCCGCGTGGCCGAGATGTAGCCTTCGTTCAGCAGGCCACGGTTCTTCTCCAGCTCGTCGCGCTGGAACTTCAGCGACTCGCTCGCCTGCGCGACCTGCGCGTTCATCGCCTCGCGCTCCTCGATCACGCGCACGCGCTGCGCGCGCAGCAGCGCCACCTGCCCGTACAGCGCGTCGCGGCGCGCCTCGAACAGCGCGCGCTCCTTACCCAGCTGCTCGGCCAGCCGCGGGTCCGCCTTCGCCGCGGCCAGCAGGTCTGCCGGGAAGACCAGCGCGCGCGCGCCGATCTGCTCGGCCTCCAGCCGCACGATGCCCGCGCGTTCGGTCAGCACCCGGTAGTTCAGCCGGTTGACGTCGGCGTCGACCGAGACGTCGCCCAGCACCAGCAGCGGCTCGCCCTGCGCCACGCGCTGGCCGTCGCGCACCTTCACCTCGCGCACGATGCCGCCCTCGGCGTGCTGCACCGGGCGCCGGTCGAGGTCGACCTTGACGAAGGCCTGCGCGACCACCGCCGAGGCGAGCGGCGCCCAGGACATCCACGCGCCGATCGGCGCCAGCCCCAGCACCAGCACCGCGAAGCCCCAGCGGGCCAGCCGGCGCGATTCGGCCAGGTGCGGCGCGAGCGCCGCGTCGAGCGCCGCGTCGCGCGGCGAACAGGGGGCGGCGGCTACGGCGCTCAAGACGCACCTCCGGTGCTCATCGTTTCCATGGCCGCTGAGGTCGCCGCAGCGGCGGTCGCTGCAGCCGCCGCGGCCGCCGCGGCTGCAGCGCCCGACGGCACCGGCCGCGGCATCGCGACCACCTGCCCGCCGCCGGCCGGCGCGCCGGCCTGCTGCAGCGCGCGCATCACGTCGGCGGTCGGCCCGTAGTGCTGCGCCCGGCCGCCCTCGATCACCAGCATCTTGTCGACGTGCTGCACCAGCGTCGTGCGGTGGGTGACGACGATCACCGTCACCCTGCCGCGCAGCGCGCGCAGCGTCTCGCCCAGCGCGAGCTCGCCGGCGCCGTCGAGGTTCGAGTTCGGTTCGTCGAGCACCAGCAGCCGCGGATCGCCGTACAGCGCCCGCGCAAGCGCGATGCGCTGGCGCTGGCCGGGCGACAGCAGCGCGCCCGTCGGGTCGATCTGCGTGTCGTAGCCGTCGGGGAAGGACAGGATCAGTTCGTGCGCGTTGGCGCGCTGCGCCGCCTCGACGACCTTCGCCGGGTCGACCTGCCCGAGCCGAGCGATGTTCTCGGCGACCGTGCCGGGGAAGAGCTCGACGTCCTGCGGCACGTAGCCGATCCAGGGCCCCAGGTCCTCGCGCGGCCACAGCGACAGGTCGGCGTTGTCCAGCCGCACCGTGCCCGCGGTCGGCTTCCAGACGCCGGTGAGCAGCCGCACCAGCGTGGACTTGCCGGCCCCGCTCGGGCCGACGACGGCCAGCGACTCGCCCGGGTCCAGGTGCAGCGACACGCCGGCCAGGATCACGCGCTCGGCCTTCGGCGCGCGCCACACCAGCCCCATCGCAGTCAGCTTGCCGACCGGCGCGGGCAGCGCCATGCGCTCGGGCTCGGCCGCCGCCGCGGCGAACGCCTCGCCCAGGCGCCGGAACGCCGCGCGGCCCTCGGCCAGCACGCGCCAGCTGCCCACCGCCAGCTCGATCGGGGCGAGCGCGCGGCCCAGAAGGATGGTCGCGGCGATCATCACGCCGGGAGTTGCCTGCGCGGTGATCACCAGCCAGGCGCCCACCGCCAGCATCAGCACCTGCACGCCCTGGCGCACGGTGCGGGTGAGCGCGGTCATCGCCACCGAACGGCTCGCGGCCGGGCGCTGCATCGCGCCGACCTCGGCGTTCTTCGCGCGCCAACGCGCGATCAGCGCGTCGGTCATCCCCATCGTCTGCGCGACCTCGGCGTTCTGCAGCGAGGTCTCGAGGTAGCGGGTGGCGCCGGCGGCGGCGCGCTGCACCGCCTCGATCTGCCGGCGCGTCATCAGGTCGTTGGCCAGCGCCAGCACCAGCATCAGCACGGCCGCGCCCGCGGCCACCATGCCCATCAGCGGGTGCGCGACCCAGATCACCGCCACGAACACCAGCACCCACGGCGCGTCGAACAGCGCGAGCAGGCCCTGCGCCGAGAACAGCGCCCGCAGCGCGGCGACATCGCGCAGCCCCTCGGACATCGGCCGGCCGGCGCGGCGCGCACCCTCCACCATCGCGATCCGGGTGACCGCCGGCGACAGCGACTCGGCCAGCAGGTTGCCGGCCACGCCCTGCAGCCGCGAGCGCAGGTAGTCGAGCGCCAGCATCAGCGCCATCGCGACGCCCACGCCGACCAGCAGCACGATGAGGGTGTCGGCGCTCTGGCTGGCCAGCACGCGGTCGTAGACCTGCAGCATGAACAGCGCCGGCACCAGCAGCAGCAGGTTGACGAACAGCGACAGCCCGGCCACGTGGAGAAGCGGGCGGCGCAGGAGTGTCAGGAGGGAACGCACGGGTACACCTCGCTATTTGGCCCTCGATGCTAGGACCCGCCGCGGCCGCGCGCGCGGCAACATGTCACAGACGCTTGACGCAGACGGGCGCCGGCCCCGGCGCGGGGTCGCAACCCCGCACGCGGAAACCGGCCCGCCGACAAGCGTCGGCTTTCGAACCTCAGGCAATGAAGTCGAAGTTCTCCGCGGTGAAGGTCGACAAGCCGGCCAGGTTCACGTTCTCGATGACGCCGATCGTCGTGATGGAGTTGCTGCTTCCGGAACTGTTCTCGATCTCGTTGGCGTTGCTGTCCTCGTCGATATTCCAGACGCCGAGGTATGCGTCGGTGCCGTCGCTCCAGAGGATCACGATGTCCTCGCCGTCGCTCAGTCCGTTGCCGGCGAACTGGATTTCGTTCGGGCTGCCGCTGTCGTGGAACGCGATCAGGCTGCTCTTCCCAGTCCCCGTATTGGCGTACGTACCGCTCGTGATGACGAAGATGTTGTCGCCCGAATCCAGCGCCTGCGAGCCGGCGTTGGTCACGTACTCGATCGAGATCGCGTCGTTCTCGCCGACGCTGGTTCCCCCACCATGAATGATGGTGCCGAGCGCGCTGAGGTCGAGCTGGATCACGTCGCCGCCCGCACCGGCCGTGAAGTCGGTGATCGTGCTGACGCCCGAGGTGGTGTCGAAAACGAAGGTATCGCTTCCGCTGCCCCCGGTCAGGACATTGGTGCCCGACCCGCCGTTCAACACGTCGTCGCCGCCGCCACCGTTCATCGTGTCGTTGCCGGCACCACCGCTGAGCGCGTCGTTCGCCGCGCCGCCGTTCAGTGTGTCCGCCCCGTCACCCCCGAGGAAGACGTTGGGCGTATCCGCGCCGTTCAGCGTGTCGTCGAGGCTGAACACGTCGATGTAGGACCCCGACGAGTCGGCTGGGACCGTGTAGTTCGTCGTGATCCCTCCGCCGAAACTACCGGTATTGAGAACGACGACGCTCACGGTGGTCGGCGTACCCGACGCGCTGCCGTCCGACGGCGTGTACGTGAAACTCACCGTCTGATCCGAAGCGACGTCCCCGGTCGTGAACGAGATGTTGCCACCGGTCGTCGACAGACTGCCCATCACACTGTTCGACTCGGACGCGCTCACGATCGATATGCTTCCGCTGTCGGGGTCGACGTCGTTGCCCAGGAACACGCTCCACGGCAGCACCACGTTCGTGTTGTCCGACACGTAGATCTTGTCGGGCGCACCCGTCGGCGCATCGTTGACCGCCGTGATGTTCACCGTCACGCTGCCGGTCGCCGACAGCGCCCCGCCGGTTCCCTGTGCGCCCGAGTTGCCGTCGCTGAACGCGATGTCCAGGGTTGCCGAGGCGGGCGGAGCGTCGCTCGTGTTGGCGTAGGTGATACCCTGCAGCACGCCGTCGACGACCGCGCTGGTGGCGCTGGCGCCGAAGGTGATCGCCAGCGTGCCGCCCGACTGCGTGAAGCTGCCCACGTTCACCGCGTTGTAGACGACGTCGCCGCCGCTCAACGACAGCAGGCCGCTGCCGCCGAACTGGTCCTCGGCATTGGCGCCACCCTGCCGCTCGAGCGTCAGCGTCGCGCCGGCGTAGTTGTTGGCGGCGTCGAGCTCGAGGTCGGCAACGGTCGCAGTGCTGTCCAGCACCACGGCGGCGCCGTTCTCGACGAAGACCGGGTTGGTCGGGACTGTGTAGGCGATGTTGACGTTGTCGATGTAGACGTAGTCGCCGTCGTTGTCCAGATCCGCGTCCGCAACGATCCGCACGACCGTAGTCGTGGAGATATAGGACGAGATATCGGCCGAGAAAGTCAGGTAAGTTGCATCGTTTGCTGGGCCGTCGAGAGTTGCGATGGTGGTGAAGTTCGTCCCGTCGCTGGAGATTTGCACCCGGACCTGTTCGTCACCGAATGATTCCAGGCTGACCCGCTTGTAGTCAAAGCTCAGCGTGGCGGACGTCGCCCCGCTAAGGTTCGCGGTCCGCTGGATGGACGTATCGACACCGTTGAAATCCGTGAAGCTCAAGCGAAGGTTGGACGTCTCGTTGACAACCCGGATGTCTCCAGCGGCCGCACTTGTGCCGCCGGCGCTTTCTTGCGACTCGGTCCAGTTCGTCGCCCAGTTGTGGCTGCCGTTGTTGTTGTTGTACGCGACGGAGTTGAACTCGTCGCGCACGTTTTGGTTACTCGGCGCGAACGGATTCACCGTCAGGGTCGGCGCGTCGTTGACCGGCGTGATGTCTAGTGTCGCGCTGGCCGCGACCGGCGCGGCGATGCCGTCACTGACGGTATACGAGAAAGTCACCGACGTGTCGTCGTCAGCCGCCGGCGTGTAGCTCCAGGTGCCGTTGCCGTTGTCGACCAGGCCGCCCAGGCCCGAGAAGATGGCCAGGTTGGCCGCCGTCAACGTGGCGCCGTTGTCGACGTCGGAGGCGTTCGCCAGGAGTTCGGCCTGAGTGATGAGACGGGCGCCGCTGTCTTCGGCGATTGCTGCCAGCGGCACTGGTCCGGAGATCACCGGCACGTCGTTCGTGCCCGTGATGGTCACCGTGACCACCTGGCTGTTGCTGCCGTCCAAGCTGGTGACGGTGAAGCTGTCGGTCAGCGTGTCGCCCGCACCCAGCTCCTGGATCGCCGTCTGGCTGTTGCTGGCCGTGTAGGTCCAGTTGCCCGCCGTATCCACGTTGAAGCTGCCGTGGCCGTTGCTGCCGGCCGTGCCGGTCTGCGCCACGAACGAGGCTTCGCCCGCATCCACGTCGGTGATCGTCAGCGCACCGCTCGTCGTCAGGTCCGGCGTGCTCGCATCTTCAGTCACGCCACCCGTGCTCACCCCACCGATCACCGGCACGTCGTTCGTGCCCGTGATGGTCACCGTGACCACCTGGCTGTTGCTGCCGTCCAAGCTGGTGACGGTGAAGCTGTCGGTCAGCGTGTCGCCCGCACCCAGCTCCTGGATCGCCGTCTGGCTGTTGCTGGCCGTGTAGGTCCAGTTGCCCGCCGTATCCACGTTGAAGCTGCCGTGGCCGTTGCTGCCGGCCGTGCCGGTCTGCGCCACGAACGAGGCTTCGCCCGCATCCACGTCGGTGATCGTCAGCGCACCGCTCGTCGTCAGGTCCGGCGTGCTCGCATCTTCAGTCACGCCACCCGTGCTCACCCCACCGATCACCGGCACGTCGTTCGTGCCCGTGATGGTCACCGTGACCACCTGGCTGTTGCTGCCGTCCAAGCTGGTGACGGTGAAGCTGTCGGTCAGCGTGTCGCCCGCACCCAGCTCCTGGATCGCCGTCTGGCTGTTGCTGGCCGTGTAGGTCCAGTTGCCCGCCGTATCCACGTTGAAGCTGCCGTGGCCGTTGCTGCCGGCCGTGCCGGTCTGCGCCACGAACGAGGCTTCGCCCGCATCCACGTCGGTGATCGTCAGCGCACCGCTCGTCGTCAGGTCCGGCGTGCTCGCATCTTCAGTCACGCCACCCGTGCTCACCCCACCGATCACCGGCACGTCGTTCGTGCCCGTGATGGTCACCGTGACCACCTGGCTGTTGCTGCCGTCCAAGCTGGTGACGGTGAAGCTGTCGGTCAGCGTGTCGCCCGCACCCAGCTCCTGGATCGCCGTCTGGCTGTTGCTGGCCGTGTAGGTCCAGTTGCCCGCCGTATCCACGTTGAAGCTGCCGTGGCCGTTGCTGCCGGCCGTGCCGGTCTGCGCCACGAACGAGGCTTCGCCCGCATCCACGTCGGTGATCGTCAGCGCACCGCTCGTCGTCAGGTCCGGCGTGCTCGCATCTTCAGTCACGCCACCCGTGCTCACCCCACCGATCACCGGCACGTCGTTCGTGCCCGTGATGGTCACCGTGACCACCTGGCTGTTGCTGCCGTCCAAGCTGGTGACGGTGAAGCTGTCGGTCAGCGTGTCGCCCGCACCCAGCTCCTGGATCGCCGTCTGGCTGTTGCTGGCCGTGTAGGTCCAGTTGCCCGCCGTATCCACGTTGAAGCTGCCGTGGCCGTTGCTGCCGGCCGTGCCGGTCTGCGCCACGAACGAGGCTTCGCCCGCATCCACGTCGGTGATCGTCAGCGCACCGCTCGTCGTCAGGTCCGGCGTGCTCGCATCTTCAGTCACGCCACCCGTGCTCACCCCACCGATCACCGGCACGTCGTTCGTGCCCGTGATGGTCACCGTGACCACCTGGCTGTTGCTGCCGTCCAAGCTGGTGACGGTGAAGCTGTCGGTCAGCGTGTCGCCCGCACCCAGCTCCTGGATCGCCGTCTGGCTGTTGCTGGCCGTGTAGGTCCAGTTGCCCGCCGTATCCACGTTGAAGCTGCCGTGGCCGTTGCTGCCGGCCGTGCCGGTCTGCGCCACGAACGAGGCTTCGCCCGCATCCACGTCGGTGATCGTCAGCGCACCGCTCGTCGTCAGGTCCGGCGTGCTCGCATCTTCAGTCACGCCACCCGTGCTCACCCCACCGATCACCGGCACGTCGTTCGTGCCCGTGATGGTCACCGTGACCACCTGGCTGTTGCTGCCGTCCAAGCTGGTGACGGTGAAGCTGTCGGTCAGCGTGTCGCCCGCACCCAGCTCCTGGATCGCCGTCTGGCTGTTGCTGGCCGTGTAGGTCCAGTTGCCCGCCGTATCCACGTTGAAGCTGCCGTGGCCGTTGCTGCCGGCCGTGCCGGTCTGCGCCACGAACGAGGCTTCGCCCGCATCCACGTCGGTGATCGTCAGCGCACCGCTCGTCGTCAGGTCCGGCGTGCTCGCATCTTCAGTCACGCCACCCGTGCTCACCCCACCGATCACCGGCACGTCGTTCGTGCCCGTGATGGTCACCGTGACCACCTGGCTGTTGCTGCCGTCCAAGCTGGTGACGGTGAAGCTGTCGGTCAGCGTGTCGCCCGCACCCAGCTCCTGGATCGCCGTCTGGCTGTTGCTGGCCGTGTAGGTCCAGTTGCCCGCCGTATCCACGTTGAAGCTGCCGTGGCCGTTGCTGCCGGCCGTGCCGGTCTGCGCCACGAACGAGGCTTCGCCCGCATCCACGTCGGTGATCGTCAGCGCACCGCTCGTCGTCAGGTCCGGCGTGCTCGCATCTTCAGTCACGCCACCCGTGCTCACCCCACCGATCACCGGCACGTCGTTCGTGCCCGTGATGGTCACCGTGACCACCTGGCTGTTGCTGCCGTCCAAGCTGGTGACGGTGAAGCTGTCGGTCAGCGTGTCGCCCGCACCCAGCTCCTGGATCGCCGTCTGGCTGTTGCTGGCCGTGTAGGTCCAGTTGCCCGCCGTATCCACGTTGAAGCTGCCGTGGCCGTTGCTGCCGGCCGTGCCGGTCTGCGCCACGAACGAGGCTTCGCCCGCATCCACGTCGGTGATCGTCAGCGCACCGCTCGTCGTCAGGTCCGGCGTGCTCGCATCTTCAGTCACGCCACCCGTGCTCACCCCACCGATCACCGGCACGTCGTTCGTGCCCGTGATGGTCACCGTGACCACCTGGCTGTTGCTGCCGTCCAAGCTGGTGACGGTGAAGCTGTCGGTCAGCGTGTCGCCCGCACCCAGCTCCTGGATCGCCGTCTGGCTGTTGCTGGCCGTGTAGGTCCAGTTGCCCGCCGTATCCACGTTGAAGCTGCCGTGGCCGTTGCTGCCGGCCGTGCCGGTCTGCGCCACGAACGAGGCTTCGCCCGCATCCACGTCGGTGATCGTCAGCGCACCGCTCGTCGTCAGGTCCGGCGTGCTCGCATCTTCAGTCACGCCACCCGTGCTCACCCCACCGATCACCGGCACGTCGTTCGTGCCCGTGATGGTCACCGTGACCACCTGGCTGTTGCTGCCGTCCAAGCTGGTGACGGTGAAGCTGTCGGTCAGCGTGTCGCCCGCACCCAGCTCCTGGATCGCCGTCTGGCTGTTGCTGGCCGTGTAGGTCCAGTTGCCCGCCGTATCCACGTTGAAGCTGCCGTGGCCGTTGCTGCCGGCCGTGCCGGTCTGCGCCACGAACGAGGCTTCGCCCGCATCCACGTCGGTGATCGTCAGCGCACCGCTCGTCGTCAGGTCCGGCGTGCTCGCATCTTCAGTCACGCCACCCGTGCTCACCCCACCGATCACCGGCACGTCGTTCGTGCCCGTGATGGTCACCGTGACCACCTGGCTGTTGCTGCCGTCCAAGCTGGTGACGGTGAAGCTGTCGGTCAGCGTGTCGCCCGCACCCAGCTCCTGGATCGCCGTCTGGCTGTTGCTGGCCGTGTAGGTCCAGTTGCCCGCCGTATCCACGTTGAAGCTGCCGTGGCCGTTGCTGCCGGCCGTGCCGGTCTGCGCCACGAACGAGGCTTCGCCCGCATCCACGTCGGTGATCGTCAGCGCACCGCTCGTCGTCAGGTCCGGCGTGCTCGCATCTTCAGTCACGCCACCCGTGCTCACCCCACCGATCACCGGCACGTCGTTCGTGCCCGTGATGGTCACCGTGACCACCTGGCTGTTGCTGCCGTCCAAGCTGGTGACGGTGAAGCTGTCGGTCAGCGTGTCGCCCGCACCCAGCTCCTGGATCGCCGTCTGGCTGTTGCTGGCCGTGTAGGTCCAGTTGCCCGCCGTATCCACGTTGAAGCTGCCGTGGCCGTTGCTGCCGGCCGTGCCGGTCTGCGCCACGAACGAGGCTTCGCCCGCATCCACGTCGGTGATCGTCAGCGCACCGCTCGTCGTCAGGTCCGGCGTGCTCGCATCTTCAGTCACGCCACCCGTGCTCACCCCACCGATCACCGGCACGTCGTTCGTGCCCGTGATGGTCACCGTGACCACCTGGCTGTTGCTGCCGTCCAAGCTGGTGACGGTGAAGCTGTCGGTCAGCGTGTCGCCCGCACCCAGCTCCTGGATCGCCGTCTGGCTGTTGCTGGCCGTGTAGGTCCAGTTGCCCGCCGTATCCACGTTGAAGCTGCCGTGGCCGTTGCTGCCGGCCGTGCCGGTCTGCGCCACGAACGAGGCTTCGCCCGCATCCACGTCGGTGATCGTCAGCGCACCGCTCGTCGTCAGGTCCGGCGTGCTCGCATCTTCAGTCACGCCACCCGTGCTCACCCCACCGATCACCGGCACGTCGTTCGTGCCCGTGATGGTCACCGTCACCGTCTGGTCAACAAACTTCCCCGGATTGTCCGCATCCGCGATCCTGACCGTGAACGTCTCGATCTTCGTCTCGCCCTGGCCCAGAGACTGCGCCAGCGAATTGTCCAGCACGTAGTTCCACGTGACCGTGCCCTGCCCGTCGCCGGTCGCCACGTTCGTGATCGACGCGGTCAGCGTGCCGATCGCGCCGGCCGGCGGGGTCACCGCCACCGTGTGGCTGTCGGACCAGTCCAGGTCCGAGAACAGGATCGTGCCCGAGTCGGTCAGCGTGCCGTCCTCGGCGACCGCGCCCGCGCCGTCGGCCGAATCCACGAACGGCGTATCGAGGTCGACCGGCACGCCGTCGACGTAGACCTCGAGCTTCTCCATCATCGACACGGTGAGCTTGGTGCCGCTGCCGAAGTCGAAGGTGAAATCGCTCCTGCAGCCGTCCGAGACCTCGCCGTGCTTGTTGCGCTTCACCTCTTCCAGGTGCTCGAAGTAGCGCGCGAGCTGGGTCTGCACCGCCTCGCTGGACCACTCCGCGCCGGTGAGCATGATGCGCAGCGTGTCGATGCCCGACCCACCGTCGTAGCTGTCCTTCGCGCCGGTGTTCTCGGCCAGCCGGTAGATCAGCGTGTCGTTGCCCGAGCCGCCGTCGACCTTGTCGCTCCCCGAACCGCCGTCGAGGATGTCGTTGCCCGACCCGCCGTTCAGGTCGTCCTTGCCCGCGCCGCCGAGCAGCGTGTCGTTGCCCGACCCGCCGTCGAGCTTGTCGTTGCCGGCGCCTCCGTCCAGCACGTCGTTGCCGCTGCCCCCGGTCAGCTTGTCGTTGCCGGCAAGGCCCGACAGGGTGTCGTTGCCCGAGCCCCCGTTCAGGTTGTTGTTGCCGTTCGTGCCCGTGATCGTGTCGTTGCCGCTCAGGCCGCCGCTCGTCGTGCCGCAGGATCCGCTCATCGTCGTCCTCTTCGCCTCAGGTGTCCGTCCGTGCCAGGATTCGAGCCACTCGTGCGCGGGGCTGTGCGCCCCCGGACGATCGTCCGTTCGCCGGATCGACCCCCGTCACGGCCCGCACGCAATGCGCGCGGGCGCGTTGCCATTGCGGCTTCGCGTCCCTCTTTGGGTATTGGTGCCAGAGGATTGGCCCGGCCGGAGGTTTCCGACAGGAACTAATTCACGCGTCCGCCGACGCCGGCGGGCCAGGACGGCCCCGGCGCGGCAGCGCGCGGCCGGGCCTGCGCCGCGATGCGGCGGGGGTCAGGCGGGCTTCGCGTAACGCTCGCGCAGGACGTTCTTCTGCACCTTGCCCATCTGGTTGCGCGGCAGCTCGTCGACGACGTGGACGCGCTTGGGCACCTTGAACGCGGCGATGCGCCCCTTCAGCGCGGCGACGATCGCGGCCTCGTCGAGCCTCGCGCCCGGCTTGCGCACCACCACCGCGGTGACCGCCTCGCCGAAGTCGCGGTGCGGCACGCCGATCACCGCCGACTCGGCCACGCCGTCCATCTCGTCGAGGTACGACTCGATCTCCTTCGGATAGACGTTGTAGCCACCCGTGATGATCAGGTCCTTGCTGCGCCCGACGATCGACAGGTAGCCGTTGGCGTCCCACTTCCCCATGTCGCCGGTGCGAAAGAAGCCGTCGCGGGTGAACTCTTCCTTCGTCTTCTGCGGCATCCGCCAGTAGCCGCGGAAGACGTTCGGGCCGCGCACCTGGATCGCGCCGATCTCGCCGGTGCCGCAGGGCCGCCCCGACTCGTCGACGACGCGCACCTCGACGCCCGGCAGCGGCAGGCCCACGGTGCCGGGCACTCGATTGCCGTCGTACGAGTTCGACGTGAGCATCGCCGTCTCGCTCATCCCGTAGCGCTCCAGGATCCGCTGTCCGGTGCGCGCCTCGAACTGGCGGAACGTGTCGGGCAGCAGCGGGGCCGATCCGGAGACGAACAGGCGCACGTTGCGGCACGCGTTCGCGTCGAAGCCGGGCTCGTCGAGAAGGCGCACGTACATCGTGGGCACGCCCATGAACACGGTCGCCTGCGGCAGCACCCGCACCGCTTCCTTCGCGTCGAACTTCGCGCGCCAGATCATCCGGCTGCCCGACAGCAGCGCCCCGTGGATCGCGACGAACAGCCCGTGCACGTGGAAGATCGGCAGCATGTGCAGCAGCACGTCGCCGGCGCGCCAGCGCCAGCAGGTGTGCAGCGTCAGCGCGTTGCTGCCGACGTTGCCGTGCGAGAGCATCGCGCCCTTGCTGCGCCCGGTGGTGCCCGAGGTGTAGACGATGCAGGCGAGGTCGTCGGCGCGGCTGCGCACCGTCGCGAAGCGATCGGGCTCGCGTGCCGCCGCCTCGAGCAGCGTGCCGCGGCGATCGTCGCCCAGCGTGAACAGGTGCGGCACGCGGTGTCGGCGCGCGATCGGCTCGACCCAGCGCAGGTTCGCCGGGCTGCAGACGACCACCGACGGCTCGGCGTCGCCGACGAAGTAGTCGATCTCGGTCGCCTGGTAGGCGGTGTTCAGCGGCAGGTACACGTAGCCGGCGCGCAGCGTCGCGAGGTAGAGCAGCACCGCCTCGGGCGACTTGTCGACCTGCACCGCGACCCGCGCCCCCTTCGGAAGCGCGAGGCGCCCGAGCAGGTTCGCGATCATCGCGCTGGCGCGCTCGACGTCGTCCCAGCTGTACCAGGCGCCCTCGCCCGCGTCGATGCAGCAGCTTGCGCGGTCGGCCGGGAAGCCGCTCGACAACAGGGCATAGAGATTGTGCTGGCCTGGCTGCTGCATCGTGGGTCCTCTCGCTGTCGGTCCTGCTGTGGGTCTCGCGGCGCGTCGGCGCGGCGACGGTGCTGCCCGCTACGAGCCCGTATTCGCCGCGCCCGGGCGGCGCTGCGCCCAGGCGAACAACGCGAGGCCGGCGGCGAACATCGGCACGCACAGCCACTGGCCCATCGTGAACCCGAGCGCCTGCAGGCCGAGGAACGAGTCGGGCTCGCGCGCGAACTCGGCGGCGAAGCGCAGCACCGCGTAGCCGATCAGGAACACGCCGGAGACCGCGCCGGCCGGCCGGGGCCGCGACGAGTACCACCACAGCAGCGCGAACAGCAGCAGCCCCTCGCCGGCGAACTGGTACAGCTGCGACGGATGCCTGGGCAGCGCGTCGACCTGCGGGAACACCATCGCCCACGGCACGTCGGTCGGCCGGCCCCAGAGCTCGCCGTTGATGAAATTCCCGATGCGTCCCGCGGCGAGCCCGATCGGCACCAGCGGCGCCGCGAAGTCGATCACCGGCCAGAACGCGAGCCCGCGGCGCCGGCAGAACAGCCAGGTCGCCACGATCACGCCGAGCAGGCCGCCGTGGAACGACATCCCGCCCTGCCAGACCGCGAGCACCTCGAGCGGATGGGCGAGGTAGTGGCCGGGCTTGTAGAACAGCACGTAGCCGAGGCGCCCGCCCAGCACGACGCCGAGCGCGCCCCAGAACAGCAGGTCCTCGAGGTCGCGCGGCGCGAGGCCGGTCGCCTTCGCGAAGGCCGGCCGCTTCAGGCGCGAGCGGCCGAGCAGGAAGAAGGCGGCGAACGCCAGCAGGTACATCAGCCCGTACCAGCGAACGGCGAGCGGGCCGATGCTGAAGGCAATGGGGTCGAACTGCGGATGGATGAGCATCGTCGGGCCCGGGATCGTCGCGGCTATTCTTGCATGACTGCCGCCGTGACTGGCCGCATAATCGCGGGATCGATCGGCGCAGGGGGTCCCATGAAGGGCGACAAGAAGGTCATCGAATGGCTCAACCGGCAGCTGAAGAACGAGCTGACCGCCATCAACCAGTATTTCCTGCACTCGCGGATCTTCGGTCACTGGGGATTGCCGGGCCTGGCGAAGATCGAGCACGACGAATCGATCGGCGAAATGAAGCACGCCGACGCGCTGATCGAGCGCATCCTGCTGCTGGAAGGGTTGCCCAATCTCCAGGACATCGGCAAGGTGAGCGTCGGCGAGAACACCGAGGAGATCCTCAACGCCGACCTCGCGCTCGAGCGCTCGGTGCTACCGGTATTGAAGGACGGGATCGCGCACTGCGAGAGCGTCGGCGACTACGTCTCGCGCGAATTGCTGGTGAAGATCCTGGAAGACTCCGAGGAGCACGTCGACTTCCTCGAGACGCAGCTCGAGCTCGTCGGCAAGGTGGGCCTGCAGAACTACCAGCAATCGCACATGGCGTGCGGGCAGTCGTAGCGTCGGCTTCAGGGCTGCGGGGAGCGGACGGCGCCGGGGCCGCCCGCGGCGGCTACGCGCAGGCGCAGGTGGCGCCCGTCGAGCACGAATGCCGGGCCGGCGCGTGCTCGTCGATCAGCTCGCGCACCTGGCGCGAACACTTGCCGCAGCACTCCCCGGTTCCGAGCTCGGCACGCACCTCGGCGAACGAGCTGGCTCCCTGGCTGACGACGGCGCGGATTTCGCGGTCCGAAACCCCTCGGCAGATGCAGACGATCATGGCGGCAATCGGTGGTTTCGCGCCCGCGGGTCCGGTCGGAGCCGGGATCGGGCTCGGGTTGGTTAATACAAATCGTTCTCGTTAATGTTATCCCGATCCCCGTCCGCCGCGCAAGTCCTTTGTTGTTGGCCGTCCGCGCGCCGGAGCGATTGCCGCCCCCGCCGGGCGGCCGCGCGCCCCCGTGCCCCATTTCGGTATCGCGATGCGGAATTGCGGGCTGCCGGGCGGCCCGTTTGCTACACTCGGCCCCTCCCCAACCCGCCTCCCGCGCCCCTGGCGCGCCCCCGATCGCCATGACCGCCAATCGCCGCAGCCGCAACATCACCGAGGGCGTCGCCCGCGCCCCGAACCGCTCGATGTACTACGCGATGGGGTACAAGCGCAGCGACTTCGCGAACCCGATGATCGGCGTGGCCAACGGCCACAGCACGATCACCCCGTGCAATTCCGGGCTGCAGGTGCTGGCAGACGCGGCGGTCGAGGCGATCAGGGCGGCGGGCGCGAACCCGCAGGTCTTCGGCACGCCGACCATCTCCGACGGCATGGCGATGGGCACCGAGGGCATGAAGTACTCGCTGGTGTCGCGCGAGGTGATCTCCGACTGCGTCGAGACTTCCGTGCAGGGCCAGTGGATGGACGGCGTCGTCGTCATCGGCGGCTGCGACAAGAACATGCCCGGCGGGATGATGGGCATGCTGCGCGCGAACGTGCCGTCGATCTACGTCTACGGCGGCACGATCAAGGCCGGCCACTGGAAGGGCAAGGACCTGAACATCGTCTCGGTGTTCGAGGCGGTCGGCGAGTTCTCGCACGGCCGGATGAGCGAGGAGGACTTCTGCGGGATCGAGGAGAACGCGATCCCGGGCACCGGCTCGTGCGGCGGCATGTACACCGCCAACACGATGTCGTCGTCGTTCGAGGCGCTCGGCATGAGCCTGCTGGGCTCTTCGACGATGGCCAACCCCGACGCCGAGAAGGCCGAGTCGACCGCCGAGTCGGCGCGAGTGCTGATCCGCGCAGTGCAGAACGACCTGAAGCCGCGCGACATCGTCACGCGCAAGTCGATCGAGAACGCGGTGGCGCTGATCATGGCCGTCGGTGGCTCGACCAACGCCGTGCTGCACTACCTGGCGATCGCGCACGCCGCCGGCGTCGAGTGGACGATCGACGACTTCGAGCGCGTACGCAAGCGCGTGCCGGTGCTCTGCGACCTCAAGCCGTCCGGCAAGTACCTGGCCACCGACCTGCACCGCGCGGGCGGCATCCCGCAGGTGCTGAAGATCCTGCTCGAGGCGGGACTGATCCACGGCGACTGCATGACGATCACCGGGCGCACGCTGGCCGAAGAGCTGAAGGACGTGCCCGCGGCGCCGCGCGCCGACCAGGACGTGATCTTCCCGATCGACAAGGCGCTCTATGCGCAGGGACACCTCGCGATCCTGAAGGGCAACCTGTCACCCGAAGGCAGCGTGGCGAAGATCACCGGCCTGAAGAACCCGGTCATCACCGGGCCGGCGCGGGTCTTCGACGACGAGCAGAGCGCGCTCGCCGCGATCCTCGAGGGCCGGATCGTCGCCGGCGACGTGATGGTGCTGCGCTACCTCGGCCCGCGCGGCGCGCCGGGAATGCCCGAGATGCTCGCGCCGACGTCGGCGATCATCGGTGCGGGCCTCGGCGAGTCGGTCGGCCTGGTGACCGACGGACGCTTCTCGGGCGGCACCTGGGGCATGGTGGTCGGCCACGTCGCGCCGGAAGCGGCGGCCGGCGGCCCGATCGCGCTGGTGAAGGAAGGCGATTCGATCACCATCGACGCGCACCGGCTGGTGCTGCAGCTGAACGTCGACGACGCCGAACTCGCGCGCCGCAAGGCGACCTGGAAGCAGCCGGCACCCCGCTACACGCGCGGCGTGCTCGCCAAGTTCTACAAGCTGGCGTCGAGCGCGAGCCGCGGCGCGGTGCTCGACGATTTCTGAGGCGGCGGGACGCTCCGGCCGTTCGCGACGGGGCGCGGCGGACGCCGCCGCGCTGCCTGTCGCGGAGCGCGTTCAGCTGCGCTTGCCCGATCTGCCCCCGACCCGGCCCCGGAACTGCGCCTCGACGCGCTGCCTGCGCAGCTTCGCGTAGTTGTCGTCGACGTTGCTGCGCCGGTCGAGCCCGAACAGCGGCTGGATCAGCTCGAACCACGCGAACGCGAGCGCCATCGGCAGCAGGACCCACCACCACGACAAGTCGGTGACCGGGCCGATTTCCAGCCACTTCAGGGCGATCAGCAGGGCTCCAATCCAGACGAACGGCATGAGACGCGATGGTTGCACTCGGAGCGTCCAATGTGCCGCGCTACGGAACGCTCGTCTTTGGCGCCCGGCCGGGCGGCGGACTGCGGGGTGTCAACGGCGGGGGTCGCGGCGCGTTAACGACCCATGAAAGCAGCAATCCCGACTGCCACCCACCCCAGCGGAGCCTCCATGAACCGATTTCCGATCCTGACCCTCGCCGCCGCCCTCGCCTGCGCCTCGGGCGCCGCCGTGGCGAGCGCCGACCTCGCCAAGGCGAAGAACTGCACCGCCTGCCACGCCGTCGACAAGAAGCTGATCGGCCCGGCGTACAAGGACGTCGCCGCGAAGTACGCGAACGACAAGGACGCGGTGGCGAAGCTGACGAAGAAGGTGCGCGAGGGCGGTTCGGGCGTCTGGGGGCAGATCCCGATGCCGGCCAACCCGCAGGTTTCGGCCGACGAGGCGACGACCCTCGTGAAGTGGGTCCTGTCGCACAAGTAGCCCCGAAGCACCAGGTCCGACCGGGGGGCGCCGACGGCGCCCCTCGCCGTTTTCGGGCTCCGGCGCCCTGCAACACCCTCCTCCCCGTCCGTCCGCCCGCGCGTGCCGTCAATCGCCGCCGGAGCACTCCCGGCCGAACCTCCCGCTACATTGGAATCGCAGGGCGCCGCGTCGCCTTGCGTCAGGCCTCCTCTCCCAGCCGCGCAAAGATTTTTTCCTCCCTGGCTGGTTCGCCCCGGTTCGCCCGGGGCGCTTTTTTTTCACCGGGGATAACCCTCGACCGCCCGGCGACCCGCGTCGCGCGCGGGCCAATTCGCTTATATTCGCGCGGTTTCGCGGCTGCGCGCTCCAGCGGAAGGGTCCGGCTTGTTCGACTTCGACATCCTGCTGCAGCAGATCCTGAACGGGCTCGTGCTCGGCTCGGTCTATGCGCTGATCGCGCTCGGCTACACGATGGTCTACGGCATCCTGCAGCTGATCAACTTCGCCCACGGCGAAGTGCTGATGATGGGCGCGATGGTCGCGGCCTGGCTGGTGCCGAAACTGCTGGCTGCGGGCGTGCCGGCCCCGCTCGCGCTGCTGGTCGGCGTGCTGGCCGCGATCCCGGTCTGCGTGGTGCTGTCGGTCGCGATCGAGCGCGTCGCCTACCGGCCGCTGCGCAACGCGCCGCGCCTCGCTCCGCTGATCACCGCGATCGGCATCTCGATCGTGCTGCAGACGGTGGCGATGATGATCTGGAAGCCCAATCCGATCGTCTTCCCCGACCTGCTGCCCACCGACCCGGTGCCGGTCTTCGGCGCGATCCTGGCGCCCAAGCAGATCCTGATCCTCGTCGTCGCGGCGGCGATGATGGCGGGCCTGCTGCTGCTGGTGAACCGCACGAAGCTCGGGCGCGCGATGCGCGCGACCGCCGAGAGCCCGCGGCTCGCCAGCCTGATGGGCGTCGACGCGAACCGCGTGATCGCCGCCACTTTCGCGATCGGCGCCGCGCTCGCGGCCGTGGCCGGCGTGCTGGTGGCGCTGAACTACAACATCGCGCACTTTTCGATGGGCTTCATCCCGGGACTCAAGGCGTTCACCGCCGCGGTGCTCGGCGGGATCGGCAACATCGCCGGCGCGATGCTCGGCGGCCTGCTGCTGGGCATCATCGAGAGCCTGGGCGCGGGCTACATCGGCGACCTGACCGGCGGATTCCTCGGCAGCCACTACCAGGACATCTTCGCGTTCGCGGTGCTGATCCTGGTGCTGCTGTTCCGCCCGTCGGGAATCATGGGCGAACGGGTCGCGGACCGGGCCTGAACCGCCGGGCGGCGCACGGATGATCACGACCTTCTTCCCCTCCCTTCGCGACCGGCCCCGCGCGGCGCTCGCGGCGACCGTCGTGGTGGCGATCGCGCTCGCCGCGCTGCCGTTCGTGCTCGGCATGGGCGGCAACCGGTGGGTGCGGCTCGCCGACTTCGCGCTGCTCTACGTGATGCTCGCGCTCGGGCTGAACATCGTCGTCGGCTACGCCGGATTGCTCGACCTGGGCTACGTCGCGTTCTACGCGGTGGGCGCCTACATGTACGCACTGCTCGCCTCGCCGCACCTGATGGAGAACTTCGAGTGGATCGCGGCCGCGTTCCCCGACGGGCTGCACAACTCGATCTGGCTGGTCGTTCCGCTCGGGGCGCTGCTCGCGGCGTTCTTCGGGGTGCTGCTGGGCGCGCCGGTGCTGCGGCTGCGCGGCGACTACCTGGCGATCGTGACGCTGGGCTTCGGCGAGATCATCCGCATCTTCCTGAACAACCTGAACGCGCCGCTGAACATCACGAACGGGCCGCAGGGAATCACCAACATCGACCCGGTGCGCATCGCCGGACTCGACTTCTCGAAGACGCTCGAGCTGGGCACGCTGCAGGTCCCTTCGGTCACGCTGTACTACTACCTGTTCCTGCTGCTGGCGATCGCGGTGATCCTCGTGACGATCCGGCTGCAGGACTCGCGGATCGGGCGCGCGTGGATGGCGATCCGCGAGGACGAGATCGCCGCCAAGGCGATGGGCATCGACACCCGCAACGTCAAGCTGCTCGCGTTCGCGATGGGCGCCTCGTTCGGCGGCGTGTCGGGCGCGATGTTCGCTTCGTTCCAGGGGTTCGTCTCGCCCGAGAGCTTCGTCCTGATGGAGTCGATCGTGATCGTCGCGATGGTCGTGCTCGGAGGGATGGGACACGTGCCCGGCGTCGTGCTCGGCGCGGTGCTGCTCTACGCGATCCCCGAGACGCTGCGCGAGATCGCGCGGCCGGTGCAGCTCGCGGTCTTCGGCACCGAGTTGGTCGCGCCCGAGGCGCTGCGGATGCTGCTGTTCGGGCTGTCGCTGGTGCTGATCATGCTCTACCGGCCCACCGGCCTGTGGCCGGCGCCGAAGCACGGCGTCAACCCGGCGCAGCGCGGGCCGGCGCCGGACCGCGGCGCGGCCGCCGCGCGCGAGGGCTGAGCGCGATGTCCGAGCCCGCGCGCACGCTGCTGTCGGTGTCCGGCGTGGACAAGCGCTTCGGCGGCCTGCAGGCGCTGTCGGACGTGAGCCTGGAAATCCTGCAGGGCCAGATCTACGGGCTGATCGGGCCCAACGGCGCCGGCAAGACCACGTTCTTCAACGTCGTCACCGGCCTGTACACGCCCGACGCCGGCCGCTTCGTGCTCGACGGCGCGCCCTACGAGCCGAGCGCGGTGCACCGGGTCGCCGCGGCCGGCATCGCCCGCACGTTCCAGAACATCCGCCTGTTCGGCGAGATGACGGCGCTCGAGAACGTGATGGTCGGCCGCCACGTGCGCAGCCGCGCCGGCGTGTTCGGCGCGGTGTTCCGCACCGCGAGCCAGCGCCGCGAGGAGGCGGACATCCGCCGCCGCGCGCTCGAGCTGCTCGACTACGTCGGCATCGCGCGCTACGCCGACTTCCAGGCGCGCACGCTGTCCTACGGCGACCAGCGACGGCTGGAGATCGCGCGCGCGCTCGCGACCGACCCGAAGCTGCTGGCGCTGGACGAGCCGGCGGCGGGAATGAACGCGACCGAGAAGCTGACGCTGCGCGACCTGCTGTCGCACATCCGCGCCGACGGCCGCACGATCCTGCTGATCGAGCACGACGTGAAGCTGGTGATGGGCCTGTGCGACCGCGTGACGGTGCTCGACTACGGCAAGGTCATCGCGGAAGGAACCCCGGCGCAGGTGCAGCGCGACCCGGCCGTGATCGAGGCCTACCTCGGCGCGAGCGCCGCGCACTGACCGCGAGGACGCGCGCGTGGCGACACCGATCCTCGTCGTGGCCGGCCTGCAGGTCGCCTACGGCGGCATCCGCGCGGTCAAGGGCGTCGACCTCGAGGTCCGCGAGGGCGAGCTGGTCGCGCTGATCGGCGCCAACGGCGCCGGCAAGACCACCACGCTGAAGGCGATCACCCGAACCCAGCCGTGGTCGGCGGGCGACGTGTCGTACCTCGGCAGCTCGATCCGCGACACGCCCGCGCACCGGCTGGTGTCGCGCGGGCTGGCGATGGTGCCCGAAGGCCGCGGCGTGTTCGCGCGGATGACGATCGTCGAGAACCTGATGATGGGCGCGCACACGCGGCGCGACGCAGCCGGCGTGCGCCGCGACCTCGAGCGGATGTTCGAGGCCTTCCCGCGGCTGCGAGAGCGCGCCGACCAGCTCGCCGGCACGATGTCGGGCGGCGAGCAGCAGATGCTGGCGATGGCGCGCGCGCTGATGAGCGCGCCCAGGCTGCTGCTGCTCGACGAGCCGTCGATGGGCCTGTCGCCGATCATGGTCGAGCGGGTGTTCGAAGTGGTGCGCAACGTCGCCGCGCAGGGGACGACGATCCTGCTGGTCGAGCAGAACGCGCGGCTCGCGCTGGAATCGGCGTCGCGCGCCTACGTGATGGACTCGGGCGTCGTGACGATGTCGGGCGACGCCCGCGCGATGCTCGACGACCCGCGCGTGCGCGCGGCGTACCTCGGCGAGGAAGCCCCGGGCTGAGCGCCGCGCTCAGCGCGCGGCCACGCGCGCGCCGTCCTCGAGGTCGTTGCCGGGGTGGCGCACCAGCGTGTCGCCTTCGGCGACGCCCTCCAGCAGCTGCACCTCGAGCGAATTGCGCTGCCCGATCTTCACGACGCGACGCTTCGCCCTGCCGTCGTCGACGACGAACGCGCACCAGCCCTCGGCGCAGCGGTAGACCGCGCTGGCGGGCGCGCGCAGCACGTCGGGCTCGCTCCAGACCACGATGCGAGCCTCGATCCGGTAGCCGTCCCCGAGCGGCCCGGGCGGATCGGCGAGGTCGGCGATCACGTTGGTGCGTTTCTCCTCGACGCCGAGCGCCGAGATCTTCGTGAACGCGAACGGCTCGACCAGCCGCACCTTCGCCCGCAGCGGCTCGGGCCCGCCCCAGCCCTCGATCCGCACCGGCATGCCCGGCGCGACCTTGACCGCCTCGGAGGACAGCAATTCGATCACCGCCTCGAGCCGCGACTGGTCGCCGATCGTCATCAGCGGGGCGCCGGCCTCCACCACGCGCTCGCTCTGGTCCGGGACCCGCAGCACGCGGCCGGCGACCGGCGCGCGCACCGCCACCAGTGCGGCGGCGTCGCCGCCCGACGGCGCCTGCGCGATCAGCGCCGAGCGCGCCACGCGCACGTCGGCGGCGGCCGAGCGCGCCCGGAACCGCGCCGCGTCGGCCTCGTCGGCGGCGGCCGCCTCGTCGCTGCGCGCCTTGTCGGCCGCCTGCGCCGAGACGAAACCCTCGGCGACCAGCCGTTCGACGCGCTGGCGCTCGCGCCGCGCCTGCGCGAGGTCCGTCTGCGCGCGATCGGCGCGCTCCTCGGCCTCGCGCTGCAGCGCCTGCGCCGCCGCCACGCGCGCGCTCCACTCGCTGCGCTCGCGCGCCCCGAGCGGCGCCGGGGCGATGTTCGCCACGATCTGGTCCTCCTCGACGCGGTCGCCGTCGCGGATCGCGATCCGCATCAGGCGGCCGGCGACCGGCGCGACGATCGTGAACCGGTCGTGGCTGCGCATCTCGCCGCGATCCTCGACGGTGACCTCCATCGGCCCCCTCGAGACGCGGGCGACCTCGACGTCGAGCGGCTCGGGGCGCAGCGCCCACGCCACCAGCGCGGCGATCGCGAGCGCGCCGGCCGCATATCCGAGGGTGCGCAACGGTTTCTTCATCGGTCTGGTCATTCCCGGGTCTTGAGCACGGCGACGAGGTCGAGGCGCCCGATGCGCCTGGCGACGACGGCCCCCGACAGCAGCGCCGCGACGATCGCCGCCAGCGCCGCCCAGGCATAGGTCAGTTTCGTGATCACCAGCGGCAGGCGGAACATCTCGCGGTCGAAAACCGGGACCAGCGCCGCCGCGATCGCGTACCCGATGCCCAGGCCGAGCGGGATGGCGGCCGCGACCAGCAGCGCCTGCTCGCCCAGCAGGATCGCCACGATCTCGCGTTGCCTGAAACCTAGCACGCGCAGGCTGGCCAGTTCGTTGCCGCGCTCCGACAGCGCGATGCGCGCGCTGTTGTAGATCGTGCCGGCGACGATCACGCCGGCGAAGACGACGATGATCCGGCTGAACATCTCGAACGCGCGGTCGAGCGAGTCCTGCACCACCTTGCGCACCGACTCCTTGACCTCGGCGCCGGCCACCGCGGGGATCTGCTTGAGTTCGGCATACAGGCGCGGGGCCTGCGCCGGGTCGACCCTGAGCCGCGCGCCCGACACGAGCCGGTCCTCGCGCAGCAGCCGCGCGAGCGCGCGCCGATCCATGTACGCGCCCAGGCCCAGGTACTCGTCGACCACCGCCGAGACCGGCACCTCGCGCACCGGGCGCGCGCCTTCGATGACCTCGACGGTGACCGTGTCTCCGACCTTCACGTCGAGGATCTCCGCGAGCTTCCTGCCGAGCGCCAACCCGTCGGGGGGAAGGTCGACGCGCCGCAAGTGCCGGTCGACCAGCCTGTGCAAGGTGTCGTCCGCGTCGATGCCCACCAGCGCGACCTTCTTCGCACGGTGGCCATGGCGCAGCCACACCGCCGTCGCGCGGAAACCCTCGGCGCGCAGCACGCCGGGCAGCCGCGCGATCTCCTCGCGCGCCGACGCTTCGCGCGGCTCGCGCAGGTTCACGGTGACGTCGTCGCGCTTGATGACGTCGAGCTGCACGTGCATCAGGTGGCTCGAGGCGTCGATCCCGAAGCGCCCCACCACCATGAGCCCGATCGCCAGCGCCACGCCGAGGATCGACATCGCCGCGCGCCACGGGCGCCGCGCCAGGTTGCGCAGGATCATCCGCAGCGTCGGCGCCAGCAGCGCGGCGGCGCCGCTGCGCTCGATCAGCCCGGCGCGAAAGCTGGCCGGCGGCTCGGCGCGCATCGCTTCGGCCGGCGGCAGCGACGATGCGCGACGCGCCGCCCCCAGCGCGCCGACACCGGCCGCGACGAACCCGATCAGCGCCGTCTGGAGCAGCACCGACGCGGGCGCCTCGAACGACAGGCGCGGAAAGTGGAAATAGTCCCCGTAGAGGCCGGTCATCAGCCCGCCGAACCAGATTCCCGCCGCCATCCCGACGATCGTCCCGATCGTGACCGTCGCGACCGCGAACGACAGGTAGAGCATCCCGACGGCGAGGTCGGAATAGCCGAAGGCCTTGAGCAGCCCGATCTGCGCGCGCTGCGTGCTCACCAGGCGCGAGAGCACCGTGTAGAGCAGGAAGGCCGCCACCGCCAGGAACAGCCCCGGGATCCAGGTCGAGGTGATCTCGATCTCGCCGAACTCGTCGGAGAGGAACCGGTGCGAGACCTGGTCGCGCCGCGGATAGGCGCTCAGCCCGCCGTACGGCTCGAGCAGGCGGTCGAGGCGATCGACGACGTCCTGCGCCACCGCGCCGGCCGCCAGCGTCAGCGCCACGTCGTTGAACGCTCCGTCCATCTGGAACGCCGCGGCGAGCGCGGGACGGCCCATCCACAGCACGCCGAAGTGGCGATTGTCGGGAAACACGACGCCCGAGCCGACTTCGTAGACGTACTCGGGCGACAGCGCGAGCCCGACGATCGTGAGCTTCGTCCAGCGGCCGTTGAGCACCGCGCCGATCGAGTCGCCCACGCGCAGCCCGTTGGCCTCGGCGAAGGTGCGGCTCGCGATCGCCTCGTCGTCGCGGCCGGCCTCGATGTAGCGACCGGCGCTCAATGCGAGGTCGTTGAGCATCGGCACGCGCCGCGGCGGGATCGACACCAGCCGCCCGGTGGCCGGCTCGGGCAGGCCGGGCACGTCCAGCGTCACGTCGGCCACGACGCGCGTGTCGACCGTCGCGACGCCGGGAATCGCGCGGATGCGCTGCGCCAGCGCCTCCGGCGCCCGCTTCAGGTTCGCGAACACGTCGGCGAAGCGGTAGCTGGCGTAGTAGTCGTCCTGGGCGACGACCAGCGAGTGATAGGTGCCGCGCATCGAGACGAATGCCGCGACGCCGCAGGCGACGACCAGCGCGGCCGCGATCACCTGCCCGCGCAGGTGCCAGAGCTCGCGCAGCATGATGCGCACGAGCGGGCTCACCACGAGATCTCCGACGGCGACGCGCGCGTCGCGTTGCGCTCGATGCCGACGATGCGCCCGCTGCCGATCCGGATCACGCGGTCGGCCATCGCGGCGATCGCCGCGTTGTGCGTGATCAGCACGGTGATCGTCCCGAGCTCGCGGTTCACCCGCTCGAGCACCTCGAGCACCAGCTTGCCGGTCGCGTAGTCGAGCGCGCCGGTGGGTTCGTCGCACAGCAGCACGTCGGGGCGCTTGGCGACGGCCCGTGCGATCGCGACCCGCTGCTGCTCGCCGCCCGACAGCTGCGCCGGAAAGTGGTTGCGCCGGTCGCCCAGCCCGACCAGCTCGAGCGCCTGCGCCGGGTCCATCGGGTTCGCCGCGATCTGCGTGACCAGCGCCACGTTCTCGAGCGCCGTGAGGCTGGGAATCAGGTTGTAGAACTGGAACACGAAGCCGACGTGCTCGCGCCGGAACTCGGTGAGCTGCGCGTCGCTCGCCGAGGTGAGCTGGTGATCGCGATAGAACACCTCGCCGCGCGTCGGGCGGTCGAGCCCGCCGAGGATGTTCAGCAGCGTCGACTTGCCGCTGCCGGAGGCGCCGAGCAGCACGACCAGCTCGCCCTCGTAGAGGTCGAGGTCGACTTCGCGCAGCGCGTGCACCTCGACCTCGCCCATCCGGTAGACCTTGGAGACGCCGTGCACGTGGAAGACCGCGTCGCCGCGCACGCGCGCCCCCGTCTACCCGGCATTGGCCAGGTCGGCCGCCGACGTGAACGAGTCGGCGAAGAACTCGGCCTGCGGCAACCGGCAGACCGAGGTGAAGTCGCGGCGCGCGGAATCGACGACCACCGGCGCGCCGCAGGCATAGACCTGGTAGCCGGACAGGTCGGGGATGTCGGCCATGACCGCGCGATGCACGAAGCCGGTGCGCCCGTGCCAGTCGTCCTCGGGCAGCGCGTCGGAGACGACCGGCACGTAGCGGAAGCCCTCGATCTCGCGCGCCCACTGCTCGGCGAGCGCGTTCATGTAGAGATCGTGCGGGCGCCGGCCGCCCCAGTACAGCGCCATCGGGCGCGCGATCCCCTTGTGGCGCGCGTGCTCGACGATCGCCTTGATCGGCGCGAAACCCGTGCCGCTGGCGAGCAGCACGATCGGCCGGTCGCTGTCCTCGCGCAGGAAGAAGGTGCCCATCGGCCCCTCGAAGCGCAGGATGTCGCGGACCTTGACCGCCGGCTGCGTCGCGCCGAACAGCGCGTCGGTGAAGCGCCCGCCCGGCATGTGCCGCACGTGCAATTCGAGCTGCTCGGCCAGGTGCGGCGCGCAGGCCATCGAGTAGCTGCGCCGCGAGCCGTCCTTCAGCAGCAGCTCGACGTACTGGCCGGCCAGGTACTGCAGCCGCTCGTTGGCCGGCAACTGCAACTTCAGCGCCGCCACGTCGGGGGCGAGGAACTCGATCGAGGCGATCCGGCAAGGCATCTTGCGGATCGGGATGTCGCCGGCGGCCGCGACGACGCGGCACTCGACCGACAGGTCCGATTGCGCGTGCGAGCAGCACAGCAGCGCGTAGCCGCGTGCCGCCTCGTCGGCCGCGAGCGCCTTGTCGGCGTGCGGCCCCTGCTCGATCCGGCCGTCGACGACGCGTGCCTTGCACGAACCGCAGGCGCCGTTGCGGCAGCCGTAGGGCAGCACGACCCCCTGCCGCAAGGCCGCTTCGAGGATGAACTCGTCGTCGTCGACGTCGAACTGCCTGCCGCTGGGAGAGACGGTGACCTTGAAGCTCATGGCTGGCCCGAGGGCGATCGCGCAAAGCCGCTATTATGGCCTGCAGGCCATCGCGCGACCTTGACGCCAATGAGATTCCGCTTCGCTTCGCGCGCCGTGCCGCGCTCCCTGCCCAGGCGATTTCGCCGGCCGCGACTGCTGGTGGTCGGCTGCGGCGACGTCGGCATGCGGCTGCTGCGCCAGCTCGCGCCGCGGCTGCGTGACACACTCGGCGCCGTCGCGGTGACGCGGCGACCCGAGCAGCAGGCGGCGGCGCGCGCA
>JAMLIR010000039.1 GCA_023954045.1 Burkholderiaceae bacterium | reverse complement strand
GTAGCGTTGTAGTTCTCGCGGAAGCGCTGAAGGGCGCTGACGGCACTGAGCTGGGCGGAGATTCGTGCCGTTCTTTCGAGCTGCAGTTTGGCGGCTAGCGCAATTCCGGCCAAGACGGCCGCGGAGATCGCGGCCACTTGACTGTTCATAACCTTGGTGAGGGAGCCCGAATAGCCGAGTGTGTTGACGATTTCACCGAACATCCCCAAGCCCGTGACGAACCACGAAAGTGCGTACCAGATCACGACCGGCGAGGTGTCGTGCCGGAGAATCCTCACCAAGAAGAAGAAGATCGTGGCTGTCGTGACGACACCCAGAACCCATATGAGAACGATGCTCGTGTGGGCTGGCGCGATCAGGGTTAGACCTGCCGTCAGTAGGTAGCCGAAATAGAGACAAGGAAGTGCGAGCGCGGCGCGATCACTTCGCACCTGCCGCCCGAACAGCTCTTGAAAGAGGGCGACCGTCAGCACGAGATGAAGCAGAAGGGTCAGGCTCTTGACTGCGGGAACGAATCGCGCATCAAGCGCCCAACCGATCCACTTAAGATCCCAGCCAAAATTGAAACCAGCGATTCGGAGACTTGTGACGAGCAGTGCCGCCAGCAGGAAGAAGGTCTTGTCGCGGTTCAACAGAGATACGATGGCACCAAATACCGCAAGTCCAAGCATGCCGCCAAATAGGAGTCCTCCCAGTCTGTCGGAGGCAATGAGGTGAGGGGCAAGCGTTGCCCCTGACTGCAGCACAACCTGAGGTTTGACTACCGACTCCCCCAGCAGTCGGCCGACGACATGGACGCTGCCGTCAGCCACTGGGAGGCCTTCAAACGCAATCCCGCTGCGCGTTTCGGCGGCTTTGAGCCGCTTGACAGGGAAGCGTCCGAGCCCATTGGGGTTGGTGCCTATTTGCCAAAATTCGGCATCCCTTCCTCGCAATTGGCGCATCTCCACGGAGACTTCCGACACACGTGGATCAACTTCTACGGTTAGGGAGAGCCAGAACGCCCCTTCGGGGGTCAACCCCCGACTGGGTTTGATGTCATCTGTCTCAGAGAAGAACTTGGTAATGGCCTCGTCAACTGAGATCCGCGGCTCGAACTCGGGAAGAAAGCGCAATGAGACTCTGCCATCCGGTTCGGCGGTGATGCTCTGGGAAACCAAGAGACCAGCCGACACAAATCCGAGAATGATGGCAACCGATGCTGCAAGCATCGTCGCAAAATGAAGAAGCCGCGATGCGCGTCCGAGCGCCCGCGAGTACAAAAGACTTCGTCGGACTAGTGCCCGAGCAATCGCCATGACCTGGGTTTCTCCCTTGCCTTCTGGCAAGGATTGGTCGAAGCCGGTGGCTTCTGGGCTGAACGCCGACGAATGGCGGAATGAGTGGAGTCAATGGGCCGCGTTGCGAATTTGCAACGCGACCCACCGCTGGCAGCTCTGCGTCCTGGGGATCCGCGAAGCGACTAGTTGGTCAGATCACGGGCACATCGAAGACTAGACCATGTGGCTGCTTGGCGGTCTGGCCATTGCGGCGCGCCGATCGGCTATTTGCCCAAGCGCCGCTCACAGAATCGAAGATCCGAATGTCTTCGTGGATCTGGTTGCACATGAAGTCGTAAAGAGGGTGATCGTTCTCGCGCCATCTCTGTTCCGCAGTCCGGACATTGAAGGCAAGGAGTCGGGCCGGTATCCCCATTGACGAAGGCAGCGTGACCAGGCCGCCGTTCGGGAATACGTCTTCAAACTGGAGGTTGACATAGTCACGATCACGCGGCGGGATGCCGGTCACCATGATCCACTCAATCTGCGTCGCCAAGCAGTACCTGTAGAGCGCTTTGAAGAGTGCCAGCTTTACTTGAACGCCTGCTCTTCCGCCGATCACACCCAGGCGCGAAACGTGCGCGATGCTATGGCCCTGAAACCTCTGAGGCAACGACAACTCCCTCTCGAATTCCGTCGGACCATGATTGTTGGTATGAATTCGCAACGTGCCCACGGGCGCGAGGGTCTCCTTGGATTCTGCGAGCAGCACGACACTGTCGCGATCGCCGTCCTCGGACTCGGCGCGCCCAAGGGCACGCGCCAAAGAGGGGAGGCGTCGCGCATAGGCCATTGTGCGGACGTTTACGGCACGCGCCAATTGGTCATTGGTGCGAACCAGTCGGATCGTGAAGGGTAGCGACACCGGCCGAGGTCGCTGATTGCCGGGCCGAATAGAGATCTCGGTGAACGCTTCCGATATTTCTTGACCGCTTGCGATGCGCGCTCTTTGCATTGAGTAACCCTAGCCCGTTTGGCCTATAGACAAGTGCCTGACCCCTCGGCTTTGATTCTGATGTCTCGGACACCCAGAGTAAAGCTCAGTCTCCTCGATGCAACGCGGGCGAACAATTGACGATGTTTGGCAGATCGCTTGGATCGCAGGACCTACAGCTCACGACGGGAGGCCGGAAATATACTGCAGATTCACCTCCAGACCTGGCATTCCTGCAGGCTGGCGGCCGGGCACACAGTTTGGCGTTGCCGGGGAGTCCTAGGCGCGCTCCAACAGTTGGACTGCAAAGGATCCAAGTTGATCGGGCTACCCAAGAGGTTCGACGCCGCGGACGTTGAGCGGGAGTTCCTAGCGCAATATCGGGCGTCCGGGCTTCGATTTGTTCGCTTGGCATTGCTGCTGGGCGCTGGTCTTGCGATCGTCTTCTTCCTCCTCGTGCTTTCTATCAAGGACGATGAGATCCCAAGCAATCCACGCCAAGCCCTGCGACTTGTGCTCTTCGTGGTGCTGGCCTGCAGCGCAGCGCTTGTCGCTTGGCGACCGAGAACGGTCGTTCACCACTACGAATTCATCGTGGGCATGGTTGTATTCGCCGCGTGTTTGGCGATCGGGGCGATGAGCCTTCTGCCCGCGGACGCTGAAGAGCCGAGATCAGGTAGGTGGACCGTGGCGATGAGCCTTGCGTGTTGGCTCGCCTACGGGTTCACGCGACTGCCAGTGCGCGTCGTCGCATTGGCCTGCGTCATTGGCTCGGGAGCGATATTGCTGAGTGCGCGGGTCTATGGTGATGAGTACGTGCGCGCCCTATTTGTATATTTGTCCATGGCCAACCTCATCGGCTGGATCATGTCCGTCGAAATCGAGCGGCGCGAAAGGGCGCTCTTCTGGAGTTCGAGAAAACTTGCCGAGGCGACCAGCGCACTGAAGGAGATGGCGCGCAATGCCGCCGATGCGGACGCTGCCAAGACCCGTGTGCTGGCTGCGGTCAGCCACGATCTGCGCCAGCCGCTGGCGAGCCTTGCGCTATATGCCCAGCTGTTGCGTGGGCGCAACGATGTGCTCGGGCCTGCCGGCCTTGCCGACACGGTCGAGCGGCTGGATGCCTGCGTCTCCGCGCTCAGCGGGAATCTCGATCGACTCTCGGATCTCGGCGGGCTGCGCGATCGAAGCGCGCCGTTGCCGATCGACACGACTGATCTGCGCGCGGTGCTTGCCCGGCTCGAAAGCGTCTATTCGGCCGAGGCGGGTCGGCGTGGCGTCAGGCTGGTGGTGCGCCTGCCCCGTCCCGGCCGACGGTTCGCGATCAGCAACGAGAATCGGCTCTGGGACATCCTGTCGAACCTCACCGGCAACGCCCTGAAATTCTCCGCGCCGGACCGGGCAGGGTGGGTGCTGGTCCGCGCACGGCGCTTCGGTACGCGCCTCGCGCTCGAAGTCTGCGACAACGGCATCGGCATTGCGCCTGCCGACCAGCGACGCGTTTTCGACGAGTACTTCCAGGTCGCCAATCGCGCTCGCCAGCTCGAGCACGGCCACGGGCTCGGCTTGTCGATCGTTCGCGAAGCCGTTTCGCGATTGCCGGGGCATGCGATCGAACTCTCTTCGAGGCTCGGACACGGCAGCAGGTTCTCGCTGACGATGCCTGCGGCGACGTCCCGCGGCGCGCCTGGCACCTCGCTCGTCGAGTCGTCGCAAGTGGGCGGTGAACCCGCGAGCAGTGTCCCGTCCCTGGACCTGGCATCGCGCGCGAGAGCTCGATTCTGCGAGGCACCGGTGGTGCCGTACTCGGCGGGAGCGCCTGGCGCACTCTGGGCGTCGGGTCGCGCGGAGGCTCTCGCGGCAGGGATTGCCGATCCGGCCGGCATCGCGCATCCCGAGGACGCCCTGGCGGGCGCCTACGTTCTGCTCATCGAGGACGACGATTCGACGCGCGATGCGCTTGGCCGGGTGCTGCAGCAGTGGGGCGTCCTCGTCGATTCCGCCGCGAACGGCGAGGAGGCGCTCGCGATGGCCATCGAAGCCGAGCGCTCCTTCGACGCGCTCGTGTCGGACTTCAGGCTGCCCGGCGCGTGGGACGGGTTGCGACTGATCGAGGAATTGCGCCGTCTCGAAGGCAGGCGAACGCCCGCGATCCTGCTCTCCGGCGAATTCCGCGTCGAGGACCTTCGGAACGACGCGCCCGAGGACGTCGAGGTGATGGCCAAGCCGCCGCAGCTGAACCGCCTGCGCGAGTTGCTCGCCGTCTTCGCCCAGGCGGGCAACACTGCGCGCGCCTGAGCCGGGGCAAGTCGGCTAGAGGCGCTCGACGATGGTGGCGATCCCCATGCCGCCGCCGACGCACAGCGTGACCAGCCCGCGCTTCAGTTTGCGGCGCTCGAGTTCGTCGATGAGCGTCCCGAGCAGCACCGCTCCGGTCGCACCCAACGGGTGACCCATCGCGATCGCTCCGCCGTTCACGTTGACCTTCTCCTCGGGCACGCCGAGTTCGCGCACGAAGCGCATCACGACGGCCGCGAACGCCTCGTTGACCTCGAACAGGTCGATGTCGTCGATGCCCAGTCCGGCTTTCTGGAGCGCCTTGCGCGTTGCGGGCATCGGCCCGGTGAGCATGATCGTGGGGTCGGTCCCCGTCAGCGCGGCCGCGACGATGCGCGCGCGCGGCGTGAGCCCGAGGCGCTTGCCCGCCTCCTCGTTGCCGATCAGGGCCAGCGCCGCGCCGTCGACGATTCCCGACGAGTTCCCGGCGTGGTGGACGTGGTCGATTCGCGCCACCTGCGGGTACTTGCGAAGCGCCACGGCGTCGAACCCCATGGCGCCGATCTTCGCGAACGACGGCTTCAGCTGTCCGAGCCCCTCGACCGACGTGTCGGGCCGGATCGTCTCGTCGCGCTCGAGGATCGCGATGCCCAGGTCGTCCTCGACCGGCACGATCGAGCGCTCGAAGTGTCCCGCGCGCTGGGCGGCCGCTGCCTTGTGATGCGAGCGCATGCCGAACTCGTCGACCATCTCGCGCGAGAATCCGTCGAGCGTGGCGATCAGGTCCGCGCCGATGCCCTGCGGGATGAAGCTCGTCGCGAGATTGGTCTCGGGGTCGAGCGCCCAGGCGCCGCCGTCCGAGCCCATCGGCACGCGCGACATCGACTCGACGCCGCCGGCCACGACCAGGTCTTCCCAGCCCGAACGCACCTTTTGCGCGGCCATGTTCACGGCTTCCAGCCCCGAGGCGCAGAAGCGGTTGACCTGCACGCCCGCCACCTTCAGGTCCCAGCCGGCCGCCAGGGCGGCGGTCTTCGGGATGACGGCACCCTGGTCGCCGACCGGGGTCACGCAGCCGACGACGACGTCCTCGACCTGAGACGTGTCGAGGTCGTGCCGGCGCTGCATTTCGTGCATCAGCGTCGTGAGCAGCCGCACGGGCTTGACTTCGTGCAGGGATCCTGAGGACTTGCCGCGTCCGCGTGGCGTGCGGATCGCTTCGTAGACGAATGCTTCGGCCATGGGAGCTCCCGGGGAGATTCGAGGCCATTCTATTATGCTGCACGCACAGACCGCATTCCCCCGGAGCAGGACCATGATCGAGCGCACGCTGTTTTCCGAAGAGCACCAGATGTTTCGCGACGCCGTCCGGCGCTTCATGGAGCAGGAGGTCGTGCCGCACCACGACCAGTGGGAGGAGCAGGGCTACGTCGATCGCGAGATCTGGCTGAAGGCCGGCGCCAACGGAATGCTGTGCGCGACGATGCCGGAAGCCTATGGCGGGGCAGGCGCCAACAAGCTCTATTCGATCGTGGTGATGGAGGAGACGGCGCGCGTCAACGCGACCGGGCTGGGGTTCGGCCTGCACTCCGAGATCGTGGCGCCCTACATCCTTCACTACGGCTCGGAGGAACAGAAGCGCCGATTCCTTCCGAAAATGGCGACCGGCGAAGCGATCGGCGCGATCGCGATGAGCGAGCCGGCGGCGGGTTCCGATCTGCAGGGCGTGAAGACGACGGCGATTCGAAACGGAGACGTCTACGTCCTCAACGGCTCGAAGACGTTCATCACCAATGGCTGGCACGCGGACGTTGTGATCGTGGTGGCCAAGACGAACCCCAAGGCGGGCGCGAAGGGCACCAGCCTGCTGCTCGTCGAGCGCGGCATGAAGGGATTCGAGAAAGGCAAGCGCCTGAAGAAAGTGGGGATGAAGGCGCAAGACACGTCGGAGCTCTTCTTCGACAACGTCGAGGTACCCGTAGCCAACCTGCTCGGCAACGAAAACGAGGGTTTCGCCTACCTGATGCAGGAACTGCCGTGGGAGCGCCTGCAGATCGCGATCGGCGCCGTCGAGAATGCGCAGGCGGCGATCGACTGGACCAGCGACTACGTGAAGGAGCGCAAGGTGTTCGGCACCACGGTGTCGACGTTCCAGAATACGCGCTTCAAGCTCGCCGAACTGCAGACCGAGGTGCAGATTGCCCGCGTGTTCGTCGACAAGTGCATCGAACTGCTGATGGCCGGCAAGCTGGACACCGCCACTGCTTCGATGGCCAAGTACTGGTGCTCGGACCTGCAGTGCAAGGTCATCGACGAGTGCGTGCAACTGCACGGCGGCTACGGCTACATGTGGGAGTACCCGATCGCGCGCGCATTCGCCGACGCGCGCGTGCAGCGCATCTACGGCGGCACCAACGAGATCATGAAGGAAGTGATCACGCGCGCGATGGGGCTGGGCACCCGCTGAAGTCGGAGAGGGCCGCCCGACGGCGGCCCTCTCCCCGAAGAGACCGCCCGACGGCGGCCTCGCTCTCCGGAAATCCGGGTCGAGCGCTCAATCGCCCTTGAAGTAGTCCGAGACCACCTTCCAGCGGCCGTCCTGGATCTGCGAGAGCCGCGACAGGTTGTTGCCCAGGCGCTTCTTCGGCCCGAAGGTCATCTCGGCGCTACCGAAGATGTCGGTCGGGATCGTCATCGTGTCCATCGCCTTGATGAACGAATCCGTGGTCAGGTTCGGGCCGGCCTTGGTCGCGGCGCGGACGAAAGCATCGACCGCGAGGTAGCCGTAGACCGAGAACACGGTCGGATCCTCGTTGAACTTCGTCTTGTACTTGTTCGCCCAGAAGCGGATGGGTTGCGAGCTCTCGTCGAGGTACGGTTGCTGCACCGTCATGGTCGCGTACAGGCCGTCCATGGCCTTGCCGCCGAGCTTGTGGATCAGGTCGGTGTACGACGCGCTCGAACCGAGGAAGATCGGGTTGAAGCCGGTCTTGCGCGACTCGCCGATGACGCCGATCGTCTCGCGGATGATCGTGCCAAGCACGACCATGTCGCACCCGGCAGACTTCATGCGGGCGACCTGCGACGAGAAGTCGGTCGCACCGCGCTTGTACGAGGTCTTCTCGGCCAGCTGCATGCCGATGGTCTTCAGCCCGGCTTCGGCGCCGCGCAGCACCTCGAGCCCGAACTCGTCGTCCTGGTAGACCGAGCAGACCTTCTTGGCGCCCTTCTCCTTGGCCAGCTTCGGCGCCGCGTGGCGGATCTGGTCGTAGTAGGTGGCCGCGAACGAGTACTTCAGGCGGTGGAACGGCTCGTACATCTCGCGAGCGGCGGTGATCGGGAAGAAGTTGATGACGTTCTTCTCGAACTGGATCGGCATCGCCGCCATGTTCTGAGCGGTGCCGATGTGGGCCACCATCGCGAAGATCTTGTCCTGGTTGACCAGCTTCTGGGCCGCCAGCACGGCGCGGCGCGGGTCGTAACCGGAGTCCTCGACGATCAGCCGGAGCTTGCGGCCGTTGACGCCGCCCTGCTCGTTGACCTCGTCGACGCGCAGCATCATCCCGAGGCGATCCTGCTTGCCGAAGCCGGCGAGCGGGCCCGAGAGGTCCTGGATCGAGCCGATGACGATCTCGTCCTTGGTGACGCCCTGGCTCTGGGCGAACGCCAACGGTGCGCTCAGGGCGAGCGCCAGTGCAACAGCGGTGCGTTTCATCATTTGCATCTCCTTTCCACCAGACACGGATTCGGGTCCTGAGACCGTCAGCCTCCCTTGTACATCGAATCGATGAGCTCGGCGTACTTCTTTTCGACGAACTTGCGCTTGAGCTTCATCGTCGGTGTCAGCTCCTCGTCTTCCGCCCCGAGCTGCGTCTCGAGCAGCCGGAACGTCTTGACCTGTTCGACGCGGGCGAACTTGCGGTTCACGCGGTCGATCTCGCCCTGGATCAGCGCGAGGACCTCCTTCGCGCGGGTCAGGCTCGCGTAGTTCGAGAACGGCACGTCGTGGTCCTGCGCATACTTCTCGACGTTCTCCTGGTCGATCATCACCAGCGCGGTGAGGTAGGGGCGCTTGTCGCCGATGATCACGGCGTCGGTGATGTACGGGGAGAACTTCAGCTCGTTCTCGATCTCGCTCGGCGTCACGTTCTTGCCGCCAGCCGTGATGATGATGTCCTTCATCCGGTCGGTGATGCGGAAGTAGCCGTCGCCGTCGACCGTGCCGACGTCGCCGGTGTGCAGCCAGCCGTCCGCGTCGATCGTCTCGGCGGTCTTCCCGGGCTGGTTCAGGTACCCCATGAAGACGTTCGGCCCCCGGATCAGCAGCTCGCCGGTCGCCGGATCGACCTTGACCTCGTTGTAGGCCGTCGCGGGGCCGATCGAGCCCGGCTTGATGCGATCGGCGGGCATCCCGGTCGAGGCGCCGCACGACTCGGTCTGGCCCCAGACCTCGAGCATCGGTACGCCGAGCGCCAGATACCATCGCACGAGGTCCGGCGAGATCGGCGCGGCGCCGGTGACGAGGTAGCGCGCCCTGTGGATGCCGATCATCTTGCGCACGTTGTCCAGTGCGAGCACCCGCGCGACGCGGAACGCCGCCTTCAGCGTGGCCGGGACGGGACGCCCCTCGAGGACGCGCTCGGCCACGCGTTGCCCGACCCCGAGCGCCCAGCGGTAGGCCAGTTGCTGCAGGCGCGAGGCTTCGGCGATCGCGATCGACACCGCCGAATAGAACTTCTCCCAGACCCGCGGCACGGCGACGAACACGGTCGGCGCGATCTCGCGCACGTTCTCCGGGACGGTGTCGGGGTTCTCGACGAAGTTCAGCTTGGCGCCGGCATAGATCGCGAAGTACTCGCCGCCCAGACGCTCCGCCACGTGGCACAGCGGCAGGAAGCACATCCGCTCGTCGTTCTCGGTCTGCGAGATGAGCAGGTTGAAGCCGCGGATCGTGTAGACGACGTTGTTGTGGCTGAGCATCGCCCCTTTCGGGCGGCCGGTGGTCCCTGAGGTGTAGATCAGGATCGCAAGGTCCTCGGGGCGGGGGACCGCGACGCGCGCATCGAATTCGCCGGGGTTGGCGGCGTCGTGGCGGGCGCCGAGCTCGCGCAGCTCCTGCAGGCTCATGACCATCGGGTCGTGGAAGTGGTGCAGCCCGTCCATGTCGAAGACGACGATCTTGCGCAGCAACGGCAGGGCGCCTCGCACCTCGAGCACCTTGTCGAGCTGCTCGTCGTCCTCGACGAAGACGACGACGGTGCGCGAGTCCTCGCACAGGTACTGGACCTGGCCCGGTGAATCCGTGGGATAGATGCCGTTCGAGACGCCGGCCGCGCACAGCACGCCGAGGTCGGCGATGACCCATTCGACCACGGTGTTCGACAGGATCGACGCGCGCTCGCCGGGCTCGAAGCCGAGCGCCGCGAGCCCCATTGCGACTTCCCGCACCGCGCGGCCGGTGTCGTTCCACGTCCAGCTGCGCCAGATGCCGAGATCCTTCTCGCGCATGAACACCGCGTCGCCGCGCTTCGCCACCGCGTTGCGGAACAGCACGGGCAGCGTCTCGCCCGGCACGACGACGGTCGGGTTGGGGCGAATGCTGCTCAGGTCCCAGAGTACGCTCATGCGCTCACCGCCAGGTCTTCCGCTTCTTCCAGCGCCGCTCGCCGCGCGCGCCGCTTTCCTTGATGCCGAGATAGAACTCGCGGATGTCTTCCTTCTCGCGCAGCGCCGCGCAACTGTCCTCCATGACGATGCGCCCGTTCTCGAGCACGTAGCCGTAGTCGGCGGCATTGAGCGCCATGTTGGCGTTCTGCTCGACCAGCAGCATCGTCGTGCCGCGCTCGCGGTTGATGCGCACGACGATCTCGAAGATTTCCTTGGTCAGCTTGGGCGAAAGCCCGAGACTGGGCTCGTCGAGCAGGATCAGCCGCGGAGCGGCCATGATCGCGCGCGAGATCGCCAGCATCTGCTGCTGGCCTCCCGAGAGCAGCCCCGCGTCCTGCGACGCGCGTTCGCGCAGGATCGGGAAGTAGCCGAACACCGCTTCCAGGTCGCGCTCGACGCCGTCGCGGTCCTTGCGGGTATAGGCGCCCATCATCAGGTTGTCGCGCACCGACAGCAGCGGGAACACCTCGCGCCCCTCGGGGACGTGGCACAGCCCGCGCTGGACGATCAGGGCCGGATCGCGGGCGGTGATGTTCTCGCCGTGGAATTCGATCGAGCCCTTGCGCGGGTCGATGATCCCGGAGATGGTCTTCAGGATGGTGGTCTTGCCCGCGCCGTTGGAGCCCAGCACGGTGGCGATCTCGCCTTCGCGCACCTGCAGGCTCACGCCGCGGATCGCCTTGATGGGGCCGTAGGCGCTCTCGACGTTGAGCAGCTTGAGGATGACCTCGCTCACGCCACGGGCCTCCGCAGCGAAGACGCGTCGTCGGCGGTGCCGAGATACGCCTCGACGACGCCGGGGTGCCCCTGCACCTCGGCAGGCGTGCCCAGCGCGAGCACTTCGCCCTGGTTCATCGCCAGCACCCGGTCGGACACCTTCGACACCAGCGACATGTCGTGCTCGACCATCAGCACCGTGATGCCGAGGTCGTCGCGGATGTCCTGGATCCAGAACGCCATGTCGCCGGTCTCCTCGACGTTCAGGCCGGACGACGGTTCGTCGAGCAGCAGCAGCTTCGGCTCGGTCGCCAGCGCTCGCGCCAGCTCGACCACCTTGCGAACGCCGTACGGCAACCCGGCCACCATCGTGTCGCGGTAGTGCTGCAGGTCGAGGAAGTCGATCACCTCCTCGACCTTGCGCCGCGTGTCGCGCTCGGCGGCGCGCACCGATGGGGCGAAGACGATCTCGCTCCAGAAGCCGCTGCGGCGGTGGATGTGGCGCCCGATCAGCAGGTTCTGCAGCACGGTGGCGTGCTCGAACAGTTCGATGTTCTGGAACGTGCGCGCGATGCCGAGGCCGGCGATGCGGTGCGGCGCCACCGCGCGCAGCGGCTGCCCCTCGAAGTCGATCGATCCGGAGGTGGCGGCGTAGATGCGGCTGATCAGGTTG
>JAMLIR010000038.1 GCA_023954045.1 Burkholderiaceae bacterium | reverse complement strand
ACTTGACGAGTTTTTTCATGTTCGATGCAGCTCCGTGTGCCTCGATTGCGCTCAGTGCGCCGCGAAGGTGACCCGATCGGGCACCGGCTTGAACTTGCCCATCTTGCTCCACCACGGCATCAGCAGGAAGAACGCGAAGTAGATCAGCGTGCCGATCTTCGCGAACAGCGCGTTCACCGGCGACGGCGCCAGCGTGCCGAAGTAGCCGAGCACCAGGAACACCACGACGAATACGCCGTAGAGCCACCAGTGCAGGGCCGGCCGGTAGCGGATCGAGCGCGCCGGGCTCTGGTCGATCCAGGGCAGCGCGAACAGGATCATCACTGCGGCGCCCATCGCGACCACGCCCCAGAACTTCGCGTCGATCACGAAGAAGCCGAGGATCAGCGCGGCGCAGACGGCGACGCCGATCACTTTCGACAACCCGCTGCGCGCGCTGACGAGCAGCAGCAGCGCGAACGCGATCAGGAAGGGGATCATCCAGAACATCAGGAAGTCCTCGGTGGTCGCGCGCAACACCGAGTAGTACGGCGTGAAGTACCAGACCGGCGCGATGTGCGGCGGCGTGACCAGCGGGTTGGCCGGGATGAAGTTGTTGTACTCGAGGAAGTAGCCGCCGAACTCGGGCGCGAAGAACAGCACCGCCGAGAAGGCAATCAGGAACACCGCGACCCCCAGGATGTCGTGCACCGTGTAGTACGGGTGGAACGGAATGCCGTCGAGCGGGATGCCCCGGGCGTCCTTCCTGGCCTTGATCTCGATGCCGTCCGGGTTGTTCGAGCCGACCTCGTGCAGCGCGATGATGTGCGCCACTACCAGCCCCAGCAGCACCAGCGGCACCGCGATCACGTGGAACGAGAAGAAGCGGTTCAGGGTCGCGTCGCCGACCACGTAGTCGCCGCGGATCCAGATCGCGAGGTCGGGTCCGATGAACGGGATCGCCGAGAACAGGTTGACGATCACCTGCGCGCCCCAGTACGACATCTGGCCCCAGGGCAGCAGGTAGCCCATGAACGCCTCGGCCATCAGGCACAGGAAGATCAGGCAGCCGAAGATCCAGACGAGTTCGCGCGGCTTGCGGTACGAGCCGTAGAGCAGCCCGCGGAACATGTGCAGGTAGACGACGATGAAGAACGCCGACGCGCCGGTGGAGTGCATGTAGCGGATCAGCCAGCCCCAGGGCACGTCGCGCATGATGTACTCGACCGACGCGAACGCCTGGGCCGCGTCGGGCTTGTAATGCATGACCAGCACGATGCCGGTGACGATCTGGATGACCAGAACCAGCGCGGCCAGCGACCCGAAGAAGTACCAGAAATTGAAGTTCTTCGGCGCGTAGTATTCGGACGCGTGCTCCTTCCAGAGCTTCGTCAGCGGGAAGCGTTGATCGATCCAGCCCAGCAGACCTGTGGTTTCGACTGTTTTTTCCTGCGCCATCTTCAATGCTCCCCGCGAGGCTTCACGAGTGACGGGTTGATCCAGGGGCCTCGGTTCCGCGACGCGACCGAGGGGCCGACTTCGCTCGTCAGGCCTTCTTGTCTTCGCCGATCAGCAGCCGCGTGTCGGACAGGTAGAAGTGCGGCGGGACCTCGAGGTTGTCGGGCGCCGGCTTGTTCTTGAACACCCGGCCGGCCAGGTCGAACGTGGAGCCATGGCAGGGGCAGAGGAAACCGCCCTCCCAGTCGGCCGGCAGCGACGGGTCGCCGGCCCCGCCGAACTTCTCGATCGGCGAGCAGCCCAGGTGAGTACAGATGCCGATCACGACCAGGTACTCGGGCTTGATCGAGCGGTACTCGTTCCTCGCATATTCGGGCGTGGGGTAGGCCGTGCGCTGCGAATCCGGGTCGGCCACCTTGCTGTCCGTCTTCTTCAGCGACTCGAGCATTTCGGGCGTGCGCCGCAAGACCCAGACCGGCTTGCCGCGCCACTCGACGCTCTTGAGCTCGCCCGGCTTCATGCCCGCGATGTCGACCTCGACCGGCGCCCCCGCGGCTTTCGCCCGCTCTGACGGGGCCAGCGTGCTGACGAACGGAATGGCCACCGCAACGGTACCGACGGCGCCCGCCGCACAGGTCAGGCCGAGCGCGATTCGGCGGGACGAGTCGAGGGGCTTGGGTAAATCGCTCATGACTTCCCTGTTGAGAAATGATGTCGGGCGGGATCGAAAACCCCCCATTTTAGCGTATTGCGGCGCAACACTTAAAGGGGCGGGTGGCGGGGGCGCGACGACGCCGATCCGGCCGGCGGACGCGCGGGCCCGGGTTCGTCGCGCGCGCGACGCGCGCGTGGCGCCGCCGCCGCCCCGATGCTAAGGTGGGCGCGCACAGCCGGGGCCGTCGCGAACGCCCCGGGGAAGGCCGAACTCGAACAACCGGGAGAGACGAGATGGGGATGATGACGGAGTTCAGGGAATTCGCGATGAAGGGCAACGTGATGGATCTCGCGGTCGGCGTGATCATCGGCGGGGCCTTCGGGAAAATCGTCGACTCGATGGTGGGCGACGTCATCATGCCGCTGATCTCCGCGATCCTCGGCGGCCGCTTCGACTTCACCAACCTGTTCGTCGCGCTCGGCAAGGTTCCCGAAGGCACGGCAATGACCCTCGACGCGGTCAAGAAGGCCGGCGTGCCCGTGTTCGCCTACGGCAACTTCATCACGATCCTGATCAACTTCGTCATCCTCGCCTTCGTCGTCTTCATGATGGTCAAGGCGATGAACCGCTGGAAGGAGCAGCCGGCGCCGGCGGCTCCCGCCGCGCCGCCCGCGCAGGAAGTGCTGCTCGGCGAGATCCGCGACCTGCTCAAGAATCGCCCGGCCTGAGGGGAATCGCCGGGCCCGAACGCCCGACGCACCGCCCGCCCGGGCGCGACCGGGAGCGCACGCGCTAGGCCGGGTTGTCGTCGTCGATGAACCGGTGCGCGATGCCGAGTCGCCGGGCGACGTGTTCGCCGAGCGCCTGCACGCCGTAGCGCTCGGTCGCGTGATGGCCGGCCGCGAAGTAGACGACACCGGCCTCGCGCGCGAGGTGCGTCGTGCGCTCGGCGATCTCTCCGCTGACGAACGCGTCGGCGCCCGCGTCGATCGCCTGCTGCAGCATGTCCTGGGCGGCGCCGGTGCACCAGGCAATGCGCCGGATCGGTCGATCGAGCGCTCCGACCGCCAGCGGCGCGCGGCCGAGTCGTTCGGCCAGCCGCCGCCGCAGAAGCGCGGCGCTCGCGGACCGCGGGAGGTCGTGCCAGGCGATCAGGTCCTGGTCGCCCGCGTGGCCGTCGACGCGCCAGCGCATCCGCGCGCCGAGCTGTGCGTTGTTGCCTAGCTCCGCGTGCACGTCCAGCGGAAGGTGGTACGCGAACAGGTGCAGCCCGTGGCCGAGCACTTCGGCGAGGCGCGCGCGCCGGGTGCCGGTCACGCGCGGGTCCTCGCCGCGCCAGAACCATCCGTGGTGCACCAGCACTGCGTCGGCCCCGTCGTCGATCGCGGCGCGGATCAGCGCGAGGCTCGCGGTGACACCGCTCGCCAGCCGGCGGACCGGGCGCTCGCCTTCCACCTGCAGGCCGTTTGGGCAATAATCGGCGAACCTGCTCGCCCCGAGTACCTCCTCGAAGCACGCCGACAGTTCGGCGGCGGTCACCGCCGCGGCAGCCGAATCCCCTTCCCTGCGTCCCTCTCCGCGTCGCCGAGTCATGCTCAAGAAGCTCTGGTTGGTCTTTGCGCAGGCGGTCACGATCCTGCTGGCCCTGCTGTTCACGTTCGCGACGCTGCGTCCCGAGTGGCTGCCGCAACGGCTCGTGCGCGAGCGGGCTCCGCTGTCTGCGCCGACGTCGGCGCCCGCGCCGGCCGTCGAGCCGGGCACCTCCGGCGCGCCGCCCCCCGCAGGCCGCGTCACGCCGATTCTGTCATACAGCGAAGCGGCGCGCCGCGCCACCGCTGCGGTGGTCAACATCTACACGATGAAGGCGGCGCGCGTTCCGCAGGACCACCCGTTGCTCGGCGACCCGCTGTTCCGGCGCTACTTCGGCGACCAGTTCGGCGAGCGGCAGCAGACCAACAGCCTCGGCTCGGGGGTCATCGTCTCGGCCGACGGCTACGTGCTCACCAACCACCACGTGGTCGAGGGCGCCGACGAAATCGAGGTGCTGCTGGCCGACGGCTCGCGGGCGCGCGCGCGCGTGGTCGGCACCGACCCCGAGACCGACCTCGCGGTGCTGCGCATCGACCTGTCCGACCTGCCTGCGATCGCGTTCGGCAACGCCGAGGCCGCCCGGGTCGGCGACGTCGTTCTGGCGGTGGGCAACCCGTTCGGCGTCGGACAGACGGTGACGATGGGGATCATCAGCGCGCTCGGGCGCACGCAGCTGGGTATCAACACCTTCGAAAACTTCATCCAGACCGATGCCGCGATCAACCCGGGCAACTCCGGCGGCGCACTGGTCGACACCGAAGGGCGGCTGCTCGGCATCAACACCGCGATCTATTCGCGCACCGGCGGGTCGCTCGGGATCGGCTTCGCGATCCCGGCGAGCACCGCGCGCCAGGTGATGGACCAGATCGTCGCGACCGGCTCGGTCACGCGGGGCTACATCGGCGTGGAGCCGCAGGACCTCACACCGGAACTGGCCGAGGCCTTCAAGCTGCCGCGCAAGGACGGCGCGATCATTGCCGGCGTGATGCGCAACGGCCCCGCCGATCGCGCCGGCGTCAAGGTCGGCGACATCCTGATCGAGGTCGAGGGCAAGCCGGTGACGAACACGGCGACGATGCTCAACGTGATCGCCCAGCTCAAGCCGGGCTCGACCGCGCGGTTCCGCTTCGTGCGCGACAGCGAGACGGTCGAGATTCCGATCCGCATCGGCAAGCGCCCGAAGCCGGGGTCGCCGCGCGAGTGAGGGGGTCGGCGCCGGCGCGCCCCGCGCGGGCCGGATTCACCGGGTCGGCCCGACGCGGCGCGGAATGGGCCGGGGGTGCCGCGGGCTAGCGCTCGGCGCCGCCGGGGACCGTCGGGTCGGCCGGCGCCGCAGTTGCCGTCGTGGCCGGGCCCGCCGGCGCGTCCGCGGCCGCTTCGGCGTCGGCCTCGGCGTCGTCCGGGGCGCGGCTGCGCGCCTTGATGAAGCCGGCGAGCACGATGCCCAGCTCGTAGAGGACGATCAGCGGAATCGCCAGCATGAACTGGCTGAGCACGTCGGGCGGCGTCAGCACCGCCGCGACGATGAAGGCGCCGACCACCACGTAGCGGCGCGCGGCGCGCAGCTGGTCGGTGCTGAGCATCCCCAGCTTGACCAGCAGCATCTCGGCCACCGGCACCTCGAAGGTCAGGCCGAAGCCGAAGAAGATCGCCAGCGTGAAGTCCCAGTACTTCTGCAGGTCCTGCATCACGTCGGCGCCGGTGCGCGACGCGAACGCGAAGAAGAACTTGTAGGCCGCCGGCAGCACGAACAGGTAGGCGAAGGCGATCCCGACCACCAGGAAGAAGATGCTGGAGACGATCAGCGGCAGCGCGAACTTCTTCTCGTGCTCGTACAGCCCCGGCGCGACGAACGCCCAGGCCTGGTACATGATCCAGGGCAGCGACAGCAGCACCGCGGCCAGGAACGAGACCTTCGTCAGCGTGAAGAACGCGCCGGCCTGGTCGGTGAAGATCGGCTTCGATCCGGGCGGCAGCGAGTGGTACAGAGGCTGCGACAGGAACTTCATGATCTCGCCGGAGAAGTAGAAACACACGCCGAACAGCACGAGCACCACCACCAGCGACCGGATCAGGCGGTCGCGCAGTTCGACGAGGTGGGAGACGAAACTTTCTTCCTGGCTCATGGAGTTCGGGTCGGGCTTCGGACGCCCTGGCGTGCGCCGGAGCGGCGCCGCGCGGGACGCGGACCGGGCCGGATCATCAGTGGTGACGGCGCTTCGGACGCTTGTGCCCGAGCTCCCTGTCGCGCTCGACGCGCCGGTCGTGAATCCGCTCGCGCAGGCGCCGCTGCGCGTAGACCTTGTCCCAGTCGGTCGCCGGCTCGCTCGACTCGGCCTTCGTGCCCTCGAGATCGGCCGCGATCGAGTCGAACTGCGACTGGGTCTCGGAAATCGTCGACTTCAGCGTGGACTCGAGGTTGCGCGCCGCGCCGCTCACCTCGCCCTGGAGCTTGCGCAACTCGTCGAGCTCCATCTGGCGATTGATGTCCGACTTCACGTCGGCGACGTAGCGCTGCAGCTTGCCGAGCCACTGCCCCGCCTGCTTCGCGACCTTCGGCAGCCGCTCGGGACCGAGCACGATCAGGCCCACGATCGCCACGATGACCATCTCGGAAAAGCCGAAATCGAACATCTTCGTGTCTCAGGCAGGCAGCCTCGCGGCGATCGGGACGCCCGGAAACGACGCGAGCGGCCGCAGGCGACCGCTCGCAGGCGAACCGGGGCGCTGTGTGCGGCGATCAGCTCTTTTCGCGGGCCTCGACATCGATGGTCTTCGACGACGCCGGTTGCGATTCGGAAGCCGCCTTCTCGGTGCCTTCCTTGATGCCTTCCTTGAAGCCGCGCACCGCCCCGCCGAGATCGGTCCCGATGTTGCGCAGTTTCTTGGTCCCGAAGATCAGCATGATGATCACCAGCACGATCAGCCAGTGCCAGATGCTAAGACTTCCCATGTCGTACTCCCGTCAGGTGCGGTTCATTCCCGAACCCAGTGGCTCGGGCCCGCCTAGCACATGTACGTGAAGATGATACACCTCCTGCCTGCCCACCCTGCCGTTGTTGACTACCACCCGGAAGCCGTCGACGGCGCCCTGCTCGCGCGCGAGCTGGCCGGCGACGCCGAGCAGCTTGCCGAGCAGCGCCTGGTGCTTCATGTCGGCGTCGTAAAGATTCTCGAGGTGCACCCTGGGCACGATCAGGAAGTGAACCGGCGCCGACGGGTGGATGTCGTGGAAGGCGACGATTTCGTCGTCCTCGTAGACCTTGCGCGACGGAATCTCGCCGCGCGCGATCCGGCAGAACAGGCAGTCGTCCTTCTGGCCCGTCGTCGTTGCCGCCTTCGTGCTCACCTCGCACCCTCCCTGGAGCCGGCCTTGCGGGCGGCCTTCTCGTCGAGCCCGGACAGGCCCTCGCGGCGGGCCAGTTCGTCGAGCACCTGGCGCGGCGACAGACCGTAGTGGGCCAGCATCACCAGGCAGTGGAACCACAGGTCGGCGGTTTCGGCGACGATGCGCTCGGGCGCGCCGTCCTTGGCGGCCATCACCGCCTCGGTCGCCTCCTCGCCGATCTTCTTCAGGATCGCGTCGGGGCCCTTCGCCAGCAGCCGCGCGACGTACGAGCGCTCGGGGTCGGCCCCCTTGCGCGACTCGATCACGGCCGCCAGCCGCCCGAGGACGCCACCGGCGTCCGTGGCCGCGTTCGCAGCCGCCCCCTTCGATTCGCGTTGCCGGGTCATCGGTAGATCGTCTTCGGGTCCTTCAGCACCGGGTCCACGACGACCCAGCGGCCGTTCTCGTAGCGCCGGAAGAAGCACGAATGCCGCCCGGTGTGGCAGGCGATTCCGCCCTGCTGCTCGACCTTCAGCAGCACCACGTCGCCGTCGCAGTCGAGCCGCAGTTCGCGCACCGCCTGCACGTGGCCCGATTCCTCGCCCTTGCGCCACAGGCGCGCGCGCGAGCGCGACCAGTAGACGGCGCGCCCGGTCGCGACGGTCTCGGCGAGCGCCTCGCGGTTCATCCAGGCGACCATCAGGATGCGCTCGCTCGAGGCCTCCTGGGCGATCGCCGGCACCAGCCCGTCGGCGTCCCAGCGTACCTCGTCGAGCCAACCGGCGTCGCCGCCGGGATTCGCGGCGCCCGAGTCACTGATGCCGGAGGGGTCCATGGCCGCCATGGCGCGCGTCAGTCGAGACGCACCGGGATGCCGCGCTCGGCCATGTAGCGCTTGGCCTCGCCGACGGTGAACTCGCCGAAGTGGAAGATGCTCGCCGCCAGCACCGCGTCGGCGCGCCCTTCGGTCACCCCGTCGGCCAGGTGCTGCAGCGTGCCCACGCCGCCCGAGGCGATGACCGGCACGCCCACCGCGTCGGCCACCGCGCGCGTCAGCGCCAGGTCGAAGCCCTGCTTCGTGCCGTCACGGTCCATGCTGGTGAGCAGGATCTCGCCGGCACCCAGCCGTTCGACCTCGCGTGCCCACTCGATCGCGTCACGGCCCGTCGGCTTGCGCCCGCCGTGGGTGAAGACCTCCCAGCGCCCGGGCCCCGAGGCCTTCGCGTCGATCGCGCAGACGATGCACTGAGCGCCGAAGCGCGCGCTCGCGTCGGCGACCAGCTGCGGGTTCTGCACCGCCGCGGTGTTGATCGATACCTTGTCGGCGCCGGCGTTGAGCAGCCGGCGCACGTCGTCGACCGCGCGAACGCCGCCGCCGACCGTCAACGGGATGAAGACCTCGTCGGCCACCGACTCGATCACGTGCAGGATGATGTCGCGCTCGTCGCTCGACGCGGTGATGTCGAGGAACGTGAGCTCGTCGGCGCCCTGCTCGTCGTAGCGCCGCGCGATCTCGACCGGATCGCCGGCATCGCGCAGGCCCACGAAGTTCACGCCCTTGACGACGCGCCCCGCGGTCACGTCGAGGCAGGGGATGATGCGCTTGGTGAGCATCGGCGCCGCGCGCTCAGCCGTTCAGCTCGTCGGCGCGCGCCTGCGCCGCGCGGAAGTCGAGCTTGCCCTCGTACAGCGCGCGCCCGAGGATCGCGCCGGTGACGCCCTCGTCCTCGATCGCGCACAGCTTCTCGACGTCCTCGAGGCTGGCGAAGCCGCCCGACGCGATCACCGGGATGCGCAACTCGCGCGCCAGGCGCACCGTGGCCTCGACGTTCACGCCGGTGAGCATGCCGTCGCGGCCGATGTCCGTGTAGATCACCGCCTCGACGCCGTAGCCCTCGAACTTCTTCGCGAGGTCGAGCACGTCGTGGCGCGTGAGCTTGCTCCAGCCGTCGGTGGCGACCTTCCCGTCCTTCGCGTCGAGCCCGACGATGATCTGGCCCGGGAATGCGCTGCAGGCGTCGTGCAGGAACCCCGGGTTCTTGACCGCGGCGGTGCCGATGATCACGTAGCTGATGCCGTCGTCGAGGTAGCGCTCGATCGTGTCGAGGTCGCGGATCCCGCCGCCGAGCTGAACCGGCACGTTGCCGCCTACCGCGTCGACGATCGAGCGGATCGCCGCCTCGTTGCGCGGGCGCCCGGCCACGGCGCCGTTGAGGTCGACGAGGTGGATGCGGCGCGCCCCCTGTTCGACCCAGTGGCGCGCGACTGCGCCCGGGTCGTCGGAGAAAACGGTTTCGGCGTTCATGTCGCCCTGCTTCAGGCGCACGCAACGGCCGTCCTTCAGGTCGATGGCGGGGATCAGGAGCATCGCAATGGTGACGGTCGGTTCGGAAGCTTGCGGGACGCGGCCGCGCCCCTCGGGGAAGGCTGCCCGCCGGTCGGCTCGCGGCGGGCTAGGGTTGCCAGTGGATGAAGTTCTGGTAGAGCCTCAGGCCGTTGGCTGCGCTCTTCTCCGGGTGGAACTGTGTCGCGAAAATGTTATCCCGCGCCACCGCCGAGGTAAAGCGAAGCCCATACTCGGTTTCCCCGACCGACAGCTCGCGCGCCGCCGGGGCGGCGTAGAAGCTGTGCACGAAATAGAAGTACGCGCCGTCGGGAACGCCGGACCAGATCGGGTGCGCCGCGGCCTGGAACACGCGGTTCCAGCCCATGTGCGGCACTTTCAGCGCGGCGCCGTCCGGCGCGCGCATCGCCTCGCGCCGGAAGCGCAGCACCTGGCCGCCCAGCACGCCCAGGCCCGCCGTGTCGCCCTCTTCGCTGCGCTCGAACAGCATCTGCTCGCCCACGCAGACGCCGAACAGCGGCTTGGTGCGGGCGGCGCGCAGCACCGCGTCGCGCAGCCCGGCGGCGTCGAGGTAGCGCATGCAGTCGGGCATCGCCCCCTGGCCGGGGAACACGACCCGGTCAGCGGCATCGACGTCCCCCGCATTGCCCGCGACGACCACGCGCGCCTTCGGCGCCACGTGCTCGAGCGCCTTCGCCACCGAGCGCAGGTTGCCCATCCCGTAGTCGACGACCGCGATCAGCACCCCCCTCTCCCTTGCCCCTTCACCCTCCGCTTCCTCAAAGCGCTTCCTTCGTCGAGGGGATTCGTCCGGCGGCGCGAGGGTCGAGCTCGACGGCCATCCGCAACGCGCGGGCGAAGGCCTTGAACACGGTCTCGCACTGGTGGTGCGCGTTCTCGCCGCGAAGGTTGTCGACGTGCAGCGTGACCTGCGCGTGGTTGACGAAGCCCTGGAAGAACTCGCTCGCGAGGTCGACGTCGAAGTGGCCGATCATCGCCCGCGTGAACGGCACGTTCCAGTGCAGGCCGGGCCGTCCGGAGAAGTCGATGACGACGCGCGTCAGCGCCTCGTCGAGGGGCACGTAGGCGTGGCCGTAGCGGCGGATTCCCTTCTTGTCGCCGACCGCGCGCGCGACCGCCTGGCCGAGCGTGATGCCGATGTCCTCGACCGTGTGGTGCGCGTCGATGTGCAGGTCGCCCTGCGCCTCGACCTCGAGGTCGACGAGGCCGTGGCGTGCGACCTGGTCGAGCATGTGGTCGAGGAACGGCACGCCGGTGGACAGCTTCTGCTGGCCGGTGCCGTCGAGCGCGACGCGGACCCGGATGCGGGTCTCGGCGGTGTTGCGGGTGACTTCGGCGGTACGCATGGGGTTCGGCGGTTCTCTGGCCGCGCGCGGCGCGCGCTTCCGGGGTTCAGAGGGACTCGCGCAGCGCCTCGACCAGCAGCCGGTTCTCTTCGGGCGTCCCGACCGTCAGGCGGAGGCAGTTGCGCAGCGACGGGTCCATTCTACCGACGTCCTTGACCAGGACGCCGCGGGCGCGCAGCCGTTCGAAGGTCGCCGGGCCGTCGGGCACCCGCACCAGCAGGAAATTGGCGCGCGAGGCGAAGACCGCCGCGCCGGGCAGCGGCCCGAGGACGGCCCCCAGCGTCCGCGCCAGCTCGTCGCGGTCGGCGCGCAGCTGCGCGGCCTGCGCCTCGAACACCTCGAGGTGCTCGATCGCGAACAGCGCGGCGGCCTCGGTCAGCGCGTTGACGTTGTAGGGCGGCCGCAGCTTCTCCAGCTCGTCCAGCCAGCGCGGGGCGCCGCACAGGTAGCCCAGCCGCAGGCCCGCGAGACCGAGCTTGGACACCGTGCGCAGCACCATCAGGTTCGGATGCCGCGGCAGCCGCGGCATCCAGGTGTCGATGGCGAACGGCTGGTAGGCCTCGTCGATCACCACGAGGCCGGGCGCCGCGTCGAGCACCTGCTCGACCGCCTCCGCGTCGAAGCAGTTGCCGGTCGGGTTGTTCGGCCACGACAGCCAGACGATCGCCGGGCGGTGCGCCGCGATCGCCGCGAGCGTCGACCGCAGGTCGAGCGCGAACCCGGCCGCCAGCGGCACGCCGACGAAGCGGGTGCCGGCAATCTGCGCCGCCGTCCGGTACATCACGAACGACGGCCACGGCGACAGGTGGACCGCGCCCGGCCGAGCCGTGGCCAGCGTCAGCAGCGAGATCAGTTCGTCCGAGCCGTTGCCGAGCAGCACGTCGCAGCCAGCGGGCACGCCGAACCGGTCGCGGATCGCGCGCCGCAGCGCGGGATGGTCCGGCACCGGGTAGCGATTGATCGCGACGTCGGCGAGGCGGCGCGCCAGCTCGGCGCGCAGCGGCTCATCGAGCCGGTAGGGATTCTCCATCGCGTCGAGCTTGACCAGCCCCGCCGAGTCCGGCACGTGGTAGGCCTGCATCGCGAGGATCTCGGGCCGCAGCAGCGCCTCCGGCCCCGGGCGCGCGCTCACGACGGCTCGTCCGCAGGGCCCTCGAGCCGCATCTCGGCGCTGCGCGCGTGCGCTTCGAGCCCCTCGCCGCGCGCCAGCGTCGAGGCGAGCCGGCCCAGCGTGCGCGCGCCGGCCGCCGACACCTCGATGATGCTGGTGCGCTTCTGGAAGTCGTAGACGCCCAGCGGCGACGAGAAGCGCGCGGTGCGCATGGTCGGCAGCACGTGGTTCGGCCCGGCGCAGTAGTCTCCGATCGACTCGGACGACCAGGGACCGAGGAACATCGCGCCGGCGTGACGGATGCGCGCGGCCCACTTCGGCGCGTCGGCCGTCGAGATCTCGAGGTGCTCGGGCGCGATCCGGTTGGCGATCTCGCAGGCCTCTTCCATGCTGCGCACGACCACCAGCGCGCCGCGATCGGCGAGCGAACGCGCGATGACCTCGCGGCGCTGCATCGCCGGCAGAAGCCTCGCGATCGACGCGGCGACCCGGTCCGCGAAGCCGGCGTCCGGAGTGAGCAGGATCGACTGCGCCATCTCGTCGTGCTCGGCCTGCGAGAACAGGTCCATCGCGACCCAGTCGGGGTCGGTCGTGCCGTCGCACAGCACCAGGATCTCGCTGGGGCCGGCGATCATGTCGATGCCGACGGTGCCGAACACCCGGCGCTTGGCCTCGGCGACGTAGGCGTTGCCGGGGCCGACGATCTTGTCCACCGCGGGCACGGTGGCCGTCCCGTAGGCCAGCGCCGCCACCGCCTGGGCGCCGCCGATCGTGAACACGCGGTCGACGCCGGCGATGCAGGCCGCGCCCAGCACCAGCGGATTGCGCACGCCGCCCGGCGTGGGCACGACCATCACCAGTTCGGGAACCCCGGCGACGCGCGCCGGCAGCGCGTTCATCAGCACCGACGACGGATAGGCGGCCTTGCCGCCCGGCACGTAGAGCCCGACCCGGTCCAGCGGCGTGATCTGCTGGCCCAGCCGGGTGCCGTCGGCCTCGGTGTACGACCACGACTGCGCGAGCTGGCGCGCGTGGTAGGCGCGCACGCGATCGGCGGCGGCATGGAGCGCGTCGCGCTCGGCGGCGCCGAGCGAGTCGAGCGCCGCCTCGAGCTCGCGGCGCGGCAGCTCGAGCGCGGCCGCGTCGGCCACGTCGAGCCGGTCGAAGCGGCGCGTGTACTCGAGCAGCGCCTCGTCGCCGCGGCGGCGCACCTCGCGCAGGATCTCGGCGACCGCGCGCTCGACGGCGCCGTCGAGCGTCGGTTCGTAGGCGAGCAGCGCCGCGAGGCGTCGCTCGAAGTCGCGGGCGCGGCTGTCCAGGCGCGTGATCGGCACGGCGGCGCTCATCGCGCGCCCTCCGCGGCGCGCCCGATCGCCGCCACCAGCGGCTCGAGCGTCCCGGACTTCGTCTTCAGCGACGCCTGGTTGACGATCAGCCTCGACGAAATCCGCATGATCTCCTCCACCTCGACCAGGTTGTTCGCGCGCAGCGTGCTGCCGGTGCTCACCAGGTCGACGATCGCGTCCGCCAGTCCGACCAGCGGGGCGAGCTCCATCGACCCGTAGAGCTTGATCAGGTCGACGTGCACGCCCTTGGCCGCGAAGTGCTCGCGGGCGACCTGGACGTACTTGGTGGCGATTCGCAGGCGCGCGCCGCGGCGCACCGCGTTCGCGTAGTCGAAGCCGGCCGGCGCGGCCACGCACATCCTGCAGCGCGCGATGCCCAGGTCGACCGGCTGGTACAGCCCTTCGCCCCCGTGCTCGAGCAGCACGTCCTTGCCGGCCACGCCGAGGTCGGCGGCGCCGTACTGCACGTAGGTCGGCACGTCGGAGGCGCGCACGATGATCAGCCGCAGGCCGGGATCGCCGGTGGGCAGGATCAGCTTGCGCGAGGCCCCGATCGAGGCGTCGACCGGGATGCCTGCGGCCGCCAGCAGCGGCAGCGTCTCGTCGAAAATGCGTCCCTTCGACAAAGCGAGCGTAATCACGTCAGTGACTCCAGCGCGCGAGGCGCGTTCTGCGGCAGGGGGGGTGCGCGGGCAAAGGCGCGGGCCGTCGGCCCGCGCCTTTGCAGGCAGCGTCGTGGTGTTCGTGAGCAACGGCCCCGTCTTCACCGCGAACAGCACCGACGTCGCACGAGCGGCATTCGGTGGCGGGCCGGGGCCGGGGCGGGCGCCACCGGGCGGCGCAGGCACGGCCGGGGCGCTCGCGGTTGCGCCGGGGCGATGTCGGCGGCGCCGAGCAGCGCAGCCTCGGGGTCGGCGCGCGAAGCGCGCTTCGTACCTCTGACTCGCGGCGACTGTCTGAGCGGAGCTCGCGAAGCGAGCGCAGCGAGTTTCGCCGCGCGACCCCGGGG
>JAMLIR010000037.1 GCA_023954045.1 Burkholderiaceae bacterium | reverse complement strand
TCCCGGGGTCGCGCGGCGCAACTCGCTGCGCTCGCTTCGCGAGCTCCGCTCAGACATTCGCCGCGAGTCAGAAGTACGAAGCGCGCTTCGCGCGCCGCCCCCGAGACTGCGCTGCTCGGCGCCGCCGACATCGCCCCGCGCGGCCAGGCCCCCTCGGCGGCGCCGTGGCGCGCCCGGCTCGCCCGGCGCGCGCCGCCTCGGACGGCCCGCGCCTTTGCCCCCGCGAGCCCACGCTCGCGTCGTGGTGAACGGGTCCGCGCTCAGCGCGGCGTGGTGTCGATGAAGCTCTGGCGCGCGAACAGCTTGTCGGCGTGGCGAGCGAGATTGGAGAACTGCGCGCGCCAACCGAACTGCGGGAAGCGGAAGTCGAGATAGCCGAGCGCGCAGCCGACGGCGATGTCGGCCAGCGAATACTTGCCGTCGGCGCACCACGGCCTGTCGCCGAGGCCGGTGGACATCGCCTGCAGCGCCGACTCGATCTTGCCCATCTGCCGCGCGATCCAGGTCGGGCTGCGCTGGCTGTCGGTGCGTTGCGTCTGCTCGAGGCGCACCAGCAGCGCGGCGTCGAGCAATCCGTCGCCGAGCGCCTCCCAGGTCTTGACCTCGACGCGCGAGCGACCGTTGGGCGGAATCAGCCGGTGTACCGGGGTCAGGTTGTCGAGGTACTCGACGATCACGCGCGAATCGAAGACGGCTCCGCCGTCGTCCATGATCAGGCACGGCACCTTGCCGAGCGGGTTCGACTGCGCGATGTTGGAGGTGGGGGAGAAGACATCGTCCAGTTCGTACTGGTAGTCGATCTTCTTTTCCGCCATCACGATGCGCACCTTGCGCACGTAGGGGCTGGAATTCGAACCGATGAGCTTCATCTGGCCCCGCGGGGTTGTTTGAATTCAGTATAGCAAGGCCGCGGCGCGTCACGCAGCCACGGGTGCTAGGATTGGACGCATGAACGAATCGCCCGCTCCGTCGCCCGCTCCGTCGCCCGAGCTCACCGCGCTGTCGCCGCTCGATGGCCGTTACGCGGCCCGTCTGGGCGCGTTGCGCGAGCTGCTGTCCGAGGCCGGCTTCATGCGCTATCGGGTGCAGGTCGAGGTCGCGTGGCTCGTGGCGCTGTCGGATGCGGGATTACCCGAACTCCCGACCTTCTCCGACGCCGCGCGGCAGCGGCTGCGCGCGCTGGTCGACGGTTTCGGCGTCGCGCAGGCCGCGCGCATCAAGGAGATCGAGCGGGTCACGAACCACGACGTCAAGGCGGTCGAGTACTTCCTGAAGGAGTCGGTGCGCGACGTCCCCGAACTGGTGCGCGCGAGCGAGTTCGTCCACTTCGCCTGCACCTCCGAGGACATCAACAACACCTCGCACGCGCTGATGCTGCAGGCAGCGCGCCGCGACGTGCTGCTGCCGGCGATCGGTGCCGTGATCGACGCGCTGCGCGGGCTGGCGCACCGCCACGCCGACGTCCCGATGCTCTCGCGCACGCACGGCCAGCCGGCTTCGCCCACGACGCTGGGCAAGGAGTTCGCCAACGTCGTGGCGCGCCTGGAGCGCGCGCGGGCGCGCTTCGCCGCGGTCGAGCCGCTGGGCAAGATGAACGGCGCCGTCGGCAACTACAACGCGCACCTGTCCGCGTATCCGGGCGTCGACTGGGAGGCGTTCTCGCGCCGGGTCGTCGAGTCGCTCGGCCTGGTCTTCAACCCGTACACGATCCAGATCGAGCCGCACGACTGGATGGCCGAACTGTTCGACGCGCTCGCGCGGCTGAACACGATCCTGCTCGACCTCGACCGCGACGTCTGGGGCTACATCTCGCTGGGCTACTTCCGCCAGAAGCTGAAGGAAGGCGAGATCGGCTCCTCGACGATGCCGCACAAGGTCAACCCGATCGACTTCGAGAATTCGGAGGGCAACGCCGGGCTGGCCAACGCGCTGCTGCGCCACCTGTCCGAGAAGCTGCCGGTGTCGCGCTGGCAGCGCGACCTCACCGACTCGACCGTGCTGCGCAACGTCGGCGTGGCATTCGGCCACTCGCTGCTGGCCTGGGACGCGTGCCTGCGCGGGCTGGGCAAGCTCGAGCTCAACGCCGATCGGCTGGCCGCCGACCTCGAGGCGACCTGGGAGGTGCTGGCCGAGCCGATCCAGACCGTGATGCGCCGTTACGGGGTCGAGAACCCGTACGAGCAGCTGAAGGCGCTCACGCGCGGCAAGGCGATCACGCCGGAGGCGCTCGCCGCGTTCGTCGACGGGTTGCCGATTCCGGACGACGCGAAGGCGCGCTTGAAGGCACTGACGCCGGCCGGCTACACCGGCAAGGCGTGCGAGCTCGCGCGGCGGATCTGAGCCCGCGCGGCGAACCCGACCGCGGTGAAGGGCGAATGGCGCGTCCGACGCACCGGATGCGGCAGTCTGTGCGGCCGCGGCACGTCGGGTGGCCGCGATCCACGCAGAGGAACCCTGTCAATGATCGGAAGGACCGGAATCGCACTGGGCGCCGTGGCGCTCGCCGCAGGCATGACGCTCGCCGCCCCGGCGATGGCGCAGTTCGCCAAGACCGAAGACGCCATCAAGTACCGGCAGGCGGCGTTCACCGTGATGGCCAACCACATGGGGCGGCTCGCGGCGATGGCCAAGGGCGAGCGGCCGTTCGACGCGGCGGCGGCGCAGAACTCGGCGCGCATCGTCGACACGATGGCCAAGTTGCCGTGGGAAGCGTTCGTCCCGGGTTCGGACAAGGGAAAGACCGGCGCGAAGCCCGAGCTGTTCCAGAACCTCGCCGACGTGAAGGCCCTTTCCGAGCGCCTGAACGGCGAGACCGCGAAGCTGGCGACGGCGGCCGGCGACCTCGATGCGCTGCGCAAGCAGGTGGGCGCGACCGGCGCCGCCTGCAAGGCCTGCCACGACAAGTACCGCGAGAAGTAACGGACGAGAGGCGGGCCGGCGCCCGGCAGCGCGCCTCGTGGCTCGTCAGGCGAGCCGCGTGACGATTGCCCAGACGGCGGCGGCGCTCAGCCCGAGCAGCGCCAGCGCGAGCAGCCACTCCCGCGGGCCGTCGGCGGCCGCCGGCGGTTGCGGCCCGTTGCCGGCGTCGACCGTCATGTCGCCGACGATCATCGGCCGCACCAGCGCTTGCCTGCGCACCCGGACGTACCAGAGGATCGCGGCCACGTGCAGCAGGACGAGCCCGATGACCACGAAGCGGTTGATTCTGTGTACCCGAGTCAGCGCGGTGCTGGCCGCGTTCGAGACCAGCACCTTGAGCGGCCCGTCCCACATGATGTCGTCGGTGGCGAACAGGCCGGTACCGATCTGCACCACGAGCGCGACGAGCATCGCGTAGACCGACAGCGCGCCGAGCGGGCTGTGGCCTGGCGTCGGCGCGCGGCTCCCGCGCAGCCACGCAATGGCCGCCGAGGGGCTCAACGGGAAGCTCGCGAAGCGCGCGTAGCGCGGCCCGACGAAGCCCCATAGCAGGCGGAACAGCAGCAGCGTCAGGATCGCGTAGCCGAAGCGGAAGTGCCATCCGACCGCATTGCCGCCCAGGTTCACCGAGACCAGCGAACCGACGATGCAGGCAACCAGCAGCCAGTGAAAGAGTCGCGTGGGGAGGTCCCAGACGCGGATGCGGCGAGGCGCCGCAGGCCCGGCCGGCGTCACGGCAGCTCCGGCTGGCCCTCGTCCTTCTTCTTCGTCGGCTTGACGAGGTCTTCGCGCTTGACGCCCAGCCACATGGCGATCGCGGCCGCGACGAACACGGACGAGTAGATGCCGAACAGGATGCCGATCGTGAGCGCGACGGCGAAGTAGTGCAGTGTCGGGCCGCCGAAGATCAGCATCGACAGGACCATGATCTGCGTCGAGCCGTGCGTGATGATCGTGCGCGAGATCGTGCTGGTGATCGCCTTGTCGATGATCTCGCGCGTGCCCGCCTTGCGGATCTTGCGGAAGTACTCGCGGATCCGGTCGAAGATGACCACCGACTCGTTGACCGAGTAGCCGAGCACCGCCAGCACCGCGGCGAGCACCGACAGCGAGAACTCCCACTGGAACGCGGCGAAGAAGCCGAGGATGATCACCACGTCGTGGAGGTTGGCGATGATCGCCGCGACGGCGAACTTCCACTCGAAGCGGATCGCCAGGTAGACGATGATGCCGACGATCACGAACAGCAGCGCCATCGCGCCGTCGGTGAACAACTCCTTGCCGACCTGGGGGCCGACGAATTCGACGCGCCTGAGTTGCGCGCTCGCTTCGGCCGCCTTCAGCGCCGCCATCACCTGTTCGCTCTGGGCGGCCGAGGTCTGGCCGGCCGCCTCGCGCAGCGGAAGCCGGATCATCACGTCGTGCGAGGTGCCGAAGTTCTGCACCTGGACGTCGGCGTAGCCGAGCGAGCCGACGGTCGCCCGGATTCTCTCGAGGTCGGCGCTCTGCGCGTAGCTGACCTCCATCACCGTACCGCCGGTGAACTCGATCGACAGGTGCAGGCCGCGCGTGGCGAGGAAGAACACCGCCAGCAGGAAGGTGACGACCGAGATCGCGTTCAGCACCAGCGCGTGGCGCATGAACGGGATGTCGCGCTTGATCCGGAAGAATTCCATCGTGGTGGTCCGTGCTGGCGCGCGTCAGGCCGCGGTGTCGGGCTTCCAGATCTGCCCGATCGAGATCTTCGCGAGCTTGCGCTGGCGCCCGTACCAGAAATTCACCAGGCCGCGCGAGAAGAACACCGCCGAGAACATCGACGTGAGCAGCCCCAGCACGTGGACGACCGCGAAACCCCTCACCGGGCCGGATCCGAAGACCAGCAGCGCCAGGCCGGCAATCAGCGAGGTGACGTTGGAGTCGAGGATCGTGGCCCACGCGCGGTCGTAGCCGGCGGCGATCGCCGCCTGCGGCGTCGCGCCGTTGCGCAGTTCTTCGCGGATGCGCTCGTTGATCAGCACGTTGGCGTCGATCGCCATGCCGAGCGTGAGCGCGATGGCCGCGATGCCGGGCAGCGTCAGCGTGGCCTGCAGCAACGACAGCAGCGCGATCAGCAGCAGCACGTTGACCGCCAGCGAGATCGACGAAATCACGCCGAACAGCATGTAGTACAGGCTCATGAACACCGCGATCGTCACGAAGCCCCACAGCGTCGAGTGGAAGCCCTTCGCGATGTTCTCGGCGCCCAGGCTCGGGCCGATCGTGCGCTCCTCGATGATCTCCATCGGCGCGGCGAGCGATCCGGCGCGCAGCAGCAGCGCGGTGTCACTGGCTTCCTGCGTGGTCATGCGCCCGGAAATCTGCACGCGCCCACCGCCGATCTCGCTGCGGATCACCGGCGCGGTGACCACCTCGCCCTTGCCGCGCTCGATCAGCAGGATCGCCATGCGGCGCCCGATGTTCTCGCGCGTCACGTCACGGAAGATCCGCGCGCCCTTGGCGTCCAGGTTCAGGTGCACCGCGGGCTCGTGCGTCTGCGGGTCGAAGCCGGGTTGCGCGTCGTTGAGGTTCTCGCCGGTGAGGATCACCTGCTTGCGAACGAGGATGGGCTGGCCGTCGCGCTCGGTGTAGCGCTCGCAATTGAACGGCACCGTGCCGGCGGCCAGCGCGGCGACCTCGTCGGGGGATTCGCAGACCATGCGAACCTCGAGGGTGGCGGTGCGACCCAGGATGTCCTTGGCCTTGGCGGTGTCCTGCACGCCCGGCAATTGCACCACGACCCGGTCCAGCCCCTGCTGCTGGACGACCGGCTCGGCGACGCCGAGCTCGTTGATCCGGTTGGCGAGCGTCGTGATGTTCTGGCGGATCGCGCTTTCCTGGATGCGCTGCGCGGCCTGCGGGCGGAAGGTGGCGACGAGCTTCAGGTCGGCGCCTTCGGTCGAGTCGACCAGCGCGAGGTCGGGAATCGTGTCGGCGATGGCCGCGCGAGCCCGCTCGCGCGTCTCGGCGTCGCGGAAGCGGATTTCGATCGCGTCGCCCGCGCGGACGATGCCCGCGTGGCGCAGGTTGCGGTCGCGCATCAGCGTGCGCAGGTCGCCGACGGTGCCGTCGATGCGCTTCGACAGCGCCTGCTTCATGTCGACCTGCAGCAGGAAGTGCACGCCGCCGCGCAGGTCCAGGCCGAGGTACATCGGCAGCGCGCGCAGGCTGGTGAGCCAGTTCGGCGAGTTCGACAGCAGGTTCAGCGCGACGATCCAGCTCGGGTCGGCCGGATCGGGATTGAGCGCCTTGACGAGGACGTCCTTGGCGCGCAACTGCGTGTCGGTGTCGCGAAAGCGCGCCTTGACCGAGTTGCCGTCGAAGAACAGACCGGTGTTCGCGATGCCGGCGTCCTTCAGCGCCGCCTCGACGCGCCCGAGCATCGCCGACTCGACCTTCAGCGTCGCCTTGCCGCTGGAAACCTGGACGGCGGGAGCCTCGCCGAAGAAGTTCGGCAGCGTATAGAGCAGCCCGAAGACCAGCGCTATCGCGATGATCGCGTACTTCCAGAGCGGATAACGATTCATTCGGCTGCCAGGTTGTGTCGCCCTTCCCCCGCGCGGAGCGGGCCGCTCAGATCGCCTTGATCGTGCCGTTGGGCAGCAGCGTCTGCACCGCGGTCTTCTGGAAGGTCATCTCGATCGCCGAGTCGCCGCCCTTCGACTCCGGGGCGCGCGCCACCTCGAGGGTGACGTAGCTCTCGCCGACTTTCGTGACCCGGCCCACCATCCCGCCCGAGGTCACGACCTCGTCGCCCTTCTTCAGCGCCTCGAGCATCGTCTTGTGCTCCTTGGCGCGCTTCATCTGCGGGCGGATCATCAGGAAGTACAGCACGACGAACATCAGGATGATCGGCAGGAAGCCGATGATCTGCTGCTCGGTCGAACCGCCGCCTGCGGCCTGTGCGTATGCGCTGGAAATGAACACGGAGGGACCTCCTTGAACGACCGGGGATTATAGCAATCGCGACATTGCGCCCCCCGGCGGTCTTGCGGCCCGGCCGGCCCGGCGACCCGTCGGAACCGGGGCGGGCCGCGCAGGCGTCCGGTCCGGCTGCCTCCGTCCGGGGCGTTCCGGCACGCTCGTGGCGCGCGAGACGGCGACGCCGGGCCTTCAGTCTATCCCGCGCGCCCGGTCGGCCGCGAAGCGCCGGGCGAAGGCATCGAACTCGCCGGCCTCGATCGCCGCGCGCATCTGCGCCATCAGCGACAGGTAGTAGTGCAGGTTGTGGATCGTCGCCAGCCGCGCGCCGAGGATCTCGTTGACCCTCTGCAGGTGGTGCAGGTAGGCACGCGAGAAGCGGGTGCATGCGTGGCAGCCGCAGCCCGCTTCGATCGGGCGCTCGTCGTCGCGATAGCGGGCGTTGCGCAGCTTCAGGTCGCCGAAGCGGGTGAACAGCCAGCCGTTGCGCGCGTTGCGGGTCGGCAACACGCAGTCGAACATGTCGATGCCGGCAGCCACGCCGGCCACCAGGTCCTCGGGCGTTCCCACGCCCATCAGGTAGCGCGGCTTCGAGGCGGGCAGCCGCGGCGCCGTGTGGCCGAGCACGCGCAGCATGTCCTCCTTGGGCTCGCCGACCGACAGGCCGCCGATCGCGTAGCCGTCGAATCCGATCCCGAGCAGGCCGCCGAGCGATTCGTCGCGCAGCGCCTCGTGCATCCCGCCCTGGACGATGCCGAACAGCGCGTTGGCGTTGCCGAGCCGGTCGAACTCGTCGCGCGAGCGCCGCGCCCAGCGCAGGCTCAGCCGCATCGATTCCGCCGCCTCGTCGACGCTGGTCGGTCGCCCGCCGGTTTCGTAAGGCGTGCACTCGTCGAAGATCATCGCGATGTCGGCGTCCAGCGCGTGCTGGATCTGCATCGACACCTCCGGCGTCAGGAACAGCCGGGCGCCGTCGATCGGCGAGGCGAAGCGCACCCCTTCCTCGGAGATCCGGCGCAGCTCGCCGAGGCTCCAGACCTGGAATCCGCCGGAATCGGTCAGGATCGGGTGCGGCCAGCCGTTGAACCGGTGCAGGCCGCCGAACTTGCGGATCACCTCGATGCCGGGGCGCAGCCAGAGGTGGAACGTGTTGCCGAGGATGATCTGCGCGCCGACCTCCTCGAGCTCGCGCGGCGACATCGCCTTGACCGCGCCATAGGTGCCCACCGGCATGAAGGCCGGCGTGTCGATCGCGCCGTGCGTCACGGCGAGGCGGCCGCGCCGCGCCTGGCCGTCGCTGGCCAGAAGTTCGAAATCGGGCATCGCGCGATTATCGCCCGTCGCCCCGGCCGGGCGATCGGCCGGCCGATCGGGCGGGCGCGGCCGGCTGCTCGCGCTCGAGCAGCATCGCGTCGCCGTAGCTGAAGAAGCGGTAGCGCTCGGCGATCGCGTGCGCATAGGCGGCGCGGATGCGCTCGACGCCTGCGAACGCCGACACCAGCATCAGCAGCGTCGACTTCGGCAGGTGGAAATTGGTGATCAGCCGGTCGACGGCGCGGAACCGGTAGCCCGGCGTCACGAACAGCCGCGTCTCGCCGCTGCCGTCGCGAACGTGGCCGTCCCCGGAGGCTGCCGACTCGAGCGTGCGCAGCGAGGTCGTGCCCACGGCCACGACGCGCTGCCCGGCGGCGCGCGCTGCGGCGATCGCCCGTGCGGTCTCGACGGGAACCGTGTAGCGCTCGGCGTGCATCCGGTGCTGCGAGAGGTCGTCGACGCGCACCGGCTGGAAAGTCCCGGCGCCGACGTGCAGGGTCACGAACGCGAAGCCGACGCCGCGCTCGCGCAGCCGCGCCAGCAGCGGCTCGTCGAAGTGCAGCCCGGCAGTGGGCGCGGCGACCGATCCCGGCTCGCGCGCGTAGACGGTCTGGTAGCGGCGCTCGTCCTCGGCGTCGGGCGCGTGCGCGATGTACGGCGGCAGCGGCAGTTCGCCGTCGCGCTCGAGCACGGCGAGCACCGGCTCGTCGAAGCGCAGCTGCCAGAACTCGCCGTCGCGCCCGGTCACGGTGGCCTGGGCCGAGCCGAAGGCGAGCCGCGCGCCGGGCCGCGGCGGTTTGCTCGCGCGCAGCTGCGCCAGCGCCTCGCGCTCGCCGCTGACGCGCTCGATCAGCGCCTCGATCCGCCCCCCGGTGGCCTTCGCCCCGCGCAGCCGCGCGCGCAGCACCCGCGTGTCGTTGAAGACCAGCAACTCGCCGGGTTCGAGCAGCTCCGGCAGCGCGTCGAAGCGCAGGTCGGCGAGGCCGTCCCGGCGAACGTGCATCAGCCGCGACGCGCTGCGCGTGGCGCCCGGATGCTGGGCGATCAGCTCCGCGGGCAGCTCGAAATCGAAGTCGGACAGGCGCATGGCGCGACATTCTAGGATGTGCAACGATGCGTCGTCGGCGGCCCGCGTGGCGGCTGCCCGCTGCCGCGCGGAGGTCCAGCCATGCTGTTTTCGATCCAGGGCATCGTCGAATCGCTGGGCGCGCGACCCGGAATTCCGTTCGAGGTTGCGCTGCCTGACGGCTCGCGGCTGCGCACCGGAGACGGCGCACCGCGGTTCACGATCGTCTTCCGGTCGGAGGCTGCGCTGCTGGGGGGCTTCGCTCGCGGGCACATCGGCCTGCTCGAGGCGTATTTCGACGGCGACATCGACGTCGACGGCGACCTTCACGCGCTGTTCGCCACCGGGTTGATGAGCGACCTCGGCCAGCAGGTGCGCACCGTCGCCAAGGTCGAGAACGACCTGCTCGAGTGGCGTCGCTCGAACCGCAGTCCCGCCCAGGCCAAGGCGAACGCACGCGCCCACTACGGCCTGGGCGAGCCGTTCTACCGGCTCTGGCTCGACGACCCGCTGAAGATGTACACCTGCGGCTACTGGCCCGAAGGCACGACTTCGCTCGAGCAGGCGCAGCGCAACAAGATCGACCACGTCTGCCGCAAGATCCGCCTGGCGCGCGGCGAGCGTTTCGTCGACATCGGCTGCGGGTTCGGCGGTTTCATGTTTCGCGCAAGCGAGATCACCGGTGCAACCGGCGTCGGCGTCAACACGACGACCGAACAGGTCGCGTGGCTGCGCGACGAGATCGGCCGCCGCGGCATGCGGAACCGCCTGTCGGTGCGCGAGGCCGACTTCCGCGAAGTCGACGCGCAGTACGACAAGGTGGTGTCGATCGGCGTTCTGGAGCACGCGGGCCGCGACCAGCTGGCCGAGGTCGTGCGCGCGCACGCCGACTTCCTGGCGCCCGGCGGACTCGGGATGCTGCATTTCATCGGCCACGTCGGCCGCTACGACACCGAGCTGTTCATCCGCAAGCACGTGTTCCCGGGCGGATGGATCCCGAGCCTCGCCGACGTCATCGTCGAGATGGAGCGCGCCGGGCTCGAGGTCGTCGACGTCGAGAACCTGCGTCGGCACTACGCGCCGACGCTGGATGCCTGGGCCGAGCGCTTCGAGCGCAACTGGGACGCGATCCGCGCGCTCGACCCGAAACGCTTCGACGAGCGCTTCCGGCGCATCTGGCTCACCTACCTGGTCGGCTGCGCGGAGATGTTCCGCTCGCCGGCCGGCTACACGCACCTGTTCCAGGTCGTCTTCAGCAAGGGCAACGTCACCCAGGCCAGCTATCCGATGGGCCGGGACTTCCTCTATGAGCGCTGAAGCGCGGGCAGCCTCCGCCGACCCCCTCGCCGCGCACGCGTCGCGGCGGGCGCAACTGGTCGCGTCGCTTCGGTCGGCCGGGGACGCGCCGCTCGGCCTCGCGCGCAGCACGTCGAACCTGTTTCGCGACCGCGCCGAGTCGCCGAAGCACCGGGTCGACCTGCGCGAGTTCCGGCACGTGCTGGCGATCGACGTCGGGGCGGGCTGGGTCGACGTCGAAGGCTCGATCCGCTACGAGGACCTGGTCGCGGCCACGCTGCCGAAAGGCCTGATGCCGGCGGTCGTGCCGCAACTGAAGACGATCACCGTCGGCGGCGCGGCGGCTGGCGTCGGCATCGAGGCGACCTCGTTCCGCCAGGGACTGGTGCACGACACGCTGCTCGAGTTCGACGTGCTTCTGCCCGACGGCCGCATCGTCACCTGCACGCCGCGCAACGAGCACCGCGACCTGTTCTTCGGATTTCCCAATTCGTACGGCACGCTGGGCTACGCGATCCGGCTGCGTCAGCGCACGCTGCCGGTGCGAAGCGCCGTGCGCGTCGAGCACCGCAGGCACGCCGACGCGTCGCGGTTCTTCGACGACCTGGCGCGCCAGTGCGAGGGCGCGGCCGACTTCGTCGACGGGGTGGTCTTCGGTCCGGACGAACTGGTGCTCAGCGTCGCCCGCTTCGTCGACGACGCGCCCTGGCTCAGCGACTACACGTTCGAGCGGATCTACTACCGCTCGCTGCGCAGCCGTGAACTCGACTACCTGAGCGCGCACGACTACCTGTGGCGCTGGGACACCGACTGGTTCTGGTGCTCGAAGAACCTCGGCGCACAGAACCCCGTATTGCGCAGGCTGCTCGGGCGCGAGCGGCTGAACTCGCGCTTCTACACGCGGGTGATGCGCTGGAACGCCCGCCTTGGATTGACGCGGCGGCTGGCACGCCTGCGCGGGCGGTTCACCGAGTCGGTGATCCAGGACGTCGACATCCCGCTGGCGCGCGCGGCCGATTTCCTCGGGTTCCTGCTGCGCGAGATCGGCATCTTGCCGGCCTGGATCTGCCCGATCCGTCCCGCCGACGCGTCGATGCGCTTCACGCTCTATCCGCTCGAGCCCGGCGTGCGCTACGTGAACTTCGGGTTCTGGGACGTCGTCGAGCGGCGCACCCGGCACGAGGCCGGGCACTTCAACCGGCTGGTCGAGCGCGAGGTGATGCGGCTGGGCGGCATCAAGTCGCTCTACTCGGACAGTTTCTTCACCCGCGACGAGTTCGCGCTCGCCTACCGGATGGACGAGTACGCGGCTCTGAAGGCCCGCTACGATCCGGGCGGGCGCGCGCTCGGCCTCTACGAGAAATGCGTGCTGCGCGGTTGACCGCGCCGCTCGTGCTGGCGGTCTCGTCCGCGCTGTTCGTCGCGCTTGCGCTCGACCTGGCCCTGGGCGGGCCGATGTCGTCGTTCGACCGGGTGGCGTCCGACTGGTTTCGCGACCATGCCGGTGAGCACCTGCTGCGTGCGATGGGCACGGTGTCGGCGCTGCACGAGCCGCGCGCGATCCTGGCCGCGACGGTCGCCCTGGTCTTGCTGCTGCTGTGGCGGCGCGACGGGCGCGGCGCGCTGCTGGTGCTCGCCGCGGTGCCCGGCGGCGCGGCGTTGAACTGGGCGCTCAAGCAGGCGTTCGAGCGGCCCAGGCCCGATGCGGGCGAGGGCGGCCTCTGGAGCAGCGACTTCGCGTTCCCGAGCGGTCACGCGGCGAACTCCACGCTGCTCTACGGCACCCTGGTGCTGCTCGCGCTGCGGCGCGCGCGAGGCGGCGCGCTGCGGTGGGGCATCGTCGTCGCCGCCGCCGCGATGGTCGCGCTGGTCGCGTTCAGCCGGGTCGCGCTGCGCGCGCACTACCCGGGCGACGTGCTGGCCGCGATCGCCGAGGGCGTCGCGTGGCTGGCGTTGTGCGCACTGGCGACGGGCGAAGCCGGGCGGCGGTAGGCGTCGCGCGTGTGGGTGGGTGACGCGCCGCGACCCGTTTGCCGGCCGCCAGGCGATTGCCGATAATGCGGGTCCGCCGGGGGGCCGACCCCGACGTCTCCCGCCGGAGTGGTGGAACTGGTAGACGCGCCGGACTCAAAATCCGGTGCCCGAAAGGGCGTGCGGGTTCGATTCCCGCCTCCGGCACCAATTCGCCGCGGCGACGCACAGGCGGCTGGCCTGCGCGTCGCCGCGGATCGGCCGGCTTGCGGACTCAGCCGGGCTGCTTGACCTTGGGCGCGCGCGCCCGCTTGGCCTTGCTCGACTTCGTCGTCTTGTGCGCCTGGGCGCGCTTGTGCTGCTGGGTCTGCTTCGCGGCGGGCGCCGCGGGAGTTGCCGGCGTTGCCGCGCTGGCCGGGGCGGCGGGCGCCACCGGAGTGGACGGGGTGGCCGGGGTGGCCGGAGTCGCCGGCGCGGCCGCCTGCGCGAACGCGCCCGTCGAGAACGCAGCCGCGACGACGGCGGCGAGAAGCTTGTTCATCTGTTGTCCCTTTGACTTCGTGCATGAGCCGATCGCTCACGCATCATGAACGCGCGACCCGAAACGGCGGTTGACGGGGCACGTCTCCCGGGTACGGCGCCGGTCGCCGCGACGCCAGGGGCGGACTGCTAAGCTTTGCGAACCATGGCGTTCGTCAACAACCTGCTGCTGATCGGGTCGCTGCTGATGTTCGCCGGCATCATGCTGGGCGCGTTCTCGTCGCGCTTGGGGGTGCCGTTCCTGCTGGTGTTCCTGGTGGTCGGCATGCTGGCCGGCGAGGGGGGCATCGGCGGCATCCGGTACGACGACTACGGCACGGCCTTCTTCGTCGGCAACCTGGCGCTGGCGATCATCCTGCTCGACGGCGGGCTGCGCACCAAGCTCAGCACTTTCCGGGTCGCGCTGCGCCCGTCGCTCGTGCTGGCGACGGTCGGGGTGGCGCTGACCGCGCTGGCGGTCGGTCTGTTCGCCGCCTGGGTGCTGGCGATCGACTGGCGGCTCGGGTTGCTGCTCGGGGCGATCGTCGGATCGACCGACGCGGCGGCGGTGTTCGCGATGCTGAAGTCGAGCGGCACGCGGCTGAACGAACGGGTGGCCAACACGCTCGAGATCGAGTCCGGCGTCAACGACCCGATGGCGATCGCGCTGGTCACGGTGCTGATCGAGCTGCTGATGTCCCTCGGCGAAGCGAGGGGGCTGGCGATGGTCGGCGAACTCGCGCTGCAGTTCGGCCTGGGTACCGTCCTGGGCATCGGTCTCGGGCGCGCACTCGCCTGGGCGATGCAGCGCGCGTCGCTCGGCGAGGGCCTTGGGGCGCTGTTGTTGTGTTCGGGGGGCGTTGCCGCGTTCGCCCTGGTCAACGCGCTGGGCGGCAGCGGCTTCATCGCGGTCTACCTGGTCGGGCTGGTCGTGGGCAACCGCACCCGGCGCGCCGGGGAGAACCTGCTGCGCGCGATGGACGGCATGGCGTGGCTGGCGCAGTCGAGCATGTTCCTGCTGCTCGGCTTGCTGGTTTCACCCGGCGCGATTCCGGGCATCCTGCCGGCGGCGCTGGCGATTTCGGCGTTCCTGATGTTCGTGGCGCGTCCGGCCGCGGTCTGGGCGTGCCTGCTGCCATTCCGCTTCGCTGTCCGCGAGGTGGCGTTCATCGGCTGGATGGGCCTGCGCGGCGCGGTGCCGATCGTGCTGGCGATGTTTCCGATGCTCGCCGGCGTGCCCGGCTCGGGGACGCTGTTCAACGTGGCGTTCGTGGTCGTGCTGGCCTCGCTGCTGTTCCAGGGCGCCTCGGTCGCTTTCGCGGCGCGGCGCTTCGGGGTGGACCTGCCGCCGCGCGACGAGCCGGTCGTGCGGCCGACGCTGTCCGACGACGACCTGGCGGTCGTCGAGTTTCCTGTCGGCGAACGTGCGCCGCTGCTCGGCGTGATGCTGCGCACGCTGATTCTTCCCGATGGGGTCGGCGTGCTGGCAGTGGTTCGCGGCGGCGAGCCGCTGGACCAGGACGCGGCCGGCGCACTGCGGCAGGGCGACGTCGTGATGCTGCTGGCGCCCGACCAGCAGGTCGACCACCTGTCCGAGATGTTCGCGCGGGTCGACGTTGCGTTGCGGCGCAAGTACTACGGTGACTTCGTGCTGGAGGGCGGCGCGTCGTTCGCCGACGTTTGCGCCGCCTACGGGTGCGAGCCGCCCGCAGCACTGGCCGGCACGACGCTGGACGAGGCGATGCGCAAGCGCGCGCCGCGCATCGTCGAAGGCGACGCGGTGCAGATTTCG
>JAMLIR010000036.1 GCA_023954045.1 Burkholderiaceae bacterium | reverse complement strand
CCAGCGCGATCGCCCAACGCAGGAAGTTCATCGTCACCGGCGTGATGTCGCCGCGCACGGCGCGGCCGATCACGAAGTTGCACGACCATAGCAACGCGGTCAGCGCCAGCGCCGCGTAGGTCGGATCGATCGCGAGCCTGGGCCTACTCAATGCGAGCGGCATGGCGGCCTCCTCGTTGGCGAGTCGATTCGACGGGCACGGCCGGCGGCTCGATTGCGCACACCAGGCTCGGCTCGAGCGCCTTGACCAGCGCGCGGCCGTTGCGGCGGATCGCGCACGACTCGCCCGGCCGCAGGATGCGTTCGCCGCCGGGCCATGGCTCGATCACCCACAGCAGGCCGCTCACGCAGACCACCTCGGTGTCGAGCGCGTCGTGCAGCTCGAGCGTGCCGTTGAATTCGAGGCCGATCAGCGGGCCGAAAGGATCCAGGTTCATCGCGTAGCTCCTGCGCGCCACGATGGCGTCGCCGATGAGTGCGATTTCAACCTGCCGGTGTCCCGGTTCGCATGAGCCACGCGTCCCGGCCGCCGACGCCGCCGGGCCCCCTGCGCGGGCGAAGTGGAGCCAAACCGGGACGGGCGTCCCGGGCGCGGCTATTCCAGGCTGCCCAGCCCCGCCTCGCGGGCGCAGACGATGGCCTGCGCCCGCGTGGACACCTGCAGCTTGTCGAAGATCGCGCTCACCTGGTTGCGGACCGTCTTGGCCGCGATGCCGAGCCGCTCGGCGATCTCGTCGTTCGCGAGCCCCCGCGCGAGCAGCTCGAGCACCTGTCGCTCGCGGGCCGTGAGCGCCGGCAGCGTCGACGCGGGTCGCTCCGGGCTTGCTGCCCGCCCGGTGCTCAGGAACGCGTGCACTTCGTCCCAGAACACGCGCCACGCGGGCTCGCCTTCGAGAAGGATGTGATTGCGGCTGTCGAGCGGGACGAGGCGCGCGTCCGGGATCGTGCCGGCCAGCAGCCGTCCTTCCTCGAACGGGATGCGCGCGTCGTCGCGCGCGTGCAGCACGAGCGTAGGTGCCTGCACCTTCGGCAGCAGGTCGACGACGTCGATGTCGCTGCCGGTCTCGAGGATGCGCGCTGCGTTCCCGGCCGACGCCGACGCGCGCTGCAATTCGTCGAACGCGCGGATCTGCTCGAGCGTGCCCTCGGGCAGGAACTGGCTGGTGAAATGCCGGCGGAACGCGTGGTTCTCGCGGCCCCATCCGATCCGCATGAGGTCGAGCTCGAGCCGGACCTCGTCGGCCAGGTGCGGCTGCCCGCGCCGCGCCCTGCCGCGCGCGAAGCCGCCCATCAGCACCAGGTGGCTGACCCGTTGCGGGTGGCGCACCGCGTAGGCGATCGCCACCGCCGCACCTTGCGACATGCCGAACAGCGCGAAGCGCGCGAGGCCTGCGGCCGACACCACGGTCTCGAGGTCCGTGAGCCAGGCGTCGAACGAGATGTCGTCGACCTGCCAGTCGGACAGCCCGCAGGCGCGCTCGTCGTAGCGCACCAGCGTGTGCTGGCGCGCGAGCTCGGCGAGCCACGGTCGCCAGACCGGGCTCGTCCAGTCGAACTCGAGATGGCTCAGCCAGTGCGCGGCCCGCACCAGCGGCGGTCCCTTGCCCGTCGTCGCGTAGGCGATCCGCGTGCCGTCGGTGGCCGTGCAGAATCGGATCTTCTGCGGGTCGGATCCAGCCATTGCGCGTCCGGTGGTTGGGTGCCGATGTCGCCCCGTGCTCCGGCGGGCGACGCATCGCCGAATTGTACGGCGCGCCCCACGCCGCATGCTGCCCTCTGGTGCGCGTTCCCGCCGCGCCGCCGCGGGAACGCGCGCGGCGCCATACTCACGGCTGCGCACCCGGCACCGCCGCGCGAGATCGACGCGCCCGGTGCGATTCCACAGCACGCCTTTCGAGCCCCGACATGCCCGAACCGGATCCCGACACCTCCCGCGGCGCCAATGGCGCCGCCCCTGCCGAGCCTTCGTACAAGGCGCTGACCCGGCACCTGCCGGAGCCGCGCTTCGTGCCGCTGCCCGGCTACACGCGCCTCGACGAGGCGCAGATGCTCGCCCGGGCCGAGGCGTTCTACCGGACGATGGAGCGGCGCCGCACGACGCGCCATTTCGCCACCGACCCGGTGCCACGGCGGCTGATCGAGCTGGCGATCCTCACGGCCGGCACCGCGCCCTCGGGCGCCCACCGCCAGCCGTGGCGCTTCGTCGCGATCGACGATGCCGGCCTGAAGGCGAAGATCCGCGCGGCCGCCGAGGAAGAGGAGCTGAAGACGTACAGCGAGCGGATGACCGACGAATGGCGCGAAGCGTTGCACCCGCTGGGCACCGACCACGTGAAGGAGCACCTGACCGACGCGCCATGGCTGGTCGTGCTGTTCGCCGAGAAGTTCGGCCTGCGCCCCGACGGCTCTCACCGCAAGAACTACTACGTGGACGAGAGCGTCGGTATCGCGGCGGGGTTGTTCGTCGCCGCGATCCAGATGATGGGGTTGGTGACGCTCACGCACACGCCGAACCCGATGGGCTTCCTGCGCGACTTGCTCGGCCGCGGCACCAACGAGAAGGCCGTCCTGGTGATGCCGGTCGGGTACCCGCGTCCGGACGCGAAGGTGCCCGACCTGCAGCGCCTGCCGCTCGAGGCGATCGTGCAGTGGAACGCCTGAGCCGGCGCGCAGGCGGCCTCAGCCGCGGCCGCGCTCGAGGTTGCGCACCAGCACCAGCGACTCGCCGTCGACCAGCAGGGCCCCGGTGACGTCGCGCACCGTGCTGCGCAGGTTCACCAGTTGCTTGTCGGCTCGCACGCGCACGACCTCGACCGTCGCCTGGAGCGCCTGGCCCGGATGCGCCGGCCTGAGGAAACGCAACGACTGCTTCATCCACCCGGTGCCTCGCCCGGGCAGTTTGGTGCCGAGCAGGTCGGAGAACATGCCCGCGAGCAGCGGGCCCGGCACGACGCGAGCGGGCAGCCCCGCGCGTCGCGCCGCCGCCGTCTCGACGACCAGCGGGTTGGCGTCGCCGCACAGGTCGGCGTACTCGTCGAGATCGCCAGCGTCGAAGCGGCGCGTGGCCTTCGCGCGCTGGCCAGGTGCGATTCCGAACAGCGACGCCGGCGGAGTTTCGCGCGACGCGAGCGCAGTCGGTTCGATCGCGCCGGGTCGCGCGACCAGCGGAACGGTGTCGGGCCCGGTCCCCAGCGGCAGCGTGTCGGGATCGCCGTCGCCGTTCGCCGCACCGGCAGCGCCTGCGGCTCCGTCGGCGGCGCGCGCCACGACGGATTCACCGATCACGGTGTCGGTCATCCGTCCGGCGCGCTCGACGACGATGCCGACGTCGAAGGCCTGCGCGGATTCGCGCGCGCCCAGCCGCACGCTCGTCGCGTCGCCGGCGAAGGTCGGCGCCGGGAACATCAGCGTCTGGGCGACCGGCAGCCACGGCGCGGCGAGCCGGCGAGTGAGCGCGCCGCAGATCAGCCCGTAGAGGAACATGCCGTGCGCCACCGTCGCGCCGAAGTGCGTGCCACGCGCGAACGCCGGATCGCAATGGATCGGGTTGTCGTCGCGCGACAGCGCCGCGAAGCGGTCGAAGTCCTGCTGGGTCACCACGCGCTTCACGTCGCGCCTCCGTAGCGCTGTCGCAGCGCCGGCTTCTCGATCTTGCCCGCCGGCGTGCGCGGCAGTGCGTCGACGAAGCGCACGTGCCGCGGCACCTTGTAGCCGGCCAGCCGCTCGCGGCAGTATGCCTGCACCGACGCCTCGTCGAGCCAGGCGCCGGGCTCGAGGACGATGACGGCGAGCCCGACCTCGACCCACTTCGGGTCGGGCACGCCGATCACCGCCGCCTCGGCCACGCCGGGCATCCGGTACAGCAGGTTCTCGATCTCGGCCGGATAGACGTTCTCGCCGCCGGAGATGAACATGTCCTTCAGGCGATCGACGATCCAGTAGTCGCCGTCCTCGTCGAAATAGGCAACGTCGCCGGTGTGCAGCCAGCCGTCGCGGATCGCCGACTGCGTCGCTTCGGGGTTGTTCCAGTAGCCCGGCGTGACGCCCGGCCCCTTGACCAGCAGCTCGCCGCGCTGGTCGGGCGCGCAGTCGCGGCCCTGCGCGTCGACGACGCGCGTGAGCATCGTGCCCACCGGCTTGCCGACGCTGCCGGGCTTGGCGCGCGCGGTCGCCTCGTCGGGGATGAACACGGTCGGTCCGGTCTCGGTCATCCCGAAGCCGAAGCAGATTGTCACGCCCTTCTTCGCCCAGGTCTCGAGCAACGCCAGCGGCATCGGCGAGCCGCCTGCCGACCAGTGCCGCATCTTCGCGAAGCGCGCGTCGGCGAAGCGCGGATGCTGGGCGATGAACAGGTAGACCGCCGGCACGCCGAGGAACTGCGTGATCTCCGTCTCGAGCCAGCGCAGCGCCTCGCCGGCGTCGAATTGCCGCATCACGACCACGGTGCCGCCCGCGAACAGGATCGGGTTCGCGTACAGGTTCAGCCCGCCGGTGTGGAAGAACGGGAGCGCGGCGAGCAGCACGTCGTCGCCCGTGAGCTTCGTCGCGAGCATCGCGTGCACTGCGTTGAAGAACGCCATCCCGTAGGTCTGGATCACGCCCTTCGGCTTGCCGGTGGTGCCCGAGGTATAGAGCAGGTACCAGGCCTCGTCCATCGGTCGGCACGGCATCTCGACGATGCGGCCGCTCGAGGCGTCGAGCGCCGCCTCGTAGTCCGGCCAGTCGGCCAGCTCGCGGTGCCGCCCCGCCGGCGTGCCCGGGGCCGGACGCACCTCCTTCGCGCCGGACGCGCCGCGCACGACGATGCCGGGCAGCGGGGGGCGGCCGGCGAGCATCGCCGCGGCTACCGCCAGGAACTCCTCGCCGCAGACCAAGGCCGACGGCTGCGCGTCGTCGATGATCGGCGCGAGCTCGGTCGCCGGCAGCCGCCAGTTCAGGCACACCATCACCACGCCGGCCTTCGCGCAGCCGTAGAGCATCTCGAGGTAATCGGCCGAATTGCCCGCGAGCACCGCGACACGAGCGCCGGGGGCGAGCCGCCAGCGCACGGCGAGCAGCTCGGCGAAACGGCTCGCGCGCTCGTCGACCTGGCGATAGCTGCGCGCCTCGCCGCTTGCGCTGTCGACCAGCGCCGGCTTGTCCGGATGATGCTGCGCCTGCTTGTGCAACCAGTCGACGACGTACATGGCTCGCTCGCTGATGGTCGGGAGCCGTCCGCGCCGCGTCTCAGGCGCGCGGCGCCTGCGCCTCGTCGGGATAGCCGGTGAAACTGCGCAGGAAGCGCGCCACACCCTCGCGTGACTCGGGCCCGCCGATCGCCGCGACGAACTGCTGCCGCTCGGCCTCGAGCGCGCGCTCGACCGCGTCGAGGTCGCCGGCGAGCAGGCGCTTGCCTTCGCGCATCGTCGCCACCGGTGCCGCCGCGATGCGCTGCGCCGCCTCCCTTGCGGCGGCCGCGACCTGCTCGCGCGGCACGAGCTGCGTCACCATGCCCCACGCGTGCGCCTCGGCAGCGGGCAGCGTGCGGTTCAGCAGCACGCAGGCCGCCGCGCGCCGGCGGCCGACCAGCGCCGGAAGCAGCGCGGTCCAGCCGCCATCGGGCGTGAAGCCGGCGCTCGCGTAGTGCGCCTTGAACGCCGCGTCGTCGGCCGCGACGACGACGTCGCTCGCCAGCACCAGGCCGATCGAGCCGCCGGTGACCAGGCCGTGCACCGCGGCGACCACCGGTTGCGGCAACTTCAGCAGCGAGAGGATCGACTGGTTCAGCAGTCCGACCAGCTCGGCCGAATACGTCTCGAGCGCACGCCCCTGCATCTCGAGCGCGAAGCGGCGCATGTCGCCGCCGATCGAGAACGCCTCGCCGTCGGCGGCGAGGATCACCGCGCGCGTCTCGGCGCGCCGCGCCGTCTCCTCGAGCGCGACGCACAGGTCGAGCAGCAGGTCGGGCACTAGCGCGTTGTGCATCGCCGGCCGAGCCAGTGTCAGCGTCGCCACCGCGCCCCCCTGCGAGACCCGCACCAGCGGCCGGCGCGCGTTCACGCGAGCCTCCGCGCGAGCGCGCGCGCCCGCAGCTTGCCGACCACGCCGGCCGGGAAGTAGTAGACGGACAGCACGAACAGCACGCCGAGCCACAGCAGCCAGCGATCGGGCGAGAACAGCGCCGCCAGCAGCGGCACCGACCCGAACCCGCCCGAGATCCAGCCCATCAGGTCCTGCAGGTAGCTCTGCGCGAACACGAACAGCGCGCTGCCGATCACCGCGCCGTACATCGTGCCCATCCCGCCGATCACCACGATCAGCAGCGTGTCGAGCATGATCTCGAACGACAGCGTCGTGTCGGGCCCGTTGTAGCGCAGCCACATCGCCAGCAGCGCGCCGGCCAGCGTCGCGAACATCGCCGCGAGCACCGTCGACAGCGTGCGGAACACGACCGTGCGATAGCCGAGCGCCTCGGCGCGGAAGTCGTTCTCGCGGATCGCCTGCAGCACGCGTCCGAACGGCGAGTTGACGATGCGCAGCAGCACCAGGAACAGCGCCAGCACGACGAAGAACAGCAGGTAGTACGAGATCAGCCGGCCGTCGATCGATACGCCGAACACCGTGTCCTCGAACAGCTCGAACGACGGCTGCAGCAGCTCGGGCACCTTGAACGTCAGGCCGTCCTCGCCGCCGGTGAACTCCGACAGCTGCGAGGCCAGCGTCTGGAACGCAGCGGCCACCGCCAGCGTGATCATCGCGAAGAAGATCGCCTTCACGCGCAGGCTGAACAGCCCGATCACCAGCGCGAGCAGCGCCGAGAGCGGCAGCGCGCAGGCGACGCCGAGCGCCACCGCGTCCCAGCCCGGCCCCATCCGCGTGCTCGCGATCGCGACGCCGTAGGCACCGATGCCGAAGAACATCGTGTGCGCGAACGACACGATGCCGGTGTAGCCGAGCAGCAGGTCGTAGCTGGCCACCAGCAGGATGAACACCAGCACCTTGGCGGCCACCGCCAGCAACCGCACGCTCGGGAACACGAACGGCGCGAGCGCGAGCACGACCAGGATCGCCAGCAGGATCGCGGCGACCGCGCGGCTGCGCGGGTAGTCGGCCGACAGCAGGCTGCGGATCATCGCTTCGCCACCGGGTACAGCCCCTGCGGACGCCAGAGCAGGATCGCGACCATCAGCAGGATGTTCGAGAACAGCGCCACCTTCGGGGCGAGGAAGCCCGTGTAATTGGCCATCAGCCCGACCAGCAACGCGCCGACGAAGCAGCCGCCGGCCGAGCCCAGGCCGCCGATGATGATCACGATGAAGATCAGGATGTTGACCTGCGCGCCCATCTGCGGGACGACGTTCTGCTGGTACAGCCCCCACATCACGCCGCCGAGCCCGGCGAGCGCCGAACCGGCGACGAACACGCCGACGAACAGCCTGCGGATCCGGTAGCCGAGGCTCTCGACCATCTCGCGGTCCTGCACGCCGGCGCGGATCAGCAGGCCGATCTTGGTGCGGTTGAGCACGAACAGCATCGCAAGGAAGACGACCAGGCCGACCACGACCGCGATGATCCGGTACTTCTCGACCGCCGCCTCGCCCAGCAGGTACGAGCCGCGCAGCCCTTCGGGCAGCGGCAGCGGGATCTGGTCCGGACCCCAGATCACCTTGATCAGCTCCTCGCCGATGATCATCCCGCCCATCGTGATCAGGATCTGCTTCAGGTGCTGGCCGTAGACCGGCCGCACGATCAGGCGCTCGAACACGTAGCCGATCGCGCCCGCGACCGCCATCGCCACCAGCATCGCCGCGCCGACCGCGATCAGGTTGGCGGCCATCGACGCCGAGCCGGTCAGGCCGCTCATCGGCGCGAGCACCGACACCGCGACGAACGCGCCCAGCGCGATGAACACGCCGTGGCCGAAGTTCAGGACGTCCATCAGCCCGAAGACCAGCGTCAGGCCCGAGGCAATGATGAAGATGATCATGCCCATGGCGAGGCCGGCGACGGTCAGCGTCGTCCAGCTCGGCAGGCTGCCGACCAGCGGCAGCGCGACCAGCGCCAGCAACGGCACCAGCAGCAGCGGCAGGCGCTCGCCGAGGCCGCCCGCGGCCTTCGCCGGCGCGCCGGTCGATGCGCTCGTCGATGCGCTCATTGATGCGCTCCGAGCGACAGCCCGAGCAGCCGCCCCTGCAGCGCCTCGTCGTCGGCCAGCTCGGCCATCGGGCCGCGATGCACGACGCGTCCGTCGTCCATCACGGCGACGGTGTCGCCGAGCTGCCGCGCGAACGAGAAGTTCTGCTCGACCAGCAGGATCGTCGCGCCAGCCGCCTTCAGCTGCTGGAACGCCGACAGCATGTTGCGGATGATCGAGGGCGCCAGCCCCTTGCTCGGCTCGTCGACGAGGATCAGCTTGCGCGGCTCGACGATCGCCCGCGAGACCGCCAGCATCTGCTTCTGCCCGCCCGAGAGCAGCCCCGCCGGGTGGTCCCAGAACTTCTTCATCGCCGGGAACAGCTCGAAGATCCAGCGCAGCCGCTCGGCGTCGATCGCGTCGGCGTCGCGCGCGCCGCGTGCGGCGAGCACCATGTTCTCGCGCACCGTCAGGTCCGCGAAGATGCCCATGTTCTCGGGCACGTAGGCGATGCCGGCCTGCGAGATCTCGGGCGTCGCGCGCTTCGTGATGTCGTGCCCCTCGAAGCGCACCTGCCCGGCCGAGGCCTTCCACAGACCCATGATCGTGCGCAGCGTCGTGGTCTTGCCGGCGCCGTTGCGGCCGAGCAGCAGCGTCGTCCGTCCCGCCGGCACCTCGAGGTCGACGCCGTGCAGGATGTGATACGCGCCGATGTGCGTGTGCACGCCGGCGAGCGCGAGCAGCGTCGCGCCGCCCGCGCGATGGCCGGCGGCCGCGGCGTTCGCGGCGCCCGGGGCGTTCGCGTTCTCGGGGACGGCCGAACCGGAGGCTGCGCTCACGCCGGCTCCTCCGCGTCCTCGTCGGCCGACATGCCCAGGTACGCCTGCTGGACGACGGGCGAGGCGATCACCTCGGCCGGCGGGCCATCGGCCGCGAGCCTGCCGTTGTGCAGCACGATGATGCGGTCCGACAGCTCGCGCACCACGTCCATCTTGTGCTCGACCAGCAGGATCGTCTTGGTCGTGTCGCGCTTGATCTCGCGGATCAGGTCGAGGATCACCGGCACCTCGTCGACGCTCATTCCCGCAGTCGGCTCGTCGAACATGAACACCGTCGGCTCGAGCGCGAGCAGGATGCCGACCTCCAGCTTGCGCTGGTCGCCGTGGGGCAGGCTGCTGGCCGGCGCATCGCGTCTGCCGGCGAGCGCGATCCGTTCGAGGATCGCCTCGGCCTCGGCGATCAGCGCGCGGTGGTTCGACCAGATCGACCACAGGTTCAGCCCCATCCCGCGGCGCGCCTGAATCGCCAGTCTCACGTTCTCGAGCACGCTCAGGTTCGGAAACAGGTTGGTCAGCTGGAACGCGCGTCCGAGCCCGCGGCGCGTGCGCTCGGGCGCCGGCAGCGAGGTGATCTCGTCTCCGCCGACGAACAACTGCCCCGCGCTGGCCTCGAGCTGGCCCGAGATCAGGTTGAAGTAGGTCGTCTTTCCGGCGCCGTTCGGGCCGACGATCGCGGTCAGCGTGCCAGGCCGGAACGCGCACGACACCGCGTCGACGGCCACGTGGCCGCCGAAGCGGATCGTCAGCGCCCTGGTTTCGAGCGACGGTGTCATGTCGACATGCCGACGCGGCCGCGGCGAGGCGACGGCGCCCCGCCGGGCTGCGCAACCCGGTTCAGCGCTTGTTGCGGATCGGGACGTGCATCTCCTCGGCCTTGATCTCGCGCACGAGTTCAGGCACCGCCCAGGCCACGGCCGGGTCGTTCTTGATGCGGAAGTGGTACATCGACTGCATCGCCTGGTGGTCTTCCTTGCGGAAGGTCATCTTCCCTTTCGGCGTGTCGAAGCTCATCCCTTCCATGGTCCTGATCAGCGTCTCGGTCTTCGTGTCGCCGCCGGTCTTCTTCAGCGCCTCGACCACCGCCATCGCCGCCGCCATGCCGCCGGCCGTGAAGAAGTCGGGCGGGCTCTTGAAGCGCTTGTAGTGCTCGGTGATCAGCCAGTTGTTCGCGGGATTCTTCGGGATGCCGAAGTAGTAGTAGGTCGCGCCCTCCATGCCGGGGAAGGCCTTGTACGCGGCCATCGCCGGCAGGATGTTGCCGCCGGTCGAGATCTCGATGCCGTAGCGCTTCGGATCGAGGTCGGCGATCTTGAACGGGTTGCCGGCGCCCGCCCAGATGATGAAGATGACCTTGCGGCCCGGCTTGTCCTTCAGCGCGTCGAACAGCCGCTGCGCGCCGGCGGTGAAGTCGGTGGTCGTGACCGGCAGGTATTCCTCGTGGACGATCTTCGCCTTCTTGAGCGCGTCCTTGAACGCCTTCACGCCGTCACGGCCGAACGCATAGTCCTGCGCCAGCGTCGCGATCGACACGCCCTCCTTGTCGAGCGCGACTGCATTCGAGATCGCGTCCTGCGACGAGTTGCGGCCGGTGCGGAAGATGTAGCGGTTCCACTTGTCCCCGGTGATCGAGTCGGCCACCGCGGGTTCGACCAGCAGGATCTTCTTGTACTCCTCGGCCACCGGCAGCAGCGCCAGCGCCACGCCCGACGAGGTCGGGCCGATCGCGAGATCGACCTTGTCGTCGGCATAGGCGGCCTGCAGCAGCGCCTTGCCCACGTCGGGCTTGCCCTGGTCGTCCTTCTCGATCAGGACGATCTTGCGGCCGTTGACCGTCATCGTGCCGCCGGTCGCGTAGTCGAAGCCCAGCATCAGGCCGGTCTGCGTCTGCGCGCCGTACGCCTGCAGCGCGCCGGTCTTCGAATAGACGTGGGCGATCTTGATGTCCTTCGCGACGGCTGTGCCTGCGAGCATCGCGCCTGCCACGAGCGGCAGCGCGTAGCGGCCGGCGCGCTTCAGAAGCGGGAAAAGCTGCATGGAGTCTCTCCTCTTGGATGTCAGGGTTCCTGCCTGTCGGCGGGGACTGCCGTCAAGCGAGGCAAGCAGCATGCCAGCGGGGTCGGTGGCGGTAAGTGCCTGATCGGTAAGGGATCGCGGGCGGGAAGGCTGCGGCGCCACCCCCGCTCGACCAGAAGCCGGACATGCGGCGCCCAGAAAATGTCCGCAAACAAGTCAGTAGCCGGGGCACTGAAGCTCGCGCGCCGAGCGAGGTCGGCGGCGCGGCGACGCTCTGCAGCGAAATCGCAGCGACGCGATCGGCTCTCGCTCGATACACCAGGCCGCTGTCCGGATCTTGGTCGCCCAAAGTGCCGCAGGCAGGAAGATTCCTGCACAGTCGAACAGGCGCAGCGACGCTCAAACCAGCTTGATCGCGCCGAGAATCAACGCCGTCTGCGCCGTGAGCGCCGCGAGCATCCACTTCACGAGTTCGACCTTCGACTCGGCGATCGTGGCGCCGTTCGCCGCGATATCGCGCGTCAGGCGAACCTCCAGCTCGGCGATGCTGCGGACCATCCCGGATTGCAGCATCGCCACGTCGCGCTTCGTGGCCAGCACCTCGGCATGCAGGCTGTAACGCTCGTCGATCGAGCGATCGAGCAGGTCGACGACGGCTCGGGCACGCTCGGTGGACACCCCGGCCGATACCAGGGCTTCGAGCAGTGCCAGCGAAAACGATCCCATGCGGGGCAGCTTAGCAGTGGGTCGGCCGCGTCACAATCGGCCACGCAACATCGGCCGAGTGGCCGAGTGGCCGCCGACCGGCTCGGCGCGGCGAAGCGACCGGGCGCCCGGCCGCGCCCTACTACAACTGCATCTCGCAGCGCTCGATCTCGATCACCAGCGCCCCGCGCGCCCAGGGGAAGACCGCTTTCGCGCGCGCCGCGAATTCGCCTTCGGCCTGCACGCTGCCCCGACCGTGGATGACGCCCCCTTGTCCGGGCCCGCGGGATCCCCGCACCGCGCGCGACGCCGCCATCAGCTGGATCCGGCTGTCGCGCATCAGGTTCTGTTCGGTGCGCTCGTAGTGGCCCGCGGGGAAGATGATGCGCTCGTCGTCGATGCCGATCCGCCGCGCATAGTCGCCCCAGTTGCCGACGAGATGGGGGCCATCCGGCCCCTGCGTGACGATGGCGACGAATTCGGCCTTCTCGAGGAGTTCGCGCGCGGTGGGGTCGAGAGCTGTCATGGTGTTTCCGGTTCTTCGTTCAGAGTGGCCGCCGAGAATCGCGCCGGGAGGGCCAGGGGGAAATGATGTGGCTCAACCCGATGCGGCGGAATCCGCGGATCAGGCCCGAGCCACGGGTCGGTGACGCTGCACGCCGCCGGCGTCCGTCTATGGCCCGAGCGCTGCGAGCAGCGCCTCGAGCTCGCCGATCGGCGCGAGGCACTGCGTCCCGCGGCACACCCAGGCCTGCGCGGCCGCAGTGGCCGGCCGGGCCAGCGCCCCGGGCAGGCCGGTGAATCCGCCGGGCAACTGCACCACGAGCGCGCCGGGCCGATAGCCACCCGCGAGCGTCTCGCGCCACCGTGCGAGCGAGGCATCCGGGCCGCTCAGCACCACGACCGCCGGCGGCGATGCGCGCTCGGCCAGCGCGGTCACCAGCGTCGCGAACGCATGCGGCACGCGCCCGATCTCGGGTGCGAACAATGCGAGCGCGCGCTCGGCGGCCTGCAGGTAGCGTACGTCGCCGACGAGGTGCCCGAGCCGTTGCAGCTGAAGCACGGCCACGCCGTTGCCCGACGCGGTCGCACCGTCGTGCCCCGACTTGGGCCGCAGCACCAGCGCCTCGTGATCGTGGCTGGTGAAGAAGAAGCCGCCGTCGCGCGGGTCTTCGAACTGCGCGAGCAACGCGTCGGCGAGCTCGCGCGCAAGATGCAGGTCGTCGGGACGCAACGGCCCGGCCTGCATCAGCTCGAGCACCGCGCCGAGCAGGAACGCGTAGTCGTCCAGATAGGCGTTCAGGTGCGAGCGGCCGTCCTTGTGCGTCGCCAGCAGCCGTCCGTCGCGCCACAGCTCCGCGCGGACGAAGTCGAGCGCGCGCCGCGCCGATTGCGCCCAGCGCGGTTCACCGAACACGCGCGCGGCGAAGGCCATGCCGTCGATCGCCATCGCGTTCCAGCCCGTCAGCACCTTGTCGTCGCGGCCCGGTCGAACGCGCGCCTCGCGCAGCGCCGACAGCCGGGCCCGCGCGTCGGCGAGCAGCGCGGCCGCCCGATCGGGCGGAAGGCCCGCCTTCGAGGCGGCTTCGTCGAGCGACGCGGACAGGTGCAGGTGCCACGCCCGCCCCTCGAAGTTGGCCGGTCCGTCGAGGCCGTATCGCGCGGCGAAGACGGCGAACTGCGCGTCGTCGAGAATCCGCCGCACCTCGTCGCGCTGCCAGACATAGAAGCGCCCCTCCTCGCCCTCGGAGTCGGCGTCGAGGCTGCTGTAGTAGCCGCCGGCGGGCGACTGCATCTGGCGCATCAGCCACGTCGCGGTTTCCTGGCAGACCTGCCGGAACAGCGGCTCGCCGGTGACTTGCCACGCTTCGGCGTAGAGGCGCAGCAGCGGGCCGTTGTCGTACAGCATCTTCTCGAAGTGCGGGATCAGCCACTGCGCATCGGTGCTGTAGCGGCAGAAGCCGCCGCCCAGGTGGTCGTACAGGCCGCCTTCGGCCATGTGCCGCAGCGTCGAGATCACCGCGTCGCGCGCCTGCGCGTCGCCGGCGGAGACTGCGTGGCGCAGCAGCGCATCGAGGCTCGACGGCTGCGGGAACTTCGGCGCGCCGCCGAAGCCGCCGTGCGTCGCGTCGTACGACGGCATCAACGCGTCGCGCAGGCCGCGCGGCGCAGACAGCGCGAGCGCGTCGAGCGCCTCGCCCGCGCCACCGGCACCACGCGCGTCACCCGCATCGCCGGCGGCGCGCCCCGCGTCGGCCACGGTGTCGCTGCGCTGCGGCACCGTCTCCGCGAGGTGCCGCACCAGCTCCTCGCCCTGCGCGAGCACCTGCTCGCGCTGCCCGGCCCACACCTGCGCGACGCGCTGCAGCAGCTCGTCGAAGCCCGGCAGGTTGTACCGCGAGCGCTTCGGGAAGTAGGTGCCGCCGAAGAACGGCTTGCCGTCGGGCGTCAGGAACATCGTCAGCGGCCATCCGCCCGGCCGCCCGGCGATCAGCTGGTGCGCAACCTGGTAGATCTGGTCGATGTCGGGGCGTTCCTCGCGATCGACCTTGACGTTGACGAACCAGCGGTTCATCAGCGCCGCGGTCTCCTCGTCCTCGAAGCACTCGTGCGCCATCACGTGGCACCAGTGGCAGGCCGAGTAGCCGACCGACAGCAGGATCGGCCGGCCGGTGCTTCGCGCGAGCGCGAGCGCCTCCTCGCCCCAGGGGTGCCAGTCGACCGGGTTGTCGGCGTGCTGGAGCAGGTAGGGGCTGGTTTCGCCGGCGAGGCGGTTCGGCATGGAGTTCGTCCTCGGGATCGGGTACTTCCGCTCGGCGCCGACGTTCGGCGCAGACGCCCCGCGTCGTGAGCCACGCCAGCGTAGCGCGAATCGGTCGTCGGGTTCACGCCCGCCCTGACGCCAATACCTTCATCCGGGATGTGTTTGACAGCGCCGCGAGCCGCGCAGTATCAATCGGTGCAGCGCATCCGTGGACGAGCCGATGCCCCGCCTGGTCTTCACGCAGCAACTGCGTCGCTTCACCGAAGTGCCCGAGATCGAGTCGGACGCCGGTTCGCTCAGGCTGGCGCTCGAGGACGCGTTCGCGGTGAATCCGCAGCTGCGCGGCTACGTCCTCGACGACCAGGCACACCTGCGCCCGCACCTGGCGGTGTTCATCGACGGGCGCAGGCTTCGCGATCGCACGCAACTCGACGTACCGCTGCCGGCGGACGGCACCGTCTACGTGCTGCAGGCGCTTTCCGGAGGATGACGATGAGCGCGCGCGCCTGGGTCGCGACCCGCAAGGGCCTGTTCGAGCTGCGCCGACAGCGCACGCAATGGCGCATCGCGTCGGTGAGCTTCCTCGGCGATCCGGTCAGCGCGGCGCTGCCGGCCGATCCGTCCGCGCCGGGCCGCCCGATGATCGCGGCGCTCAACCTGGGTCACTTCGGCGTCAAGTGCCATGCATCCGACGATGGCGGGCGCGGCTGGCGCGAGGTGAGCGCGCCGTCGTTCCCCGCGCAGCCTGCCGAGGCGCACGACGACGTCGAATGGAAGCTGCTGCAGATCTGGTCGCTGGCGGCCAACGGCGACGCGATCTGGGCCGGCACGCTGCCCGGCGGCCTGTTCCGCAGCGCCGACGGCGGCGCGTCCTGGCAGCTGTGCGAATCGCTGTGGAACGACCCGCGCCGGCGCGAGTGGTCCGGCGGCGGCTACGACGCGCCCGGCATCCATTCGATCGTGCTCGACCCGCGCGACCGCGACCCGGCCCGCCAGCGCGTCCTGGTCGGCGTGAGCACGGGCGGCGCGTGGGCGAGCCGCGACGGCGGCGCCACCTGGGCCTCTGCCGCGCGCGGGATGCGGGCCGACTACATGCCGCCCGAGCGCGCCTTCGACGACACGGCGCAGGACGTGCACCGCATCGTCGCCTGCGCGTCGCGCCCCGAGCACCTCTGGTGCCAGCACCACAACGGCATCTGGCGCTCGACCGACGCGGCAGCCTCGTGGCAGCCGATCACCGGCGTGCCGGTGTCCGATTTCGGGTTCACCGTCGCCGTCGACCCGAACGATCCGGCGCGCGCGTGGTTCGTGCCGGCGGTGGCCGACCAGCGTCGCGTGCCGGTCGACGCGGCGCTGTGCGTGCTGCGCACCGACGACGGCGGCGCCACGTTCACCGCGTTGCGCGACGGCCTGCCGCAGACGCACTGCTACGACCTCGTCTACCGCCACGGCCTCGATGTCGGCGCCGATGGCCGCACGCTGCTGATCGGCTCGACGACCGGCAGCCTGTGGGCGAGCGACGACGGCGGCGAGCGCTGGCGAGCGGTATCGGCCTCGCTGCCGCCGATCCACGCGGTCGTGCTCGAGCGCTCGTAGGCCTGGCGCGGGTCAGGCCGGAATCAGGCGCAGCTGCCCCGGATCGACGCCGACGTGCACCTGCGCGCCGGGCGCGAAGCCCGCGTCGCCGAGCGCGTGCGGCTGGTCGGCGATCAGCTCGACGTCGCCGGCGCGGACGCGATAGCGGACGAACTCGCCGAGGAACTCGCGCTCGGACACGGTCGCCGCGACCCAGTGCCGCGACGCATTGCCCGGCGCCGCGCTCAGCGCGACGCTGTGCGGCCGGAAAGCGATCTCCACGCGGCCGGTCCGGCCGCCTGACCCCGCAGGCAGCCCCACGGCACCCAGCGGCGAGGCGACCCTGCCGGCCGACACCTCCCCCGGCACGAGGTTGATCGTGCCGACGAACTCGGCGACGAAGCGGTTGACCGGATCGTCGTACAGCGCGGTCGGCGCGCCCACCTGCTGGATCACGCCCTGGTGCATCACCGCGATCCGGTCGGCGGTCGTCATCGCCTCCTCCTGGTCGTGCGTGACGAAGATCGTCGTGATCGCCAGCTGTTTCTGCATCGCGACCAGCTCGCGCCGCATGTGGTGGCGCAATTTCGCGTCGAGGTTCGACAGCGGCTCGTCGAGCAGCAGCACGCGCGGCTCGATCGCGAGCGTGCGCGCGAGCGCCACGCGCTGCTGCTGTCC
>JAMLIR010000035.1 GCA_023954045.1 Burkholderiaceae bacterium | reverse complement strand
CTGCCCAATCGCGCCGAGCTGGCCAGCTACAAGACGAAGCTGCGCGCGCTGCGCGGCCTGCCGGCCAACGTCAAGGCGGCGCTCGAGTGGCTGCCGGCCTCGGCGAACGCGATGGACGTGATGCGCACCGGCGTCTCGGCGCTGGGCTGCAACCTCCCGGAGAAGGACGATCACAACCTCGCCGGCGCCCGCGACATCGCCGACCGGCTGATGGCCTCGCTGGGCCCGATGCTGCTCTACTGGTATCACTACAGCACCAACGGCCGGCGCATCGAGGTCGAGACCGACGACGACTCGATCGGCGGCCACTTCCTGCACCTGCTGCACGGCCGCGAGCCGTCGGCGCTGTGGGTGCGGGCGATGCACACCTCTCTGATCCTCTACGCCGAGCACGAGTTCAACGCGTCGACCTTCACCGCGCGCGTGATCGCCGGCACCGGCTCCGACATGTACTCGTCGATCGCCGGCGCGATCGGCGCGCTGCGCGGCCCGAAGCACGGCGGCGCCAACGAGGTCGCCTTCGAGATCCAGAAGCGCTACGAGACCCCCGACGAGGCCGAAGCCGACATCCGGCGCCGAGTCGAGAACAAGGAGGTCGTCATCGGCTTCGGCCACCCGGTCTACACGGTCTCCGACCCGCGCAACAAGGTGATCAAGGAAGTCGCGCGCAAGCTCTCGAAGGACGCCGGCAACACGAAGATGTTCGACATCGCCGACCGGCTCGAGAAGGTGATGTGGGACGCCAAGAAGATGTTCCCGAACCTCGACTGGTTCAGCGCGGTCAGCTACCACATGATGGGCGTGCCCACCGCGATGTTCACGCCGCTGTTCGTGATTGCGCGCACCTCCGGTTGGGCCGCGCACGTGGTCGAGCAACGCATCGACAACAAGATCATCCGCCCGAGCGCGAACTACGTCGGGCCCGAGAACCTGAAGTTCGTGCCGCTGGACAAGCGCAAGTAACGACTCCCCGAATCCCCTACCCCGACGGACACACGCAACATGGGCGCCCACATCCCGACGAGCCGGCCGAAGCCGGACAAGGTCCTGGTCGACATCGTCGACTACACGCTGAAGTACAAGGTGCGCAGCAAGGAGGCGATCGAGACCGCGCGCGCCTGCCTGATCGACACGCTGGGCTGCGGCCTCGAGGCGCTCTCCTACCCGGCCTGCACCAAGCTGCTCGGCCCGGTGGTGCCCGGCACGGTGGTGCCCAACGGCGCGAAGGTGCCGGGCACGCAGTTCCAGCTCGACCCGGTGCAGGCGGCGTTCAACATCGGCGCGATGATCCGCTGGCTCGACTTCAACGACACCTGGCTCGCCGCCGAGTGGGGGCATCCGTCGGACAACCTCGGCGGCATCCTCGCCACCGCCGACTGGTTGAGCCGCACCGCGATCGCGCAGGGCAAGGCGCCGCTCACGATGCGCCAGGTGCTCGAGGCGATGGTCAAGGCGCACGAGATCCAGGGCGTCATCGCGCTCGAGAACTCGTTCAACCGCGTCGGCCTCGACCACGTGGTGCTGGTCAAGGTGGCCTCCACCGCCGTCTGCGGCATGCTGATGGGCCTGACCCGCGACGAACTGATCAACGCGGTGTCGCTCGCCTGGGTCGACGGCCAGTCGCTGCGCACCTACCGGCACGCGCCGAACACCGGCAGCCGCAAGAGCTGGGCCGCGGGCGACGCGACCAGCCGCGCGGTGCGCCTGGCGCTCGTCGCGCGCACCGGCGAGATGGGCTATCCGTCGGTGCTCACCGCGAAGACCTGGGGCTTCTACGACGTGCTGTTCAAGGGCAAGGAGTTCACGTTCCAGCGCCCGTACGGCAGCTACGTGATGGAGAACGTGCTGTTCAAGATCTCGTTCCCGGCCGAGTTCCACGCGCAGACCGCGGCCGAGTGCGCGATGACGCTGCACGGCGAACTGAAGAAGGCGGGACGCTCGGTCGAGGACATCCGGAAGATCACGATCCGCACCCACGAGTCGGCGATCCGCATCATCGACAAGAAGGGCCCGCTGGACAACCCGGCCGACCGCGACCACTGCATCCAGTACATGGTCGCAGTGCCGCTGATCTTCGGCCGGCTCACCGCCGAAGACTACGAGGACAAGGTCGCCGCCGATCCGCGCATCGACGCGCTGCGCGACAAGATGGTCTGCGTCGAGGACAAGCAGTTCAGCAAGGACTACCTGGACCCGGACAAGCGCTCGATCGCCAACGGCATCACGATCGAGTTCTCCGACGGCAAGAGGCTGAAGGAAGTGGTGGTCGAGTATCCGATCGGCCACCGCCGACGTCGCAAGGAAGGCATCCCGGTGCTGGTCGAGAAGTTCCGCACCAACCTGGCGCGCCGTTTCCCGGCGAAGCAGCAGCAGCGCATCCTGGACGTGTCGCTCGACCAGAAGGCGCTCGAGGCGATGGCGGTCAACGAGTACGTCGACCTGTACGTCATCTGAGCCCGCACAACGTTCGTTTCCCGAGAGGTCAAACATGTCACGCAACGCGTTCGATACCTTGAAGGACTTCAAGCTGAAGTCCGGCAAGACCGGCAAGCTCCACTCGCTGCCGGCGCTGGCGAAGAAGTTCCCCAACGTGAACAAGCTGCCGGTGTCGATCCGCATCGTGCTGGAGTCGGTGCTGCGCAACGTCGACGGCCGGAAGATCACGCAGGCCCACGTCGAGCAGCTCGCCAACTGGAAGCCGAACGACAAGCGCGTCGACGAGATCCCGTTCGTGGTGGCGCGCGTCGTGCTGCAGGACTTCACCGGCGTGCCGCTGCTGGCCGACCTCGCGGCGATGCGCGGCGTCGCCTCGAAGATGGGCAAGAACCCGAAGGTGATCGAGCCGCTGGTGCCGGTCGACCTGGTCGTCGACCACTCGGTGATGATCGACCACTTCCGCCGCCCCGACGCGCTCGAGCTGAACATGAAGCTCGAGTTCGAGCGCAACGCCGAGCGCTACCAGTTCATGAAGTGGGGAATGCAGGCGTTCGACACGTTCAAGGTCGTGCCGCCGGGAATCGGCATCGTGCACCAGGTCAACCTCGAGTACCTGGCGCGCGGCGTGCACCGCAAGGACGGCGTCTACTATCCCGACACGCTGGTCGGCACCGACAGCCACACGACGATGATCAACGGCATCGGCGTGGTCGGATGGGGCGTCGGCGGCATCGAGGCCGAGGCCGGCATGCTCGGCCAGCCGGTCTACTTCCTGACGCCGGACGTGGTCGGCGTGCACCTGAAGGGCAAGCTTCGCGAGGGCTGCACCGCGACCGACCTGGTGCTGACGATCACCGAGATGCTGCGGCGCGAGAAAGTGGTCGGCAAGTTCGTCGAGTTCTTCGGCGAAGGCACCCGCTCGCTGGCGGTGCCCGACCGCGCGACGATCGGCAACATGGCGCCCGAGTACGGCGCGACGATGGGCTTCTTCCCGGTCGACGAGAAGACGATCGACTACTTCGAGGGCACCGGCCGCACGAAGGAGGAGATCGACGCGTTCGAGAGCTACTTCAGGGCGCAGAAGCTGTTCGGCGTGCCGAAGGCCGGCGAGCTGAACTACTCGAAGGTGGTCGAGCTCGACCTCGCGACGGTCGCTCCGTCGCTGGCCGGCCCGAAGCGGCCGCAGGACCGCATCGAGATCGGCAACGTGAAGTCGACTTTCGCCGACCTGTTCTCGAAGGCGGTCGCGCAGAACGGCTTCGCCAAGAAGCCCGGGGACCTCGGGCGCACCTATCGCAGCGCCGACGGCGTCGAGCTGAAGAATGGCGACGTGCTGATCGCCGCGATCACGTCGTGCACCAACACCTCGAACCCCGGCGTCCTGCTCGCCGCCGGCCTGCTGGCCAAGAAGGCGGTCGCGCGCGGCCTGAAGGTCAAACCGCACATCAAGACCTCGCTCGCACCCGGCTCGCGCGTGGTCACCGACTACCTCGAGCGCGCGAAGCTGCTGCCCTACCTCGCCGAACTCGGCTTCAACGTCGCGGCCTACGGCTGCACGACCTGCATCGGCAACGCCGGCGACCTCACGCCGGCGATCAACGAGGCGATCACGTCGAACGACCTCGTCTGCGCCGCGGTACTCTCGGGCAACCGCAACTTCGAGGCGCGCATCCACCCGAACCTGCGCGCCAACTTCCTCGCCTCGCCGCCGCTGGTCGTCGCCTACGCGATCGCGGGCAACGTGCAGGTCGACCTGATGACCGAGCCGCTCGGCAAGGACGCGAAGGGCCGCGACGTCTACCTCGGCGACGTCTGGCCGACCTCGGAGGAAGTCCACGCGCTGATGAAGTACGCGATGGACGCGAAGACGTTCAAGCGGCTCTACAGCGACCTGACCAGGGACCACAAGCTGTGGAACGCGGTGCCCTCGGCGTCGGGACAGGTCTACGATTGGCCGAAGTCGACCTACATCGCCGAACCGCCATTCTTCGCGTCGTTCGCGCTGCAGCCGGCGACCGCCGACCACGCGATCCGCGGCGCCCGCGCGCTGGGGCTGTTCGGCGACTCGATCACCACCGACCACATCTCGCCGGCCGGCTCGATCAAGGAGGCCTCGCCGGCCGGTCAGTACCTGGTCGCCAACGGCGTGAAGCGCGCCGACTTCAACTCGTACGGGGCCCGGCGCGGCAACCACGAGGTGATGATGCGCGGCACTTTCGCGAACGTGCGGATCAAGAACCTGATGATCCCGCCGAAGGCCGACGGCACGCGCGAGGAAGGCGGCGTGACGCTGCACCAGCCCTCGGGCGAGAAGATGTACATCTACGACGCGGCGATGCGCTACATCGGCGAGGGCACGCCCACCGTCGTGTTCGGCGGCGAGGAATACGGCACCGGCTCCTCGCGCGACTGGGCGGCCAAGGGCACGCAGCTGCTGGGCGTCAGGGCGGTCGTCGCGCGCAGCTTCGAGCGCATCCACCGCTCGAACCTGGTCGGCATGGGCGTGCTGCCGCTGCAGTTCAAGGCCGGCGAGAGCTGGGAGTCGCACGGCATCCGCGGCGACGAGACGTTCGACATCCTGGTCCCCGGGAAGCTCGAGCCGCAGCAGGAGATCCGGATGACCGTGACCGGCAAGGACGGCACGGCGAAGTCGATCGCCCTGCTCTCGCGGATCGACACGCCGATCGAGGTCGACTACTTCCGGCACGGCGGGATCCTGCCCTACGTGCTGCGCGAGCTGCTCGCGGCCTGACGCGGCAGCCGCGGCGGACCGGCCATCGGCCGGTCCGCCCGACGCACGGCGGAGTCGATTACACTTCCGCAGGAAGCGAACCGCCGAACCCGTGCTCCAGTCCGACCTCACGTCGCGAACCGAACCCCGCGGTGGGGGCCTGCCGGCCTTCCCGCGGGTGCTGCTGTCGGCGGGCATCGCCTTCGTCTCCTGCCTGCTCGCCAGGCTGATCTCGTTCGACGCGTCGGACCTGCTGCTCGTCTGGCCCTGTGCCGGCGTTGCGTTCGCGTTCGCCTGGCGCAACGGCCTGCGCTGGGCGGTGCCCCCTGCGATCGGCGGGGCGCTGTGGGCCTGGGTCGAGTTCGGTGCGATCGGGCCCACCGCGGCCACCTTCGCGGCCAGCGTGGCCGGGCCGATGCTCGGAGTGGCCACGCTGCGACGGCTCAACAACTGGAAACCCGCCGAGTATCGCCTCGAGGCCGCCGTGCGCTTCGTCGGCGTCGTCGTGCTGCTCGCGGCCCCGGTCGACGCGCTGCTCGCCACCGCCGGCCTTCAGGCGAGCGGCCTCGTCCCGACCGCCCATCCGGCGCACCGCTTCATGGTCTGGTGGCTGATCGACGCGCTGGGCATCCTGCTGATCGCCCCCGCGCTGCTCGCCTGGGTCGGCGACACGCTCGCGGAGCCCGAGCCGGGCCTGTCGCAACGCTCGCTGATCGACGCGCCCGCCTTCTTCCTCACGCTGCTCGTGACCGCCACCAGCGTGACGGTGTCGCTGCTCGGCCAGCAGACGTACGCCTACGCGCTCGCGTTCCTGTACTTCCCGATCGTCGCCTGGACCGCGATCCGGATGAGCGAGCGCGCTACCGCGCTATCGCTGGTCGTCACCGCGATCCCGCTTCTCGTCGCGCGCGCGCACCAGGTGGCGCAGGCGCACGACGATTTCTTCCGCGCGCTGGAGGCCTCGGTTCTGGTGTTCTCGGCGGTCATCGTGGCGCTGATGCTGCAGGCGATCGCCACCGACCGGCGCTTCGCGCTCGCGCGCGTCGCGCAGCAAGCCCGCCAGGACATGTCGACCGGGCTTCTCAACGACCGCGGGCTGATCGCGGAGATCGGCGAGCGGCTTTCGATGCCCACCCGGCCCGACTACGGCCTGATCGGCGTGCACCTGTCGAACTTCGACACGCTGAACGACCTGTGCGGCACGATCCAGGCGCTGCAGCTCGAGCAGAGTGCCGCCGCGATGCTGATGCGGCAGCCGGGCGCGAAGGCGGCGGCGCGGCTGTCGGCCGGCCGTTTCGCGCTGCTGATCGAAGCCGAATCGGTCGCCGAGGTGCGCGCGGTCGCGCGCGAGATCTACTCGCAGTTGAACGGCCAGCTGTTCAAGACCGAGCACGGCAGCGTGCGCCTGCAGCTGTGCGTGGGCGGCCTCCTGATCGACCGCCACGCGCTGATCAACAGCGAGGACTGCCTGATGTCGCTCTCCGACGCGATGGCGATCGCCGCGAGCGTGCGCGATCCGCAGCTCTTCGTCGAGCCGCTTTCACAGACGATGATCGACGCGCGCCGCGCCCACCAGGGAAAGATCGAGCACATCCGCGAGGCGATCCGCGACAAGCGCTTCGAGCTTCACGCCCAGCCGATGATCGATCCCGACGCGCCCGAGGGGATGCTCTCCTACGAGGTGCTGATCCGCCTGCTCGACCGCGACGGCGGACTGATCCGCCCGCCCGAGTTCCTGTCGCTTGCGGTTCAGGCGCAGATGACGCCGACAATGGACCGCGGCGTGATCCGGCAGATCTTCTCGTGGCTCGCCGACCACCCCGACGCGCTCGCGCGCACCTGGAAGTGCTCGATCAACCTCTCCGGCCTCACGATGAGCGACGGCACGATCGCAGGCTTCATCCGCGAGCAACGCGCGCTGTATTCGATCCCGGCCGACAAGATCGTCTTCGAGATCACCGAGAGCGAGGCGATCCGAAATCCTGCCGCCGCCTCGCGGCTGGTCGACGACCTGAAGGCCGAAGGCTTCGGCATCGCGCTGGACGACTTCGGCACCGGGCTGGCCACCTTCGAGTACCTGAAGCGCTTCCCGCTCGACTACCTGAAGATCGACGGCTCGTTCATCCGCAACCTGGTGTCGAACCCGATCGACGAGGAGATCGTGCTCTCGACGGTGCGGGTGGCGCGGCGGCTGAACATCCGCACGGTGGCCGAGCACGTGCACAACCAGGATACGCTCGACCGGCTCACCGACATCGGTGTCGACCACATCCAGGGCGACTGGATCGGCCGCGCGGCCCCGCTCGAGCAGTTGTTCGCCGCGCCGGCGCGGCGCGTGGCGTCGTCGGCCTGACTCCGCCGGCCCGTCCTGGCTCGCTTCAGCCGGCGAGCCAGCGCCGCAGGTCGGGCTCCTCGTCCACGTCCCACAAGGTGCGCAGCTGCGACCAGCGCACGGCGCCTTCCTGGAGCCGGCGCCGCGTGGCCGCCATCAGCGAGTCCCGCCCCCACGGCATGTCCTCGAACAGCCTCGGGACCTGCCGGCCCAGTCCGACCAGCGCGTAGCCGCCGTCCTCGGTGGGCCCGAACACCGCGTCGCGCTCTCGCAGCGCCCCGAATGCGTCGTCCAGGTCGCCGGCGGTGAGCGAGACGACGTCGCTGCCGACCAGCACCGGCACCCTGCCCTCCTCGAGCGCGCGTGCCAGTGCCGCCTCGATCCGCTCGCCCAGCGACGAGCCGACCTGCGTGGTCAGCGCGAAGCCGTGCGCGGCGGCGAGCCGCGCACACTCGCCGTCGCGATCGTCGCCCGAGATGCACAGCTCCGCCTCGAGCCCCGGCGACCCGACCTGCGCCTCACGCACCACCGCCAGCGTGTCGCGCAGCATCGTCCGGTAGTGCGCCAGCGCGGCCGCGTCGCCGATGGCGCGCGCCAGCCGCGTCTTGACCTCGCCGGCTCGCGGCACGCGGGCGAAAACGATCACTCGCCCGATCATCGACGCCACCCGCATCCGGGCCGATCTGCGATCATTCCGCCAAGCATGAATGTTCCCGATTTCTCCCGCGGCACCCGGCTGCTCGCAGGCCCGCTCGCCTTCGCCATCGTGTTGTGGCTGCTTCCCGGGCAGTACACCGCTGCGGACGGCTCGACCGCGACGCTGGCGGCCGCCGGTCGCGCGACGCTCGCGATGATGGCCTGGATGGCGGTCTGGTGGCTGACCGAAGCGGTCGCGATCGAGGCGACCGCGCTGCTTCCGATCGCACTGTTTCCGCTGCTCGGCATCGCCGCTGTCGGCGATGCGGCAGCGCCGTACGCCTCGGACGTCGTGTTCCTCTTCATGGGCGGATTCATGCTCGCCGCGGCCCTGCAGCGCTGGCGACTCGACCGGCGCATCGCGTTCGCGGTGCTCGCGCGGGTCGGCGGCGAACCGGCGCAGATGCTCGCCGGAATCATGGTGGCGACCGCCTTCCTGAGCATGTGGGTGTCCAACACCGCCACCGCGGCAATCATGGTGCCGATCGCGATCTCGCTGGCCGGCCTGCACGGGAGCAGCCGCGACGCGGGGCGCGATCGAATCGCTTCCTCGCTGGTGCTCGCGGTCGCGTACTCCGCCTCGATCGGCGGGATGGCCACGCTGATCGGATCGCCGCCGAACGGCATCGCGGCACGGTTCGTCGCCCAGTCGGGCGGCGAAGCGATTTCGTTCGCGCAGTGGATGCTGATCGCCAGCCCCGCTTCGCTATCGATGCTCGTCGCCTGCTGGTGGTGGCTGGCCCGCCGCCTGCCGCGCGCCGCGCCCGACGGCGCCGCCAACCGGCGCACCGCGATCACGCAGGCGGCCGAGGCACTCGGCCCGATGACGCGCGGCGAGCGCGCGACGCTCGCGGTCGGCGCGCTCGCGGCGACCCTGTGGATCGTCCGGCCGTTGCTCGCGCCGCTCGAGATCGGCGGCGTGCACCCGTTCCGCACGCTGTCCGATGCCGGCGTCGCGATCGGCGCGGCGATCGCGTTGTTCGTCCTGCCTGCCGATCGCGTGGTGCCCACCGAACCGGCACCGCGGCTGCTCGACTGGGCGCATGCGTCGCGCCTGCCTTGGGGCGTGCTGCTGCTGTTCGGCGGCGGCCTGTCGCTGGCCGCGGCGATCGAGGCCAACGGCGTCGCCGAATTCGTCGCCGCGCAGAGCGAGGGCCTGGCCGGCATGCCGTCCTGGCTGGTGCTCGCCCTGGTGCTGGCGATCACGGTCTTCCTGTCGGAGCTCACGTCGAACACCGCCCAGGCCGCGACGATGATCCCGCTTCTCGCGGCGATGGCGCCAGGGCTCGGCGTCGAGCCGCTGCTGCTGATCGTGGCCTGCGCGCTCGGGTCGAGCTGCGCCTTCATGTTGCCGGTCGGCACGCCTCCGAACGCGATCGCGTTCGGCAGCGGGATGGTCACGATGAGGCAGATGCGGCGCACCGGCTTCTGGCTGAACCTGGTTGCGATCGCCGTGCTCGGCGCCGTGGTCACGATCTGGCTGCCGGCAGTCGCCCCCTGAGCGCCCTTGCTTCGCCCGGACTGCGACCCTCGGCGCCAGCGCGGAGCCCGCCGTGCAACGAGCAGGCGGCTTCCAGGCCGTGGACCTGGGGTGCAAGGTGGAACGGGTGGACGGCCATGCGATCCGGGCTCCGGCGACGGTGGCGGCAGGCGGGCGCGGCCGCAGCGTGCGAGCGGCATTATGACGCAGCGCTCGCGACCGCAACACCGCCTCGGCCGCGGGCGCGCCGCCTGCTCGCCGGCCGGCCCCCGCCAGGTGCCGCCGGTCGGCCCGGTCGCCTCGCGCGCTCCAACTAAGACTTTTGGCCTATTGCGTTCGTGAAATCCGGTACGCCATAAGTCATGGCAGCGATGCTACAAGTCCATTGCGCGATCGCCGCACTCCGCGCAGACCCGGTGCGCGCCCCCGCGCGCGCGAACGAGCGAAATCCCGACCGAAGGAACAGGTTGTCGGCACTGCCGCCCACGCCATGCAGACGGTCTCCCTCGATGCCCGCACGCTGCTGTTCTCGGTATCCCTGATCGGATTCCTCGCCGCCGGGCTGTCCGTCGGGCTCGCGCGCACGACCCGCCACCTGCGGCTCGCGGTCGTCGAGTGGAGCCGGGCGATGCTCTGCGTGGGCGTCGCCTTCCTGCTGATCTTTCTCCGTGGCCACGTCCCGGGCTACGTGCCCTACGTCATCGGCAACGCAATGGTGATGGCGTTCGCGTTGTTCGCGCTGCTCGCCTATCGGCGCCTGTTCGGGGTCGCGCGATCGGCCCGGCCGATCGCTCTGCTCTACGTCGCGCAGGTCGCCAGCCTGGTCGCCTTCCAGGTGCTGGAGACGCCCCGCGACATCGCGGTCGTCACGTTGTGCACCGCGCTGGCGGTCGAGTTCGCAATGATCGCCGCGCTGATCGCCGGCCATCAGGCGGGCACCACGATGCGCGTCAGATGGATCGCAGCCGGGACGATGACGCTGTTCTCGGTCCTGTTCGCGACGCGCGTGATCGTGACCCTCGCCGGCGGAAGGCCGTCGATCGACCCCGCCGCGCAGACCGGGGTGCAGATCGGCACGCTGCTGGCCGCGAGCGTCGCGATCATCGCCGCGACGGTCGTCTTCATGCTGATGGTTCACGACCTGCAGTACCGGCGGGCGATGGAGGGCGCGCGCCGGGACGACCTGACCGGCCTGCACTCGCGCCGCGCGCTGTTCGAGGAATTCGCGGCGCTCGGTGGCGACGCCACAGGCGGCTTCGCGCTGGTCATGGTCGACATCGACCACTTCAAGGCGATCAACGACAGGCACGGCCACCTGGGCGGCGACGCCGTTCTCGCGCGGGTCGGCGAACTCCTTCGCAGCTCGATCCGCGGCACCGACATCGCCGCCCGCTACGGCGGCGAGGAGTTCTGCGTCCTGCTGCGCGGCTGCGACGAAACCGAGGCGGGGCGATTCGCCGAGCGCCTGGTCGCCGATGCCGGCGAGCAGGAAGTGCAACTGCCCGGCGGCACCCAGGTGCGCTTCACGATCAGCGCCGGCTACGCCGCGTCGAGCGGCACGCTGCCGCAGGCCGGCGCGCTGCAGCCGGTGGTGCAGGTTCTGGAGCGCGCCGACGGCGCCCTCTACGGCGCGAAGCGAAGCGGCCGCAATCGCGCGCAGGCGGCCACGGCCGATCCGGGTCCCGGCGCGGCCCTGGCCCCCGACATCATGGCCGTTTGAGCTCCGCTCGCCGCGGCTTGCATCGCGCCGCCCCCGCAGCCCCCTCCGGGCAGCTCTGGCCGCGTCGCAAAAAAAAGGACTTACGGCCTGAGCCGTAAGTCCCTGATTCAATTGGTCGGGGCGGCGGGATTCGAACTCACGACCCCTTGCACCCCATTTTTCCGCGGGCGCTCGCGCCTAACCCCCGGTAACCGCCCGGTCTCCGACAAAAACGCCCTAACACGCTGATTTTCAGCGATAATTTGGCGTTCTCGAAGGTTTCTGAACGTTAGGGGTCGCAAGCCGGTCTGCCCATCAAGGCACCCCCGGCTGAACCCCCGCAAGGCGAAGGGAGAGCGGTTCATGGCAAAGCACAAAATAACCGATAAGGCGATAAAGAAACGCCGGCCGCCGGACGGCGCCACCGAAACGACACTATATGACGGCGACGGCCTCATGCTACGCGTGCGGCTCGGCGCGGCGGGGCGGCTGCTGCGGGTGTGGCAGTTCTGGTACGCGCGCGACGGCCGCCGTCAGCGCATCGGGCTCGGCGCATGGCCCGAAGTGTCGATGGCCGAAGCGCGCGACAAGGCGCAGCGGTACCGCGAGCTGCTGCGCGCGGGCATCACCCCCACCGCGGCGCTACCCGCCGCGGAGGCGGGCCAGCCGTTGGTGCCGCGGACGGTGGGCGAGCTCGCCACCCGATGGGCGGCGGACTACCTCGCGCAGCAGCACAAGGACGGCGGCGCGGCGGTCATGGCCGCCTACCGCCGGCACATTGCGCCGGCGCTCGACCGCACGCGGCTCGCGGACGTGCGCAAGCTGCACGTGCTCCACGTGGTGCAGCCGCTGGCGCGCGCGGGCCGCGGCCGCACGGCGGTGGGGGTGTTGGCGCTGTTGCGGCAGATGTTCACATGGGCCATCCGCAACGACTACGCCGCCGCCGATCCGACCGCCGGACTGGTGAAGGCGGACTTCGGCCCCAGCGCCGCGCCGCGCGAGCGGCACCTGTCGCCCGACGAAATCGTGGAACTCGCGCGGCGGCTCCCCGCGCTGCGGCGGGCCGGCCCCGCCGGGCGCGAGCGCGACGTGCCGGTGCTCCCCCTGCCGCATCAGGCCGCGGTATGGGTGATGCTGGCGACGATGGCCCGCGTCGGCGAGTTGTCGCGCGCCCGCTGGGAGCACATCGACTGGCGCGCCGGCACGTGGCTCATCCCGGCCGAGCACGCCAAGAACGGGCAGGCGCACGTGGTGCATCTGTCGCCATTCGCGGTGCGCCACCTGCGCCACCTCCAGCAGCACGCCGCGGGCGCGGCCTACGTGTTGCCGGACCGCACCGGCAAGACGCACCTCGACGTGAAGGCGCTGACCAAGTCGCTCGGCGACCGCCAGCAAGCCGACCCCGCCCGCCCGCGGCGCGGCCGCTCGTCGCAGCGCGCCGCGTTGCTGCTGCCGGGCGGGCCGTTCACCGCGCATGACCTACGGCGCACCGGCGCCACGCTCATGCAGGCCGCGGGCGTGGACACGGCCATAATCGAGCGGTGCTTGAACCATGTGGAGCCCAACCGCATGGTCCGCACCTACCAGCGCGCCGACATGATGCCCGAGCGCCGGGCGGCGTTCGCGCGGCTGGGCGCGCGGCTCGACGAGCTGGTGCCCGCCGCCGTCACGGCGCACCTGGCGGCGAAAGGGAGCGCAGCGCGATGATCGACGACGACGCAATGCTCCGCGCCATCCGACACGACATTCGCGCGTGGCCGGGCGGGCGCTCGATCCGCGACGACTACGAGCCGGACGTCTACGCCCCGACCACCATCGCCGTGGTCGCGGAGGCCTGCGGCTTGCCCGCTGATCATCCGCTGCTCGCGCGAGCGCAAACGCCCGAGTGGTCGGCGCGCGACGCCGAGGCGCTGATCGACCTCGTGGTCGAGCAACTGTTCGCCGACGCGCGCAACGCCAAGGACGCTGTGTTCGAAGGGGGGCTCGCGGCGCGGGTGAAGCGCCTTGACGCGGTCGCGGCCGCGGCCCGAACGAAGCGCGCGCGCCATTCCCGCATGCAGCAGGCGGTGCTCGACGCCGCGGCCGATCCGGAGGTGAGGCTGTCCGATCGGCTGCTCGCCCGCGGCACAGCCGCCAAAATCGCTCGCAGACTCAACAGCAAATACCCAAACATCACAAGCTCGTACGTCTCGAAGCGCATCGAAGAAATGCACAACAAAGGTCTGCTGCCACCGCAGCGCGACGACGACTGACCGCCGCAAAGAGTCGGTTCGTTAACGAACCGGCCCCGCAATCGCTCGCGGCTGGGCGAAGCTTCCTCATCGAGACGACGAACGTTGAGGAAGGCCCACGATGAGCGATCCGACTACCACCGACCTGCCCCGCCTGCTGCGCAAGCCGCGGGTGCGCGACCTGACGGGCCTGAGCGACCGCGGCATCGACAACCGCGTGCGCAAGGGGACGTTCCCGGCGCCGGTGCTGCTCGATGCGCGGCAAACCGCGTGGATCGAAGCCGAGGTGCTCGCGTGGGTGCAGCAGCGCATCGCCGCGCGCGACGCCGGCGAGGTGCCGCCCGAGCGCGCCGCCATCGAAGCCGGCCGCGCCCGCGGCGGGCGCCGGCGCGGCGCGGCGATGGCCGGCTCGTAGCGCACAAAAGGAAACGCCGCGCCCTCGGGAAGGAGGACGCGGCGCCAAGAGCGAGGGTCGAACCGCAAGACTGATTCTCGCTCGCCCCGCCCGCCCGGGCTCTATGACTGTTAACCAACCGAGGATCAGATGAACACCGAAGCTCAACAACAACCCCCTTGCGACTTCGCCCGCACCGCATTCGTGACGTCCGCGGCGCTGGGCGTGGCCAGCCCTTGGGGACCCTCCACCGCCCTGCCGCTGTTCCTGCGGCAGCACGGCGACTCGATCCGGTTCGTTCGCGACGCCGACAGCTGGTTCGTGTGGCGCGGTGACCGCTGGGAAGCGGGCGATGAGTGGCTCGGCATGGCGCTGCGCTCGTTCGCGGTAGCGATCGCCCAGCAGTTGGTCGGCTCGTGCATCGCCCCTCCAGGTGAGGACGTGAAGTGGACGCTCGTCGAGTGGTTCACGTATGGCAACTTCGAAACCGAGCTGGAGCGGCTGCTGCGGCACCGACCCGAGGTCACCGTGCAGACGGAGCACTTCGCCGGCGACCCTATCTCGCTCCGGAAATGGTTCATCGCGTGGGTCGAGCGCCTCCCCTACGCGGTGCTCGCCCGCTCGCCGATGCTCGGGTTCGACGACTTCCGGGCCGATCTGCACGCAACGTTGCAGGCGCGGCGCGCGCCCGACGCGCAGGTCGCGGCATGACCGGGGCCGAGGCGCGCATCCTGCCGCGGCTCGATCTGCTGCCGCCGGACCTCGGCCTCTACGGCTACGTCTGCCGGCGCCGGTGGCCCGGCGGCTACGAGTACGGCCCGCGGCTGCGCGACCTGCGCCCCGGCACCGCGGACTACGCCGCGGCGGTCGACGAGATCGGCCGCGCGCTGCGGGTGCTGGCGCGGTGCGCCGGGCCGTTGCCCCGACGCGGGCCGGACCGCCGGGGGGTGAACTCCTACAGGCTCAAGCACGACGTCGAGCGCCGCGCGGGGCGATACGTGGCCAACGGCGCGGCCATCGCCGCGTGCCTGCTGCTCGGGATCGACGTGCAGCGCGAGGCGGCGGATGGGCCGAATGCCCTGTGCGCTGTCGCGCTGACGGGGGAATTGTGACGACACCGACGACGCGTACGACGACCGCGGAGCTCGACTTCCTGCGCGGGCCGGTGCGCGACGCGTTCGCGGCGCGTGATCGGCTGGCGGAGATTACGACCGGCGACGTCGAGTACTCGCACGCGGCGGCTGCCAGCCTGTTCGCGCAGATTCAACGGGCCAAGATCCTGTGGGTGAGCGACGCCGGACGCTGGGCCGCGTGGGACGGGGTGCGGTGGGTGATGCCGGCCGATGACTTGATGCGGTGCGCCGTGCGCGACTTCTGCCAGATCTATGCCGCGGTGGCCAGCACTGACAATCGGCTCGGGCGCAGCGCCGTCGCCGTCGGCCGCACGATCCAGTCGAGCGGCTTCGCTGCGGCGGCGCTCAAGATGCTGGAAGCGGATCGGCGCCTACTGGCGGATGCCGCCGGCTTCGACCCCGAGCCCTGGGACCTGAACACGCCCGCGGGCATCGTCGATTTGCGCACCGGCGCGATCCGGCCGCATGACCCCGCGGCGCTGTGCACGCGGTGTACCGCCGTCGCGCCCGCCGGCGATGCCGAGCGGCCGCGGTTCGATCGGTTTCTCGCGGAGGTGTTCGCGCCGCTCAGCGAGGCCGACCGTGCCGAAACGATTCGGTTCGTGCAGGCGTCGCTCGGTTACTGCCTGACCGGCGACACCGCGATCCATGCGCTGTACTTCTGGTACGGATCGGGCCGGAACGGGAAGAACACGCTGGGCGATCTGGTGCGCCACTGCGCCGGCGACTACGCGCGCAAGATCCCCAGCAGCGTGCTGATGGCGTCACGGTTCGGCGAGCGCCACCCGACCGAGATCGCGCAACTGCGCGGCGTGCGCCTTGCCGTCTCGAGCGAGATCGAGGCCGGGGCGTACTGGGATGAGTCGCGCATCAAGGAGGTCACCGGCGACGACCGGCTGTCGGCCCGCTTTATGCGCCAGGACTTCTTCGAGTTCCCGCGCACGCACAAGCATCTGATCTTCGGCAACAACAAGCCGCGCGTCCGTGCGGTCGACGCGGCGCTGCGCGCGCGGCTGAAGCTGGTTGGGTTCGGCGTGGATTTCGAAGCCGCCGGCCGCGCCGACCCCGCCCTGCCCGAAGCGCTGCGCGCCGAGGCGCCCGGCGTGCTGGCGTGGCTGATTGAAGGGGCCGCGGCCGTGTGGCGGGCCGGGCGGCGGCTGCCGGCGTGCGGAGTGGTGGCCGCCGCTACCGACGAGTACCTGACCGACGCCGACACGCTCGGGCTGTGGATCGACGAGTGCTGCCGCGTTGACGACGCCGACGCGCGCGCGTCGTCGAGCGCCTTGTACAAGAGCTATGCCGAATGGAAACGCGCCCGTGGCGAAGCCGCGCTGTCGCATACGGCGTGGACCCCGATGATGCAGCAGCGCGGCTTCCGGGCCCAGAGTATCCACGGCCGGCGACTGTTCGTCGGCATCCGGCTGCTCGCCACGTCAGAGGCGGGCGAATTCTGATGCAGCGGCCGCGGGGTGAGGGAGGTGAGGGTTTCCCGGATATCGGTGGCCGCGAACGCTCTAGGCCGCGGGGCCGCGGAGGTGAGGGTCGGGGTGAGGGTCGGGTGAGGGTCGCGCCTCGGGGAAACGACGGCCCGGCGCCGCGAGGTGAGGGAGGTGAGGGTTTCTCGCCCTT
>JAMLIR010000034.1 GCA_023954045.1 Burkholderiaceae bacterium | reverse complement strand
AACCCCTTCCCCGCCGGCCGCTTCTCGACGCTGACACGCGTGCTCGCCTCGATCACCGACATCCGCCGCGTCAACCAGCGCATGCACAGCAAGATGTTCGTCGCCGACAACGCGATGGCGGTGACCGGCGGACGCAACCTTGGCGACGCGTACTTCGTGAAGAGCCCGTCGAGCAACTTCGTCGACCTCGACGTGATCGCCGCCGGACCCGTGGTCCGAAGCCTGTCGGCCTCGTTCGACCAGTTCTGGAACAGCGACCTGGCCTATCCGGTTCACACCCTCGTGAAGAAGGAGCCGGTGTGCGCCGGCCCCGTCTCCGCCACCGCGCTGCCGACTCCTGCCGGTCCCGCGACCGATCCGCCCGACGTGCCGGCGACCGGGCTCACCGAGGTCTTCCGGGACGGGCGGCTGCAGCTGAGCTGGGTGCCCGCGAAAGTGCTCGCCGACGAGCCTTCGAAGATCTCGCCCGAAGGCGAGCCGCCGGATCCCGAGGAGGTCATCGCGGACGACGTCATCGGGCTCACGCGTGCGGCACGCCGCGAGGTGATCCTGATCTCGCCGTATTTCGTGCCGGGCGAACGCGGCGCCGCGATGTTCCGCGACCTCCGCGCACGGGGCGTTCGCGTGCGCGTGCTGACCAATTCGCTCGCCGCCACCGACGCGCCGATCGTGCATGTCGGCTATGCGCGGTACCGGACCGGGCTGCTGGCCGAAGGTGTCGAGCTGCACGAGTTGCGCAACCGGCTCGGCAGGCCGCGCAGCCGCCTCGGCTCGTTCGGGTCCTCGCAGGCCAGCCTGCACGCGAAGGCAATGGTCGTCGACCGGCGGATCCTGCTGGTCGGCTCGATGAACATGGATCCGCGTTCGGAGCTGCACAATACCGAGCTCGCGCTGGTGCTCCGAAGCCAGGCGCTGTCGGCGCAGGTCGTGCGGCTGTTCGAGGACGTCGCGGCGAGCAGCAGCTACCGGGTCGAGGCGATGGCGGACGGCCGCCTACGCTGGGTCGGCGAAGCGCCCGACGTGCCGACGGTCGAGGGCTCCGAGCCCGATGCCGGCATCGCCCTGAAGCTGCTGCTGAAGCTGCTGTCGCCGCTCGCGCCGGACGAACTGCTCTAGGCGTCGTGAGACGCCGGGGCGTGTCCACGCGCCGATCGTCCCCGCGCCGGGGGCTTCCGGGTCCGCGCACCCGCAGCCGGCTCGCCGCTGCATGCGACAATTGACAGCATGCACACCATCGTCGTCAACGGCGCATCGCGGCCGATGCCGTCGCCCGCCACCGTCGCCGGCCTGCTGGGCGAACTCGGCCTCGCCGGTCGGCGGATCGCAGTCGAGCGCAACGGCGAGATCGTGCCGCGCAGCCGCCACGTCAGCGAAGCGCTCGCGCCCGGCGACCGCCTCGAGATCGTCGTCGCGGTGGGCGGCGGATGAACGGGAACCCATCATGACCGAAGCTACCGACGTCCTGAAGATCGGCCGGCGCGAGTTCAGCTCGCGGCTGCTGATCGGCACGGGCAAGTACCGCGACTTCGACGAGACCCGCGCTGCAGTCGAGGCGAGCGGCGCGCAGATCGTCACGGTCGCGATCCGCCGCACCAACATCGGCCAGAACGCCGGCGAGCCGAACCTGCTCGACTTCCTGTCGCCCGAGCGCTTCACGATCCTGCCGAACACCGCCGGCTGCTACAGCGCCGACGACGCGGTGCGCACGCTGCGGCTGGCGCGCGAGCTGCTCGACGGCCACGCGCTGGTCAAGCTCGAGGTGCTCGGCGACCCGAAGAACCTCTACCCGAACATGCCCGAGACGCTGAAGGCCGCCGAGACGCTGGTGCGCGATGGCTTCGAGGTCATGGTCTATTGCAGCGACGACCCGATCCAGGCGAAGCGCCTCGAGGAAATCGGCTGCGTCGCGGTGATGCCGCTCGCCTCGCTGATCGGCTCGGGGATGGGCATCCTCAATCCGTGGAACCTGCAGCTCATCATCGAGAAGGCGCAGGTGCCGATCATCGTCGACGCGGGCGTCGGCACCGCGTCCGACGCCGCGATCGCGATGGAGCTCGGCTGCGCCGGCGTGCTGATGAACACCGCGGTGGCCGCGGCGCGCGACCCGATCCGCATGGCCCGCGCGATGCGCAAGGCGGTCGAGGCCGGGCGCGACGCGTTCCTCGCCGGCCGCATGCCGAAGAAGTACTACGCGGCCACGCCGTCGTCGCCGACCGGCGGCATGATCGACTCGACGCGCGCCGCGTCGTGAGCGGGGCCGCCGGCGACGACGACCGCGGCGCGCATCCGCACATCCGGAGCTTCTCCGGGCGCCGCGGCCATTTCACCTCGGGCCAGCGGCTCGCATACGAGACGCTGCGCGAACGCTGGTGCCTGCCGTACCGCGCTGCGCCGATCGACGCGCCGGCCATCTTCGGTCGCGAAGCGCCGCTCGTGGTGGAGATCGGCTTCGGGATGGGCGAGACCACCGCACGAATCGCCGCGGCCGACCCGGCCCGCGACTTCCTCGGCATCGAGGTCTATCCGGCCGGCGTCGGGAGCCTGCTCGCGCGGATCGAGTCGGCAGGGCTTCACAACCTGCGCATCGTCCAGCACGACGCGGTCGAGGTGTTCCGCGACATGATCGCGCCCGGCACGCTGGCCGGCGTCCACGTCTACTTCCCCGACCCCTGGCCGAAGAAGCGCCACCACAAGCGCCGGCTGATCCAGCCGCCGTTCGTCGCGTTGCTGGCGAGCCGCCTCGCGCCGGGCGGCTACCTGCACTGTGCGACCGATTGGGAGCACTACGCGGTGCAGATGCTCGAAGTGCTGTCGCGCGAGCCGCTGCTCGCCAACAGCGCCGGCGACACCGTCGTCGGCGAGACCGTCGCGCAGTGCCGCGGCTTCGCGGCGCGCCCCGCGTGGCGCCCGCTGACCAAATTCGAGGCGCGCGGCCTGAAGCTCGGCCACGGCGTCCGGGACCTGCTGTTCCTGCGACGGCCGCTCAGCCCACCCAGTTGACGACCCCGCTGGCCGCGGTCGCCAGCACCACCAGCCCGAACGCGATCCGGTACCACGCGAAGGGCACGAAGTCGTGCGTGGCCACGTAGCGGATCAGCCAGTGCACGCAGGCCAGCGCGCTGAAGAACGCGAACACGAGCCCGACCGCGAACATCGGCACGTCGCCGGCGCCGAGCAGGTGGCGGTACTTCCAGGTGTCGTAGACGCCGGCGCCGATCAGCGTCGGGATCGCGAGGAAGAACGAGAACTCGGTCGCCGCCTGCCGCGACAGCCCGAACAGCATGCCGCCGATGATCGTCGCCCCGGAGCGGCTGGTACCGGGGATCAGCGCGAAGGCCTGCGCGATGCCCAGTCGCAGCGCGTCGGCCGCGCCGAGCGAGTCGACGTCGTGGATCCGCGGAATCGCGACGCCGCGTCGATGGCGCGACTCGACCCAGAGGATGACCAGCCCGCCGACGATGAACGCGATCGCCACCGGCACCGGCTTGAAGAGCCACGCCTTGATGTACTTCGCGAACAGCACCCCGAGCACCGCCGCCGGCAGGAACGCGATCACCACGTTGACCGCGAAGCGCTGCGCACGCGGCTCGCGCGCGATGCCGGCCACCGTCGCGACGATGCGCGCGCGGAAGTACCAGATCACCGACAGCATCGCGCCGGTCTGGATCGCGACGTCGAACATCTTCTCCTTTTCGCCGGCGAAGCCCAGCAGGCTGCCCGCCAGGATCAGGTGGCCGGTGCTCGAGATCGGCAGGAACTCGGTCAGGCCCTCGACGATGCCGAGGATCGCCGCCTTCACCAGCAGCGGCAGCGCGTAGAGCATTTCAAACACGGGGCCACCATGCGTGGAAGTGATGGACCGGGCCGTGGCCGGAGCCGACCTGCAGGCGGTCCGCCTGGCGCAGCGCCTCGGTCAGGTACTGCTTGGCCTGGCGCACCGCGGCCACCGGCTCGATGCCGTGCGCGAGCAGCGCGGCGATCGCCGCCGACAACGTGCAGCCGGTGCCGTGCGTGTTGCGCGTGGCGATGCGCGGCGCGGAGAGCTCGATCATCCGGTCGCCGTCGAACAGCAGGTCGGTCGCATCGCCGGCGAGGTGCCCGCCCTTGAGCAGCACGAAGCGCTGCCCGTCGTCGCGCAGCAGCCGGCGCAGCCGCTCGGCCATCCGCTGCATCTCCCTGACCGTGTCGGCCGGGCGCGCGTCGAGCAGCACGCCGGCCTCGGGCAGGTTCGGCGTGAGCACGGTCGCCAGCGGCAGCACCGCCTCGATCAGCGTCGCGATCGCCTCGCGGCCGAGCAGCGTGTCGCCGCTCTTGGCGACCATCACCGGGTCGACGACCAGGTGCGGCAGGCGCCCCGCCGAGATCGGCCCCGAAAGCCCCTCGGCCACCGCGATCGCGATGTCGGCGGTGCCGAGCATGCCGATCTTCGCGGCGTCGATGCGCACGTCGGCGAACAGCGTGTCGAGTTGCAGCCGCACGAACGGCGGCGGCACGGCGTGCACGCCGGTGACGCCCTGCGTGTTCTGCGCGGTGAGTGCGGCCACCACGCCGGTGCCGTAGGCGCCGAGCGCGGAGAACGCCTTCAGGTCGGCGAACAGGCCGGCGCCGCCGCTCGGGTCGATGCCGGCGACGCTCAGCGCATTGGGGGGAGACGAACGGGTCTGGGTGTTCACGACCGCGATGTTACCCGGCCCGCAGCGCCGGGCCGCTCAGCCGATCGGTTCGCCGCGCCACGCCGCCAGCAGCGGCACGCGCATCTCGTCCTCGCTCGCGCCACCGTGCATGCCGACGAAGCGCGGCGCGCGTTCGCCGTCGACGAAGTCGACCAGCGTCACGCAGCGCGTCGGCACCAGCACGTGCGTGCCGATCCGGCCGGCAATCGGCAGGCCCGCCGCGCGAGCCTCGTCGATGCGACCGAACCAGCCGGCGCGGAGCAGCGCGGCGGACTCGTGCACAGCGAACGCGTCGCCGACCGCCGCGGCGACGGTCTCGGCGAAGCGCTCGCGCCGGTCGGCGCGCACCTGGCAGAACGGCACGCGCGGCTCGCCGCTCAACGGACGCTCGAGGCAGGCGGCAATCCCGGGAAAGTCCTCGAGCCGCAACTGGTCGCGTTCGGCCACGTCGACGAAGCCGTGGTCGGCGGTGGCCAGCACCAGCGCGTCGAAGTCGCGCAGCCGCTCGACGAGCGCCGCGAACCAGAGGTCGAACTCGCGCACCACCTGCGCCGCGGCGTCGCTCTGCCAGCCCGCTTCGTGGCTCGTCGCGTCGAACTGCGGCAGGTAGACGAAGACGCTGGCACCCTGCGGGGCGACGCTCAGCGCGTCGACGGCCATCGGTGCGATCTCGTCGATCCGCGCATAGGCCAGTCGCGACGAGCCCGCATAGGCGCGCCGGGAGTATTCGGAACCGGCGATCTCGCGTGGCAGGATCGCGAACGACGGCACCGCCGCGCGCTCGGACCATGGGCGCCACGACCAGGTGTCCGCTGCGCTCACGGCGCGGCGCCGATCGCCGCGCACGTCCATCGGCAGCGTGCGCACGATCGCCTGTGCGCGCTCGGACCAGATCAGCCAGGCCGGATTGCCGTGCTCGGCGGGAGGCGCGGCCGTGGCCAGCGAGGTCACCGCCGGCGCGGTGCTCGACGGGAAGACCGAGTCGAGCGTGCCGAGCCGGTACCGCGCCAGCGTCCCGCGCGGCGCGTGCGTGGCGAGTTGCCGCTCCCCGACCCCATCGAAGAGCACGGTGACCACCGATCGCGCCCTGGTCAGCGCCTCGACGAGGGCCGGCTCCGGAACCGCCGGCAGCCCGGAGCGAACACCAAAACGGCCGGCAATGCCGGCCGCAAGGTTGACGATGCTTGAGCCCGCTTCGAACCGGGTCGGCGGGGCGAGGCGGGAGTCCAGACGCCGAAGGGCCTCAGTAGCCGTGTCCGTAACGACGATCCCGGTAGTCGTAGCGCCCGTGGCCGCCGCGCCAGCCCTGCACGTAGTAGACGGGCCGGGGCGCCACGTACGCCGGACGATACACGACGCGCGGCGGGGGCGCGTAGATGACCGGAGGCGCGACTCGGTAGACCGGCGCGGGCGCGTAGACGGGCGCGGGCGCGTAAACCGGCGCCGGATAGCCGACGGAGGCGCCGACCGCGTAGCCGCCGCCGTAGTGGCGATTCGACGCAGCCGCGGCCCCCGCGGCCGCGCCGATCGCGCCGCCGATGATCGCGCCGTCGCGCCCGCCGAGCGATTGTCCGATCACTGCACCCGCCCCGCCGCCGATCACGGCCCCAAGCACCGAGTCGGAGGCCTGCGCCGTGCCGGTGGCCAGCACGCCTGCCGACAGCGCGGCGGCGGCGGCAACGAACCGCATGCGTTTCAGGGGCTTGTTCATCGTGGACTCCTTGTTCACGTTGGCCCCGGAACCGGATCCCGCATCGCGGAATCGTCGATGGCTCCGGGGCATGGCTTGCAGACTACCCATGCCCCGGCCGCCTGCCCAGACGCAAACCTGCAAGACCCGTAACAGGCTGTAACGCGACCCGGTGAAACGCGGATATCGCCGGCGCGAGCTCCCGGCTTAGGATGGCTGCACGATGACGGAGATCCCTGGTCGAAGCGCGCCGAAGCGAGCCCGCCGCCTGGCGATCGCCCTGGCCGCAGTCGTCGGCGCGGTCGCGATCGCGATCGTCGCCTTCGTGGCGACCTTCGACGCGAACCGCTACAAGCCCGAGCTGGTCGACGCCGTGCGCGCGCGCACGGGTCGCGTACTGTCGATCGACGGCAACCTGTCGCTGGCATTGCTGCCGCGCCTCGGCCTGTCGATCGGGCCGGCCCGCCTGTCGGGACCGGGCGGGCGCGGCGAATTCGCGCAGTTCGACTCGGCGCAGGTCGGAGTGGCGCTGTGGCCGCTGCTGTCGCGACGCGTGGTGGTCGAGCGGGTCAGGCTCGAGGGGCTCAAATTCGAGGGCGTGCGCCGACGCGACGGCAGCACCAATTTCGACGACCTGCTGCGCGCCGGGGGCGCTCCGGCGCCGGAGCCGCAGGCGCCGGGCGCCGCCGCGGCGGCCCTGACCGTGGCGAGCGTGCAGTTGCACCAGGCCACCATCGGTTGGCGCGACGAAGAAGCCGGCACCGAGTGGCGCCTGCAGCAGGCAGACCTCGAAGCCGGCCGCATCGCCAGCCGCAAGCCCGGCTCGCTGCGGCTGTCGGGTCGCCTGATCGGCAAGCGGCCGCTGGTCGACGTCGCGATCGAGCTGTCGACCGGGTATTCGGTCGACTTCGCGACGCTGGCGACGCAGCTCACGGCGCTGGACCTGAAGGCCCGCGGGCAGGTTCCCGGGGCGCCCGCGCTGGACGCCCGGCTGCGCGCCTCCCTGCAGGTCGATCCGGGCAAGGGGCGGATCGACCTCTCCGACGCGAGCCTCGCGGCCCGCTCCGGCGACGGCATCGAGGCAACGCTCGAAGCCCCCGCGCTGGCCATTGCGCAAGCCGGCGCGAGCGGCAGGCCGATCCGCGGCCGGGTGCTCGTCGACCGCGAATCCGGGAAGGCCGACGTGACGCTGTCGATCGCGGCGCCGACCCGCTCGCAGGATCGTGTCGTGTTCGGCGAGTTGAGGACCGACGCGAAGATCACCGGGCCCCGGCTGCCGGCCGGTGGCGTCGCGGCCTCGCTCGAAGGCAGCGGCAGCATCGATCCGAAGCGCGGCGCTGCCGAGCTGGCGCTCGAGGGGACGTTCGACGGTTCCGCGCTGCGGGCCAGGCTGGCAGCGACGCGCCTCGCGCCGCTCTCGTTGCGCTACGAGTTGCAGGCGGACCGGCTCGACCTGGATCGCCTCGCCGTCGATGCGGCGAAGCCGGCGGCCGCCGCCCCGCCCGGCGCCGGCATCGCGATTCCGGCGGCCATCGCGGGCCTCGATGCGAGCGGCAGCGTTCGCATCGGCGCGCTGAAGCTGCGCGGCATCGACGCGAGCGACGTCGCCGCCACGATCCGCTCGGGCGGCGGCCGGATCGACATTGCGCCGCTGCGGGCGGCAGTGTTTCACGGCACGCTCGACGCCAGCGCCGCGCTCACCGAGGCCGGACGACATAGCCTGCGCATGGAGCTCAGCGGCGTGGACGCCGGGCTGGCACTGCGCGCGCTCTCGGGCCGCGACGCGCTGGAAGGGCGAGGCAACCTGAGCCTCGAGCTCGCCGCCGAAGGGCGCACGCTGGCAGCGCTCGAGCGATCGATGGACGGCACCGCCGCGCTGAAGCTGCGCGACGGCGCGATCAAGGGCGTCGACCTCGCCGACGTGATGCGCCGGGTCCGGCAGGCGATCGCCGCGGCACGCGGCAAGGATGCGGCCGTCGAGCAGCGGGCAGGCGGCGGCGACCGCACCGCGTTCTCGTCGCTCGATGCGAGCTTCGTCGTCCGCGACGGAGTCGCGCGCAACGATGACCTGGACCTGCGCTCGCCGCTGCTGCGCGTGGGCGGCTCCGGGCAGGTCGACCTGCCGCGCAGGCACCTCGACTACCTCGCGCGCGTCTCGGTGGTCGGCACGCTGTCCGGACAGGGCGGTGCCGAGCTCGCGGCGCTGCGCGGCGTGACGGTGCCGGTGCAGATCAGCGGCCCGTTCGACGCGCTGTCGTACCGGGTCGACGTCGCGGCGCTGGCGATCGACGCCGCGAAGCGCGAATTGGCCCGCAGGCTGCAGGAGGAACTGTCGGGCAAGCCACCGGCCGGCGCCGCCAGGCCGTCGAAGCCCGTCAGCCCGCGCGACCTGCTCGAGAGGATGCTGCGCCGCTGAGCGCCCGCACCGCGCGCGCGCCGCTGCGCGCGATGAGCTCGCCGACGACGCCGCGCGGCAACGCCACCACGACCAGCACGAACACCATGCCGAGCGCCAGCAGCCAGTTGTCGCCGACGTACTCCGACAGCCAGGCCTCGGCGAGCCGCACCAGCAGCGCCCCGAGCGCCGCCGCGACGATCGAGCCCCGGCCACCCACGGCGACCCAGATCAGCGCCTCGGCCGACAGCGTGAAGCCGATCAGCGGCGGCGATGCGAAGTTGAACTGGGTGACGAAGAGCGCGCCGGCCAGCGCGGCGACCGCCGCGCCCAGCGCGAACGCCCGCGTCTTCTCGCGCGCGACGTCCACGCCCAGCGCCTGCGCGCGCAGCTCGTGGTTGCGGATCGCGAGCAGCACGCGCCCCCAGCGCGAGCGCGCAACGGCGATCAGCAGCGCCACGACCGTCGCGAGGACGCCCAGCATCGCGTAGTAGACGGCCGTCTCGTCGACGATGTCCTCGCCACCGTTCAGGCCTGCGCGCAGCGCCGGCACGTTCATCAGGCCGTTGAGCCCGCCGAGGAAGCCCCAGTTGATCGCGATCCGCTCGACGATGAACGCGACCGCCAGCGTGACGATCCCGAAGAACGGTCCGCCGAGGCCGCGCGCCGAGAAGAACAGCGCGCCGAGCAGCCACGCGAACAGCGCCGCGACGCCGACGCCGAGCGCGAGGCCGGCCCACGACGACACCAGCGTCGGCGCGAACGGCAGCATCCCCAGCGTGACCACGCTCATCGCGTAGGCGCCGATGCCGAAGAACACCGCCTGGCCCAGGCACAGCAGTCCGCAGTGGCCCCAGACCCAGGCGAGGCTCGCCGCCAGCAGCATGTAGGCGAAATAGCGCGCGAACTCCGAGAGCTGCCAGTCGGGCGCCACGGCCGGCAGCAGCGCGAGCGCGGCCAGCACGCCCGCGGCGAAGCGGAATTCCGCGTCGGGCCTGCGAACGCTCATGCGCGCCTGCGCACCCGCGCCATGACGCCGTCGGGAAACGCCCGGATCAGCAGGATCGCGACCGTGAACACCACCCCCTGCGCCCAGACCGGCGAATAGAAGGTCGAGACCAGGTTGTCGGTCGCCCCGACCGCGGTGGCGCCGGCCAGCGGCGCCGCCACGCTGCCCAGGCCGCCGACGAGGATCGACAGGAACGCCGGCACCAGGAAACCTGTGCCCATCTGCGGGTCGAGCGAGACGATCGGCGTGATCACCGCGCCGGCGAGCCCGGCCAGCGCCGCGCCGCAGGCGAAAGTGAGCCGGTCGAGCCGCCGCGTGTCGATCCCCAGGCACGCGGCCATCGAGCGATTGGCGATGACGCTGCGCGCGGCGAGGCCCCACTCGGTGCGGAAGAACAGCCAGAACGTCGCGGCGAGCGCGGCCAGCGCCACCCCCATGATGAACAGGCGGTACGCCGGGTACTCGACGCCGAGCACCGACACCGGCATCGGCAGCGGGTTGGGCACGGAATACGAGCCGGGCCCGAACGCCATGACGATCGACTGCTTCAGGATCAGCGACAGCCCCCAGGTCGCGAGGATCGTGTCGAGCAGCCGCGCGTAGACGCGCCGGATCAGCAGCTCCTCGACCGCCAGGCCGAGCAGTCCGACCGCGAGCGGCGCGACGACCAGGCCCGCCGCCATCGGCAGCCCCGACTGGTGGCAGGCGAGCGCGGCGTAGGCGCCGAGCATCATGAATTCGCCGTGCGCCATGTTGATCACGTTCATCAGCCCGAAGACGATCGCCAGGCCGAGCGCGACGAGCATCAGGATCAGCACGTAGTTCGATGCGTCGAGCAGCATCGTGACCGCGGCTGCCATCGTCGCGCTCCCTCAGAGGCCCAGGTAGCGCTCGAGCCGCAGCGTGTCGCCGCGCACGGCCTCGCTCGGCAGCGACTCGCGCACTTCGCCCGACTCGATGAACGCGACGCGTCCGCACAGCGCGAGCACGACGTCGACGTTCTGCTCGACCAGCAGCAGCCCCATGCCGCTCGCGTCGCACAGGCGCGCGAGCGCGTCGACGATCTCGTCGACGACCGAGGGCTGCACGCCCTCGAGCGGCTCGTCGAGCAGCAACAGCTTCGGGCGCGCGACGATCGCCCGGCCGATCGCGAGCTGCTGCTGCTGGCCGCCGGACAGGCTGCCGGCACGCTCGCCGCGGCGCGCGTGCAGCCACGGGAATGCCTCGAACGCCGGCGAGAGGTCGCGCCCGGCGCGGCCGGCCTGCGCGATGCAGCCGAGCAGCAGGTTCTGCTCGACGCTGAAATCGGCGAAGATCTCGCGCCCCTGCGGCACGTAGGCCAGCCCGAGCCGCGCGATCCGGAACGTCTCCAGCGCGCGGATCGGGCGTCCGCCGAAACCGATCTCGCCGGCGCGCGCGGGGACCAGCCCCATCAGCACGCGCATCAGCGTGGTCTTGCCGGCGCCGTTGCGGCCCAGCAGGCCGACGCGTTCGCCGTCGCCGACATCGAGGTCGACGCCGTTGAGCACCGTGCCCTGCCCGTAGCCCGCCACGACGCCGGCGAGCGACAGCGACGCATCGGTCGCGGCGGCCGCGCCCGGACTCACGGCCGCCTCACGCGCGGCGCCCGAGGTAGGCCTCGCGCACCGCGGGCAGCCGCCGCACCTCGGCGAAGCGCCCGTCGGCGACCAGCCGGCCGGCCAGCATCACCAGGACCCGCGCGTCGAGCGCCTCGACGAAGCGCATGTCGTGCTCGACCACCACGCAGGCGGTGCCCGCGTGGCGGCTGGCGCGACGCACCAGTTCGACCGTCGCCAGCGTCTCGGCGCCGGTCATGCCGGCGGTCGGCTCGTCGAGCAGCATCAGTCGCGGCCCCTGCGCGAGCAGCATGCCGATCTCGAGCCACTGCTTGCGTCCGTGCGACAGCGTGCCGGCTGCCCGGTCGGCGTCGTCCGCCATGCCGATGTCGGCGAGCACGGCCTCGGTCGCGGGCAGCGCGGCCTGCGCCGGTGCGGCGAAGCGCGCGACGCCCAGGTTCTCGGCGACGCTCAGGTCCTCGAACACGCTGGGCACCTGGAACTTGCGCGCGACGCCGAGCCGCGCCACGCGATCCGGCGCCAAGCCGGAGAGCTCGCGCCCGTCGAGGAGCACGCGCCCCCCACTCGGCCGCACCTGCCCGGTGATCGCGTTGAACAGCGTCGTCTTGCCGCAGCCGTTCGGGCCGATGATGCAAAGAACCTCGCCGGCCGCGACCGCGAAGTCGACGCCGTCGAGCGCGCGCAGGCCGCCGAAGTCGCGCGAGACGCGCTCGACCCGCAGCAGTGTCCCGGATGCCTGCGCGCCGTCGCTCATGCGCGCCCGCTGCAGGGCCCGCTCACTTCTTCACGCAGCCCGCCCGCGGCGCGATCGCACCCATCGCCTGCACGACGGTGAGCCCGGCGCCCTCGGTGCGCGCCAGGTACATGTTCATCGTGACGTGATGGTCGGCCTTGCCGATCGTCATCGGCCCGGTGGGAATCTCGAGCTTCAGGCCCTCCAGCCCGTTGACCAGCGACTCGCGGTCGGCCTTGCCGGTCTTCTTCAGCGCCGCCTGCACCGCCTTCATCGCGTTGTAGTGCGTCATCACGTAGTGCGAGATCGGCACCTCGTTGCCGGCCGACTTGCGCACGCGCGCGACGAAGTCCTTCACCTTCGGGTCGTCGATCGACGCCGCGAACGGCACCGTCACCCACATGTTCTGGCCCTTGCCTTCGCCGAACGCGCCGAGGTAGGTCTCGGCGAAGCCCAGGAAGCCGATCGTGACCTCCTTCATCAGCCCGAGGTCCTCGGCCTGCTTGATGAAGGTGATGCCGTCTGCGCCGGGCAGCGCCTTGAGGACGACCTTCGCGCCGCTGTCCTTGATGCGCCTCAGGATCGGCGTGAATTCCTTCGTGCCGAACGGCACGAACTCCTTGCCGACCACCTTGCCGCCGAGCCCCTTGATCAGCACCTCGGCCTGCTCGAACATCTTCTGCGGCCAGACGTAGTCGGCGCCGAACAGGTAGAACGTGTTGCCGGCGCGCTTGACGAGCTCGGGGACGAGTTTCTCGAGCTCCTGGTTCGGCACCGTGTTGAACGAGAACACGTAGCGGTCGCAGGCGCCGCCCTCGTAGTTGGTCGCGTAGAGCAGCGGCGTCTTCAGGCGCCGATGCGCCGGCAGCATCGCGTCGCGCGCGCTCGAGGTGATCGGCCCGGTAACCGCGATCACCTTGTCGCGCTGGATCAGCTGCGTCGTGCGCTCGACCGAGGTCTTCGGGTCGGTCTTGTTGTCCTGGTAGAGCACCTCGACCTTGCTGCCGAGAATGCCGCCCTCGGCGTTGATCTCGGCCACCGCGAGGTCGATGCCGATCTTCGCCTGGTTTCCGAACAGCTCGAGCCCGCCCGAAAACGGCAGCACCGCGCCGATCCGGATCGGCGCCCGGGCCGCCAGGGCGGGGAACGGCAGGGCTGCGGCGGCGGCGACCGCGGCCGATGCACCGATGAACTCGCGACGGTTCGACATTCGCTTCTCCTGGTCGGCGGGGACGGTGCGGCGATATTGACGCATCCCGGCGGCAATGGGAAGCTGGGCGCCATGCAGACGATCCCGGAACTCGATCCGCGCCGCGACGTGCTGGTCGTCATCGACGTGCAGAACGACTTCTGCCCGGGCGGCGCGCTGGCCGTGGCCGACGGCGACGCGGTGGTGCCGGTGGCCAACGCGCTGATGCGGCGCTTCGAGCACGTGGTGCTCACCCAGGACTGGCACCCGCCCGGCCACAGCTCGTTCGCCAGCTCGCACCCCGGGCGTGCGCCGTTCGAGACGCTCGCGCTCGACTACGGCGAGCAGACCCTGTGGCCCGACCACTGCGTGCAGGGCACGCCGGGCGCCGCGCTGCACGCCGGCCTCGACGCGACACGCGCCGAACTGCTGGTGCGCAAGGGCTTCAGGCCGGGCATCGACTCCTACTCGGCCTTCTACGAGAACGACCGGACCAGCCCCACCGGCCTGGCCGGCTACCTGCGCGAGCGGGGCTTCGCGCGCGTGTTCCTGTGCGGGCTGGCCACCGACTATTGCGTCGCCTGGTCGGCGCTCGACGCGCGGCGGCTGCACTTCGACGCGGTCGTGCTGCTCGACGCCTGCCGCGCGATCGACCTCGGGGGATCGCTCGACCGCGCGCTGTCGGCGATGCGCCAGGCCGGCGTCGGGCTGACGCAAGGCAGCGAGCTGCGCTGAGGCGGCGCCGCGCGACTCCGCGAGCGCCCGACGATGCCGCCCCGAAGCGCCGCCCTGCTGCTCGCCGCGGCCGCCGCGTCGGCGGTTCACGCCGAGCCCGGCGCGGCGCCCCTGCCGGCTGCGGCCGTCGCGTCGGCGCCAGCGGCGCCTTCGGCAGCGACGGCGCCCGCGGCGCTGGTCGATTCGCTCGGAATCCGCTTCGTGCTGGTCCCGGCCGGCGAGTTCACGATGGGCAGCGACGAGCCGGTCGAGGCGCTCGCAGCGGCCTACCCGGATCTCGAGCGACGCCGCTTCGAGGAGATCGGCGACGAGGCGCCGGCGCACCGGGTGCAAATCACGCGGCCGTTCTACCTCGGCCAGCACGAAGTCACCGTCGGCCAGTTCCGGCGCTTCGTCGAGCGCTCCGGCTACGTCCCCGAATCGATCGCCGACGGCACCGGCGGCTACGGCTACGAGCCGGCCCACGATCCGTCGAAGAGCGCCCGCGGCGACGCCTTCGCCGGTCGCGATCCCAGGTACTCCTGGCGCGATCCGGGCTTTCCCCAGGGCGACGACCATCCGGTTGTCAACGTGACCTGGAACGACGCCGTCGCCATGGCGCGCTGGCTCAGCGAGACCGAAGGCGCCACCTACCGGCTGCCGACGGAAGCCGAATGGGAGTACGCGTGCCGCGCCGGCGCGCGCGGCCGCTACCAGTTCGGCGACGATCCGCAAGCGCTGCTGCGCGTCGCCAACGTCTTCGACGCCGACGCCGCGGCGAACTGGCCGCGCTGGAGCGCGCACGCGCTGGCCGGGCACGACGGGTTCGCGTTCACGGCCCCGGTCGGAAGTTTCGCGCCGAATGCATTCGGGCTCTACGACATGCACGGCAACGCCTGGGAGTGGACCGCCGACTGGCACGACGAACGCTACTACGGCCGCTCGCCGGCCGCCGACCCGGCCGGGCCCGCCAGCGGCGCCGTGCGCGTGCGCCGCGGCGGCTCCTGGCACACCTGGCCGTTCTACGCGCGCTGCGCGTACCGCAACTGGAACACGCCGCAAACCCGCTATACGCTGGTGGGCATGCGACTGCTGCGCGAAGCCGCCCCGGCAACCCGCGCCGAACCGGGACCGTCTTTCCGTATCATTGCGGCCGTGGCCGCCGCGCCTGCGCCGGCGGCGCGCGCCCTTCACGAACCAGGCCCCTGACCCGATGCAATTCACACCCAAGGCGAGCTACGGATACGACGAGCTGATCGACTGCGGGCACGGCACGCTGTTCGGCCCCGGCAATGCGAAATTGCCGCTGCCGCCGATGCTGATGTTCGACCGGATCACCGAGGTCCGCGCGACTGGCGGCGCATTCGACAAGGGCTTCCTGACCGCGGAGTTCGACATCCGTCCCGATCTGTGGTTCTTCAAGTGCCACTTCGAGGGCGATCCGGTGATGCCGGGCTGCCTGGGCCTGGACTCGCTGTGGCAGATGCTCGGCTTCTTCCTCGGATGGACCGGCGCGCCCGGCTCCGGGCGCGCGCTCGGCCTCGGCCAGCTGAAGTTCACCGGCCAGATCCTGCCCGAGACGCGGCTGGTGCAGTACCGGATCGACGTCAAGCGGATCATCAACCGGCGGCTGGTGCTCGGCGTGGCCGACGGCCACGTCAAGGCGGACGGCAAGCTGATCTACGAGGCCGCCGACCTGCAGGTCGGATTGTTCGACAATCCGAAATCGCTCTGAGCGCGACGCGAAGGAGCACGTTCATGACTGAAGCGGTCAGCACGCGCCGGGTCGTGATCACCGGCATCGGCATCATTTCCTGCATCGGCCTGGACCATGCACAGGTCCTGCAGTCGCTGCGCGACGGCAAGTCGGGCATTGCGGCCGTTCCCGAATACGCCGAGCTCGGCTTTCGCAGCCAGGTCGCCGGGCGCCCGGACATCGACCTCGACGCGGCGATCGACCGGCGGCTCAAGCGCTTCATGGGCGACGGCGCGGCCTATCTGCACCTCTCGATGGAGCAGGCGATCGCGGACGCCGGCCTCGAGACCACGGACGTCGTCAACGAGCGCACCGGCATCGTCGTCGGCTCGGGCGGGCCGTCGACGCGCAACCAGGTCGAGGCCGCCGCGATCTGCAAGGAGCGCGGCCCGAAGCGCGTGGGGCCCTACATGGTGCCGCGCTGCATGTCCTCGACGACCTCGGCGACCGCGGCGACCAACTTCCACATCAAGGGCGTGAACTACACGATCTCGTCGGCCTGCTCGACCTCGGCGCACTGCATCGGCCACGGCGCCGAGCTGATCCAGTGGGGCAAGCAGGACATCGTGTTCGCCGGCGGCGGCGAGGAGCTCGACTGGACGCTGTCGGTGCTGTTCGACGCAATGGGCGCGATGTCCTCGAAGTACAACGACCGGCCGCAGGCGGCCTCGCGCGCCTACGACGCCGATCGCGACGGGTTCGTGATCGCCGGCGGCGGCGGCATCGTCGTGCTCGAGGAGCTCGGGCACGCGCGGGCGCGCGGCGCGAAGATCTACGCGGAAGTGACCGGCTACGGCGCCACTTCCGACGGCGCCGACATGGTCGCGCCGAGCGGCGAGGGCGCGGTGCGCTGCATGCGCAACGCGCTGCGCACGGTGGTCGCGCCCGTCACCTACATCAACAGCCACGGCACCAGCACGCCGGTGGGCGACATCACCGAACTGAACGCGATCCGCGAGGTGTTCGGCCGTCCGGACGCGCAGCTGCCGTTCGTGTCGTCGACCAAGTCGATGACCGGGCACTCGCTGGGCGCCACCGGCGTGCAGGAGGCGATCTACTGCCTGCTGATGATGCAGCACGACTTCGTCGCCCCCAGCATCAACATCGAGCGGCTCGACGAGGGTGCCGGCCAGATCCCGATCGCGCGCCAGCGCATCGACGGCGTCAGGCACCAGACGGTCCTCTCCAACAGCTTCGGCTTCGGCGGCACCAACTGCACGCTGGCGCTGTCGCGCTACGAGGCCTGACGATGTCCGCACCGACCCCCGCCGGCGCGTCGCCGCTGATGCAGGGCCGTCGCGGCCTGGTGATGGGCGTGGCCAACGAGCGCTCGATCGCCTGGGGCATCGCGCGCACGCTGCGCGCCCACGGCGCCGAACTGGCGTTCACCTACCAGGGCGACGCGATGAAGAAGCGCGTCGCCTCGCTCGCGCAGGAGGCCGGTTCCGCCCTCGTCCTCGACTGCGACGTCGAGCGCGAGGAGTCGATCGACGCCGTGTTCGACGCGATTCGCACGCGCTGGGACGGCCTGGACTTCGTCGTGCACGCGGTCGCGCACTCGAGCCGCGACGAGCTGAAGGGCCGCTACGTCGACACGACGCTGGCCAACTTCCTGCACACGATGCACGTGTCGTGCTATTCGTTCACCTCGGTCATGCGCCGCGCTGCCGAGCTGATGCCGCGCGGCAGCGCGGCGATCACGCTCAGCTACTACGGCGCCGAGAAGGTGATGCCCAACTACAACGTGATGGGCGTGGCCAAGGCGGCGCTGGAAGCCTCGACGCGCTATCTCGCCGCCGACCTCGGCCCGCAGGGGATCCGCGTGAACGCGGTCTCGGCCGGGCCGATGCGCACGCTGTCGGGCGCAGCGGTCGGCAGCGCGCGGGCGATCTACAAGTACAACGTGCTGTCGGCGCCGCTGCGCCGCGGGGTCGATCTCGACGAGCTCGGCGGCACCGCGCTGTACCTGCTGTCGGAGCTCGGCGGCGCGGTGACCGGCGAGATCCACTACGTCGACTGCGGGTTCAACGCGCTGGGGATGCCGCAGAACCTCGACGAGGTGCTCGCGGCGATGGGGCGGTCGACCGACTGACGCGCGCGCTCGTCGCGGCAGGCGGCGGCGGGTCGGCATCCGGGCCTGCGGCCGTGAGTCGGTGCGCCCCCGGGCACAGCGGGCGATGACGACGGCGGTCGGTGCTTCGCACCGACTTCCCTCCGCTGCTCGCCTCGAGGTCGTGCGGCGCAACTCGCTGCGCTCGCTTCGCGAGCTCCGCTCAAACAGGGCGCCGCAAGTCAGAAGTACGAAGCGCGCTTCGCGCGCCGACCCCGAGGCTGCGCTGCTCGGCGCCGCCGAATCGCCCGCTGTGCCCGGGGGCGCACCGACTCACGGCCGCAGGCCCGGATGCCGACCCGCCGCCGCTTGCCGCTCAGGAAACGTTGGTGGCGTTCGCATCGAAGACGGGGCCGTTGTTCACGAACGCCGCAACGGTATCGGCAAAGGCGCGGGCGAGGGGGCGGGCCCTTCGCCGCGGGCGCGCCTTGTGCGCAGCCGAGAAGCGCAGCCGCACCGGCGGCGCGCGCAGCGCGCA
>JAMLIR010000033.1 GCA_023954045.1 Burkholderiaceae bacterium | reverse complement strand
GGTCGTGCGCCGGCTGGGCGAGGTGGCCGGAGCGATGGCCTGGGTACTCGCCGTGCCGCGGCGGCGCGTGACGCGCACGAACCTGCGGATGTGCTTTCCGCAGTGGACCGAGTCGCGGCGCACGGCGGTCGCCCGCGGGCACTTCCGTTACTTCATGCGCAGCTTCTTCGAGCGCTTCATCTTCTGGTACGGCTCGCCCGAACGGATCCGTACGCTCTGCCGGCTCGAGGGGCTGGAGCACTTCGAGCGGCAGCGCGGGCGCCCGGTGATCCTGCTCGGGCCGCACCTGGTCGGCCTCGACGCGGGCGGGATCCGTTTCTCGCTCGATTTTCCGTGCGCGTCGATGTACGCGGCGCAGAAGAGCCGCGCGCTCAACGACGCGATGACGCGCGGGCGAACGCGCTTCGACAGCGGCCCCATGCTGCTGCGCACCGAGGGGCTGCGGCCCGCGGTGAAGGTGTTGCGCGACGGCGTGCCGTTCTATTTCCTCCCCGACATGGACCTCGGCGCTCGCGACGCGGTGTTCGTGCCGTTCTTCGGCGTGCCCGCCGCGACGGTGACGTCGGTGGCGAGGCTGGCGCGGATCACCGGCGCCGCCGTCGTGCCGCTCGTGACCACGATGACCGACGACGGATACGTCGCGCGCTTCTACCCGGCCTGGGAGGACTTCCCCGGCGACGACCTCGAGGCGGCGACGCGGCGCATGAACGCGTTCATCGAGGAGCGCGTGCTCGAGATGCCCGAGCAGTACCTGTGGAGCCACAAGCGCTTCAAGACGCGACCGCCCGGCGAGCCGAAGCCGTATCGGTGATAATCGCCGGATGAGACTGCGCTTCACGAAGATGCACGGCGCCGGCAACGACTTCGTCGTGATCGACGGCGTGCGCCAGTCGGTTCGGCTGTCGACGGCGCAGTGGCGCTTCCTGGCCGACCGGCACTTCGGCATCGGCGCCGACCAGCTCCTGCTGGTCGAGCCGGCGCGCGGCCCGGGCGTCGATTTCCGCTACCGGATCTTCAATGCCGATGGCGGCGAGGTCGAGCAGTGCGGCAATGGCGCGCGCTGCTTCGTGCGCTTCGTGCGCGACAAGGGCCTTACCGACAAGCGCGCAATCCGGGTCGAGACGATGGGCGGCGTGATCGAGCCGCGCGTCGAGCCGGACGGGCGCGTCACGGTCGACATGGGCGCACCGGCCTTCGAACCGGCCCGCATCCCGTTCGACGCCGGCGGCCTCGAGCCGCGCCGCATCGGCGACGACCTGCTGTGGCCGCTCGAGGTCGAGGGCGCGCTGCGCTGGGTCTCGGTGGTCTCGATGGGCAATCCGCACGCGGTGCAGGTGGTCGACGACGTCGAGCAGGCGCCGGTGCGCAGCGAGGGGCCGCTGATCGAGCGGGCGGCGCGCTTTCCGCGGCGCGTGAACGCCGGCTACCTGCAGGTGCTGTCGCCGTCGCGGATCCGGCTGCGCGTCTGGGAACGCGGCGCCGGCGAGACGCTCGCCTGCGGCACGGGCGCCTGCGCCGCGGCGGTCACCGGCATTCGCCGGGGGCTCCTGCGCTCTCCGGTCGACGTCGAGACGCGCGGCGGGCTGCTGACCATCGCCTGGGACGGAGTCGCCGTGCGCATGACCGGCCCGGCCGAAACCGTCTTCGACGGAGAGATCGAACTGCCGGCCGAACGATCGCCGGCGCACGGAGCGGACGCTCCTTCCCTCACGGACCACGCATGACCGACAGTCCCATCGGCGCCGACGAGGTGGCGCGCTACCTTCGCGACAATCCCGATTTCTTCGAGGCGCATGGCGAACTGCTCGCCGCGCTCACCGTGCCGCATCCGCACGGCGGGCGCGCGATCTCGCTGCAGGAGCGACAGCTCGAGGTGCTGCGCGAGAAGCTTCGCGCGTACGAGCTGAAGCTGGCCGAGCTCCTGCGCATCGGCCAGGAGAACGACGCGATCGGCGAGAAGCTGCAGCGCTGGACCCGCCAGCTGCTGCTCGCGGCCGATCCGGCGCAGCTGCCCGACATCGTCGTCGACGGCCTGCGCACCGTGTTCTCGGTGCCGCAGGTCGCGATGCGGCTGTGGGCGTTGCGCGAAGCGCATCTCGGCCTCGAGTGCGCCAGCCCCGTGCCGGTCGACGTGATCACGCTGGCCAACAGCATGAAGCAGCCGTTCTGCGGCCCGAACTCGGATTTCCAGGCCGCGAGCTGGCTGGCCGACGGCGGCGCCGACACGCGGTCGATCGCGCTGCTGCCGCTGCGCAAGGGCGTCGATCCCAACGCGTTCGGCCTGATCGTCCTGGGCTCGGCCGACCCCGACCGCTTCCGCGCGGGAATGGGAACCGCGTTCCTCGAGCGGATCGCCGAAACCGCCAGCGCGGCGCTGTCGCGGCTGGCCGAATGAACCGCGGTGGCCGGCGACGCGATCGGTCGCTACCTCGAGCGGCTGCGTAGCGAGCGCGGCTGCTCGCCGCGCACGCTGGCCAGCTACCGGCTCGACCTCCGGGCGCTCGCCGACCTCGCGCTTCGCGAGGAGGCCGCGGCCGCGCCGCCGGGGTCCGCGGAACCCGACTGGTCGGCGGTGACCGAGCACCGCGTGCGCCGCTGGGTCGCCGCGAACGCGCGTCGCGGCCTGTCGGCACGCTCGATCGCACGCCGCCTCTCGGCCTGGCGCGGCTTCTTCGACTGGCTCGCGGCGCAAGGGGAGGCGGCCGCCAACCCGGCGCGCGGGGTGCGCGCGCCGCGGGCCGCGCGCCGCCTGCCGAAGGCGCTCGCGCCCGACGTCGCGGTGCGTTTCGTCGGCGCGTCGCCGGGCGAGGGCTTCGAGGCGGTGCGCGACCAGGCGATGCTCGAGCTCTTCTATTCGTCCGGCCTGCGCCTGTCCGAGCTCACTTCGCTGGACCTGCGGCACTTCGACGGCCCCGAGGGGGCATCGACCGGCTGGATCGACCTCGACGAGGCGGAACTCATCGTCCGCGGCAAGGGCGGCCGCACGCGGACCGTGCCGATCGGCAGTGCCGCGCGGGAGGCGCTGCGGCAGTGGCTTGCGCTGCGCGGCGCCTTTTGCGCCGCGCATCCGCACTGCGACCCGCGAGCGCTGTTCGTGAGCGGCCAGGGGCGGCGCCTGGCCAACCGCACCGTGCAACTGCGCCTGAAGCGCCTGGCAATCGTCCGCGGCGTGCCGGCCGACGTGCACCCGCACGTGTTGCGCCACTCGTTCGCCAGCCACCTGCTGCAGTCCAGCGGCGACCTGCGTGCCGTGCAGGAACTGCTCGGCCACGCGAGCATCGCCACGACACAGGTCTACACGTCGCTCGACTTCCAGCGCCTGGCTGCCGTCTACGATGCCGCGCATCCGCGCGCCCGCCGGCGCGGTTCCTGACGACTATTTCCTTCCTCCGGGCCCGCAGGCTCGCCAACATCTGCCGAACGCAACCGGGTCGCATCGCGCGGCCCGCCCGGACGGACCTGGCGATGAGTGCGACGATCGAACGGCTGGCGGACCCGCGCGCTTCGCGCGCGCGGCAGATGATTCGGCATTTCGGTGCCCGGATGACCGTGCCCCGGGTGCGGGTGCTGGCCGAATTGCTCGACGCTGAGTCGGCACTCACTCACATCGAGCTGCAGAAGCGGGTCGAAGCCGGGGCCGAGCCGATCGACCGGGTGACGCTGTACCGGGTGCTCGAGTGGCTGGAGGACACCGGCCTGGTGCACCGGGTCGCCGGTCCCGACCGGGTATTCCACTTCTCGGCGCGGCCGATCCGGCGCCCGCACGGGCACTTCCGTTGCGTGCGGTGCGCCCATATCTACTGCATCGAAGAGCCCGGCGCGCTGGCGCGCCGGGTTCGCGCGCTGCTGCCGGCCGGCTTCTCGGGCGAGGAGATCGAGGTCACGGTATCCGGGCGCTGCGCCCGCTGCGCAAGCCCGTAGAATGCGCGGTCCAGAGAGGGATTCCGATGGCCAACACGCACGTGCCGGTGACCATCCTCACCGGGTTCCTGGGCAGCGGCAAGACGACGCTGCTCAACCGCATCCTCAGGGAACAGCACGGCCACCGCATCGCGGTGATCGAGAACGAGTTCGGCGAGGAGGGCGTCGACAACGACCTGCTGCTGCAGGAGCGCGACGAACAGATCGTCGAGATGAACAACGGCTGCATCTGCTGCACCGTGCGCGGCGACCTGATCCGGATCCTCGGAGACCTGCGCGAGCGTCGCGAGCGCGGCGAGATCGGCTTCGAACGGGTGGTCATCGAGACCACCGGCATGGCCGACCCGGGGCCGGTGGCGCAGACCTTCTTCATCGACGACGACATCGCCGACTACTATCTGCTCGACGCGGTCATCACGATCGTCGATGCCCGGCACGGCGAGCAGCAGCTCGACGAGCACAAGGAGGCACAGGAGCAGGTCGGTTTCGCCGACCGCATCCTGATGTCGAAGGTCGACCTGGTCGACGATGCCGCGCGCGAGCGGCTGACGGCGCGGTTGCGCCGGATGAATCCGCGCGCGCCGGTGCGCCCGGTGCACTTCGGCGACGCGCCGATCGCCGAGGTCCTCGACATCCGCGGCTTCAACCTGAACGCGGTTCTCGAGATCGATCCGTCCTTCCTGGAGAGCGACGAGCACGAGCACGACGACGCGGTGCAGTCGTTCGTCTTCCGCTCCGACAAGCCCTTCGACCCGCTCAAGCTCGAGGACTTCCTGTCCGGCCTGATCCAGGTTTACGGGCCAGACATGTTGCGGTATAAAGGCGTGCTTTACATGAAGGGGTCCGACCGGCAGACGGTGTTCCAGGGGGTCCACATGATGATGGGCGCCGACGCCGGACGCCGCTGGCAGCCAGGCGAGAAGCGCTCGAGCAGGATGGTCTTCATCGGGCGGAACCTTCCGAAGGACACGTTCATCAAGGGCCTGGAGCAGTGTCTGGCATGATCCGCCGTTCGCGGCGCGACGCGGTCCGTTCCAACCAGGCATCACTCGAAGGCAGCGCCCCGCGGGCGCACAGGTACTGAGATCATGGCAGCGACGAAGGAAAAGAAACCCCTCACCGAGGCGGAACTGCTGAAGATGCCCGACTCGGACTACATGAACGAGGCGCAACTGGCGTTCTTCCGCCAGCGCCTGCAGCAGATGGAAAAGGATCTGCTCGCCAACGCCGACGAGACCACCGAGCACCTGCGCGAGACGGTGATCGTGCCCGACCCGGCCGATCGCGCGACGATCGAGGAAGAGCATGCGCTCGAGCTGCGAACCCGCGACCGCGAGCGCAAGCTGCTGAAGAAGGTCCAGCAGTCGCTGGCCCGGATCGAGAGCGGCGAATACGGCTACTGCGAGGAGACCGGAGAGCCGATCGGCATTCCGCGCCTGCTCGCGCGACCCACCGCCACGCTGTCGCTCGAGGCGCAGCAGCGCCGCGAACTGCGCCAGAAGCTCTACGGAGACTGACCCCCGATGACAGGCGGCTGAGGGCCGACTCGCGGTCGGCAGCCGCCCGATCGACGCAAAGGGGTGCGTGCTAGACTGGCCCGGCACCCCGAACGGTCGCGACGCACGTTCGGCGACCCGCTTTCTGCGCCGCATCGAAAGGTCCAGGTGGTCTTCTCGCTGTTCAATCGGAAGGATAGGCAAGACTCGCGCCGGGCGCGCGAAGCGGTGCTCGCACGCACCGCCGATTCCCGGCCCGGCCCCAATCCCGACACGCTGGCCGCCCAGCGTGAGGCGGCCCGCCGGACCGAGGAAAAGATCAACCAGATCGAATCCGAGATGATCGCCGCGGCGGCCGTCGCGCGCGCCGGCGCCGATCGCCCGCCGATGGGCCCCGCGACGGCTGCGCGCGCCGAGGCGCCCACGGTTCCGCAGGCGGCGCGTCCGGCGCCGGTCGCGGACCCCGCGACCGCGTTCCTGGGCGACCAGGCCGGCGCGATGGCGATCGACGTGAACGGATCGGCGCTGCCGAGCGTGCTCGAGGAAGCGGCGATTCTCTATTCGAACGGCCAGGCGCAACCGGCTTCGCTCGCGTTGCGGCAAGCGCTGGCCGACAGCGGCCTGGGCGCCTACCAGTCGCTCGCGTGGCTGATGCTGCTCGACCTGCACCAGGCGCTCGGCGACCGGCAGTCGTTCGAGGCGCTGGCGCTCGAATACGCGGCGCGCTTCGAGTCTTCGCCGCCGGGCTGGAGCGAACAGCTCGGCGCGCCGGCGAGCGGCGCGCGCGCTGGCGCGGCCAACGGGATCGCGGCCGTCGATTTCCCCCCGATTCTCGATGCTGCCGTCGCCGCGCAGGTCGATTCGATCGTCGCCGCGTCGGCGCGGCGACGCGAGACGGTCGCCGACTTCGGCCGGGTCGAATCGGTCGATGCCGACGCCGCCGAGGCGCTGCTTCGGCTGCTCAGGCACTTCGAGAAGTCGCCCAACGCCCTGGTCGTTCGCGGCGGCGAGGCGCTGTTCGCTGCCGCGCGCAACGCGATCGAGCCGGGGCGGCGCGATCCCTCGGAAGCCGGCTGGATGCTCGCGCTGCAGGCGCTGCGCGTGCTCGGGCGCCAGCAGGCCTTCGAGGACCTGAGCATCGAGTACTGCGTGACCTACGAGGTCTCGCCGCCGTCGTGGGAGCCGATCGCCACCACGGTTCGCGCCGGCGAGCCCGTGGCGGCGGACCTTGCGGCGCCAGTCGCGCCGCAGCGTCAGGAAGCGGACGCGTTCGCGCTGCGAGGCGATGTGGTCGGCCGGATGCAGGCCGAACTCCAGGGGCTGCGGACGCACGCCGCGGCCCGCCGCGAAGTCGTCGTCGACTGTCGCGGACTGCGCCGGATGGAATTCGTCGCGGCCGGCGACCTGCTCAACGAAGTGGTCACGATGCGCTCGGCCGGCAAGCAGGTGCTGTTCGTCGAGCCGAACTACCTGGTCTATGCGCTGATGCTCGTCATGGGCATCCAGGAACTCGCCGAGATCCGCCGGCGTAAGATCTGAAGCTCGCGCCACCGGCGCCGCGGGCCCCGCGGCGGGCGGCGCGCCGCGCCGGGAGGCAGGCTTGTTCCGGCGCCGGCCGTCCCCATATCGAATCGCATGGAACAGTTCCACGGCACCACCATCGTCTCGGTGCGGCGCGGCGCCACCGTCGCCCTGGGCGGCGACGGCCAGGTCACGCTGGGCAACGTCGTCATCAAGGCCGGCGCCCGCAAGGTCCGGCGCCTGTACAACGGCCAGGTGCTGGCCGGCTTCGCCGGCGGCACCGCCGACGCGTTCACGCTGTTCGAGCGCTTCGAGGCCAAGCTCGACAAGCACTCCGGCCACCTGGTGCGCGCCGCGGTCGAACTCGCCAAGGACTGGCGCACCGACCGGATGCTGCGTCGGCTCGAGGCGATGCTGGCGGTGGCCGACCGCGACGCGTCGCTCGTCATCACCGGCAACGGAGACGTGCTCGAGCCCGAGCACGGGCTGATCGCGATCGGCAGCGGCGGGCCTTACGCGCAGTCGGCCGCGCGCGCGCTGCTCGAGAACACCGAGCTCGACGCGGAGACGATCGTGCGCAAGTCGCTGGCGATCGCCGGCGAGATCTGCATCTACACCAACCAGCACCACACGATCGAGACGCTCGGCTGACGGCCGGGCGCTCGCGCGAACCGCCATGACCCCGATGACTCCCGAAGAGATCGTCTCCGAGCTCGACAAGCACATCGTCGGGCAGGAGGCCGCGAAACGCGCGGTGGCGATCGCGCTGCGCGACCGCTGGCGCAGGCAGCAGGTCGCCGAGCCGCTGCGCCAGGAGATCACGCCGAAGAACATCCTGATGATCGGGCCCACCGGCGTGGGCAAGACCGAGATCGCGCGGCGGCTTGCCCGGCTCGCGAACGCACCGTTCATCAAGGTCGAGGCGACCAAGTTCACCGAGGTGGGCTACGTCGGACGCGACGTCGACACGATCATCCGCGACCTGGCCGAGATGGCCGTCAAGCAGGTGCGCGAGCAGGAGACGAAACGCGTCCAGCAGCGCGCGCTCGACGCGGCCGAGGACCGCGTGCTCGACGCGCTGCTGCCGCCGCCGCGCAACATCGGCTTCGCCACGGCCGAGGGCGGCGAATCCGCCGACTCGTCCACGCGCCAGAAGTTCCGCAAGAAATTGCGCGAGGGCGAGCTCGACGACAAGGAGATCGAGATCGAGCTCTCGATGTCGATGCCGGCGATGGAGCTGATGGGGCCGGCCGGCATGGAAGAGATGACGCAGCAGCTGCAGTCGCTGTTCGCGAACATGCCGGGACGCCGCAAGCCGCGCAAGCTGCGCATCCGCGACGCGATGAAGCTGCTCGCCGACGAGGAAGCGGCCAAGCTCGTCAACGACGACGAGATCAAGGCGAAGGCGCTCGGCGCGGTCGAGCAGAACGGCATCGTCTTCATCGACGAGATCGACAAGGTCGCCTCGCGCAGCGACACGCACGGCGCCGACGTCTCGCGCCAGGGCGTGCAGCGCGACCTGCTGCCGCTGATCGAGGGCACGGCGGTCAACACCCGCTACGGCGTCGTGCGCACCGACCACATCCTGTTCATCGCGTCGGGGGCGTTCCACCTGTCGCGCCCGTCCGACCTGATTCCCGAGCTCCAGGGCCGCCTGCCGATCCGCGTCGAGCTGGGGTCGCTGTCGGCCGACGACTTCGTCCGGATCCTGGTGGACACCGACGCCAGCCTCACGCGGCAATACGAGGCGCTGCTCGCCACCGAGGGCGTGCGGCTGGTCTTCACGGCCGACGGGGTGCGGCGGCTCGCCGAGATCGCGTCGTCGGTCAACGAGAAGACCGAGAACATCGGCGCGCGCCGGCTGTCCACGGTGATGGAGAAGCTGCTCGAGGACGTCTCGTTCGGCGCCGCGCGACGCAGCGGCGAGACGGTGACGATCGACGCGGCATTCGTCGACGGAAGGCTCGCGAACCTCGCGAAGAGCGAGGACCTGGCGCGCTACATCCTGTAGCGACTCAGCCCCGGTTCTCGAGCAGCATCAGCCCCGACGCCGTGTTCGAGATCGGGATGTGGTAGTTCGAGTGCAGCCTGCTGACCTTGCCGGTCAGCGCGCCGCGCGCGACCAGCCACATCAGCAACTCGACCCCCTGGGTTCCCACCAGCTCGACCAGGTCGAGCGTCGAATACTGCGTCGCCCACTCCGGGTCGTCGACCAGGCTGTCCATGAACTTGCGGTCGAACTCCTTGTTGATGAAGCCGGCGCGCTTGCCGTCGAGCTGGTGCGACAGCCCGCCGGTGCCGATGACGACGACGCGCTCCTCGCTGTCCCACGACTCGATCGCGCGGCCGATGGCTTCGCCCAGGCGATAGCAGCGCGAGGCCGAGGGCAGCGGCGCCTGCACCGTATTGACGCAGACCGGGATCGTGCGCACCGGCCAGTGCTGGTCGGGCCACAGCAGCGCCATCGGCAGCGTGAACGCGTGGTCGACGAGCATCTCCTGGCAGGTGACGACGTCGAACTCGTCGGCGACCAGCGATTCGATCAGGTGCCACGACAGCGCGGGGTCGCCCTTGAACGGCGGCAGCGTCGGGATTCCCCAGCCTTCGTCGGCGTTGCGGTACTCGGGGGCCGCGCCGACCGCGAAGGTGGGCATCTTGTCGAGGAAGAAGTTCAGGCCGTGGTCGTTGTAGACCATTACGGCGACGCTGGGGCGCACCCTGGACAGCCATTCGCGCACCGGCGGGAAGCCGTCGAAGAACGGCTTCCAGTACGGGTCGTCCTGCAGTCCCTTGTCTATCGCGCGGCCGATCGCGGGCACGTGCGAGGTGGTGATGGCTCCGACGATCGTGGCCATGTCGTCAGTCCCTCCCGGCGGCGACGAGCTTCGCCTTGAACGCTTCCTTGGTCATGCCGGTCTGCTGTGCCCCGATGTCCTGCACGTCCAGGCCGAAGATGCCGGCGAATTTCGCCAGGTAGTACACGTTGCCGCCGGCCTCGATCAACTGCAGCACGTTCCGGTTGCGGATCGCCTCGCGCTGCTGCGGGTTCAGCCCGTACTTCGCGCAGTACGCGTCCTCGTCGCGCAGGAACTCGGCGCGATTGGCGGCATCGTTGAACGAGAAGCACATCTTGTTCAGCGCGTAGCCCTTGCGCGCCTGCTCGCCGTCGAAGACGGTGGTGCCGGGGATCTGGCGCTTGTCGGCGTTCATCGTGGACTCCGCCCGGTTCGCTTGCTGGTGAGGCAAGGCTAACCCGGAGCGGGCGCGGCGCGTCTTGCCGCGGATCAAGTCATTGCGGCTCGATTCGGGCGGCGCGGATCACCTCGCGCCAGCGGCGGATCTCGCCGGCGAGCAGCATGCCGAGTTCGGCCGGGCTGCCGGGCTGGGGGCGAACGCCCATCTCGAGCAGCCGCTGCAGCACCGGCGGCGCCGAGAGCGCGTCGCGGATCGCGGCGTTCAGCCGCCCGACGACCGCGGCCGGCGTCGCCGCCGGCGCCGCCAACGCGTTCCACGAGGCCACGTCGTAGTCCGCGACGCCCGCCTCCTGGACCGTGGGCACCGTGGGCAGCACCCGGTTGCGCCGGCCGGCGCTGACTGCGAGCGGCCGCACCGCGCCACCGGCTATCTGCGGCAGCGTGGGGCCCAGGATCTCGAATGCCAGGTCGATCTCGCCCGCACGCAGCGCGGTGAGCACCGCCGGCGTGCCCTTGTACGGAACGACCAGCGCGTCGACGCCGGCGCGGGTCTTGAACAACTCGGCCGCCAGGTGCTGCGTCGAGCCGATCGCGATCGTGCCGACGTTGAGCTTGCCCGGATTCGCGCGCGCCCAGGCAAGCAGATCCGGCAGCGTGCGGAAGCGCGACCCCGAGTCCACGCACAGCACGAGATCGAAGAAGCCCAGCGTGCCGACCGGCGCGAGGTCGCGGGTCACGTCGTACGGCAACTTGCGGAACAGGCTCGCGCTGATCGCGTTGGCGTTGCTCAGCAGCAGCAGCGTGTAGCCGTCGGGCGCCGCATTGACCACGGTGCTGGTCGCCACGATCCCGCCGGCGCTGGGCCGGTTGTCGACGACGATCGTCTGGTCGAGCGTCGCGCCCATCGCACGCGCGACAACTCGCGCAGTGAGGTCGGCGATGCCGCCCGGCGCGAACGGGACGACCAGCGTGATCGCGCGCTCCGGATAGCTGCGCTGGGCGAACGCGCGCGGCGAGGCGGCGAGCGCGGCAGCGACGCCGAGCAGCGCGCGGCGCCGTTCGCGGTGCGGCTCGTCCGCCATCCCGGATCGCGCCCCGTCGCGCCGCTGCTTCAGGCGCTCGCCGCCAGCTGCTGCTCGAGACGGTGCAGCGTGCGGTAGCACGGCAGCACCTTCGCGACGCTGGCGTTGGGCTCGCGGTTCTCGCGGATGGCCGCGAAGAACTCGCGGTCCTGCAGCTCGATGCCGTTCATCGACACATCGACCTTCGAGACGTCGATCTTCTGGTCCTTGCCGTCGAACAGGTCGTCGTAGCGCGCGATGTACGTGCCGTTGTCGCAGATGTAGCGGAAGAAGGTGCCCAGCGGCCCGTCGTTGTTGAACGACAGGCTCAGCGTGCAGATCGCTCCGGTGCTCGCCTTGAGCTGGATCGACATGTCCATCGCGATGCCCAGCGTCGGGTGGATCGGCCCCTGCAGCGCGTTGGCGGCCACGATCTCGCCGCCGGCCTGGTAGGCGAACAGGTCGACCGTGTGCGCCGCGTGGTGCCACAGCAGGTGATCGGTCCAGCTGCGCGGCTGGCCGAGCGCGTTCATGTTGGTGCGCCGGAAGAAGTAGGTCTGAACGTCCATCTGCTGGACCGAGAGCTCGCCTGCGACGATCCTGCGGTGCAGGTACTGGTGGCTGGGGTTGAAGCGGCGCGTGTGGCCGCACATCGCGACCAGCCCGGTCTGCTTCTGCAGCGCGACCACCGCCTCGGCGTCGGCCAGGTTGTCGGCGAGCGGGATCTCGACCTGTACGTGCTTGCCGGCCTTCAGGCACGCGATCGCCTGCGAAGCGTGCATCTGCGTCGGCGTGCACAGGATGACCGCGTCGACGTCCTTCATCGCGAGGCTCTCGCCGAGATCGGTCGTCACGTGGCCGATGTCGAACTTCTTCGCGACCTCGCGGGTCTTCTCGAGCTCGCGGCCGACCAGCGACACGACCTCGACCCCGTCGATGTTGCGGATGCCCTCGATGTGCTTGACGCCGAACGCGCCGGCGCCGGCCAGTGCGACCCTGATCGTTTTCATGGAAACTCCGTGTCCGTTCGCGCCGATGCGCTCAGCGCTGGTTCTCGAGGATCAGGTGCCCGACCGCCGTGTTCGACGCGGGCACGTGGTAGAAGCGGTGCGCGACCTTCGGCGGCCTGCCGCCGGCGACGTCGGCCATCGCCCCGCGGGCGATCAGCCACATCACCAGCTCGATGCCCTCCGAGCCGGCCTCGCGCACGTAGTCGATGTGCGGCATCCTCGACAGGCCTTCCGGGTCGGCGATCAGCCGGTCGAGGAACGCGTTGTCGAATTCGCGGTTGATCAGGCCGGCGCGCGGGCCCTGCAGCTGGTGGCTCATGCCCCCGGTGCCCCAGACCTGCACCTTCAGCGGCTCGTCGTACGACTCGATCGCGCGGCGGATCGCCTGGCCGAGCCGGAAGCAGCGCTGCCCCGAAGGCACCGGGTACTGGACGACGTTCACCGCGAACGGGATCACCGGGCACGGCCAGGCCCCGGTCTTCCCGCACATCAGCGACAGCGGCACCGTCAGGCCGTGATCGACGTCCATCCGGTTGACGATCGTCAGGTCGAAGTCGTCCTGGATCACCGACTGCGCGATGTGCGAAGCGAGCTCCGGATGGCCGATCACTTTCGGCACCGGGCGCGGGCCCCAGCCCTCGTCGGCGGGCGTGAACTCGGCCGCCGTGCCGATCGCGAAGGTCGGGATGATCTCGAGGCTGAACGCGTTCGCGTGGTCGTTGTAGACCAGGAAGATCACGTCGGGCCGGTTGTCCTTCAGCCACTGCTTCGAGAACTCGTAGCCGGCGAAGACCTTCTGCCAGTACGGCTCGTGCGTCTTGCCGAGGTCGAGCGCCGCGCCGATCGCCGGCACGTGCGAGGTGTAGACGCTTGCGGTGATCGATGCCATCACTTCTTCTCCCCGACGTAGCGGTTGCCTTCGATCGACCGTCCTCCACGGACCATCATGTCGCGGTACTCCTCCTCGGTCATGCCGGTCATGCTGCCGGCCATCTGCTGGAAGCTCTTGCCGTCGGTCGCGCCGATCTTGGCCAGGAAGTAGATGTTGCCACCCAGCTCGATGCACCGGTTCAGGTCGCGCGCCATCACCGCCTGCTTCTGCTCCTCGGTCATCGGCCACTCGTCGAGGTAGGCGCGCTCGTTCGCCTTGAAGCGCGAACGGTTCCCGGCCTTCATCAGCGACATGCAGAACTGGTTCAGGTGGTAGCCCTTGCGCGACTGCTCGGCGTCGAAGATCGTCGTGCCGGGGACGTCCTTGTACGGTTTCGCTAGTGCCATGACATCTCTCCTCGGTTGCTCCGCGGTGCGTTGCGCGGGCCGCGTCGCGCGGAAGGTTGGCGCGTGCAAAGGCGCGGGCGATGGCGCCACCCAGGGCTCGCCCTGCGGGCCGGGTCGCCCGCCGCCGGCGTGCTGTTGCTTGCCCCCGCTTCGCGGGGGTTCCCTGCGATGCTCGGAGCGCCGGCCCCGCGGCGAAACTCGCTACGCTCGCTGCGCGAGCTCCGCTCAGACAATCGCCGCGAGAATGATGGACGAAGCGCGCTGCGCGCGCGGGCCGGCGCTCCTGCGCTTCTCGGCTGCGCAAGAGCACGCCGGCGGCGGGCGACCCGGCCCGCAGGGCGAGCCCTGGGTGGCGCCATCGCCCGCGCCTTTGCAGGCACCGTTGCGTTACTCGCAGCCTGCGTGGCCGCCTTCGGCCCGAGCGGCACCGACGTTTCCAGAGCGGCAGGCGTCAGCGGGGCCGCGTCGGGCGCGTCGCGGCAGCCGTCGGCGAGCGCGCGCCAGGCGCACCGCGGCGATGTCGGCGGCGCCGAGCAGCGCAGCCTCGGGGTCGGCGCGCGAAGCGCGCTTCGTACTTCTGACTCGCGGCGATTGTCTGAGCGGAGCTCGCGAAGCGAGCGCAGCGAGTTTCGCCGCGCGACCCCGAGGCGAGCAGCGGAGGGCAGTCGGTGCGAAGCACCGACCGCCGTCGTCATCGCCGCGGTGCGCCTGGCGCGCGCTCGCCGACGGCTGCCGCGACGCGCCCGACGCGGCCCCGCTGACGCCTGCCGCGACGCGCCGACACTGGACGCGCGAAGGTTCATCTCAACGGCCGCCGGCGTCGCGAAGGGCGACCTGCTCGGGCCAGTAGAGCCGCATCGGGTTGTCCACGAGCAGCTTGCGCTGCAGTTCGACGGTCGGCGCGATGTGCGGGATGAAGTCGACCAGCAGCCCGTCGTCGGGCATGTGGTCCTTCAGGTTCGGGTGCGGCCAGTCGGTGCCCCAGAGCACGCGGTCGGGGAAGGTCTCGACGATTCGGCGCGCGAACGGCACCACGTCGCGATAGGCGTTGCGCTCGCCGTCGAGCGCGGGCGGCCCCGAGACGCTCAGCCGCTCCGGGCAGCTGACCTTCGACCAGATGTTCGGGTGCTCTCTCATCATCTTCACGAACAGCTCGAACTCGGGCCCGTCGACCGGCTTGCGCACGTCGGGCCGGCCCATGTGGTCGACGACCACCGTGGTCGGCAGCGTCGTGAAGAAGTCCCACAGCTCGGGCAGGTCGGCGGCCTCGAAGTAGATCACGACGTGCCAGCCCAGCGGCGCGATGCGCTGCGCGATCTCGGCGAGCACCTCGCGAGGCGTGAAGTCGACCAGCCGGCGCACGAAGTTGAATCGCGTGCCGCGCACGCCGGCCTCGTGCATCGCGCGCAATTCGGCGTCGGTGACGTCGCGACTCACGGTGGCCACGCCGCGTGCGTGTCCACCCGAGTGCACGAGCGCGTCGACCAGCGCGCGGTTGTCGCTGCCGTGGCAGGTGGCCTGGACGATCACGTTGCGCTCGAACCCGAGGTGGTCGCGCAGCGCGAACAGCTGGTCCTTCGACGCGTCGCACGGCGTGTACTTGCGCTCGGGCGCGTAGGGGAACTGCGCGCCCGGGCCGAACACGTGGCAGTGCGCGTCGACGGCGCCGGGCGGCACCCGGAACCGCGGCTTCGAGGGGTTCGGGTGGAAGGGCAGCCAGCCCGGGGTCATCTGGAATTCCATGGTCGTCCCTGGCAATTCGTTGGATTGCGCGCGGTCAGGCGTCGCGTTTCGCGTCGGCAGGCTTCACCGCGGCGATGATCCGGTCGGCCTCGACCCGCCAGTCGCCGCGCGGCGCGGCCTTGTCTCCGAACAGCCCGGCGTCGGCGAGGTCCGCCATCCACGCCTGGCGCTCGGCGGTCCCGGCCGCCGACCACGGCTCGAGCCCGATGTCGCGCACCGTCTGGGCGACTTCACGCACTTCCTCGGCGCGACGCCGCCCATGCTGGATCACCCGCTGGAAGAAGTAGCTGCCCTGCTTCTCCCAGTCGATGCCGGGAAAGGTCTCGGCGAGCGAGGCCAGCACCGCGTCCTCGACGCCGTACGCGCGCGCCGCGGTGAAGCTCTCGATCACCATCGCTTCCAGGCCCTTGATCATCACGCTGCGGCACATCTTGGTGGCCGAAGCGACACCGAGCCGCTCCGATGCGACTTTCGCGTCGAATCCCAGCGCCGTGGCGAGCGGCGCGAGCGCCGCCGCGTGCGGGCCGCCGAGCAGCAGCGGCACCCGGATCCGGTACGGCGGAATCGAGGTCATCACCGCGCCCTCGACGTAGCGGCCGCCGGCGCCGTCGACGAGCTGCGCGGCGCGCCGCTTGGCGCCCGGCGATGCCGAGTTGAAGTCGAGGAACCAGGTGCCGGCGCGGATGGCGGGCGCGCAGGCCTCGGCGACCGGCACCGCCTGGCTCGCGGTGACCGCCGAGACGATGAAGTCGGCGCAGGCCGCGAGTTCGGCGTGCGAGGCGGCGAGCGTCACGCCGTGCGCCGCCGCGTGCTCGCGCAGCGGCTCCGCAGCGTCGCCGCCCAGCTTCAGGTCGAACGCGCAGACGCAGGCGATGCCGCGCGCGCGCAGGTCTTCGGCCAGGATGCGGCCGACCTCGCCGTAGCCGACGAGGCCGATGCGCCACTGCAGGGGATCGGAAGGAATCGACATGGTGATTCGTGCGGGCGCAGCCGGTCGTTCAGTCGACGTACTTCAGGCCGGCTTTCTCGAGGGCTTCGCGCATCTTGTACATGTCGAGCCCGAGCACGCCGGAGGCGAGCTTCGCGCGCTTCTCGGCCTCGTTGGCCTCGCGCGCCTCGGCGGCGTCGGCCGCCTGCTGCGCCATCGCGGCCGGCACCACGACCACGCCGTCGTCGTCGGCGACCACCACGTCGCCCGGGTTCACCATCGCGCCCGCGCAGACCACCGGCACGTTGACCGAGCCGAGCGTCGCCTTGATCGTGCCCTTGGCGCTGATCGCACGCGAGAACACCGGGAACTGCATCGCGGTGAGGTCCTTCACGTCGCGCACGCCGCCGTCGATCACGAGGCCGCGCGCGCCGCGGGCGCGAAACGAGGTTGCGAGCAGGTCGCCGAAGAAACCGTCCTCGCTGTCGGCGCTGCAGGCGGCGACGACGACGTCGCCTTCGCGGATCTGCTCGGCGGCCACGTGCATCATCCAGTTGTCGCCCGGGTGCAGCAGCACCGTCACCGCGGTGCCGCACAGGTGCGCGCCCGCGTAGATCGGGCGCATGTAGGGCTTCATCAGCCCGGTGCGGCCCATCGCCTCGTGGATGGTAGCCACGCCGAAGCGTGCGAGCTTCGCGACGGCGGCGGGATCGGCGCGCTGGATGTTGCGCCTGACGATGCCGAGGTTGTACATGGACATGGGTCGCTCCTTCGTGTCAGAGGCCGCGCGCCTTCAGCGCCCGGTCGAGCCGCGGATAGACGCGCCGCGCGTTGCCCTCGTAGACCTTGTGGCGGTCTTCGGCGGAGAGCGCCGAGGCCTCGATGTAGCGCTTCGTGTCGTCGTAGTAGTGGCCCGTCTCGGGATCGATGCCGCGCACCGCGCCGATCATCTCGCTGGCGAACAGGATGTTGTCGACCGGGATCACCTTCGCCAGCAGGTCGATGCCGGGCTGGTGGTAGACGCAGGTGTCGAAGAAGACGTTGTTCAGCAGGTGCTCCCTCAGCAGCGGCTTCTTCAGCTCCTGCGCGAGGCCGCGGAAACGCCCCCAGTGGTAGGGAACCGCGCCGCCGCCGTGCGGGATCACGAACTTCAGCGTCGGGAAGTCGCGGAACAGGTCCGACGTCAGGCACTGCATGAACGCGGTCGTGTCGGCGTTCAGGTAGTGCGCACCCGTCGTGTGGAAGCACGCGTTGCAGCTGGTGCTCACGTGGATCATCGCCGGGATCTCGAGCTCGACCATCTTCTCGTAGATCGGGTACCAGTGGCGGTCGGACAGCGGCGGCGAGGTCCAGTGGCCGCCCGACGGGTCGGGGTTCAGGTTGATGGCAACGAACCCGTAATCCTTCACGCACTTCTCGAGCTCGGGGATGCAGGTGCGGGGGTCGACGCCGGGCGACTGAGGCAGCATCGCCGCGCCGATGAAGCTCTCCGGGAACAGCCGGCTCACGCGGTAGCACAGCTCGTTGCAGATCGCCGACCAGGTCGAGCTGGTCTGGAAGTCGCCGATGTGGTGCGCCATGAAGCTCGCCCGCGGCGAGAACACGGTGAGGTCGCTGCCGCGCTCCTTCATTTTCGCGAGCTGGTTCTTCTCGATCGACTCGCGCAGCTCGTCGTCGGAGATCTTCAGCTCGGAGGCCTTCGGCGCGACCGACGGGTCCTTCAGCCCGGCGATCTGCCGGTTGCGCCAGTCCTCGAGCGCCTTCGGGGCCGTGGTGTAGTGCCCGTGGATGTCGATGATCATCGTTGCCTTCCTTTCCAGACCGAACCGGGAATCATGACCTCGCCGCGCATGATCAGCCGCGCGGTGCGCAGCAGCGCGGCGCGCACGACGTTCTGCGGGTTGGCCGGATCGACCTCGAGCTCGACGCTGAACTCGCCGGTCGGGTGCTCGACCGAGACCTTCTTCACCGTGCCCGCGGGCACGTCCGCGATGCCCTGCGTGATCGAACCGTCGAGCACGCAGGCCGTGCCGACGGTGACGGCCGCGAGCACGCCGATCGCGTCGTGGCAGACGTGCGGGATGAAGCAGCGCGTCGACAGGCTGCCGCCGGCGCGCGGCGGCGCCACGAGGCACATCTTCGGGTAGGTCTTCGTCGTCACGTCGCCGAGCCCCATCATGTGGCCGGCGGCCAGCCGCAGCGACTCGACGCGCGCTTTCAGGTCGGTGTCGGCATTGAGGTCGGCGACCGACTCGTAGCCGGTGCGGCCCAGGTCGGCGGCGCGAAACAGCACCATCGGCATGCCGTTGTCGATGCAGGTCGCCTCGATGCGGCCGACGCCGGGGACTTCGATCTGGTCGAGGACGCGGCCGGTGGGCAGCAGCCCCGAGCAGACCGAGCCGGCAGTGTCGAGGAAGTTGATCGTGATCGGCGACGAGGTGCCGGGCACGCCGTCGATGCGCGCGTCGCCGGAGTACTCGACGCGCCGGCCGGCCGGCGTCATCGGCGTGCGCACCGTGATGTCGCACTGCATGTCGGTGTTCAGCGTGAGTACGCGCAGCGTCGTGCTGTCGCCCTGCGGGACGGCCAGGCCGGTCTCGAGCGCGAACGGCACCACCGCGGCGAGCATGTTCCCGCAGTTCGGTGTCGTGTCGACGGTGTCGCGGTCGGGCTGCAGTTGCGCGAACAGGAAGTCGAGATCGACCCCGGGGACCCTGCTGCGCCGGACGATGCCCACCTTGCTGGTGAGGGGATGCGCGCCACCGAGGCCGTCGATCTGCCGGCGGTCCGGCGAGCCCATCACGGCCAGCAGCACGCGGTCGCGCGTCGGGACGTCGGCGGGCAGGTCCGCCTCGTCGAAGAACGGGCCGCGCGACGTGCCGCCGCGCATGAAGAGGCAGGGAATGGCGGTCTGCATGGATCGGCTCACGAACCGGTCGTAATCCGCGATTCTCGCACGCGGACTTGCCGGTTTCAGCAGGGCTGGCCGATATCAGCTATGCCGGAATGGCATGGTCAGCCGCGGCATCGGCAGCGCCTGGACCAGCTCGCGCAGCAGCCGCGACGCGTGGCGGGCCAGCGGCGTCGGCCGCTTGTGCGCCGACGCGGCCAGGCACAGCACGCTGCTCAGTTGCGGCTCGACCAGCGGCCGGACCGCCAGGTCGCCGGCGCGTCCCGAGGCGGCGACCGCGCCCGCCGACAGCACCGCGTACCCGTAGCCGGCGCAGACCAGGTCGACGATCGATGGCACGCTCGCGACCTCCCAGGCGATGTCGAGCTCGAGCCCGGCCAGCATCGCCTGAGTTTCGAGCAGCCGGCGGATCGCGTGGGTGCGGTCCGGAACGATCAGCGGAAAGCCCGGAAGCTCGCGCAGCGGCAGTGGGCCGCGTCCGCCGCGACCGCCGCGGCCGGTGCGACCGCGCCGGCCGGCCGCGGGCTGCACCAGGCACAGCGCCTCGTCGAGGATCGGCGTGATCTCGAGCGCGGGCGCGGCCTCGGGGTTGTGAACGAGGCCGAGGTCGACGCGGCCGGTGACGATCCACTCGGTGATGTGCGCGGACAGTCCTTCGACGATCGCCAGCCGCGCGCGGGGCAATTGCTGCCGGAACGCGTCGATCAGCGGCAGCGTCAGCTGGCGCCCCATGCTCGGCGGCAACCCGATCACGATCCGCCCGACCGGCTCGTCGCGGCTCGCACCCATGTCCTCGCGCGCGCGCGACACCATCTGCAGGATGCCGACGCTGTGCTCGAACAGCCTTCTGCCGGCCTCGGTCAGGCGCACGCCGCGGCCGTTGCGCAGCAGCAGCGTCTCGCGCAGGTCGGTCTCGAGCGCGCGCACCTGGCGGCTGAGCGCCGGCTGGGCCACGTCGAGCACCAGCGCCGCCTTGCTGAAGCTGCCCAGCTCGGCGACGTGGACGAAGTATTCGAGCTGCTTGAGGTTCATCGGCGCGAACGGTCCTGTGCGGCCGCGTCGCCGCTCGCGCAGCGTCAGCTCGCGCAGGCAGGCCGGGCACAGGCACGACGTTTGCGCGTGCGCCGGCAGCGCCGGCAGCGGCGGCAGTTGCGCGCACCAGCAGCGCCCGCTGGCGATCCCGCAGGCGAACGAGGCGCCGCAGCGCGGGCAGTTGTCGGCGGGCCGCGCCCCTGCTTCAGGCACAGCGTCCCCGCGCGTCGAGCCTCATGTGCCGGCGCAGCCATTCGCGCTCGCGCAGCGCGGCATGTCGCGCGGCAACCTTCTCCTCGGGACTCTGGTCGGCGCGGAAGTCGAAGGCGCGCCGCGCCATCGGGTACATCTGCATCTCGACCGGCACGCCGCGTTCCCACAGCGTGTAGAACGCGCGTCCGTTGACGAAACGGCGCAACTCGTAGTCGGCGTCGCCGATCAGCATCAGCGTCGGGGCGACGACCGTGCGCATCTCGGGCGCCGTGGAAAAGAGTTGCTGCGGTTCAGGCGCGTTGGGATCCTGGAAATGCCCGTAGTAGGAGACGATCGCCGCCACGTCGGAAGGCCGTTTCGCGGCGATGCGGATGGCGAAGTAAGGGCCGCGCGACTTCGCGACGATGCCGGCTGCGGTCCTGCAGGCATCGGGGTCGGCAAGCAGCGCGTCCAGGCCGGCCTCGACGTCGGCCTCGGTTTCGGGATGGTGGCGGTCGGGCCAGTTCGCGATCATGTTGCCGCTCAGCCAGTCGGGCGCCAGGACGAGGAACCCGTCGCGGGCGAGCGCGCGCATGTGCTCGCGGTCGACGTCCTCGAAACCGCGCTTGGCGTGGATGTAGAGCACCGGCGGCCACGGCCCGCGGCCCGCCGGCCTGGCGACCTCGACCGGCACTTCGACGCCCGCATGGCGCAGCGTGCGCTTCTCGAGCGCCTGCGCGGCCACCGCCAGCGGCGCCGCGAGGCAGGGGATGAACGGCCATCGGTGCGTCGTGAATCTCCGGTCGGACGCGCCGATCACAGCACGAAGTCGCCGCGCGGTAAAGCCGCGTCCGGCGCTCCGGCCCGGGCCCGGGGCTCGGTTAGAATGCGTCGCCGATTCCACCACCCGCGCGAGGAGCAGCATGAGCGCCGAGCAGCAGCCCGCCGGTCCGGCGTCGCAACCGTCCGTGGCGCCGCCGACGCAGGCGGTGCCCCCGTCGCTGAAGGCGGCGATCCTCGCCGAAGCGATGCCGTACATCCGCCGCTTCCACGGCAAGATCGTGGTCGTCAAGTACGGCGGCAACGCGATGACCGACGAGAAGCTCAAGCAGAGCTTCGCGCGCGACGTGGTGCTGCTGAAGCTGGTGGGGCTCAATCCGGTGGTGGTGCACGGCGGCGGGCCGCAGATCGAGCAGCTG
>JAMLIR010000032.1 GCA_023954045.1 Burkholderiaceae bacterium | reverse complement strand
CGGCCGCTTCGAGACATTGAAGGAGGCGCTGACCTTCTACGTGCAGCGCGATACCGACCCACAGAAGTGGTACCCGCTCGACGCGAACGGCCAGCCGGTGAAGTTCGACGACCTGCCCGCCGTCTACCGGGTCAACGTCAACACGAGCGAAGCGCCGTACAACCGCAGGCCCGGCGACGCGCCGGCCCTGTCCGACAGCGAGGTCGACGACGTGATCGCGTTCCTGAACACGCTCAGCGACGGCTACCAACCCTGACCCACGGGATCCCCATGAGCCGCACACCCCTTTCGATCGCCGTCACGACCGCGCTGCTCGGTGCCGCGTTGTCGATGCCCGCCCATGCCCAGACTCCGACCGCGATCGAGCTGGCGCGCAAGCTCGACCGCCTCGCCGCCGAACTGGCCGAAGTGAAGGCGCAACTCGCGACGCTCAGGGCGCAGGGCGGCGCCGCTGGTGCGGTCGGTGCCGCCGCCGCTGCGCCCGAAACCGCCGCGGCAGCGCGACCGGCACCGGCAACCGCCGACGCCGCGCCGGCCTCCGCGCGTCCGTCGGCGGTCGAACGCACGGCCGGCGTCGAACGCACGGAACCTGCAACGGTCCTGACCAGCTACGGCGAGATCAACTACACGCGTCCGACCAAAGCGTCGCAGAACGCGGAAGTCGACCTGCGCCGCTTCGTGCTCGGCTTCCAGCACCGGATGGATCCGAAGACGCGCCTGGTCGCGGAGCTCGAGGTGGAGCACGCGGTGAGCTCGGCCGACGACCCGGGCGAGGTGGCGCTCGAGCAGGCCTTCGTCGAGCGCGAGCTCGGGCCGCGCCTCGCGGCGCGCGCGGGCCTGTTCCTGATGCCCGCCGGCATGCTCAACGAGAATCACGAGCCGACCGCCTACTACGGCGTGCACCGCAACTTCGTCGAGACCGCGATCATCCCGAGCACCTGGCGCGAGGTCGGCGTGCAGCTGATCGGAAACCTCGACAACGGCCTGACCGTCCAGGGCGGCCTCAGCACCGGCTTCGACGTCGGCAAGTGGGACGCGACGTCCACCGAAGGCGCGGAGTCGCCGCTGGGCGCGATCCACCAGGAAGGCGCGCAGGCCCGGGCACGCAACCTCGCCGTGTTCGGTGCGATCAACTGGCGCGGCGTGCCGGGCCTGCTGGTCGGGGGCTCGGCGTTCAGCGGCGCGGCGAGCCACTCGCAGCCGCTGGTGCCCAGCACGCGCGTCTCGCTGTGGGACCTGCACGCGCGCTGGACGCCCGGCCGCTGGGATCTGTCCTCGGTCTACGCGCGCGGCTCGATCTCGAACACCGCGGCGCTGAACGCGACGCTGGTCGGCAACCCGACGCTGATCCCTGAGAGCTTCGACGGCTGGTACCTGCAGGGGGCGTACCGGCTGTGGAGCCAGGGTGACTACGTGCTGAGCCCGTTCGTGCGGCTCGAGCGCTTCAATACCGCACGCGACTACGCGGATCTGGGTGCGGGGCTGACCCCGCCAGCGGCCGGCACCGAGCGCGTGACCACGATCGGCGTGAACTTCCTGGTCGGCCAGGGCGTGGTGCTGAAGGCCGACGTGCAGCGCTTCGGCCTGGTGTCGGCGAACAACCGCGTCAACCTCGGCCTGGGGTGGAGCTTCTGATGCGCCTGGCGCTGGTGCCGGCCGCGCTGGTCGCCATCGCGCCCGCGAGCGCGTTCGCGGTGCACTACCTGGATGCCGAGCAGGCACAGAAGCTGATGTTCCCGGACGCCGAGCGCTTCGAGTTCCGCAGCTTCCCGGTCGACGCCGGGTCGACGCGCACCGGCGAGTCGCGGATCCAGGTCCGCGTCGCCCAGCGCGGCGAGGCGACGCTCGGCTACGTCGTCGTCGACGAGGTCATCGGCAAGTTCGAGTTGATCACGTACGCGGTCGGCCTGAACCGCGACGGCAGCGTGCGGCAGGTCGAAGTGATGGACTACCGCGAGAGCCACGGCCACGAGATCCGGCTGCCCGCCTGGCGCCGGCAGTTCGAAGGCAAGAGCGCCGCGTCGCCGATCCGCGTCGGCGAGGACATCGCCAACATCAGCGGCGCGACGCTGAGCTGCCAGCACGTCACCGACGGCGTGCGTCGCATCGTCGCCCGGATCGATGCGCTGCGGCGCAGTGGCAGCCTGCCGTGAGCGCGATCGACGCGACCGGCACCTGGCTGCGCCGCGCGCGGCCGCTGCTCGGCACGCTGGTAGAGGTCGCGGTCCGCGATGTCGACGCCTCGGGCGACACGACCGCCGACGCCGAGGCCGCGGTGCGCGCCGCGTTCGACGCCATCGCGCACGTCCAGGCGCGCATGTCGCGCTTCGACCCCGCCAGCGACGTGTCGCGCTTTCACGCGCTTGGCGCGGGCGAAGCGATCGCCATCGATCCTGCCACGACCGAGGTGCTGCAGGCGGCGCGCTGGCTGCAGGACATCACCGACGGAGTCTTCGACGTGAGCCTGGGCAGCGGCGCGCCGGGATGGCGCTGCGACGGCGCGCGGCTCGAGCGGCTCGCACCCGAAGCCACGCTCGACCTGGGCGGCATCGCGAAGGGCTACGCGGTCGACTTCGCGGTCGAGGCGCTGCGGCGGCACGGCTGTGCTTCGGGCTGGGTCAACGCCGGCGGCGACCTGCGGGTCTTCGGCGCGGCCAGCGTGCCGGTGATGCTCCGCGACGAGGCGCGCGGCGGCGTGCGCCCGTTCGCGACGCTGGCCGACGGGGCACTGGCGAGCAGCCACTTCGGGCCCGGCACCCGCTCGCAGGCCTGGGGCCTCGATCGCGGCGCGCGGGCCCGTCGCGTGAGCGTCGTGGCGCCGCGCTGCCTGTGGGCCGACGCGCTGACGAAGGTGGTGGTCGTCAGCGGGGATGCGTGCCATCGCGCGCTCGACGCCTGCGGGGCCCAGGCATGGCTTCACTGAACCGCGTCGCCCCGTGGCAGCGCAGGCTGCTGCACGCGTCGGTCTGGCTGCTCGCGGCGAGCGGCGTCGCCTGGCTCGCGATCCACTACCTGTGGGGCGCCGGCGCCGGCGAGTTGCCGCATCCGCTCGAGCCGTGGCTGATCCGGTTGCACGGCGCCGCCGCGTTCGCCGCGCTGTTCGTGGCCGGCGTGCTGGCCGCCGGGCACATTCCCAACGGCTGGCGGCTCACCTCGCCGAGGATGCGCCGGCCCGATCTCGCGGGCCAGCGCCGCACCGGGTTGGCGATGACCGCGCTCGGCGCGGCCGCGGTCTTCAGCGGCTACCTGCTCTACTACTTCGCGCCCGAACCGGTCCGCCCCGCGCTGGGCTGGGCGCATGCGGCGGTCGGCCTGGCGATGGCGCTGCTGGTGCCGCTGCACGGCGGGCCGGCGCGCCGCATCGGTTGTTGACCCGCGCGCCGACCGTCCTCGCATAGCAGACCAGGGGCACGTCGCGGCCCTCGCGCAGCACCGCCGCGCGGTCGTGCCCACGATGATCGCCTCGGCCAGCGCCAGCAGTCGTGGGGCGCATCGCACCATGGCTCCGGGGAGCCTGCCCTGATGGAGCCATCGTGCGCAAGGGCACGAGGTCCCCGTGCTACCCTCGGGGTGCATCGCCGGCGCTCACGAGGCGCCCGCATCCAAGGTCCGCCTGCCGCATACCGCATCGTGGCAGCCGGTCGTTCGGCCGCACCAGGCCGCCCAGCGAACGGACCGCAGACACGTGCTGACCGACGACGACATCTACCTGTTTCGCGAGGGCACGCACGCGCGCCTTCACGAGCACCTCGGCTGCCACCCGCGCGCGGAGGGCGAAGGCGCGCGCTTCGCGGTCTGGGCGCCGAACGCGCGCTCGGTGTCGGTGGTCGGCGACTGGAACGGCTGGGACGGCAGCGCCGACCCGCTGCAACCGCGCTGGGACGGCTCGGGCATCTGGGAAGGCGTCGTCGGCGCGGCGCGCACCGGCCAGGCGTACAAGTACCGGATCGCGTCGGCCAGCGGCGCGCCGGTCCCGGACAAGGCCGACCCGTTCGCGCTCTTCGCCGAGGAACCGCCGCGCACCGCGTCGCGGGTCTGGTCGCTCGACTACGCGTGGGGCGACGCCGACTGGATGGCCGGGCGGCACGCGCGCAACGCGCTCGACGCGCCGATCTCGATCTACGAAGTGCACGCGGGCTCGTGGCGGCGCCGGGCCGACGGCAGCCACCTGTCGTGGCGCGAACTCGCCGAGGCCCTCGTGCCGTACGTGCAGGAGATGGGTTTCACGCACGTCGAGCTGCTGCCGGTCACCGAGCACCCGTTCTACGGGTCCTGGGGCTACCAGACCACCGGCTACTTCGCCCCGACCGCGCGCTACGGCACGCCGCAGGACTTCATGTACCTGGTCGACCACCTGCACCGCCACGGCATCGGCGTGATCCTCGACTGGGTACCCTCGCACTTCCCGACCGACGCGCACGGCCTGGCGCAGTTCGACGGCACGCACCTGTACGAGCACGCCGACCCGCGACAAGGCTTCCACCCCGAGTGGAACTCGAGCATCTTCAACTACGGCCGCCACGAGGTGTCGGCGTTCCTGCTGTCGTCGGCACTGTTCTGGCTCGAGCGCTATCACGTCGACGGGCTGCGCGTCGACGCGGTCGCGTCGATGCTCTACCTGGACTACGCGCGCAACGACGGCGAATGGATACCGAACCGCTTCGGCGGGCGAGAGAACCTCGACGCGGTCGCGTTCCTGCGCCGTCTGAACGAGGCGGTCTACCGCGACCACCCGGACACCGTGACGATCGCCGAGGAGTCGACTGCCTGGCCGATGGTGTCGCGTCCGACCGACGTCGGCGGCCTCGGCTTCGGGATGAAGTGGAACATGGGCTGGATGCACGACACGCTGGCCTATGCGCGCGAGGACCCGATCCATCGCAGCTTCCACCAGGACAAGCTCACGTTCTCGCTGTGGTACGCGTTCAACGAGAACTTCGTGCTGCCGCTGTCGCACGACGAAGTGGTGCACGGCAAGGGCTCGCTGGTGGGAAAGATGCCCGGTGACGACTGGCAGAAGTTCGCCAACCTGCGCGCCTTGTTCGGCTACATGTGGACGCACCCCGGCAAGAAGCTGCTGTTCATGGGCGGCGAGTTCGGCCAGCGGCGCGAGTGGACCCACGACGGGGAGCTCGAATGGTGGGTGGCCGCGCACCCCGAGCACGGGGGCCTGCGGCGCTGGGTGTCCGACCTGAACCGCGCCTACCGCAGCGAGCCGGCGCTGCACGAACTGGACTTCGCGGCCGAAGGCTTCCATTGGATCGACTGCAGCGATGCCCAGCACAGCGTGATCGGGTTCCTGCGCCGCCCGCGTGCCGGCAGGCCGGCACTGCTGGTGGCCTGCAACTTCACCCCGGTTCCGCGCACCAACTACACGCTCGGGGTGCCCTCCTCAGGGCGCTGGCAGGAGATCCTGAACAGCGATGCCGCGATCTACGGGGGCGCCGGCTGGGGCAATCTCGGCAGCGTCGACGCGATGCCCCTGCCGTCGCACGGCCAGCCCTGGTCGCTCACGCTGACGCTGCCGCCACTCGCCACCGTGATCCTGAAGGAGGGCGCCGATGGCTGAACGCCCCGCCGCCGACTGCTCGCGCGCCGGCCCGACCAGCCCCGCTGCCGCCGGCCGTGCGCGCGCAGTGATCGACCGCGTGATTCCGACGGTCGACGGCGGCCGCTTCCCGGTCAAGCGCGTCAGCGGCGAAACGCTGACCGTCGAGGCCGATTGCTTCGCCGACGGACACGACGCGCTCAGGGTGATGCTGCGCTGGCGCGGCGAGGACGACAGCGAGTGGCAGGAGGCGGAGATGGCGCCGCAGGGCAACGACCGCTGGCGCGCCGACATCGTCGCCGGCGCACCGGGCCGTTACCGCTATCGCGTCGTCGCCTGGGTCGACCACTTCGCCAGCTGGCGCAGCGAATTCGGGCGACGCAGGGACCCCGCCGACCTGCGCCAGGCCGCCGAAGTCGGCGCCGCCCTGGTCGCGGAGGCGGCGGCGCGCGCGGACGACGCGCACCGCGAGCCGCTGGCGGCATGGTCCGCCGCGCTGGTCGCCGCCGCGCGCGCGGACGGCGATCCGGAGGCGCTGCGCGAGCTCGCGCTCGACCCGCAGCGTGCGCAGCTCGCGAGCCGTTTCCCCGACCGGCGCTTCGAGACCGCCTCCCCGGTCGAGTTGCCGCTGCGCGTCGATCGCGAGCGCGCGCGCTTCTCTTCGTGGTACGAGCTGTTTCCACGCTCGACCTCGCCCGAGCCCGGGCGCCACGGCACGCTGTCGGACTGCGCAGCGCGGCTCGACTACGTCGCCGGGCTCGGATTCGACGTCGTCTACCTGCCGCCGATCCACCCGATCGGCCGCGAGCGCCGCAAGGGGCGCAACAACGAGTTCGCCGCCGGCCCCGACGACGTCGGCAGCCCGTGGGCGATCGGCGCGCGCGAAGGCGGCCACAAGTCGATCCACCCGGAGCTCGGCACGATCGACGACTTCCGGCGGCTGGTGGCCAGGGCACGCCAGCTCGGCATGGAGATCGCGCTGGACATCGCCTTCCAGTGCGCACCCGATCATCCGTACGTGACCGAGCATCCGCAATGGTTCCGCTGGCGGCCCGACGGCACCGTCCAGTATGCCGAGAATCCGCCGAAGAAGTACCAGGACATCTATCCGTTCGACTTCGAGACCGAGGACTGGCCCGCGCTCTGGCACGAACTGAAGAGCGTGTTCGATTTCTGGATCGCGGAGGGCGTGCGCATCTTCCGGGTCGACAATCCGCACACCAAGGCGTTCGGCTTCTGGGAATGGGTGATCGACGAGATCGGGCGCGCCCACCCCGACGTGATCTTCCTGGCCGAGGCCTTCACGCGGCCGAAGGTGATGCACCGGCTGGCCAAGCTCGGCTTCACGCAGTCGTACACCTACTTCGCGTGGCGCAACACGAAGCACGAGCTGACCGCGTACTTCACCGAGCTGGCTCACGGCCCCGGCCGCGAATACTTCCGGCCGAATGCGTGGCCGAACACCCCGGACATCCTGACCGAGACCCTGCAGCACGGCGGCCGCGCCGCGTTCACTGCGCGACTCGTGCTGGCGGCGACGCTTTCGGCCAGCTACGGGATCTACGGGCCCGCGTTCGAACTGATGGAGCACGTGGCGCGCGAACCCGGCAGCGAGGAGTACCTCGATTCGGAGAAGTACGAGATCCGCAGCTGGGCGATCGACCGCGCCGACAGCCTTCGCGACCTCGTCGCGCTCGTGAACCGGATCCGCCGCGAGAACCCCGCCCTGCAGTCGGACCGCAGCCTCGCCTTCATGCCGACCGACAACGAGCAGGTGATCTGCTACGCCAAGCGCTCGGGCGACGGCTCGAACACGATCGTCGTCGTCGTCGATCTCGACCCGCACCACTCGCACGGCGCGTGGCTCGACCTCGACCTGGACTGGCTGGGAATCGCCACCGATTCCACCTACCAGATGCACGACCTGCTCTCGGGCGCGCGCTACCTCTGGCAGGGGGCGCGCAACTACGTGCGCCTGGATCCGGCGCACATGCCGGCGCACGTGTTCCGGGTCCGCCACCGGCTGCGCCGCGAGCAGGACTTCGACTATTTCCTCTGACAGCGACGGCAACGCATGGCCACCGAGGCGCCGAACGACCCGCACTGGTACAAGGACGCGGTCGTCTACCAGTTGCACGTCAAGGCGTTCTGCGACTCGAACAGCGACGGCCTCGGCGATTTCGTCGGCCTGACGTCGAAGCTCGACTACGTCCGCGACCTCGGCGTCAACGCGATCTGGTTGCTGCCCTTCTACCCTTCGCCGCTGCGCGACGACGGCTACGACGTGGCCGACTACCACAACGTGCACCCGAACTACGGGACGCGCAACGACTTCCGGCTCTTCGTCCGCGAGGCGCACAGGCGCGGGCTGCGCGTGATCACCGAGCTGGTGGTCAACCACACGTCGGACCAGCACCCGTGGTTCCAGGCCGCGCGCCGCGCGCCGCCGGGTTCGTCCAAGCGGGACTTCTACGTCTGGAGCGACGATCCGAACCGCTTTTCGGGCACGCGCATCATCTTCACCGATACCGAGAGCTCGAACTGGGCCTGGGACGACGTCGCGAAGGCGTACTACTGGCACCGGTTCTTCAGCCACCAGCCGGACCTCAACTTCGCGAACCCGAACGTGCTGAAGGCCGTGGTGCGAACGATGCGCTTCTGGCTCGACATGGGCGTCGACGGCTTCCGGCTCGACGCGATCCCCTACCTGTGCGAACGCGAGGGCACCAGCAACGAGAACCTGCCCGAGACGCACCAGGTGATCAAGCGGATCCGCGCGATGCTCGACGAGCGGCACGCCAACCGCCTGCTGTTGGCGGAGGCCAACCAGTGGCCCGAGGACGTCCGCGAATATTTCGGCGACGAGGACGAGTGCCACATGGCATATCACTTCCCGCTGATGCCCCGGATGTACATGGCGATCGCGCAGGAGGATCGTCACCCGATCGTCGAGATCATGGGGCAGACTCCCGACATTCCCGAGAGTTGCCAGTGGGCAATCTTCCTGCGCAACCACGACGAGCTGACGCTGGAGATGGTCACGCACCGCGAGCGCGACTACATGTACCGCACCTACGCGGCCGACCCTCGCGCACGCATCAACCTCGGCATACGCAGGCGCCTCGCCCCGCTGATGGAGAACGACAGCGAGCGCATCAAGCTGATGAACAGCCTGCTGTTGTCGATGCCTGGTTCGCCGATCATCTACTACGGCGACGAGATCGGGATGGGCGACAACATCTTCCTCGGCGATCGCGACGGCGTGCGCACGCCGATGCAGTGGAGCCCGGACCGCAATGCCGGTTTCTCCCGCGCCGACCCGCAGCGACTGTACCTGCCGCCGATCATGGACCCGATCTACGGCTACGAGGCGGTCAACGTCGAGGCGCAGGCACGCGATCCGTCGTCGCTGCTGAACTGGATGCGCAGGATGCTCGCGGTACGCCGTTCGAGCCGTGCGTTCGGGCGGGGGCGCCTGTCGTTCCTCTCGCCGGGAAACCGCAAGGTCCTCGCCTACCTGCGCGAGTACGACGCTGGCGACGAGCACGATGTGATCCTGTGCGTGGCCAACCTCTCGCGCTCGGCACAACCGGTCGAACTGAACCTGTCGAAGTTCCGCGGACGCGTGCCGGTCGAGATGATCGGGCGAACGCCGTTCCCCCCGGTCGGCGACCTGCCCTACCTGCTGACGCTGGCGGCCCACGGCTTCTACTGGTTCCGCCTGGCGCTCGACGCCGATGTGCCGTACTGGCACGAAGAGCACCTGGTCCGCGACGACCTGCCGCTCATGGTGATGTTCGACGGCTGGTCGAGCCTGTTCCGCGACCGGGTCGTGCCGTGGCGCATCCGCATGGCCGAAACGACCCGGGAACGCTTCGAGTGCGAGGTGCTGCCGCGCTTCGTGGCGCAGCAGCGCTGGTTCGCCGGCAAGGACGTGGCGCTGGAGCGGGTCGCGCTGCGCGACTGGACAGTGCTCGCCGACGGCGGCCGAAGCTGGCTGATCGCCATCGTCGGCGCCCGCACGCGCCGCGCGCCGGAGGCGCCGGTCGACGCCGGCAGCTACTTCCTGCCGCTGGGCCTGCTGTGGGGCGACGCCGAGGAGCCGCAGGTGCGCACGCTCGGCCCGGCGATACTGGCGAAGGTGCGCCAGCAGGGCGAGGTCGGCGTGCTGGCCGACGCGCTGGCCGACGAGTCCTTCTGCCGCATGCTGGTCAAGGCGATCGGCCGGCGCGAGGCGCTCGCGCTGACCGCGGGCAGGATCGACTTCGTGCCGACCTCGTCGTTCGAAGTGATCGTCGGCGAGGAGATCGATTCGCTCGCGGTGCATCGCGGCGCCGGCCAGTCGACCAACGCGACGGTCGTGCTCGGCGAGCGGGCGTTCGTCAAGGCGTACCGGCGGCTCCAGGTGGGCGTCAACCCGGAGCTCGAAATCGGCAGGTTCCTGACCGACGTCGCGCACTTCGAGCACTGCGTGCCGGTGGCGGGGTCGATCGAATACGTCGGCCCGGACGGTGCCCCCGTGACGCTGGCGATCGTGCAGAAGTACGTGCCCCACCAGGGCGACGGCTGGAACCTGACCGTCGACTACCTGTCGCGCTTCTTCGAGGAGCAGCGGGTGCACGCGCGCGACGACTCGGACGGGCACGGCGCGTTCCTCGACCTGATCGGAACCCTCGGCCTGCGGGTGGGCCAGCTGCATTGCGCGCTGGGCTCGAAGACCGGCGACCCGGCGTTCGATCCGGAGCCGGTCGACGCCGCGCGGCTGCAGTCGTGGCGCAACCGCGTGAAGGAGGAGACCGCCGAGTCGCTCGCGCTGCTGGAGCGGCAACTCGATCACCTGCCCGCGGATGCGCGGGTGCAGGCCGCTGCCGTCCTCGACCGCAGCGCGCAACTGCTCGAGCTCGCCGGCTGGCCTGTCGGCGGCCCCGAGGGCCTGCTGTGCGCGCGGCATCACGGCGACCTGCACCTCGGCCAGGTGCTGCTCGCCAGCAACGACTTCCTGATCATCGACTTCGAGGGCGAACCGTCGCGCCCGATCGAGGAACGCCGTGCGCGGCACACGCCGCTGCGCGACGTCGCCGGGATGCTCCGCTCTTTCGACTACGCACGCTGGGCCGCGATCGGCCGGGTGGCGCAGGGCCCCGACGAGGTGCAGCGCTTCGAACCGCCGTCGGCGCAATGGCTGGCCAGCACGCGGCAGGCTTTCCTTTCCGGCTACGCGCGCGCCACCGCCGGCGCCGGGTTGTTCCCGTCGATCGACGCGGCCCTGCCGCTGCTGGCACTGCTGGAACTCGAGAAGTCGATGTACGAACTGCGGTACGAGTTGTCGAACCGGCCCGCCTGGGCAGGAATTGCGCTTCGGGGCATCCTGGACTCGGTCCGGACCGCGTAACACGGGAGGCTGACATGGATAGGGTGGACGTGATGCTCGAACCGGTCCGGGCGTTCCTGGCGCAACTGGGCGCATTCATGCCGAGGTTGCTGCTCGCGGCGGCCGTGCTGGTAGCGGGTTGGCTGATCGCGAAGGCGGTGCGCTTCGCCGTGGTCAAGGCGCTTCGCGCCGTCAACTTCCATGTGGTGACCGAGCGCGCCGGCATCGACGATTTCCTCGCGCAGGGCGGGTTGCGCGAGGGGTCGATCGGCCTGTTCGGGACGCTCGCCTGGTGGCTGGTGATGCTCGCGGCGCTGGTGATCGCGTTCAACGGCCTGGGCCTGACCTACATCACCGATCTGCTCGGCAAGGTGATGCTGTTCGTCCCGAAGCTGGTGGTCGCCCTGGTGATCGTCGCGTTCGGCGCCTACTTCGCACGCTTCGTCGCGACTGCGGTGACTGCCTGGTGCAAGGGCATCGGCATGCCCGACGCGGCCTTCCTCGGGCGCCTGGCGCGAATCGCGATCCTGGTGTTCGTCGCCCTGATCGCGCTCGACCAGGTCGAGGTGGGCGGTGACATCGTGCGCCAGAGCTTCCTGGTGGTGCTGGCCGGCGTGGTGCTCGCGCTGGCGCTGGCATTCGGACTCGGCGCCCGCGACCGCGCAGAGGAGATGCTCGAGCGCTGGTGGCCCCGGCGCGGCAGCGGCGGCGGGCCGTCGTGATGGACGAGGCTTCGCTGCCTGCGGTCTGGCCGGGGCGCCCCTACCCGCTGGGCGCGACCTGGGACGGCGAGGGCGTCAACTTCGCGCTGTTCTCCGAGGAGGCGCTGCGGGTCGAGTTGTGCCTGTTCGGCATGGACGGGCGCCACGAACTGCAGCGGGTCGAGCTGAGCGAGTGCACCGACCAGATCTGGCACGGCTACCTGCCGCAGGCGCGCCCCGGCCTGGTCTACGGCTACCGCGTTCACGGCCCCTACGAGCCGAGGCAGGGCTTGCGCTTCAATCCGCACAAGCTGCTGGTCGACCCCTATGCCAAGGCCATCGTCGGCTCGGTACGCTGGCACGACGCACTGTTCGGCTACACGATCGGGGATCCGCGCGAGGACCTCTCGTTCGACCGACGCGACAGCGCGCCGTTCGTGCCGAAGGCGCGGGTGGTCGAGACCGCGTTCAGCTGGGGCGACGACCGGCGCCCCGACGTCCCCTGGAACGAGACGATCATCTACGAGCTGAACGTGCGCGGCTTCACGATGCGCCATCCCGACGTGCCCGAGGCGCTGCGAGGCACCTACGCGGCGCTGACGCACCAGCCGGTCATCGACTACCTGAAGCGGCTGGGCGTGACCACCGTCGAGCTGATGCCGGTGCACGCGTTCGTCGACGACCGGCGACTGGTCGACGCGGGGATGCGCAACTACTGGGGCTACAACACGCTGGGCTATTTCGCACCGGAAGCGCGCTACAACGCCTCGAACCGGGTCAACGAGTTCAAGACGATGGTCAAGGCGCTGCACTCGGCCGGAATCGAGGTGATCGTCGACGTCGTCTACAACCACACCTGCGAGGGCAACCACCTCGGCCCGACGCTGGGCATGCGCGGCATCGACAACGCCGCCTACTACCGGCTCGATCCGGCCGATCCCCGCTACTACACCGATTTCACCGGCTGCGGAAACACGGTCAACCTGCTGCACTCGCGCACGCTCCAGCTGGTGATGGACTCGCTGCGCTACTGGGCCGAGGAGATGCACGTCGACGGCTTCCGCTTCGACCTGGCGCCGGCGCTCGCCCGCGCCGCCGGCGGCACCGAGAGCTGGGGCAGCTTCTTCGACGTGATCCGCCAGGCCCCGATCCTGAACCGCGTCAAGCTGATCGCCGAGCCATGGGACGTCGGCCACGGCGGATACCACGTCGGCAACTTCCCCGCCGGCTGGACCGAGTGGAACGACCGCTACCGCGACGGCATGCGCGCCTACTGGAAGGGCGATGGCGGGCTGATCGGCGAGTTCGCGCGCCGCCTCACCGGTTCGAGCGACCTCTACGGCCGCACGGGACGCCGCCCGCACGCGAGCATCAACTACATCACCTCGCACGACGGCTTCACGCTGGCCGACCTCGTGTCGTACAACGAGCGCCACAACGAGGCCAATGGCGAGTCGGGCGCCGACGGCCACGAGGACAACCTCTCGTGGAACTGCGGAATCGAGGGTCCGGCCGACGACCCGGAGATCCGCGCGCTGCGCGCACGCCAGCGACGCAACTTCCTCGCGACTCTGCTGCTGTCGCAGGGGGTGCCGATGCTGCTCGCCGGCGACGAGATCGGACGGACCCAGCAAGGCAACAACAATGCGTACTGCCAGGACAACGAACTGTCGTGGCTCGACTGGTCCCTCGACGACGAGCGCGAGTCGCTGCTCGAATTCACACGCACGCTGGTGCAGTTGCGCCGCGAGCATGCGGTGTTCCGCCGGCGCGACTTCTTCCAGGGCCGGCCGCTGCACGGCGGCGGGATCAAGGACATCCTCTGGCTGCGGCCCGACGGCGGCGAGATGAGCGACGACGAATGGGAGCGCGCGCACGCGCGCTGCCTGGCGGTCTACCTGTCCGGCTCGGGCTTGCACGAGGTGGATCGCAGGGGGCGGCCGGTGCGCGACGACGACTTCCTGATGCTGTTCAACGCGCACCACGACGAGATCGCGTTCGTGCTGCCCGCGCTGGGCGGCGAGTCGTGGCAATGCGTGCTCGACACCGCGGGGGCCGGGCCTCACGACGCGTGCTACGGCGGCGGTGCCGCATATGCGCTGCGCGGGCGATCGCTCGCGCTGCTCACGCGCCCTGCGTCGCTGCCATGAGGCGTGAGCACGCGATGCCGTTCGGCGCGTCGCTGCACGCGGGCGCCGGCGCGCGCTTCCGGCTCTGGGCGCCCGCCCGGGATCGGGCCGAACTCGAGTTCGTGCGCCCCGTCGCCGGCGCCCCGCCTGCCGCCGACGGATCGCTGGAGGTCATCGCGCGAATCCCGATGAGCCGCTCGCCGGACGGGTGGCACGGCGCAGACGTACCGGATGCGGCAGCCGGGTCGCTCTACCGCTACCGGCTCGACGACGGCCTCGCCGTCCCCGACCCGGCCTCGCGGTTCAATCCCCTCGACGCACACGGGCCGAGCGAGCTGATCGACCCGCTCGAGCATCGCTGGGCCGACGCGGGATGGACCGGCCGGCCCTGGCACGAGGCGGTGGTCTACGAAATGCACGTGGGCACGTTCACGCCGACCGGCACGTTCGAGGCGGCGCGCCAGCGGCTCGCAGACCTGGCCGATCTGGGCATCACCGCGGTCGAGCTGATGCCGGTCGCGGAATTTCCCGGGGCGCGTAACTGGGGCTACGACGGCGTCCTTCCCTACGCGCCCGACGCGTCGTACGGCCGGCCGGGCAACCTGAAGCGCTTCGTCGAATCCGCGCACGCGCTGGGCCTGATGGTGCTGCTCGACGTCGTCTACAACCACTTCGGCCCCGACGGCAACTACCTGCACGCGTATGCGCCGCAGTTCTTCGATACGGCGCGGCGCACACCGTGGGGCGCGGCGATCGACTTCGACGGGCCGTCGAGCGCGACCGTGCGCGACTACTTCGTCCACAACGCCCTCTACTGGGTCGGCGAGTACGGCTTCGACGGGCTGCGCATCGACGCGGTGCACGCGATCCGGGACCGCTCGTCGCCGGACATCGTCGAGTCGATCGCGCGGGCGCTGCGCGATGGGCCGGGTCGCGAGCGCTTCGTCCACATCGTGCTCGAGAACGACCGCAACGAGGCTCGTTACCTCGGGCGCGACCCCGGCGACCCGGACTCGGCCCGCCCGAGGCAAGCCGACGCCCAGTGGAACGACGACATCCACCACGCCTTGCACGTGCTGCTGACCGGCGAATCGGACGGCTACTACGCCGACTACGCCGACGCACCGGTCGAGCGGCTCGGCCGCGCGCTGGCGCAGGGCTTCGTCTACCAGGGCGACGCCTCGCGGTTTCGCGGCGGCGCGCGCCGCGGCGAACCGAGCGCCCACCTGCCGCCGTCGGCGTTCGTCGCCTTCCTGCAGAGCCACGACCAGGTCGGAAACCGTGCGTTCGGCGAGCGCCTCGACGCCGTCGCCGACGCCGCGCTGATGCCTGCGGCGCTGGCCTGCGTGCTGCTCGGCCCGCAGGTCCCGATGTTGTTCATGGGCGAGGAGTACGCCGCCTCGACGCCGTTCCTGTTCTTCTGCGACTTCGGCCCCGAGCTGGCCGCCGCGGTGCGCGACGGCCGCCGCGAAGAATTCGGGCGATTCGAAGCGTTTCGCGACCGCGCGGCGCGCGAGGCGATCCCCGACCCGAACGCACTCGGGACTTTCGCAGCCTCCAGGCTTCGCTGGGACGAACGCGACGCGTCTCCGCATCGCGAGCGGCTGGCGCTGGTTCGACGACTGCTGCAGCTTCGCCGCGCGCTGATGCCCAGGCTCGCGCGGATCCGCAACGGCGGTCGCTGGGCGGCAAGCGACGCGGCACTGCAGGTACGCTGGCAGATCGCGGACGGCAGCAGCGAGGTGCTCGTGCTGCACGCCAATTTCGGCGCGCAACCTGTCGAGGCGCGCACCGGCGCGAACGCCGCGATCGCCTACTCGCATGGCGCGACGCGGAGCGGCGCCCCCGGCTTCTGGAGCCTCGCGCGAGGCGGCGTGCTGTTGGCGCTGGAGAAGGGCGATGGCTGAGCCCGGCCCCCGGCAACGCCTCGAATGCCTGGCCGCTGCATTCGGCATCGATCCGGCCTTCGAGGACGTGTGGGGACGCCGGCAAGAGGTCTCCGATGCGGGGCTGCGCGCGCTGCTCGGCCAGCTCGGCGTACCCGCCGATACCGACGCCGACATCGACAGCGGGCTGGCGCGCGCGCACTCGCGCTACTGGCAACGGCTCGCCGAACCGGTGGTCACGCTGGTGCTGCCGGCCAGCACGGTCGCAGTGCTGCTGCGCCTGCCGCGCAGCGACCCGGGAGGGCGGGTGGCCTGGCGCCTCTTGCCCGAGTCGGGAGATCCGCTGTGCGGCGAGTCCGAGCTGGACGCGCTGGCGCTCAGGGAGCGCAGCGAGGTCGACGGGGCACCGTACGAATCGCGCCTGCTGGTCATCGAGGCCGCACTCGCGCCGGGCTATCACCGGCTCGACCTGCAGGTCGGCGACGCTCGGACCCGGGTGCTGGTGATCGCGGCGCCGCCGCACTGCTTCCATCCGCCGCTGCTCGCCGACGGCATTCGCATCTGGGGCTGGTCGGTGCAGCTCTACGGACTGCGTTCGGCGCGCAACTGGGGGGTCGGCGACTTCGGCGACCTGCTGGCGCTGATCGACGTCGCGGCCGCGCACGGCGCGAGCGCGATCGGGCTCAACCCGCTGCATGCGCGCTTCCCCCACAACCCGGCGCACGCGAGTCCCTACGCGCCGTCGTCGCGGCTGTGGCTGGACGCGCTGGCGATCGACGTCGAATCGGTCGACGACTTCGCCGAAGCCGACGCAGTGCGCGAGCGGCTGCGATCCGGCGCGTTTCGCGCCCGGCTGCAGCGGCTGCGCGAGGCGGAGCTCGTCGATTTCGAGGGCGTGTCGGGCGCGAAGCACGAGGCGCTGCGCGAGCTGTACGCGTATTTCCGGCGCGCGCACCTCGAGCGCGCGACACCGCGCGCCGCGGCATTCCGCGCGTTCCAGTCGAGCGGGGGCGCCGCGCTGCGGCGCCACGCGCTGTTCGAGGCCTTGCAGGCGCGCTTTCATGCGCAGGACCCTTCGATCTGGGGCTGGCCGGTCTGGCCGGAAGGGTGGCGCGATCCCTGCGGCGAGCAGGTCGTCCGCTTCGAGGTCGAGGCGATCGAAGCGATCGAGTACTACGAGTACCTGCAGTGGCAGGCCGAGCGGCAGCTCGAGCGCGCGGCGGCTCGCTGCCGCGAGCGCGGCATGGCAGTCGGGCTCTATCTGGACCTCGCCGTGTCGGTAGACCGGGCGGGCTCGGACTGCTGGTCGTTCGACCACTGCTACGCGGCCTCGGCGAGCGTCGGCGCACCGCCCGACGACTTCAACCTGGCCGGACAGGACTGGGGGCTTCCGCCACTGATCCCGGACGCGCTGCGCGAATGCGGGCACGAGCCGTTCGTGCTCGCGCTGCGCGCGAACATGCGGCATGCGGGGGCGCTGCGCATCGATCACGTGATGGGGTTGATGAGGCTTTACTGGGTCCCGCCCGGCGCCACCGCGCGCGACGGCGGCTACGTCCGCTATCCGATGGACGAGCTGCTGGCGATCGTCGCGCTCGAGAGTCACCGCAACCGATGCCTGGTGGTCGGCGAGGATCTCGGAACCGTGCCGGACGCGGTACGCGAAGCGCTCGCGCGCGCGCGCGTACTTTCGTATCGTCTGCTCTACTTCGAGCGCGACGGCTCCGGGGACTTCGCGCCGCCGCGCACGTATCCCCGCGACGCACTGGTCTCGATCGGCACGCACGACCTTCCGACGCTGGCCGGATGGTGGGCCGGCCGCGACCTGCAGCTGCGTCACGAGCTCGGCCTGTTCCCCGACGAGTCGTCGCACGTGGCGCAGGTGCAGGCGCGCGCGCAGGACCGGGCGCGCCTGGTGGCCGCGCTGATCCGCGACGAGCTGCTTGCGGCGGACACCGACGCGCAGGCGGCAGCACGAGCGCCGCTGGCTCCCGAGCTCGTCGACGCCGTCCACGTATACCTCGCGAGGAGCCCTGCACGGCTCATGATGGTGCAACCCGAGGACTGGCTCGGCGTCACCGAGCAGGCCAACCTGCCCGGGACTGTCGACACGTACCCGAACTGGCGCAGGCGCCTGTCCGCGACGATCGACGAGCTGGCCGACGACCCGGCTGGCGCACGCCTGGCGCGGGCACTTTCCGCCGAGCGCGAGAGTCCGCGCAGCACGCAGGCGGCCGGCCGCGCGGCGCAGGCGCGCATTCCCCGCTCGACCTACCGGCTGCAGCTGAACCGCGACTTCGGCCTGCACGATTCGCTGCGCGTGCTGCCTTACCTCGACCGGCTCGGCGTCGGCGACCTGTACTGCTCCCCGGTGCTGCGCGCGCGCCCGGGCAGCAGCCACGGCTACGACATCGTCGACCACCGTTCGATCAATCCGGAGCTCGGCGGCGAAGCCGCGTTCGATGCCTTGTCGGCGGCGCTGCGCGAACGCGGAATGGGCGTGCTGTTCGACATGGTGCCGAACCACATGGGCGTGCTGGGCGGCGACAACGCCTGGTGGATGGACGTGCTCGAGCACGGCGAGACGTCGCCGTGCTCGCGTTTCTTCGACATCGACTGGCATCCGGTCAACGGCGACCTCGATGGCAAGGTGCTCGTGCCGCTGCTGGGCGACCACTACGGGTTGGTGCTCGAGCGCGGCGAGCTGGTGCTGGCCTTCGAACCCGACACCGGCGGTTTTGCGACCCGCTATCACGAGCACCGCCTGCCGATCGACCCGCGCGAGTCGGCGCCACTGCTGAGACGCGCCAGCGACAGGTTGGACTCCGCCGCGCTGGACGCCGAGCTTCGCGACGAGTTCTCCGCGCTGGCCGATGCCTTCGCGAACCTGCCGCCCCGAGATGCGCTCGACGAGGCCAGCGGGGCCGGGCGAGCGCGGGACGCGGCCGTGCACAAACGCGCGCTGGCGCGACTCGCCGGGGCGCAGCCGGCAGTGCGCTCGGCGATCGACGCCGAGGTCGAGGCGCTCAACGCGCGCTCGCCGGGTGCGCGCAATGCGCTGCATGCGCTGCTGGAGCAGCAGGCGTGGCGCCTGGCCTACTGGCGCGTAGCCTCCGACGAGATCAACTACCGCCGCTTCTTCGACATCAACGACCTGGCCGGGCTACGCATCGAAAACGAGGCCGTGTTCGAGGCCACGCACGCCCGCGTGCTCGAACTGGCCGCGGACGGTCGCATCGACGGGCTGCGCATCGACCACCCCGACGGCCTGTACGACCCCGGCGAGTATTTCACGCGGCTGCAGCAGGGGTATGCGCGCCGCAGCGGCGCGCCGACGGAGTTCGACGACGGGCGTCCGACCCGACCGCTGTACGTCGTCATCGAGAAGATCGCCGCCGCGCACGAACGCGTTCCGGAACAATGGGCGATCCACGGCACGACCGGCTACCGGTTCGCCGCGGTCGCAAACGGATTGTTCGTCGACCCGGCCGCGAGGGACCGCATCGACCGCACCTGGCGGTCCTTCACCGGCGAGCGGGCCAGCTTCGAGGACATCGCCTACGAAGGCAAGCAGCTGATCATGCGCAACGCGCTGGCGTCGGAGCTCACGGTGCTGACCTCCGAGCTGCTGCGGATCGCGCGCGCAAACCGGCGCACCCGCGACTACACTTTCAATACGCTGCGCCGCGCGCTGGCCGAGGTCGCAGCCTGCATGCCGGTCTACAGGACCTATCTCACCAACCGGGCGTCGAAGCAGGACCGCCGCTACATCGAGTGGGCGATCGGGCGCGCCGTGCGGCGCAGCCGGGCCGCCGACACCACCATCTACGGCTTCGTGCGCGACGCGCTGCTCGGACGCGCACCGTCGGCAAGCACACCCGCGCTGCGCACCAGGACACGGCGCTTCGCGCGGCGCTTCCAGCAGTTCACGTCGCCCGTCGCGGCCAAGGGCGTCGAGGACACGGCGCTCTACCGCTTCAACCGGCTGGTCTCGCTGAACGAGGTCGGCAGCGAGCCCGACTCCTTCGGCATCTCGGTGAAGGCCTTTCACGCGGCGAACGCGGACCGGGCCGCCAACTGGCCGCACACGATGCTCGCCACGACGACCCACGACAACAAGCGCTCGGGCGACGTGCGCGCCCGCATCGACGTGCTCTCCGAGATCCCCGCCGCCTGGCGGCTGCTGTTGCGCCGCTGGCGGCTGATGAACCGCAGCCGTCGCAGCACGGCCGGCGGCGAGCCGGCGCCGTCGCGCAACGACGAGTACCTGCTGTACCAGACGCTGCTCGGCAGCTTCCGGGAAGAAGGGGACGACGGCGATCCGGCGCGCCGGCTGGCGGTCTATGCGGAGCGCATCGAGCGCTACATGCTGAAGGCGGCGCGGGAGTCGAAAGCGCGCACCAGCTGGATCAGTCCCGATCCGGCCTACGAATCCGCGCTCGCCGGCTTCGTTCGCGGCGTCCTCGCGCCGAGCGCGTCCAACCCCTTCCTGGACGACCTTCGCGAGCAGATGCGAACGATCGCCTGGTTCGGAGCGCTCAACAGCCTCGCGATGGTCACCCTGAAGTACACGGTGCCGGGCGTTCCGGACCTGTACCAGGGCAACGAATGCTTCGACTTCAGCCTCGTCGACCCGGACAACCGCCGGCCGGTCGACTTCGCGCGCCGCAGCGCGATGCTGGAGTCCATCGAGCGGCGCGTCCACGACGAGGGCGTCTGCGCCGTCGCCGCATCGGTGTCGCGCGACCCGCGCGCCGACGCAGCGAAGATGTTCGTCACGTGGCGCCTGCTGCAGATGCGGCGTGCGCGCGCCGCGCTGTTTCGCGACGGCGACTACCTGCCGCTCGAAGTCACCGGCGCAGCGGCGCCGCACCTGGTCGCCTACGCACGGCGCGCCGACGCGTCGGTGGTCGTGGTGCTCGTGTCGCGGCTGTTCGCGAAGCTGCTCGGCACGCCGGGCCGCTTGCCCGAAGGCGAGGGTGTCTGGCAGGACACGCATGCCGATCTCGGCGGAAGCGGCATCTCCGGCGATCTCGTCGACCAGTTGACCGGCCGCACGGTGACCGTGTCGCAGGGGACGCTGGACGCCAGCACGGTCCTGTCGGGTTTCCCCGCTGCGGTGTTGCTGGGCGCTCGCCCCGGCTGAGCCGCGCGACGCCCGCACGCCGCGATCAGGCGGCCGCGCGCTCGCCCACCATTGCCAGCACCGCGTCCCGCACCGCGTCCGCGCTCGGCACCGCCGCCTGCTCGAGCACCCACGACGACGCGGCCGGCGCGTCGGGGCCGGCGAGGCGGCGCACCGGCGCCTTCAACGCGTCGAACGCGTGCTCGCCGACGATCGCCGACACTTCCGCGCCGATCCCGCACAGCCGGTTGGCCTCGTGGACGACCACCATCCGCCCGGTCTTGCGCACCGAGCGAAGGATCGCCTTCTCGTCGAGCGGCTTGAGCGTGCGCAGGTCGAGCACCTCGGCCGAGATGCCCTTCGCGGCAAGCGCCTCGGCAGCGCCGAGGCAGGCGCCGACCGTCTTCGCGTACGAGACCAGCGTCACGTCGCTGCCTTCGCGCAGCACTGCGGCGCGGCCGATCGGCACGACGTGGTCTTCCGAGTCGGGCACCTCGCCCGGCGCCATCGTCAGCGCGATGTCCATGAAGAACAGCACCGGGTTGTCGTCGCGGATCGCCGCCTTCAGCAGGCCCTTGAAGTCGGCGGCGCTGGACGGCATCACGACCTTCAATCCCGGCGCGTGCACGAACATCGCCTCGAGGTTGTGGTTGTGCTGCCCTCCCACGGCCCAGCCTGCGCCGGTCATCGCCAGCACCACCATCGGAAACTCGAACTGGCCGCCCGACAGGTAGCGCAGCTTGCCGGCGCTGTTGACGATCGCGTCCATCGAGTAGGTGAGGAACGGCGCGAACAGCAGGTCGACCACCGGGCGCAGGCCGCTCGCCGCGGCGCCGACGGCCGTGCCGGCGATGATCGCCTCGGCCAGCGGGGTGTTGCGCACGCGATCGGCGCCGAACTCGTCCACCAGCTCGTGGCGCTTCGTGGCGACGCCCTCGCCGAACAGGACGACGCGCGA
>JAMLIR010000031.1 GCA_023954045.1 Burkholderiaceae bacterium | reverse complement strand
GGGGAGTTCGGCGTAGACGACGTCGCCCAATTGCTCGGCGGCGTATTGAGTGATGCCGACGGTGGCGATGTCGCCGTCGAGGCGGACCCATTCGTGGTCTTTGGTGTAGCGCGTGGTCATGGGAAGCTCCTGGATGAGCGAAGACAGACCCCCTCTCCCTGCTGTGGAAGGGAGAGGGTTGGGGTGAGGGTGGAGCGCCGACGGCGCAGAACCGGACGCCGCGAAACGACTGGGCGCGTACCCCTTTCGGGGGAGAGGGTTCGCGATTGAAAGCGAAGCATCACTTCTTCCTCACATAGCGGTGCGGGACGAAGGGCAGCGGCGTGACGGTGGCGGGGCGCGGGACGCCGCGGATCATCAGATCGACGACATGCCCCGGTTCGGCGTGCGCGGCTTCGACATAGCCCATCGAGATCGGGCCGTTGAGCGTGGGCGAGAAGCCGCCGCTGGTGACGATGCCGATGGTCTTGCCGTCCTTCATGATCTCGACGCCCTCGCGCGCGGGCGCGCGGTCGTTGGGGCGGATGCCGACGCGCTTTCTCGCGGGGCCAAGCTCGTATTCGCGCAGGATGCGCTTGGCGCCGGGGAAGTCCCTGGCTTCGCGGCGGCGCTTCTGGATGGTCCAGGCGAGATCGGCTTCGATCGGCGACGTGGCCGGATCGAGGTCGTGGCCGTAGAGGCAAAGCCCCGCCTCGAGCCGCAGCGTGTCGCGCGCGCCGAGCCCCGCGAGCTGCACGGCCGGATTGTCCAGCAACCGGCTCACGATCGCCTCGGCCTTCGCGAGCGGCAGCGAGATCTCGTAGCCGTCCTCGCCGGTGTAGCCCGAGCGGGTGGTGAAGCAGTCGGCGCCGAGCAGGCGCAGCGTCGCGGACTGCATGAATCGCAACGAGGCAGCGGCCGGGTCGAGCGCCGCGAGCGCCGCCTCGGCGGCGGGTCCCTGCAGCGCGACGAGCGCAGCGTCGACCCAGTCGACGTGCAGCCTCGGGCAGCGCTCGCGCAGCAGCCGCAGGTCGGCATCGCGATTGCCTGCGTTCACCACCATGCGGACTTCGGCGCGCGCGCCGTCGACCAGGTGCACCAGCATCAGGTCGTCCTCGATGCCGCCACGCTCGTTCAGCAGCAGCGAATAGCGCTGCGTCGCGTGCGCCCAGCCCTCGAAGTCCACCGGCAACGCCGCTTCGAGCTGCCCGCGCAACGTCGCCGGGCGGTCGTCCGCCGCGCGGATCCGCAGCTGTCCCATGTGCGAGACGTCGAACAGGCCGGCGCGCTCGCGGGTGTGCAGGTGCTCCGCCTTCAGTCCCTGCGGGTACTGGATCGGCATCTCGTAGCCGGCGAACGCGCCGAACTTCGCGCCGTGCGCGGCGTGCAGCGCGTGGAGCGGGATGCGTTCGAGCGCGCCTTGCGCGGGCTGGTTCATCGCGCATCTCCTTCGGCGTAGTCGGCCAGTGGCGGGCAGGTGCAGACGAGGTGCCGGTCGCCGGCCGCGTTGTCGATGCGCTTGACGCTCGGCCAGAACTTCGCTTCGCGCACCCAGGGCAGCGGGAACGCCGCTTCCTCGCGGCTGTAGCGGTGCTTCCACTCGCCGGCGATCTCGGCGGCGGTGTGCGGGGCGCCCTTCAGCGGGTTGTCGTCGCGATCGAGTTCGCCCGACGCGATCCGCCGCAACTCGCCGTGGATCGCGATCATCGCCTCGCAGAAGCGGTCGAGCTCGGGTTTGGACTCCGACTCGGTCGGCTCGACCATCAGCGTGTCGGCGACCGGGAACGACAGCGTCGGCGCGTGGAAGCCGTAGTCCATCAGCCGCTTGGCGACGTCCTCGGCGCTCACGCCGTAATCGGCCTTCAGGTTGCGCATGTCCAGGATGCACTCGTGCGCGACCTCGCCGTTCTGGCCGCGGTAGAGCACCGGGAAGTACGGCGCGAGCCGATGCGCGACGTAGTTCGCGTTCAGGATCGCGACCTCGCTCGCCTTGCGGATTCCGGCTGCGCCCATCATCCGGATGTACATCCACGAGATCGTCGTGATCAGCGCGCTGCCGAACGGCGCGGCCGACACCGCGGCGTCGCCCGCCGCCGCCGGCGCCGCTTCGCGCGCGCTGGTGCTCGCCGCCGGCAGCGGGAACGGCTCGGCCGGAAGGAACGGCGCGAGGTGCCCGGCGACCGCGATCGGGCCCATGCCGGGGCCGCCGCCGCCGTGCGGGATGCAGAAGGTCTTGTGCAGGTTCATGTGGCAGACGTCGGCGCCGATCAGGCCCGGCTTTGCGAGGCCGGCCTGCGCGTTCAGGTTCGCGCCGTCCATGTAGACCTGCCCTCCGGCCGCGTGCACCATCCGGCAGACCTCGGCGATCGCGGCTTCGAACACGCCGTGCGTCGACGGATAGGTCACCATCAGCGCCGCGAGCGAGTCGCGGTTCTCGTCGATGCGGCGGCCGAGGTCGGCGACGTCGATGTTGCCCTGCGGGTCGCAGGCGACGACGACGACGCGCAGCCCCATCATGTGCGCCGACGCGGGGTTCGTGCCGTGCGCCGACGCTGGGATCAGGCAGACGTCGCGGTGCCCCTGCCCCTGCGCCGCCAGGTAGTGGCGGATCGCGAGCAGGCCCGCATACTCGCCCTGCGCTCCGGAGTTCGGCTGGAACGACACCGCGGCGAAGCCGGTGATCTCGGCGAGCCACGCGCCGAGCTGCCCGAGCATCGCGGCGTAGCCCGCCGCCTGCTCGCGCGGCGCGAACGGGTGCAGGTTCGCGAACTCGGGCCAGGTCACGGGCGCCATCTCCGCGGCGGCGTTGAGTTTCATCGTGCACGAGCCGAGCGGGATCATCGAGTGCACCAGCGAGATGTCGCGGTTCTCCAGCTTCTTCAGGTAGCGGACGAACTCGGTCTCGCTGTGGTGGCGGTTGAACACCGGATGCGTGAGCACCGTGTCGGCGCGGCGCAGCGCAGGGGGGATCGAGTCGGGTTCGAGTCCGAGCGACGCGGCGGCCGCGTCCAGCGTCGATGCGTCGACGCGGGCGCCGGCGAGCACGAACGCGAGGTCGGCGACGTCGGCGAGCGTCACCGTTTCGTCGAGCGCGACCCCGACGCGTCCGGCCGGGCCGCCCTCGGCCGCGAACTCGCGCAGGTTGATCCGCAGCGCCCGCGCGCGCGCGCGCACCGCTTCGGCGCCGGCGCCGAGGTCGAAGACCAGCGTGTCGAAGTAGCTGTCGTGCAACGGGCGCGAGCCGCCTTCGGTCCGCGCCAGCAGCCGCGCGAGCAGTCGCGCCATCGCGTTGACCCGCAGCGCGATCCGCGTCAGCCCCTGCGGGCCGTGGTAGACGGCGTAGAACCCCGCCATGTTCGCCAGCAGCGCCTGCGAGGTGCAGATGTTGCTGGTCGCCTTCTCGCGCCGGATGTGCTGCTCGCGCGTCTGCAGCGCCATCCGCAGCGCCGGGTTGCCTGCGGCGTCGTGCGAGACGCCGATGATCCGGCCCGGCATCGTGCGCAGCAGGTCCTCGCGGGCCGCCATGAACGCGGCGTGCGGCCCGCCGTAGCCCATCGGGACGCCGAAGCGCTGCCCCGAGCCGATCGCGATGTCGGCGCCGATCGCGCCGGGAGACTTCGCGAGCAGCAGCGCCAGCGGGTCGCAGCCGACGGTGACGCGGCCACCGGCCGCGCGCAGGGCCGCGATCGGCGCGGAGAAGTCGCGCAGCCGGCCGAACGTGTCCGGCGACTGCAGGTGCGCGCCGAAGAACCCGGCCGCGGCGTCGTCGGCGAGCGCGTGCGCGGCGTCGTCGACCACGACCTCGATCCCCATCCACTTCGCGCGCGTGCTCACGACCGCCATCACCTGCGGATGGGTGGCCGCGTCGACCAGGTAGCGGTTCGACTTCGATTTCGACGCGCGCCGCGCCATCGCCATCGCCTCGGCCGCAGCGGTCGCCTCGTCGAGCAGCGACGCGTTGGCGACCGGGAGGCCGGTCAGGTCGACGACCATCTGCTGGAAGTTCAGCAGCGCCTCGAGCCTGCCTTGCGCCACCTCGGCCTGGTACGGCGTGTAGGCGGTGTACCAGCCGGGGTTCTCGAGCAGGTTGCGGCGGATCGGCTCGGGGACGATCGTGCCGTGGTAGCCGGCGCCGATATAGCTGCGCCAGAGTTCGTTGCGCCCGGCCAGCTTGCGCAGCTCCGCCAGCGCCTGCGCCTCGGAGGCCGGCTCGCCGAGCGCGAGCGGCGCCTCGAGCAGCAGGTCCGGCGGAACCGTCACGCTGATCAGCGCGTGGCGCGACTCGAAGCCGAGGGCTTCGAGCATCGCCGCCTCCTGCGACACGGTCGGCCCGATGTGGCGGGCGTGGAATTCGTCGTGGCCGAGCAGCGCGCGGATGTCGGCGCTGGGGTACCCGGAAGGGCTCATGGACAGGATCTCCGGCGCGGCCTGCGGGTTCGCGGCCTGCATGAATGGGATCGAAGGATCACGACGCGCGCGGCGGCGCGTCGCCCGGCGCTCAGCCGGCGCCGGGCCCGGCCGCGTAGGCGCCGGCGTCGAGCAGCGCGTCGATCTGCGACGGATCGGACGGCCGCATCCGGAACAGCCAGCCGTCGCCGTAAGGCGATTCGTTGACGGTCTGCGGCGCCTCGGCGAGCGCGGGATTCACCGCGAGCACCTCGCCGGCCACCGGCGCGTAGACGTCGGAAGCCGCCTTGGTCGACTCGACGACGACGCAGGACTCGCCCTGCGCGAGCTTGCGGCCGACTGCGGGCAACTCGACGTATACCAGCTCGCCGAGCGCGTCCTGCGCGTGGAAAGTGATGCCCACCGTCGCCGTGCCGTCGGCTTCGACGCGAAGCCACTCGTGCGACGAGGTGTAGCGGAGATCGGCGGGATTGTTCAAGGCAGGGCTCCGAAGGCGGCCGCGTCGCGACCCGTGGTTGATCGGAAGCCCCCTCTGTCCGTTTGCCTGAGACATTCAGCGCCCGCGCCAGTGCGGACCCCTGTTTCCTTCGGCGAGGCGTGCACCGCGGTCTCGCGACCGGCAGCGCCGAGCCTTCTCTCCAGAGAGCCGAACCGCTGCAGTCCTTTTGCCTGAGAGTTTCCGGGGCGATACACCTTCGGCGCCACGCCGGACCGGTCGGCTGCTTGCGGTCCGCGCAGTCTCTCCCACAGCGGTTGTTCAGCTGGCGCAAAGAGTGCCAATCCGGTGCTTCGGTGTCAAATCGCCGCGCGTCAGAGCCGGCGCTCCCGCGAGTGTTCCGCTTCGACCCAGTCGCGCGCCTCGCGGGACAGGTCCAGGAGCAGCCGCCACGCGGCCTGGTGCGCGAGCCGGATCACGCTGGTCGGCCGGTCCTCGTAGCCCTTCGCCAGCGGCGAGTGTGGCGTGCGCGGCTCGATCGCGCCCGAGTCGAGCGTCTTCGACCACAACGGGTGCCCGGCGGGGTCGCGCAGCTCGACGCCGAGCAGCAGGCGCACGGTGAGCCGCGAGTCCGACAGGATCAGCGGTCCGAGCGGCACGAAGTAGCGCAGCTCCTCGCGGTAGTCCATCTCGATCCGCGTGATCGCGACGATCGCGGCGACCGCGCCGGCGGCGTCCTTCGAATCGGTGCGCAGATTGCCGCCATCGGTGCGGCGCACCCCGCCATCGAACGTCTGGGCCAGCGTGCCCAGCGCGGCGGCCTCGACGATGTGGCCGATGGGCACTCGCACGCGCGTGCCCATCGATTCGTCCAGCCGCTCGCCGAGGTACTCCTGCGCGACGAGTGGCGCCGGCAGCGCCAGGCCGACCGCGGCGGGGGATCGGTTCGCAGACCCGTTTGCGGCGGATCGGTCGGCCGCGGCTTCGCGCGTCGCCGGGAACATCGCGGGATCGACGCGCCCGTCGACGGTCGCGCAGCCGGCGCTCGCCAGCATCGCGGCGGCCAGCACGGCGGCAGCCGGGATCGTCGCGTGCCATCGGCGGACCGTGACGCGCTGCTCCGGTCACCCGGGTCGAGTCGCCGGCGGCACCGCGAGCTCCAGCGTTGCCCCGGCGCGCCTGATGCGCAACGCGAAGCCCGCGCCGGCCGGCATCGCGCGCAGCAGCGCCTCGAGCTGCGCCGGCGAGTCGATGTCGCGGCCCGCCGCGTTCACGATCAGGTCGCCGGGGCGCAGGCCGGCGGCCTGCGCTCGCCCGCCGTCGTCGACCGAGGCGACCAGCGCGCCGCTGCGAACCGGAAGTCCGGCGGCCTGTGCCTCGGCAGCGCTCGCGCCGCGCACGGTGACGCCGAGCGGTTGCGGCAGCGCCGCGGTCGGGGCGGCGCAGTTCAGCGGAACCGAGACGTGGTCCGGATACCGCAACGGCCGCCCCGACGCCTCGGCCGAGCTCCCGGCGCCGGCCCCGGCTACCGCGCCGTAGGCGAGGAACACGACCGCGAACGGTGCGTACGGCGTGGCCAGGATCGGCGCGGCCGCGGCGGCGCCCACTCCGGCGCCGGCCGCGGCGCCGGCGACCGCGGCGCCGGGCGAGACGGGGTGAGCCGACGCGCCGGTGCGCGACCCGGAGCGCACCGCGCCGTCGGGCGCGCGGCAGACGATCTCGAGCTCCGCGGTCGAGGTGAGCACCTCCACGACGCCCGGCGTGCGCGGGATCGACCAGCGCCCGCGATCGTTGCGCAGCTCGCAGCTCGCGCCGTCGCATCCAGGCGTCTCGACGTGCAGCGCCTGCGTCACGCTGGTGCCGGTCCCGGCGCACCCGGCGCCGGCCAGCGCGAACAGCCACGCGAGGCACCGCTGCGCGCGGCGGGGGCGTGGCGCCGGCGTCGTCATCGCGGACTGCCTGCCGCGCGCGCGCGGCGACGCTGCGTCCACAGCTTGAGGATTTCGGTGAAGACGACGTATCCGACGACGATCGCCAGCGAAGCCGCCAGCAGCGCCGGCGGCATCGGCACGAAGCCGAAAACGCTCGCGGCCGGCCCGAGGTACGGAATGCACAGGGCTGCGATCATCACCACGACGGTGGAGATGCCCAGCAGCCGCCCCGGCCTGCTCTTCAGCGCCGGGCGCGCGGTGCGCAGCACCAGCACGACCGCCAGCTCGGTGAGCAGCGAGATCACGAACCAGGCGGTCTGGAAGGTCGCCTGGCCGGCGCGGAACACCAGCAGCAGCACCGCGAAGGCGAGCAGGTCGAAGGCAGAGCTCGCCAGCCCGAACACGACCATGAAACGGCGCACGTCCCGGACGTTCCAGCGTTGTGCGCGCTCGACGTGTTCGGGATCGACGTTGTCGGTCGACACCGCCGCCGACGGGATGTCCGACAGGAAGTTGTTCAGCAGGATCTGCTTGGCGGCCAACGGCAGGAACGGCAGCAGCGGGGTGGCGAGCGCCATGCTGACCATGTTGCCGAAATTCGCGCTGGTCGTGATGTTGATGTACTTCATCGTGTTCGCGAACGTGCGCCGGCCTTCCTCGACGCCGCGCCGCAACACGTCCAGGTCGGGCCTGAGCATCACGACGTCGGCGGATTCGCGGGCGACGTCGACCGCGCCCTCGACCGAGATGCCGACGTCGGCGACGTGCAGCGAGGGCGCGTCGTTGATGCCGTCGCCCAGGTAGCCGACCGCGTGCCCGGTGCGCTGCAGCGCGCGAACGATCCGCTCCTTCTGCTGCGGATCGACCTCGGCGAAAAGGTCGGCGCGCGCGGCACGGTACCACAGCGATTCGTCGTTGAGCCCGGCGATTTCCGCGCCGGTCATCAGCGCCGAAGCGTCCAGCCCGATCGCCCCGGCCACGTGCGCGGCCACGTAGCGGTTGTCGCCGGTGATCATCCGCACCCGGATGCCGCGCGCCTGCAGGTCGGCGATCGCCTGCGCGGCGCCGGGTTTCGGGGGATCGAGGAACAGCAGGAAGCCGGCCAGCGTCATCGACTGCTCGTCCTCGCGCGAGTGGCGCGGGCTCGCCGGCACGCGCCTGGTGGCCACCGCCAGCACGCGGAATCCCTCGCTGCCGCGCGCGCGGTACCAGGCCTCGAGGCGCTCGCGCGCCGCCGCGTCGAGCGCCTCGTCCTCGGCGTCGGCCGCGCCGCCCGCGTCGGCGGCCACGCGCGTGCAGGCCGCGAGCACGTTGTCGAAGGCCCCCTTGGTGATCATCAGGTGCGTGCCCGCGCCGGCGGTCTCCTCGATCGCGATCGTCAGCCGCTTGCGAATGAAGTCGTACGGAATCTCGTCGATCTTGCGCTCGCCCGCGACGCTCAGCCCTGCCGCGTCGCCGGCGGCGATCAGCGCCGCGTCGAGCGGGTTCTCGATGCCGGTCTCGAACGCGGCGTTGAGCCAGGCCATTCGCCGCACGGCCTCCGACGGTCGGCCCTGCGCATCGGTGGCGGCATCGAGCTGGATCACGCCCTGGGTCAGCGTGCCGGTCTTGTCGGTGCACAGCGTGTCGATGCTGCCGAGGTTCTCGATCGCCTGCAGGCGCCGGACGATGACGCCGCGCTGCGCCATCGCGCGCGCGCCGTGCGACAGCGTCACGCTGACGATCGCGGGCAGCAGCTCGGGCGACAGCCCGACGGCCAGCGCGGTCGCGAACAGCAGCGACTCGATCACCGGGCGGTCCAGGGCCTGGTTGACGACGAGCACGAAGGCCACCATCACCAGCATCACGCGCACGAGGAGATTGCCGAAACGGCGGATCCCGCGCTCGAACTCGGTCTCCGGCGCGCGCGCCCGGAGACTCGCTGCCACTTCGCCGAACAGCGTGCGGCGACCGGTCTCGACGACCAGCACCGTCGCGGTGCCGCTGCGCACCGAGGTGCCCAGGTGCACGCAGTTCGTGCGCGCTCCGACCGGGCTGTCCGCTGGCACGGTGCCGGGCTGCTTCTCGACCGGAAACGGCTCGCCGGTCAGGCTCGCTTCGGTGACCAGGAAGTCACGGGCGCGGATCACGATGCCGTCGGCGGGCACCAGGTTGCCGGCCGAGAGCTCGACCACGTCGCCTGGCACGATGGCGCTGGCGGGCGCGCTGCGCAGCGCGCCGTCACGCAGGACGCGCACCGTCAGCGCGAGCCGCTGGCGAAGCTCGGCGACGGCTGCCGAGGCGCGGTACTCCTGCAGGAAGCCGAGCGCCGCGCTGCCGACGACGATCGCGACCACGATCGAGGCGTCGACCCAGCTGCGCACCAGCATCGAGACGAGCGCGCCGAAGACCAGGATCAGCACCAGCGGATTGGCGACCTGGCGAATCAGCAGCCGCACCGCGGTGAGCCCGGGCACGTCCTCGACCGTGTTCGCGCCGTGGACGCGCAAGCGGCGCTCGGCCTCGGCTTGCGGGAGCCCGCCGGCACTCGCCCCGAGGCTGCGCATCAGGTCGCCCGCGTCACGGCTCCACCAGGCGTCGACGGGCGGGTCGGATTCGCCGGCGCGGGCGTCGCGCGATGCCGACGGCGCGCTGCTCATCGATTCCTCGAGGCCGTCGGGGCCGGCCACGCGACGAGCCCGATGCCCGCCGCGGCGCAGGCGAACGCGATCGCGTCGCTCGCGCCGAATCGCTCGCCGAGAAATGCGACGCCGGTCGCGCTCGCGGTGACCGGCAAGGCGACCGTGAACACGCCGCTGTGCTGCGCCGGCACCCGCCGCAGTCCGCTCAACCAGAGCCAGGTCGAGAACATGCTCGCCGACAGCGCGTAGAACACGAGCAGCGTCCAGAGGCCCGGCGTGAGTGCGCCGATATCGAATCCGCGCGCCTGCCACAGGCCGAACGGGGTCGTCAGCGCGAGGCCCCAGGCATTGATCAGCGCCGAGATCCGCTGCGGTGACAGCGACGCGGTCAGACGCTTGCCGAGGATCACGTAGGCGGCTTCGCAGCCGACGCAGGCGAACACCAGCAGGTTGCCGAGCCAGGCGCGCTCGCCGGGCCCCGCCGTCGACGTCGCGTTGCCGCCGGCGCTCAGCACGGCGATGCCGGCGGCGGCCAGCATCACGGCGAGCGCCGACCGCTGCGTCATCGTCTCGCGCAGGAACAGCCACGCGAACAGCGCGACGACCGCCGGAAGCGTCGCCAGGACGACGCCGGCCGCGCTCGCCGACGTCATCGAGACGCCGTAGAGCATGAACACCGAGAACAGGAAATTCCCCAACAGCGACTGCAGGAACAGCGTCCGCGCGATCCGGGCGTCGATCGGCGCGTCGCCGGGTGTCGCGCGCAGCCAGGGCAGCATCGCCACCGCGCCGATGCCGAAGCGCAGCCACGCGAGCAGGAACACCGGCATCGCCGCGACCAGCGGCTTGACCAGCGCCACGTAGAGCCCGACCAGCGCCATCCCGGCGAGCAGCAGCCCGTATCCGGCCAGGCGTTCGGGGGTCGGGTTCGTCTCGCGCATGGGTGGCGACACGTTAGCATCCGGACGCGGCGCGTTGACAGCCCTGCGGGCCGGCCCGATCCTTGGGCCTCGCCTCACCTGCGGAGTCCGGATTCCCGATGCGAGTGCGCAGTGCCGTCTTCCACCGTCCCGGCGATCGCCTGTCGATCGAGGAGATCGAGCTCGACCCGCCGCAGGCCGGCGAGTTGCTGGTGCGTGTCGAGGCCGTCGGCCTGTGCCGCACCGACTGGCACGTGATGCAGGGCGAGCGGCGCGTCGCGATGAGCCCGATGGTCCTCGGCCACGAGGGCGCGGGCGTGGTCGAGGCGATCGGCCCCGGCGTCGTCGGCGTCGCCGCGGGCGACCACGTCGTGCTGGCGTTCATCCCGGGCTGCGGTACGTGCCGCTGGTGCCGGCAGGGCCGCGAGCACCTGTGCGTGCTCGGGCCGCGGATCACGCTCGGTCCGCAGGTCGACGGCACCTATCGCCGCCGCGATGCGGCGGGGCGCGACGTCGGCGCGTTCTGCATGATCGGCGCGTTCGCGCAGTACACGGTCGTGCACCAGGCCTCGGTCGTGCCGATCGACCGCGACCTGCCGCTGGACCTCGCCAGCCTCGTTGCCTGCGGCGTGCCCGCCGGCGTCGGCGCGGCGCGCCATCGCGCGAAGGTCAGGCCCGGCGACTCGGTGCTGGTCGTGGGGGTCGGCGGCGACGGAATGAACGTCGTGCAGGGCGCGAAGCTGGCCGGCGCGACCACGGTCGTCGCCGCCGACGTCGTCGCGCAAAAACTCGAATGGGCGCGGGAGTTCGGGGCGACGCACACGGTCGACGCCGGCCGCGAGGACCTGGTGGCCGCGGTGCACGCGGTCACCGACGGCGTCGGCGTCGACCACGCGTTCGTCTGCATCGACCCGCCGCGCACGCTGCTGCCGGCGTTTCGGGCGACGGCGAAGGCCGGCAACGTCGTGGTGACCGCATTGACCGCGGCCGAGGAGCTCGCGCTGCCGGTGCCGCCGCTCGAGCTCGTGACCTCGCAGAAGGCGATCATGGGCTCGGTCTACGGCTTCGCGAGCCCGCGGGTGCAGATCCCCGAGCTCGTCGCGCTGTACCGCAGGGGTGCGATCCGGCTCGCCGAGCTGGTCACGCGGCGCTACCCGCTCGACGCGATCAACGACGGCTACGCCGACCTGGTCGCCGGCCGCAACCTGCGCGGCGTCGTGCTGCCGTTCGGCTGAACGGCGGCGCGCCTCGCCGCGGTCAGCGCCGCAGCGGCTGCCCGGCCGACGCCTGCGGGGCGATGTGGTACTGCGGCGGATCCTTTTCCCAGAGCGCGAGGTTCACCGCCTTCGTCAGCGGATCGGCTCCGTACTTGCGTTGCAGCGCGGCGAGGTCGATCCGCGGCGTCGGCGTCGGCGCGTGGTTCAGCATGCGCTCGAAGCTGGCGACGACCTGGTCGTCGGCGAGCGGCGGGCCCGCGAACGCGCTGCAGCCAAGGCTGGCGAAGGCCAGGCCGGCGAGGGACATGACCAGTCTTTGCATGGTGGGTGGCTCCTCCTGTCGACCGCGAACGTCCGGGCCGATCGCCCGGCAGCGATTTCGTTGCCAGATCCGTGCCAGCGGCGGCACGGCTCGCGCCGAGCTTGCTCTCGCAGGAATTCGGGACTGACCGGGCGCCATCGACACGCCTTGTGAACGTTCATGTGGACGTTCATACTGAACGCAAGAGGTCCGGATGATCACGATCGCCGCGCTGAAGAACCTGCTCGACAACCTCGAGGAGGGGGTCGTTTTCGTCGACTCCCAGCGGCGCGTCGTCGAGATCAATGCGGCGGCCGAACGCCTGCTCGGTCGCGACGGCGATCGCCTGCTCGGCACCGCGTGCCCGACGCTTTTCGCCGGCACCCGGTGTGCGCGCGAGTGCCAGAGCGGCGGCCGCTGTTCGCTGGTGCCGGGCGGCGCCGACGCGCGCAAGGTCCAGGACATCTCGCTGCGGCGTCCCGACGGCAGCGAGATCGCGCTGCGGATGTGGGCGATGCTGCTCCCGGCCAACGACGCCGGCCTGCACTGCTCGATCGTGCTGCGCGACCGCTCGCGCGAGGTGGCGCTGGAGGCCGAAGTGCGCGAACGCTGGCGCCTTGGCGGGCTGGTCGGCCGCGCGCCGGCGATGCAGGCGCTGTACGCGCAGGTGCTGCGCGCCGCGGCGAGCGACGCCAGCGTGCTGGTCACCGGCGATAGCGGGGTCGGCAAGGAGCTCGTCGCGCGCGCGCTGCACGACAACTCGCCGCGCGCGCACGGGCCGTTCGTGCCGCTCGACTGCGGCGCGCTGCCCGAGAACCTGCTGGAGTCGGAACTCTTCGGTCATGCGAAGGGCGCGTTCTCGGGCGCGGCCACCGTGCGCGTCGGGCGCTTCGAGGCGGCAAGCGGCGGGACCTTGCTGCTCGACGAGATCGGCGAGATCTCGCCGGCCATGCAGACCAAGCTGCTGCGCGTGCTGCAGGAACGCGAAGTCGTGCGGCTCGGCGAGAACCACCCGCGCAAGGTCGACGTGCGCGTCGTCGCGGCGACGCACCGCGACCTCGACGCGATGGTGCGCGGCGGCCAGTTCCGCGAGGACCTCTACTATCGGCTGCGCGTGCTGCCGCTGCACGTTCCGCCGCTGCGCGAGCGCACGAGCGACATCGCGCTGCTGGCCGCGCGGATGCTCGGCGAGCTGGCCGAACGCTATCGACGCGCGCCGCTGCGGGTGTCGCCCGAGGCGCTGACGGCGCTCGAGGCCTGTCGCTGGCCCGGCAACGTGCGGCAGTTGTTCAATGCGCTCGAATTTGCGATGGTGCAAGCCGATGGTCCGGTGATCCTGCCGCACCACCTTCCGCCGGAGATCCTCGCGCCTGGCGCGCAGGCCGGCCACTTTGCGCCGATGGCGCCGCCAGGGGCCGCGCAGGCGTCGGCGGCGCAGCCACGCGGGGCCCTGGAGCCGCGCGGGTCGTACTACCGTCGTGCGATGCAAGCGGACCAGGAGCGCGCGATGATCCGCGGCACGCTCCAGGAAACCGGCGGCAACCGCGCCGAGGCCGCGCGCCGGCTCGGGATGTCGCGAACCACCCTCTGGAAGAAGCTGAAGGACGGGCAGCCCGGCTGATCGTTGCCGGCGTCGTGCGGCGGCCTCGCGGCGGGATCGTGCACAATCGCGAAAGCACCGATGAACACACCGACCGCCCCCGCCGCCGAGCGGCCCGACGCCGTGCCCGAAGGCTTCGAAGACCGCTTCGCCGACCTCGCCGCGAAACCCGCGCCGGGGCGCCAGCGCGAGGTCGCCGAACGGCTGCGCGCGCTCGTGCCCGCCCACTGCCTGCTGTATCGCGAGGAAGACACCCGGCCCTACGAGTGCGACGCGCTGTCGGCGTTCCGGCAGTTGCCGATGGTGGTCGTGCTGCCCGAGACCGAGGAGCAGGTGTGCGCGATCCTGAAAGCCTGTCGCGAACTCGACGTGCCGGTGGTCGCGCGCGGCGCCGGGACGAGCCTGTCCGGAGGCTCGATGCCGCACGCGTCGGGAGTCGTGCTGTCGCTCGCCAAGTTCAACCGCATCCTGTCGATCGACCCGCTGGCGCGCACCGCGCGCGTGCAGCCGGGCGTGCGCAACCTTGCGATCTCCGACGCCGCCGCGCCCCACGGCCTGTACTACGCGCCGGATCCCTCGTCCCAGATCGCCTGCACGATCGGCGGCAACGTCGCCGAGAACTCCGGCGGCGTGCACTGCCTGAAGTACGGGCTGACGGTGCACAACGTGCTGCGCGTGCGCGCGCTGACGATCGACGGCGAGGCGGTCGAATTCGGCAGCGAGGCGCTCGATGCGCCGGGCCTGGACCTGCTGGCGCTGATGATCGGCTCCGAGGGGATGCTCGCGATCGTCACCGAGATCACCGTGAAGCTCGTGCCGACGCCGCCGCTGGCGCGCGTCGTCATGGCCTCGTTCGACGACGTCGTGACCGCGGGCGACGCGGTGGCGCGGATCATCGCGGCCGGCATCATTCCGGCCGGTCTCGAGATGATGGACCGCAAGGCGACCGTCGCGGTCGAGGAGTTCGTCCACGCGGGCTACGACCTCGAGGCCGCGGCGATCCTGCTCGCCGAGTCCGACGGAACCGCCGAGGAAGTCGCGGACGAGGTCGCGCGGATCGAGCAGGTGCTGCGCGAGGCCGGCGCGACCGGCATCCGCGTATCGAATTCGGAGGCCGAGCGGCTGCTGTTCTGGTCAGGACGCAAGAACGCGTTTCCGGCCGCGGGGCGCCTGTCGCCCGACTACTACTGCATGGACGGCACGATCCCGCGCCGCAACCTCGGCCGGATGCTGGCGTCGATCGCCGCGATGGAGGAGAAGTACCGGCTGCGCTGCATGAACGTGTTCCACGCCGGCGACGGCAACCTGCACCCGCTGATCCTGTTCGATGCGAACGACCCCGACGAGTGGCAGCGCGCCGAGCACTTCGGCGCCGAGATCCTCGCACTGTCCGTCGAGTACGGCGGCACGATCACCGGCGAGCACGGCGTCGGCGTCGAGAAGATCGATTCGATGTGCGTGCAGTTCTCGCGCGACGAGCTCGCGCGCTTCTCCGCGGTCAAGCGCGCGTTCGATCCGCCGGGCCTGCTCAATCCGGGCAAGGCGATCCCGACGCTGGCGCGCTGCGCCGAATACGGGAAGATGCACGTGCACGGCGGGCGGCTCGCGTTTCCCGAGTTGCCGCGCTTCTGAGACGATGACCGAGCCCGCCAGCGACCCGGCCCTGGCCGAATTGTGCGACCGCGTTCGCGCCGCCGCTGCGGCGCGCAGGCCGCTGTGCATCCGCGGCGGCGGCACCAAGGACTTCTACGGCGAGACGCCCGCCGGCGATCCGCTCGACATGCGCGGCTATCGCGGCATCGTGAGCTACGAGCCCACCGAGCTGGTCGTCTCTGCGCGATGCGGGACGTCGCTCGCCGAAGTCGAGGCGGCGCTGGCAGAGCGCGGGCAGATGCTGGCGTTCGAGCCTCCCGCGTTCGGCCCGTCGGCGACGATCGGCGGCGTGGTCGCCGCGGGCCTGTCCGGGCCGCGACGCGCCAGCGTCGGGGCGGTGCGCGACTTCGTGCTCGGTGCGACGCTGCTCGACGCGTCGGGCAGCGTTCTGCGCTTCGGCGGCCAGGTCATGAAGAACGTGGCCGGCTACGACCTGTCGCGGCTGGCGTGCGGGTCGCTGGGCATCCTCGGCCCGATCCTCGAAGTGTCGCTGAAGGTGCTTCCGGTGCCGGCGTCCGGATGCAGCGTGCGCATGCAGCTCGACGAGGGTGCCGCGTTGCAGGCGCTCAACCGATTGGGAGGCCAGCCGCTGCCGCTGTCGGCGAGCGTGTGGCGCGACGGCGTGCTGACGCTCAGGTTCTCCGGCGCGGCGGCGGCGGTCGAAGCCGCTGCGGCGCGCCTGGCGCGCGAGCACGGCGCCGCACGCCTCGGCGACACCGAAGCCCGCGCGTTCTGGATCGGCATTCGCGAGCAGACCGACGGGTTCTTCGGCGGCCCGTTGCCGCTGTGGCGGCTGTCGGTGCCGTCGACCGCGCCGGCCCTCGGCCTCGAGGGCGCGCTGATGGTCGAGTGGGGCGGCGCACTGCGATGGTTGCGCAGCGACGCCCCGGCCGAAGCGATCCGCGCCGCGGCCGCGCGGGTCGGCGCAAGCGCGACGCTGTTCCGCGGCGGCGACCGGACGGCAGGCGTGTTCCATCCGTTGTCGCCGGCGAACGCAGCGCTGCAGCGGCGGCTCAAGCAGGTGTTCGATCCGGGCGGGCTGTTCAATCCCGGGCGCATGTATCGCGACCTCTGAAATGGAAACGCATCTTGCCGGCTGGCTGAAGGGCACTGCCGACGGGCTCGAGGCCGAGTCGATCCTGCGCAAGTGCGTTCACTGCGGTTTCTGCACCGCGACCTGCCCGACCTACCAGCTGCTCGGCGACGAGCTCGACGGGCCGCGCGGGCGCATCTACCTGATGAAGCAGGTCGTCGAGGGGCACGAACCGGGCACCTCGACGCAGGCGCACCTCGATCGCTGCCTCACCTGCCGGAACTGCGAGTCGACCTGCCCGTCCGGCGTCGACTACGGGCACCTGCTCGACATCGGGCGCCGGCTGGTCGAGCAGCGCGTGAGCCGCCCGCTGGGGCAGCGCCTGCTCAGGTTCGCGCTGCGCGAGGTGCTCACGCGCCGCTGGCTGTTCGATCCGGCGATGCGCATCGGGCAATGGGTGAGGCCCGTGCTGCCGCCGGTGCTTCGCGACAAGGTGCCGGCGCGGCGCCCGGCGGGCGCATGGCCCCGGCGCGAGCATCCGCGCAAGGTGCTGATCCTGAACGGCTGCACGCAGCCGGCGATGATGCCCGGCATCGACGCGGCCACCGCGCGCGTGCTCGACCGCGTCGGCGTCCAGGTGGTCGTCGAGCGCAGGTCGGGGTGCTGCGGCGCCATCCGCCACCACCTGGGGGACACCGGCGGCGCGCTCGAGCAGGCGCGACGCAACGTCGACGCCTGGTGGCCGCACCTGGAACGCGGGACCGAGGCGATCGTGATCAACGCCTCCGGCTGCGGTGCGATGGTGAAGGACTACGCGCACCTGCTGCGCGACGACTCCCGCTACGCAGGCAGGGCGCAACGCATCGTCGAGGCCACGAAGGACCTCGCCGAGTGGTTGCCGGCGCAACTGGCGGATTCGATCGACGCGCTCCGCGCGCAGCTCGGCGCACGGGACGCCGACCGCGGCGAGCGCGTCGCGTTCCACCCCCCGTGCACGCTGCAGCACGGCCAGCGGATCCGCGGCGAGGTCGAGCGTCTTCTCGACGCCCTCGGCGTCGCGCGACTGGCGGTGGCCGAGTCGCACCTGTGCTGCGGGTCGGCCGGCACGTATTCGGTGCTGCAGCCTGCGCTCGCGCTGCAGCTGCGCGACCGCAAGCTCGCCAGCCTGCAGGCCGGCGCCCCCGACCTGATCCTGTCGGCCAACATCGGCTGCCTGGCGCACCTGCAGGCCGGCACCGCAACGCCGGTGCGGCACTGGATCGAGTGGCTCGATCAGGCAATGGACCTGCGTTGACGCCAGCGGCCTGCGCGCGATGCAGGCCGTCGAATCACCGGAGCCGTCTCACCGCGACAGTTCGCGCCAGTTCAGGCGTCGCACGTTGGCATCGAGCGGCGCCTTCGGGTTGCCGAAGACCGGATACTTGGCGTCCGACGTCGTGACGATCGTGACGGTCTTCCCGCTCGGAAGCTTGACGACGTTGATCCCGACGATGAGCGTATTGCCGACGTTGACGGCCCAGCCGGTGTCCGCAGCCTTGGTCCTGGTCGGCCATGGATCGACGTAATAGAGCCAGCTCGTGCCGCCGACGTTGCAGACGTTCGACTCCGGGATATTGGCCGGCACGACCCACCAGCCCATCTGGTACTTCGAGTCGACGTTGACGCGCTCCCCGTCCCGCACGTCGAAGTCCATGTACCAGCCGATCTTGTCGGGCGCCATCGCCGAATAGGACAGTTGCCGGCTGCTGACGCTCCCGGTGAGATCCTGGACGACCACGCCCGGGTTGACGCGGAAGTTGCCATACGGTGGCGAAGTCAGGTCGTCCTTGATCGCATAGAGCGACATGCGATCCGTCGAGCCGATGTCGCTGGTGCCGAAGTACTTGCCTGCGCCGACCAGGATCACGCGCTTCGGGGATCCCCCGATCTTGACTTCGGCCAGCTCGGGCTTGGTCGTGATCGGCTGGGTCGGAACGTCTCCCTTGCCGATCGTCGTGATCTTCGTCGCCGTGCCGGCGACGACGTCGAAGCGCCAGACGTTGCCGTCGAGGTCGCCGCCATAGACGTGCTGGGTCGAGTTGTCCAGGTTGGTGTTGCTGACCCAGTTGTTGACCTTGGCGATGCCGCTCACCGAGGGGTCGGTGACGCTGGCGTCGGTCACGATCTCGGCGAGTTTCGAACCGTCGGAGGCCTTGAGCACGAACAGCCGCCCCTTGCCGTCGCCGGGCGACGTGTTGTTGTAGCCCGAAGCGACGATGACGACCCACTGGCCGCTGACCTTCGTGATGAGCGCATTGCCGAAGGTGTAGCCGAGGTTGGTGTCGGCGAACTCCCACAGCAGTTTCGGGCTCGCCGGGTTGGTGACGTCGAGCGCGTAGTAGGCGCGCCCACCCTTGCCCAGTCCGCCGACGAGGATGGTCTTCCACTGGCTGGCACTGCACGAAGCGGACAGGCAGACGTCGCCGACGACGATGGGGCCGTCGACGTAGAAGCGGTGGTTGGTCGCGTAGCTCTTGTCGGCGAGCTTGTAGAGCTGCGGGATCACCGCGGTCGGGATGTAGGCCCAGAGCTCGTCGCCGGTATCGCCATTGAAGGCGTGCAGCATGCCGTCGTTGCCGCCCGCGTAGACCACCGACTGGCGGTCCTTGTTCTGCTCGACGAACTGCGCGTAGTTGTCGTCCGAATAGGCGAACGGGGGCTTGCGCACGTAGACCGGTGCGGCGTCGACGATGTCGCCGAGCGCATGCTTGCGGTCACGGTAGAGCCTGTAGGTGTTGGCGCCTTCGTCCTCGTTCTGGGTCTGGCCGCGGATGAAGTTGATGATGGATGCGGACGTCGCCTGTCCCTGTTCGGTGGCCGTCAGGGCCGGATACTGGGAGAGCTGGCCGCCGGGGTTCGTCGGTCCGGGCTGGAAGTAGTTCGCCGTGATCTGCGCCGACAGGTTGCCTGCCGTGAAGGCCTTGAGCGTGCCGCCGCCGTTGAAGTAGATGTTGCGCCCGTCGCTCGCTGCCGCCACTTTCGCGTCCAGCTTGGCCTGGGCCGACCAGATGACCGTGTCGGACACCGTTCCTGCGGAGAGATCGATCTCGCGCGCGGTGATGTCCCCGTCCCAGTCGACCGTCGTGTACAGCGCGACGTAGGCATAGTTGTCGCCGGCCACGGGCTCCAGGTTCGAGGTCGCCGCCGCGGCGGCCGATGCCGTTCGGGCAGACACCCCGGACAGCGCTTTCTGGATGCCGCTGACCAGCGCTTCGGGCGACTTGGCGCTGTAGTACTTGCCGCGGCCGTTCACCGCAGCGTGCCAGAGGTCGTCCACGCGATGCAGGTCCTCGTTGTCCATCGGGTCCGGCCAGTTCTTGGTCCCCTGCTTGATGGCCTCGAAGTCCGCGCAGCCGCCCGAGTCGTAGTTCTCGCAGTACTTGAGCGAGCCGTCGATGCCCAGCCCCAGCGTGAACGTCGTCATGTGCTGATGAGGCGCCTTGTCGCTGCCTGCGCCGGGCACGTTGTTCTCGCAGACCTGGTAGGTCTTGCCGCCGACCGTCGCTCCGGTGCAGTTGCCCAGGCCCGGGGTGCGGAGATCGGTCTGGTAGTAGTACATGGCGACGTCGGCGAGGGAATCGGACGTTCCCCCCGTCGTCGTGGTGTTCGAGGAGACCAGTTCCGGATCGCTCGGATTCGGGTTCGGCACGGTCGGATTGGCCTGGCACCAGGATGTCGTCGCGAAGCCGTAATCGGTCCAGGCGCTCTCCGTGACGGATCCGGGCGGATCGATCGGCGTCGTCACCGTCTTGCGCTGCTGCTGGGTCCTGAGTCTCTTCCTGCCTCTCGAACAACCGCTGCTCGTCGTCGAATAGCTGTAGCGGCGGTAGGTCTCGACTGTCTGGCTCGTCGCGCCGTCCCACATCGGCCGGGCTGCCGAACCATCCTGGTTGCCGACCGAGCTGTTCCCGTCGAGCTTGTAGCCGTCGTCGCCGTTCCAGAATCCGTCGGTGGTCAGGATCGTGAAATTCTGCTGGCACGAATACTGGACCGGATCGTCGCCCAGCTTGCCAGCGTAGATGCGCCCGACCTTGGAGAGGGCCGCGCGCAGCGGCGTGCCACCCGAGGCACTGGCGCCGTAGAGCTTGTCGAAGATGGCCGTACGCTGGCTGCATCCCGGGGTGGCAGCGCAGAAATCGTCGATCTTCTGGAACGAGCTCCTGGTGGTGTCGACACCCGTATAGCTGTGCGTGGTGAATCCGATGCGGTACGTCGACGGCTCGGAAATGCCCGCGAGAGAGCGGCCGACGGCCGTCTTGGCGGCCAGGATCCGGATGCGGTAATAGCTGTACCAGTTGGCGAAATTCTGGCGCTCCGCGGCCCCCACCGTGACCTGGGTGAACTTGCTGGAAATGGCCCCGCTGCACTCCCGGTAGAAGGTGGTCGAGGTGTCGACGTCGCCATTGTCCTTGTAGGCATAGGACATCGGCGGCTGCGTGCCTTTGTAGGTGTAGTAGTAGGCCGCCTGCGCGGTGTCGCTGCCGCCGTTCCAGCTCGTCGTGTTGTCGTAGGCCCTGAACGACTTCGAGAGATCCACCTTGGTGGAACCCGCGTCGAAGCCGTCGTACGGCGCGGCGTAGAAGTCGACGTTCGGGAAGCTCGTGCCGTCGGCCTTGACCGGCGGCGTATAGACGACCGACGGGTTGAAGTAGGCGCCGTTGCACTGGCTCGACTTGTAGCCGTTCTGGGCGCGAAGATCCCGGACGTGGTCGGGCAGGTGCGTCCATCCCATCGAGCCCGAGTCGTCGAGGATGATCATCACGTTGGGTTTCACCTCGCCCGTGGTGCCCGAGGCGAGCGGCTTGTCGGCGAGGTCGACGGTGCCGGCCCAGGCCATCGGCGAGACCGCAAGCCACAAGGCTAGAAAACGAAATGACTTCCTGACCATGGCCTGGCTCCCGATTCAGAACGCGACGACCGCCTGAACGATGCTTTCAGTGTTGCGCGGGCCGACGACACGTGTGGTGATGCGGTAATACTGCTGCGCCGTGCCGGTGAGGGGTTTCTGCCCGTACGAGGCACCGCCCTTGGTGCTGCCGGACCCGCTGGACGTGGACTGGTAGGTGGAACAGAAGACAGCGGGGTCGTTCGGCGGGCCTTCGTTGTCGCACATCCGGTTGATGACGTACGTGGCCGAATAGCCCTCCGGCAGCCTGTCGGAGGCCACGGCTGCCGCCACCATGCCGCAGCGGACCAGCGGACTGTCGCCGGCGGTCCAGACCACGTCGTCCTCGGGATCGCCGCTTCGGGTTCCCAGCAGGTCGCAGCCGGTGCGCCAGGTCGCGTAGTAGCCGGCGGCTGCGACGTCGCTCGCGAGCTCGTCGCTGCTTGCGGTCAGCCATTCGATGGCCGCCTCGGTTCCCGCGTCGCCGGCCTGGGCTGCCGTCTGCTTGAAGGCGAGGTTGCCGGAGATCATGACGCCGGCGTCGACCATGCGCATCAGTGCGATGCCCCCGAGGGAAATCGCGACCAGCGCGATCAGGGCGATCAGCAGGACGATGCCCCGCTGCTTTCGCGCGGCCGGAGAGGTGGTGGCCGGTTCCATCAGCCCCCCCAGATCACGTTTCGGATCGGCACGATGGTCGTGAAGACCTTGTACCGGTAGTGACGTTCGTCGTCGGTGAGCGCCCGGCTCGGCGGCGGGTCGCCCGGATCACCCGCTTCCCACAGGGCCAGGGTCGCGGGGCTGACCTGTTCCTTTTCGTATTGGACGCTGCGCGCCACCACCGCAATGCGCACGGCGCGGATCCGCGACAGGTCGGCCGCGCCGGGGTTGCTCCAGTCTCCGCAGGTGGAGGCGGCGGTCGCGTCGCACCACTGGCTGATCTGCACGCTGCCGGCCGGAGCAATGCCGTATTGCGCCTGCAGGTCGACGATTTCGTCGACGAGCGGCGTGGCGTTCGCGCAGGTGTAGGGCGCGGCGGCAGTCGTCGGATCGACCTGCGTCAGTCGGTCGCAGAGCACCTGGTAGCGTCCGTGCACGAGGTTGCCCATGTTCACGACCGCATCGCCGATTTCGTAGGCAGGCGCGGTCTTGAAGGCGTTGCCCGGATTCGAGGGGTTGTACGCAAACTGTCCGGAGTTGTGCTGCAGGTTCCAGCCATTGCCCGTCTTCTGCGGGTCCTGCGACATCTGCATCAGCGTGCAGACCTTGCCAGCGTCCTTGCCGGCGACGAGGAATACCTGGTTCTGGGCCAGCCCCGCGTTGCTGTCCGTCGTCACCTCCGAGGAGGCATTCGGCATGTTCTTGACGATCGAAGTCGGGATGGCGGCGAAATCGGTATCCGAGCGGAGGAACTCGATCGCGTCCGGGCCCGCTCCGCCGTCCATGACGACGACCGGCCTCAAGGTGCCGCCATCCGAGACAGTCGTGCCGTTGAAATAGATGTTGATGCCCAGCGGGCAGAGCGGGCCGTTGCCGCCGAACAGGCCGTATCCCGCCTGCCTGATCTCGCGCTCGATCGAGAAGAGCGCGACGGCGCCATTGACCTGGGCATCCGATCCGCCGCTGCTGGTCCGCTTCTGCCCTTCGAAGACCGCCATCACCTGCTGGATGACGAGCACCGCGAGCGAGCCGATCACCAGGGCGACCATCAGTTCGACCAGCGTCACGCCCTTTTGCCCGGTACGGTTCATGCTGGTTCGGGGTTCAGTTGTTGGCGTTGATGTGCGCTTCGGCGACGAACCGGTGCTCGTCGCCGCCCGGCGGTTGCCAGCGGATCGTCACCACCGCCCGCTCGCCGCTGATCTCGACCGTGCGCTTGCCTTGCGGCAACCCCGCGACGTCGACGTCGGATTCGGCGTGGACGGACAGGTTGGCCGGGTCGCCCCACAGCCGCCCGAGGGCCTGGTTGGCCAGGAAGCTGGCGTCGGCACGATACTTCGCGTCGCTGACCGCGCTGACGGCGAAGGCCTGCATCCCGACCACGGCGAGGATGCCGATCGAGAAGATCAGCACGGCCACCAGGGCCTCGATCAGGGTTGCGCCCTGTTGCAGGCGCGCGGATTTCGTTACGGGCATTTTCTGACGTCGTTGTCGGCTGTCACGTTCGGGTCGCACATCACGACCTGCCCGCCCAGGCCGAGGCGAAGGCGCAAGTCCCGGGTCTTGTCGGCGGCCATCACGCTCGCCGGCAGGTCGACGTCGAGGCTGTCGATCGGGTCGCTCGCGTCGATGTTTGCCGCCCGGCGGCCCAGGCCGTCGAAGCTGACCCGGGTCGCGCCGTTCGGCGTGACCGCCACCGTCACGTCGGACGTGCCTTCGCCGGCGGCCCTCTTCTGGATTTCCTCGCCCGACAGCGCGACGCGCACGGTCCAGCTCGTCGCGGGAGCGGCGTCGAGAACGAACTCGACCGGAGTGTTGCGTTTCACGGCTTCGGCCCGGGCCAGCTGCAGGCCGGCGAGCATGCTCTCCGCGGCCGTGCGGATGCGGCTGTTCGCGAGCCATTCGACTCCCATCGGCGCCGAAAGGACCATCATGATGGCGATCACCGTCACCACGATCATCGTCTCGACGACCGAGATGCCGCGCTGCCGGCGAGGGATCGTCAGCACGAGTCCCCCTTGCGCCCGACCCAGCAGGTCGCGCCGTTGCCCCACGGCGTCGCCGAAGTGCGGCCGTTGTTCTGGTCGATCGTGTAACTGAAGCCGGCCATGCTGCCGGTTCCCGTTGCCGTGACCAGGAAGGTCGTTGCGGCAACGTTGCAGGCGAAAGTGAAGTGCTTGCCGTTGCCCGGGCAGGCTGCGCCGGCGTAGGTCCGGTTGTCCTGGAACCACTGCTCCATGGCGATGCGGGCCTGGCCCAGCGCCGCGGTGGCTTCGGGGACGTTGCCGCGCCGGACGTAGTCCTGGTACGACGGCAGCGCCACCGATGCCAGGATCGCAACGATAGCCACGGCGATCATCAGCTCGATCAGGGTGAAACCGGCAATGGCGGCAGACCGGACGTGCATGGTGGAGTCCTCCCCGGAATAAGCTAGGTGCGCGTCGGGCGCCTACCTAGCATCGGGCGACGAGCGCGCGGTCCGTCTGGACAAGTGGCGTCGGGTGTCGAAATCCGGCCGCCTACGCCGAGCGAGTGTATGGAGGTGCCTCCCCCGGGGTGGGGGCGGCGCGACGGAAGGCGGCCTGCAGGCGACGAGGGACGCTACGCGCGGGCAAGCGTGACGATAGGCGCGTCAGCGGGGGCGCTGTCGGTCAGCCGCCGTCGCGCCAGTCGAGCAGCTGCCAGCGCACCCAGTCCTCGCGGTAGATCGGCTTGAAGTCGCCGCCCGGGATCACGTAGCGGCCGGTCCACTCGCGCTGCACCCAGCGATTGACGGCCGGCGCGTACCAGAGCGTTTCCTCGCGCACCGACTCCTCGCGCCGGAAGTCGATGTGGACGAACTGGATGATGCGCTCGACGCGCAGCGCCAGGAACTGGCCGGCGGGCACGCGCAGGTTCTCCCAGCCGCACGCGACCATCCGCTCGTTCCAGACCAGCGGGTAGTCGCGCCCGAGCACCGAGCGGTAGCCAACCATCGTGTAGCCGCCGCCACCGACCGCGAGCGGCTCGGGCAGCAGCGGCACCGGGCGGTCGAAGATCTGCGTGTAGTCGTACGAGGGCTCCTGGACGACCCGCCAAGGGCGGTCGTAGATCTCGTCGTCGCGGCGCTTGCCGTCCGAGTCGGTCAGGCTCACGCGCAGTTGCGGCGACACCTGGGCGACCTCGGCGGTGACGACGGCGCGCCGCTCCCCGTTGTAGCGGTTGATTTCCTCGTAGCGCCAGCGCCGGCCGACCTGCACCCGGGGCGCGGGGATCGCGCCGGCGGGCGGCGGCACGAACTGCGGCCCGGCGCAGCCGACTGGCAGCGCGGCGGCGGCGGCCAGTAGAAGGCGGCGGCGGCCAGGGCGCGGTGCGAAGGCATCCATCGGGCGTGGTCGGATGGTGCGGGTTGCTGCCTGCGGGACTCAGCCGGCGCCTCAGGGGATCGCGCGCCCGTCGTTCAGGCGCATCCAGCCCTTGATCATCCGGTAGGCGAACCAGATTTGCGCGATCACGAAGAAAGGCACGAAGCCGATCGTCAGCATCGTCGGCACCAGCAGCAGCACGAACCACAGCAGCGCCCACCAGAACGATCGGGTCTGCCAGCGGAAGTGCGACTCGTAAACCGTGCCGCGCGCGTCCTCGCGCTTGATGTAGGCGAGGATCAGGCCGACGACGAAGCCGATGATCGAGATCAGTCCGAA
>JAMLIR010000030.1 GCA_023954045.1 Burkholderiaceae bacterium | reverse complement strand
CGGATCCTTCACCGTTGACCGGTCGATCCGCGTCGCTGCCGCGGCCGACGCGGGGACAGTGAGGGCCGATCGCCACCAGCCCTAGGGGCGGGCGCGCTGCCCTTGCAGTGGCCGCCGACCCGGCCTCCGATCCGCCGGCACCCGGCGCACGGTCCTGGAGCGGGCGTCCGCCCTGCGGCGACGATAGGTCCAGCGCAGCCGCATGATCGTCCCCGCGGCTACCAGCAGTACCCCGCCGCTCACCTTGGCGAGCGCGCCGTCCGATCCGAGCACTACGAAGGCACCGCCTGCTGCGTAAACATACGGCGATGCCTCGTACCAGAGACTCTCGATGCTCATTGCAGCGCTTCCTCGAGCACTCCCGCCTCCATCCCGGCGGGCACGGAAGCCGGCATGCGCCCACTCGCGCCCGAGGCCGGTCGCGCCGATCAGAACCCGGCGCGGCCAGCCGGGCAATGCCCGGCCGACGGCCGGCACGCCGGCGCGCCGGACGGGGGCACCGGGCTCAGAGCCTGAAGATCTTGCCCGGATTCATGATGTCGTCGGGATCGAGCGCGCGCTTGATCCGGCGCATCAGGTCGAGCGCATCGTCGCCCGCCTCCTCCTCGAGGAAGCCGATCTTGTGCAGGCCGACGCCGTGCTCGCCGGTGCAGGTGCCGTCCATCGACAGCGCGAGGTGCACGATCGCGTCGTTCAGTCGCTCGGCCTCGTCCATCTCCTGCGGATCGTTCGGGTCGATCACCAGCACCGCGTGGAAATTGCCGTCGCCGACGTGGCCGACCATCATCGTCGGGAACTTCGCGGTGTCGAGGATGCGCCGCGCCCCGGTGATCGAGTCGCTCAGCCGCGAGATCGGCACGCAGGTGTCGGTCGAGATCGCGCGGCTGCCCGGGCGCACCTGCAGGCACGCGAAGTAGGCGTTGTGCCGCGCGGTCCACAGCCGCGTGCGGTCCTCGGGGCGCGTCGCCCATTCGAAGTCCTGGCCGCCGTGCTCGCGGGTGATCTGCTGCGCGATCTCGGCCTGCTCGGTCACCGAAGCCTCGCTGCCGTGGAACTCGAAGAACAGCGTCGGCGCCTCGCGCAGCGTCGTGTGGCTGTACGCGTTGATCGCGCGGATCGCGTTCTCGCAGACGTACTCGCAGCGCGCGACCGGCACGCCGAGCTGGATGATCTGGATCACTGCGTCGATCGCCTGCGCCAGGCTCGGGAAGCTGACCACGGCCGCCGACATCGCCTCGGGCACCGGATACAGGCGCACGGTCACCTCGGTGATCACGCCGAGCGTGCCCTCGGACCCGACGTAGAGCCGCGTCAGGTCGTAGCCGGCCGACGACTTCTTCGCGCGGCGCGCGGTGCGCACCACCTTGCCCTCGGCCGTGACCACCGTCAGCCCGAGCACGTTCTCCTTCATCGTGCCGTAGCGCACCGCGTTCGTGCCCGACGCGCGGGTCGCCGCCATGCCGCCGAGGCTGGCGTCGGCGCCCGGGTCGATCGGGAAGAAGAGCCCGGTCGACTTCAGCTCCTCGTTGAGCTGCTTGCGCGTGACGCCGGCCTGCACCGTGACCGTGAGGTCCTCGGCGTTGACCGCGAGGACGCGGTTCATCTGCGACACGTCGATCGACACCCCGCCATGCACCGCCAGCAGGTGCCCCTCGAGCGAGGAGCCCACGCCGTAGGGGATCACCGGCACCTTGTGCGCCCGGCACTGCGCGACGACCGCTGCGACTTCTGCGGTGGAGTGGGCGAAGACCACCGCGTCGGGGGGCGTCGGTGGAAACGGCGATTCGTCGCGGCCGTGGTGCTCGCGCACGGCGTGGGCCGTGCTGAAACGCTCGCCGAAGCGGGCGCGCAGCGCGTCGACCAGGGCGCCGGGAAGCGGGCGCTTGAGCGCTTCGGCGAGCGCGCGGGGATGGTTCATGGCGTCCTCCGGGGAACCGGCCGATTGTAGCCCGCCGGCAATGCCCGCGACGGCGCAAGGCAGGAGCGCCGGTCGCGCCCGCCTCGCGCGGTACACTGCCCGGCATGGGACATCGACTCTCGCGGATCACCACCCGTACCGGCGACGACGGCACGACCGGCCTGGGCGACGGCAGCCGCACGCGCAAGGACAGCCTGCGGATCGCCGCAATCGGCGACGTCGACGAACTGAACTCGACGATCGGCCTGCTGCAGGCCGAGCCGCTTCCGGACCCGGTGCGCGCGGCACTCACCGACATCCAGCACGACCTGTTCGACCTCGGCGGCGAGTTGTGCATCCCGGGTTTCGAGAACCTGCCGGAGGGGCGCGCGGCGCGGCTCGACGAACTGATCGAGCACTACAACGCCGACCTGCCGCGACTGCAGGAATTCATCCTGCCCGGCGGGTCGCGCGCGGCGGCGATCGCGCACGTCGCACGCACCGTCTGCCGCCGCGCCGAGCGCTCGATCGTCGCGTTGGGGCGCGCCGAGGAGATCCGCCCGGCCTGCCGCCAGTACGTGAACCGCCTGTCCGACCTGCTGTTCGTGCTCGCGCGCGTGGTCAACCGCCACGCGGGCGCCACCGACGTGATGTGGGAGAAGGGGCGCACGCGGTAGCGCGCCCCGGGAGCGCATCGCGCGCCGCGGCCTAGGTGTCGCGCGCGGCCTCGAGGTAGGACACCAGCTTGGCGCTCGTCTGGCGCAGGCGCTCGGACAGCAGCTGCACCAGCTTCAGCAGGATCTTGTTGCCCAGCTTGGGCTCTTCGTTCAGCACCAGCATCAGCGCCTCGCGCGTCAGCACCGCGATGCGGCTGTTCTCGAGCGTGACGCACGACGCGAAGCGCGGCTCGCCGTCGAACATCGACATCTCGCCCAGCGAGTGGCCGGAGTGCGCGACCGCGATCCGCGACGGGTAGTTGTAGCGATTGCGGCGCAGCACGTCGACCATCCCCTGCATCAGCAGCATCATGAAGTCGCCGCTCTCGCCCTCGTTGATGACGGTGACCCCGGGGGGCGCCTCGTACACGTACATGAACGTGCCGAGCTTGCGCGTCTCGTCGATGTCGAGTCCCGAGAAGAGGGGCGTCTGGGCCATCAGCCCGTGAATCTGGTCGGCGAACTCGCTGGCGCGACCGACCGGCCGCAGACCCAGCGCGAGCAGCCGCTCGTGCGGCGTGCGCTTGACCGAGCCGGCCGCGGTCGCCGATGCCTGCGGCACGGCGCTTCCCTTGACCGCTTCCATGGCTACCTCCGATTTTTGGACGGTTATAGCATGTAAACCCCGGCGACGAGGCCGCGCCGGACGCGCGCGCGGCCGCGCGTCGGCGTTTTTCCGACAGGTGGCGGCGGCCGGTCTATTCCTCGGCCTTCAGGCGGCGGGCGCGCACCGCTTCGGCCAGCGTGTCGAGCACGCCGACCGTGTCGTCCCAGCCGATGCAGCCGTCGGTGATGCTCTGGCCGTAGACCAGCGGCTTGCCGCGCACCAGGTCCTGGCGGCCCGCCTGCAGGTGGCTCTCGATCATCACGCCGAAGATCCGCGTGTCGCCGGCGGCCAGTTGCGCCGCGATCGCGGCCGCGACCGCCGTCTGGTTCTCGGGCCTCTTCTGGCTGTTGCCGTGGCTCGCGTCGATCATCAGCCGGCACGCCAGCGCCGTTGCCGCGGCCTCCTGGCAGGCGGCCTCGACGCTGGCCGCGTCGTAGTTCGGCTTGCGGCCGCCGCGCAGGATCACGTGGCAGTCCTCGTTGCCGTTGGTCGACACGATCGCCGAGTGGCCGCCCTTGGTGACCGAGAGGAAGTGGTGCGGCTGCGAGGCCGCCTTGATCGCGTCGAACGCGATCTTCAGGCTGCCGTCGGTGCCGTTCTTGAACCCGACCGGGCACGACAGCCCCGAGGCGAGCTCGCGGTGCACCTGCGATTCGGTGGTGCGCGCGCCGATCGCTCCCCACGCGATCAGATCGGCGATGTACTGCGGCGTGATCATGTCGAGGAACTCGGTCCCGGCCGGCAGGCCGATCTCGTTGATGTCGAGCAGCAGTTCGCGCGCGGTGCGCAGGCCCTTGTTGATGTCGAAGCTGTCGTCGAGGTCCGGGTCGTTGATCAACCCCTTCCAGCCGACGGTCGTGCGCGGCTTCTCGAAGTAGACGCGCATCACGACTTCGAGGTCGGCCGCGAGCCGCTCGCGCTCGCCGCGTAGCCGCGCCGCGTACTCGCGCGCGGCCTTCGTGTCGTGGATCGAGCACGGACCCACGATGACGACCAGCCGGTCGTCCATCCCGTGCAGCACCCGGTGGATCGCCTGCCGCGCCTCGTAGGTGGTGGTCGCGGCGCGCTCGCTGGTCGGGAACTCGCGCAGCAGGTGGGAGGGAGGCGCGAGCTCCTTGATCTCGCGGATTCGCAGGTCGTCGGTCGTGTGGGGCATGGCAGGCGGAGCTTTCTTCGGGGGGGCGGCAAAAAAAAACCGCCGGGCGGGGCCGGCGGCTTCATCGGATTCGGTTCGTTGCATCAGGTCTGCGAACGCGCTCCCGACTCGTCCCGCCGGCGGCAGGAAAAGCCGAAGAAGTAAAAATAAAACGCGATGCGCTGCAACATGAAGCCAGTGTAAGGCCGGATCGCCGGGGCCGCAAGTCGGCGCGCCGGGCCGTCGCATCGGCGTCGCACGCCAGGCCCCGGGGGAACGTCGGCGCCCGCTATGCTGGTCGCCATGCCGCGCACACCGATCCGCACGCAGTGAGTGCCTCGACCGCCGCCGCCCGGTACCGGCCGCCCGGGCCGCCCGCACACCTGCTGAACGGGCTCGCGGTGGGCCTGGGGATCGGCGCGGTCCAGTTGCTGTTCGGCGCACTGGCGGGCCACCACGCCGCGCAACTCGCGGTCGCGGGCGCGGTCTATGCGAGCCTGGCCGACCTTCCGGTGCGGCTGCAGCGGAACTGGCGCAGCGTGCTCGCCGCGGGCGCATTGGGCTGCGCGAGCGCGCTCGCGCTCGGGCTGCTGCGGCCGTGGCCGCCCGCGCTCGCGCCGGCGATCGCGGCGATCGGTTTCGTCGCGGCGATGGGAATGGCCTGGGGCGCGCGCGCCGGCCCGATATCGTTCGCGCCGATCCTGTCGATCGTCTTCACGATGGCGCAGCCAGCGCACGCCGACCACTGGCTCGCCGGCCCGGCCTGGAACGCCGCCGGCGCGCTCGCCTACCTGGCCTGGTCGCTCGCGGCGAGCGGCGCGCTGCAGCCGCGCTACCGCAGCCTCGCGCTGTCCGCCGCGCTGCGGGCGACCGCGCGCCTGCTGCGCTCGCGGGCCGACGCGCTCGACGCGCCGCTCGCCACCGGCACCGAAGCCGACGCGCGCGCGCTTCGGACCTGGATCGACGACGAGGCGCAACTGGCCGAGCGGCTGCAGGCGGCGCGCGACCTGCTGTTCGCCGCGCCCGACACGGCGCGCGTGCGCCGCGAGACCGCAATCCTGCTGCACGCGATCGACTTGCGCGACATCCTGACGGCCAGCCGCCTGGACGTCGAACTGCTCGGCGACGACGCGCCGGGGCGCGCGATGCGAAGCGTGCTGGCCGGCGGCTTGCGACGCATCGCCGCCGACCTCGACCTTGCCGAAGCGTCGCTCCGCGGCGGCGTCGCGCCAGCGCCACCGGATGCCCGAACCGCGGCCCGCGCGTTCGACGACCTTCCCCTCGAGCCAGGCGATGCGCGGCTGCGCCTGCTGCCGGCGCTCGCCGGGCGGCTGGCGCAACTGGACGCCGACGTCGGCCGGATTCGCGCGCTGCTCGACGGTCGCGGCGACACGGCGCCGCTGCCGTTGTCGCGCGCCCAGCTCGGGCTGTTCGTCGCGCCCGAGGGATGGCCACTTGGCGTGCTGCGCGCGAACCTCACGCCGCGCTCGCCGGTGTTTCGCCACGCGGTGCGCACGAGCCTGGCGCTGGCGGCCGCGTACCTGCTCGCGCTGTCGCTGCCCTGGACCTCGCACCCGTACTGGCTGGTGCTCGGGGTCGCAGTCGTGCTTCGCGGCAACCTCGAGCAGACGCTGTCGCGACGCAACGCCCGGGTGCTCGGCACCGTCGCCGGCTGCCTGCTGGTGCTGGCGCTCGCGCGGCTGGACTCGCCGACACTGCTCGCGTCGGTGTTCCCGGTCTCGGCCGGCGTCGCGCACGCGTTCGTCGCCGCGCAGTACCTCGTCACCGCGGCGGCGGGAACGGTCACGGCGCTGCTGCAGGCTCACCTGCTGGATCCGTCGAGCGGCTTCGCGATCTTCGAGCGGCTCGCCGACACGCTGCTGGGCGCGCTGCTGGCCTGGGGTTTCAGCTACGTGCTGCCGTCGTGGGAGCGGCGCGCGCTGCCGCGGGCGATCGAGCGCGCGCTGCGGGCGCTGCGCGAGTACGCCGCGCACTCGCTGGCCGTCGACGCCGACGCCGCGCTGGCGCAGCGACTGGCGCGGCGCAGCGCCTACGACGCGCTCGGCGCGATCGCCGGGGCGGTGAAGCGAAGCGCCTACGAGCCGCCGGCCGTGCGGCCGCCGATCCACGAGCTGACCGCGCTGCTCGACCATGGCCAGCGGCTGATGGCGCACCTGTCGATGATCCGGCTGATGCTCGCGCAAGGCGGCGCACCGCTGCGCAGCCCCGACGTGCTCGCCGCCCTGCGCGAGACGGACCGCGCGCTGCAGGCGGCGCTCGGCCCCGGGCTGGACGTCGAAGCGGGTCCCCGGGCGCCCGACGACCTCGCGCTGCTGCCCGCCGCACCGCCGACCGAGGACCTGCTGCCCTGGCTGTCGCGGCGGCTCGGGGTGGCCGCCGCCGAAGGCCCGGCGATCGCCCGCGCGGCGCGGGCCGCACTGGGCCGTCTGGGCAACGCCCGCTGGATCGGGTACAAGGCAGAGTCCGGAGGATCGAGATGAATTTCGAGGATCGGTGCGTGATGGTGACCGGCGCGGCCGGCAACCTGGGCCGCGCGGTGGCGCAGACCTTCGCGGCGCGCGGCGCGGCGCTGGTGCTCGTCGATGCGCAGGCCCTGCGCCTGCAGCAGGCGTTCGGCAGCGAGAGCGAGCGGCGGATGTTCGCGCCGGCCGACCTGCTAGACCAGGCGAGCGTCGACGCGCTCGTCGCCGCCGCGGTCGCGCGCTTCGGCCGCATCGACGCGCTGTGCAACCTGGCCGGCGGATTCCGGATGGGCACGGCGGCGCACGAGACGCCCGACCGCGACTGGGAAGCGATGTTCGACGTCAACGTGCGCACGCTGCTGCGCGCCACCCGCGCCGTCGTTCCGCGGATGATCGAGGCGGGGCGCGGGAGCATCGTCAACGTCGGCGCGTTCGCGGCGCAGCGGGGCGCGTCGCTGATGGGCGCCTACGTCGCCGCGAAATCGGCGGTGATCCGCATCACCGAGACGCTGTCGGCGGAACTGCGCGACAAGGGCATCAACGTCAATTGCGTGCTGCCCACGATCATCGACACGCCCGAGAACCGCGCCGCGATGCCCGACGCGGACCCGCGGCGCTGGGTCGCGCCCGAGGACCTGGCCCAGGCGATCGCCTTTCTCGCGTCGGCCGAAGCCCGCGCGATCCACGGCGTCGCGCTGCCGGTGACCGGGCTCGGCTGAGGCGCCTACTTCAGCGACAGGTCGACGCGCGCGGCGGGAGGCGCGGCCTTGGCCTTGGCCGTGGCCGCGGCAGCGCCCTGCGCAGGCTCGGCAGCGGGCTGAGAAGCGACGCCGGGTTGCGCAGCTGCCTGCGGTTGCGCGGCCGCGCCTGGCTGTGCCGGAGCGCCCGCGGGGGACGGCCCCGGGGCGGCCTCCGTCGCGGCGGACGGCGAACCGGCAGCGGCGGCCGCGCGGTCGCCGCCGAGCTTCGGCGTGACGATGAACATCCGCTCGCCGGGCACCTTGCCCGATTCGACCAGCCAGTCCTTCACGTGCTGCGCGCGCTCGTTGGCCAGCGCGATCAGCTCCCCGTCGCTCGGCTCGATGTGCGCGAGCATCATCCGCTCCATCTCGGCCGGCGGCTGCGACTTCACCAGGCCGATCACGTTGCGCGGCTTGTCGAACTTCGCGGCCCGCCAGGCGAGCTCGAGGTACTTCGGGTACTCCTGCGGATCGACCTGCACCTTGTCGATCGCGGCGACGTCGCCACCGGCACTGACCGTCTCCTTCAGCTTCTGCGCCTTGACGGCCCGCTGCAGCGCGAGCCGGCGCAGGGCCTCGCGGTCGGCGGCCGGGTCGGCGCGCCCGGCGAGATCCAGCTTCAGGCCGGGCCGCTCGGTCAGCGCCTTCGAAACCGCCTCGAGCTTCTTCAGCGCGGCCGCGTCGAGCTCGGGGCTGCCGGGCTGGAAGCCGACCCACGAGAGCTCGGCCCCGGCCGCGCCGGCGAGGTTCGCGATCAGCGTGAACGGCGCGGTGACGGCCTTGACGATCAGGTTCACGATGATCCGCAGCACGATGCCGCCGACGCTGAACTGCGGATCGTCGAGCGAGCCGCTGATCGGCAGGTTCACGTCGATCACGCCGTTGCGGTCCTTCAGCAGCGACACCGCGAACAGCACCGGCAGCTTGATCGCGGTGGGGCTGTCGACCTTGTCGCCGAAGGTGAGCTGGTCCAGGACGATGTTGTTCTCGGCGGTGAGCTGCCGGTTCTCGACCTTGTAGGCGACCTTCGCCGACAGCTTGCCCTTCTCGATGCCGTAGCCGACGTACTTTCCGGAGTACGGCGACAGCCGCGGCAGGTCGATGTCGCTGGCGTTGGCCTTCAGGTCGAGGAACAGCGGATCGGCCAGCGGGTTCACCTTGCCGAGGATCTCGACGCTGCCGGTGTGGTCGATGCGGCCGCGCAGTTCCAGCTCGCCGGCCTGGCCCGGCGTGATCTGCGAGATCTGCCCGTTCATCCCGGTGAGGTTCGCCGAGTAGTTCGGCTTGACGAAGAAGTCGCTGAAGTCGATGTTGCCGTTGACGAGCCGCACGCCGCCGACGCGCAGGTTGCGCGGCGCCGACGGCGCCGCGTCCGGCGCGCCGAGCGCGACCGTGCGCGAGCGCGCGCCCTTCTCATCGGGCGCCTGCGTCGCCATCCCCGGCATCGCCCCGATGGCCGCGTCGTCGACCCGCGAGGGCGTCGGCGCCGCAACCCGCTTCGGTGCGGCGGCCTTCGCGGGCGCGCCCGGCGCCGGCGCCGAGCGATCGACCACCAGGTCGCGCAGGTTCAGCCGGCCTTCGGAATTCAGGATCACGCGCGCGTAGAAGTCCTCCAGCGCGATGCTTCCGACGTCGACCTTCAGCGGCTCGGAATCGAAGTCGACCTCGTCGAACGCCAGCGACTTCCAGCGCAGCAGGTCGCCGTTCGCCTCCTTGGACACCGCCGCGAAGTTGGCCACCGACGCGCGCCCCTTCCAGGTGACGCGCGGCGCCGCCCGCTCGGGCATCGCGAAGCGCAGGCTGCCGTCGGCGCTGACCGAGCCGCTCGACACCAGCGCGTTGACGTACTCGGTGAAGTAGGGCTGAAGCGGCACGATCACCAGGTCGCGCGCGGCCACCCGCAGCGTGCCGCCCAGCGGCTTCACGCCCACGTCGCCCGCCAGCCTCAGCGTGCCGCGGCGATCGACGCGCGCACGCAACTCGACCTTCGCCGGCGGCGCGCGATCCGCGGTCGACAGCCCGGTCGCGCCGACGTCGATCGCGCTCACGCGCAGGTTGGCGGCCTTGCCGCCGCGCTGGTCCTCGACGTCGACGCCGAAGCCGCCGATCGCGAGCTTGCCGAGCGAGAGCGTCCAGGCCTTGCCCGCCTCGGCTGCGCGCGGCGGCTCCGATGGCGCGGCGGACGCCGCGGCGCGTTCGTCGGCGACCGTCAGCCGTTGCAGGTTCAGGCGCCCGTCCTGCTCGCGGCGCACCAGCAGCTGGCCACCGCTCGTCGACAGCGTGCCCAACGCGAGCCTGCGCTGGGCGAGGTCGACCGTGACGCCGTCGAGGTCCAGTTTCGGCAACGCCAGCAGCGTGCGCTTGTCCCAGCGCTGGCGCAGCGCGAGGTCGACGAGCCGGGCGGAGCCTTCCTCGACGCGGATCTCCGGACCGCCGCCCTGCACCGGGGCGACGCGCACCCGGGCGTCGAGCGCCAGCTTGCCGCCGACCGCGTCGATCGCGACCAGCGGCTCGGCAATCCACCACCACTTCTGGAGCGCCAGGTCGGACAGCCGCGCCTTCGCATCGACCGCGCCGTCGCGCCACGACGCGGTACCCGAAGCCTTCGCCCGCTCGCCGTCGGCCAGCGCGAACGCGAGCTCGAAGTCGGCCGGCACCGCGGGATCGCTGGCGAGCTTGCGCACGGTGGCCTCGACCGCGCCGGCTTCCAGGCGCAGCGGCCTGGGCTGGAACTGCCCGTCGTCGAACGCGAGCCTGCCGCCGGTGACGACGATCTCGTCGACGCGCCACTGCGGAGCGGTCGTGCCGGCGGGCTGCGAGGGTGGCGGCGCAGCCCCGGCCGGGTGCGCGCCGGCGCCGTGGCTGCGATCGACCGCGGCGAGCACCGGCTCGAGGAACCGCTGCTCGCCGCGCCCGCGCACGACGGCGACGTCGGGAGCGGTCACCGTCACGCGGCCCACCGTGTAGGTGTTGGCCGGCCACGCGAGCGAGATCGGCTCGGCGGCGATCGATTCGGCGGCCAGCAGCGGCGCGCCGCCGGGCTGGCGCACGTCGATCGCGGCGAGCTTCGCGCTGCCCGTGACCGAGATCGACGGCGCCGCGCTGGCGGCCTGCGCGAACGCCACCTTCAGCGCGGTGTCCAGCCGCGCAGAGCGCAACTCGACCGGCAGCGCCACCGGCGCGTAGCCGACGAAGCGGGTCAGGTCGATCCCGTCCAGGTCCAGGTCGATCGTCGACTCGTGCGTCGGGCTGAACGGCAGCGACTTGCCGACGAGCTCGAACGCGGCGCCGTCGACCGTCGCGCGCAGGCTCGGCTCGACGTAGACCTTCTCGTCGACCGGCAGGCTCGAGACGAACGGCACGCGCAGCGCGAACGGTGCGACCTCGTGGCGCACGCCGAGCTTGCCGTCGTCGAACGCGAAGCGACCGTCGTCGATCACGATGTTGGCGACCGAGAAACGTGGCGTCGGGCCGGGCTCGGACGGTGGCCGCGCTGCCCACTTGTCGATCAGGTCCTGGATGCTGAAGCGCCCCTGGGCGTCCCGCGCGAGCTGTACCCGCGGCTGGCGCAGCGTGACCGACGACAGCACCGGCGCAAGCCGGTACAGCGAGCGCCAGGAAGCGTCGGCCTCGAGTTGCGCGAATCCCGCCAGTTCGGCGCCGCCGGACGGCTCGGAAACGCTGAGATCGTTCACCCGCAGCACCAGCGTGAACGGATTGAACTCGATGCGACCGATCGAGACCGGTCGCGACAGCTCGGCGGCCAATCGTTCGGTCAGCTGACCCTGGGCGATCCGCGGCGCGACCACGAAGCCGACGAGCGCGTAGACGCCCAGCACCGCCAGCACGGCGACCAGCGCCCGCAGCCAGCGGCGCCGGCGCGCTGGCGGCTTCGCGCCGGGTTGCCCCGCCGCGGCCGAAGCTCCAGCGTCACCGGCCATCGGTGCCTGCCTAGGCGGTACCGCCGACGGTCAGCGCCTCGATCCGCAGCGTCGGCTGCCCGACGCCGACCGGAACGCTCTGCCCGTCCTTGCCGCACACGCCGATGCCCGCGTCCAGCCGCATGTCGTTGCCGATCATCGTCACCCGCGTGAGGGCGTCGGGCCCGTTGCCGATGATCGTCGCCCCCTTGACCGGATACTGCAGCTTGCCGTTCTCGACCCACCAGGCCTCGGACGCCGAGAACACGAATTTGCCGTTGGTGATGTCGACCTGCCCGCCGCCGAAGTTCACCGCGTAGAGCCCGCGGTCGACCGACGCGATGATCTCCGCCGGGTCGCGCTCGCCGTCGAGCATGTAGGTGTTGGTCATCCGCGGCATCGGCAGGTGCGCGAACGATTCGCGCCGCCCGTTCCCGGTGACCGGCACCTTCATCAGCCGCGCGTTGAGCGTGTCCTGCATGTAGCCCGTCAGCACCCCGTCCTCGATCAGCACGTTGCGCTGAGACGGATTGCCTTCGTCGTCGACGTTGAGCGACCCGCGCCGATCCGGCAGCGTCCCGTCGTCGACGACGGTGACGCCCCTGGCGGCGACGCGCTGGCCGATGCGTCCGGCGAACACCGACGAGCCCTTGCGGTTGAAGTCGCCTTCGAGGCCGTGGCCGACCGCCTCGTGCAGCAGCACACCGGGCCAGCCGGGGCCGAGCACGACGGTCATCGTTCCCGCCGGCGCGGGCCGCGCTTCGAGGTTGGTGAGCGCGGCCTGCACGGCCTCGTCGACGTAGCCGTCGAGACGCGCGTCGTCGAAGCGGCCGAGGTCGAAGCGCCCGCCCCCGCCGCTGTGGCCCTGCTCGCGCCGGCCGCCCTGCTCGGCGATCACGCTGACCGAGACCCGCACCAGCGGCCGGACGTCCGCGGCGATGACGCCGTCGGACCGCGCGACCAGCACCACGTCGTACTCGGCGGCGAGTCCGGCCATGACCTGTTTCACGCGCGGGTCCTTCGCCCTCGCCATCCGCTCGACGCGCTCGAGCAGGGCCACCTTTGACGCCGCGTCCAGCTGCGGAATCGGATCGTCGGCGGCATAGAGGGCGCGGCCGGTGGCCGGCCTGAGCGCGCCGGCGACCTTGACCCTCCCGGCGCCGCGCGAGGCGATCGTGCGCGCCGCGCGCGCCGCCGCCATCAGCGCGTCCGCGCCGATCACGTCGGAATAGGCGAAGGCCGTCTTGTCGCCCGAGACCGCGCGCACGCCGACCCCCTGGTCGATCGAGAAGCTGCCCGACTTGACGATGCCTTCCTCGAGGCTCCAGCCCTCGCTGCGCGTGAACTGGAAGTAGAGGTCGGCGTAGTCGACCCGGTGGCGGAAGATCTCGGAAAGCGCGGCGCCGAGTTGCGCTTCGTCGAGCCCGTACGGCTCGAGGAGCACCGAGCGCGCGATCGCCAGGTGTTCGAACGGAGGTTCTGCAGGTTTCATCCCGGACATGCTACATGACGCGATGCAACAGGGCAGGAAGACCCGCCCGGACCTGTCGGAGCCGTCCGCGGGACACGTCGCCGACCACCACGCCCTCGCCGTCGGCGGCCCGCGCCGCGACGACCTCGCCCCAGGGATCGACCAGCATCGAGTGGCCCCAGGTGCGCCGCCCGTTCTCGTGCTGGCCGCCCTGCGCGGGTGCCAGCAGGTAGCACTGGTTCTCGATCGCCCTTGCCCGCAGCAGCACTTCCCAGTGCGCACTGCCGGTGGTCCAGGTGAAGGCCGACGGGGCCAGCACCAGGTCGACCGGCGCCAGCGCCCGGTAGAGCTCGGGAAACCGCAGGTCGTAGCAGACCGACAGCCCGACGCGCCAGGTCGCGGCCGGCGCGCCGCCCGCCGCGGGCGCCTCGAGGTCGAAGACGGTGGGCGTGCGGCCCGGGGCGATCGTCGCGGCCTCGTCGAAGCGCTCGCTGCCGTTGTCGAAGCCGAACAGGTGGATCTTGTCGTAACGCGCCGCGCGGTGGCCGTCCGGACCGTAGACCAGCGTGGTGTTGAGCACCTTGCCCGGGTTCGCGCTGGCCAGCGGCAGCGTGCCGCCGACGAGCCAGATGCCGTGCGCGGCCGCCTGGCCCGACAGGAACGACTGCAGCGGCCCTTCGCCGTCGCGCTCGCGGATCGACAGCTTGTCGCGGTCGGTGCGCCCGAGCAGCACGAAGTACTCGGGCAGCGCGACCAGCCGGGCACCGGCCGCGGCCGCCTCGCCGATCAGCTGCTCGGCGCGCGCCAGGTTCTCCGAGACGTTGGCGGCCGACACCATCTGCACTGCGGCCACGCGCAGCGTCGGCTCGGCCGCCGCTGCGCCCGCCGCATTCCTCGTCTGCGTCATGCGTTCCTCCGTGGGTTCAGGGGCTGCCCGGCGCCGGCTCCGTCGGCTGCCGCGAGCGCGCCGTCACCTGCGGGTCGCTCCAGGGGCCGGTGACGTCGTATTCGTAGGCGAACAGCTGCTGCAGCGGCGCGCGCAGCGCCATCTGGGCGACCAGGGAACCGAGGCCGACCGCCGGGTTCGCCAGCGCCGCGTAGGCGAGCGAGGCGAGCGCCGCGTTGAGCTCCGGGCGGACCTCGACGACGAGCGACTGCGTCTCGGCCGCGATGTCGGCCTGGCCGCGGATCGCCACCTGCGCCGCGACCCCGCGCATCTGGAAGTCCTCGGTGTGCGCGATGCCGCCTTCGATGCGCGCATTGCCGTTGATGCGGTCGAACGCGAAACCGTCGGCGAAGACGTCGCGGAAGTCGAATGCCAGCCGCCGCCGCAGCGACTGCAGGTTCAGCACTCCGATCAGCTTGGCGATGCCGGGATCGGACTTCAGGAACTGGCCCTTGCCCATGTCGATCGACAGCTCGCCGCCGAGGCTGCGGTAGTCGAGCCGCATCGGCGAGCCCACCCAGCGGACCTGCCCGCCCAGCCGGCCGCTGCCGCCGCGCACGGTGTCGGGAAACCCGAACAGCGCGAGCAGCGCGCCGGCGTCGCTCATCTGCAGCTCGAAGTCCATCGCGGTCGTGCGCTTGACCACGCCCGGGTGCGTCTGCCAGCTGCCGCTCGCGCTCAGCGTCGCCGCGCGGTTGCGGATGTGCAGCTGCTCCAGTTGCCAGACCGGCGCCGCGGCACTGCCGGTGTTGACCGCCTTGAGCTCGAGCGCGCCGAGCCGGCGGTCGTTCAGGATCAGTTCCTCGGCGGCGACGTCCAGCGCGGGCAGCGTCTCGGGCGTCGTGTCGAGAAGGGTCTCGAAGTCGTCGATGCGGCTGCGCGGGATCTCGAGCCGCGCGAAGCGCGCAACCAGCGTGCCCTGCGTCTCGCCCGCCTGCGCCTCGCGCCAGCTGAAGTAGCCGTCGATCTCGCGGGCGTGGACGTTGGCACGCCAGAAGCCCTCGGCCCGCGAGGCGCCGAGCACGACGTCGTGCAGCGACTTGCCGGCGACGCCCACGGACCCGGCGACCAGCGACACGGTGTCCGGCAGCAGCGAGAAGCCGCCGCCGATGCCAGCCCGCGCCGTCGCCACCACGTCGTCGCCGAGCAGCGCGTTCCAGGCGTCGAGGTCGATGCGCGGGATCCTGAGCAGCACCGCGAAGCCGGCATCGGGCAGGGTCGGCGCGTCGGCGACCGCGAACGCGCCGCGCACCACCCGCAGCTGCTGCGAGCCCGGCTCGCGCTCGCGCTCGAAGACCAGGCGCACGTCCTCGCGAAGCGTCACCGCGAGCGTATCGCGCGCCGGCCGCTCGTCGGGCGAAGCCACGGGGGCCGGGCGCGACTCGATGCGCAGCGGCCACTTCGCTTCGGCCGGCTTGCCGAACGGCGCCGGCAGCGCGCTCGACAGCCCCTCGAGGTCGGACGTGACGACGAGCGTCGCGGCGCGCCTGCGCACGTCGACCTCGGCTTGATACGCGGTCGAACCGGAAAGGCGACGCGTCAGCGCGTTGTCGACCAGCCGCACGATCCCCTCGGCCGGCATCGTGCCGTGCGCCCGCAGCAGGAAGCGGCCCGGCTCGGACGTGTCGCCCTCGACGCTGAGCGGGCCGCCGAGAAAGGTCGCGGCCAGCCCGCGCAGCGCCAGCCCGTCCTCGGTGAACTCGAGCGTGCCGGACAGGCCCTCGAAACGCGGCAGCGTCCGGTCCAGCGTCAGGTCGTTGCCCGCGAACCGGACGCTGCCGCGCACCCGCGTCGCGTCGATGTCCTCGAGCGGCATCTCGAACGCGAGTTGCAGCGATGCGCTGCCGCCGATCGCCACGTCGCGGGTGAAGTCGTCGATGCGCGTGAGCAGCGGGCTCTCGTTGACGAAGCGCACCATGTCCTGCGCCGGGCCGACACCCTCGCCCTCGATGCGCAGCAGCGGCTCGCGGAACTCGGCGATCCGTGCCCTCGTCTGCGCCAGCGCGACGTTCCAGACGCGGCCCGAGCCGACCTCGATCTCCATGCCGGCGCGCTCGAAGCGCAACCGGCCCTGGATCCGGTCGATCGCCGGCCAGCCCGGGGCATAGGCGAGCGTCGCGTCGGCCAGCGTCGCCTCGACCCGGAATTCGCCGGTCGACGGGTCGCGGAACGGAAAATCGGCGAGGTCGCCGACCAGCACGAACTTCGCGTCGTCCGATCGCCCGCCGAGCACCGACGCCCGCACCCAGTCCCGGACCTCCGCGGGAATCTCCAGCGGAAGATAGCGCCCCGTGCGGGCCGCGCTGGCCCGCTGCAGGCTGCCCTTCAGGTCGACGATGCCGGCGCCCTTGCCTCCGGTGCGGTAACGGCCGCTCACCGAGCCGCTCGCGTCGGCGTTGGCGAAGCGGAAGGCCTCGACGTTCAGGTCGATCGCCGGGGCTGCGCCGGGCGACGGCGGCGGCCCGACCGTCCAGCTCGCCTGCGCGTCGAGGCGGTCGAGCGGCACGTCGGGCTCGGCGAACAGCCCGGGGAAGCTCAGCACCACCGGCTCGCCGTGAAGCGCCGCCCGCCCGCCGTGCTCGGTCAGCCGCACGCTGCCCGAGACGTTGTCGAACCCCGGGAGCTTCAGCTCACCGGGCCGCGGCGGCGCCTCGACCCGGTGAAAGCTCAGCCGCTCGAAGGCGAGATCGACGCCGAAGCGCGACGGCACCACCCCGGCGCCGTCGGCCACCGGGTCGGCCGACCAGTCGACGGCGAGTCGATCGACGACGCCCGCGATCCGCAGCGCGGCAAGCCCGTCGCGCAGGCTCTCGGGGACCGGCAACCGTCCGAGCAGGCCGGGCAGGCCCGACGCGTCGAAGCGCGCGAGCGCGAGCCGCGCCGCGACCGGCCGGCCGTCCTCCGACAGCACGAACCGCGAATCCCCGCCGGAGGCCGACAACGACCAGCCCTGCTCGTCGGCCAGGCTCAGCACCGGTAGCGCGACCAGCGTGCTTCCGTCCGCCTGCCGACGCGCCCGGGCCTCGGCGGCGACGGTGCGCAGCGGCAGCGGGCGGCCGTCGACGCTGGCCGAGACGTCGTCGGCCGCGATCTTCACCAGCGCGTCGACGAGCGCACCGCGCTCGAAGCGCGACCACCCGCGGACCCGCGCGCGCCCGGCGGCGACCGCGACGCCCGGATCCGCGCCCCCCCACTCGCGCCAGCGTCGCGCGAGCGCGGCGAGGTCGATGCGGGCTGCGCCGACGTAGGCCTCGCCGCGCCAGCGGTGCCAGTCGCCGACCCGGGCGAGCAACGGCCGACGGAATTCGACCGCGACGTCGATCTGGCTGCCGACGTCGAGCAGCTCCGGCGCGCGCAGCGACGCCCGGTGACGAGCGCCGACCGAACCCAGCTCGACGTCGATGTCGCGCAGCGTCGCCGACTCGCCGACGACGCGGTCCTCCCAGTCGATCCGCGCGTGCCGCAGCACGATGCGGCGCTGCGCGAACAGGCGGTCGAGCGCGCCGCCGCCCGAAACCGCGTCGAGGTCGACGTCGTTGCCCGCCACGCGCAACCGGTGCGCGGCGATCCGCTCGACACGCAGCGACGCGGCATCGATCTCGAGCAGCACCAGCGCCGGGCGGCCGGCCAGCAGCGAGCGCAGCGACAGCACCGCCCGGATCTCGCCGGCGGAGAACGCTTCGCGCCCCGCGTCGTCGTCGATGGCGACGTCGCGCACGACGAGCCTGGGCCGCAGTCCGTCGAAGCCGGTCGACAACTCGCCGAGCTTCACCGGCCGGCCGACGGCGTCGGCGATGTGCGCTTCGATCGTCGGCCGCCATCGGTCCAGGTTCGGCCAGACGTAATAGCGGATCGCGAGCCAGGAAAGCCCGAGCACCACGGCCGACGCCGCGGCGACCCAGGCAGCGCCGCGCAGTGCGGCGACCGAACGACGGCGCCATGGGTTCGGGCGGCCGCCGCCCACGACGCCGCGGACGGCGGCGGGGGCGGGTTCGGCGGTGGATGCGGCGGGGCTCGGAGGAAGCTGCGAGGACATGAGCGACAATCCCCGGCAAGGATAACCTTTCGGACAACCCACCATGGAGTTCCTCGGCGAGCGGCATTCCGGCTACTTCCGCCGGTCGCTGCAGTCACTGTCGGCCGCGATCGGCGAAGAGGCTGCGCGAACGCGCCTCGCCGCGCTGGCGCGGCAGCCCCTCGACGCCGCTGCCCTCGAGGCGCTTGCCGCCGCAGTGGCGGTCCCCGGCGACACCGGCGCCACGCTACGGCGCACGCGCACCTGGCTGATGCTGACGCTGATCGAGCGCGACCTCGGCGGCGCGGCCTCGCTGGAGGAGGTCTGCACGACGATGACCCGGTTCGCGGCGTTCGCGACCGGCAGCGCATTGCGCTGCGCCGCCGGCGAGCTGGCCGCGCGCCACGGCCGGCCGCTCGACCGGCAGGGGCGCGCCCAGGACCTGCTGGCGGTCGGGATGGGCAAGGCGGGCGGCGACGAGCTCAACGTGTCGTCCGACCTCGACCTGGTGTTCGTCCATCGCGAGGACGGCGAATCGGAGGGCGTCGACGGCGCCGGGCGGATCGCGAGCAGCGAGTGGATGCACCGGCTCGCGCGCCGCACGATCGAGCTGCTCGCCGAGTACACCGCGGACGGATTCGTATTCCGCGTGGACACGCGGCTGCGCCCGAACGGCGACTCGGGACCGCTGGTCGTCTCGCACGGGATGCTCGAGCAGTACTTCTACGGGCAGGGCCGCGAATGGGAACGCTTCGCCTGGCTCAAGGGCCGGGTGCTCGCCGACTCGGGGCTCGCCGGCGAAGCGGCGCGGCGCGACGACGAGTCGTCGCTCGAGCGGATCGTCGCGCCGTTCGTGTTCCGGCGCTACATGGACTACGAGGCGTTCGCCGCGCTGCGCGACCTGCACGCGAAGATCCGCGGCGAGGTGGCGCGCCGCGCCGCGCGCGACCCCGGCGCGATCGACGTCAAGCTCGGCCGCGGCGGCATCCGCGAGATCGAGTTCACCGCGCAGCTGTTCCAGGTCGTCCGCGGCGGGCGCGACCCGGCGCTGCGCAGCCGCAGCACGCTCGAAACGCTGGCCACGCTGGTCGATCGCGGCCTGCTGCCCGCCGACGAGTCCGAGGCGCTGGCGGGCGCGTACCGGCTGCTGCGCCGCACCGAGCACGCGCTCCAGTATCGGGAGGACGCGCAGACGCACCGGCTGCCCAACGAAGACGGCGATCGCGAGCAGATCGCCGCGATGCTGCGGATGCCGCGCTCAGGATTCGATCGCGAGATCGCCTCGGCCACCGAGCAGGTCGCGCGCATCTTCGACCGGCTGCTGGCGCCCGAAGAGCCGGGCGATGCCGACGCGCAGGCCGGCGAGGCAGGCGAAGGCGAACTCGACGCCGAGGTGCGGCGCCGGTTCGACGCGTTCCGCTCGGGCCCGCGATACGGCGCGGCGCGCCCCGAGACGCGTGCCGCGATCGAGCGGCTCCTCGCGACCGCGGTCCAGAAGCGAACCGGCAACGCGGGCCTGGTGCGGCTCGTCGACCTGCTCGACACGGTCTGCCGGCGCCCGGCCTACGTCGCGCTGCTCGGCAAGTACCCGGAGGCGTTCGGCCGCGTGCTGCGCATCCTCGACTGGGCGAAGTGGCCGGCCGACTACCTGATGCAGCACCCGGTAGTGCTCGACGAGCTGCTCGACGGCCAGCTCCTCGATCCCACCGACTACGAGGCCTGGGCCCGACAGCTGCGCGAGCGCGTCGACGCCGCGCGGCACGACGGCGAGCCCGACGTCGAGCGCCAGATGGACATCGTGCGCGAGGCGCATCACGCGCAGGTCTTCCGGCTGATGGCGCAGGACCTGGCCGGGCGGCTGAGCGTCGAGCGCGTCTCCGATCACCTGAGCGAGCTCGCCGACCGCGTGCTCGACCTGGCGATCGACCTGGTCTGGGCGACGCTCAGGCTGCGCTTTCGCGACGCGCCGCGCTTCGCCGCCGTCGCCTACGGCCGCCTCGGCGGCAAGGAGCTCGGCTACACCTCGGACCTCGATCTGGTGTTCCTCTACGACGACGACGACGAGCGCGCGCCCGAGGCTTACGCGCAGCTCGCGCAGCGCCTGTCGGGCTGGCTGTCGGCGCGCACCGCCGCCGGGCTGCTGTTCGAGATCGACCTGCGCCTGCGGCCCAACGGCGCCGCCGGGCTGCTGGTGTCGCGGCTCTCGGCGTTCGAGGCCTACCAGCGCGAGTCGGCGTGGGTCTGGGAGCACCAGGCGCTGACGCGCGCGCGCTTCTCGGCCGGCGACCGCGCGATCGGCGAGCGCTTCGAGGCGATCCGCCGGGAGGCGCTGTCGCAGCGCCGCGAGCTGCCCGGGCTTCGCGACGAGGTGATGGCGATGCGGCGCAGGATGCACGAGGGGCATCCGAACCGCAGCGCGCTGTTCGACCTGAAGCACGACCGCGGCGGAATGGTCGACATCGAGTTCCTGGTGCAGTTCCTGGTGCTCGGGCACTCCTGCGACCATCCGACGCTGCTCGACAACGCCGGCAACATCGCCCTGCTCGGTCGCGCGGCCGCCTGTGGGCTGATCGACGCGTCGCTGGCCACGCGCTGCGCCGACGCCTACCGGCGCTATCGCAAGCTGCAGCACCAGCTCAAGCTCGACGACGCCGCCTATGCGCGGGTCGAGCCGGACGTCGTCGCCGCGGAACGCGAGGCGGTGATCGGGCTCTGGGAGTCGGTGCTCGGGCCGCGCTGAGCGTCGCGCCGCGCGGGACCGCTCAGCCCAGCCACCAGAAGACGCCGACGGCGCTCGCCAGCGCGACGAAGGGATTGCCGCCCAGCCGCCCGACGACGACCAGCACCAGCGCCGAGACCAGCCGCGGATCGGCGGCCAGCGAACCGAGCGCCTGGAACACCGCGGGCGAGTCGAGGGGCGCGGGCACGCCGGACGTCGCGAGCGGCCCGGCCGGTCCCGTCAGCGAGGACAGCACCTCGGGGGCGACCAGCGCAACCAGCGCCGCCAGCGGCGCGTAACGCAGCGCGCGCTCGACGACGCCGCGCGGCAGCCAGGCGCGCGGCGCGACCAGGAACGCGTTGCGCAGCGCGACGATCACCAGCGTCAGCACGGCGATCGTGATCCAGATTCCGGTGGCCGACATCGCCATCAGCGACTCCGCACCGTCCGCTCGCGCCAGCGCGCGAACCCCTGCTCGAGCGCCAGCGCCGCCAGCACGCCGGCGACGATCGCCGCGAACATGCCGAGCCGCCAGGGCCATCGCCAGCCCGCGACCGCCACGGTCGCCGCGACCAGCGCGGCGCCGAACGCCGGCCACGACGAGATCATCGGCACCGTGATCGCCAGCACCGCGAGCACACCCAGGTAGGCGAAGCCGGCCGATGCCGGCATGACGCTGGCCAGCAGGATCCCGGCCAGCGACCCGAGGTGCCAGGCGGCCCAGACCGGGACGTTGTAGCCGACGTACATCGCCACCCGCTGGGGCGGCGCGCCGCGCGCGCGCTGCATCTGGTAGAGGCCCAGGCCGGTGTCGGTCATCAGGTAGCCGAGCAGCAGGCGGCGCGGCAACGGCAGCCGGACCAGGTCGCGCGACACGGACGCGCTGTAGACGATGAACCGCAGGCCGGTCAGGATCGCGGTGACCGCGATCAGCAGTTGCGAGGCGCCGGCGACCATCAACGGCAGCGCCACCAGCTGCGTCGTGCCGGAAAACACCAGCAGCGACATGCCCAGCGCCTGCGGCAGCGTGAGCCCGGACTGGATCATCGCGACGCCGGTGATCACTCCCCAGGCGCCGGTGCCGAACAGCGCCGGAAGCACCGCGGCGAAGCCTTCGCGGAGCCGGCGGCGCCGGATGCCCGCGACCGCCTCCGAAGTCATGGACGCGCGGGCACGCGGCCGAGCGCCCAGCCGCTGCGCGCGGCGAGCCACGCGACCGCGCCGAGCACGAGGAGCACGAACGGCAGCGACAGCAGGTTCAGGATCGACCAGCCGTTGACGAACAGCAGCGCCCCGGAAGACGCCGAGCTGGTGATCATCACGGTGAACACGCACAGGTCCATGAAACCCTGCACCTTGTTCTTCTCGGCGGTCCGGTATGCGCTGGTCAGCAGCGTCGACGCGCCGGTGTACATGAAGTTCCAGCCGATGCCGAGCAGCACCAGCGCGGAGACGAAGTGCATCAGCTCGATCCCCGACAGCGCGATCGCGACGCAGCCGAGCATCAGCGCGCAGCCGGCGACGATGATCGGCAGCACGCCGAAGCGACCGATCAGCGAACCCGTGACCAGACCCGGTGCGAACATGCCGATCACGTGCCATTCGATCACCAGTGCCGCCGACGCGTACGGGTGGCTGCACACCTGCATGGCCAGCGGCGTGGCGACCATCAGCAGGTTCATGACGCCGTACGACAACGCTGCGCACAGGATCGCCACCCAGCACGTCGGCTGGCGCAGGATCTCGGCCAGCGGCCGCGCGACGCCGCCGCCGTCCGACTTCGGCGCCGCCGGCAGGCGCAGCAGTTGCGCCAGCAACAGCGACGCGAACGCGAAGCCGACCAGCGTCAGGTAGGTGCCGGCGAATTGCGCCGGCAGCCATTCCCGCGACCACTTCGAGATCTCGGGTCCGATTACCCCGCCTGCGATGCCGCCGGTGAGCACCAGCGAGATGGCCCTGGCCTTGAAGTCGGGCCGGTACGCATCGGCGACGTCGGCGGCGGCGAAGCGCAGGCTGGCGCCGAACGCGTTGTACAGGCCGCAGACGAAGGTGGCGGTGCACAGCAGCGCGAGGCTGCCCAGCGTCATCGCGTGCCAGGCGAGCACGGCGCCGAGCATCGCGACCAGCGACCCGACGGTGTATCCGGCGCGCCGCCCGAGGCGGCGCATGAACGCCGCCGCCGGCATCGACCAGACCGCGCCGCCGAGCACGTAGCCGGTGACCGGCAGGGTCGCCAGCAGCTTGTTGTCGGCCAGCTGCAGTCCCGCCAGGCCATTGACCGCGATCAGCGTGACGTTGTTGGTCAGCAGCAGCGCCTGCATCAGCGAGAGCAGGCCGACCTGGAAGCGCAGCGTGGCGAGCATGGCGCGACAGTTTAGCGCCGGCGCGCGCGTTCGCTAGAATGCGCAGTTTGGCGCGCATCGGGCGCGAACGGGAGAACTCCATGTCGATGGCCGACCGCGACGGTCAGATCTGGTTCGACGGCAGGATGGTCGACTGGCGCGACGCCAGGATCCACGTGCTCACCCACACGCTGCATTACGGCATGGGGGTGTTCGAGGGCGTGCGCGCATACAAGACCTCGCGCGGCACCGCGGTCTTCCGGCTCGCCGAGCACACCCGGCGGCTGTTCAATTCCGCGAAGATCTTCCAGATGCAACTGCCGTACCCGTTCGAGACGATCGTGCAGGCGCAGAAGGACGTCGTTCGCGCCAACGCGCTCGAATCGTGCTACCTGCGGCCGATCGCCTGGATCGGCTCCGAGAAGCTCGGCGTCTCGCCCCGCGGCAACACCATCCACGTCGCGGTTGCAGCGTGGTCGTGGGGGGCCTACCTGGGCGAGGAAGGCCTCAGCAAGGGCATCCGCGTGAAGACGTCCTCGTACTCGCGCCACCACGTGAACGTCTCGCTGGTGCGCGCCAAGGCGAGCGGCTACTACATCAACTCGATCCTCGCGAACCAGGAGGTCACCGCCCACGGCTACGACGAGGCGCTGCTGCTCGACACCGACGGGTACGTCTCGGAAGGCGCCGGCGAGAACGTCTTCATCGTGCGCAACGGCATCCTCTACACGCCCGACCTGGCGTCGTGCCTCGACGGGATCACGCGGGATTCGGTCATCACGCTGGCTCGCGACCTCGGCATCGAGGTGCGCGAGAAGCGCATCACGCGCGACGAGATGTACTGCGCCGACGAAGCCTTCTTCACCGGAACCGCCGCCGAGATCACGCCGATCCGCGAGCTCGACGACCGCCCGATCGGCGAAGGCCGCCGCGGACCGGTCACCGAGAAGCTGCAATCGCTGTTCTTCGACGTGGTCGGTGGCCGCGACGACCGCTACGCGAAGTGGCTGAGCCCGGTCTGACCGCCGCGACGGGGAGGATCGCACGATGAGCATGCCAGCCAGCCCGGCGCGCGCGGTCGTCGAACTCGACGGCAACGACCTGCCGGCCTATTGCCCCAACCCGAAGATGCCGCTGTGGTCGTCGCATCCGAGGGTCTACCTCGACGTCGTGCACGGTGGGCAGGCGCAGTGCCCGTACTGCAGCACGATCTACCGGCTCAAACCGGGGGCGGTCTCCGGCGGCGCCCACTGAACCGGGGTGCGGCGTCCGCCCGCCCGCTTCCCTGCCCCCGCTTCCCTGCCCCCGCGTTCCCTCCCCCCTTCTCCCGCCCCCCATTCTCTGCCCCCCGCCCGTACCGGCGCGGCCCGGGGCGGCCCGGGGCGGCCCGGCCCCAGCGCGAACGTCGATTGCGCGGACGTGAACAAAGTCGAGGCACGCCGCGTGCGCCCCCGCCACAATGGCGCGGTCAGGCGTACGATCGAACGAACAAGCCCAATTGTGCCCGGCCGGGACCCCACCATGAGTGCCCACGCGCTCGTGATCGCTCCGAACTGGATCGGCGAAGCCGTCATGGCGCAGCCGCTGCTGGCGCTGTTGCGCCAGCGCGATCCGGGGTTGCGCATCGACGCGCTGTGCGTTTCGCGCACCGCCCCGGTCTTCGCGGCGATGCCGGAAGTCGGTCGCGTGCTCCCGGCGCCCGAGCGAGCCGGAGGCCTGCCGCGGCTGGCCGCCCGCCTGAGACTCGGCTGGACGCTGCGGGCGCACAACTACCGGCGCGCCTACCTGCTGGCTGGGTCGAGCGGATCCATGCTGCCGGCGCTGGCCGCCGGAATCCCGGAGCGCATCGGTCACGCCGGCGATGCGCATCGGCTGCTGCTGAACCGGACGCACGAAGCGCCGGCGTCGGGTGCGCTGCCGCTACTCGAACGCTACGCCCGACTTGCCTTCGAGCCGGGCGAACCGCTGCCGGGCAAGGTTCCCGCACCACGGCTGATGCGGCGCCCCGATCGCGAGCGGGCAGTGCGTGCCCAGTTCGGGCTCGCCGAAGGGGGGCCGCTGATCCTGTTGTGCCCCGGCGCCGAGCACGGCACCGCGCGGCGTTGGCCGACCCGGCACTTCGCGACGCTGGCCAGCCTGCTGTGCGACGAGTGGCCGGAAGCCGACATCGTCGTGCTCGGCTCGGCCGCCGAGCGGGCGACCGCGACGGAGATCGCCGCACTGTCGGGGCAGCCGGTGCGCAACCTCGTCGGCCAGACCGGCGTCGACGAGGCGCTGGCCCTGGTGTCGCAGGCGGCGGGGGTCGTTTCCGGCGACTCGGGCATGATGCACCTGGCCGCCGCCTTCGGCCGCCCGCAGGTGGCGGTCTTCGGGGCGACCGATCCGCGTCGTGCGCCGCCGCTCTCACCTCGCGCGCACGTCGAGTGGCTGCACCTGCAGTGCAGCCCGTGCTTCGGCCACGACTGCGCCTTCGGGCACGCGGACTGCCTCGCCCACATCGCGCCGACCACGGTGTTCGAAAGCCTGTCGAAGGCGATGCGATTCGAGCCTGCGGGAACCCGACCGATCCACTGACCCCGGAGCTGCGAAGCCCCTAAACTCGGGGTTTTGCCGAACCGGATCACTGGGATGCGCCGCGCTCCGATCTTCTCCACCGCCGATGCCGTCGAGGAAGCGTTCTACGACGCGATGCAGCGCGCCGACCTGGAAGCGATGATGTCGCTGTGGGCCGACGACGAGGAGGTGATGTGCGTGCATCCGGGCCACCAGCGGCTGATCGGCCTCGACGCGATCCGTGCGTCCTGGGCGGCGATCTTCGCCAACGGCGGCGTCGACGTCCGCCCTTCGGAAGTGAGAACACATACGGGGGCGATGCTCGCCGTGCACAACCTGGTCGAGCAGGTCGTCGTCACCGGGCGGACCGGGCACGAAACGGTCGCGTGCGTCGCGACCAACGTCTACGTGAAATACGCCAGCGGGTGGCGCATCCTGCTGCACCACTCGGGGCCGGGCGGCGAGGAGTCGCCGACCCTGAGCAGTGCAACGGTGTTGCACTGACCGCCGCGCACGCGCGCGCCAGCCGCGACCCCGACGGGCAAGCCCGGCGAATGCCTGCTTCGTCCTATCGACCGCCGCCGTGGCTGCCCGGGCCGCACCTGCAGACGATCTGGCCGGCGACGCTCGCGCCCTGCCCGTCGATCGCGTGGCGCCGCGAACGCTGGGAGACGCCCGACGGCGACTTCGTCGACGTCGATTTCGCCGGCCCGACGCTGCCCGGCACGGACCGCGGCGCGCGCCGGCCGCCGGCGATGCGCGCCGGCGCCGCGGATCCCGCAGTTTCGGGCGCTCCGCTGCTGGTGCTGTTCCACGGCCTCGAAGGCAACTCGGGCAGCCACTACGCGCGCGCCCTCGCCGATGCCGCGTTGCGGCGCGGATGGTCGATGGCGGTGCCCCATTTCCGTGGCTGCAGCGGCGAACTCAACCGCGCGCCGCGCGCATACCATTCCGGAGACTCGGCCGAGATCG